>JAFWZV010000025.1 GCA_017517305.1 Lachnospiraceae bacterium | reverse complement strand
TTTTAAACTCTAGCTTAAATAATGTCCCTGTTTTACTGTTTGTGTTTCCATTCTGTTGAATGTAAGATTTGTACTAAATCTTTTGAAAATCTCTTAAAGAATTTTCAGGGTTATCATGTTATTAATTTGTCAAAGGTTCTTACTGTCTTTCGCGACAGCTATTAAAATATATCACAGTAGAATTTTAATGTCAACTACTTTTTTACAAAAAATAGACATTTTTCTTTTTGCTAGTTTTGTGCTAGTTTTGTGCTAGTTTTTTACTAGTATTTCACTCAATGTAAAACAAAAGGATTGCTGCTTGGCATTAACATTTTTACCTAGCAGCAATCCTTATATGCATAAAACTATTCCATCAATTATCTCTGACTCTCGTAATCCTTTACATTAGTACAGAACTTTAATGCAGTAGTATTTGTAATCTTCTGCTCTCTAACCAATCTCTTAAGATCAGCATTCATGCTATGCATACCTTGTGCGACACCTGACTGCATAGCTGATGGAATCTGATGAGTCTTATTCTCACGAATCTGGTTAGCTACCGCTTCATTGTTGAGAAGAATCTCTGTAGCCATAGCCATTCCATCCTCATCATCTCTAGGAATAAGCTGCTGTGTTACTACACCCTTTAATACATTGGCAAGCTGTGTTCTAGCCTGTGCCTGCCCATGTGGCGGATAAGCATCAATAATACGCTCAATAGTCTGAGCTGCTGTGGTTGTATGAAGAGTGGCAAAAACAAGATGTCCTGTCTCAGCCGCAGTAATAGCAGCACTTATAGTCTCAAAATCTCTCATCTCTCCAACAAGGATAATATCAGGATCCTCTCTAAGCGCTGAGCGAAGAGCTGTAGCAAATGAATCTACATCTGTGCCCACCTGTCTCTGATGAATCATAGACTTAGCATGGTAATATACGTACTCAATAGGATCCTCGATTGTCATAACATGTTTAGCCATCTTCTTATTAATATAGTCAATCATAGAAGCAAGAGTTGTTGTCTTACCACTTCCTGTAGGACCAGTAATAAGCACTAAACCTCTAGGCTCGTTAACAAGCTTTCTAACTGCTTCTGGAATCTCTAATTCATCGAAAGTAGGAATCTTGCTCTGAAGAATTCTATATGTTGCAGCAAGATTATTTCTCTGATGATAAATATTTGCTCTTACTCTTGTACCACTTGGTATCATATACGCAAAATCCAAGTCTTCTCCTGAGCGTATTCTTCTTATTTGATCCTCTGTCAAGGTCTCAAGAATTAAGTTAGTTGACTCCTGAGCAGTTGGAATTGGCTCAAGCATCTCCAGCTTTCCATATCTTCTACGAGCAATAGATGTTCCTACTGTAATATGCACATCTGAGCATCCATCCATCTTAGCCTCTTCAATCAAATCCACAAAGTTCATAGTTTTTTCCTCCCTAGATAAATATTATCGTATTTCTTCTCCTGGCTTTTTCTTAGCCTTTTTATCCTCGTACATAAGCTCATCTGCCTTCTTCATAAGCTCTGCAAAATTATATCCCTTTTCGCCGAATACAACACCAGCTGCAATAACACAATTAATGCCATCCTCCACTGTGTTTAGACGTTCAAGCTCTGCCTCCCAACGGTTCTTTAGGTTATCAACCTCCTCCTTAGTAACATCACATGCTATCATAAGGAATTCATCACCGCCCATTCTATATCCATGGACCTTATTATTTGTAACCTTTCTGATACTATTTGCAGCCTTTATAAGAAGCTTATCACCTGCCTCATGACCTTGTGTATCATTAAGCACCTTAAGGTTATTAACATCTAAGTTAAATATACCAATGGAATCCATAAGCTGATACTGAGCATCCATCATCTCTAAATATTTTGCCTTGTTATATAGTCCAGTAAGTCCATCGTGCTCACTGCTATATCTAAGAGTTTCCTTCATGATTCCATTCTCAACATAAAGCTTTATTACGCTAAGGAGCGTTTTCTCCTTCATAGAATCCTTGTCCATATTAGGCCATGCGCCAAAGTATATAGCGTATTTCTGTCCTGATACGGCTCCATTACAAAGCTTGTTAAACACACTATCTTCCTTGCTACCATTCAGTATCATAACCTCCTGAAGCTCTGGCGCTAAGCTTGTTAATAATATATCATCCTCTTCATTCATGGTAAATGCACTCTCAACCTTAGCATTAAGTCCTATACGGTCATTGCTATACACATCTCCCATCTTATTGTATGTAATTACATCCATGTGGCCTTCTCTTTGAATAAGGAAATAGGCCTTACTTACATTAAAGTACTCTGTAAGCATAGGAAGAAGCTCATAAAATGTATTAGAAAGCTTCTGTAATACCGCTGTCTGAAATGCAGAAAGCTTCTTGAAAAAGCTCATATACTTAGTAATATCACGGTTAAGACCCATATACTCAGTAATATCTGTCTCTAAATGAATACTATATATCTTTCCATCTTTCTCAAATTTGGAAGAATTAATTCTGTAATACTTCTTACTTGCTCTGTCAATATTCTCCCACTCAACTGCTGGTCCATCAACTTCAACCTCTGGACACTCATCAAGCCACATAAATACTTCGGTAGCATCTAAACCTGTTATGTCTTGATTGTACTTTTTGGTAAAATATGAATCAGCATATACTATTTCATCTGAGGAATCAGATATTATCAAAACTCCTCCAACCTTATCTGATACAAATTTCACAATCTCGTTAGTAAAATCCATAAGCAACCTCCCTTGTTATCCTATGTTTTATTCAAAATTCAGGATATCAGCAAATCCTGTCATCTCAAATACTTCCATAACATCACTTACAACATTCTTAACAACCATAGTGCCCTGAAGAGCATTCATCTTCTTCTGTGCTCCAAGGATTGCACGAAGCCCTGAACTGGCAACATAATCACACTCAGCCATATCAAGTACAAATGATTTAACACCCTCCACTAAGCTTTCGTCAATATCTGCTATAAGCTTTGGTGCCGCATTAGTATCCAAGCGTCCACTAATTGACATTGTAAGCTCAGAATCATTCTGTATCTTCTTAATTTCCATAGTTTTCTCCTCCAAATCACACATAATAATTAATTATACTATATTTACCAGGACTTTTCCATAATTATTATGTTATTTTCTTCCTTTCTTTCGTAAGAAATGGTGTCCATAATATTTTTCACCATAAAAATTCCAAGTCCTCCAATTTCTCTTTCATCTGCATCAAGAGTTGTATCTGGGTCCTCCTTTTCCAGAGGATTAAATGGCTTGCCTTCATCTAGTATAGTAATGTTCACTCTGTTAGGTGTAGCATCATCAACTACAAACTCTAATCTACAATCCCCCGAAACTCCTTCGTAGGCATAACTAGCTACATTTACATATAACTCTTCTACACAAACCACAATCTTCATGGCTATTTTCATAGGACATTCTACAAGTTCCAAATTCTCCTCTATAAAGCCAAGAACAGTATGGAGATTTTCCAAGGTGGCCTTAACATTAAGTTCTTTCTTCATTCCCACTCCTCCTAATCTCTCTTTACTGAAGTAACTGAGTAAACAAACACTCCCTTTGACTTACCTTTAAGAGGTATCTCTCCAACTTCTTCTACTTCTATTCTATCTTTAACTCTATCATATATAGCATCGCTAATTAGGACCTGTCCCTTCTTAGCATTGGACTCAAGTCTTGCCGCAGTATTTACTGTATCACCAATAGCTGTAAAGTCCATACGGTTCTCACAGCCCACATTACCAACAACCGCAGGACCACAGTTTACACCTACTCCAAAGCCTACTGTTCTTCCGTACTTTTCAAGTAGCTCTGCCTCTAATGCAACACCTTTTTCAACTATGTCCATAGCTGCACACACTGCTCTAAATTCATAATCATCCAAATCAAATGGTGAATTAAATACTGCCATAGTTGCATCACCTACGAATTTATCCAAGGTTCCCTTGTTTTTAAATATAGCTTCTGTGGTAAGCGCAAGATAGTGATTAAGTATCTCCACAACCTGTTCTGGAGAAAGCACCTCCGACATAGTTGTAAATCCTCGAATATCCACAAATAAAACTGCTATGTCTCTATTTTCTCCACCAAGCTTTATCTGGAAATCTCCTTTTTTAGCTATCTCATCAACTATCTCTGGTGCCACGTACTTCTTAAATGCATTAAGCACCTTCTTACGCTTTATGCTTTCTAATATATATCCTATTGCCAGACAATAAATATAAGACACCACAAGCATTATAGGAAAATAGATTAAGCTTATGGCCTTTCCATTATTATTAAGGCCAACTCCTACTAATAATTCTCCAACAATGGCAAGCACCATCAATATAGTAGATACCCAAATCTTAGACTTTCTAAATATGATATGTAACAATCCACATATAAGTCCTAGAATAATTCCTGCCATATATGGATTTCCGTTAATGGAAAATCTGCCCTGCATAAAGGACTGCAATATATTGGCATGTATCTCTACTCCAAACATCTGCTTGCTATAGCCATTTGGCACATTAAAATTATCCTGCATACCAGATGCATAAGCTCCAACTAATATAATACTATCCTTAAAGACACGACTATCTATTTTGCCATTTAGAACATCAACCATGGAAATATACTCATAATCTCCTGGCTTACCTGAATAGTTAATCATTGTCTTGTTATACTTGTCTGTAGTAACCTGATTAGGAGCTATTCCCTGATTCTTACAATACAAATCATATATTTCTTTGGAAAATGTTTGCATTGCCTGTCCATCATATTCTTCAGATAATATTAATCTTCTTACAACACCATCAGAGTCCTGCGCCACATTTGAATAGCCTATACGTGACGCTTCCCTTAGCTCATTATAAGGATAATAAATTGCCTTAATATCATAGCCAACGGTGCCATCCTTATAATATGTAGGCTTTTCTTCATATTGGAACTGTGATACAACAACTACATTTCCACTATCCTTTGCAGCCGTTGCAAAAGCAATATCCCCCTCTGTAGGAGCTCCATTCTCGCCAAAATATCCTGAGAACAAAATATCGAAGGCGATAACCGATGGCTTGGCATTCTCATCCTGATTAAAATAATTAATCAAATCTGCGTAATACTGTCTTGACCAGGTATTAATAGGTCCAAGCTCCTCTAGGGTTCTCTCATCTATAGCTATAATCTTAATATCATTATCCACGCCTCGTGGCCTTTGGTACATTAAATCCTTTAGCATATAGTCCAAACCGGAAAATAAATTGGTAATGGTAAGTATAAAGGTTAAAGAAAATATTATAACTGCCTCTATTATATATCTAAGAGTTTTCTTCATCTGTGCATATACCTCCTACTGCCTACTCAAATAAACCATAGTAATATCATCCGCCTGCATAGCTCCATCCGCGAAAGCATCAACCTCTTCAAACATTGTATCTACAAAGCTTTCCACATCACTTAATTTATCTATATGCTTATTAAGCATATCCTTGGCATAAGCATCTCCCAAAAGCTCATCCTTAGGATTTACCGCCTCTGTTACCCCATCTGTATACATATATATGGCATCACCAACTTCAAGAACAAAGCTTTGCTCCTTATATGGAATATCCTCCATCATACCGAATACAAGATTAACCTTCGCAGGTATCATTTCAAATTCACCATTAGCCTTCTTAACAAATGGCCTATTATGTCCTGCATTAATAAATTTCACCTCATTAGTTTCCAGATCTAACACACAGATAAACGCCGTAACAAACATACCCTGCTCATTCTTATAGCAAAGCTGATTATTTGCCTTGGTGGCAACCTCAGCCAGAGGAAGTCCCAGTGTGGCATAGGTTTTAATATAAGTTTTTGCCATACTCATAAATATAGCTGCCGGAACACCCTTTCCTGACACATCTGCTATTAGATAGCACAAATGCTTATCATCTATCATAAATACATCATAGAAATCGCCACCAACCTCTTTGGCAGGACGCATCTTAGCTATTATCTCTACATTATCTAGTTTGTTGAATTCCGTAAAGTCATGCTCTAAACAGCTATCCTGAATACGGGTTGCAACCTCTAGTTCTGACTTTATCCTCTCCCTTTCAGTAACAAGCTTTGTAGTTTTGTTATAAAGCATATTGATAAAGCTACCATATAATTTTTTATTGGCCGCTGCCATCTCTTCAAAAAGGTTCTTAGAAATATTTGCACAAACAACCTCTGATGTGGCTCGCACTGTAGCACCACGCTTATCATCATTTATAAGTCCCATCTCGCCTATAAAGTCACCCTTTCCAAGGTTGTTTATCATAGTGCCCTGGCTACTCAATACATCTGTTGTTCCTTCTAATATAATGTACATTCCATCATCACATTCATTACCATAAGTAACAATATCCTGTCCAACAGGTATTGTTACCTCTGACATTGCCTCTAGAAAAAGCCTTGTTCCCTCTGGCAAAGCTTTGCCTTCTTCTATATTAAAGAACTCCTGTATTGCTGGCACATTCTTAAGTATTTCTATATCCATAGCGAACCTCCATACTTTACTTCCAAATTATCTCTACATCCTCCGTTATTGGAGTATTGAAATCAAAATCCCATGAACCACTTGGAGCAGGCATAAGGGATGGCATCTGCGCACACTCACCCTTCTTTACTGTCTGTGTTCCAAATACATTTCCGTTATAGATAAAGGTTACTGTAAATGGTCCCTTAAAGTTCTTAATTATCTCTTCATCAGTCATAGTTTCATCCATTTCAAGTGCTTGTCCAACTATAAGAAGTACATCATCAGGAAGTGTTGAGTAATCAATATCCTTAATCTCACCTACATAATCTGTAGTTGTATCATCCTCGTAAATGATAACCTCCTTACCGCCATCAACAGCCACTTCATTCTCCTCCACAGTACCATCTGCATACATAAGCTTGGTAGTAACCTTACCTTCGAATACAGATACTCTGGTATAATTCACACCCTTATCATCCTCATAAACCTGAACATAATATGTAGTACCTCTAACTGCCATGGTTGAATTTGGAGTGTTAATCTCATATGAAGATTCTCCACTAAGCTTGTTCTGAATCTCATTAGTTATGGCACCACTCTTAAGATTAATAGTTGTTTTACTATCCTGTGATGTTCCTGTTGCCTCAAGTTCAAACTCTGTATTTTCCTCTACATATACATACTTGTCATCATCAAGCTTAAGAGTCATAAGACCTGTATTAAGCTTAATATTATCGCCAGACTCAAGAACCATATTATTATAAGGCTCTATATCCCCTAAGTCGGTTCTATTTACCACGCCGTCACCTTCAAATTCATACACCTTAATAATTCTGTATGAATCATCCTTCTTGGTCAACATCACTATAGCCACTATAGCTATACACACTACTAGCAATATGCCAATTATTATAAATACTATCTTTTTGTTCTTCATATGGATCCTCCAAAAATCTATACTTTACTGCTTATTAAATGTATACTTTCCCTCACTACCTATATAGAAGGTGGAACCTCCTGAATAGGTTGTAGCATCTCCACTTACTGTCCACGAGCCTTCGCCTAAGGTGTAATTCTTACCAGCTTCAAGCTTAACAGGAGAGCCACTTGGGATCGCTCCAGTTTTCGTCCATTCTGAGGCAACGGTTATCTTAATATTCTTCACATTACCTGCTCTATCAGTAACTACTATTTCATACTCTTCAACGCCACCTTCAGATTTTAAATTAAGTATAGTGTTAGTTCCAGTTATGTCTACATTTTCTCCATTAAGCATAACACTTACTAAATTTGCATCTGATATTGAAACGGCCAAACTATCTGCATAGTAGGTTTTTCCAGCCTCCGCATCTACAAGAGGAGTGTCTCTGTCAATATTCACAACAGCCATAGCAATACCATCTGATTTTGCTCCTGTTTTCACATCCATTACATATATGGTTCTAGAGCTCACCGAAGAACTTATGGTAAATTGACCTACATATTCCCCGTCTAATGAATTGGATACTGCATAACCTTCTCCTGCAACAACTGTAACATCCGATATATAATATCCATTGGCTCCTCTTTGACCAACTAAGCTATATGCGTCCTGTGGCACAGTAAGATAGGATATGCTAAATTCGTCTGTTAACACAAGCTGGTTATAATTGTCATTTTCAGGAAGAACAACACGAGCAACATATTTACCTGTTGCTGTTGGCGCCTTCTTAGAGTAGGTTGCATCATTTGCGCCATATTTTTTATATTCAACCACAACACCAGCTGTTTGGTTAGTAGCCGATGATATCTGTGGCTCTATTCCTACACCATAGAATGTATCCGCTATTGTAAGGGTACCTGCCCCCTCCTTCTGAGGAATTTCAGTAATGGCAAACTCATCCATTAACACAAGTTGCTTATATGTATCACTTTCAGGCAAGGTAATTCTAACTGTATAATTACCTACATCTGTAGGAGCAGTAGCAGAATAAGCAGAATCATCTGCGCCTGTAACCTTGTATTCTATCACCGCAGTTGCCTTATCATGTGTATCAGTAGTGATTTCTATAATCATATCTTCCCCCGCTGCCACATCGGCTGCAGATACAGAACCACTTCCTGTTCTCTTAGCTATATTAAATTCATCTGTAAGTGTTAATTCCTTATATATACCAGTGGCCGGAAGAATCACTCTAGCTACATAATCACCAGCAGCCGTAGGCGCTTGAGGGGTATATGTAGAATCATTTGTACCCTTTACCTTATACATCACTCCATCATGATCGGTTGAGTTTGTATCAGAAATAACACTTGCCTCCCAGGTATCACCAACCTCCACATCAGGGATTGTAAGGGTACCTGCTCCAGTCTCCAACTCATTAGGTGTTGGGAAGGTTATTATAACCTCACCCGAATCTGTATTAGCCACTGTATAGGATACCTGAATTTCACTTTCATCTACTCTTGTCACTGTAGGAGTAGCATTTCCAGTTGTAGTAACTGTATATCCTTCTGGGAAATAATATCCTTCTGCAGCTATACACTGATAGGTTCCTATTGATTCACCAAACCAAAGAGGTGTGTCAAGCTTACCATCTGTGCTAGACCATGTAACATAGCTATTAACTGGTCCAAAGGAAACTCTTGTACCATACTCTGATAGAATTGTTGTATCTGTACTTCCTGCAGGTATATTATAGGCTGTACCATCGTAATATACCGTTACGGTGGTATCTGACGCATTTATCACCGTATCTTTATTAACATTAATAGTAGCATCAGTTCCAGACACCGCAAGATAATCTGATACTGTTACTGTACCTGACATTTCTCCAGTACCTGACAAGCTTACCACTGTATTATTACCATTAAACTGAATAGGACCATTGGCTACAATCGAGTTAGCTGTTATACCACTTGCTATAACACCAACTCCCTTTGGACCTTGAATTGTAGTAATTGTTCCGTAGCTACCACCATTTAAATTCGTTGTACCATTGCTTATAGCTATAGAGTTGACTGTTCCGCCATTTTCTATCGTGTATGTATTGTCTCCATTAACCTCAACCTCTGCCACAGTTACTCCCGAGGCAATATCTAGAGTACAACCGCTACTACCTAATACATAGGTATCCTCCGAATTCTCGGTAATAGAAGTATAACTATCTATATCCACCGCATAAGAAATCAATGTATCAAAGCTAGGTAGCTGATTCATAACAACTATTGCCATAACTATGGCGATGAATTTTTTAATCCTTTCTCTCATAGTAAGTCCTCCAAATTATATATTAATATTTCAAATAGCCTTTAAATACTATTTTATACTACCACATTTTTGTATATTATAATAGTTTTGCGTACAAAAAACACTATTTTGCGTATATTTTTATTCCCCACAAAACACCAAGACGGATTATCAAGAAATATATAACATATTTCTATAATAACCCGTCTTCATGGAACATCTTATATTTTATTATTTAGACATTTTAAGGCATCTACTGTTGCACAAATGTATACTCACCTTCAACTCCCACATAGAAAGAATTGTTGCCATTGTAGCTTGTAGTATCACCCTCAACCTGCCATATTCCTTCACCTAAGGAATATTCATATTCTGTCATAAGGCTTACATTTTCACCAGTAGGAATAACTCCCTGTTCCATCCAGTTATCTGCTACAACAACCTTCATAACCTTAGTATTACCAGCCAAATCTGCAATTACTATTTCGTACTCCTCTAAGCCGTTATTTGACTCTAGCTTTATAGTAGCCTTTCCGCCAACCATCTCATCCTGATATTCTTCTCCGTTGACAGTGATATAATTCAGATTAGAATCCTCAATAATCACCTCAACAAACTCAGCATAGTATGTAACACCATCCTTTGCTGTTGCAGATGGCAATTGTCGATCTATCATAATTTCATCCTGCCATACACCTGCAGTTTTCTCACCAGTTTCTATATTCTTATAGTACAGGTATCCCGCTTTTCTTGTGGCGTCGATGGTGATGCTTGTAGCATAATCCCCATCAAGCCTGTCAGAAATTAAATATCCTTCTGGTGCACTTATTGTTACTGCAGTTGTAAAGTATCCATTTGAACCTTCGGTACCACTAATTTCAACTGCCACTGTAGGTGCAGGAAGATAGCGTATAGTAAATTCATCTGTATCAACAACTTGATTATATGAATCATTTTCTATATAAGTTACTCTAGCTACATAGTCACCCACCGCTGTAGGAATTACTGTGGAATATGTTGAATCCTCTGCACCAGCCACCTTATACTCTATAAGTGCCTTATATACATCGTTAGTTCCTGATGCTAATTCAGGACTTACTGGTGCTCCATAGAACACATTCTCTACATTAATTGTGCCCTTTCCATCAGCCTTTTCTATAGAAAATGTAGCTGTTTCAACTACCTGCTCATAGGACTCACTTTCTGAAAGCGTTACTCTCAGCATATACTCACCCACTGCAGAAACTTTGGCTGTTGAATACGCCGAATCATCTTCTCCAACGCTCTTGTATTCTATCACCGCTGTATTTACATCATTTGTTTCCGAATATATCTCTGGTGAAAGAATTTCACCATACACTATATTTTCTAACACAAGTCTTACTGATCCCTTGGCCTTTTTGATAGAAAATGTAGTTGTTTCCACAAGCTGCTCATAGGATTCATTGGCAAGAAGTGTTACTCTTGCTGTATATTCTCCCACCTTCACCGGCTTCACAGTTGTAAAGCTTTCATCATCCTCAGATGTTAATTTGTATTCAACTATTGCTGTTGATACATCATTAGTATCCGATTTAACCTGTGGCTTTACTTCCACTCCATATTTTACATCCTCTATACTAAATTCTACGGTTCCTGTAGCCTTTGTTATTGAAAACTCTGTTGTTTTCACAACCTGCTGATAAGAGTCGTTTTCAGGAAGTGTCACTCTGGCTACATAATCACCCACTGCTGTAGGCTTATCTGCCGAATACTCTGTATCTTCTGCTGTGGCTGGTTTATACTCTATTATAGAGGTGCTCACATCATGAGTTGTTGATGCAACAACTGGTATGATAAGCTGGTTATATTTCACGCTAGCCACACTAAATTCTGCACTTCCCTGGGCTCTTGTTATTGAAAACTCTGTAGTTCCCACTACACTTTCATAAATCTCATTCTGCAAAAGTGTTACTCTTGCAATATAATTTCCTACTGCTGTAGGCTTATTTACAGAATATGTTGCATCATCTTCTGTAACAAGCTTATATTCTATTACAGCTGTCGACACATCATTGGTATCTGATGTAAGCTGCGGATTTACCTCCACTCCATATGTTACGTCCGCTATACTAAAATCTACGCTTCCAATTGCTCTTAAAATAGAAAACTCTTTTTCCAACACTAGTGTGTAATAATCCAAATTGCAAGGAAGAGTAGCCCTTACAACATAATCTCCAACCGCTGTTGGCTTAGTAGTTGTGTATGCATCATCAGTAGCATCCTTCTGCTTATATTCAAATAATGGATAAGTAGCATCATTAGTACTTGATGTTATCTGTGGGTTTACCTCTTCATTATATCTTACGTTTTCCACAACAAGATTTCCCTCACCAGATGGAAGCCTTGTTAATTCTGGAAAAGTAAGGGTTACTGTGCCTGTATCATCTGCTCCAACTGTATAGGCTATACTTACCTTGTTCTTCTCGACCACACTAGTTGTAACAGTACCTTTACCATCTGTAGTTACCTGATAATCCTCTGGGAAATAATACCCTTCAGCAGCTTCAAATGTAGCAGCTGGTGTAGATTCACCATACCATAATGGTCCAAGAAATTCTGGTGTTACACCGCCTGATGCTCTATTATCCTCTGAGGATATATCCATTTTAGTACCATGCATTTCACGGAGAGTACTGTTTGTACCAGCTGGAATGCTATATTCCTTGTTATTTTCCACATTTGTAACCGCAAAGGTTGCCCCAGTACTATTGACAATCTGAGTATCTGCATAAACATACATCTTAGCCGTTGTTCCTGAGCCTGTAAGTTCTAATTTCTCCTTTACTGTTATATTACCAGTTCCTCCTATGCTAACAGCTGTCACAGAGCCATTAGACACATTGTTGCCTTCAATATTAAAGCTACCACTAGAGGTAATGCTACTTGTAGCAGTAATTCCTGTTGCATTAATTGTGGCACCCTCTGCCAATGTTATGGAAGTATAAGTTCCACCATTCATAGAAACCTGACCATACTGAATATTTGCTGTCTCAATATGTCCATTATTATTTATGGTAAAGCTAGCTCCTGCATTCACTGAGTCAGTAATTTCTACAGCACCAATTGTAACACCTAAATCCGCAGGAACAATCAAGGTTGCTCGGTTCAGATAAAACATACTAATTGTTTTTCCCGCATCATCAGCTGTACATGTGTAGGTTAGGTCTCCAACCGGTTCTGATATTATTGGATCATCAGCAGCTCCTGAAATAATATAACCTACTCCTGGTAGCTGACTTATCATTAACATCGTCACTAATATCGCAATTATTCTTCTAATTTTTTTACTCATTTTATTCATACAATGATTCTCCCACAAAACAAATATTACCTTGTTACGGAGTAAATGTAACAGATTCGCAAGGAGGGGAAATGTATTTTTATGCGAATCTGTACATTTTCTCTTAGAGGGTTTGATTTTTGCTACCGATTATGTGTAGCCACTGTTTAATCCCAACTTATTTGGAAATATATTAAAAGTGGATTTCAATTATTTGAAATCCACTTTATAATATCACACATTATTTAATCAAAATCTTTTTGCGTAAAATTGAGCCTATTTTGCGTATAAAAAGTATTATCTTGCGAATTACTCTGGAATTTCTAATCCAAATGCAGTTGCAAATTCTACGTAGCAATCATCACATACTACATATATTTGACCGTCCACCTCATGGTTTCCACACATCTTATACTCCTCACACAAGCTACAGCTTTGAGTAAGGCCAAATGCAGTCGCAAACTCTCCATAGCAGCTATCACACACTACATATATTTGACCATCCACCTCATGGTTTCCACACTTCTTATATTCCTCACACAATGTACACTGCTGCTCGATATCGTATGCAGTCGCAAACTCTCCGTAGCAATTCTCACACACTACATATATTTGACCATCTACCTCGTGATTTCCACACATCTTATATTCCTCACACAACACGCACTGCTGCTCAATACCATATGCATTAGCAAACTCTCCGTAACAGCTGTCACAAATTACAAATGTCTGTCCATCCACCTGATAAGTTCCACACTCCTTAGCCACTTCACACTGTTCACACACCTGTGTGTTATCTACCTGAGATACCGAACCAGTTACTGACTCAGTTGTCTTATTATCTGCAGCTGCTTCTGTGGTCTCCTTCTCCGCAGTAGCTTCTGTAGTTACCTCCTCTGTAGTATCTTTTAAAACAGCCTCTGTTGTGGTTATCTCTGCAGTAACCTCTGTGACTTCTGTAGTTGTAGCAGTTGTTTTCTCCTTACTATCACCACAACCTGTCATAACACCCACCATAAGACATGTGACCAAGATAACCTGTAAAAACTTCTTCTTCATAATTTTATCTCCTTTTAATTTACACATATGTGTATTTCATCTTCTGTAGATTAACACATATATTGTCAAATGTATTTTTTTGCGTAAAAATGGCTTCTTTTTGCGTAAAATTAAATATTTTTGATGAATTTTGTCAGACTTTGTGATACATTTTATATAATCATTACTTTTAGGAGGTGAGATAATGAATATTGCTATATGCGACGACGACATCCAAAGCTGTAAGATGTTACATTTATTGCTAAAAGAACATGCCTCTCGCAAAAACATTTCAAACCTTTCAATATCCATATTTACAGATGGCAACGATTTATTAGATGATATCCAAGATGGTGAAAATTTTGATATCTGTATACTAGATATTTTAATGCCAGCAGTAAGTGGTATAGATCTAGGCGTAAAGCTTAGAGATAGTGGATATAATGGTCTAATCATCTATCTCACAGCCAGCAAAGACTATGCTCTTGATTCATATAAGGTTAAAGCTTTTAACTACATATTAAAACCTATTGTACCAGAGTCACTTTATTCTACCTTAGATGATGCATTTGCCAATTTATCCGTCAAAGCTGATAAAAACATCATAGTTAAAACCAAGGACGGAAATATTCGTGTTTCTACAAGCAATATATTATTTGTAGAACTATGTAAGAGAATATTAGTTTACCATCTAACTGATGGCTCTGCCATAGAAAGCATATATATTCGAGTTCCTTTTGCCGAAGCAAACAAGGAGCTTCTAGAAGATAAACATTTTGTACAGTGTGGTGCAGGAAATGTTATTAACCTCTCTCAGGTAACTATGGTTTGCAATGACGAAATAATTTTCAAGGACAACCTTAGTGCTTTCTTCAGTAAAAAGGTATGCAACGAACTCCGTACTGTGTGGACGGAATACTGGTTTAAGAAGCAAGAATAATATAACAACACCTAAATAAAAAAAGAACTCTCCAGCTATACTGAAGAGTTCTTTTTTATATTATCTATGCATTTCTTTTCTTTCTATTTACAACAACAAATCCTGCTGCACTTATCATTAACATAAGCACAACTGCCATAAGAGGAGCATTATCTCCTGTTGTCGCACTAGAATCAACCTTATTATTTGCCTTACTCAAATCCTCATCATCTATTACAATCACATAATCTGATGCATGATTAAATGTAAGCTTGGCAGTGCCGTCTTTGGCTATCACATCCGCACACACAAATTCTAATGCTTTAGTTGTAGGATTGTAATAAAACAGATTTGCATAGTATCCTGCATTACTACCGTTAAGGTTAGCTGTAAGTACTGCTGTAAAGCCAAAGTTTCCTGAATATGCCAGATTAACCTCTATGGTACTCTTCTCACCTGTAACCTTATTAATAACATCTACAGGAATATTGTTAAGAGGCTTATCCTCTGCTCCAAAGGTTGTTCCAAAGTCAATATTACCTATCTCCCCTCCTGTTATTGTACTACCATCGATAGTCCAAGTTAATCCATTATCAAGTTGGAGGGTTATAGTAATGTCCTTTTCTCTTGCTATTTCCAAAATATCTCCTGGAACAACTGTAGCGCCATTCATATCAACTACTACTTCAGCACCATTTTCAGCTTCAAGGATTTCATCACTAATAGCATCCCAGCCCATATTACCATCATCACCCATGATAAATGGTGCCTCATCCTCTGCTAATATTTCCAGTGTTCCCTTTACATAAGTGTATGTATAATTTCCTTCACATTCTGGTCCTGATAGGATAATGTCATACTTTCCTGGTGTGTTAGTATCCTTAGCTGCGCTTTCTATATTTACTTTAGTCTTGAGCGCATCCCCATTCACAAGTCCTTCAACCTTATACTCAAAGCTTGGAAGTACATCCTTTTCTTTTACTACATAGTTTTCTGCTGTGATAGTAACTTTTGCAGGATTAACAGTTACTATAACCTGACATTCTGCCTCTGCGTAAACATCAGAATCTTTGGCTATAACTCTTACCTTTGCTGTTCCTGCATTTACTATACTAAGATTACCATTTTCATCTACAGCAACAACATCTCCATTGTCATTTGAATCTTCCTCTACTGTATATGTAAGTTCAGTTTTTGCTCCCACAACAGAAATGGTATCTCCATCATCACCATAGGTTAAGGAAATATTCTCTGCACTAATATCCTGTACCAGCTTATCAGTTCTATTTACAGTCAGCTTATAGATTGCGTCCTGGTAATTACCCATTTCAACTCTAACTGTTATAGTGGCTTTTGCTCCTTCCATATAAGCATCCAGATTCATTACATCATAGGTAATCTTGCCATCAGCATCTACTGATACATTTTCAAGCATCTTTTCTTCGTCATCCACACCAAGTAAATAATAGTTTACAGCTCCACAATCTTCCGGAAGCCCTGCAACGAAAACGCTCTCACCCATCTTCTTTTCTGCGTACACATAAGTTTTAAATTCTTCTGCCAAAGTAGGAGACTGACTCTTACCTACAGATACCTCTACTTCTTTACTTACTGCTTCATTATAATTGTCGCTTTCCGTGAGTGACAAAGTAATTGTTGCTGTACCTGCTCCCTTTATGGTTACAGTACCATTTCCTGATATAGCAGCCACCTTCTCATCACTTGAAGTATATATAACTTCTGCTTCTGAATTACTGTCTGTTACTCCAAGATTAAAATCATCATCTCCAAAAGTCTTGGCATAAGAGGTTGTATCTACTGTAATAGTTGCATCAGCTTTTTCGATTGTAAAATTAGCTGTTGTTTCTCCATTAAAGTTGCCCATTCCCGAAATAGTCACAGTTGCTTGACCTGCTTCAACATTGTCCTCATAACCTACAGTGTAATCAAGTCCCAATGTTAACTGCTTTCCATTATGAGAAACTACAACTTCTGGTTTAAGCTCTTCACCAGTATAAGTTTGATTAGGAATAGTAACATTTACTGTAGCATCACTTATGACTAGAGGGCTTATAGAAAACTTTTCAACTATTTCTTTCACTGCATTATAGTTTGTTCCATCTGTTGCCGAAACTCCAAGCCAATACACTCCTACATTACAAGGAGCCTCAGAAAGTGCTTCTCCACATTCACCATTATTATCTGCATACCATTTTACTAAGACTTCTCCGTCGCCTTCATATAAATATTTCACATCTCCAGTAAATAACCCCGCTGTTACTATTTCACCATCATAAGTAACAGTCTGATTTTCAGGAATGGCTATCTTGCCAGATGCTTTTCCGATTTCAAAAGAAACTGGAGTGGAGTTTAACTCCAAGGAGTAGTTACTAGCCTTGAAATCACCATTATCCTTTAGAGCCAAAGTACCAAGTGTAATAGTATGCTGCCCTGCATCTGTACCACTGATACTTAACGCACCTGAAAATCCAGGAATTTCAGTTCCAGCTACATTACTATAGCTATATGTAAGCTCTGGCACCTCACCACCATAGATTATACTCTGTCCACTATCAGGGGTAACAACCAACGGTCTCTGATTAATAATAAGTGTTTTAGTCACTTCAGCAGTATTATACCTACTATTACTAAACTGATATGAAATGTCATAGCTTCCACACTCACTATACTTAGGACTTTCATCCAATGTATAATTACCATCCTGATCCATAAACTTAATTGTGGAACCCTCTGGAGCATCAACTATGATACCATGTGGTTCTCCATCATAGGTCATATTTTGGATAGGGTTATCAACAACATAATTTCCTTTTTCTATGGTAAATGTCTTTACAATAGTTGCATTTCCATATGTAAAAGTACAAGTAGCTTCACCTGGCTCCACATTATTGCTGTAACAGTTAGCATCCGGTTGATTTTGCCCTCCTACCCAATTACTATCATAAACCATTTCCATAGGAGTAATTGGTTCTCCTGTATAAACCAAATCTTGATCTGCTTTTATTTGAAGGGTGGCTGTACTTGTATGTCCACATCCCAACCCACAACTCTCGGTAATTTTATTATCATTTTCTGCGCTTGAATATACCAACTGATAATTATGATTGTTTGGATTTTTCTCTTCCAGTATTGCAAAACAACTATTACATTTTGCTGGATACATACAAGTAGCACTATAATGAGTATAACAATCACGTACAGTCGAACGAGCTGTACAACCCTCTTGGGTGCAAGGATGATAATGCTTATTTTCTCCAGGAGCATTCACAAATATACTAGTATCAAAGTTATGATCTACGCTATATTGCTGGTTACATCTTGTACATTTTGCTGGTGCAATACAAGTTGCATTTCCTGTATGAGGAAGATTAGGGCAGCCCGCTTGACAATATACACTACATATAGTAGTCTTACCCACTCCAGTAGTATCTAGTGTAAGCGAATAGTTTGTAAATCCTTCCTTATAACAAGCTACTGGCGCCGTTCTTGTAAATTGTTCTGTTTTAGTATGTCCACTACATCCTTTAGCGGTAATTGTAAAATTCATCTCAACTGTTGGAGTTCCACTATTGTTTACCTTATAAGAAAAACTATCAATTGTAAATCCATGATCAGCGTCACCATCCCCATATGAAAACCGTTTGTTACAAGTACCACATTTGTAATATAAATATATATCAAAATTTTTTTCCTCTACAGTATAATATAACTTTCTGTATTTTTCAGCATTACTAGCATTTAAAATAAAGGTTCTCCCCACACCAATGGTTTTAATACCATTATTCAAGAAAGAATTAGTAGCATTACCTTCTTCCTCATCTCCAAACTCTGTAAAGTGCGACTTATGTTGCTCATAAGAAGTATTATCCCCCCCTGACGCGTAAGCTGTCAGCATGGATGTATCCAACATACTCCACAACATGATCAACACTATAACAAAAGCGGTCATTCGTTTTAATTTTCCTCTCAATAAGTTATTTTTCACTATTCTTTCCTCCTCTGATAATTCATATCAACCATTTACTTTATAACTTTATAATCTATAAAAAACATTCCTACTCACTAAAATCCTCGTCTCGTTCACGTCTCTTACCAAAAAACATAGGCACAATCCCCGACACAGCAAATATTGCACCAATTCCAAGCATTACATAACCGACTATAGTAATAACATTGTTATTTTTCTTTATCTCGCTTCTGGCCTCATCAAAGTCTAGCCAGGTTTCACCATTCACCTTAATCTCATATGCCAGATTGGTTTTTTCATGGACCAAAAGTTTCATCTTGGCACCAGATTTTAGTTCCATCAATCGTTGCGTAAGCTCGTCGTCTGCACAGCTAGAGTGAATATCAACATCTCGGCTATAATCCTCAAAGGTAAGATATATGCTATTTGCATCTACTGCTCCATCTATAGAACGATACTTACAGTCATCAAAGGTTGCCTCAACTTCCGTACAAGTGGATCTATCAACTCCCTGATACCAATCCTTTCCTATCTGGCAGAATATACCTAAAGCAAGTAATAGAGCACCCATAACAAGTCTCTTCATCGGATCCGCCAAATCTCTTAGTCCAAAAGAAAAACTCATATATATTTCCTCCGTTTTTATGTTTTGCTTCGAATGCAATATAACACATATTTTTGCAGACATATTTTTTTGCGTATATTTTGACACTTTTTGCGTATAAAAATGCATTCACCTGTTTAATTATATGCACAAAAAATCCGCCCTGCATACAGCAAGGCGAACTATATATTAACACACATTATATTTAATTTAATGTACTATGTATTATCTCCTTTAGTGCCAGTGGTAGGAATGGTTTAGTCAAATAATCATCAACCCCTAGCTTTGTTGCTCGTTCGATAGTTTCTATATTTCTGTCACCTGTCATCAGCACTATAGGCATATTATATTTTTGTCTTATAAGCTCCATAGTAGCAAATCCATCCATCTCTGGCATCTTCACATCAAGAAGTATCAAGTCTATTTCGTGAGCATCTAGCATCTTAAGGGCTTCCATACCACTGGTAGCTCCCACAACCTGATACATAGGTGTATCCTTAAGAATAACCTCTACCATCTTAATATTCATTTGCTCATCATCTACTATAAGTATCTTTTTCTGTAAACTTTTCACTTCTCTTAATGTATAACCCTCATCCTCATCTATCATCTCAAGCATTATGTCTGCAATTACCGGATCAAACTGAGTACCCTTACCAGTTTTGATTTCATTTCTTATTACTGACTGTGGCAAATATTTTCTATAACTTCTGTTACTAGCCATAGCATCATAAGAGTCTGCCACACCGATTATTCTGGCCACCTCCGGTATATTTTCACCCTTTAATCCATTCGGATATCCGGTTCCATCATATCTCTCATGATGAAATTTTGCTCCATTCTTTATGTTAGGGTCATCAAATATATCCTTTAGTATATGGTAGCTGGTTACAGGATGAATCTTAATCTGCTCAAATTCCTCATCGCTAAGTTTTCCCGGATTATTGATTACCTCTACCGGAATTCTAATCTTGCCAACATCATGAAGCAGTCCTGCGTAATATATGATATCCTGTTCCTTAACAGATTTACCCATTCTTCTTGCTATCTCCTTGGAATACTCCGCCACACGAAGGGAGTGACCATTGGTATATCTATCCTTAGCATCTATAGTCCTTGCCAATGCTTGGATTATCTTACTGTTCATATCCTCAACCTTTTCATTGGTTTCCTGCTCCAGACGAACCGACTCGTTAGTCTTAGCGTAGGTTACACAAAAACACACCACAAGTAGCACCGACACACCTGCTGATATAAGCAGATTTTTACCCGTAGCAAACAAGGTTACCACTGCTATTATCACTGTTAACATATACATTTTCTTATTTACATTTTTCATAAGTACTTCCTTTTTACACATCGCTATGCAAGTTTTTTCTTTTTGAGTCCTATTTAATTACATAATTTTGATTAATTCCAATGCCTCTTCATAGGTTGCTTGATATAATTCCATTAGTTCATCATGAGAGTTTAGAAGATAATCTAATTTAGACTCATCTCCATCAAGATATTTCATACCCTGTTCCTCTATATCTGCTGCCAATTTAGAGAGCTTTTCTCCACCTATATTAAGAGATGTGGATTTTACAGAGTGCACATAAGTAACATAGTCCTGCCACTGTTTACACTCATATGTATTTGTAAGCTTTTCTATTTTATCCTGGGCAAAATCGCAGTAAATCTGTAGGAATGATTTGTACATTTCCTTGCTTTCTGAACTGTACTTTAGTCCTATGGACTGATTAATATAGCTCATACTTTGTTCTGCCCCATTCTTTCCCTGTATTATATCAGTTCCATCTGATATAGATTCTTTCTTGTTATTATTCACAAGCTTAGGAGCATCCATCTCCTTAAGCTTTGATTCCGGAATAAATCTAAGCAGGAGCTTCTCAAGATTTCTAGTATCTATAGGCTTACTTAAATAATCATCAAAACCCTTTGATAGATACATTTCCTTAACACCAACTATTGCATTGGCAGTAAGAGCAACTATCTTGCTATCCTTCTTAAGATTTTTCTTAATTAGCTGCTCTAAGGTTTCTATACCATCCATCTCAGGCATCATGTGATCTAAGAACACCACATCATAGGAATTCTTAATCATCAGCTCTATACATTCCTTACCACTACCACAGGTAGTAACCTGAGCCTTGCTTTCCTTAAGAAGATTTTTTAAAACCAATAGGTTCATCTCATGGTCATCTACCACAAGAATCTTAGCTGTCGGTGCAACAAAGCCTGCTGTACGGATTCCTTCCTCAGAAATTTCAACAGCCTCTAAAGCCATCTTATAATCTCCTATAGCCCTTCTGTCAATTATCTTCTGAGGCACGCAAACTGAAAATGTAGAGCCTTTTCCATATTCGCTTGTTACCTTTATCCTTCCACCCATATACTGAATCAGTCTATTCACTATTGCAAGACCAAGTCCAGTTCCTTCTATATCTTTATTCTTCTCAGTATCAACTCTTTCAAAATCAGCAAAAAGCTTTTCTATATTTTCCTCTTTGATACCAATTCCAGTATCTTTTATCTTTATCTTAAGATTAATATTATCATTCACCAGATGTCCTCTAACGGTAAGTGTAACCTTTCCCTCATTAGTATATTTCACTGCATTATTGAGAAGATTAACCATAACCTGTCTGATTTTACCAACATCACCATATAGTTCAGCTGGAAGATTCTCGTCTACATTTACCTCAAATTCCAGGCCTTTTTTACTAGCGATAGGCGCAACCATATTTACCACATCATTAAGTAAGCCTCTCACCAAGTAAGCGCCCTCTTCTATCTCAATTCTACCGGCCTCTATCTTAGAGAAATCTAGTATTCCATTGATAATTTCAAGAAGATTTTCACTAGCATGCTTTATATTTTTCGCATATCCACGAACATTTTCATCCTGCGCCTCTCTGAGCACCATCTCGTTCATACCCATAATTCCATGGATAGGTGTTCTTATCTCATGAGACATATTGGCTAAGAACTGACTTTTAGCCTTGTTGGCATTCTCAGCCTCTTCCTTAGCTTCTCTAAGCTCGTCACTTTCCTTAGCTTTTTCAGCAGCTATAAACATATACACTGTTATTATAACAAACAGTACAAGCAAGAGTCCAAATACCCACAAAACAAGTGTTGTAATATATGTTATTCCATCCGACAGCGCATTCTCTGGTATTATTCCCACTGTATATACACCATAGTTTTCCACCTCAGACACAAATACAAAATATCTTCCCTTATCGCACTTCACAAATGTGCTGGCAGCTGTAGAGAGCTCCATCTTATCCTTTATGGTTTTAAATCCTTCCTGCAACTCTGGCTGTTGAAGAAAATCACCACTGTAGGATGAATCCACAAAAGGTATTACAACCTCAAAGTTCTTGTTAGCCCAAAGCACCTGACCTTCTCCATCATAACAATCCCTGCCAAAGGTATCAGCCAAAATTTCTTCATCATATTTTTTGTACAAAACATATTTTATATTTTCACCACGATATACAGGAACAGAAAATGTCATACCTTCACCAGCAACATACGATACAGCTTCCTCTCCTCTAAATGAGCTTTTTACTCCATCATATTTTGTAATATCTAAAGGTTTTCCAACAAGCACACTGCCGTCTAGCTTAAGTACTCCTACAGAAACCCCTTCACGTTCCTGCATGACAGTCTGAAGAACAGCTTCTGGGTTATTCTCATTTTTCTCCACCGCACTGGCTATATTGCCAAGCTGCACAAACTGAATTTCTATAACCTGCTCAATCTGCTCTGACAAAAGCTTGGATTGCTCTGTCACCTGCTTTTCCATATGTTCTATAAGAATCTGATTTAACTTCATACCAAGCAAGCTTCCAACCACAATCATTACTCCAAGCAGTGCAACCATACTTAATACCGTTCTTAAATTTACAAATTTTTTTCTATTCTTCATATATGTACACGCCCTCTACATACCAGTCCATATTATTCATAAGAACCTGGTCACTAATTATCTCGTCTTCATCACAACGAAGTTTTCCCTGATTATCATATATAATTCCAGAAAATATTTTATCTCCTGAAACTATTTCACTCTTTGCTGACTCCACATCAGCTATTATATCCTGTGTAACAACGGAAGATACGTCCGCTAATCCAATAGCTTCCTTCTCTAACCCAAACCAATATGTACTTATCACATCTGATTTTCCACGAATATAATCAGACAAAAGCTCCTTATATGTTATATCCCACCTAAACTCCAATGTAGTCAAAAATTTATCACTTGCCCCTTCATAGATCTCGTGATAGCCTATAGAATACACTCCTGAAGCTTCAGCAACCTCTATCACATTAGGTTGGTTCTGATGATATGCTAATACATCTGCATTTTCCTTCTCTATAAGCTCCTTGGCAAGTTGCTTTTCCCTATCTCCATCATCCCAAGAATTGCTCCAGGCAACCACAACCTTGGCATCTGGATTTGCACGTTTTACACCTAAAGTAAATGCATTAATTCCCCTATTCACTTCACTGTTAGGCATAGCAGCCACATAGCCAATCACGCCAGATTCAGACATATGACCTGCTATTATTCCTGACAAATATCTAGCCTGATATATTCTAGCAAAATAGCAATTCAAATTATCACCATAACATTCAAAGGACTCTGAATAAAATGTTATATCAGGATACTCCTTAACTATATCCTTAACCTCTGTGGCATAACCATAGCTAGATAATATAATAATATCTACATTCTCATTGGCCAGTTCACTTATGGCAACCTGGCACTGACCACTATGTTCTTTTATATTTTCCTTTATAATTAATTCTATATCCAACTCTTCACATGCCGTATAAATCCCTTCATAATGAAGTCCATTCCAACCTTCTTCATCCTTCCCACCAGACATAACAAATCCTACTTTTATAGCGTCCTTAGGTTCTCTTCTCCCTCTACCCTTGAAAGTCAATATTATAACTACTGTAAATACAAAGATAACAATAGCTAAAAACACTAATAGATACCTTATTTTTCTATTCTTCATATATTTTCACGCCCTCCACATACCAGTCAAATCCATTAAGCATTACTCCATCAGACATATTTTCCCCCTCCAGAATCCTTATCTTTCCTTCGTTATCTGTAACAGGACCATAAAACACATCATAGGTTCCCGCATCAAGCATAGCCTTTTTCTCTGCCACTACTGTAGATATTCCCGGCTTAACATTTTCAGTTAAAGGAGCCAACTTAATTAGACCAGTTTCCGAGCCCTGCCAGTAATTACCTGAATAGTATCTTCCCTGAATAATCTTCTCTATCTGCGGCGTGTAGAAGGTTGACCAGTTCCACACTGGGGCAGTCAGAAAACTATTAGGATATAACTTGCTGTTATCCATATTGTAACCTATAGACCAAACTCCCTTTTCCTCAGCAACATCCAAAGGTGCCACACTATCACAATGCATAGCGATTATATCCACTCCACACTCACCAATCAATGTTTCTGCAGCAATTTTGTTCGAATCATAATCAGTCCAAGACTCAGTCCATATTACATGAACTGTTGCATCTGGATTCACCGATTTAACACCTAATGTAAATGCATTAATGCCTCTATTAACTTCTGATATAGGAAATGCGGCCACATAGCCTATACTATCTGTCTCAGTTTGCATACCTGCCACAATACCACTTAAGTATCTCATCTGATACATTCTACCAAAATAGGTTGTAATATTATCTCCAGTTTCAGTTCCTGTTGCATGCAAGAAAACAACATCCGGGTGCTTCTTAGCAACCTTCAATATCCAATCTCCATAATCGAAGGAATTACAGATAATAACCTGACAGCCATCTTCTATCATATTTTCCATAGTATCCATGCAGCTTTGGTCATAAGGTACATTTTCCTTATACACAATTTTAAGATCAAGTTCTCTGGCGCTCTCATTAATTCCCTCATAATGAGACTGTCCCCAGCCCTTGTCATTTACTTCTCCATTATATATAATTCCAACCTTGGTCTGAGTCTTTTCCGGTTCTTCCTTTAAATATCTATTTGTAATGTAAAAAATACCTATTATTATCAGTGTTAATATAGTTATCGCAATAATTGCTATCTTCTTCATATTTAATACCTCTTTTGCAACTATTTTATTTTTTTGAACATTTTTCCAACTGTAAATATAACACATTATTCATGATTTTCATATTTTTGCGTATAAAAAGCAGCTTTTTGCGTAAAAATCAAATTATATTGAAATACGTCTACAAATATGTGTGAAAATAAATATGGACTGCGCAGTAAATATTACTGGCACAGTCCATAGAACGTTACTCTCTATTAAATTATTGTATCTATCATAGGTTTATATAATTTATCTTGTTTTGCTATCTAATATACAGCTTTTCACCATCAAAATCTATAGTCATTACATCCCCAGCGCGAAGCACATCCTGAAGTATCCTTCTAGCCACAAGAGTTTCCACATTCTTCTGCAGATATCTCTTAAGTGGTCTAGCTCCATAGTAAGGATCATAACCTGCTTCGATTATGTGTTCCATAGCCTTGTCTGTAATTTCAAGAGTAAGCTCCTTATCCTGAATTCTCTTATTAAGATCTACTAATAATAGCTTAACTATGTCTGAAATTGCGTTCTTATCAAGTGGCTTAAACATAATGGTTTCATCCAAACGATTCAAGAATTCTGGTCTAAAATGCTGTCTTAGCATTCCCATAACCTTCTCCTGGCAATCAGCAGTTATCTCTCCTGCAGAATCTATACCTGAAAGCAAATATTCTGAGCCAATGTTAGAGGTCATTATAAGGATAGTGTTCTTAAAGTCTACTGTCTTACCCTTTGAATCTGTAATTCTACCATCATCTAAAACCTGAAGCAACACATTAAATACATCTGGATGAGCCTTCTCTATCTCATCAAAAAGCACTACAGAATATGGCTTTCTTCTAACTGCCTCAGTAAGCTGACCACCCTCATCATAGCCCACATATCCCGGAGGAGCTCCAATAAGTCTTGCCACACTGTGTTTCTCCATATACTCACTCATATCGATACGAACCATATTGGCTTCATTGTCAAATAATGCTTCTGCTAAAGTCTTAGCAAGCTCTGTCTTACCTACACCTGTAGGTCCAAGGAACAAGAAGCTTCCAATAGGCTTAGTTGGATCCTTAATACCTGCTTTAGAACGAACTATAGCATCACTTACTAAGTCCACCGCCTCATTCTGACCTATAACTCTCTTGTGAAGTTCATCTGCCAGGTTAAGAGTTTTATTTCTCTCACTTTCAGTAAGCTTTGATACAGGTATTCCTGTCCACTTAGATATAATCTTGGCAATCTCCTCATCAGTAACACATTCGTGAACAAGATTCTTCTGTTTAACTGCATCGCTAGCCTCTAAGTCCTCTAATTCCTTCTTAATCTGAGGAAGTCTTCCATACTTAAGTTCTGCAGCCTTCTCCAGGTTATAAGCTCTCTCTGCAATCTGAATCTCATTATCTATTATCTCTAATTCTTCTCTAAGCTTTCTAACCTTTTCAACTCCAGCCTTCTCATTCTCCCAGACAGCCTTCATCTGCTTAGACTTTTCCTTAAGCTCAGAAAGCTCCTCTCTAAGAGTAGCAAGTCTATCCTGACTAAGCTTATCATCCTCATTCTTAAGAGCTGCCTCCTCTATCTCTAACTGCATTATTCTTCTAGATATCTCGTCTAACTCTGCAGGCATAGAATCAAGTTCGGTTTTAATCATAGCACAAGCTTCATCAACCAAGTCTATGGCCTTGTCAGGAAGGAATCTGTCTGTAATATATCTATTAGAAAGTGTAGCAGCACTTACCAACGCTCCATCGTTAATCTTAACACCATGGAACACCTCATATCTATTCTTTATTCCTCTAAGTATAGATATAGTGTCCTCAACTGTTGGCTCATTTACAAGTACAGGCTGAAATCTTCTCTCTAAAGCCGCATCCTTCTCAATATACTTTCTGTACTCATCTAAGGTAGTAGCTCCTATACAATGAAGCTCTCCTCTAGCAAGAAGTGGTTTAAGCATATTGCCTGCGTCCATGGCACCATCTGACTTACCGGCACCTACTATGGTATGAAGCTCATCTATAAAAAGTATGATGTTTCCATCTGAGTTTTTAACCTCATCAAGAACAGCCTTAAGCCTTTCTTCAAACTCACCTCTATACTTAGCACCCGCCAACATAGCACCCATATCAAGAGCAAATATTTCCTTATCCTTAAGAGAATCCGGCACATCGCCTCTTACTATTCTCTGAGCCAAGCCTTCTATAGCAGCTGTTTTACCTACTCCTGGCTCACCAATAAGCACAGGATTGTTCTTGGTCTTTCTAGAGAGAATTCTAATTATATTTCTAATCTCATTATCTCTTCCAATAACAGGATCTAACTTCTGATCTCTGGCTCTTTCCACCAGATTGTATCCATATTTATTTAAGCTATCATATGTTGCCTCAGGGTTATCACTTTCCACTCTCTTGGTTCCTCTAACCGCTGCCAACACCTGAAGAAATTTGTTTCTATTAATTCCATGGCCCATGACAAGACCTTTAACTGCCTTATTCATCTTCTCTAAAATACCTAAGAAAAGATGTTCCACAGACACATAGGAATCTCCCATCTGTTTTGCTTCCTTCTCTGCTTGTATCAGTGCTTTAGAAAAATCAGGGCTGGTAAAAAGCTTCCCACCAGACACCTTAGGTCTGTAGGCAACCAGCTTCTCACACTCTCTTGCAAATGCATCCACATTAATTTCCATGTTTTCAAGAAGCTTGGCTATTAAACTATCATCAACAGTTACCAAGCTACAGAGAAGATGTTCCTGATCAATCTCCTGATTATTGTACTCGTATGCAAGCTTCTCACAATTCTCAATTACCTCTAGTGATTTTCGTGTAAACTTTTCTGCATCCATATTAATCATCCTCCTAACAAGTGATTTGTTGCAATTCTCATTGCCACATATTATATGATAACAAACGAAGCCTTGATCCCCTTTTGTTCCGTTTGTTCTACTACAACTATAACACTAAAATATTTTTTGTCAACTTAATTTTGCAATTTTTCTTAATTTGCTATTATTATCTCTTATTTTTTTCGATCCGTTCGAGTAGCATATAAAGAATTGTTTCCACTATATTATACCCCTAAGGGCCTGACAAGCGAAAAACTCTTCTCAGGCCCACAGCAATTGATATAGGTCAGTCATTATCAATTCTTCCTGGGTCTGGTAAACAAAAATCTCTTCATAGGCCCGCAGCAATTGATATGAGTCAGTCATTATCTGCCCTTCCTGGGCCTGACAGGCAAAATTCTCTTCATAGGCCCGCAGCAATTGATATGAGTCAGTCATTATCAATTCTTCCTGGGCCTGGCAAGAAAAATTCTCTTCATAGGCCCGTAAAATAAGATGCATCAAGCAATTGGCCAGATTTTTCTGGGTCTGGCAAACAAAATTCTCTTCATAGACCCACAACAATTGATATGGGTCAGTCATTATCAATTCTTCCTGGGCCTGACAAGCAAAATTCTCTTCATAGGCCCACAGCAATTGATATAAGTCAGTCATTATCTGCTCTTCCTGGGCCTGGCAAGCAAAATTCTCTTCATAGGCCCACAAAATCAGATGTATCAAGCAGTTGGCCAGAATTTTCTGGGCCTGACGAGCGAAAAACTCTTCACAGCCCCAAACAAAACAGACTGCAGTATAAAGCATTTAAGCTACACTACAGTCTGTTTTGTTCGTCTGCACACAATTCATTGAAATATGCGCATCCTCGTATTATAAAATCTTAATCCATCTTACCAATAGACAAGAATCCACTTTCATTTGACTTAAGCAACCATGAAAGTCCAATATTCTTTCTGTCTCCATCGGTTGCTACATAGATTTCTCCTGTCTCAACCAAGGACTTAGCAATATCAAGAACCTTATCCTTAAACTGCATCATCTCACGTCTATCACGAGAGCTTAACTTAAAGAGATACTGGTTCTTTGAGCTTATAAGAAGAATACTATATGAATGTATATTATTCTTATTATCTCTTATACCTGAACCAATCATTCTTGAGTTTGCAATAACAATTTCCGCATTATCATCAGGAAGATATTCTGATAAGATAAGCTTGTAAATCTTGAGATAGTCTGCTTCCTCATCCGCCTTAACTGGCATCTCTGCAACTGCAAATTCAACTACCGAATCAGCAAACTTAATTGTACCACCATCATCATTGATAACTGCTGTACATTCCTTAGGTACACAGAGTCTGAAGAACTTATTCTCAATAATCTTCTGAGCATCTGTTGGCTGCTTAATAACAAGTGAGTTGAATTTCTTCTCCAGCTTATTCATAGCTATGATAGCTGAATCGTCTCCTGTCTCAGCAATGCTCTGAAGCTCAATATAAAGAGTTTCAACCTTCTTATCTGCTGTACTTGCAAGCTCTATAACCTTCTCTACTGCTGGTACATATCCCATACATGCACTCTGAAGATATAAATCTATCTTGTCATCAATACTATCAACCTTGCTAGCCTTATACTCTACAACCTTGAAGAGATTATCCTTATCGAAATCCTCATAATTATTATCATAAGCTCTCTCAAAGTACTTAATACTCTTAATCTCTCCTCTAAAATCTTCAGCTGCTTCCTGCTGCTGATATATCTTACCAAGCTCATAGGCTGCCTGATAGCTACCAAGACCTAAAGCCTCATTAAATGCTTTCTCAATCTCATAAGAGTTGGCCATAAAGAACACCTGACTCTGCTTATAAAGGGCAACCTTAAGCGCCGCTGCACCACTACCAGCTTCAACAGCTCTCTCCCACTTGTCCACAGAAGTCTGAAGATCTTCTCCCTTTAACTCCTCAATATCCTTAATGTATGCCTCAGCCTCTAGAATACCATTAGCCTGGGCTTCCTTGAAATATTCTAAAGCCTTCTCGCCATCTCTCTTAGTTCTAAGAACACCATAGTAATAGAATCTACCAAGGTAGAAGGCTACTCTCTTATGTCCTAATCTATGAGCATGCTCATACCAATTAAGAGCCTTCATATAATCCTTAAGCTGCTGATCATAAATATTACCAAGCAAGAATGCAAGATCCGGATCCTTTGTAGCATCGAAAAGCTGCTTTGCATAGCTTATAGTCTTCTCTATATCTTTATATGGTGAATCATCATCAAAGTAAAGCTCAATCAAAAGGTAACTAGCCTTAATACTTCCAAGCTTAAGAGCCTGCTTAGCAGCAGTCATGGCACCTTCATAGTCCTCTAAATAGTAGCAATATACTGCCTCACTGTAATACTGATTATCCTTACGATTTGCACTTTGATCACTTACAAGTGTTGGGTCAACAAATGCAAATGAATTAGCTGTCTCAAAGATAATCTCCTCATACTGCTCTATAATCTCCATAGACGCACAGACAAACTTCATACAAGCAAGTCTCTTACCCTTATAAAATGCAAATGTAACTACACCCTTCTCCATCTCCTTGTGGTAGAAGGTAGTACAGATACCATCTGCATACTCAGTTATATATGCCTTGAGCTGTAATTCTTCTTCAAATGCATCATTACAATATCTAAGATAATTCTCCAATGTCTTCTTAGAATCTCTTGGAATACTATCATAGGATACATACATTGCAAAATCCTTATATGTAAGACTTGGAGCATAGTACTCCTCATCAGTGTCCTCATTAATAGTCTTAACCCAGTCCTTTGGAAGCTTATGGATATATCCATCAACCTGATTATGAACATAGGTGTACTGATACTGAAGTCTAGATGGATCTATAGCCTTATATCTAGGCTCCTTACCCTTAGCACGTCTCTCCTCAGATATAGCTGTATAAAGCTTATCCTTTTCCTCGAACTCAATACTATCAGTATGCTTACTTGCATACTCAACTCTGTCATAAGCTGACTTAGCCTTGCTATCCCCTGTATCTGCAAGCTTCTTGTACCAAGTCATAGCCTTATCATAGTCAACTGGTACAACATAGTCGCTCTTATTTCCATACTGATCTATTCTCTGAAGACCATTCTCATATATGCTACCTAAGTTCATATATGCAGCCTTAATTCCACACTCTGTAGCCTTCTCAAAATATGTAATAGCCTTAGAGAAATTCTGTATCTCAAGAAGCATCTTAGCAAGCTTATAAATCATCTCGCCATCTTTGTTAAGCTTTACATATTTCTCATAATACTGACATGCCTTAGCCTTATCAACTGTAATCTTACTATTACTATATTTACCTGTCTCATGTAATTCTCCCAATATCTTAAGAGAATCCACACCAAAATTCTTGTAATTAACATCAACTATAGCAATGTCTACAATCTTTTCTAATATCTCAATAGCTTCTTCCGCATTGCCATTCTCCATCTGATTAATGGCCTTATCATATTGAAGCTCAACATTACTTTTTGTTGATTTCTTCTTGCCCCCCAGATTGGACAAGAAAGGAATTTTCTCTAGGAAACTACCGAAAAGTCCCATATGATGTCCTCCTTTGTGTTCTTGTCAAAGTTGTTAAATATTTTATCATAATTTAAAATGTTATGCAAGAAACTAAGCTCTTGATTCTATATAATTAGCAATCTCCTCAACAGCTGCTGTTGCATCCTCGCCCTCAGCCTGGATAGTAAGCTTATCCCCCTGTCCAAAGCCTAAGCTCATCATCCCCATTATGCTCTTTGCATTGATTTTCTTATCCTTAGCAATAATATATACCTTGCTATCATACTTGCTTGCAAGCTGAACTAACACTGCTACAGGTCTTGCCTCCGCATCTGCTGGTAAATTAACAACCACATCTTTACTTATCATTTTAACTCCTCCTTAGCTCATTGGCTATTTCACTTATTTTTCTTAATCTATGATTTACTCCGGATTTCCCAAGTGGTGGATTCATCATATCACCCAGTTCCTTCAAGGAAGCTTGGTCATATTCTAATCTTAACTCCGCCAGCCTTCTCAGACCTTCCGGCAACACATTCAAACCCTTTGTTTTACTAATATACTCTATATCATCTATCTGCTTAACCGCCGCAGACACTGTCTTGTTAAGATTTGCAACCTCACAATTAACCTGCCTATTGTACTTATTTCTAACATCCTTGAGTATACGTACATTTTCCATATTCATAAGAGACATATGTGCTCCCATAATATTTAGCAAATCAACTATATCTGAGCCATCCTTAACATACACCACATAATATTTTTTTCTTGTAATTATCTTAGCTTCAACCCCAAAGGCTTTTATTATACCCGAAAGTATGTCTGATTGTCTCTCATCATCACATACAATCTCAAAATGGTATCCCTTCTCTGGGTTTGTAACAGAACCTGCTGCCAAAAATGCACCTCTTAAAAATGCTTGTTTACAACAGCTTCTCTCAATTAACATATTATCTATGGTGTAACCCCTATCACCCTTCACAAGCTTTAGGGATAACTTTCCTTCCTGACTACCAATGTCCAAATCAAGCATTTTTATAAGTTTTTTGGACTTTTCTGACACATAATGGTTATCCTCAGGCTCCTGCCACTTATCATCCTTGAATTTTCCAGTCATTATCACCATAGCCGCAAGCTCAGCCAGCTTACAGTGCTTTGAGCTACTAACACCCAGGTTAAGCTCACCCTTAACATCTGACGAAAAAGACATGATCTACTCTCCTTTTACAATCCTATCCTTGGTAATATCTCTGTGAAAGGTTCTCACTGTGAAAGGTAAGCTCTTAAGTCTATTACTCAAATCATTTGCAACTGTCACAGAGCGATGCTTTCCACCTGTACAGCCTACAGAAATAACCAGCTGGCTTTTTCCCTCCCTCTTATAAAAAGGAAGAAGAAAATCTATCATGTCAGTCAGCTTACTCATAAAAGTTTTATATTCATCACAATTGCTTACCACATTTACAACAGCCTCATCATTACCAGTTAGTGGTCTAAGCTCCAAATCATAGTATGGATTTGGAAGAAATCTTACATCATATACCAAGTCAGAATCTCTTGGTATTCCATACTTAAAACCAAAGGACATAACAGTTACGATTATGTTATTATAATCCTCACCATTTACAAATATTTTGTCCAACTCAACCTTAAGCTCTCTAGTAAGCAAGTTGCTGGTATCTATTATATAATCGGCTCTTTGCTTTAAGAACTCGATTTTTTCTCTCTCCTTAACAATTCCCTGATTAATTCTTCCTGTCTTGGATAAAGGATGCTTTCTTCTAGTCTCCTTATATCTCTTTACCAATGCCGCCTCACTAGAATCAAGGAAAAGAATTTCATAATTATAATTGTTTTTCTTCATCTCCTGAAGACATTCTGATAGCTCACCCAAGGCGTCACCACTTCTTATATCGATACCTATGGCAACATTATCAACCTCTAGCTTATCATCATGTGCAATTTCAGCAAATTTTTCAATAAGCATAACTGGTAAATTATCAACACAGAAGAAACCCATATCTTCAAGAGTTTTTAAAGCTGTGGACTTACCAGCGCCACTCATTCCTGTAACTATTACAAATCTCATAGAATTATTTTAACCTCCGGCTCAAGCCTAACACCGAACTTTTCCTCTACAGTACTTTGCACCTTATCAATAACATTTAATACATCTTGACAGGTTGCATTATCATAATTTACTACAAATCCACAATGCTTATCTGACACCTTAGCTCCACCATAGCTGTAGCCTCTAAGACCTGCATCATCTATAAGCTTAGCAGCAAAATATCCTTCGGGTCTTTTAAATGTGGACCCTGCACTAGGTAGTTCCAACGGTTGCTTAGCACATCTAGCCTCTTTAAGCTCATCCATCTTAGCTTGAATCAAGGTCTTATCACCCTTTGTAAGCTTTAGCTTTGCTCCTAGAACGATTTTGTCATCGGATATAATACTTTTTCTATAACCAAACTCCATGCTATCACAGTTATATCTCTTAACTGTTCCATCCTGTTCCAAAACATCAACATATTCTATGATGTCCTTCATCTCGCCACCATAAGCACCTGCATTCATCACCACTGCACCGCCTAAGGTTCCAGGAATGCCCGCTGCAAACTCCATACCTGTCATAGAGTTATCTCTAGCAATTACAGCCAACTTAGAAAGTAAGGCTCCTGCATTAGCATATATTCCATCCTGACATACATCGATATTATTATAATTATTATATATTTGAAGGATAGCACCATCATAACCTTGATCACTAAACAACATATTGCTTCCGTTCCCCATAATCATAAATCTAAGGTTATGTTCTTTACATGTATTGATTATCTTAATAATTTCCTCATTTGTTTTTGGTGTGAAGAAATACTTGGCAGGACCTCCAATACGAAATGTAGTATGCCCACTCATTAATTCACTTTCCTTATAGCTTATATCTCCAAAAATGCTTCGCATTATTATACCTTCCACTTTTTATAAAATTCCATTTATAAAACAATCCTATATGAAATACGCCTTTTATAAATTATATATCAATCACCATAACAGTATAACAAAAATGAGTCCATCTATGCATACTAAGGCACAATACTCCATTACACCCTATCATACATTATGGACTCATTTAATTCAATGCAAAAAAATATACAATTTTCTTTAAAATCTAAGGCATCCTTAGTTGTTTTTAACAATTATTTGTTCAAAATCGCACAAGCACCACCATACATACCTGCATCATTTCCAAGTGTTGCCAACTTGAACTGTGTCTTCTTACAAGCGTGGAATGCATACTCCTGGAAATACTTCTCAGTAGTATCTGTAATAATCTCTCCAGCCTTTGACACTCCACCACCGATTACGAATACCTCTGGGTCAACTACACATGCAATCTGAGCTAAAGCCTTTCCTAAGCACTTTCCATGATTCTCAACAAGCTGCATGCCAAGCTCATCACCCTTCTTAGCCGCATCAAATACTTCTTTAGCAGATATATACTGAACATCTCTTAAAACAGATGGCTTGTCTGTATTGCTTATTGCAATATTTGCAGATCTAACAATTCCTGTAGCTGAAGTGTACTGCTCAAGACATCCCTTCTTGCCACATCCACATACCTCAGTCTCTGTATCGCTAACCTGCATGTGTCCAATCTCTCCACCAGCTCCGTTAACGCCTGAAAGCATCTTGCCATCTAAGATGATTCCACCGCCAACACCTGTGCCAAGTGTAACCATTACAATATCCTTGTAGCCTTTACCGCCACCCTGCCACATCTCACCTAATGCGGCCATATTAGCATCATTTCCAACAGTTACAGGAAGGCCAATAATATTTGACAATTCATCAGCCGCATTAAATACGCCCCAGCCAAGGTTTACGCATCTAAGTACTGTTCCGTCTGACTTTACAGGTCCCGGAACGCCCATTCCTATTCCTGCCACATCATCCTTACTAATGCTCTGCTCGGCAAGCTTTGCCTCAATAGACTCTGCAATATCACCTAAGATATATTTTCCGCCCTCGTCAGTTCTTGTATGTATCTCCCACTTATCTGTGAGAATTCCATCTGTTGTAAAGAGACCTATCTTAACTGTAGTTCCTCCTATATCAACTCCAAACACATACTTTGCCATATTAATATCCTCCTGTTAATCTAATTGTCATTATTTAAGCTTTGAGCCATACTTCTAGTAACTCTGTTGTATAACTCCTGTGCTGCATTATAGCCCATCTTTTTCTGTCTGTGATTAACCGCTGCAGTTTCTACGATGATAGCTACATTTCTACCTGGTCTTATAGGTATTGAGTGACACACAACCTTGTTTCCAAGAATCTCTGTATACTGATCCTCCAAACCAAGTCTATCGTAATTTGCATCTCTATCCCACTCAGCAAGTTCTATAACCAAATCAATGCTCTGAGTCTGCTTAACACATTCTACTCCAAACATAGATTTTACATCTACTATACCGATACCTCTAAGTTCAATAAAATGTCTTGTTCTCTCAGGGGCAGTTCCTACCAGAGTATCCTCACTTACCTTCTTAATCTCAACCACGTCATCTGACACAAGTCTGTGACCTCTCTTAATAAGCTCTAGGGCAGCCTCGGATTTACCGATACCACTGTCTCCTGTTATAAGGACTCCCTCTCCATATACATCAACCAAAACTGCATGTATAGAAATTCTTGGAGCTAATTCCACGTGAAGCCATTTTACAACCTCATGTACAAACTCCGAAGTAGTCTCTAGAGTATCCGTAAGTATTGGTATACCATATCTATTTCCAGCCTCAATAATAAAATCATAAGGCTGTAGATTTCTACAAAATATAAGACATGGAATCTTATACTCAAACAGCTTATTAAATATCTCTATATTTTCCTCGCGACTATGCATATTGGCAATATAAGCATATTCTACATTACCACATATCTGAATTCTTGCTGAGTCAAAATGCTCGAAGAAGCCAGCAAGCTGCACTGCAGGTCTATTCATATTTGGATCCTTAATAAGTATCTTATCTGTATCAATATCAGGTGTATGATTAACCAGATTCATCTTCTTAATAAGGTCCGTCACCGTTACGCTATATTCTTCTTCCACCTTTTCACCTCCAAATTAAAGGAGGCTGTCTGTAAGGACAGCCCCTATATTTTATTCTTCAGTTTCAGAAGCAGTCTCTGCATACTTCTCAAGTATAAGAGCCTGTATCTTTTCTCTTGTCTCAGAGTTAATAGGATGTGCTATATCCTTATACTCTCCATCAGAAGATTTACGACTTGGCATTGCTATGAATAAGCCCTTCTCACCGTCTATGACCTTTATGTCATGAACTACAAATTCATTGTCGATAGTAATCGACACAACTGCTCTCATCTTACCTTCCTTAGTAACCTTCCTCACTCTTACATCTGTTATCTGCATTGTACCATCCCCCTTTTCAAAAATCCCGCTACTTAAATTACAGTGCGTATCTGAAATTCTTCTCTACAATAACCTTAATCTGATTAGGATCTCCAGTATGTACTGTATTTGCCCTTAAGGTATCTCTACTCTCAACGATACAATTCTCGATGTAACAGTTATCTCCAATATGAACATCATTAAGAATAATAGAATTCTTGATAACACAGTTATTACCAATATATACCTTCTTAAACAATATAGAATCCTCTACGGTACCATTGATAATACATCCACTGGCAATAAGAGAATTATTAACCACTGCATCTCCATTGTACTTAGCAGGAGGTAAATCCTCTACCTTTGAATATACATCTGGATGCTGTCTAAAGAAATAATCTCTTACATCCTTATTAAGGAAATCCATATTTGTCTTAAAGTATGAATCTATGGTTCCAATGTTTCTCCAGTAAGAATCAAGCTTGTATGCATATATCTTCTTAACATTCTTATATCTTACAAGGATATCATTAACAAAATCACTTCTTCCCTCTGCCGCACAAGCCTCTAACAACTCAATAAGCTGTCTACGTCTTATAACATAAACTCCTATAGATGCTGTATTAGTCTCAGCAACAAGTGGCTTCTCCTCAAAATCTAAAACCCTATTATCCTCTGCAAGCTTAACAACACCAAAACGGTTAATGTCGTCCTCTCCTGCAGGAATATCCTTACATACTATAGTTATATCTGCTCCTGTTGCAATATGCTCCTCAAGCACCTTATTATAGTCAAGCTTGTAAATACCATCTCCAGATGCGATTACTACATATGGCTCATGTGCCGACTTAAGGAAGTTAATATTCTGGAAGAGTGCATCTGCTGTACCCTTGTACCAGAAGCTGTTAGTTGATGTAATTGTTGGAGTAAATACATAAAGTCCTCCCTGCTTTCTTCCAAAGTCCCACCACTTAGAAGAATTAAGGTGTTCATTAAGTGAACGTGAGTTGTACTGAGTATAAACTGCAACCTTCTGTATATGTGAATTAGTCATATTAGACAGGGCGAAGTCGATAGCTCTGTAGCTTCCAACTATAGGCATTGCTGCTGCCGCTCTCTTTGCTGATAAATCACCCATTCTGCCGCTGTTACCACCGGCTAAAATAATACCTATCGCTCTCATATTATTCACCTACCTTTATTATACTAGAACCGCTCTTAAGTAATCCACCTGGGTATTCGTCTGGTGTTGTCTCTCCGAAGATTGCAACGTTCTTACCAATCTTAACACCATCAGGAATTACTGAGTTCTCTCCAATTGTAACAAGGCCAAATGAATAAATATGTGGTGCAAACTCATTAGGAGCCTCCTCACCTACGCCAAGCTCAGCATTTGCTCCAATTACAACACCCTCAGCGATAATAGCCTTATCAATAATAGCGCCATCACCGATAGTTGCACCATTCATAATAATAGAATTCTTAACCACAGCACCCTTGCCTATGGATACACCAGAACCGATTACTGAGCTGTTTACATCTCCGTAAATCTCAGTTCCCTCACCAATTATACTCTTAGTTACTGAGCTTTCAGGTGCTATATACTGTGGAGGCAATACATCACTCTTAGTGTAAATTCTCCAGAACTCCTCATAAAGGTTAAACTCAGGGATAATGTCAATAAGCTCCATATTAGCCTCCCAGTATGAACCAAGAGTTCCAACGTCCTTCCAATATCCCTTATACTCATAAGCACATATCTTGCTACCATGCTCATGGCAATATGGGATAATGTGCTTACCAAAGTCACATGAAGGCTGATCCTTCATAACTGTAAGAGCCTCCTTAAGAAGCTTCCAGTTGAAGATATATATACCCATAGACGCCTTATTACTTCTAGGCTTCTCTGGCTTCTCCTCAAACTCCTGAATGCATCCAGACTCATCAGTTATTACAACTCCAAATCTGCTTGCCTCCTCCATAGGAACCTGATATGTAGCAAGTGTGATATCTGCTTTGCTTGTCTTATGGAAATCAAGCATGTTCTCATAATCCATCTTATAAATATGGTCACCTGATAAGATAAGCACATACTCTGGATTATAGTAATCGATATACTCTATATTCTGATATATGGCGTTAGCAGTTCCTGTATACCACTGGCTATTCTCACTCTTCTCATATGGTGGAAGAACGGTTACACCACCTATATTACGATCTAAGTCCCAAGGCATACCAATACCGATATGCTGGTTAAGTCTAAGTGGTCTATACTGAGTAAGTACACCAACAGTATCTACACCTGAATTAATACAGTTACTTAGTGGGAAATCTATGATCTTATATTTTCCACCGAAGGCAACTGCAGGCTTAGCCAATTTAGATGTAAGTACGCCAAGACGACTACCCTGACCACCTGCTAACAGCATAGCTATCATTTCTTTCTTAATCATAATGTCACCCCTTTTAGCATAATTTAAAAGTATTATAACATTAATGCAAAAAAAGATAAATACTTTTATGCATTTTTTATAATATTTCTTATCGAAATTACCTTACTTTGGCATTTGTGCCAAAATTTTCTTTGAATTTGCAAAAAATGAGGGTACATATCAACATAGATATATACCCTCATAATTATTCTATTTATACTTTATAGAAGCTGTTTCCATAGCTCTTAGAAAAGGAAGAAAATCCACCTCTAAACAGGCAGCTATCTTAATATCATCCTTCTCCTGAAGCACCTTTCCTAGTCTAACAACTGCACTTGCCATCTTATTTTTATCTACATAAGCATCTTCTTGATTAATAATACTCTCACAGTTATTAAACACCTCTATCTCCCAATTAATCCCTTGGATAACTAGATTAAAAAGCTCATCTGTGTCCTTTTTTCTATTATGTCTAAGTTCCCCTATTATTTCCTCTGTTCCATATATAATTGTAGGACTATAATTAGCCAATTCCTTCATAATATCCTGTTGCAACTCTATCTTTTTAGCCATAATAACCTCCACAAACACTTACATAGAACCTCTACCAGTGCCATTTCCAGAATTTAATTCATCCTTAGAATGCACTAATCCTCTTATAACAAGACCCAAGCCTCCGAAGAATGTAGCTAATATTATCACCATCTCCAAGGCTGTAATATGAGTAATATAGAACTTCATACTCATAATAACAGATACTACAAACAATAGGAATATAATTCCCAGTATTCCACCTGTTACTATATTAGGATATACCACATATACCACAAACATTATACACAATGCCAACAATAACAATGCAGTAACATTGGTTCCATTATACCTGTAGAAAAAGGTAAAGTTAGAAATATGAATATTCATAAGAAATAGGGCCGCTCCTAGTATAGTAAGTACTATACCCAGTAAAAAACTCATTAAGCTTTTCATCTCTTAGTTCTCCTTTTATCCTAATGTTTCATTAATCCTGCTTATTACCTGCAATCTCTGTAAGTGATGATGCAAGACCTGCAATACCTGCAATCTCAGATGGGATAATAAGCTTTGTAGCTTTACCATCTGCAGCCTTTGAAAATGCCTCTAAGCTCTTAAGTGTAAGAACACCCTGATCTGGTGCAGCCTCATTAAGGAACTTAATACCATCTGCATTAGCCTTCTGAACTGCAATAATAGCCTCAGCTTCACCCTCTGCCTTACGAATAGTAGCTTCCTTAACAGCCTCCGCTCTAAGAATTGCTGACTGCTTCTCTGCCTCTGCTGCAAGGATAACAGACTCCTTCTGTCCCTCTGCTCTAAGAATTGCTGACTTCTTCTCACCTTCTGCAATAAGAATCTGCTCTCTTCTCTCTCTCTCCGCCTTCATCTGCTTCTCCATTGCATCCTGAATTGCAGCTGGTGGAATAATGTTCTTAAGCTCTACTCTGTTAATCTTAATACCCCATGGGTCAGTAGCTACATCAAGAGTAGATCTCATCTTAGTATTAATAACCTCTCTTGAAGTAAGTGTCTCGTCCAATTCAAGATCACCGATAATATTTCTAAGAGTTGTAGCAGTAAGATTCTCTATAGCCATAATAGGCTTCTCAACACCATAGGCAAATGCCTTAGGATCTGTAATCTGGAAGAATACAACTGTATCAATTCTCATAGTAACATTATCCTTAGTGATAACTGGCTGTGGTGGGAAATCAACAACCTGCTCCTTAAGAGAAATTCTCTGTGCAACCTTATCAATGATAGGCAGCTTCATATGGAAACCAACTCCCCATGTAGCCTGATAAGTTCCCAGTCTCTCAATAACATATGCATGTGCCTGTGGCACAATCTTTATCATACTTGCAACTACTACAATTGCTAAAAAAACTATAAATACGCCAAACACCTGGCCTCCTGAAATTCCTGATAAAAACATACTCATATACCTCCTTATTCACTCTTAGTAACCATAAGCTTAACCCCACTTATGCTTTCTACCTTTACTCTGCAATCTTTTTCAATAATATCCCCATTTGCAGAGCGGGCAGTCCATTCCTTGCCATCAAGAACAACAACGCCTTCTGCCTTAGTATTGTCGATTGTCTCTGTTACTAAACCTATAGCATCGATAAGACCATCAATATTAGTCTTCTCCACATCCTTCATAAGATGCTTTTGAGCCAGTGGTCTGGTACAGATAAGCAATACAAATGATACTATTGCAAACACAAGAATCTGGACAATCCAATGTGCGCCAAAGTGAGCTAATACAGCAGCAACTATGGCACCACCTGCAAACCATATTGTAGTAAGTCCTAAGGAAACTATTTCACTCACTATTAATATAGCCGCTAAAACCAACCAAATAATAACGCTCATAAAATCCCTCCATTTTTATTTTTTAGTCCAGTAGATTATAACATGTAGCGACAATATTTGCTACAATTTATAATTTTTTTATAAGCCTTTACTTCTTTTGTAAATGTTTTAATGTAGGATATTACCTACATTAAGGCTAACAAATTAACCAATATTCCATATTTTTCCTTTGCACCTTCTACATTGAAGTGTTCTATTGCAGCTTTGATGGACTTAAGAGCATCCTTTGCTTCAGCTGCCACCATATATGTTAGCATTTCATCTACAAGTTCTTGCGCTCTATCCAGTTCAAGTTCCTGCAAACAATAGTCAAGGTCTTCTATGGAATTTTTTATCTCATCTAAGGAAACCTGGCGTTCCTCCTTAATATCGTTAGCACCACAGTCCGAAAGCTTTAATCCAATAATTTCAGTTATACCTTCCATGGTATAAATATAACGTTGTAAGAAAAAATCATGATTATCCATTATGTACCCATAATCATTTCTCTTACCAGCCTCTTCAAGCTTCTGTGCCAGGCTACTTAATTCCATGGCTCCTATATTAGCCGCACCACTTTTGATGGAATGCACCAGAATAGTATAGGCTTTGAAATCCTTCTCACCAACATGTAATGCTAAGGCTGTCTTCCTTTCCTTATAGGACTCCACAGAAATCCTTAAAACCTCTATGTAAAAATCCAAATCTCCACAGTATTTTAGACCTATCTCCGCGTCTACTCCAAGATTATGAAGCTCTGATACTAATATATTATTTTCCTTTAATTTAATCATTTTATCCAAAACAATCACCTCATAATATAAAGATAAAAAGCATTATGGCTTACCAAAATGCTTTTTATCTTATCACGCTCTTACTCAGTGCGAACCAACATATTTATCTTACTAAGTAGCTCCTCAATATTTATAGGTTTAGTAACTATAGCATCTGGCTGATTATCTCCACAGGCATTTATCACCTCATCCTGACTTAATGCTGTTGCCATAATAACTGGTATTTTCTTTGTACTTTCCCTATGTTTTAATATATTCAGAATATTTCTTCCATCATATAATGGCATAAAATAATCCAGAATAATTGCATCAACTCTATGGGATGTCAGATAATCTAAGGCTGTCTTGCCTGAGTCAACAGTAAGCACCTTATAATACTTTGACAGCTTTATCTTTGATATCTTGAGAAACTCTACATCATCATCCACCATTAGAATCGTCTTGTTGCTTCTAAATTCATTATAACGCTTTAGAACCTCATCAAGCTTAGATTTAAGCACATCCTTGTTTACAGGCTTAACCATGTAACCATCTGCACCTCTTCCAATACATTTCATAACTGTATTCTTATCCTCTTTGCCAGTGAGGAAGATTACAGGAACATCTTCTAATTCCTTAATTTTTCTCATTCTATCAAAAACCTCAATGCCAGTAACACCTGGCATCTCAATATCAAGGATAACTAAGTCTGGTATTATTCTACTGGTTGACTCCAAAAATTCTTCACCGCTTGAATATAGCTTAGTGGAGTACTGTTTTTCCAATATCAAATATTTATACAATATAATACGGCTTATCTCGTCATCATCAACTATTGCTATATTCTTAATCTGTTTATTCATAGCAAGCCCCCTTTTAAACCCAAAAACGTTTTTTGCTACTTCCTCATTATAGTCAATTAATTCTCTTTGTAATAATTAATCAAGCAACCTGCAAGTATAATATCTCTCTCGTCATCAGTAAGCGTTCCAAGAGTAAGTGAGATTTCCTTCATTCCCTTGTTTACAACATAAGCCTTGATTACATCATCCTTATTCTTAATAGCATCAACAATACCTGGAACAAATACATAATCATCTATGTCAAAGGCATAATCCTCATCCATTACAAATGGAAGCATACCCCAGTTAATAAGGTTGGATCTATATCTCTTAGTAGCATACTCCTTAGCGATATTAGCCCATCCACCAAGAACCTTCTGGCATGATGCTGCCTGCTCTCTAGCTGAACCATCACCTGGCTTAACTGCAAATATTGTGCTACCATATCCAGTATTCTTTCCCTTAACCTCTGGGAACTTTTCCTTAATGGTATCCATAATCTTCTTCATCTCATCTGATGTAGAGCACATACACTCACCTGACTCACGAACTCTCTCCACTGCCTGAATAGCCTTTGCACGACCAACGTACTCAGGATCCTTACGTGAAAGTGTAAACTCTGCAAGTCCAAGTGGGTTAGATCTAAATGATGATGTCTCTCCTGAAGGAATAAGCTCATCTGTTGTTGTTACAGGATCATTGATTACTGATGCCATCTTAAGCAAGAGGTTATCAGTAAGTGAAATCATCTCTGGCCAGTCCTTAATATTTGGACCAAACTTAATCTCCACATCCTTGTCAGCCTTACCTACACCATCATATACTCTGTTCTCATAAATAGTCTTATCGAAGAAATACTTTGGTGAAGTATACTGTACATCAAGGTCAGTAGCCGAAGTAAGGTAACCCTTATTTACAGCTGTTGCAGCTATTGAACGTGCATCCATAAGTGCAACTGATGAAATCTGACCATTCTGAATCTTAGAACCTTCTCTGTTAGGGAAGTTTCTAGTTGAATGTCTAATACTAAATGCATTGTTAGCAGGAGTGTCTCCGGCACCAAAGCAAGGACCACAGAATGCAGTCTTAACGATAGCACCTGTTCCAATAAGATCTGCAAGTCTTCCGTTCTTAGCAAGTTCCATATAAATAGGTGTACTTGCTGGATATACTGAAAGTGTAAACTCATCAGCACCTATGTACTTGCCCTTTAGGATATCAGCAGCATCTACAATATTCTCGTAACCACCACCTGCACAGCCAGCGATAATTCCCTGCTCTACATAAAGCTTTCCATTACGAACCTTATCCTTAAGTGTAAAATCAACCTTGCCGTCAAGTGATACAAGTGCCTTCTTCTCAACATCCTCTAAGATATCCATAAGGTTAGCATTTAACTCATCGATAGTGTAGACATTTGATGGGTGGAATGGCATAGCAATCATAGGCTTAATCTTAGAAAGATTTACATATACCACACCATCATAGTAAGCAACTGCTCCAGGATTCATCTCCTTATATGCAGCTGGTCTATAATGAATGTCATACCACTCCTTAATCTTCTCATCAGTCTTCCAGATAGAAGAAAGACAAGTAGTCTCAGTAGTCATAACATCTATACCAATTCTGAAATCTGCTGAAAGCTTATCAACACCAGGACCAACAAACTCCATAACCTTATTCTTAACATAACCACAATCAAATGTAGCACCGATAATGGCGAGAGCAACGTCCTGAGGTCCAACTCCCTTAGCAACCTCTCCATCAAGGTAAATAGCTACTACACCTGGCTTAGCCACATCATAGGTTCTCTTTAAGAGCTGCTTAGCAAGCTCTCCACCACCCTCGCCGATAGCCATAGTACCAAGAGCACCATAACGAGTGTGTGAGTCTGAACCAAGAATCATAGCACCACACTCTGCAAGCATTTCTCTTGCATACTGGTGAATAACCGCCTGATGAGGTGGAACATAAACACCACCGTACTTTTTAGCGCATGAGAGTCCAAACATGTGGTCATCCTCATTGATAGTACCGCCAACTGCACAAAGTGAGTTGTGACAGTTTGTAAGAACATATGGAACTGGGAACTCAGTAAGTCCTGAAGCTCTGGCAGTCTGAATAATACCTACAAATGTAATATCATGTGAAGTCATCTTATCGAACTTTATCTTAAGCTGCTCCATATTACCTGAGGTATTGTGCTTTTCTAAGATACCATATGCCATAGTATTCTTAGCAGCCTCTTCCTTACTTACATTTACACCTTTCTGTGCAAGAACTGCTGAGACTTCCGCATTGTCAGCCACAAGCTCTGTTCCATTTAAAAGGTATGCTCCGCCTTCATATAACTTTATCATTTTTTAATCCTCCAAGAAAAAATTTATCTAGTAAGCTAAGATATAGCTTTCATAATCACTTATATCAACATAATTCATAATAGATGGTCTCTGATTGTTTCCATGGTCCACAATAGATGTCTGAGCTGTCAAAAACTCTGCATCAGTAACCTCCTGATTGTCGACAGCGTAGTTTTCTCCATCCTTCTTAGTATACTTCTTCTGCTCTAAGCTAGTACCTGTAAACCTAAGAAGCACATGCTCCTCAGCAAAATCTCTACCAAATTCACTTGGTAAAGCAATTATATTACTATCTGTACAGAAGCTTAATATATTCACATATCCAAGATATACATATGAACCATCAGCGTAGGTAAAAGCAAAACACTCTGTATTCTCCTCCGTCGCCTCTTCACTATTAAACAGGAACATTTCTGCAACACCATTTTTATCTATATCATATAAAAGCATACTATCTGGTCTAAGTCTCTGATACTCATTCTCAAAAATATATATTCCTTCATCTGTCTTACTAAACTCTGTCTGAAGTATAGCCTCATAATTCATAGCTATCTGAAGATATGTCTTCTGCCAATCTGCTGCCAACTCATTCTTTGCAGAATCTAAGTCAAATGCCGAACCGTATCTTAACTCAATCTCCTTCATAAGAGCAACTGCTGCCTCTCCATCACTAGCAGCAATAAGATTATCCAGCTTAGTCTGATAATAATCCATACCATCATAGAAGGTTGTCTGATACATTTCTTCGAATCTGCCCTTATACACTGTGTCTGCAGGATCTATTCCAGCATATACTGTATCATAGGTGTCAAGTATATCAAAATACTTTTGCTCAGTTAACATAGTCTGATATTGATTATATATCTGTCTGTAATTTTCTACACAGGCTACATTTGCACCTATAAGTCCAGTATAGTTGTGAGCCTCATAGTAGCTCATGCCAGCAACTACTGCTATAAATTCCAGCATCTTAGGCTGATCTATCTTGCAATCCAAATACTCCTGATACTTATCATTAAGCATCTGAATCAAAAGCTTTTCCTTAGTTGCAGTATCCATACGCTTTTGTACATCATCAATTCTTTTCTTTGCCTTTACAGCTCCATCTGTATCAAAGCTTGTATTAGCCTTATACAAATCCTCTACTGCACTTTTAAGCTCGTTGTAATTAATCTCTGTTATACGCCTATTATAAATGTCTTGGGTATTATCTAAACTATTTATGGCATCAAAGGAAGCTGTTACCTCCTGATAGTTTCTGTCACCTGAAGCATAATCTCTACAAAGCTCCTGAGCATATCCCTCCATGTGAGCCATAGCAGTTTGCTGCTGTGATGGTGTTAAATCATTATAATATTCTCTAGTAACAGACCAGTTTCCATTATCAATACTCTTAAAAAACCTAAACAGCTTGTAATCAGAATATAAAAATACCACTCCAACTCCAAGTATAATAAGTGTCATAATAAAAGATACTAAAGTAACGATTTTCCATGTCTTTCTCATATTATGCACCCCCTATTCCATATCCTCTGACTCTTCAGAAGCTTCATCATCTTCATTATCATCGTCATCATCTGACTCTTCTGTAGCGTCAGTAGCTGTTGCATCACCGTCAGTAGCTATATCTTCCGAAGATGCATCTATCGGAGTAGCTGGTTCTATAGAAACCTCAATCAAGGCTGGTCTACTCTGAATATTAGTAACATCTGTATCTGTTGCCATCTGCTCATACACAACTGGCTTGTTAACATCATGATTCTTGTAAAATGGATTAAGCATAATAAAATATACTCCAAGTACCACTGCAGCAATAGCCGCCAACATAAGAAGTATCATAAGAGTACCAAAGAATTTTAATCCTGCCGATGCTGTTCCATCATCATATTCCTCTTCATCCTCTTCGTCCTCATCCTCGTTCTCATCTGAGCTCTTGTCTTTATGCTTCTCTTCCTTATTATCATCTTGCTCTTGTTCATCCTGAACAGGGATCTCATCAGACTCCTTATCTGAATATTCATCAGCAACATCATCAACTTTACTTTCCTGAGTTACTGTATCCTGTTGTACAGAATCAGTTTTCTCAGTTTCTTCACTTTTAGACTCTTCCTGTACCTTAGGTGTATCAGCTGTGTTTTCTCCCATAACACTTGCTGCTATTCTATCAACCTCTGCCATATCTAATATATCTGGCAAATCCTTAAGAGGCTTTCCACAAGTAGTGCAAAACTTCTCATTTTCGTTATATATTATTCCACAACATTTTTTGCTCATATAATTTCTCCTAATTTAAAACTGATATTCGCATACCTTTTAAGATTATATCAATTTCGCCATCGTAATTCAAGAAATAATATAATTTGTTAAATATTTCATAGCTTTATACTTTACTTTTCCCTTTCAAATGATATAATTAGTTTGTTTTTGACGCACCGACCTATTTTTTGTAGCTTACGCGTCATTTTAAACTAAAATTATCATTTAAATCTTATGGCATATTCTTCATATGCTTTATTACATTTTAAATAGGAGAATTTTTATGAAAAAGAATATTGAAATCAGATGGCATGGCCGTGGTGGTCAGGGTGCCAAAACTGCTGCTCTTCTCTTAGCAGATGTAGCATTCAGCACTGGTATGCACGTACAGGGCTTCCCAGAGTACGGCCCAGAGAGAATGGGTGCACCTATTACAGCTTACAACAGAATTGGTCATGAGCCAATTAGAGTTCACTCAAACATTTACAATCCAGACTTTGTAGTTGTTGTTGATGAAACTCTTCTTCACTCAGTTGATGTTACTAAGGGACTTAGCGAGGATGGTGCCATCGTTATTAATACAACTAAGGAGAAGGAGGAGATTCTTCCTCTTTTAAATGGGTATAAGGGCGGTGTGTACATAATTGATGCCAGAAAGGTATCCATGGCTACACTTGGAAAGTATTTCCCTAACTCACCTATGCTTGCTTCCATAGTTAAGGTTTCAAAGATTATGGATGAGGAGGTTTTCCTTACTCAGATGGAGGAATCCTACAAGCACAAATTTGCTAAAAAGCCAGAGGTTATAGAGGGTAACATGAACGCTCTTAAGATGGCGCTTTCGGAGGTAAGATAAATGGCACAGGCAACTGATATAACTAAGATAAATGAGCAAAGTCCTTATGGGGACTTAACACCTGGTAACCAGATTTATGGTGGCGGTGGCGCTAAGATGTTTAACACTGGTGAGTGGAGAACTCAAACTCCTGTTATTGATTGGGATAAGTGTACTCACTGCTTACTTTGTACTCCTGTATGTCCTGACAGCTCAATTCCTGTTAAGGATGGCAAGAGAGAGGATTTTGATTATGACCACTGTAAGGGTTGTGGAATCTGTGAGAGAGTCTGCAGCTTCGGTGCTATTACTATGAAGGAGGGAATGTAATATGTCTATTCGTGAGAGAATGTCCGGTAATGAGGCAGTTGCTTACGCAATTAAGCAGATTAACCCTGATGTAATGCCAGCATTTCCTATTACCCCTTCAACTGAGATACCACAGATGGTATCTACATTTATTGCAAATGGAGAAATTGACACAGAGTTTATCCCTGTAGAGTCAGAGCACAGCTCAATGAGTGCTACCATGGGTGCTTCAGCAGCAGGTGCAAGAGCCCTTACTGCTACTTCTTCCTGTGGTCTTGCTTACATGTGGGAGCTTCTCTATGTAGCAGCTTCTGACAGACTTCCACTTGTACTTGCTCTTGTTAACAGAGCACTTACAGGTCCTATCAACATTAACTGTGATCACTCAGATTCCATGGGTGCAAGAGATGCCGGTTGGATTCAGATATATGCTGAGAATAACCAGGAGGCTTATGATAACTTCATTCAGTCCTTTAGAATTTCAGAGCATCCGGATGTAATGCTCCCATTTATGGCTTGTCAGGATGGTTTCATCACAAGCCACGCTGTAGAGAATATCGAGCTTATTGAAACTGATAAGGTTAAGGCTTTCGTAGGTGATTATAACCCAGAGAATTATCTTTTAAATGCCGAGATGCCTATGGCAGTTGGTCCTTACGCTACTTCACCATTTTATATGGAGACCAAGATGAACCAGAGACTTGCTATGAAGAATGCTAAGAAGGTTATCTTAGAGGTAGCTGCTGAGTTTGAGAAGATTTCAGGAAGAAAGTACGGTTTCTTCGAGGAATATAAGTTAGATGATGCTGAGGTTGCCATCGTAATTATGGGTTCTGCAGCAGGAACTACAAAGGATGCTATAGATGCACTTCGTGCTAAGGGTATCAAGGCTGGTCTTCTTAAGATTAGAGTATTCAGACCATTCCCTGGTGAGGAGATTGCAGAGGCACTCAAAAATGTTAAGGCTGTTGCTATCCTTGATAGAGCTGAAAGCTTCTCAGCTTGTGGTGGTCCTGTTGGTTCAGAGGTTAAGGCTGCTATGTTTGACGCAGGCGTTAATGTTAAGGCAGTTAATTACTTCTACGGAATTGGTGGTCGTGATTACACTGTTGAGTCAGCTACTTCAGTTTTCGAAGACTTAATGAAGATAGCAGATGGTTCTATGGAGCCTGAGAACTTTAAGTATGTTGGATTAAGAAAGTAATGGAGGTAAGTCGAGATGGCATTTAATTTTAAAGAGGTTATGAATAAGCCGGAACGTCTTGCTCCGGGTCATAGAATGTGTGCAGGCTGTGGCGGTACTATTGTTGCTAGAACAGTACTTCGTGCCCTAAAGCCTGAGGATAAGGCAGTTATCGGTAATGCAACAGGATGTATGGAGGTTTCAACATTTATGTATCCATACACTGCTTGGGAGGATAGCTACATGCACAATGCATTTGAGAATGCTGGTGCTACTCTCTCTGGTATTGAGACTGCTTACAATGCTCTTAAGAAGAAGGGCAAGGTTACTGAGAATTATAAGTTTATTACCTTCGGTGGTGACGGTGGTACCTACGATATTGGATTCCAGTCTTTATCAGGTGCTATGGAGAGAAACCACGATATGGTTTATGTGTGCTACGACAATGGTGCTTATATGAACACTGGTATCCAGCGTTCTTCAGCTACTCCAATGTACGCTGACACTACTACCACTCCAGTTGGCTCACAGTCAGTTGGTAAGATGCAGAACCGTAAGGATCTTGCTTCTATCATTGCAAGCCATGATGTTCCATATGTTGCTCAGTCAACTCTTCTTGGAACTATGAAGGATTTATACGAGAAGGCAGAGAAGGCTATTTACACTCCAGGTGCTGCATTCCTTAATGTTATGGCACCATGTCCAAGAGGTTGGAGATATGATACACCAGATATTATGAAGATTTGTAAACTTGCAGTTGAGACCTGCTACTGGCCACTCTTCGAGGTGGTTGAGGGCAAGTGGATTCTTAACTACGAGCCTAAGAAGAAGCTTCCTATCGAGGACTTCTTAAGACCACAGGGACGTTTCGCACATCTCTTCAAGCCTGGCAACGAGGAGCTTCTTGCTCAGTATCAGGCTGAGGTTGATAGAAGATGGGAAGATTTGCTTTTCAAGTGTTCAAGATAAACATAGAGTGAAAGTCGCGACCCCGGTACATAGAAATATGTGCCGGGGTTTCTTATGGGACGATTATGAAGGGGAGGCGTATATACTTTCTTGGCCGACCTGCCTAGGGATAATACTCCGACGACACTTAAAACGGTCGTCTTCGTATTACCCTGTCGCGGTCGGAATCCAATTTATTAGCGCTATCCCCCTTCAAAATCTGTATACACCAAATGCCGGCACATATTTCTATGTACCGGCACAACTTTCACTATCGCCTTCGGCGATATGATTGCAAAATTTTATCTTTCCATTCTCACAATATATTCTGTTGTTCCTTCTTCATATTGTTTTTCATCTGTTATTACAAAGCCATTCCTTTGATAGAATTTTATTGCTTGTATGTTCTTTTCTAGAACCCATAAAAAATCACTATTCATCTTCTTGATAGCAAACTCTAACAGCTTACTACCAATACCTTCATTTTCAAAAAAAGTATCAACATACAGTTCTACAATCTGATTTTCTTCAATATGAATCATTCCTTTAACAAACTCATCATCATAAACCCATATCCCATCTAATTCGTCTGGATTATCAATATATTTTTTAGCTAATGGATATACTAACATTTCTCCAAAGGACACTTTATCATTTTGAAAAATCTCTCGATAATTCATTCTCTTTGTAAAAACCAGTATTTCCGCTATCCTTGAAGCATCATCGATAGTTGCTTGTCGTATCATAATATTATCCTCCATTACAAACTCATCCTCCTAAAGCCTCTACGAATATTTGTTTCAAAACTTCACCAGGTATATCCTGATTTATATAGATTTGCAACATTCCTTTGGGAGTAATTTTATAACCTTCCAAATCATCTTTGTGTTGATTTATGGTATGTGCCTCAATGTTAATATGATCTTTAAAGGGAATAAGTCTCACGAAAGATTCACCCACATAATAGCTTGGTATTTTTGCCCACAATCTCTCCTCTGGTTCAGGTGAAACGCTATCAAATATTATCTTTCTTAATTCATTATACATATGAATTATTTCGCTTGGATATTTATCTAAATACTCTCTACTTGAAGCCATATTAACCTCCCGAAATTCTCCTGCGTGCTATCTACAAAACATGATTTTGCAATTACCATCATCGTCAAACATTTCTATCTCATACTTTAATGGTCCGTCTTTATAAATGCTACCATATATTTCAGCTAATTCTTCCGTTCTACCACTTATACATTCCCATCCATGGTCTGGCAAACTTACAGTTATATTAAACTCTTCAATTTCACCTACTATTAAGCCTATCACATATTCAATAGAATCTTCAGTCCAGTTGTACCCTAGGCCACGAAGATTTTGTCTCCCATATATTTTAGACATTTCATCCCAGAATCTTCCTATAGTTTCATATTGTTTTTCGCCTACTGTGGAAAATGTCTTGCTAATTCCCTTAAACTCCATAAATAAGACCTCCTATTCGTTAGTCAACTACCCCTTATACTCCCACACGTTCTTTACAATTGCGCTTTCTTTACCCTGATACTTGCCCATACCGGTATATAGATTAGTAAATCCCACCTTTTCCATCACCTTCACAGATGCAACATTTTCTTGTAAGCATATGCCATATACTTTATCAAGACCCTTTTCCTTAGCCATAACAGGCAAGAATGCTTCAACAGCTTCGCTGGCGTATCCGTTGCCAGTATATTCTTTGGCAATGTGGTAGCCAACCTCCCAGCCTTCCTTTATCTCAATAAGTTGCACGTAACCAACATTTAATCCTTCCTTGGTGATTACTGGATATACAAATGGTCCTTCTCCACCATCATACTGGCTCATAAGATATTCAATAGTTTCATAAGCATCCTGGACAGTTTCGAACACCTCATCCGGTACGAATCTGCGGTTATCCTCATCCAAAGAATTCTTATGTACAGCTTCTGCCATATCTAATGTAAATTCTGTTATATATAGTCTCTTGGTTTCTATCTTCATGTTATTTTCCTCCGTGTAATAATCTACATCGCTATAATTCTTGATAATGATTCATATATTTTAACCCTATATTATACATCAACCTATTTCAATGAAAATTATGCAAAAATCACATTCTATTTTATCCCTTTCTCCAACTAATCATCCTTCATCCCATATCTTTCAAAAGGAAAAAGAGTACGTTTATTATAAACCTACTCTTCCCATATTTCTATTATTTTCTTTTTACAGGAATCCAAATGGCGCTGTGGTAATCAGCGTCTGTTTTCTCTCCATTTACACAGTCATACCACTCCACATTGGCATTGCCACTAATCTCGTAATCTGGATTCCCAGGAAGCCATTCCTTAAATATTCTTGTATTAAGGGATTGAAGTGCATCCGGCATTGGGCCCACACAATCAAACACTGCCCACTCTCCCTGTGGGAACTCATATAGCATCATGCCCTCAGGAACTTCTCCGCCGGTGTATTTTCCTGCTATAAGATAAGTAAATTTGCCCTGCTTAGCGACGTCGTCCTCGTCGATGCAAATTCCATATTCGCCGATACAGTTATCTATCAAAGCTTTTTCCTGTGGGTTTGCTGGTGGATTGCCTGCGTATACATTTGCAGCATACTTCTCACATATTTCGTCCCAGTACTTTGGAATCTCTGCATATGCTGTATCAAAGGAAAACTCCTTAGCAAAACCTATCACCTTAAATCCAAACATTTTTGTAATCTTGTAGTCCATATTATCTCCTCCTTGAACTGTAATCTTAACAGAGATTGGAAGAAAAGTTCTTATGCATTCCCCCTGCTTTACCTGCATAGGTGAGTGCCCATGGAATCTTGTAAATGCTTTTGTAAAGCTGTCAGGGGTATCATATCCGTAATCATAGGCCACATCTATTATCTTTTTGTCTCCCTTCTTTATATCAAGGGCAGCCAGATATAGCTTTCGGTTACGTATATACTCCGAAACAGAGTAACCTGTCATAATCAAAAAACCTCTTTGAAAATGCAATGGAGATAGATACACTTGTTCTGACACATCCTGCGCGCTGATGTCTTCCTGCAAATGCTCCTCTATATATTCAATTGATTTTCTGATTGCTGTTAACCATTCCATATATCATTCTTCCTTTCTTCTGTTTGAACAGATAATACATCTTAGAAGAAATAAAATCTTGTCATTTGAAATTCATTTTTGTCCTACTAATCTCTTATCAGTCACCATGATAATCAATACTACATAAAAATGAATTCTTTCAATTTCAAAGCTCTCTATTAAGGATTATATCACAATAACTATTTTTTCACACAAGAAAAGTAGAGCATTTTATGCCCTACTTTTCTCATATAGTTTCAACCTATCACATTATTATCTTTTTGTATATTCTGTAGGTTCACTTTCCATTGTCAAGGTAAGTACATCACCTTCAATCACTGCTGTACCCTCTACATTTTCCATCACTTGCTCTTCTCCGTCTGTAACCACCTTATCAGGATATACATACAATTGTACTACACTTGCACTATCGGTAATTCCCACCTGATAATAGCCACTAATCACCTGATTTACCTCACCACTTGTAGTCATCACAAAGGTACCGTCTTCTGATACAACAAATGTTGTTTCACCAGAATCATAGGTTCTAACATACTCGCCATAATAATCCGCAGCATATATATCAAATAACTCGGAACCATCTGTTTTTACCATATATGTAGTCATCGTTGTCATAGTGCCCGAATCTAAGAGCATCTTAACATGAATCACATAATACTGGCTACCATTCATTTCCTCAAGCTCATCTTCAGGAATATAGCTATAATCTTCTCCCATCTGTCCTTTAACCATATTAATTGCTTCATCTACTGTGATGGTAGCTTCATCCTTGGAAGTATCAGTAGCTTCTGTTGTTTCCTGGGTTGTTGTAGCATTTGCTTCTGTTGTTGTTACACTGGCCTCTGTCGTTTTGACATTTGCCTCTGTTGTGGCATTTGCCTCTGTTGAAGCACTTGCCTCTGTTGTTACAACACTTTCAGTTGTTGCCTTTTCTGTTACTTTTCCTGCTTCTTCCTTATTTCCACAGGCTGTCAAAGTCAACGCCATCAATCCAACCAAAGAAAGCTTTACGCAAGTATTTTTCAAAAATTTCATTTTAAAATCCTCCATCTAACTAAATAATTTAATATTATATTTTGCATTTGGAAGTATACTATATTTTTCCCCTATATTATTAACTTGCGTATAAAACACACATTTTTGCGTACAAAAAGAGGAACAAAAACTTATATTACCAAGGCTTTTATTCCTCTTTTCTCTTATTAAAATAATTTTATCACTGCAAGCATTATAATTGCCACTATAATAGCCACAGCTCCTGAACCTACCGCCAGAAGAACCTTCTGATATGGTCTTTTCCCCTCTTCTCTTGCCTTCTCAATCTCATCCAAGGTTTTGCCTTCTGTAAATGCAACTATTTCCTTATATGTCTGGATATCGTATTTCTTCTTGTACTTTTCAACTCTAATGGCAAATACCATTCCAATTGCATATAAAACCAGGTAGAGTGCTAGTCCAACCCATTTCCATAACATTACAAGTGGTACCGGTAATACCAGCATAGCAATAAAAAATGCTGTAAAGATACTACTGTCCTTTTGGAATCTTAGGTATTCCTGTGCGTCAATTTCCTTTTTCATTCTTTCTAAATCTCCTTTAATTAAATTATCTAGAGATACCTGAAAGACTTCACTCATAAGCACTAGACTTTTAATATCAGGATAATTCTTGTCATTCTCCCAATTAGATATTGTTTGTCTTGAAACAAATATTTTCTCTGCCAACTCCTCCTGGGATAAATTCGCCTTGGTACGATATTTTTTAATCTGCTTGTTAAGCTCCATCTTGGCCACCTCCTTCATAGGATAATTTATTCGAAAAGGAAATATTTGACTACCAAATGCCTTTTACATCCCCTGTTTTGGCAGTGTCAAAAGTGTTTGACACTGGCTAAAGCAAAGGATTTTCAACTAATTTAACACCTTCTCATTTGCATGAGCATAATAAATCAGCTTGGGATTATAACTCATTACTAGTTCCCAATCTTGTTGCAATGGGACGTTTTCTTCATAGCCACCCAGATAGTCAATCGGCTCTAAATCCCCTACTATACACACACCTTCATCTAACACCAATGATACACTATCCTCACTGTGACTTGCTGTCGAAATTATTTCCCCATTAATGCCAAGGTCTTTTAGAAATTCCCTGCTCTCCTTACAGCTAATAACAGTTGCATCCGACTCATCTATAGGTTCATAGCTTAACCTTTTATCTCTGGCAAAAATTTCATCGGAATAATGAATATGTGGACATTGAGTATCTACCACAAGAAGCTTTACTCCCTGCTTCATCAGTTCACTAACCAAGCCTATGTGATCTGGATGATAGTGGGTAGCCAAAACATAGGAAATGTCACTGACCTTTATATCATATTGTTTTATAGCGCTATAAAAGCCAGACATAGTTCCTGCGTAGTCTGTATCAACTAGTAGATAGCCATTTTCACCAGGAATCAAAAAGGTATTAGTCATACCGTATCTTAATTTGATTAGTAAAACTGTTTTCTTATCATTTTCCCTCATATATCAAGTCTCTCCTAGCATATTCCCTCTGCGATCATCTCATCTAATATCTGCGCCGCGCTTTCTACCATCTTCGGACACAGTGTTCTAAATAGATTTTGCTCCTGAATGATAGCCATATCTTCCTTCTTGGTAAGGTCATATCCCAGTAATTCACGGCAGACTACACTACCATTTTTCTCCATAAAACGATTCATAAATTCACTAGATACAGCATAAGCTTTTGATTTGCCTTCCACATCCTCACTTTCACAATGCCCACAACGCAAACCTAAAACCATAAGTGCACCTGCAACAGCACCGCACAGCTCTCCCTTTCTTTCACCGCCACCAAAGTTAGTAGCTATCCTTAGTGCCAGTTTTTCATCCATTCCCATCTCTGTTGCAAAGGCTGTAAACACTCCCTGAGAACAGTTGAAATTATTATTATAGTATTCTACTGCTTTTTCCTTATGACTCATTGCAATCACACCCCTTAATTCTTTCAACCTCATCACAAGCTCTATTATATATTTCGAGAGCATTTATTACCTGTGTTCTTTTGTCTGCCGGAATGCTGTCCAAAATCTGCTTGAATTTCTGATTCATATCATTTTCGATTCTTTCAAATCGCTCTTTTCCGTCAGATGTAAGATTCAAAACCACATATCGTCTGTCCTCTTCGGATGGTTTTCTTTCCACATAATTTTTCCTAACAAGCTCTTCTACTGTTCTACTAATACCGCTTTTATCCAGTCTTAATATTTCCGCCAATTCCTTTACAGAAATATTAGGCTTTCTGCCGATTTCAACTAAAACAAAACACTGTGTTTCACTTACTCCACAACAGCAACAATCTGATTTATTGATATTGCCAAGGTGAAATTCCAAAATTCTTGTATTTTCTCTTAACTGCTTTGCCTGATTCATACTATGACCTCCTTTTTGCATATAATAATCCTTTTAGTTGCATTTGTCAACTATTTATTTTGTCAACTGTATAAATAAAAAAGAACCACATTCCTGTGGTTCTAAATTGTGTTAAATTATACTCTCATGATATGAAACTCTGAACAAAACTGAAAGTTTCCTTTTATTTATCCTTCTTTAATAAGTATCGAATTCTTCAGCTTATTCATATGCCAATGCACAAAACGGAAAATTAAAATCATAACGATAATTGCAATCACTATAAAGAAAATTGTAACAAAATCAAAAGTCAAAAATTCAGCGGTTTTGATTAAAATCAAGATACATATCGGCAGAAAAATAATGCTTGTAATCACTGATGGAATAAACTTTCTTATATAAACACTAAATCCTATGTGAATCAAAAAATGCCCGGTTAACGCAAGCATCAAACCATACCAAAAGGCAAACAGAAAATAATTAGGAAAATAATATGCTACCAAACTGACACCAAAAAATGGGACAAACTCTTCATAGACTCCTACCGCAAATATATCTGTTTTAAAATTTTGGTAAGTCTTTGTTATCCTTGGATATTTCTTATAAACCCATGGATTCTTTCCAAAAAACCATCCAAAGCCAACAATCTCTTCCATATCATGAATAATAAAAATAACAGGTAAAAGTAATAAAAATTCTTTCATTTTCTCCTCCTTCACAACTGACACTCTTGTGTCAGTTTTTGTTTTATTATATAATAGCTGATGTAATTGTAAATAAAACTCAGCTAAGAGACACTATTTAAAGAAAATGTGTCATTTTAAGAGGAGAATAAAATGATTGAGTCCCAAAACCCATCAGCCATAAGGTCCCAAAAAGAAATTACTAAAACATTGATTTCCCTTATGAAAAAACACCCATATAATGAGATAACCGTCAAACATATATTGTTGGAGTCAAAACTGGCAAGAAAAACGTTTTACCGTAATTTTGAATCTAAGGATGACGTGCTGTATTCCTTAATCAAAAAAACGTTTCGCGAATATTTTATGATTGTAAATACTGCGGAAGGCGACGTTTTGACAACTATATTTTCCTATGTAGAAAAGAATCAGGAGTTACTTCTGTTACTGGATAAAAATAATATGCTATACATCCCGTTGCAATGTATGAATGAATATGGGCCTTTTCTGCGAAGTACTCTTCTTTCCGAACACAATCCTTTTAATCACCTGTTTGAAGGTCTGGATTCTGAATATCTTATGGGATTAAATATTGGTGCAATCTGGAATGTGATTTCCTTATGGATACACCGCGGAATGCAAGAAAGCCCCAACGAAGTCAGAAATACAATTGAACAATATTTAACAAGATTAAAGCAGACAAAGACATAAACTTTTGTCTGCTCTATTTCTAATTTTCACTATTTAACATGTCATCGATAAATATGTGAACGTGTCAAGTAAAGAACAAAAATAATAGCCATTACAGAGAACTCCTTCTCCATAATGGCTATATGTATGACTAATTATAAATATGTATTTCGTAAAACTGAAA
>JAFWZV010000024.1 GCA_017517305.1 Lachnospiraceae bacterium | reverse complement strand
TTTTAAACTCTAGCTTAAATAATGTCCCTGTTTTACTGTTTGTGTTTCCATTCTGTTGAATGTAAGATTTGTACTAAATCTTTTGAAAATCTCTTAAAGAATTTTCAGGGTTATCATGTTATTAATTTGTCAAAGGTTCTTTTTAAGTCAAAAAAATAAATCCTTGCGGTATTTTCTTAACTGCTGTGTTTTGCGACAGCTATTAGAATATACCATAGCGATTTTTTAATGTCAACTACTTTTTTATAATTTTCTTTAAAAAATATTTCTGCTAGTTTTCTTCTTTCACAGCTCATCATATTACGACAGAAAACAGCTTCCTAATGGAAGCTGTTTTCTATATACCTTTTATAAGATTTTCTATAAAATGGGCCAATAGATTTTTTTCATTAATTAATGTAAGTACCTTACTCTGATTTATATCAGACATAAGCTGACCACCAACCTTAGTTCCTACTGCCATATCAATTATAATGAACAGCACCCATACTATTAGCAATGCTTCAACAAACCCAAAAGCAGCTCCTCCAAGTCTATTTACCATATTAAGTCCTGGCAATTTCATTACCATATTCATAAGTAATAGGGTTAAATTAAATATCAAGCTTAAAAATAAGAATGTACAGAAGAAACCAATAGCATTTACTATCATCCTTGCTAAGTATGTAGACACATAATCATAAAAATTTGACACACCTATCTCCTGCTTCATCTCTGCATGATTATTGTCAATGAGTGCCTTTTGCAAAAACTCTGGCAACTCCATATTCTGAATAAACTCTATCTGACCATTTCTATTTGGTTCCAGCTCTAAATATTGATCTGTCAGTTGAGTTGTAAGTGCATCATCTAATTCCACCAGATTTTCTGACATTTCTTCTTTTATCTTTTCTTCAACCTTTTCTTCGATAGTTGTATATATTTTATTCCGAATAGCATTATCAATATTTGTATATTCCACTATTACACTACTAATAATCGGAGCCAACAAATAGGCAAGCAAAAGAGCCAACCCAGTAATCACTATTTTAAATACTGATTTGATTAAGCCTCTGGCAAAGCCTAATCCCATAAATATAGCAAATATTAATATTACTATTATTGTTAAAGTATTCATTTTTTACTTTTCCTCATCTGATATATCTATTTCTTCAGTCTTTCCTAACTTAAGCTTTATAGTTTCTGTCAAATCATCATACACCACCACATACTCCAAGCTGTTACTATTTGGAACCATACTCATAATATTGCCAGCCATTTGTCCTTCAAACTTTACACTTCCATTAGTTCTATAGATAAGGCAATTCGTTCCTCCAGTTATGATTATCTCCTTGGATGCAGCATATATATTATCGTAGTCAAAATCAATATAGCTTGAAAACTCCTGATTTCCGTTCAGATTATAAACTTTCACTACATATTTGTGATTACCTTCACCAGTGTAATTTTGAACTACTCCTATGTATTTTTCATTATAAAACACACTTCGAATATCTTCCTTTAATTCAATACTGGCTTTATCAGTAGGTTTCTCCTTCATGGCATATACAGTAATAGTATGCGTACCAAATGCAGCCACAGTATCATTATCAATAAATTCCACCTTTGGAATTACTTCTCCATCAAACTTATAGCCACCCACCATACGATCCGCATTACTATTCTGACCCACATCTCCAAAATTATAGGCTGCCAAGCTATTTTGAGCATTACCATTTTCAATATTAAGATAGCTTGTGAAGAGCTTCTTGCCATCATCAGAAATACTTATATCTAAAGGATATCCACTTTTATCAATGGTTGTCTGAATTTCGTACACTATTTCACCCTTCTTATTATAAAGGTTGATATAGTTTGTCTCTTCGCTTTCAAGCACAACCGCAAATGCACCCTGATTAGCCACATCCACATCACATATTTTATAAGGCATAGTAACATTGCTAACTGGGCCCTCATTATTGAATACACCAACTGCATTTCCATTAAGGTCGGCTATTGCTACATATTTGCCACTTACCACAGCAACTGGCTGTTTCATATCAACTCCCGCAGACCAAACTGTATTACCATTTGCATCTATGTAGGATACTCCATCAGGGGTGTATTTAAGCAAACCACTACAAAACTCAATATAATTCGCTGTGTTCTCATAATCAGTTATATTGCTATCTACAATTTTGTATCCCTTATACTGCTTATTAAACAAAAATGAAATCACAAGTACAGCAACTATGGCAACCAACGCAAAAAGGACATAGCTAGCTTTCTTTGGCTTCTAGTAAGCTGCTCCCTTCTATCATTAGCCTCCTTGGTTTCCTTACTGGATTCCATATATATTACATTGTCCTTTGTCCTTGTTCTTGGCTTTTCTCTCTTCATATTTTTCTCCGTAGATTTTTTTCACCTCGTTAGTATATCACAGTTTATACTTTTGTCCAAGTAGATTCATAGTTTACTCAATCTCTGGAATTACAATAATTTGGTTTTCATATATCTTATCATTGATAGACATGTTGTTTGCCTGTGCGATATTTTCTGCATACTGAACATCACCATAAAACTCCAATGCTATAGTACCTAGTGTATCTCCATTTTGAATAGTATACTGTGTCAGTTGCTGGTTCACTACAGGAATGGCCTGTTCTGTAGACAACTCCTCCACAGTTCCTTCTAGAACTTGTTCAGTTGTAATATTTTCTGTAGTAACTATCTCTGAAGTAACCACCACATCAGTAGCACTGCCCATAATTCCCTCTGTAACAGAGGTGTTATCCAAATTTTCAACAGTTACATCCTGATAATTTTCCTTAGGATTATTCATAACCTGAGCCACCTCTTCCTCTGCATCTGCAGTAAGCTCCAATCGATTAATAGTAACCTCCATATCCTTAACCTTATCATAATTGCTTATGACAGTTATTCCCATAGCAAGCATTGCAAGTACCACAAAGGAGCTGGCTACATATATGAGATTTACTCCTTCCGTCTTACCACTGCTTGTCCGACTATTTTTTTCTCTATAGGCCTTAATTATTTCCTCATCCTTACGTCTAATCTCATTATTTTCACTCTCTGTCACATCTCCTCTTTGATGAAGAATGTATCCTTGCATAGCTTCATTTCTAGAATAATAAATATAATACCCCTTTTGTCTAACCAGCTGTCCTTTCTGATACATGTAAAATGCATCATCATTCTCCAAAGAATCTGTCACAAGCAAAACCTTATCGTTGCCTGGGAAGTTGTCCACATGAACCTTTTCTATTTTCTCATTAATAGCTGTTGAAAAGCCCATCCTAGACAAAAACCATCCCACAACAGAAAGCTCAGGGAAAAATTCTTTAACCTGCTCATATATATCGCTCCACGCTTCCTCTGTAAATTCGGTTTCATCCATATCAAACTCAATATTTTGAGCATCAACCGCACCACTTATAAATATAATATCCCCTATGTCAGACTTCTTTGTCTCACCCAAAAGAATAGCGCCCCTAGCACAGGTGCTCCCTGGTCTAGCAATATAATTCAAGTATGTAACCACATAATCCTCTATGTATATTCTCTTATTTCCTGCAGGAGAACCTATTTGTCTTATATTTTTAGGTAGCTTTAAGCCTATGCTTACCGCAGTTTCCTTTGTGCCATCTTCCTGTTCCTTATTCTTGTCATAGATTACTTCTATCATGTTTTTCTCCACCTTTCTTAAATTTAACTAGTTCTAAAAACTTTAGTGAAAGAATAACATTTGAATTTAAAGGCTATAGTCTAATTCTGTCGCCTAATTACTTGATTCATTCGCAATATATCTGCAAAAAATATCTTCTTCGACTGACAAGCATTCGAATTTTAAGATTATTTTTCTTACAACTTGTTAATACTTACTGCATAGATTATATGTATAAGTCAAAATAGGAGTTTAATTATGAATAGCGTACTTGCAAAAAGAACATTTCAAAAGAAATGTGAAACAGAGTATTTTGATATAATAGATGATTTATCTCAGGTAAGTCTTGGCAAGAAAATCGTTAACCACCTACTTGCCGCAGAAATAGAAAACTATACCCCTGTAATTCTTTGTATAGGAACAGATAGAGCAACTGGTGATTGTTTGGGACCTTTAGTTGGAAATGAGCTTAAAAATTACAATAGCAGATACAAGGTTGTTGGTGATTTAAAAACCCCTGTTCACGCCCTTAATCTTAGAGCTACAATTGATGATATTTATAGAAAAATAGATAATCCCTTTGTTATCGCCGTAGACGCTTCCCTGGGTTCCTCCAAGCATATAGGAAGAATAACCTTAAGCAACTGTCCTATAGCGCCAGGTAAAGGTGTCCACAAAAAGCTTCCTGCTGTAGGTGATATTTCCATCACCGGAATTGTAAGTATGGCAGGACAAAGTCCATCTTTATTACAAAGCACTAGGTTATATGTGGTAATGCAGCTTGCAAATTGTATATCCAACGCCCTAAAATTTTCCATAGATTACTTAGAAGAAAAATAAAAAAGCGCTAGCTTTAAACTAGCGCTGATTCATATACTCTTGAAGTCTTTCCTTGTCTACCTTAATACGATTATCCATAGTCTTCATAATATCCATAATTTGAAGTCTTCTATATATACCATTATTACTAAGGTCATATATCTGATTAGACGCAAAGGTAAGTACAATAGGTCTTAAGATATTCTGTGGATTCTCTGAGATAACCAAGCCCTTCTCCTTATTAGTAAGTTCAACACATACACCAGGAGTAAGTATCTTGATACTCTTAACCAATGCACCAACTATCTCCTCATCAAATTCATCCTTGTTAAGAAGGAGGTATTTAACTGCTGCTATCTCTGATATAGCTTCTTCCTTAAGCTTCATAGCAGTCATAGAGTCGAAAAGGTTTGCCACCTTAAGAATCTTAGATGCCTTAAGGATTTTACCAGTATCCTCTCTGTTATCACCATATTCCATCTTGTGAATCTGGGCAACAATTCTTCTTATACCACTATCAATTCCCATCTCTGGTCTTATAAGTCCAAGACCATCACTCTGGAATTTTCTAACTATAATTAAATCATTGGTATCATAATCATCATACTTATCACGAACCTTATTAGGAAGCAAAAGCTTACCAATATCATGAAGAAGTGCTGCTGTAACTAACTCCTCCTGTTCTGTAGGAGTGAAGTGCACATGTGTAGACATAAGCGCACAGAGAATAGCTGTATTGATAACATGCTTATATATGTAATCTGTAGTACTTCTTAAATTCTGTGTAAATGAAATCTTATGATCAAGTCTGCCATAGTTTGTAATAATAGCCATAGCGAGTCTCTTGAGATTAACTGGCTCCTTACCAGCTATAAGATTGTCAAGCTCCTCTCTTATGCTAAACACTGCCATAGTCTGGAATCTCTCGAAATCAAGATCCTCATCAGACATAGGAGGCACTGGCTCAGCAGGCTCTAATATATAAAGTCCAAGGAGGCCAAAATTCTTCACACTTTCAATACCCTGAAGTGTGAGTCTTGTATTACGCTCATAAAGCAAAACGCCAGACTTATTATAGATTGGCTTCGCAATTCGCATACCGTATTTTAAGTCTTCGGATTTGACAAAAATCATACTAAACCTCCTAAATAGTTACAAAAATATACAGATACATTTTATCACAAGGCAACTTATAATACAACAAAAAAACACAATTAAATCTTCATAAAATAATAAACTGTTTATTCTACACAATATGCACACAAAGGGACGAGGCAGTTAACTCCCTCGTCCCTTGTATAATTTATTTATGAATTTTGTCAGTTCTATTTAATGCACTTATGAGTGCCCACACTGATGCATCAATAATATCGTTGTGAATTCCTGCGCCCCAGGTAGTGCCTTCCACACCTTCCACATCAATTCCCACATATGCACATGCCTGTGAGTTTGATCCAACCTGTAATGCGTGCTCCTCATATGTAACAAGTGAGAAGGAAATATCAAAATGCTTCATTATAGCGTTACTTACAGCATCAAGTCTTCCGTTACCCTGTCCATGGTAAATCTTTTCTACTCCATTTACCAAAATCTTAATCTCTGCCTGAATACCATCAATCTGCTTAAAGTGACACTCAACCATCTCAATAGGACTCTTCTTATTCACATACTCATTCTGGAAGATATCGTAAATCTCCTCTGCTGATAATTCCTTATGCTGATGATCTGATACACCCTTTACAGTGTAGCCCAAATCCTCTCTCATCTTTGCAGGTAAATCAAGACCATACTTCTGCTCTAAGATATAAGCGATACCACCCTTACCTGACTGGCTGTTAATACGAATAACATCTCCATCATACTGTCTACCAATATCCTCTGGATTAAGTGGTAAGTAAGGAACTGTCCACATCTGGTCAGGATCAGCCTCTCTACACTTCATACCCTTTGCAATAGCATCCTGGTGTGAACCTGAAAACGCTGCAAATACAAGCTTTCCTGTGTATGGTGAACGCTCATATACGTGCATTCTTGTAAGTCTCTCATATATTTCAGTAATTCTTGGAATATCTGTTAAATCAAGCTCTGGGTCTACACCATGAGTAAACATATTCATAGCAAGAGTAATAATATCTACGTTACCTGTTCTCTCACCATTTCCAAATAAAGTTCCTTCAATTCTATCTGCACCTGCAAGTAAGCCCATCTCTGCATCAGCCACACCACAGCCTCTATCGTTGTGTGGGTGTAATGAAAGGATGATATTCTCTCTATCATGCATATTGTTGCTCATATACTCTATCTGACTTGCGTATACATGTGGCATACTCATCTCCACTGTAGCAGGAAGGTTGATTATAACCTTTCTATCTGGAGTTGGCTTCCATATATCTATAACTGCATTACAAACCTCTAATGCATAATCTATCTCTGTACCTGTAAAGCTCTCTGGTGAGTACTCAAATTGATAGTTAACACCGTACTCTGCAGCCATATCATTTAAAAGCTTTGCACCATCTGTAGCAATCTTTAATATTTCTTCCTTAGACTTCTTAAACACCTGTGTTCTCTGTGCATATGAAGTGGAATTATAAAGATGAACAACCGCATTCTTAGCTCCCTGAATAGCCTCAAAGGTTTTCTTGATAATATGCTCTCTAGCCTGAGTAAGAACCTGAATTGTTACATCATCAGGAATTAAATTCTCCTCTATAAGCTTACGGCAGAATACATACTCTGTCTCAGAAGCTGCAGGAAATCCAATCTCAATCTCCTTAAATCCTACTCTAACAAGCTCCTTGAAGAACTCAACCTTCTCATCAAGACTCATAGGAACAATCAAAGCCTGATTACCATCTCTAAGATCCACACTACACCACATTGGCGCCTTGTCTACATATTCCTTGTTTACCCAATTTGTACTTTGTACTGGTGGCATATAATAGCCACGCTTGTAATGCTGAAAATTCTTCATAGTCACTACCTCCTTAATCAAATTTTTACAACCTACTGTTGCATATCTGTGATTTATATAAAGGTGGTTTTTATCTTTGTCTACCTACAAAAAAATAAACCTGCTCCTCTATAATAGCTTAGAGACGCAAGTTCTTACGCGGTACCACTCTAATTCATACATTCGTATGCACTCACAGATACGGACTTTAAAAGCCTTATATCCTACTGCTGTAACGGTCAGTCTCCGTCCCAATCTACTGATACATCATATACAATATACCGTTCAACGGGCTGCTCCAAGGTGAGTTCAAAATTCTTTGGGCACTGTCTCGCAGCATCCGACAGCTCTCTGTAGCCTTCTAAACCTTTACTATTCCTCTTCTTCGCATTTACAAGGTAACCTTAACACAATTTTAATTGAGTGTCAACGAAAAATGTGGTAAGGTATGTAAATATATATTAATTATATTTTCAAGGAGAAAAATTATGCCACCTATTACAAATGATTGGGCAGCTGCACTTGCCCCTGAATATAAAAAAGACTATTATAAGAAGCTTTTTGACTTCATAGGTAAGGAATATGCTTCTGGAGAAGTATTCCCTCCTGGTGATGATATATTTAACGCATTCCATCTAACTAACCTTACAGATGTAAAATGTGTCATCATCGGACAGGATCCTTATCACGATGTAGGACAGGCCCATGGTTTATGTTTTTCCGTAAAACCAGGTGTACCTGCTCCACCTTCTTTAGTTAACATTTATAAAGAGCTTAACGATGATTTAGGATGCTATATTCCAAACAATGGTTATCTACTTAAATGGGCTAATCAAGGTGTGCTTATGCTTAACGCAGTGCTTACCGTTCGCGCCCATCAGGCCAACTCCCACCAAGGTAAGGGTTGGGAGCAGTTTACAGATGCCGCTATAAGAATTGTAAATGAACAGGATCGCCCAATTGTATTCCTGCTTTGGGGTGGCTTCGCCCAGAAGAAGGCTGCTATGCTTAACAATCCTAAGCATCTTATTCTTAAAGCGCCTCATCCATCACCTCTTTCTGTGTATAGAGGCTTCTACGGATGCAAACACTTTAGTAAAGCTAATGAATTTCTTAAGGCCAATGGAGTGGCTCCTATTGATTGGCAGATTGAAAATATTTAGAAAGGAATTCATATTATGGAACTTTATATAGTTAGACATGGAGAAACAATATGGAATAAGGAAAAACGACTTCAAGGTTCTACAGATATTGAATTAGGGCCAGAGGGAATTCGCCTAGCCAAAGAAACTGGTGAAGCACTTATGAATACACATATTGATGTGATTTATTCTAGTCCCCTTAAGAGAGCTTACACTACTGCAGAGCTTATACGAAACGGCAGAGATATAGAATTAATTACTGATGATAGAATTAGAGAGCTCAACTTTGGTATATCCGAGGGCAAAAGGTATGAGGATTTGTATGAGGATGAAAACTGCTATTTTAAGTATTTCTTCACTGAGCCTCAGCTGTATAGACCTTCCGAAAGCGGAGAAACATTGGAACACTTGGTTGAGAGAGCTAAGGATTTTATGCAAGAGATTATCGAACCTCTAGAAGAAGACTGTGAAAGGGTTATGATTGTTGCCCACGGTGCTATGAATAAGGCTATTATGACTTATATTAAGGGACATTCTCTAGAGCACTTTTGGTCAGGTGGTTTACAAAAGAATTGTAATGTAATTATAGTTGATTATAATAATGGAAAATATTCTGTTTTAGACGAGACTAAAATTTTTTATCATGAGTAAGTGCTTAGTCATTAAACTTATATCAGCAGAGCAAATTAATCGAAAAATATGACACTGAAATGATACAAGCAACATAATCAATATTAATTTGCAGTAAAAAAGCTAGCGTTTTCGCTAGCTTTTACTTTTCTTGTATGTTCTTAATTTGCTTCAATATTGTGACCTATACCACTTATTGAACTGTCCATTTTTTCTTTTCAAAAAAGTCATCTATAGCTTCCACTATTTTCTCTGGTTCTAAGGACTTTAAAAGATATCCCTCTGGTTTAAGTGATGACACACTCATTACACTTTCCTTATCATTCTTATTAGTCAGAAATATAACTGGAGTCCCTGCAAAGTCTGACTCTGAACGTATCATTTCAAGAACCTGCTTGCCATCTACGATAGGCATTTCGTAATCTAGCAAAACTAGATCCGGGGTATTTACAGATAGATACTTTATAGCCATAGCTCCTGAGTTGGCTAAAATCACTTGATACTTAGGCTCTAAAAGATTCTTAATACTTCTTAATACAGCTCCAGAATCATCAACCACCAAAATCTTTTTCTTAAGATGACTTTCATCCTTATCCAAAAATTTTGCTATATCGTCTGCCACTTCTTTTACGTTAAATGGTCTTATGTAGGTTTTCTTAACGAACTGTCTTGGAATAATATCATCCACGTCATTTATCTGATTTATATCACCAATTACAATTATTGGCTTGTTATTCTCTATAACCTTGTCCTTGATATATACCAACCCCTCAGTATTTGCATCCTCAGCATAAACTATTATGGCCCTTGTATCTTTTTCCTTGTCCTGTATGTCATCTATATCATAGCTTGACATAATCATTTTATACTTGTGCTCCTCAACTAATTTGATAAGCGAGGTCACTGTAAAGCTCCTTGTCTCTGCAAGCAATAATACATTGTTCATAACCATTCCTCCCAATCATCTAATCGGCCTATATATTTAATGCCTAATTATCTCTATCATCTCATTGGTTGTAGAAAGTATTTCCTCCATAGCCACATCAGCCATATAAACCCTAAGCTTCTCCATACTTTCCTGACAACCATCAGGCAATATGTATGTCTCCAGAACCTCCATCTGGTCATCACAGGTATCCATATCAAACTCCTCAACTGCCCTAGAAATACTTTCGAGGCAATGAATTATAGTTTCATTACTTACCTGTTTTTTTCCTTTCTTGTCCTGCTTCCCATACTCTTTTAAAATATCCTTATATCGATTATATTTTTCTAGTATTGCACCTGTCTCAGCTTTTATATCTTCTACATATTCTTGATTTCCCAGATGTTCCAAATACTCAAAATCCTTAGCAAGCTCTAGAGCACCAATTAGTCTTGATGTATTCTTTAGTGCATGTACTTCTATAGTATAATCCTTAATTAAATTATCTTCTATATATCTTTTTATTTTGTTAGTCTTAGTATCTATCAACAGATAATAGTCCGACAATAGCTCTAAAAACATCTCCTTACCGCCTGAATATCTGATACCATAATCCACATCCAAGCCATCTATAACAAGCTTTTCATCATCTTCATTTTCCTGCTTTATTCCAAGCCGATTTATTCCAAGCTTACTATGATATATCTTTTCCTTTGGAAGATACTCAAGAAGTGTCTTAGCCATCTTATCCATCTCTATAGGCTTTGTAAGTATCTCAGTTATTCCTGCAGCAAAAAATTTATCCCTATTATCTACCATGGCATTTGCTGTAAGTGCAATTATAGGCAAGTTTTTGTAATAATCGTCCTTGATTTCTCTAATACGCCTTGTGGCCTCTAAACCATCCACCACTGGCATCATATGGTCCATAAAAATCAGGTCATACTTCTTGTCTTCTGCCATAGAAACTGCCTGTTCACCGCCATTAGCTAAATCTATATTCATACCATATGGTTCTAACAGCTTCTCTGCAACCTTAAGGTTCATAGCATCGTCATCTACTATCAATACACTGACCTTTTGAGTGGCAAATTCCTGTATAGCATCCTCCAATTTAATTCTGTCATACTCTTCCTCCGACACAAGTCTCTGACTTATATTAAAATAAAATCGGCTTCCCTTTCCATATTCACTTTCCACCTTAAGTTTTCCACCCATCAGCTCTATAAGCTGAGATGATATGGTAAGTCCAAGTCCCGTTCCTTCCTTCCCTAGATTATTCTTCAAATCTAACTGTTTAAATTCGTCAAATAATTTTTCCAAATCCTCCTGTCTTATACCCACACCTGTATCGGTTACAGATATTTCCAAGTCAATGTTCTCATGGGTTTTAGATAATACCTTTACCCCTAGGGTAATATATCCTGATTCAGTAAACTTTACAGCATTATTAAGCAGATTTATAAGCACCTGGCGAATTCTTATTACATCTCCATATAATATAGGTGGAAATTTGTCATCTATATCGTAATTTAGAGTTATTGGCTTTTCACCAATTCTATTCTCAATAATAACCCTTATATTATCCATCTCAGAATATGCATCATATACCGTTTCTGTAAGCTCCATCTTGCCCGCTTCGATTTTAGACAGGTCTAAGATATCATTAATTATGGCAAGCAATGCATTACCTGACAGCTTTATATGATTTAGATACCCCTTTTGTTCCTCATCTAAATCTGTTCTAAGCAAAACCTCTGTCATTCCTATAACGGAATTCATAGGTGTTCTAATTTCATGAGACATGTGAGAAAGGAAGTTTGACTTTGATTTATTAGCCGCCTCTGCTCTCTCCTTTTCAATCTCAATCTGCTTAACTAATCTTATGTCCGGATTCTCCATCAGCATATAAAAGGATAGATTGATAAGCATTATTCCCATACCACTAAGAAGCGCCATAGGGTGAAATGCCTGATACAAGGACACAATTACCTCTATAGATAATGCCAAGGTTATAACTAGTCTCTGCTTAGGATGAATAAATTTCCAATGCTTAGCAAGAGTCACTATAACCATAACCAAAAATATTGCTATAGAACCGTAGGTCATATATGCAGCAGGGCCGTAAGAATAACTGCCAAGCTTAGTTTCCTTATAGTATAGAGGCAAGGCAAATGCACCCACAAATGCTGCTATAAACACCACATCACCTATGAAAGTTCTCTTTATTTCTTCATTTTTTTCTTCTTCAACTATAGCTATAATGTACCTATACACCAGATAAAACACCAGCACCATGGTTCCTATAAACAGCTTGTGTGCAAGGTCATTAATCCAAGGTGCTACGGTATCTCTGTTATTGACTGTATGTATTGTTACAGCATCAAACAACAGATTAATCATAGAAGTGACCAACATAGCCGAGAAAATTCTGTGCATTTTGTTCTTTTGTCGCCTTGCCGAGAAATACATCACAGCCATAAAGGCTATGACCATAAAGCAGGCCATTTCCATTCTTATCATAAGCTTCCTCCAAAGTTCAAAGTACCTAATATTAAAATATCATTTCCTTCAAAAAAAGTATAGTTTTTTCAATACAAATAGTAACCAATAGTTACTTTGCCAACAATCAAATTAAAAAGAGCGCACAAGCTTTATCTGTGCGCTCTCATCATATTAACTCATCTTATTTTACTGCCATCCGGAAGAAACCAACTCCCACTGTCCTGCATCATTCATAGTAAGAATCCACTGATATTCCTCATAAGTCTCACCTGCATTAAGAGGTCCATCTGTATAGTCTGCAGGAACAGTAAAATCTGTTGTGAATACCACATAGTCGGCCTCACCATACTGTTGCTTGTTAATCTCATCCTGTGAGCTTGAGAATCTGTCATCGTATGTAACACTAAGAAGCTCACACTCTGGAAAATGTGTACCAAATGCAGCTATTACATATTCCGCACCATACATCATCTCATCCTGTGTAAACACTGGTGACTGACATATATTATATACTATATCATCTTCCAAATCGTAAATTCCTTCGTCTGTAGCTGTATCCGCAGACACTTCCTCAGTATCCTCAGCCTCTACATCTACTACCTCAACTACCTCTGTGTTAGCTGACTTCTTCTCAGCTGGCTTCACATCCTTAGCATCTCCACATCCGGTAAGTGCCCCCATCATCATTGCTCCTAAAACTAAACCTGTAAAAAATCTCTTCTTCATAATCTTATTCTCCTTCTTTTTTGCTTTTTTCTTTGTTTTGAGTCATGCTTGCTAATTTATCGCTATGGCTCCTTAAGTAATCTAGTGAATTCTTGCCGGCTTATATATCCCCTATTTACTCGCCTTCACTATATACACGAATGTAATTTTAAAAATATCCTATTTTTTGAAAAATTTTTTAAAAATTTTTATTCTTCTCAAAAAAATTCACTTAGTTTATAGGCACAAAAAAAGCCGAAAGTTAAGCATTTTCGCCACTTTCAGCCTTTTCCTAAAACGCTTTATTTTATTCTAAAAAACTTACACATACTTAAGATAATTCTTAACACTCACCACATAAGACACTATCTGACTAACAAATCCCACACCTACAAGTCCGTAGCATGTGCCCCACACCTGCTTTTTATGGGTTGCTATCCACATAATAATTCTTTGCACAAGGTTTTCCTGCTTGAAGAAGGAAACATCTCCTAATGCTATATAAGCAAACAATCCGTACATAGCAATTACCCCACATACTGTCAAGACTATATTAACTAATCCCGGCTTATTCCTAGCAACAAAAGGGATCAAAATGGAATTGCCTATAAGAGAAATTCCTAACATAATTAGCATAAGAATAACGAATACATTTGCACCAACATCCTCTATCATTACTCCATCTACCTCAACCTCAAAGGTATGCTTGATTGCAAATATAGTAATAAGGCTTGCTAATACACCTATCACATGACCGATTACTACTATTATGTATTTCTCTGCCACCACATTCTTGTATCCGCCAGGAAGTGCTGTAGCGTAGCTTGTCCACTTAGTTTTATTATCCAGAGTACATAAAACTGTAGACATAGCCATAGGCAAAAGGCATGCCGCAAATACACATCCACCAAGCATAAGATAGCATTCTGACAAAACCCCAAGCTTTGCCTCGAGTCCCTCAGCTGCATTAAAGTCCCAGCCTATCACACCTACCATCATAAAGGCATAGAACAGATAGAAAACCACAACTCCAATATATGCCTTGCCATTTATTAAATCCTTATAAAGTAATCCCTTCATTTACGCCCACCTCCTATTTCTCTTACCAAAATACGAAGCAGAAAATGATGCTATAACCACACCTATAACAACAAGAGCTCCGTGGTTATAAATTAAGTCAAACCAACCCTTTATAGTTTCAAATATCACCTCAATATTTTCCTCATGCATAAGCCATGCCATAATAGCAACAAGAAATACTCCAAGCATTGAACAGCATATAACTACACTTACCTTTGCTGAAAAAATAATATCTATAGGAAGTCTGATAAGTATTATAAGAAGTCCTGCCATCCAGCAATATAGAACTGTCTTAAACTCCTTAAATCCATAAGACTCATTACCTGCCATATAAATTATAGGCAATATTATGGATGAGAAGATGCTCATTATTGTATTGACTAAAAATGCCACTATGTATCTAGAGAATATCTCCTTCCATATATTTATAGGTGAAGAATATAGCACCTTATACCACTCAGCCTTGTGGTCCTGGTCTATAGCTGAAGCACTAGTTAATGACACAGTTATTCCGGCTCCACATACATAGAGGATACATCCCTTATAAAACAGATTATATATAAACTCCTCTTCTTTAAGCTCCTGAAAGTTACCTACATTCATACCAAGTATAAATATCAAAGCAAATAGTGCCACACCTGCTATGGTTAAAAAGCCCATAATTATATTTTTCCTAACAAGGACAAGGTCCTTATAAATTAATCCTAACATAAGCTACACCTCCTAGTTTTCGCCGTTGTTAGTATTATTTACATAGAACAACATTATTTCTTCTAAGGATGTCTTCTCGCAAAGCATGCCCTTGTACTTGGTCTTACATTTCTCTTGGTCCCCTACCAAAGCTTCTATACCAAAGGATGACTTTCTATATCCGATAACATCCTCATCATCCACTGTGGCAAACTGCTCCTTGGAGCATTTAAGTATACCATGACGCTCTGCAATAGTATCCTTATCCTCCGAGAGAAGAATCTTACCCTTATGTATAAATACGATATTATCTGCGATTCTTTCAAGGTCAGTTATTATGTGTGATGACAGAAATACTGTATGCTCACTATCCTGTATAAACTCCATAAATATATCCAGAATCTCATTACGAACGATAGGGTCAAGACCACCTGTTGGCTCGTCCATGATAAGAAGCTTTGCGTGGTGGGAAAGTGCTGTGGCAATCTGAAGCTTCATCTGCATACCACGGGAATAGTCTCCCACCTTCTTCTTAGTAGGAAGCCCAAGCTTCTCTAAGTATTCAAAGAACACCTTTGAATCCCAGTTCTTATACATTCCCTTTAATATCTTATCAATATGCTTTACCTTAAGATTTGGGTGAAAGCCTATATCATCAAAGACAACTCCCACATTCTCCTTAATATCAAATTCATTCTTTAAATTATCTGCTCCAAAGACCTTTATGTCCCCACCATCGGTCTTAAGCATATTTAGAATAGACTTTATGGTAGTACTTTTACCTGCACCATTTTGTCCGATAAAGCCTGTAACCTGTCCGCTAGGAACATTAAAGCTTACATCCTTTAAGCTAAATCCCTTGTAGCTTTTGTTTAAGTTTTTGATTTCTATTGCATTTTCTACGCTATAGTCTAATGACATAGTTAATCCCTCCCTGTATGCGACTGTAATCACCACCAGTCCTCACACTTATGTAAACTAATTCTACTTAGAGTGGTCCTCATATATGATGGTCAGAATTTCAATCAGCTCCTGCAAAGGAATATCGCAAACCTTTGCTCTGGTCACTGCATTTTCAAAATGGTCCTCAAGCTCCTGCATAACCTTCTCACGGATAAGTCCCTGATTCTTAGCCTTAACAAAACAACCGATGCCAACGCGAGTTTCTATAAAGCCATCTCGTTCTAGCTCCTCGTAGGCACGCTTTGTAGTTATAAGGCTAATGCGAAGCTCCTTGGCCAGAAAACGCATGGAAGGAAGCATCTCTCCCTCCTCCAATTTGCCGGAAACAATCATATCCTTAATCTGCTGCTCAATCTGTTCATAGATAGGAACACTACTTGTGTTGCTAATTATAATGTTCATAGGTATACCTTTCTTAATTTTAAACTCTCGAGTGTGTATAGTGTATATATACACCACATATACACTGTATGTCAAGAGTATTTTTAAACCATTTTAAAATTTTATAATTTGCAAATTAAAATTTAAAATGCTAATATATACACAATTATCCTTGGGAGGCACTCAACATGAATAATCAGATTAGAAATAGATTATATGCTACCATAATTATTATATTAGCAGTGATAATTTTATTTTTAAGCATAATATCTGTAATCTTATCAGATGATAAAATGTTCGTTGCGCCACCAACAACTGTTATTTTTGTAGTAATAGGAATTGCATTAATAGTAGCTGGAATCATCAAACTAATGTACACAAAAAATCGTTGTTCATATAAAGTACGTGCCACCTGCATAGATCTTGGAGAACACAAAAGCTATGACAGCGAATCTGACAGCTACTCAATCCAGTATTATCCTATATATGAATTTAATTACAATTACGAAAATCTTAAAGTTACAAGTTCATTTTCATCTAGCCGTAATGTTTATGTAGGAGAGCAGGTAGAATTACTAATTAACCCCCGCAAACCTAAGGAGTTCATATATGCAGATGGACAAAAAAGCGTCCACAAAACTCTTATTACAGCTGGGATGTTGTTTATAATTATAGGAATTATGTATAATATAGTCTATTAAAACCAAATAAAGAATGTAGCCGTCAAGCTAAAGTTGACAGCTACATTCTTTATTGCCTGTATATTTACTTCATCATTACATTATAAATTGCACTTGCATTTTGACCACGTGTTCTTGCCTGATAGTCAATATTTGCAGGAACCTCATACTGTCTACAAACTATGTCACCTGCACTTTGAGCAGTCATATTTCCCTTCTTCCAGTTACTATACACATAGCTGTGTGAGCCCTGAAGCTCGTCCACTATGTAGTTTGCTTCAGCCTTAGCACATTCCTCAACAGTTGGATAATTTGAGGAACAATACTTCTCGTAAGCCTCAAGTAAACCTGTAGTTCTTGAGCCTGTCCACTGAATCATTCCCAGACCAAACTTGCCTGCGAAGCCACTATTTGCAGCCTTTTCCTGAAGCGCCACAGCCTTATCGATACCTACCTGACTGATAGTCTTACCGGAAAACTCACTGCGGTAGTTAAAATTATTATCCATGTATTTTAAATAACTTGGCTTAGCACCTGGATTAGAAGAATAATTTGAGCTTTCAAACACACCTGGCGTTCCTTCCGCCTGAATATTACCTAATACTCCTGCTACAAATTCCACCTCATAGCCTTCGCTTAGAAGTCGTTCAGCTGCTGTCAACATTGCAGTCTTCTTTGTTGAAGTCAAACCGAGAGAGGTATCGTTCTTAAGGTTCTCAATCATCTTAGCCTGTTTAGCAGTTAAGTCACCTGTTTCTATATCTATAGGGTTATCAACAGGCTTATTCTTTAATCTTTCAAGAGCTGCATTAATAGCTTTATGAGTGTTTGCACCTACAATCCCGTCCGCAGCCAAATTATTTGCCCTCTGGAAGGATAAAACTGCCTTCTTGGTGTTATTACCAAATATACCATCTGCACCATAGGTATTATAGCCAAGCTTTGTCAGATTCTCCTGAAGCTTCTTTACATTACTTCCTCTACTTCCCACAGAAAGCACATTGTTTAAGTGATTTGTATAGCAAGTATTAATCTGATTCCTTGTTGCATTTCCTACGATACCATCTGCATCAAGTCCATAAGCTCTCTGGAATTCAATAACAGCATTTCTAGTGTTATTGCCAAATATTCCGTCAGTTCCCTTGGTACTATAGCCAAGTTCAGTAAGCTTTGTCTGCAGAACTCTAACTGCTGAGCCCTGACTACCTAGCTTAAGAGTGGTAGATGACGAATATGTAGTGGCGGCTCTGTTCATACTGGTTGAAAGTGCTCCACTTAAGTTTAACACTACACCCAATGTTTCGCTACCAGCAGTACTTCCGCCTTGGGCAGCTTGGCTTGCTACCACCTGCTCATTTAAAACCTGTACATTTTTACGACCTGTTGCCATCCTCTGTGCATTAGCTGTAGCGTCAACATTTGTGTTAATTCCATTTGAAATAATCATAATGTCCTCCTTTACATTCATATTCCTTACGCTACTAAAACACGACCTGCCTCGGACCTTATCCGGCTTGTACAACGTCCAGTTATACTTCTCCAATTTATACATTGTATGCTGGTAAATATGATAATATTCCAACAAATATGAAAATAATGTAAAAAAGAGTAGAAAACATTAAATTTTCTACTCTTAATCTCTTTATAATATATGAAAACTAATATTTATTCATTATCATCATCTCTTAGCATCAAGAATAAGCTTCACTGCAAAAACATCTCCCTCCAGTGCTGCCTTAATACTTCCACCCATCTTTTCTGTAAATTCCTTGGCTATGGCAAGACCTAGTCCTGTGGACTTCTCGCTTCTTGCCTTGTCTGCCTTATAGAACCTGTCAAATATTTGTGTTACATCAATATCCTCCGGATGAGCTACTTTATTTTTACAGATAAAAGATAGTTTATCCCCATCCACACCATAGTTTATCTCAAGCTGTCCAACACCGTGAACCACTGCATTTTTTACTATGTTAGATATAACTCTCTTCATAGCTACGTCATTGGCCATAACCATGTGTTTCTTCTCATCTATATCAAGCTTAGGTTCAATCTTGGCCTGCTTAAAGCTCTCGTAAAAGGAAAATATTGTATCTAAAACCAGCTTAGTCATATCACATTCCTCTAGTTCAAGCTTATAGTCCTGATTCTTAAGCTTAGTATAGGTAAATAGTTCATCAAGCAGGTCTGACAGATTGTCCATACGTTCGTTCATAACCCCAGCATACTGAAGCTTTTTATCCGTATCCTCCTCTGACATAAGAAGTTCAAAATAACCCTTGAGAGATGTTAGGGGTGTTCTTATATCGTGAGACACAGATGTTAGGGTTTCCTTAAGACGTCTGTCCTTATTTATAAGCTCTACCGATTCCTTGTTATGCTTATCACTCATCTCATTAAGTAGCTGGGCAAGCTCCACCAGTTCCTTTTCGGTGAGATCGGTTCTAACTCTGTGATTAGTTATGTCTTCGCTAACAAACTGAATTTGGCGACAGATGCTTTTAATCTGTCGCCTGTATAATATGTATTTGATTGTGATAGTAAGAAGTGCTATGACAAGCACTACTATAATTCCTATTTCCATCCAATCATTAACTCCGTATTATTTTTATTTATGCTATATCCCTCTTTGCAAACCAAGTACAACCAATTACATTATAAACTATGATGGTAATAATTCCAACTAAAAGTGCGTGGTTAACCACTTCACTACCAGAATTTAGATTTACGCTAGCAATATTACATCTAATAAGATATTTACTCATATCAAAGTCTAACAATACTTTTATGATTAACACGATAAAATCGGAAAAACCTGTAATAGCTAGGATACCAATAGTAATACCCATGGTGCTACTTTTTGTAACGGTTGTAACCATAATAACGCCACTTAAAAATGCTATGTGGAGCAATAATTGCACACAAAACTTAGGAACAAAATCATCCAAAACATTTATACCAAAGGTAAGATTGCCATCATAGTAAATCCAAAGGGCAAAATACTCTGACACGGCTGTAATCAACATAATTACCAACATGTATATACCCATGGTCACAAATTTCGAAAAGAATATGCTTGTTCTTGATGTTAACTTTGAGGATATATTCTTTATAAAGCCACTATTTTGCTCTCTGTTGTAAAAAAGAACCACAGCGATTGTCAAGAACATAAGCAATAATCCACTTGATATATCTTCATAATAATATGCAAGGTAAGAGGATACGGTTCCATCCGGCTGTATAGGCTGATTTGATACTATGCCAAAGTTCATAGACACTTCCTGACCTAACTCATAACCTTCTTTGTAAGCATCACCATTCTCTTCCGCATCAATACCTATATTTATAACTCCCTCTTCATTTCCATCCTCAATAGCAGCATCATTATATCCCGCTATCATAGCATCAACCATTCCATCATACTCTTCATATTCACCTGACGCCATTTCTTCTACAGCTGCACTAATCGTCGATACGGAGAACACTGCAAAAAGACAAATTATTATAACCAACACATACATACAAGTCATATGTCTCACTCTGTAATTATTCATTCTAATAAGATTAAGCATTCTCCTCACCTCCTACTAACTCTAAGAAATAATTCTCTAATCTCTCCTGAACCACATTCAAAAGATTAACCATAACATCCGCATTGGCCAGAGCCTTGTTTATAGCACCCAAATTATCTACCTGCTCATAGATGTAAATTGTGTCATTGTCCACTACCTTATAATCACTAATTCCCATACCATCAAGTACCGGACATGCCTTTGATGTGTCATCGCACTTAAGCTCTATGTAGTCGCTACACTTAGAAGAAAGCTCCTCCTTACTAAGCTCCTGAATAAGCTTACCCTTGTTAATTATGCCAAATGTATCTGCTATCTTATAAAGCTCCTCAAGGATGTGGCTTGATATCATAATGGTCATATTCTGCTCGTCGCGAAGCTTAAGAAGAATATCTCTAACCTCCGCAATACCCTGTGGATCAAGTCCGTTAATAGGCTCATCCAGGATAAGCAAGTCTGGTCCCCCAACCAACGCCATAGCTATTCCAAGTCTCTGTTTCATACCAAGAGAGTACTTCTTAACCTTCTTCTTGGCCGCAGCCTCAAGACCTACCATAGCAAGCAGCTCCTCTATGTAGCCTTCCTTATGGATACCAAGGGCAAGACACTTACACTTAAGATTCTGGTATCCGGAAAACTGTGGATAAAGTCCTGGGTCCTCAATAAGATTACCGACTCTTTCGGTCTGGCTTTTTACAGCCTCTCCTGTCTTACCAAAGAGACTAAGCTCTCCTGCTGTTGGTGCTGCAAGTCCTGTAAGCATCTTCATAAATGTCGTTTTACCTGCACCATTTCTTCCTATAAAGCCATAAATCTCTCCACGCTTTATATGAAGACTAACATTGTCTACTGCTGTGTGCTTACCATATACCTTGGTAAGACCCTTTGTACTAACTACATATTCCATAGCTATCATTTCTCCTTTTGAAAAATCCAAAAAATATCAGCGTCGGTTTTCCCTTCGCTGATATTATAATACATCCTATTGTTTAATTGAAAGTCAAGAAAGTTTAAAGAATCTTTAAAGATATATTTAAAGATTATTCTAAAGCTTAAATCCCAATCCCCAAACTGTTTCTATATACTCATTCTCAGTGTACTTCTTCATCTTCTGTCTAATGTTACTTATATGTACATATATGGTCTTATCCTCACCCATATAATAGTCATCCCATGCATATTCGTATATCTCATTCTTAGAGAAAACCTTTCCCGGATTCTTTAGGAACAGTTCCATAATCTTGTATTCCTGCGCTGTTAAGGATACTTGATTTCCATTTACATCTAGGGATTTGCCATTTAAGTCTAAGCTTAGTTCTTTGTAATCAAGGGTTTGTTTTACAGCAGTTCCTATAATAGAACCGTCTACACCATTGCCACCTGCTTTCACACCGTCAACACTGGCCGCTGCCATAACACTACTCATTCTAAGCTGAACCTGCACTCTGGCAAGTAGCTCCTTAATCTCAAATGGCTTGGTCATATAATCATTTGCGCCTAATGTAAGTAGTTCAACCTTGGTATCTAACTCATCCTTTGCAGATAAAACTATAAATGGAATGTTTTTCTTCTCCCTGGTTCTTTTTAAAACCTCATTACCCTCTATACCAGGAAGCATAAGATCAAGGATTACTAGATCATAATCCTCATGCTCAAGTCTTAGTAAACCTTCTGTGCCAGAATATGCGCTTACACACTCATATCCCTCTTTGCTAAGAGCTACATTAATCATGCCGTTTATATCATTGTCATCTTCTACTATAAGAATCTTACTCATTTGTTATCTCCTAATAATTATTCCTTAAATGAATATACCATCTGTAAGAACTCACTATCATATAATTGTTTACGGACAACAGTTATATTTGTTTTTATAATTCCATAATATTATTATTTTTTCAATACCTTTTTTCTTATTATAATAACAAGCGGAACAGTCACCGACTGTTCCGCTTGTTTATCTAAGGTATATTCCTTAGCCCTTCTTAATTGCTCTACCAACTGCGATAAGTGCGCAAGCACCGATAACACCGCTGATAATACCACCAATTGGTCCAGCGAAATGAATACCGATTAAGCCAAAGATTGCTCCTGCAACTGCACCACCAACGATTCCTAAGATGATGTTAACAATAACACCAAAGTTTGAACCCATGATCTTGCCTGCAAGCCAACCTGCAACACCACCGAAGATTAAGCTGAAGATAAAATCTAACATAATAGTCCTCCTACAAAGTGTAATTTCATATATCTATTTCGACACAAAACATAAAATTGTTTATACCACTTTATGGATAAGTTTATTATTAAATTAGATTTATTTTTAAACTTTATTCAGCATTTCTAATTCCCTCAGTAATATCCATCTTACCCATAGATACCACTGTTATCATAGACATAAGCACCATGATAGCTATTACGGCAACGCCTGTTACAAGATATCCACCTATACTATACACCATAGATGCTTCGGCCATATAGAGAACTCCTATAAGTAAAACTCTCACAAATAATACACCAAGCACAGTTCCTATAATCCATGCAAAAAAGCCCATTATAACCTTTTCTAAGATAAGCATCTTATTAAGCTTCTTCTTGCTCATACCTACCGCTCTTAGGATAGAAACCTCCTGGCGTCTTACTTGCTGTTCGTTAATCATATTATTAAGGACACTAATAATTCCCATAAGAAGAAGGAATCCAGCTATGCAAGCCACAATAACCTTCATAGAACCCATCTCTGCATCAAGCCACATAGCCTCGTTCATAAGCATATAATCCGTCTGCTTTGTCTCTTCATATATTGCAGTCTCAAGCGCTGGCATATCTGTTATCTCAAAGGATTCATCAGCCTTAATCGAAAATCCATCGAAAAACTTACTTGAATCTAAACCAAACTCTTTTACCACATAATCATAGGACATAATTAAGGTTCCTATACCACCATAGCTAAGGGGTTGACTGCACATTCCCTTAATTTCCACCTGCATATAATGCTGGGCTGTAGCCTCATCCTTTAGTTCAAGCTGACTACTCTTATCTTCCACGAATTTAGGATTAATTATATCAACCTTGTCTCCAACCTTTGCTTCATAAAGTGGCACAGTTATATTATCTTCTGTTTTCTCATCATAATATGTATAGCCACTACATATAATAGCTCCACCCTGCTTTAATTCCATAGCAGAAATCCCATCCAGCATATACTTATCTAGCTTTTCTAACTGTTCATCAGTATAAAGAATTACGCTCATAACATCCTCTGATGGGCCCCATCCAGCTATCTCCATACCAAGTTTAGCCTCTTCGGTAAACCGAATTACTGCTTCACCATCCTTACCAAATGTAAGATAACTATAGTCAGGGTCTGCTGCCTCTATAAAATCCTTACTTAAAAGTACATCCTGCCACTTATCTATGGTATGTTGATCATCTACCGGTACACTACTAGTCCAGTAATCATATGCAAGTTCTATGTCTATTCCACCTGCTTCAAAGCGAATCATCTCCGCAATATTTGCCCCACCAGTAATAAGTGCTGTTATCAGAAGCACGCTAACTGCAAAGGTTGCCACACCATTCCAGAAGCCCTTGCTGTTACGTCTAATATTCTTGTAGGCATACTCACCCTCTACTCCAAAGATTCTAAAAAGTTTTCCGCCTCTTTTCTTATCCTTTGCATTGTTAATAGCATAATTGCTCTTAATACCCTCAACTATAGGAACCTTCTTAAGCACACTAAGTGGCTCTATAATGGCCAGAGTAATTGTAAGATATAAGAATAAAAATCCAACTATAAATCCAGATAGGCTAAAATCAAAGTTAAAGCCATACACATATACAACATGTTCAAGAATAAAGAATACTATCTCACTTAACACTACACCTATAACAAATGCTATTAACCCTTCAGTGTAAATCTCCCTCTTAAATATATTCTTAATCTTTTTGTCAGTGGCACCCATAGCCTTAAGTATGCTAAATTCTCTTACATTATCGAAAAGGTTTGCTGTAAAAAGTCCTCTTACCATAACCATTGCTATATATCCCACAAAGAGCATAACCATAAGAAACATAGCAGCATATGAGGTTCCCTGAGAGTTAGGATTCAAGTAATAGGTTCCTATAGCCTCATTGATATAGTATATCTGATTCTTACTTACATCCACACCTACATCCTTAGCAAGATTATAAGCAAGCTTATTCCAGTCTCCTCTTTTGTCAAACCTTATAAAGGCTGACATGTTCATATCATCAGTTCCAAGAGAGTAAAATATACTGTTATACACTTCAAGGTCATTGACACAGTCGTAATCAATGATACCTGATACAGTAAAGCTTTTGCCTGGTGTACTATTCCCCTCCTCATCATATACCACTGTCTTAAGAACTGACCCCACCTTAATATCATCCTTAAACTTATGAAGGTTATCCTTTCTCACAAGTATCTCATCAGGTGAAGTAGGAAGCGTTCCCTCAATAATCTTGAAATTAAAGGTAGTTTGATCCATATTGTCAAAGTAATATATGAAATTCACGGAGTTTCCATAATAATCTTCAAAGGCAGTTTCTGTATCCACATAAGCAAAATCAGCATTACGCACAGTGACATAATTGCTCACCTTATCTCTTTGCTCCTTATTAAGCTCATACAACTCCACATGGTAGTTATTGTATGTCTCCTCAATCTCTTTAGTATCATTCCAAAAGTTTAGTAACAATGTGGACACAGTATAAAGTAGCATTGTGGCAAGCACCATACTAAGCACAACCAGCACTGCACGCTTTTTTCTGTGCTTTATGTATTTATTTCCTAATTCCTTATAATTCTTCATGTTATCTTCCTTTCCAACTTTTTCGGTTTATTCATATCAAAACCTATAACTGGCATCATATTACTCAGCGTTACCCGAGTCACTTACTATCTTACCGTCAGATATTTCTATTACTCTGTCTGCTGCAGAAGCAACGCTCATCTCATGAGTAATAAGTACTAAGGTCTGCTGATACTTCTTTGCAGAAGCCTTAAGAGTTTCCACAACCTCAAGACCATTTTTTCTGTCAAGGTTTCCTGTTGGCTCATCTGCAAATATAATGGCAGGCTTGTTTGCCAAAGCTCTTGCAATAGACACTCTCTGCTGCTGACCACCACTAAGCTGATTAGGAAGATGCTTTTGTCTCTTAGTAAGACCTAACATCTCAATTAAGTCGTCTATGTACTCCTTGTCCGGCTTCTTACCATCAAGTAAAACCGGCATCTCAATATTCTCTCTAACTGTAAGCACAGGAATCAGATTATACTGCTGGAACACAAAGCCTATCTTTCTTCTTCTAGTCATAGCCAAAGCCTCGTCATTATACTTGGCAATATTTTCTCCATCGATAAATATATCTCCACTGGTAGGCTTATCCAAGCAGCCAAGAAGATGAAGTAAGGTTGACTTACCAGAACCAGATGCTCCCACGATTGCAACGAACTCTCCCTTATTAATAGTTAAATCAATTTCATCTGTTGCCTTAACCTGCTTTTCTCCCTCTCCATAATATTTACAAAGCTTGCTTGTTTTAATAATTTCCATATTTTTCTCCCTTTCTCAATATATTAGACTTTGTTCTCTAAACATTTTCTTTGTTATAATTTTTCGTTTATCATATGGTCTGATTGTTCATCCCTATATCTGACCTTATGCCTCTATCTTAAAATGTCAATCTTACAATCCCGTGAATATTTATCTTACATTTTTGTAAGAAAGTATTTTTTACTTAATTGTTTAAAATATTATCCAAAACTGTTAAAATGTACTTGTTATGCAATACAAACATTATGTGGCAACGTAAACCGTGATAGCCCAATCTCCAATGCCAGATTAAATTGAATTTAAGCATGAAATATTGGGACTTTATAAACAGGAGCTTACTATGGATAAATTACTTTTAATAGAAGATGATATGCCTCTTGCTATGGCAACCAGCTTTGCCATAGAGACTGAAGGTTTTGAGGTTACTCATGTAACAACCCTAAAGGATGCAGATGCCAAGCTTAACAGCGACAGCTTTTCTCTTGTTCTTTTGGATGCCAATCTTCCTGATGGAGATGGATATACATTTTGCAAAGGCATTAGAGAGAAAGGCTTTACCTTACCTGTTATTTTCCTTACCGCACTTGACCAGGAGGTAAATGTTATCCAGGGACTTGAGGTAGGCGCTGATGATTATGTCACTAAGCCTTTTAGAGTAAGGGAGCTTATATCAAGAATAAAGGCTAATATTAGAAGAAGTCAGGTTAACAGCTCTTCAGGAGAGGTTATGGTCTTCGGCTCATTTCGCATTGATTTGACCGGACACAAGGTTACAAAGGATGGTGTAAATATTAATCTTACCCCTAGTGAATTCAGACTTTTCACCACCTTGCTAAAAAACAAAAATAAAACCCTGACCAGAAGCACTTTGCTAGAGCAGTTGTGGGATATAGACGGTGATTTTGTAGATGATAATACACTTTCTGTGTATGTAAAAAGACTTAGAGAAAAGCTAGGCAGTGACAAGGAATACATCCAAACTGTAAGAGGTGTGGGATATATGATATCAGATAAACAGGCTGACTAAGCCAGGATTGGAAGATTATGTTTAAGAACAAAGAGTTTCGCAATTATACAATAATATATGTACTAGCCTTTTTATTATGTGGTGTGATTTTGTATTTTTCCATATCTCATTACATAAATGAAATAGACTTGATATATCACAAGGAGATAATAGACTCTGACCAGGATTACACCAGCTTGGCTGAGACTGGAAGAATTACCTATTCTCCAGCCGAGTACAGCCAAGACATCAACGAAGACAAGCTATCTTTATTTGTGAGCTGCTACGGAATATTTGCAATATTAGGAGTGGCTGGCTATATACTTGGACTTAAGTTATACAATGTCCCTATGTCTGCCATTACAACCATAAGTCAAAGCTCAGAAGATGTCTTAGACGGCGACTACAGTACCCCTGATTTTAGCAATTTCACTGAAGGAGATATCAGTCAATTTTACTTTACTTATACTAAGATGGTAACCGCCATAAAGCAAAGTAGGGATAAGGAGCTTAAGGAAAAGGAATTTTTACAAGATCTTATAGCTGACATCTCTCATCAGCTTAAAACTCCTCTGGCAACCCTTACCATATATCAGGATTTGCTATGTAACCCTAACGTCAGTGACAAGAAAAAACAGGAGATGCTCTCTCTTATGGGAGGACAGCTTTCCCGTATGGAGTGGTTAATACTTTCCTTACTTAAGCTGGCAAGACTTGAATCAGGTGCTATAGAGTTTGTTATGAAAAATCAGGAGCTACTGCCAACCCTGCAACTGGCTGTTCAAAATGTTTCTATGCTAAGTGAAGCCAAACAGCAAACCATAAGCATAAGCTGCGATGATAAGCTTATACTTAACCACGACAGAGATTGGTTAGCCGAAGCCCTAACAAATATACTAAAAAACGCAACTGAGTATGCACCAAATGGCAGCACTATAGAGCTTAGTGTTGAAACTACAGCTGTTATGACTATGATTCATATTAAGGACTACGGTCTTGGCATTGAGCCTGAGGCTCAAAGCAAAATATTTAAGCGCTTCTACAGAGCAAAATCTGATGTGAATGAAAATAGCATCGGCATCGGACTTTCTCTATCCAAGGGAATCGTGGAAGGTCAGGGTGGAGATATTACCGTAAGTAGTCAGATTGGAAAATGGACTTGTTTCACCTTAAGCTTTTACCACATAGGAAAATAATATTTTTGAAAACCAAAAAGGTTAAGTGTAATTTTTAATTTACACTTAACCTTTTATTATATCTTTTTTATTTGCTATATATCATTCATCAAACCAATGGCATGTGCAAGGCAACCAATCATCATTACACAAGTATTTCTGTAAGAATCCCTTAATTCATCCCCTATATCACTTATTTCGTCTTCCAGATCATTTCTTCAAGCTCTTTCCACCTATGATAGTATCATCAAATTATAACAGGTGATACTAATGACAAAAACTGAACTAACAAAATCCGAGAAGGCTATACTTATATTCTACCTAAAGGGGTTTTTATCAGATTTAAGCAAAGCTCTTATATTCTTTATTATCTTTTACATTCTAGGACTTCACAAAGAATTTTTCTGCGGAATTTTCTTCCTTACTATATTCAGAATGTATAGTGGCGGACTACATTGTAAGACTTATTTTGGATGCCTTATAATCAGTTTTGTCATTTTATCATCTGGTATAGCTTTAGGTAGCAAACTATTTTTCACTAAGCTTATAACCACTACAATCTGCATTCTATGTGGAATCATTACCATAATATATACACCTATTTTATCCAGAACAAGGCCAGCTCTTAGCAAAGAAGCAATCTATCACGCTAAAGTTCACGTGGCATTTATCATATTGTTATTCATAATATTTCAGACATATTTTAAACCCAATACCTATATCAACATAGGGTTTTGGATATTAATATTACATGCTACCCAGCTTGTGGTAGCTAGGATTAGGAGGTGAGTTTATGTGGTTTTGGAGTATGATATGTAATGGATTATTTACTAGATTTGGTGATCTTCATAGCTTCTGTTTCTTTGGTGAGCCAGATTACCCATCTACAGATGAATAAATCCATACATAATACAAAAGGGCCACTACTAAACTGTAGTGGCCTATTCGCACTATATTTTAGCCAAAAATCTTATCCAATTTTTATTATTATCTTTCACATTTTCAACCAAAAGTTCTCCATGATATTTGTTTACAATAGTTTTTAATGAGTATAATCCTATACCATGCCCATTTCCCTTAGTACTATAGTTTATTTCAAACATTTTCTGCAATTCTTCATAGGAAATATATTCTGAATTATTCCACACCTCTATGTTTAGCTTACCCGATTTTTGATATAGATATAGTCTTAATGCTTTTCTCTCATCTTCATATTCTTTTATGTGTTCTAATGCATTATTTATCAATATACCAAGGATTTCTACAATTTCATGAGTAGGTATATTATATTCCTTCTGAATTCCAGACAATTTTACTTCCACATTTACTCCTAGTCTTTTGGCTTGATTGCACGTTGTATAAACATACCCTGCTAATACAGAATTATCACAACTAGTTAATAATGAGTCAAACTCTCCAGCCTCCAAAAGCTCTGCACCATATTCTTGCTGTAGCATTAAAGTGGCATCCTTTTCTTTATTCAGTGATCCAATGCTATATATTGCAGTTATTTGATTTCTATAATCATGTTGTTTTCGCCTAAATTCCAATAATAACTGTTCATATGCATCTTCATATTTTTCACGAACCCTAAGCTCTGATTTCTTCTGTTCTAAAGCATATGTGATTTTCATATTTTTTAAGATAAATGTATAGAAAAATATTAGTAACAAAAATAATATGATATACAAATGACTATAGCCCTGATTATTACTTTCATAGTCATACTTTATAAACAGCATTACGCCCCCAATATAAAGAATCAAAAAAGCACTGTAAGCTGTAAATAAGAGTGGCTCATCCTTTCTATTTGTAAACCAGCCATATATCATCAATGCACCTAACAAGCTAACAACACTAATTATAATATAGACCGTAGCTTCACTTAATTTGTTGACATCACAAATTCCAGTAACCATCTCCCAAGCAATTAACTGAGTAACACTTACACACATTACAGACATAATATATCTCAATAGAGACTCTATAATCCTTAACTTAAATTCATATATTATCCAGATAAATATAGCAAGCCCGCTTAAAATATCCATGACAAATCCCAGTTTTAAAGCTGATACTATGTAGTAATATGTCACATATATAACTACAAATTTCCCTAGCCCATTGCTTTCCTTAAGCTTTTCCTTAAACCATATGTGTATCCAAAGTAGTAAAGTTAGACATTCTAACAAAATCAATAAAGCGTATATCATACCAGACCTCTCTCACGTAAATTCTTCTTGAATACAGAACCTATTTCAATTCTATTATTATCACCATGCAGTTTCAGATATCCATTGGTATAATCCACATACTCTATATATTTTTTGTTTACTAATGCATTACGACTACATTTTATAAAATCTTCTGAATCCAGTTCAATTAGTATATCCGACATAGATAGATATCCTATTCTTAGACAATCCACCTTGGTATGGATATTTACGCCCTTTCTATCTACCAAAATATACTTTATATTAGATATTTTTACAGAATACAGTATTCCGTCCTTTCTAAAGTAAGCAAATTCTTTGGGTTCCCTTGACTCAGGAAATGTCAATGCTTCCATCACCACATTTTTCACCTGTTCCTTTGAAAAGGGCTTTTCAATATAATCATAGCAATGCAATTCCTTAAATGCACAAAGCTTTGGATCCTCTAGAGTGGTTACAAAAATAATAGGAGTGAATTGATATTGCTTTAGCTCCCTTAATTTACGAACAAGCTCCATCCCTGATACGTCTAACTTTTTATCTGTGTTAAGAATAATATCTACTAAAAACAAGTTATACGAACGAGAAAAAAACATACCATATGCCTCCTGGGCACTGTATGCTTTATCAATCGTAACATCAGGTATTTCTCCAACAATTTGTCCCAATGCATCCATATGAGTTTTATTGTCTTCCACAATCAAAATCCGCTTCATATACTATCCTTCATCGAAAATATTAGAAACCAACTCCATAATTTGTTCTTTTTCTACATTTCCACCTTTTTCGCTATCTCTAATCAACTCCAAAATAAACTGTAGCATAATTCCTATCTTGTCTATCTCAGAACCGTTATCCACATCAAATTTTAGTTTTTCTATATGTCCTCTATCTCCATACAAAATAAAATCAGAGGAAATATCCATAGTCTTTAGCTGTCTCAATCTTTTGGTGGATATGCCATTTTCTCCACTTTCAAGCTTCTTGTAGGCGGATACTGATATCCCCAATTCATCAGCAAAGGCTTCCTGCGTAAGCCTTCTATTCTCTCGTATCCTCTTTAGCCTACTGCCTGATTCCATATTCTCTTTTAATATTATCTTTTTTGACATAAAATCACCCAATAAACCATATATTATGATTATACTGAAAACGTCAAAAATATAAATCAACCTCTAATGTACTTATGGTACATAAAAAATGTACTTTTTTATAAAAAAAGCATCCCTCAATATGAAGGATGCCACAACACTTATTCATAAACTATATAACAACTACTATTTTTACCCAATTATTACCTTCAGCTTCTATATCCTCAACCAACACATCTCCTTTATACTCCTTAACAATAGTTTTCAAAGAAGACAAACCTAATCCGCGACCTTCTCCCTTGGTACTATTACCTGGTTCAAACATATTGTTTAGCTGATCAAAGCTGTAATATTCAGAAATGTTCTCAACTTCTATAACATTTTTTTCTAATCTCTTCTCAATTCTAAGTTTAATCCGTCTGTCAGTAAAATCAGATTCCTGTAAGTATTCCACTGCATTATCTAGTAATATTCCCAATATTTCTATAATCTTATGTAAGGGGACAGAGAAATCGCCATCACGCTCCAAAGAAGTTTCTATATCTATTCCCTCTCTATAAGCCTTTCTACATTTGCTATAAATATATCCGCATATCACTGGATTATCGCATTGAAACAGTATCTTATCCATAGTATCCTTATCTACCAGCTCATCCACATACTCCCTTTGCATCTTAACAAGCTGTTCCTTATCCTCCGCCACATGATGCATACTATAAAGAGCCGACAGCTGATTATTGTAATCATGCTGCTTTTGCCTAATTTCAAGGATTAAGTCCTCATAGGTTTTCATATACTTATTATTAAGCTCTAATTCCAGCTGCTTTTGATATAGCTTTTTCTTGGTTTTCATATCTCCTAACACTATGATTATCGCCACAAACAAAACCAAAGCACATATAATATATACCTCAGCGTATATATCCATCTGACTAGTGTATGAACTCTTCATAAATGCAATCAAACACACAACCAAAGCCAAAGCAACAACATAAATCAAATTGATTCTATGCTTAACTATTATTTTCATTACCATTGTGATGTTTTTATACATAATCAAATAATACAAAAGTATGGATACAAACAGTACCACAAGTATCATGGCAATATATGCCCCAACCGTAAATCCTTCCATTCCTCTACTCTTCAACACCATTATGAATAACACCATAACAAGAGACTGTTCCAGTGCAGTAAACACCATAAACACAATTGTTCTTATAAATGTTTCAGACCATTTTCGTCCAAAAACCTTCTTTGCCCATAGAACCATAGCAATAGGGGATATTATATCAATGTATCCAGGAAGGCTCAAATAGCTCAGAAAACCAAAATATGATACATAAACTCCGGCAAATATAATGAGCCACTTATCCTTCTTAATTTTCTCTTTGTACACCAAATGTATATTAAAAAAAGTGCTTATACACTCAAGGCAAATAATAAATATATGTTTCCACATCATAACCCTACAACCCCTGTCTAAAGTATTTCTTCATAACAGAGCCAATCTCTACTATTTCATCATTATTCTTCAGCTTAAGATACCTATTTGACAAGTCCACATTCTCTATGTAGGCTCTATTTACAATGGTGCTTCTACTACACTGGATAAATGTGTCTGATTTAAGCTCCTTTAAAATTTCTGATATAGGCTTGTAGGAAAGCTTCATACAATCCTTTGTAGTATATACATTAACACCTCTTCTTCCCACGGTTATATGAGTTATATCCTTTGCCTTTACAGAGAAAAGCACTCCATCCTTTCTGAAGAAAACCGTCTCCGGCGCAGCATTTGGCTCTGGATATTCCAAAGCTTCTTTCACAGTCTTTAAAAGCTCTTCCTCCTTTACAGGCTTTTCTATGTATGCGTAGCAGTGAAACTCCCTAAATGTGCTTAAGTAGGGATCTTTAAGGGCAGTAATAAATATAATAGGAATAAACTGATATCTCTTACTTTCCCTAAGCATCTTAACAAACTCTATACCTGACACATCTCCTGTCTTCTGAGAATCTAATATAATGTCAATCAAAAACAAATTAAAATCATTATACAATAACAGTTCATGAGCATCCTTAATATTTGTTGCCTCGTAGATTTCAACCTCAGGAATACTCTCCATCATCTTAACCATCCCCTTCATATGGGATATATTGTCCTCTAAAATTAGTATTTTCTTCATAAAGTCACCCTACCTATATTTCCACCTTAATATTTAGCCAATTTATATCCTCTAGCTCTTCATTCTCCACCGAAAGCTTACCATTATATTCCTTTACTATAGTCTTCAATGAGGCAAGTCCTATACCTCTTCCCTCTCCCTTAGTGCTATATCCCAGCTTAAACATACTATCTATATCCTGGAAGCTTTGATAAAGGGAAGTATTGCAAACCTCCACTGTAAGCTTGCTTTGTTCCTTGCTTACATTAAGCTTAACCTGTTTATCAGTAAAATCTGCTTCCTTAAGATATTCTACAGCGTTATCAAGGAGTATTCCAAGCATCTCTATAACCTTGTGTAGTGGAATTGTTAAGTCACCTTCACTCCAGCTTAAAGCAGGCGCAATATTTACTCCCTCTCTGTAGGCCTTCATACACTTACTATATACATAGCCACAGAGCACAGGGTTGTCACATTGATATAATATACTATCAAAGAAATCTCTCTCCTCTAATTCTTCTCCATACTCCTTGTGAAGCTTAGCAAGCTGCTCATCATCCTTTGCAACAAGATGCATACTGTATAAAGCCGACAGCTGATTCTTGTAATCATGCTGCTTACGCCTAATCTCATGTATTAGGTCCTCATAGGTTTTCATATATTTATTATTTATCTCCAGCTCTAGCTGCTTCTGGGTCAGTTTCTTTGCCGTATTCATATTAATAACAACAAAGCATATGGCAACAATCAAGAAGAAACCACAAATTAAAAAAGCATCTGTATATATTCCTCCTAATTCAATAAACCGTTGCTTCAGCAAAAATAATGTCAATATTGCTACAGTTGCTAATATCACATGTATAATGAATAGTCTGGATCCAACATTTTGCTCTTTAACTTTTTTACTTTTTCTACCAATAACCAACCAATATAATAACAATGCCAATAAAAAGGAAAAAATGGACATCATAAAATAAATCAAACTTAAGTGTTCATTTATCCACTCTTTCGAAATAATTCTTACGGTAATAAACGCAAAAAATACCTGCTGTACTCCCGTTAATATTAATCCTACCGTATCTTTAAATATCAATTCTATTTTTCTGCATTTAAAAACAAACGATGACCAAATCAAGATAATCACAAGAATTACCAAATCAAAAACCACATTTTGAAATCCCGTATAAGAAATAATGAGGTAATATGTAACATATGTAACAAGCAACCACAAGTTGCTTTTTTCCTTACTAATTGTTTTTCTATGTACCGTATAAATATTAACAATCACACTCAGACATTCAGTGGCAATCATACCAGCTTTCATCAAAATATGCATCTTTCCTACTCCCATCTTTAATTCCTTAAGAATTCTTTATCTTTTGAACATATAAATTATATATCATTACCTATAATATGTAAAAAGTAAATCATAACCAAGATTTTCGTTTGTAAAAAAGCGCAGTTGGTTTGGAAGATATTTTATTCATTTTTTATATGTAGTAAACTCACTAGGTTGATAAAACAATAAAACACATTCACTTAGGAGGTCATTATGAAACACGTAAAATCATATTTCAGGTTAAAGTACAACGGAAATGCCAATGGAGTTAATTTAGCTATTACAAATTGGTTAACAAACAACGGATTTATCTATATCGAAAAAGGTGAAAACAAGTATTGGAGAAAGGGCAATCCTCTGGTTACCAAATCATTTTGCATAGAATATTATATTAAAGAAACAGAGATACATATCAACGCATACTACAACACACCTAAAAAACCACAGTCCTTAGAAAGCTTGGCCCCTGGTTCCAAAGATTATATTATGGCGAACTCCTTGGTTCAGGGATTAATAAATCAGATTCAGGCTGGGTACAAGCCATCAGTAGGCGGTGACCAGCTTGAAAGTAGTGGTGCACTTCAATCAAACATATATGAGGAAATGGAAAAACAGGCAAACTACCAAAACAGTAAGTCAGCCACAGTTGCCTTAATTATCGCAGTAATCAATATTTGTCTGGTTTATTTCCTTCAGATAAGCTTTGGTATCATCATACTTATACCTGCATTTATTATGGCCTACAGGGGACTGAAGTCAGAGAAAAATACCATTGCAGTAATTGCTATGATTCTCATAATCTTCGGCTTAGGAGTTAACATTTTCTTCATGAAGGAGATGTTAAACAGCTTCTAATCGCGTTATTACACTATCACTTTACTGTAGTAAATTAACTTTTACTCATTTCGACACATTTTTTTCTTGCAAGAGACTTGTCATATATGTATAATATGAATGTGTTTTTTGCGATAGCACTTAAACGAGTGCTACCTACACGTATTCTAAATAGAAGGTGAAGGTGTATATACCATGGAAAGAAAAGTTGGTACTGTATCAAGAGGTATTCGTGGTCCTATTATTAGACAGGGCGATGACTTAAGAGAAATCACTGTAACAAGTGTATTAGAGGCAGCTGAAAGCGAAGGCTTCTCACTTAGGGACAGAGACGTAATCGCAGTTACAGAGTCTATCGTTGCTAGATCTCAGGGCAACTACGCTTCAGTTAACGACATTGCAGCTGATGTAAAGGCTAAGCTAGGAGGAGAGACTATCGGTGTTATCTTCCCTATCCTTTCCCGTAACCGTTTTGCAATATGCTTAAAGGGTATTGCAATGGGCGCTAAGAAGGTTGTTCTTATGTTAAGCTACCCAAGTGATGAGGTAGGTAACGCACTCCTTACTTACGACCAGTTAGACGAGGCAGGAATTAATCCTTACACAGATGTTTTAACACTTGAGAGATATCGTGAATTATTCGGCGAGAATAAGCATGAGTTTACAGGTGTTGATTATGTTCAGTACTATTCAGATATTATTACAGAGGCTGGTGCTGAGGTAGAGGTTATATTTGCTAACAATGCTAAGGCTATCCTTGATTATGCAGATTGCATTATTAACTGTGATATTCATACAAGAGTAAGAACTAAGAGACTTCTTAGAGAAGGCGGAGCTAAGGTTGTATGTGGTCTTGACGACATCTTAACTGCTTCAGTTAATGGAAGTGGCTACAACACTAAGTACGGCTTACTTGGTTCTAACAAGTCAACAGAGGATCAGATTAAGCTCTTCCCTAGAGAGTGTCAGGATTTAGTTGAAGGAATTCAGGCTGACATCCTTGATAAGACAGGTAAGCACGTAGAGGTTATGGTTTACGGCGATGGCGCATTCAAGGATCCTCAGGGTAAGATTTGGGAGCTTGCAGACCCAGTTGTATCTCCAGCATTTACAAGTGGTCTTATCGGAACTCCTAACGAGCTTAAGCTTAAGTACTTAGCTGACAATGATTTCGCAAACCTTAGCGGAGCAGAGCTTAAGGAAGCTATCTCTAAGAGTATCAAGGAGAAGGATTCTAACTTAGTTGGAAATATGGCTTCTCAGGGAACTACTCCAAGACAGCTTACAGACCTTATCGGTTCACTCTGTGACCTTACAAGCGGTTCAGGAGACAAGGGTACACCTATCATTCTTATACAGGGATATTTCGACAACTTTACGGACTAACGAGCCATGCACATAAAACAAGAGGAGCACTTACTCAAGTTTACTTGAAAGTAAGTGCTCCTCTTGTTTTATGTATATCGCGACAAAGCGAGCTAACTCATGCGCAGCATGAGTTAGATGTAGGCTCGTTAGTCCGTAATCCTAATACTCCCACTTCTCCAATTTCTTCAATACAACCTTTCCCTCGGAAATCACCTGATCCAAAGAATAAATTGGAATACATCCATACTGATCCCCTATCTCAACTATGAGAAGGTCTGCATCAAAATCCACTCCTCTTAGTTTCTCCGGTCTGGCTATAACATTATATTCCTCATCTAATATGTATCCATAAATATAACTGCCCACATAAGTATTTCCTTTGTCATCCTTACCATAATATACATCCAACTCATAATCCACATCATATAGTGTGGCAAGGAGAGTTTTATCAATTCGGTTGTATATCTCCACAGTCTTATCTGTGTAAGAGATAAACACAATCTTCTTATCATCACTATAAAGTACAGTATCAACCAGATTTGCTTTTCCAGGATTTAAGGTTTGGGCTGTGTCATCATCATAATCAGCTACACTGCCTATTCCCTCAGAGTTAAATTCTCTTTCATAAAGTGTAATATCCTCACCCATACTTACTTCGTAATATGTGAGCTTGTTATCATTTAATCCCTGAACAATATATCCTAAATTAGTTTTGTCACATCCAACTATTGTGTCATAATTCACCTCAAAATAATCATCATACACCACATACATATCACTATCCACACGATATTGTCCATATTCTGACTTCTGAGTAAGTATCTCAAAAATATCCTCATTAATGGCGCTAGTACTTATGGCTGTGTTGGCAAAATCAATACGACTGCGCTGCTCTCCTGTATTTTTGTCAATCAAAAATGCTTCAAGGGAGCCTACTGCAAGCAATGCATCCCCATCCTCCTCGGTCAAGCATATCTCTGTCACGAAGGTATCTACAGGAACGTCCCATACCACTTCTTTATTAACCATATCATACTTAACCAATCTATCCTCACTATTTATCTCATAGTTTGAAGCTGCATAGTACATATAGTTCTCATCAAATGCTATAGTATTTACTCCATCGAAATTTACAGAAATTACTGCCTCTTCCTTTCCGTAAAACAAATCATAGATATGAAGCCTACAATAATCTGTCGTATCCTTATCTTCAGCTAATATGTTCTCTATATCCTCCTGCTTTCTCTCCACATAACAAAGCTTTGACCAATCATCTACTTTTGTTATATAAACATCACTGGTAAAGGTATAGCCTTCACTTGGTTGTAGGTTTCCCAACCCTTCAGCTTCATCTCCAGCCATTTTCGCCATACATATATTAGAATAATCACATACCACAGTATATATTCCTTCTTTTTGTGGAATCACAGTTCCGCCAGACTGAAGCTGTATGCGACACATCTCTTCCTCAGCCCAGAAGCTATACTTAACCAATTCATTATCTTCCGTAATATAGGTTATACAATGGTCACTATCAAAGGCTACTGAATTGGGGTTTAGAGACAAATTATCTTTTTCATGAGAAAGGGACATAATTAGATGACCTGTTTCAAGATCCCATATTCCAACATTACCTATAACATCTCTACATAATACTAGTTCTTTATCTGGAGAAAGCATATATTCCTCTATCTGCGCCGGCATTACTATCTGATACCTAGGCTTAATCCTAGCACCTGCATCATACAAATGTATACTCTCTGTCAATGCATATTGAGCTTCAGGAGTGTACGGCATAGGTATTCCTTCATATTCTGTAAGTGCTGCCAAGGATAGCGCTATAGCATTCTCCCTATCACCCGCCTCGAGATATCTTAAAGACTCCTCAGCAAGATTCTCCGCCTGATTGTTAAGCAGCTGTTCATTCTGAGTAGCAAGAGTTTCAGACTGTGCTTCAATTTCTGCAGCCTGAGCCTGAATCTCAGCAGACTGTGCCTCTATCTGTTCCTTCTGCTTATTAATGTGGTATGCAGCTATGGAGCTTGCCACACCTATACCTAAGCAAAGCACTGCTGCCGCCACAGTAGCGGTAATTATCCTTCTAAACTTTCTCTCTCTATGTCTTTGCCTTAGGTCATCAAAATCCACACCAAGCATAGGAGCAAGAAGCCTAAGAAGCTCCACATCCATAGCTTTAAGAATTTCCTTCTTAGTCTTACCTCTTACATCTGCTGCCAAAGGCTCTGCCGGCACTAATCTTGTACCCTCTGTTCCATCAGGCTGAATCACCTTTTCTTCTCTGTAAAGTATCTCCTCCGGAAAGGATTCATGAGGTTCGCCTTCAGCAAGCACTGCAAATATCTTATCTCTGCCATGCATCTGGATAAATGTCTCTATCTCCTTCTTACACCATATGGACTCCTTTAGTCTTGGTGTGCAGATTACTATAAGATATTCCGACTCGCTTAAAGCCTTAATAATTGGGTCCTCCAAATTATTAGTGATAGGTAGCTCATCCTTATCTCTAAAAACCCTTTCTATCTTGCTACGACTTGTTCTACCGTTACTCAACACCTTCTTTGATATCTTGTAGGACTCTAATTTTCTATGTAAAGTCTCAGCCACAAATTTATCTAACTCCGCATGCCTGTAGCTTATAAATGCGTCATATTTATATCCATTTCCCATAGCTATTTCCTTTCATATTAGTAAGTATGTAAATCCTCTACACCTCTGTGTAAGTCTTTCCAAATATCTCCTTCTCAACAACATACACATCATGATAATCGTCAGTTCTAACTGCTAGGTAATCCCCTGGCTTACCGAGCATGTATTTCTCCTTGTCCCAGGCTGTAAACACCTTAACACCCTTATCTATAGGCTTTGCAAATATTTTCACACTGCCACTAGGAATACAAACCTTAGCGTAATCTATAAGCTTTAATATCACCCCAGTGCTCTTTACTCTAATATTTGGCACATACTCTGTTTCAGTCATAGTACTGTAAGAATACTCTGCATCACTAAGTGTGTATGACCTGTTAAACTTCTCTAATCTGTTAGGGTATACCTCCCCCTTTATTCCTATCATTATTACAAGGTCCTTCTCAACCACAAGATCCATATCTCCCTCTAAAGTTCTAACCATAATAGGGGTTCCTATAGGAAGTATCTCCCAGGCATTAACATATCCAATAGGAAGCTTATTCTTCTCGTACATTTTCATAGTACTAATGTCAGCCTCATAGTCCTTAGCATATATGAGATCAAACTCATGGAAATACTCGTTCATTCTGTTATTAAAATATGCCTCTGCATGTATACAGTCATATTTTCTCGTAAACAGCTTCCTGCTTATAAAGCCACCTGCCTTTTCAAAATGCCCACCACCAGAGCCAATTCCTTCTGTAAGGTAGGCTGCCAGCTCTCCAGCATTTACTTCCTTTATGCAGCTTCTCACAGAAAGCTTATAACCATCACCTGTTTCATTGAACACAACGCAGCACTTTATCTTGTCTACCTGAAGAAGAAAATCGCTGATAAGTCCTAATATATTAGGGTCGCAAGGCTGAGATTTTATAACCGCAAACTCATGATCCTCATTTAAACTGTAGCGAAGCATTGCAACACCTGCAATTTCCAATTCATCCAAAGTAATATTAGAGTTTTTAAACAAAGTGATAAACCCATTGTCAAATTCTACACTGTCTCTTAAATCCTTATCCAAAGGATTGTGAAGCTCTGCAAACTGGTTAGTATCTGTAAATAACCCATAGTAAAGAGCTGTTCCAAGACCATTGTCATCAGTAATCTTGTAGCCCTCCTCACGAAGAAGCTTCCACACCAGGGTTGAGCAGCTACCTAAGCCAGGATAAATGTATGTAAGCTCACCACCCTCAACCTCTATCTGGTGATGATCTATAGTGGACACATAATCCGCTTCCAGCTTAGTGACATTTCCAGCTCCGTACTGACAATCTGTAGTTATAAGAAGTCCACTAACCTTTAGATTATCCTCATTGGAAGGGTCGATATATTCTATGGGAATATTTAGTTTTTCTATCATAAGTCTTAGATTGGACTTAGTTATCTGATTTGGACCACTGTATACCAATCTAACATCCTTACCCAAATCCTTAAAATAACAATATAATCCGTAGCCTGAGCCTAAAGCATCAGCATCCGGATTATTATGACACTGTATAGTTATGGGATTAAATCCCTCTAAATCCTTTAATCTCACCTGTTTTTACCTCCGAATATAACCAGGGGTTGCACCCCGAATCACAGTTTTAAGCCACATATTGTTATATTATCAAATACGTTTGAAATTGTCTATTTTATGGAGAATTTTCTCAATATAGGCTGTGAAATTCATTTTCCTGGTCGTGTTGTTACGCAAAGATGTATAAAAATACAGGACAAGGGAATCCAACCAACTTCATTCCGGCCGCGACAGTGGTCGGGACTAAGCTGACCGTTTTAGTGTCAGCGTGGACCGACCCTAGGCAGGCCGGCCAAGAAAGTTCATTGATTCCCTTGTCCTCTTATATCTTTATCTCTACCTTGAAAATTCCATCTTCGCAGCTAAGCTTTAATCTATAGCCATGAAGCTCAAGTATATTCTTAACTATTGCAAGGCCCACTCCTGTTCCCTGCTTATTGCTTCTTGAATTGTCCCCCTTTACAAATGGCTTCCACAGATTTTCAGCATCCTTACCAATATCCTGGGAACTAACATTTGATACGGATATTAAGCCTTTACCCTTGTTTTTCTCAAGGTTTACTTCTATGGTAGTATTTTCCTTGCTATACTTAATTGCATTGCCAATTATATTATCCATGGCCTGTTGCATAAGGACCTTGTCTGCTTTTATTTTTAGTGTTCCTTCTACATTAAGCTCCAGAGACTTCTCCTTTAAGGCATCCCTATAGTGGTCAGATAGCTCAGAAACTAACTCTTCCACATTTAAGTCAACCTTATTAAGCTTTAAGGCTCCAGTCTCCACCTTAGAAAGCTCTAATACATTTGCGATTATGTCGTTCATATAGGTGACATTTTCCAATATAGAGTCGGCGTAATACTCCTTCTTGTCTGTGTTAATGTTTTCCTTAAGGTTTTCTGCGTAGCCTGATATGGACATCAGTGGACTCTTTAGGTCATGAGCCATAGTATTGGTCATGGTTATTCGATAGTCTTCCATGTCATAAGCTGACTTAAGCTTAAGGTACTTTGTACGAGCGAAAAGAGCTGCAAATGCCAGCACAACTATGTATATTATTATATATGCAATAATAATTTGTTTCCAGACTAACTCCAATAGGTTTATGGAAAACATCTTACATATCACTATTCTACTACCATCTGGTAAGAATACCATGGAGCTAGACTGTGTCTCCATATCCCATAGGCCTTTGTAGGTAGTAAACTGATATTTTCCATCTTTTAAGCTCTGTATATATTCCTGCATAGTTTTATACAGGTAGGAATCCTTGGGATTTCCCGAAACCATAGAAACCATTATATCTACATTCTCATCATTTTGGATGTGGGTATATCCTGTGGTATCCTCAGGTGTAAAATCATATTCTGTAACCACCTTCTTACCCTTTTTATACTCTGTCAGCTTTACTTTTCCCATGACAAAGGTTCTGTCCTTAATATACATATCAACTATATCAGACACAGGTTCCTTACCCATTTCAGCAAATATATTTTCATTTTGAACATACATATAAAGCTCTCTGTACTTATCCGGCACATCCCCTTCCATCTCATAGTACAAATACTTTTCATCCAGATTATCTTTACCTTTTATAACTGCAATTCCAGTTTCTCCGCCATCCCAAATGGGCTCTAATGTGTCACCATCCAAAAGGGCAGTAGCCATATAATCATTAGAATAAAATCTCATCTTTAATCTGGTATAATATTCTTCCATATCCTTAGGATTATCCATGGCAAAGCCCTGTTTAAGCATAGTATCATAGAGTGAACTTACCGCATCCTGAGAGTAAGTCTCCTCCATATAAAAGTTGCTGTCAAAGGAATATAATGCCACCTGAAATAATGCAATCGTAATTACATAAACAACCAATGTGGTAACCAAAAATGTACTAATTAGCTTTTTTATTAATATACCCTTAAAGGTTTTCCTTTTTTGTTTTTTCAATTTGGATTTAATATCAATCACCCCACAATTTTATAACCCTTAGTGATTACTGTCTTTATCTGCTTCCCCGGTTCTCCCAAGGCACTTCTTAATTTCTTGATATGATTATCCACCACTCTATCATTACCCTCGTAGTCATATCCCCAAATTCTAGTTAAGAGGGCTTCTCTTTCTACCACCATATCCTTATGGTCAATAAGGTATTTTAGCAGTGCATATTGTTTAGGAGGAAGCTCAATATTTTGTCCTGCTGACGTCACTGTAAATCTGGCAGGATTTATAGTTATGTCCCCACATACTATATCATTTCCTGCCACCAATCCCTTAGAACGCTTAAGTAACGCATTAACCTTTGCATAAAGCTCCGCCAGTGAAAATGGCTTTACTATGTAATCATCACAGCCCAAATCATAGCCGTAGAGAATGTCCTCCTCTCTACCTCTGGCTGTAATAAATATAATAGGCACTATACTCTTCTTACGAGCCTCACGACACAAAGAAAAACCGTCAGCACCAGGCATCATTATATCCAGCATAATAAGGTCAAATTCCTCTTCGTAGATATAATCCAAGCCTTCATTCCCGTCGCTGGCGGTTTTTATATTTATCTCTCCTTCACTTTTCCCCTGAAAAAAGTCTGTGATTATCTCTCTTATGGACTTGTCGTCCTCCACAAGAAGTAAATTATATGCCATGATTCGTATCTCCCCCGTTATCCTATATGTTAAAGTTGAGAACTCTTTAAATTCTCGAAACTTATCACATATAGTCTAAACTATGAAAGATTTTTCTTCAAGCAAATAATTCTCTAGTCATTTCTAATAGCCGCCAAAGCACTAATTCTTGTAGCCTTTCTAGCCGGGAAGTAGCCTGCCACTACGCCTACAAGTATGGTAAAGCCTACTGCCACAAAAGGTAACCAAAGTGGTATCATCGAAAGATTTCCTGCCACTCCTATGGCCTCTGTCATAAATGAGGCACCTACAATATTTACAACCTTTGATAATAGGTAGCTTAAAACAACCCCCACAGCTCCACCTAAGAAACCGATATAGCCTGCCTCAGATACAAACATAGCACCGATATTCTCTATGTCGCAGCCCAAAACCTTCATAACACCGATTTCCTTACGACGCTCGTAGGTGGACATGGTGATAGTATTTGTTATACCTATGGCAGCAACCAAAAGGGAAACCGCTCCTATACCACCAAGCACAAGCTGGACAATATCAAAAACCTTATTGTTTTCCTCAATCCACTCCTGCTGACTGGAAACCTGATAACCCATCTCTCTAAAGTAGGTTACTGTGTCCTCTACCAGTGCAGTATCCGACACGGTAAGCTTTACAGATGGGTAAATCCACTCCTTATATGGATTACCATTTCTATCAGTAGGCTGTTCAGGAATTGTTTTTCCTCTATATTCCTTCTCTAAATAGCTCTTTAAGGTTTCTATCTCCACATATGCCGAGTAGCAATATGCATTGTAGGTTTCAGGACCGCCCTCAACTACACCTGCAATTTTTAACTGTTTTCTCTTAGAATACAGTGAGTCTGGGTTTACTCCATCATAGCTTTCAACATTCATCATGCTGCAATATATCTTATCATTCATCATATCTACAGGAGGTATCTCATTGTAATCCCAATAAGGATACTCAAAAGTATTTGTATCATAGAAATCTAACACAATCATATTTCCTGCGATAATCTGAAATTCTTCTCCTTCCTTTGGACAGGTTCCCTGTCCTAAAGGAATGGCCTCTAATTCCTCCTGACTAACACCCTCTATCCATGTAGTAGTTCCCCATTTTCCTGTGGTTACTTTCATGGCTACAGATAGTTTGGGACTTGCCTTTGTAATTTGCTCAAGATCCATAAATTCCTCTACCCTACTATCTGATAGGTACATATCCTCGTCAGAGCCATTGTAGCTTACAGTTATATCATTGATGCCACCACCTGCATTAAGCTCCGCATTTAAGGTTTCCTTCAAACCAAAGCCCAGTGAAAGCATTAAAACTACAGATATGGTTCCTATGGTAACACCTAAAACTGTAAGAACAGTTCGCCATTTTCTACGGCGAAGATTTTCTATACTTAGCTTTAAAATATCACTAAATTTCATCCTGCTCCTCTTCCTTCTTCTGCTTTCTCTTCTTAATTACTACTAACAACACAATTACAGCTACTACTGCTGCCACAATTACAACCGGTGATATAGGTCCATTCTCTACCTGTATCTCATCAATATCTGTCATATCTACTACAGGCTCCTGATAAGCCAAAACATCAAATGTAATATCCTGTGTAACCTGGCTCTCATTACCCATACTATCCTCAAAGGTTACAACTGCCTGAATAGTACCTGTTGCCACTGTTTCATCTACACCTGTTACTGTAATATCTGCGTATCCTGTACTACCTGATGCTACATTTCCTACAAATACGTCAGTTGCCTCGATTCCTTCACCTACAATCTTTGCATTAACATTGAAGATTTCTCCTCTGCCCTGGTTGTTAACTGTAAATGATACATCTGAACTCTCTCCAACCATTACGCCTGAAGCCCTAAAATCAAAACCGCCAACACTTACTCTCTGATTCTGAACTACAGGAATTACAAGTGTAGTTGCGTCCTCTATAGGTGAACCGTATCTGTCCTCGTATGAGAACTTTACATCCATCACATATGACTTTGAAGAAAGGTCTGCGCCAGCCTTCATAGTAATCTTAAGCTCATAAACTTCTTCCTTCGCAATCTTTTCTATGTACATTGTACTTGAGCCTGATGCTGGCACAATCTCGTTATTTGCTGTTGAAAATGTAAGCTTAATATTTGAAATATCTGACTTCTTAGATACGTTCTGTATTGAGACAGTCATCTCAAATGTATCTCCACTCTTTACCTCGTCCTTGTCTGTGGTAAATCCTGTTATAATAAGTCTTGGTGTAGTTTCCGCTGATGCTATAACTGAAAAGCCAAACAACATCACCATGCACATCATTATCGCTAAAATCTTCTTCGTTCTCTTAATAGTCTTCATCCTCAATTATCTCCTTCTTGTTAGCATTAATTTCTATCTTTCTAATCTTTCCATCTTTTATATGAATAACCCTGTCAGCCACCTGTGCTAGGTTCCTATCATGGGTTACCATTACCAAGGTATTATTCTTCTTATTAACTGTGTCCCTAAGAATTGTCAGTATTTCCTTAGTTGTACCTGAGTCAAGATTTCCCGTAGGTTCATCTGCAAATATTATCTTAGGATTTGTTACAAGTGCTCTTGCAATACCCACTCTTTGCTGCTGTCCTCCTGACATCTGACTTGGTAGGTGCTTCATATGCTTTCCAAGTCCCATCAGCTTTAGAATTTCCTTGGCACGTTTGTCTCTTTCCTTAGCGCCTACGCCTCTAAACATTAGTGGCATAGCCACATTTTCCTTTGCATCCATGGTCCCTATAAGATTGTAGGACTGGAAGATAAAGCCCATATGCTTTCTTCTCATTCTTACCAGCTGTTTTTCCTTCATCCTATCCATTCGCTTACTTCCAAGCTTTATCATGCCCTTGGTAGGCGGCTCAAGTCCTGCCAGCATATTAAGCAATGTGGATTTTCCGGAACCGGATGTACCAACTATAGCTATGAATTCCCCTTCGTAAATGTCAAAGCTTACTCCATCTAAGGCTCTTACTCGTTCATCCCCAACCTTATAGATTTTGTAAAGGTCTTCCACTTCTACTAATACCTTTTTTCCCTGAGCAGATTGCTCTTTTCCTTGGTCTTTTAGTTGATCCACTTTCTCACTCCTTCCATTGTACTGTGATTAATATAATGGGTGGATGTATCCTTTGTGTATCCTTTTGCAAAATTTACGCAAAAAAATAAAGGCGAGTTTCTCGCCTTTACTTTAAAAACCTAGTTATCTTCTACTTTTGTTACAACAGGTTTACCATCTTTATCTAATAAAACTGTCATTCCTCCTGCGTTGCCCTGGTGATGAAATACGTAATTTACTCCAGTTTCTTTATCCACAAAAATCTTAATTGCACTAACAGTCCCCTGTGAATATGTTTCTACAAATCTTTCTTCCTTTTTCATTTAGTTCCCCCTTAATAATTTATTTACTATATTGTAGCATTTTAAAAAAATATTACAACTACATTTCCAGTTACCATTTATATCGTAAAATCTACCCTAGCGCCTACCACGCCACCGCCTAAGCTACTGACGCTGTCAATAGCTGCTATATCGGCATTGCTAGTCTCTATAGGCACTATATTAGCCTTCTGAGCTTCTGAAAATGCAGCAGAGCCTGCACTCATATTCTGAGTAGCATCCTCAACGTCCTGGTTAAGTGCATCCATCTTCTCTCTAAACTCGGCTTCCTCTTCCTCATCCCACTGAGATTTTTCGTTCTTCTGCTTCTGCTTTTCTCTTAACTGAGCCATCATCTGA
>JAFWZV010000023.1 GCA_017517305.1 Lachnospiraceae bacterium | reverse complement strand
GCAACAGCCTCACCAGTACCAAGTCTCTCATGAAGAGTCTTAGTGATAGCAGCTGTTAAAGTAGTCTTACCGTGATCAACGTGTCCGATTGTACCAATGTTACAATGTGGTTTAGTTCTTTCAAACTTAGCTTTTGCCATTATTATATTCCTCCTTAACTTTTGCCCTTATTGGGCTAATTCTCGGCTATCATCTATTATATTAAAATATAGTAATATTTTCAAGCCTTTTTAGTTTTTATTATAATCAAATTTTTAAAATGGATTATGTGAAACATAATCCTATATTCTAGTGGATAAATGCCATATGTAGCACTTATCCACTTAGATTGTCATAATAAGAGACTTATTACTGTCCCTTCTTTGCAGCGATAACCTTCTCCTGAACTGACTTTGGAGCCTGCTCATACTTCTCGAAGAACATAGAGTAGTTACCACGTCCCTGAGTCTTTGAACGAAGGTCTGTTGAGTATCCGAACATCTCTGAAAGTGGAACGAATGCTCTAACAATCTTACCACCGCCAAGGTCATCCATACCCTCGATACGTCCACGACGTGAGTTAATATCACCAATAACATCACCCATGTACTCCTCTGGCATAGTTACCTCAACTCTCATGATAGGCTCAAGCAATACTGCTCCTGCCTTAGCCATAGCATCCTTGAATGCCATAGAACCAGCGATCTGGAATGCCATTTCACTTGAATCGACTTCATGGTATGAACCATCATATACTGTAGCGTGAACACCAAGAACTGGGAATCCACCAAGGATACCAGCTGCTGCTGCTTCCTGGATACCATGTCCAACTGCTGGAATGTACTCCTTAGGAATAGCACCACCTACTACAGTTGACTCGAATAAGAGTGTTGGTGGCTCATTAATTAATATATTAGCCTTTGGATCATAATCAAACTTATCACAGTTAGCTTCCATAGGCTCAAAACGTACCTTACAGTGACCATACTGACCACGACCACCTGACTGCTTAGCATACTTGCTATCTACGTCAACGGCCTTAGTAAATGTCTCCTTGTAAGCAACCTGTGGAGCACCAACGTTTGCCTCTACCTTAAACTCACGAAGAAGTCTATCAACGATAATCTCAAGGTGAAGCTCACCCATACCAGCGATAATTGTCTGACCAGTCTCTGCGTCTGTATGAGCTCTAAATGTAGGATCCTCCTCAGCAAGCTTTGCTAAAGACTCTCCAAGCTTACCCTGACCAGCCTTAGTCTTAGGCTCGATAGCGAGCTCGATAACTGGCTCTGGGAATTCCATAGACTCAAGAATTACTGGATGCTGCTCATCACAAATTGTATCACCAGTACCAGTTACCTTAAATCCGATTGCAGCTGCGATATCACCTGAGTAAACCTTGTCTAACTCAGTTCTAGCGTTAGCATGCATCTGAAGGATACGACCAACTCTCTCCTTCTTACCCTTAGTAGCATTTAATACATATGAACCTGCATTAATTGTACCTGAATATACTCTAAAGTAAGCAAGCTTACCTACGAATGGGTCTGTCATAATCTTGAATGCAAGAGCAGCAAATGGCTCTTCATCTGATGAGTGCTTCTCAATCTCATTACCTTCCATATCAACACCCTTAATAGCAGGGATGTCAAGTGGTGAAGGCATGAACTCGATAACAGCATCAAGAAGCTTCTGAACACCCTTATTTCTATATGCTGTACCACAGCATACAGGAACAGCTGAACAGTCACAAGTTGCCTTTCTAAGAACGGCCTTCATCTCTTCAACTGATGGCTCCTCGCCCTCAAGATACATCATCATTAAGTCATCATCTAACTCACAGATCTTCTCAACTAACTCGTTTCTGTAAAGCTCTGCATCATCCTTCATATCCTCTGGGATATCTACGATTGAGATGTCATCTCCCTTATCATCATTGTAGATGTAAGCCTTCATCTCAAATAAGTCGATGATTCCCTTGAACTCGTCTTCCTTACCGATTGGTAACTGAATACAGATTGCATTCTTACCAAGTCTTGTCTTAATCTGCTCTACTGCGCCGTAGAAGTTCGCACCTAAGATATCCATCTTATTGATGAATGCCATACGTGGTACGTTGTAAGTGTCAGCCTGACGCCAAACGTTCTCTGACTGTGGCTCAACACCACCCTTAGCACAGAATACACCAACAGCACCATCAAGTACTCTAAGTGAACGCTCAACCTCTACAGTGAAGTCAACGTGTCCTGGAGTATCAATGATGTTGATACGATGCTCTAAAGCACCTGCCTTTGGCTTACAGTTTTCCTGTAATGTCCAATGACATGTTGTTGCAGCTGAAGTGATTGTGATACCTCTTTCCTGCTCCTGAGCCATCCAGTCCATGGTAGCAGTACCTTCGTGAGTATCACCGATTTTATAGTTAACACCAGTATAATAAAGGATACGCTCAGTAGTTGTTGTCTTACCAGCATCGATATGAGCCATGATACCTATATTTCTGGTTCTCTCTAATGGATATTCTCTTCCAGCCAAGGTTTTTTCCTCCTTATATTAATAGATACAAAATTGATATACACTACTAGAATCTGTAGTGAGCAAAAGCCTTGTTTGCTTCTGCCATCTTGTGCATATCTTCTTTTCTCTTAACAGATGCGCCAGTGTTGTTTGAAGCATCGATAAGCTCTTTTGCAAGTCTTTCTTCCATAGTCTTCTCACTTCTTGCACGTGAGTAAGTAGTTAACCAACGAAGAGCTAAAGCCTGTCTTCTGTCAGGTCTAACCTCGATAGGTACCTGATAAGTTGCACCACCGATACGTCTAGCCTTAACCTCAAGTGATGGCATGATGTTGTTCATAGCCTCCTCGAATACCTCTAAAGCTTCCTTACCAGTCTCGTTTGCAATACGGTCAAATGCACCATAAACGATCTTCTGTGCAACACCCTTCTTACCATCTAACATAATGTTATTGATAAGCTTGGTAACCACTTTGTTATTGTAAATTGGATCCGCTAATACGTCTCTCTTTGCGATATGTCCTTTACGTGGCACGGTTCTTCCCTCCTTAATTATTATTTGAATTAATTCAACGGTACTCATATTTCCCTCAATAAAGTGCAACACCGTTACCGTTACACTAGAGCTTGTGGAAATATGTTCGTGCAAAAATAGTTTAGATTGTTTTATCTATAGTTCTATATATTATAGAAAACATAACCTACTTTTCGCACTTAGTTTTGTTTAGTATAGTGGCCTAAATATTATTTTGCATCCTTAGGTCTCTTAGCACCATACTTAGAACGTGCCTGACGTCTCTTAGCAACACCTGCTGTATCAAGAGTACCTCTGATAATGTGGTATCTTGTACCAGGTAAGTCCTTTACTCTACCACCACGGATAAGAACAACGCTGTGCTCCTGAAGGTTGTGACCTTCACCTGGGATATAGCTAGTAACTTCGATTCCGTTAGATAAACGAACTCTGGCGATCTTTCTAAGAGCTGAGTTAGGCTTCTTAGGTGTAGCAGTCTTAACTGCTGTACAAACACCTCTCTTCTGTGGAGAAGATGTCTCAGTTGGCTTCTTTCTAAGAGAGTTGTAGCTTCTCTGAAGAGCAGGAGCAGTTGACTTCTTCTCTAATGAGTGTCTTCCCTTTCTAACTAACTGGTTAAAAGTTGGCATGTTTTCACCTCCGATTCTTAAAATAATATTGTTGCTACCTAACCTAAGCAGCTCGTAGTTGCTTTGTTAAGTATGCACATAAATAGCATGTATTAATCAAATTTTCCCAATTAACACATGCTAAAATATTATATTATTTACTTTTTCATATGTCAACTATATTCTAAAAAAAATCTTACAAAAATATTAAAATATAAAAAAATACAACAAACTACGCTCAGTCACACGTATCCTCTTACATCCACTGCTCCTTATACATACAAAAAGCATATGCATGCAAGTGTAACTTGCGCATATGCTTTTTGTTATTTGCCTGTAGCTTGTTGCTACGCTTTTTTACTCATTTGAATCATCTGCTGAATCTGAATCAACTACAACAGCTTCTTCTACAACAGCTGACTCATCGAGAATATCTTCGCTATCAATAATCTCATCAGTTATCTCGTCCTCACCTGTATCAAGCTTTACATCACGGTATCTCTTCATACCTGTACCTGCAGGTATAAGCTTACCGATAAGAACGTTCTCCTTAAGTCCGATAAGTGGATCAACCTTACCCTTAATAGCAGCCTCAGTAAGAACCTTTGTAGTCTCCTGGAATGATGCTGCTGAAAGGAATGAATTAGTAGCAAGTGACGCCTTAGTAATACCAAGAATTATCTGGCTACCAACTGCTGGTCTCTTACCCTCAGCCTCCATCTTCTCATTGGTCTCAGCATATTCTAATGCGTCAACTAATGTTCCTGGAAGGTAATTTGTATCTCCATTATCCTCTATCTTAATCTTCTTAAGCATCTGACGAACGATAACCTCGATATGCTTATCGTTAATCTCAACACCCTGTGTACGATAAACTGTCTGAACTTCCTTGATAATGTAATCCTGTACTGCACGTACACCCTTAATTCTAAGGATATCGTGTGGATTTACAGAACCATTAGTAAGCTCATCACCGGCCTGAAGAGTCTGACCATCTGTTACCTTAATCTTTGAACCGAATGGTATAAGGTATGCCTTAGCCTCTCCAGTTTCTCTATTAGTAATTACTACTTCTCTCTTCTTCTTAGTGTCTCTAATCTCAACCTCTCCGCCAAACTCTGCTATAATAGCAAGTCCCTTTGGCTTTCTAGCCTCGAAAAGCTCTTCAACTCTAGGAAGACCCTGAGTGATATCATCACCGGCAACACCACCAGTATGGAATGTTCTCATTGTAAGCTGAGTACCTGGCTCACCGATTGACTGTGCAGCAATTATACCTACTGCCTCACCAACCTGAACTGCCTGACCAGTAGCCATGTTAGCACCATAACACTTTGAACATATACCGATATGTGACTTACAAGTAATAATTGTTCTAATCTTAACAGAAGCATCTTTTCTAACTGCTCCATCTACTGTGAAAGGAACTCCCTGCTCATCAACACCCTTCTTGATGATGATTTCTGCTCTCTTAGGAGTAATCATATGATTCTTCTTTACAAGCATATTGCCTTCTGCATCGAAAATACTCTCTGCTAAGTAACGACCTGTAATTCTCTCCTGAAGAGATTCTGTTTCCTTCTTTCCTTCCTTGATTGCCTGTACATACATACCTGGCTTCTCATCTGCATCTGGCTGACAGTCAACCTCTCTAATGATAAGATCCTGAGAAACGTCAACCAAACGACGAGTAAGGTATCCTGAATCGGCAGTACGAAGAGCTGTATCAGAAAGACCCTTACGAGCACCATGAGCAGAAATGAAGTAATCAAGTACATCAAGACCTTCACGGAAGTTTGCCTTGATAGGAAGCTCGATAGTACGTCCTGATGTATCAGCCATAAGTCCTCTCATACCTGCAAGCTGCTTAATCTGCTGGTCAGAACCTCTCGCTCCTGAGTCGGCCATCATGTAAATATTGTTATACTTATCAAGGCCATCAAGAAGAGCCTTAGTAAGCTTTGCATCCGCCTCATTCCAAACCTTAATTACATTCTTATATCTCTCTTCATCTGTAAGGTATCCTCTACCATACAAGAAAGTAATCTTATCTACTGATTCCTGAGCATCTGCAAGTAACTGCTTCTTAGCCTCTGGCACTACCATATCTGATACAGAAACTGAGATAGCTCCTCTAGTAGAATACTTGTAACCCATAGCCTTGATATCATCAAGAACCTCAGCAGTCTTAGTTGCTCCATGTGTGTTAATACACTTATCAAGAATCTTCTTTAACTGCTTCTTACCAACATGGAAATCAACCTCAAGCTTAAGAGCATTATCTGAATCTGTTCTATCTACAAAGCCTAAATCCTGAGGTACAACCTCATTAAAGATAAGCTTACCCATAGTACACTCAATTATTCCAGATACAACTTCGCCCTCTGCTGTAGTTACAGTTCTCTTAACTCTAATCTTCTGATGAAGTGTAATCTCCTTATTCTCATATGCAAGCATTGCAAGGTTCACACTACCAAAGAGTGGCTTCATGAAATCCTTTACAGTGCCATATATATCCTTATAGAAGCTTTCCTTAACTTCTTTTTCAACATCATTTTCATCCTTAACCTTGTTGATAGAAGTCTTCTTAATAACTCTAACCTTAACTATATCTGTAGCCTTAATCTTTCCTGCAAGACCATCAGCATTAAGATCTGCAAGGTTTGCATCCTCATCATCCTTAGTGTATTCCTTAGCAACACCAATTTCTAATGCCTTCTCTGCTGGAATCTCAGCAAACTTATCCATAGTAAGGTAGTAAATACCAAGTACCATATCCTGCGAAGGAACGGCAACAGGACCACCGTCTGATGGCTTAAGAAGGTTGTTAGGTGAGAGAAGAAGGAATCTACACTCAGCCTGTGCCTCAACAGAAAGTGGAAGATGGACTGCCATCTGGTCTCCATCGAAGTCTGCATTATAAGCTGTACATACAAGTGGATGAAGCTTAATAGCCTTACCCTCTACAAGGATTGGCTCAAAGGCCTGAATTCCAAGTCTATGAAGAGTAGGAGCACGGTTAAGCATAACCGGATGCTCTTTAATTACATCCTCAAGCACATCCCAAACCTCAGGCTGAAGCTTCTCAACTGCCTTCTTAGCAGCCTTAATATTATTTGCGATTTCTCTAGTTACAAGCTCCTTCATAACGAATGGCTTAAATAACTCAATAGCCATCTCCTTAGGAAGACCACACTGATAAATCTTAAGCTCTGGTCCTACTACGATAACTGAACGTCCTGAATAGTCAACACGCTTTCCAAGAAGGTTCTGACGGAAACGTCCCTGCTTACCCTTAAGCATATCTGAAAGTGACTTAAGCGCTCTGTTACCAGGACCTGTTACTGCTCTACCTCTTCTACCGTTATCGATAAGGGCATCAACTGCCTCCTGAAGCATTCTCTTCTCGTTACGAACGATAATATCTGGTGCTCCAAGCTCAAGTAACTTCTTAAGACGATTGTTACGGTTAATAATTCTTCTATATAAATCATTTAAGTCTGATGTTGCAAATCTACCACCATCAAGCTGTACCATAGGTCTGATATCTGGTGGAATTACAGGAATAGCATCCATAATCATCCACTCAGGCTTATTGTCTGAATTTCTGAATGCCTCTACAACCTCAAGTCTCTTAACAATTCTAGCTCTCTTCTGGCCATTTGAATTCTCAAACTCTTCCTTAAGCTCTGCAGCTTCCTTCTCTAAATCAATATTCTCAAGAAGCTCCTTAACAGCCTCTGCTCCCATACCTACACGGAAGCTTCCAACCGGGAATTCCTTCTCAGCATTTCTGTACTCTGCCTCGGTAAGAATCTGCTTGTACTCAAGTGTTGTTTCACCTGGATCAAGAACTATATAATTTGCAAAATAAAGTACCTTCTCAAGATATCTTGGTGATATATCGAGAATAAGTCCCATACGGCTTGGGATTCCCTTAAAGTACCAAATGTGTGATACTGGTGCAGCAAGCTCTATATGTCCCATTCTTTCACGTCTAACGCTTGCCTTAGTAATCTCTACACCACATCTCTCACATACAGTTCCCTTAAAACGAACCTTCTTGTACTTTCCACAATGACACTCCCAGTCCTTAGATGGTCCGAATATTTTCTCACAGAATAATCCATCCTTCTCTGGCTTAAGGGTTCTATAATTTATAGTCTCTGGTTTAGTAACCTCACCTCTAGACCACTCTCTAATCTTTTCAGGAGACGCAAGTCCTATTTTGATTGCATCAAAATATAAAGGTTGTTGCTGTGTTGTTCCATTATTAATAGCTGACATCCTACAAATCTCCTTTCACTAAAACTCGTCATCATCAAAATCATCAAACATCTCATCATCTATATCATCTGAAAGAGATGTAAGCTCATCATTCTCATCAATTCCACTATAGCCTTGTGACTCTAAGTCCTCATCGAATCCCATATCATCACCGGTAATAAGATTCTTAAGGCTCTCATCTGGAGAATCAGGAGTTGATTCACCAAGCTCAACCTCAGTATTATCATCTCTAAGAACTCTTACATCCAGACCAAGTGACTGGAACTCCTTAAGAAGAACCTTGAATGACTCTGGGATACCAGGTGTAGGAATATTCTCACCCTTTGTGATAGCCTCAAATGTCTTAGTACGTCCTTCCATATCATCAGACTTAACAGTAAGGATCTCCTGAAGTGTATATGAAGCACCATATGCCTCAAGAGCCCAAACCTCCATCTCTCCGAATCTCTGTCCACCGAACTGAGCCTTACCACCAAGTGGCTGCTGAGTTACAAGTGAGTAAGGACCTGTTGAACGAGCATGGATCTTATCATCAACAAGGTGATGAAGCTTAAGGTAATGCATGAAACCAATAGTAACTGGTGAATCAAATTCCTCACCTGTTCTACCATCTCTAAGTGTAACCTTACCAGAACGATTGATAGGTACTCCCTGCCATTCCTTTCTGTGGTCTCTGTTCTCATAGAGATAATCCATTACTTCCTTCTCTGTATCATCCTTATACTTCTCATAGAATGTCTCCCAATCACTATTAGCGTAATCGTTAGCCATATCTAAAGCATCCATAATATCAAACTCATTAGCTCCGTCAAATACTGGAGTTGACACATCAAAGCCTAATACCTTTGCAGCAAGACTAAGGTGAATCTCAAGCACCTGACCGATATTCATACGTGAAGGAACTCCAAGAGGGTTAAGTACGATATCAAGTGGTCTACCATTTGGAAGGAATGGCATATCCTCTACAGGAAGGATACGTGAGATAACACCCTTGTTACCATGACGACCAGCCATCTTATCTCCTACTGATATCTTTCTCTTCTGAGCAATGTAAACTCTAACAGTCTTATTAACTCCTGGTGGAAGCTCATCACCATTTTCTCTAGTGAATACCTTTGTATCCATAACAACACCATATGCACCATGTGGCACACGAAGTGATGTATCTCTAACCTCTCTAGCCTTCTCACCAAAGATAGCTCTAAGAAGTCTTTCTTCTGCGGAAAGCTCAGTCTCTCCCTTAGGAGTAACCTTACCTACCAATATATCTCTTGCACGAACCTCTGCTCCAATACGGATAATACCGTTTTCATCAAGGTCCTTAAGTGCCTCTGAAGCAAGTCCTGAAAGATCCTTTGTAATCTCTTCAGCACCAAGCTTTGTATCTCTAGCCTCAATCTCATACTCCTCAATATGAACTGAAGTATATACGTCTTCCTTAACTAATCTCTCACTAAGAAGTACCGCATCCTCGTAGTTATAACCTTCCCAAGTCATAAATCCGATAAGTGGATTCTTACCAAGAGCAATCTCACCACCGCAAGTAGATGCACCATCTGCGATAACCATTCCCTTAGTTACCTTATCTCCACGCTTAACGATAGGTCTCTGATTCATACAGTTACCCTGGTTACTTCTAGAGAACTTAGTTACCTTATACTCATCTCTTGAGCCATCATCACACTTAATTACTATCTTCTCACTTGATGATATCTCAACAACACCATCATTCTTTGCTACAATACATACTCCTGAATCAACTGCGGCCTTAGCCTCCATACCAGTACCAACAACAGGAGCCTCAGTCTTAAGAAGCGGAACCGCCTGACGCTGCATGTTAGAACCCATAAGGGCACGGTTAGCATCATCATTCTCAAGGAAAGGAATCATAGAAGTAGCTACTGAGAATACCATCTTTGGAGAAACGTCCATAAGGTCAACCTTTGCCTTAGAGAACTCTGATGTTTCTTCCTTATATCTACCTGAAACCTTCTTATTTACAAAATGTCCCTCGCTATCAAGTGGCTCATTAGCCTGAGCAACAACATAGTTATCCTCTTCGTCTGCAGCAAGGTAAATTACCTCATCTGTAACTACAGGATTCTTAGGATCTGACTTATCTAACTTTCTATAAGGTGCCTCAACAAAACCGTACTCATTAATACGTGCATAAGTAGCAAGTGAGTTAATAAGTCCGATGTTAGGACCTTCAGGTGTCTCGATAGGACACATTCTACCATAGTGAGTATAGTGAACGTCTCGAACCTCGAAACCTGCTCTATCTCTTGACAAACCACCTGGACCAAGAGCTGAAAGACGTCTCTTGTGAGTAAGCTCTGAAAGTGGGTTGTTCTGATCCATGAACTGTGAAAGCTGTGAGCTACCGAAGAACTCCTTAACAGCTGCAGTTACTGGCTTGATGTTAATAAGAGACTGTGGAGTAATTGTATCCACGTCCTGAGTATTCATTCTCTCTCTTACCACTCTCTCAAGTCTTGACAAACCAATTCTATACTGATTCTGTAAAAGCTCACCTACGGCTCTGATTCTTCTGTTACCTAAGTGGTCAATATCATCATCATTACCAATTCCATACTCAAGGTGCATATTATATGAAATAGATGCAAATATATCCTCTCTAGTAATATGCTTTGGAATAAGCTCATTAACAGCTGCTGCCGCTGCCTTCTTAAGCTCCTCCTCGTCATCATACTCCTCTAAAAGTGATACAAGGGCTGGATAATAAACATCCTCTGTAATACCAATCTCCTTAGGGTCAAAACCAACATAACCAGACATATCAACAACCAAGTTAGAGAGAACCTTAACATTTCTCTCCTCTGTCTGAATCCACACAAATGGAACAGCTGCGTTCTGTATAGCTGTAGCGTCCTCACGAGTAAGAACAGCACCTGCCTTATACATAACCTCACCTGTTGCTGGATCTATAACATCCTCTGCAAGAGTATGTCCTGATATTCTATTCTTGAATGCTAATTTCTTATTAAACTTATAACGTCCTACCTTAGCAAGATCATATCTTCTTGCATCAAAGAACATATTATTAATATGAGTTTCTGCGCTTTCTACTACCTCTGGCTCACCTGGTCTAATCTTTCTATATAACTCGATAATACCAGTCTCATAACTATCAGAGCTATCCTTTGCCAATGTAGCCATAATCTTTGGCTCATCACCAAACATATCGATAATCTCCTGATTAGTACCCACGCCAAGAGTTCTAAGAAGTACAGTTATAGGCACTCTCTTAGTTCTATCAACACGCACATAGAAAATATCATTAGAGTCAGTCTCGTACTCTAACCATGCTCCACGATTAGGAATAACAGTTGATGAGAATAATCTCTTACCAATCTTGTCATGTCCTATTCCATAATATATACCAGGTGAACGAACCAACTGGCTAACTATAACTCTCTCTGCACCATTTATAACAAATGTGCCTGTCTCAGTCATAAGAGGGAGATCACCCATAAAGATATCATGCTGTGCAATCTCATCTGTCTCTAAATTACGAAGTCTAACAACAACCTTAAGCGGAGCAGCATAAGTTGCATCTCTTTCCTTACACTCCTCAATTGTGTATTTCTTGTCGTCTACACACAGCTGAAAATCCACAAACTCTAAGCTAAGAGTCTTAGAATGACTTACAATAGGAGAAATATCTCTAAATACTTCTAATAAGCCTTCGTCTAAGAACCACTGATATGAATCTTTCTGAACCTCGATAAGGTTTGGCATGTCCAAAACCTGTTTCTCAGTTGAAAAACTCATTCGCATTCCTCTTCCCGATTCCACAGGACGCATTCTGTACTTTTTCATCGCAGCATTCACCCCTTGATTTTATTTGGTTTTTTCTTATCTATCTGAAATTATGGCACATATGTCCATAATAATGACATTTTATAATATTAGCATAAGTGGAAAATAGTGTCAACCGAAAAATTTGATTTTTTTAGAATAAAAAAGAGTGGTCACAATAGTATGTAACCACTCTATAAAATCTTTTAAGATAAAATTACTTAATAGTAGCCTTTGCACCAGCCTCTTCGAGCTGCTTCTTAATAGCCTCAGCCTCTTCCTTAGATACGCCTTCCTTAACTACCTTTGGAGCTGCTGTTACAAGATCCTTAGCTTCCTTTAAGCCTAAGCCAGTGATCTCACGAACTGCCTTGATTACAGGTACGCCTGCACCCTCAGTAAGCTCTACATCGAACTCTGTCTTCTCGTCAGCTGCGCCTGCTGCGTCTCCACCTGCTGCTGCAACTACAACACCAGCTGCTGCTGATACACCAAACTCCTCCTCACAAGCCTTTACAAGCTCGTTTAACTCTAAAACTGATAATCCCTTAATTACCTCAATGATTTCCTGAGTTGTCATTTTAATTTCCTCCATTTTTCTAAAAATTAATTAAATATGTTCTTAAATGTAAATTATGCTTCCTTTGCTTCAGCAATCTGCTTAATAACACGAGCAAAGTTTGCGATAGGTGACTGGATACTTCCAAGGAACTTGGAAATAAGCTCGTCTCTTGATGGAACAGATGCAATAGCCTTGATTCCTGCTGCATCGTAGTGAGTTCCCTCAACTACACCTGACTTCATCTCAAGCTTTGGAGCCTCCTTAGCAAACTTAGCGATAAGTCTAGCTGGTGCAGTTGCGTCTGTCTTAGAAATTACAACTGCTGTTGGCTCTTCAAGATCTGCCTTGAGTGAATCAAACTCTGTACCATCAACTGCAAATCTAACCATAGTATTCTTGTATACCTTATAGAATACACCTTCTTCTCTGAGCATCTTACGAAGTCTTGTATCCTGCTCAACAGTAAGTCCACGGTAATCTACTAATACTACTGACTTAGCATCTTTGATGTTCTCCTTGATTTCCTCAACGATAGGCTGCTTTAATTCTACCTTTGCCAAAATCATGCACCTCCTTATAATATTAATGAAACTGCAATGAATTGCGAAAGAAAAAACTCCCACGCACGTAGCATGAGAGTTGAAAACGTCAAAATCTATGATTTCACGACTCTTCCTCGGTAGGCGTTACCAAACTTACACCTTACGGTACCTACTGTCTACGGCAGTTCATCGAGTGATATAATATCATAGTGACATATTATTGTCAATAATTATTTTATATTTTCCATATATCATTTTTTCATGTACTTTTCTAGATGACTTTCAATTTTTAGTCCCTACATTATATTACCATCCTGATAGGTTACAATCAAGGTTTCATAGCCCCTCTTCCTAAGCTGTTCTTGAACTATCATAGCTTCCTCCAATGTATCAAAGGCTCCTACTCTAACCTGATATAAGCCATCCACCTCATTTGCAGTTGCATCAAAGCCCGAGTTAATTAACTGATTCATCTTAAAGCTTGCCATTCCCATATTACGAAATATACTGACAAGTATTTGATATATTATCTGTTCTTCTATTTCATCAAGGTTATTCATATCATTAGAGTCTGCACCATCGTCAAAGCCCGTATCATCAGATTCATCCATATCATTAGAGTTACTCATATCATCAGAGTTCCTCATATCATCTGATAGTTTCATATCTGCAACATTATCTCCGCCAGCCACTATACCATTAGCGAATACAGGCGCACTTGTCTGATAACCATAATAGTCATTGGTGAAACCTGTTGTATTTGACACCGCTACGGCATCACCTCTTATGGTTTCATCAATTCCCACAGCGATAGCCTCAGCTATCTTGGCTGCATTTGCATCAAACAACTGATTATCCTTATCGCTATTGATAAATCCCACCTCTATTAGCAAGGCCGGCATCTTGGTTCTCCTCAAAACAGCTAAGTCCTTACGTTCCTCCACATTAATATTTCTAAAGCCCACATCCTCAAGTCTGTTATTTATATTTCGTGCCATATCAGCCTTAAGACCAGTATCGCTATACAGTAAGGTTTGAACCCCATTAAACTGATTGGGCGTCGGGCTGGAATTACGATGTAGGGAGATGAAATAATCTGCACCACTGGCATTACCTATACGAGCCTTCTCTGTAGGTGAATCGTAGACATCCTCTGTTCTTGTAAATTCAACATCATAGCCTAATCTTCTCAGATTAGCAGCCACGTCAAAGGCTAGATTAAGTACATCATCTTTCTCTCTTCTTCCCTCATATGAGGCTCCATTATCGTAACCGCCATGTCCAGGATCTAATATTATTTTAGTAGCCATAGTTCTCTCCACATAATTTTACTATATATTTATAATATGAAGAGAATTTGCTTTGGTTACTCAATTCACATTTATATTAGAAGCAGCTATCTAAGATATCTTGGTCCAAACCGTCCCTGCAGGTAATACCACCCACAACAAAATAAGCCAAGCCTCCAAACAAAAGTCCCCAAACCACAGAATTTATTCCAAACACTGTCAGCTTAAACTGATAACTTACCACATACACCAACACTCCTATAACAGAAGATGATATGGCAGCCTGTTTATTTCCCTTTTTGTAAAATACACCGCCAACTATAGGCCACAAAAACGCACATTCCAAACCGCCCATGGCAAATAAATTTATCCAGAAAATTATATCCGGCGGAGTAAGTGTAAGTACAAAAACTATAACACCTATAAGCAATGTTACAAAGAAGCTTATCTTAGATAAATTGTTATTATATTTTTCCACCTTTTTCTCATCATCTCTCACCACATAATTCTTCCACAAATCCTTAACTAAGGATGCGGAAGCAAGTATCAGAAGAGATGATACTGTAGACATTACAGCCGCCATTGGCGCTGCTAGGAAAAGTCCTGCCACACCAACTGGCATTATATTCTGTATAAGTGTTGGTATAACATAGTCAGAAGACGCAAATTCCTGGTCTCCCACCAAGGCACCTGCCCATGCACCTGCCACATGCATACCAATCATAAGAACTCCTGCAACTACGGTTCCTATAAGCATTGCTCTATGACAGCTCTTTGTATCCTTAAAGCCCATACCTCTTACTGCAGTCTGAGGAAGACCCAATACACCAACTCCAACTAGCACCCAGAAAGATAGCAGTGAGCCTGCATTATATCCTGTTCCAGTAAGTCTATCCCAACCAGGAAGATTTGCATCAAGGCTTGCACTCATAGCTTCAAAGCTACCCACACCCTTAAGCACATATAGGATAAGTAAGAATGTTCCAATAAGCATTATTATTCCCTGAATGGTATCTGTAATTACAACTGCCGTGAATCCACCAAAGGCAGTGTACAATATTACAACAAATGCGAATATTGCAAGAGCTGTCCAATAAGGGAGTCCAGTAACCGTCTCAATAAGCGTGGCGCCACCCATAAACTGTCCTATCATCTGTGTAACAAAGAACACTATCATAAGCAAGGTTGTAATAACAACCAGGGCATCCGACTTATATCTAGCCTTTAAATATCCCGCAATAGTTACCGCTCCAGTCTTTCTTGATACCAAGGCAAACTTTTTACCTAATACACCAAGTACTAAAAATGCGGCACCAACCTGAACTCCAGCCACCCATGCCTGACTAAATCCATAAGTAATTGCAGCCGCTCCCGGACCACTTACAAAGGAGCTTACACTGGCATATGTAGCAACAGTTGTCATAGCAAGAACAAAACCATTCATCCCTCTAGAGCCCATAAAATACTTTTTGGAAAAGCTCATCTGACTTTCCTTATCCTTAGCCTTACTGTATATTATTCCAACCAAGAAGTTGACAACAAGATAAATCCCAAGTATAGCCAGCATAATAATTTGATTCTTAGTCATTATCTTCACCGCCTTCTTCACCTAAATCAAAGTCCTTAAACACAAACTTAAGTAGCAATATAACTCCTATTACAGAAATTGCGGATGCTCCAATAGTGCTAACAAAAAACCATAATGGCATACCAAGAATCAGCACATCAACTCCATCTAACAAGAAGGCAAACCCAATATGCCAGATTGCAACTACTGCAATCAATATCAAAGTTGCCTTAACCTCCTTTAATATTTGTTTATGCTTTTCTTCCTCAGTAAGCTTCTTCAATATATTATCCTCCTAATAAGATTAATTATTTTTCAGTTCATATAAGTCTATTCCCAATATTTGCCAAGGTTAGACTCGCAATTATAATATAATGCCAAATAACTGATGTCAACAAAAAGCGACAACCCCATTTAGGGATTGTCGCCTCATTATCATAAGAACTCTATATTAGATTTCTTCACGCTTTCTCATAATGGATACTACCACTATTCCTATACAAGCCATAAGAGCAAGTATTGAAGCTACTTGAACATTTGAATCATCACCAGTCCGTACAACTGTGTCTGTTGTTGTATCTGTTGTAGTTGTTCCCTTAGCTACATAAAGATGTACGTCTGTTCTAGCATTTGACTTAACTGCTGCTGACTGTGGGTCCGGTGCAGTATATCCTGCTGGGACCTTTGTAGTCTTTACAGTATAGGTATCTGGCTTAAGATCTGTTACTGTAAATGCTCCAGTATCATCAGTTACTACTGTCTTAATCTTCTCTCCAGCTGAGTTTGAAACTTCAACTGTTGCTCCTGGAATTGGCTTTCCAGTATTCTTATCTGTAATAATTACATATAAGCTTCCTACTGCACTAGTCACGCCGCTATCACGACCAACTACAAGTGGAACCTTTACAAGCTCTGTACCTGTAATCTTCTGAGTGGTTGGTGTAGGAGTTGAATATCCATCAGGAACATCAGTAGTCTCAATAGTATATGTTGTTCCAACAGTAAGCTTATCAATTACTGGTGTTAAACCATTCTCATCGGTAACTACAGTCTTAACCACAGAACCATCTGGATTCTTAATAACTACTGTAGCTCCTGGAATTGGCTTTGTAGGATCATTCTTATCTGTAATTACAACCTGCATCTTACCAGTCTCTGGAGTAGGAGTTGTAGTAGTCTCTAATCCTACCTCAAGCTTAACCTCTACCTTCTTTGGTGTTTCAATAGGCACCTTCTTATCATCTGGTGCTTCATAATCACCAGGAACATCCTTTACATGTACTGTATAAGTCTTACCAACTTCAAGATTCTCAATAACAGGAGTCTTTCCTTCGCCATTGGTTTGAACAGTTTCCTTAACTGTTCCATCTGGGTTAAGAATCTCTACTGTAGCATTTGGAATTGGCTTTGTAGGGTCATTCTTATCAACGATAACTACTTCCATAGAACCTGGAGTAATGTCAACAACCAATTCTTCCTTAGTTGTCTGTCCTGTAACAACAGTGGTTGTTTTGTCGTCTGGTGGGTTATATCCACCCGGAACCTCTGTTACATCTATAATATAATCTCCTCCAGGAAGATTATCTACGGAAATAAAACCGTTCTCATCAGTTTCAACATCATCAGCAATCACATCACCCGTAGTCTTGTCAATTATATCAACCTTAGCACCAGGTATTACCTTATCAGTATCTTTATCCTTTACAGTTACTTCTAATTTACCAGTAGTACTAGCTGTAGTCTCACCTGGTACAGTTAAATCCTTCTGAACTGTAGTATTTGCAATAACAGTTGCTGTCTCAGGGTTAGGCTTCTTGCTAGGATCATATGTACTAGGAATAGACTCAGTTGTGATTGTGTACTCCCCTGGTTCCAAATCTTCTACAGTAAATTTACCTGTTTCATTTGTTGTTACCCTTGCAACTTCTTCACCATCCGAATTAGTTACAACCACTACTGCATCCTTAATTGGATCTCCCGTCTCCTTATCAGTAATGGTTACAATTAGGTCACCAGTTGGCTCTTTCTCTATAGCCAAATCAATCTGGAACATTGCTGGATCTGTTATTTTCTTTGTTCCTGATATTTTTGAAGCATCTGTCGGCATCACATATCCATCTGGAACTGATGTAATCTTAGCAATATACTCATTGCCAACAGGAAGATTATATATCTCACTTGTTAAACCGTTGCTATTTGTTGTATATGTACCAACGTATGTATCGGTATCACCATTTTCCTTATATACTTCAACTGTAACACCAGGAACCACATTGTTACTATCATCAACAACCTTTGTCACAAGAGAACCCTTCTCCTGAACAAGGATATATTTAACAATGTCTGGCTTAGCATTAGTAATATTAAGTGTTCCCTTTCCTTCTACTAATGAATCAGGAGTCACTCCCTCAACACTTGAATACTCAAATCCCTCTGGTATTCCAATAATCTCTGTAGAATAAGTATCACCAATTGCAAGATTTCCAACTATTTCTGTTTTACCAGTCTTGTCTGTTACTACAGTAACCTCCTTGATGATATGTGAGTCATTATCCGCTATCTTAACAATTGCGCCCTCTATAGATCTTTCCACACCATCCTCAATAGATACAACCACTATCTGAACAGAGCCATCATTAACAACTGCCTCTTTCTTAATTACAAACGTTTCCGCTACATTATCTTTTGTCAAAACAACTGTCTTTTCTACAGCTTCACCTGTTCCAATCACGTATCCAGTTGGAATTGTAAGTGTAAGCTTATAATTATTCTTGGTTGCGTCAGAAGCATCTATTGGAATTTCGCTTGTTCTATCTGTACCAAATGCATCTGTAGTTAATGTATCAACGGGATCGCCATTAGCATCTGTTACTGTTACAGTTGCACCTTGAATTAATTTTCCTGTACCCTCTTCCACAACAGTAACCTTAATCACACCTGTTTCAGTTGGCGGAGTCTCTGTAACATCCTGTGTTAATTCGAATATCACCTGAGTTGTATCATTCTTAACTATTGCTGTAGATATCTTAACATCATCACCACCTGTTGGTACATCATAACCAGATGGAACCTGAGTTATAACTGCCTTGTAGGTATTCCCAACAGGTAAATCACCTATTACTTCGGTTACTCCATTACTATCTGTTACAAGACTAGCAATAGGATTTCCTGACACATTATCATAAACCTGAATTTCTACACCTTGAATAAATGCTGAAGTATCAGCATCCTTCACAACAACCTGAAGTGAGCCTACCTCACTATAATCTGGAAGCTCACCGCCAAAATCCCATCTGTGGGTCTCACCACCACCTAAATCAACATTATATCCAATAAAGTTACCATCCTGGTTTGAGCTAGGAGTTTTAATACTCGCCTCTGGTGCGAAAACAGTACCCTTAAACTCATTAGATGTGGTTATAGTGCCTGTGTAAGGAATCACATTACCAGAAGTGTCTCTTCCGTAGAAATTCCAAAGCACATTACCCATGCCAGTATATGCTCCCTTGTCCTCTCCAGTTCCAAAGGAATTACCTGATGTGTCCTTAAAAAGAACCTGTGTGAATGGAAGTGTATAGTTTGTAAGCTGACCCAAATCCACATTTATTACAAGTGCCTGACCTGTAGTAAAATCACAATTCTCAACAACAAATGCTCTATTCATGAAATCTGATGTACTCAAATTTAAGAAATATGTGTCTGTGGTGCTTGATGCAAGCTTAGCCACATTCTCTGAATATGTTACTTCTGCATCTGTTGCTTCCTTCGCAAGATTTACAGAAAGCTTAGAAAGTTTATCAAACTCCGCTTCCAAATCAATATAACGAGCCAATGTCGATGTTTCTACATAAACACCATCAGCAGGCTCTATCTTATGCTCCCCTGTTTTGTCACCTAATGTAATGTACATTTCTGCACCACTATTCTTAGAATACACATTTGTCTCAGCGCCAAAAACAATAGTTGTATTCTTACCAAAGTTTCTACTTCCCTCATTAAGTGTTCTAATATACGTAATTTCATCACCGTACTCTACATTAGAACCACTGTTAGCGCCTGCGGTAAACACATTAGCAGCAATATTTCCGTTACAGTGTACAGCTATACTTGCTGAATTCTCTGCAAATATATGGAAATGTGTAGCAGCATAAAGGGGATCACTAGATGAATATGTATAAACACCCGGATCATTAGTATAATCTTCGTACCCTGCCGGTGCCGCCAGTGATGTACTCATTCCACTTGCGCATAATGCAAGTGCCATAACACCTGCAATAGCTTTTTTCAATAACCCTTTTCGTTTCTTCATAAATCTTCTCCTTCTCTTCATCCTTGATAAATTCTTTGCAATCTTCCTTGACTGCAGTTTTGTTCATTTCTCTCTTTGGTCATACCTTGAAATCATATAGTCAGCCTATTATTCCATAGTACGATAATTACTTGAATTGTAGCACTATGTGGATTTTAATTCAACCTTTTCCGCCAAAAAGTTCATTCTGAAAACGTTTTCACGACAATTAACGTCACTATTCACAAAGTCGTTTGTCTAATATGCACATATTAAAGGTACGATAACTTAGAAAGTCAGTTACTTTTTTACAGTAACTGACCTTACATTTATCCTTCTCTCAAAGGATATTTTTTCAAATATCCCTTTAATATCCACTTTTCAGGAATTCTTTTTAACACAATCTGGATTTCCTCATGCTTGGCTATGGGCTGTACCAGGATACTTCTAATGCCTGCATTATTTGCACCCCATATGTCTGTAAATATTTGATCTCCTACGAATAGGGTTTCTTCCTTGGCAGTGCCCATTAATTCCATTGCACTATTATAGCCCTTAGCTAAAGGTTTTCCAGCTTTATAGATGTACTGACAATCTACAGCATCATTAAACATTTTCACTCGTTCTTCACCATTATTGGACAGGAAGCACACCTTATAGCCTATGTTCTTTAGTCTGGAAATAAGCTCCTTAGCTCTGTCATCTGCAGGTGCATCATGCTCCACAAGAGTATTGTCCACATCGAAGATAACTCCTCGATATCCCATCTTGTAAAGCTTCTCAAAATCTATAACATATGTGGATGTAAAATAATCTGTAGGATAAAATCTATTTCTCATGCTTTCCTTTTCCTTACTTAATATTTCAAACAATCACCTATTGGTGAAAGAAATTGTACACGTATCTGGCTGTAGCTGCAGGAATTCCCTCCACTGCTTCAAGCTCCTCTAAGCTGGCATTCTTGATATTCTCTATATCTTTAAAATGTTTTACAAGCGCCTTACGCCTAGCTGGTCCAACACCTGGAATCTCATCCAATATGGAGTGGACCTGATTCTTGCTTCTAAGCTGTCTGTGGTATTCTATAGCAAATCGATGGGCCTCGTCCTGAAGGGCGGTTATCATAAGAATGGCCTCGCTTCCCTTAGGGAATTCTACCTCAACATTGTTGTAGTAGAGACCTCTGGTTCTATGGTTATCATCCTTAACCATGCCACACACTGGTATTTCCAAGCCCAAGCTATCTAGCACCTTAATAGCTACATTTACCTGACCCTTACCACCATCCATCATAATCACATCTGGCAGCACATCCATCTTCTCGTCTGTAAATCGTCTGGATAAAACCTCCTTCATGGAAGCGTAGTCATCCATTCCCATTACAGTGTTAAGTCTAAACTTTCTGTAGGCCTTCTTCTTGGGTCTTCCATCTTCAAATACTACCATAGATGCAACACCAAGGCAACCAGATATATTTGATATATCGAAGGCTTCCATTCTCTTAGCGCTTTCTATGCCTAGAAGCTCCGCAATCTCTCTGGTAGCTCCCACAGTTCGTTTCTCCTGTCTCTTAATCCTCTCTATATCCTGGTCGAGAATAAGCTTGGCGTTGTCCTTCGCCAACATAAGAAGCTTTTTCTTATCCCCCTTTTGAGGAACCACAAGCTTAACCTGACTACCTCTTCTCTCAGACAGATACTCCTCTATAACCTGTTTATCTCCAAGCTCCTCCTCCACCAATATTTCTTTTGGAAGATATGGTATTCCTGAATAATACTGTTTTACAAAGGAGCTAAGTATCTCTGCAGAATCGTCAGATTCATTTCCATTCATGTGATAGTGTTCTCTGCCCAGCAGCTTTCCATCTCTTACAAAGAATACAGTTACTACTATATCCCCTTCATTGGTAGCAAATGCAATAACATCCCTATCCTCAGAGCTGGTCTTGCTTATCTGCTGCTTCTCCACTATATGCTTCACACTTTCAATCAAATCCCTTTTCTCAGCAGCCTTCTCAAATTCCATAGCTTCAGCTAATTCCTTCATCTCCTGAGTAAGACTTGTCAACACTTCCTTGTAATTGCCATTCAAGAATCCTATGGCTTTATCTACATTTGCCCTGTAGTCCTCCCTTAAAATGTGTCCATTACAAGGGGCCTTGCACTGACCTATCTGATAATACAGACACGGTCTATCCTTTCCTATCTCCTTAGGCAATCTCTTGCTACAGGTTCTTAATTGATACAGCTTATTAAGAAGGTCTATCATGTCCCTAACAGCCTTACCATTGGTAAATGGACCGAAATACTTTGACTTATCCCTCTTCATGGTGTGACTATATATCAGTCTTGGATAATCCTCTTCCACAGTTACTCGAATATAAGGATATCCTTTGTCGTCTGTCATAAGAGTATTGTACTTAGGCCTATGTTCCTTAATAAGATTACACTCTAGCACTAAGGCTTCCATCTCTGAGCCAGTGACAATATACTCAAAATACGCAATCTGCTCCACCATTTTAGCAATCTTCCTAGAGTTGTTATGTCCATGACCAGTTTGAAAATACTGCCTAACTCTATTATGAAGATTGATGGCCTTACCCACATACAATATCTCATCCTGTTTGTCGTGCATAATATACACCCCAGGAGAATTTGGAAGCTTCTTCAATTCTTCTTCTATATTAAATATTTGTTCCTGATTCATGGTTAATCTCCTATCAATTACATAATAAGACATGTTGGCACAGCGAGCACAAAGTCTCCTTGTTATCACATAGAATGAAGAAAGGAGGTATCATTACGATACCCCCAATTATGATAAAGGTTTTTTGTGATCTTATAATAAATCTGCACGAAGCTTCTTAATAACCTGAAGAGTCTTATTTCTAAGCTCCTCCGCCTCGTATAAAGGTATCATAGTAGTCTTATCAATCTTAGCTGCTACGATAGTATTAAGCCAATCGTTAACATATGACTGAACATAAGCTACATTCTCCTCTGACTTATCCTTAAGTGCTACGATAATATTATTAATATTCTCGATAACATTAGGAGTCTGAGCTGTGTTAGATACTGGTGTATTAGATCCCTCATCTGAGAGTTCAATAACCTTACCTGTCTTAGTAATGATAACCTTCTTATTAGGAGCTGACTCCTGCTTAGCCTGACCAGCACCCTTTCTATCAAGAAGCTTCTCAATTACCTTAATAAGGCATACAACACTGTATGTACTCTCCTCTGGAGTCTGAGTTTCATTACCCTTGTCCTCATACTGATGCCATAACCACTCTGACTTAAGAAGCATCTCTTCAATCTTAGTGTCTGATAAAAGTCTCTTAAGATCTGAGTCCATAGCTGGAGCTGCTGCCTTACCGAAGAACTTACCACCAGTAGTAGGTGCCTCTGCCTTCTTATACTTAGCAGGTACCTGAACATCCTTATATGTCTTAACAAGATAAGCCTCAGCCTTCTTAGGATCATAGCTGTTATTAATAATGTTAACAGTTCCACTGTTAAGACCATTACTAATCATATCCTCAGCACTCATAAATACAAGCGCCTTCTGTCTATCATCAATCATCTGCTTAATCTCGTAGTTAGTCTTAGACTTCTCTAATATAGAATTCTTTCTAACCTTAAATGCCTTAACCTTCTCCTTAACGCTGAAGAACAGCTTTAAGAGTGTAGGATTAGCATTTACATAATCACCTATCCAAGTAAGCTCAACATACTGATGCTCAATCTTATTAGAAATCTCGTAAACATTGTATCCATCAAAGATAACATTAAGAGTTGTGTAAAGAAGCTCTAATATCTCATACTTCTCCTCCCATGAACGAGTTGCGTTATCCTGATTAACAATTCCCTTAATTCCACACTCATGGAACACAAGGTTGTACTCGTAAAGACCTTCGAATACATTAGTCTTATCCTTAAGAGATGCACCAGCGCCGAGAATCTGAAGATTCTTCTTCATGTTAGGCTCGTTCTCAATATACTGATAAACCTTCTTAACAAAGCTAGAAACCTCTCCGATAAGAGTATCAATTCTCTTGTTATAAATCTCCTGCTTAGAAATGGCGTTGATTACACTTCTGCTAAGAACGCTAGTGTTCTGAGCTGAGTTAGTATTCCTAATAAGCTCCTTAAAGCTCTCGTAAACAGCCATATTATCGATAGGTATGTACTCTGCATTAAGTCCATAGAACTCAAATGCTTTATTGAAATCCTTATTAGTTATGTACGCATTAAATAAACCGATAGAGAACTGAATCTTATAATCATTACCTACATGTGGATCCTCAACTACATAGTCGAACAACACCTCAAGGTTATTCATATAAGCATCTGAATTAGCATCATCTGCTGGTATTCCCATCTCCATAATAACATTGATGAGATCAAGATAACCCATAACAGCCTTATCATAATTCTTAGGTCTATCGTCATCCTCAAGAATCTGATAGCTTACGTTAATAAGAAGTGGTGCAATTCTCTCACCTATAAGTCTCATAGCATCTGTAAAACGCTCTCTCTGATATAAGTAAATGAGCCAGATACTATATCTGTAAATTCCTGTAGTGTTGATAGGAGCATCTACATCTGTAGGATCAATATCTCCATATACAAATCTAAATAATGGCTCGATCCACTCTTCAATCTCGTAGCGTCCTGTAGCCTTAATATTCTCGTCAACGAACTCACCAAGCTCATAGAGCTTTGTACACTGAGCCTTAACATCCTCATCAACCATCATAGTTGATAAATCAAAATTACTATCCTTTAAATAATCGATAACAAGTGCATAGAAGCCGTCCTCAACCTGCTCATTAAGGAATCTTATAAGCAAGCCCTTATTATTGGACGCAGCTATTGACAAAACATTGTTGTCTGAACCTGTTGTAATATTTGCTGGTAATGCCATAGGTAACGTACCCCCTTTTAAAAAAGATAATTCACTAATGTGATTTTATAACATTTTTCAACCTGGTGTCAACTAAGTTTTTAGCAATTTCTCATAATTGGCATTGTGCATAATTAACAAAACTTTTTTGCCAAAAATGACTGGATTTTTTGTTCATTTTTTACACTATGCACAATTGGGCATTTTTCACAAAGCTAATTTTCTATATTAAAACCCGCCATTTTAAGGATTGCAGCAGCATTTGTAGTAGTACATCTACCATCCTTAATCTTATAATCAAACTTAAGGGTATCCTCTTGGTAGTACTCCTCAAAATGATAATTGGTAACCTGGTTGCCATCCTCATCAGTTAATGAACAAAGCTCAAAATCATGAGTTGACACTATCACCATAGTATTCGGAGCAGAAAGACCTGTTATAACTCCCTTTGCTCCAACTATTCTATCTGCTGAGTTTGTTCCCTTAAAAATTTCATCTACCAGGCAAAGCATTGGCTTACCCTGTTGCTTGTACTCTGACATGGTTTTGATACGAAGTATCTCTGCATAAAAGGTTGATATTCCATGGGCAACATCATCAGTAACTCTCATAGAAGTAAATATTTTCATATAGCTACTCTTAAGCTCCCTGGCACACACTGGTGCACCCATATAAAGAAGGGCAAGATTAATAGCTAAGGTTCTAAGAAATGTAGTCTTACCAGACATATTAGAACCAGTAATTATTGTTATTCCATGCTTTATATCAGCGCTATTAGAAACCACTGCCTCCTGATTAATAAGAGGATGATATGCGTCCTTAACACAGAGGCTAACCTTGTCATCAAAGCTAAGCTCTCCCCAGCTACACTGGTGAATTATTCCCACTGCCGACAAGCTAATCAACGCCTCCAGCTCACCTATGTTGTCAAAGCAACCGGATATATTTTCCCCATATTTATTCTTCCAGGAAGATATGGCTGTAGCAAGCTGATAATCCCAGAAGAACAATGCGCTTAAAACCTGATGCAGTACCGGATTATAGGAAATATTGTAAGCCTGACTAATACCCTTAAGCTTCTTAAGGGCCTGATAGGTTCCATTATCACCACAAAGTTTGCCATGAAGCTTAGTCAAAAGCTCGGACTTAAATTCCCTAGTTTTAACTATTTCAAGCACATCCATGTAGCTTTCAAACAGAATACACATTATATATAGTGGCTGAATTATTCTATCTGTAACATGTCTGGTAAGTATAGTAACCGACAAATTAACAAAGAATAGCACCAATGCATATCCGTAGTGAGTTACTCCAACAGCCCAAAGTATTATTGAAACCCAAAATGCTATAGGTAATAAAAACCTAATCACCTTAGCCCAAGCCGGCAGGGAACCTACGGACTTGTCTCCACAATATCTTGCAAACTCATCTATACTATCGCTCTTCGTCTTCTTATTATTAAGTAGGCTTGTAGCTCCAGAAAACTCCACAGCAAAATCCACATCCTGCACAAGCTCTTTGATTGCTTCCTGTCTCTCTTCCCTGCACTTTATGTCTTCCTCTCTGAGAAGAAATAAATCTGCCAGTCGCCTTCTACCCTTTGGAGTATGAGCCAGATTAATCTTCTGATATAAAGAATTAAATCCAAGCATATCCACATCCTTGGCAAAATAATTCTCCTTCTGTAAAAACTCCGAACCATCATCCTCTATCTGATTCCACTCATCCTTAAAGCTTGCCAAAAGTCTATCACAGATATTCTTCCTTGCACTAAGCTTACTGAGTTTGGCATCCAACTTGTTATGTTGTCTAATAAGGCCTACAAAGCAAATTAATAAAACAGCTCCCAGTGCCCACAGATAATTATCCTCAGTAATTCCTATGGCAACCAAACAAAAGCCTGCTATAAATGTAATTGCTCTAAGAGCAGTTATGGTACCTTCAGACTTTTTTTGTTCCTGTAGCTGTTTGCTATAAACGACTTGCTTGTCTTCTATTATTTTATATGAATCCTGTCTAATCATCCCAAGTCATATTCCTTTACTATTTTTTATCATCCTTATTCTTAACTATGGAAACCACTGCACATATGGCAAACACAACTCCAAGCACAATAGTTCCTATACCAAATGTATTTTCCCCCATCATAATAAGTCCTATACCTGCAATAAGCATAAGCACGGCACAAACCAGGAAATTCTTCTCTGTCTCAAGCAATGGTCTTTTCATAAATATTCATCCTCCAAAATATATTATTAATAATCTATTATCATTTTCTAAACTCACTATTGTAGAATACCACATTTTAACTATCATATCAAATCAGGAGTATGGTATTTTTGTGAAATCTTAGGAAATACCTTAGTTCTAATGGCATTTTAATCCAACATTACTTGATTTTTAATTATCTATGTATTAGAATATTATTTACTGAATGTGGAAAAAATATATATAAATAAAAAGGAGATTTAGCATGGGTAAGTTAGTTAAAGGTTTAGTAAAGTTCACAGTTGCTGCAGCTGCTGTTGGCGGTTTAGCTTATGTATTCAAGGATCAGATTAAGGAGAGCAAGCCATACAAGGAGTATGAGGTTGACGAGAAGATTAAGAAGGTAAAAACTACTCTTAAGGAGAAGATGCCAGCATTCTTCGATAACGAGGCTGATTTCGTAGAGGAGGATGACATCTTAGAAGATCTTGACCTTGCTGCTGAGGATGTTGAGAGAGATTACGTATCTATCACTCCAGAGGCTGTTGTAGAGGACGTAAAGGATGCTGTGGAAGAAGCTAAGGATGCTGTAGCTGATAAGGTTGAAGAGGTTAAGGAAGCTGCTGAGGATGCAGCAGATGAGATTCCTACCATCGAGGCTTAATAATTTAGAATTGTTATATGCAAAACGGGATTGGACATTAGTCCAATCCCGTTTTGTATTATCTAGTTAGTTTATTCATATCTTCATAAAACTTAGGATATGAAATATCAACACACTCACTTCCTAAAATCTCAGTTTCACCCTCTGCATTCATGGCAGCCACAGCAAAGCTCATGGCAATTCTATGATCAAGCTTGCTGTCAATTACAGCACCATGCAATGGTTTTCCACCACGAATAATCATACCATCATCAGTAGCTTCTATGTCCGCTCCCATGGCCTTTAGATTATTAACCATTACATCAATACGGTTAGACTCCTTTACCTTAAGCTCCTGGGCATCCTTAATCACTGTCTCACCCTCTGCAAAGCAAGCAAGAATGGCTATAGCCGGAATCTCATCTATAAGAGTAGGAATTATATCTCCACCTATAATACAGCCATTAAGATTAGATGTGGAAACTGTAATATCAGCTGTAGGCTCTCCTATATCTCCAGAAGTTTTCTCAACCTTCATATCAGCCCCCATCATCTCAAACACTCTGATAATACCATCTCTGGTAGGATTGATACCCACATTCTTTATAGTAATTTGTGAGTTAGGTGTAATAGCTCCAGCTACCATAAAGTAGGCTGCGGAAGAGATGTCTCCTGGTACCACAACCTTCTTAGCATAAAGCTCTGTGGCAGGCTTAACTATAACAGTCTTACCCTGACACTTTATATCCACACCAAACTCTTCAAACATAAGCTCTGTGTGATTACGGCTAACTGCTGGCTCAGTCACACTAGTCTCGCCATCTGCATAAAGTCCCGCAAATAAAATAGCAGACTTAACCTGAGCTGATGCCACTGGTGAATCATAATGAATTCCATTAAGCTGTTTGCCTGTAATAATAAGAGGAGTGCAATCATTGCCCTTCTCACTTACTATATCCGCACCCATCATCGAAAGTGGTGTGATAATTCTCTTCATAGGACGCTTCTGTATGGAGGCGTCACCATTTACCCTTGAGGTAAACTGTTGTGCAGCAAGAATACCTGACATAAGTCTGGTGGTTGTTCCACTATTTCCCACATCCAAAGTATCTGCAGGCTCCTTAAGGCCATGAAGTCCCCTTCCGTGAATAACCACTATATCACCCTTATTCTCAATATCCACACCCATCTTTCTAAAACAATCTATAGAAGATAAACAATCCGCTCCCTGAAGAAATCCATACACCTCAGTGTCCCCCTTAGCTAATGAGCCAAGCATAATACTTCTGTGGGAAATGGACTTGTCACCAGGCACTGTTACCTCTCCCTTAAAACCATTTACTCTTGTAAGTTTCATAATATGTCTCCCTCTTGTTGTTAGTCATTTTAGTAGCCAGACTGTTTCTTAAGCTTTTCTATCTCTCTTCTAGCTAATTCTAATTCGTCTTGCATATCTTTAACTCTACGTTCTGCTTCATCAGCTCTACGTTTTTCTTCATCGGCTCTACGTTCCGCTTTTTCTAACTTCTCCCTAGCTTCCTTAGTCTTACGGCGTTCCTCTTGTATATCCATCTTTTCTATATTTTCAAACAAATATCCCATATCTCGATTCCACACCCTTCCAACATAATCAACCGCTTCTTCCTGTGGTACATTCAACTTCATACACAAACTCCACATAGCATCTGCTATAATCTTTATAGTATGCTCTGGAGATTTTCTCAATATCTCGTTAAGCTTTTTATCATCTAAACGCAAGAATGCCGACATATCCTCCGCTGTTTGAACCTTATTCAAAATCATAAACAAAGATATCTCGTCTTCCTTGGTTAATAATTCATCATTTGTGTAATTATAATTGCATATAAGCTTATAGGTAAAATCAGGTATGTATTCTGCAAACACATCGCTCATATTAATTTTCTCCTTTAAACTCAAGCCCACTGTCCACCTTGACTTTCCTTCATAGTAAACTATTGGAATAATTGGTGGATACATAAACTCTTTATTTGCAGGATTACCTTCATTTCGTTCTTTCTTTTCCTTGCCATATTCTGTCCATATGCATACCATATACCTAAGAAGTTGCATAGCAATATTATAATCCACTGTACTTTTATGTTCTATCAAAGATATAAGAAATACTGGCACATCATAGAAATCATCAAGAATAATCTTGTTAACCGTATCTGACTCAAATGTAATACCTAAGTATGCCTGATATTTTTCTGTTTCATCAAATATATTCTCCGGTCTGATGTTTTTAAATAACTCAATCCCAGAATATTCTTTAAGAAACTGACAGCACATCAACGGATTTTGAAATACCGTTCTTGCATTGACATCTTTTGTAAAATGTACCCCTCTAATCTGTCCATTATCTTTTGTGAACATATTTTCATCCACAGGTTGTCCACTAACCATTTGTCTAGAAATCTTTTGTTTCATAATTTGTCATCTCCTCTGAACTTAATCTACCTCTCCAACAGCGCAAATAAGTACAATAAGAGATTATTTATTGTATATACATATTACAATATTTAGCATGCATAATCAAGATTATTATTGAAAGGTTGAGTTTTCTTGAATACAGAACATAATTATACTATAATATAAAAATCTAATACATTGTTTTAACACCAAACAATTGAGATTTCAAGGAGAATTACTATGATCAATTTAATTAATATACTCAAAAACAGCAAAACACAATTCCACGTAGTAGAAGAATGTGTCCAAACATTTAACAACAATGGATTTCAAATATTAAATATGTCTGACGCTTGGGGAACTCTTGCCCCTGGTAAATATATGGTAAAACCGTTCCCATCTATGTTGGTGGCATGGGTTATAGGAGAAAGGGTCCAACAACTTAGAGTTGCTATGGCTCACACAGACTTCCCATGTCTTAAGCTAAAGCCAAATCCGGATATGAAGAAATCTGGTTACCTTATGGCAAATGTAGAGCCTTACGGTGGACTTATCGTAAACACTTGGTTCGATAGGCCTTTAGGCTTGGCTGGTAAGGTGGTTGTAAAGGGAGAGAATGCATTTGCGCCAAAAACAGTGCTTTACGACTCCAAAAAGCCAATATGCATAATCCCTAATCTGGCACCACATCTCAAGAAGGATAAAAATGCTGACATAGATATTCAAAAGGAATTAATACCTCTTGTTGCTATGGTGGATGGAGACAGTGAGGCAGACCAGCTTCTCAGATATGTAGCAAAGGACGCTGATATAGCTTATGGAGATATCTTAGATTATGATTTATATCTCTATGTATACGAAGAGCCACAAGCAATTGGTATAAATGAGGAATTCTTATCCAGCCCAAGAATCGATAATATCTCCTCAGTATATGCCATAACTAGAGCACTTACAGAAAGTAATATAACTAACCAAATAGCTGTAGGAGTATTCTTCGATAACGAGGAAATCGGAAGTCGCTCAAAGCAGGGTGCAGATTCCACGCTGCTTAGGGATATTATAGAGCGTATAGTTACTGATAAGAATATGATATATGAGGGATTTAATATTTCTTGCGATGTGGCTCATGGACTACATCCTAATTATGCTGAGAAGAGTGATGTGACTAACCAGATTATATTAGGCAATGGTGTGACACTTAAGACTAGCGCATCACAGAGATATGTTACCGACAGTGAGGCTGGCGCAGTTATTACAGCCCTGTGCAACGAGAAGAACATCAAACTGCAAAAGCAGGTTAACCGTTCAGGTATGGCCGGGGGACAAACTCTAGGACCTATCGCAGCTTCATATCTCCCTATGAAGTCAGTAGATATGGGAATTCCTGTGCTGGCTATGCACTCAGCCAGAGAGTTGATGCACCAAAATGACTATCTGGAATTAGTGAAGCTGCTTAAAGAATACTATAGCTACTAAGTTCAACGTGACAATAAACAAAATAGGAGTTATACCAAATGCATAATCTGGTATAACTCCTATTTTAGTATTTCCAACTCTCCAAACACATCCGGCACCTTAAATCTTCTTCTCATTCCATTGGACGAAGTATATGTTATCCGAACTTTCCCATTATTGGTCCTCTTCACCTTTAAATCCTTTAGGTAAGTTACCTTCGCCTCTCCCAACTTACCGTTCCAATCTGTGTATCCCTTTATGTATCTGTCTGCATAATATTTACCCCATGATTTTTCTCTAACCTTAGATAGATCTTGGGTCAGATTATCTGCAAATACATCCTCCAGATTACCATTGTCGCATACGGATTCCATATACTGAATATAGAAAACTCTGCCTGACTCATCCTTATAAAACTGACTTAGTCTGTATTTAAGTGGCTGATTCTCATCCTGACAATAAAACACCTGACAATTATCCAGCTTGGGAGAATTCGCTTTAAGAAGCTCCGGATATGGCAGAATATCCCATGGTTCAATCTCCATAATAGCACCAGGAAGCTTATCTTCACTCTGCACATCTTTGGTAATATAGTCTGTCACATAAAAGCATCTTCTACAACAATGCCTAAACTCATCAGAATAAAGTCCACGCTGAATATAAACCTTTATGGGAATAATACCCTTAGACTGCCTATAGCTAATACTATTTTTGTTCTGCATATTCGTTCTTATTTGAGCTGTGGCAGTGATATACATACCATCATTAGTTTCCTCAAATCTAGTTATTTTATCTAGTAAAATCAGCTCACTGTAGCCTAGTTCTTCAAACCTTTCACCAGGCAAGGATATCGATTTATTATCAGAATCAAAGCTATGATTATGTATGATGTAAAATCTACTGTCTAATATACGAGGCTGAAATGCGTCGAAGTTGGTATTATCTATAGCCAGATAATATGGCTTTCTTTTATCATCCATCAGCCCTAATTTATCAGTTGCCCAGGACAAAAGAAATAAAGGAAGCAATAAGCCTAATGTAATAATCAATATAAGGGCACGGTCAGAAGGATCTTCACAAAAAACAAATGCCGACAAAGCCATAGATACAATAAATAAACCTGCTGCATATATAGTAATAGTGTCACCACAAAACTTAGAGGCCACTATCCTTCTCCCCACGCGTTTAAGCCTACCATTATGTTCCTTAGCACTCTCATCAACATAGGTAAAGTCATAGGCAATAGCTTGGTCAGATAACAAGTTATTTAAATCATCCGAATATTTAATTGTAGATTTTTCAAATTCAATTTGTTTTCTCTTCGCCATAATAATGTGTTCTAATATGTTTCAATCTATATCCGGTTGATTCGGTTATTTGCAGGCTCTTTCATTAATTTTCCCCATGCTCTTCTTGTATACATGCACTCTTTGGCGACTTACTCTTCATCCGCTTACTACCCGAAACAGTGAGATAAATTATTCCACCTATAATCGCAATCAGACCCATAAGCGATACTAAAAATATCATTATTTCACCAATTCCATCATCGGTACGGAAGCCCACTCCCAACACAAGACAAACAACAAGCCAAACCTCTACTACCAAAAGAATAGTGCTGATAAAATCGAGAACACCAATCATAAAATGTTGTTTAAATGCTTTTATAATCAATATAACTATTTCCGCCACTATACACGCGAAGAATATCGTAGTAGCCAACTGTATCTCATCAGCGTAGCATTGACCGCAGGAGCAACCCTCATCAGTAGCCATAATTCCACTAAATAAAATAGTTATGGCTAATAGCGTTTCTATGATTCTTGAAAATATTTTCATAAGCTTTTCTCCTCTACACCATTTAGCGTTTTTCATCTGTCTAGTATTTTACCAAATAATAGCATCTTGCGCCACATAAAACGACATCAGGCTACACAATTCAAATTTTGAATTTAATATATTATTCTCATCTGCTACAATATCCTGCAAAAAAGGAGAAAATCATGAACACACTTGAGACAAACATTCAAAGATACCTAACCTATTGCAAGGAGCAAAAGCGCTTGGACAACAAAACCCTTAAGGCTTATAGAATTGATCTAACTCAATTCAACCAGCTAGTTGAAACCAATGAAATTACCAAGCTAAATGTGGAGGTATTAGAAAAATACATTGCCACCCTGCACCAGACCTTCAAGCCCAAGACAGTAAAACGCAAAATCGCATCTGCAAAAGCATTCTTTCACTATCTAGAATACAAGGACATACTTCAAATAAATCCATTTCACAAGATGCAGATACGATTTAGAGAACCTGTAATACTTCCCAAGACAATACCCCTTAGCACTATGGAGCAGCTATTAATCACTATGTACGACGCCTTGGAAAATGCAGCCTCAACCTATCAAAAACGAAAGACTCTAATGGATATTACAATAGTAGAATTATTATTCGCCACAGGAATAAGAATATCTGAGTTATGTAAACTCAAATCTTCTGACATAGACTTTACGACCAATACCATTATTATATTTGGTAAGGGTTCAAAGGAACGTCGCCTTCAGATTGTAAATGATAACGTGTGTAGCATAATTGCCAGATATTATAACTGTTACGAAAAGCAAATCATCTCCACCGGGTACTTCTTCTCTAGCAAATCAGGGGAAGCACTTTCCGACCAATATGTGAGAAAAATGATAAATAAGTACTCCTCCCTGGCAGGCATAGCTATGCATATTACTCCACATATGTTTAGGCACACATTTGCCACTAGCTTGCTAGAGTCCGATGTAGACATCAGATACATACAGGAGATGTTAGGACACAGTTCAATTAACATCACCCAGATATATACCCATGTAACCACAGCAAAGCAAAATGATATATTGAAAAATAAGCATCCGAGGAAGGATTTTAGGATTTAGAGAGAAGCCCTACAGAATGGTAAGTTCTGTGGGGCTTTTTGCATGAGGTGAAGATGGATAATATGTGATTATCTGTTACTTATATAATTTATGCGATAATGGATAATTTTTAGTTATC
>JAFWZV010000022.1 GCA_017517305.1 Lachnospiraceae bacterium | reverse complement strand
TGTTTTATTTATTATTGATTTTAATCCAAATAAAGCATCTAAGGAAACTGTTTTATCATTATATTGATTTATATCATTAATATTATATTTACAACATATCTCAATCACTTCATCAAGATCCGAAATTATTTCCACTTCATCATTTTGATATGAGATAATGTCTTTAATTAGCATAGGACATTTTTCATATAGGCAGGAATATATTGTTTGAAAATTTGCTTTATAAATTATACCATCTAGTTTACATAATAAATTTATGGTTTCCTGTTTGATTATATCAGTTGAAGCATCCTCTGCTTTTGTTCTTACAATTATGCCATAGTTTACATCCGAAGATTTTTGAAGGGTTTTAAATTCATCAATAGTAGAGTTAATTATTGACTTTAATTCCTCACGTCTTGCTTCAGATTTTATCTTAGAGGATACACCTATTTTACCATCAACCATAACCACTACATAATCACCATCTAAGCTTATTCTAGTAGTAACTGAAGGTGCTTTGGTTTTTACTGCTTCTTTATTCAACTGTACAGTTAGGTTATCTCCTATCTTTAGCTTTTTACCAGAATAATCCTCAAGTGACATATAACAGCTTAATCCTTTTTGTATATCTACAAAAGCAGAATTAATATTTTGTACAATATTAGATACACGCCCTACATAGATATTACCAAGCATTGATTCTGGCTCGTAGGCTCTTATTACTTCAGCATTTCCTTCATTTATTAAGAATCCACATATTATATTATTAATTGATGTAATAACATATTTTTTTGACATCTAAAATCTCTTTCCCGCTGTAATAAGTGATTGTAAATTGTTTCTTTCACCCATATAAGTCTCTAATCTGTGTACCATATAATCGTATCTATTATATACTAGCCCTGAGTATTTACAAAGTGCTTCAATAACAAGCTCAGGCTTAAGATTTAGTACACTACCGGATGCAAGTAACATATAAATACCATCATCCTTATTTTCCAGCTTATATATTCCTGGTTTAATATCTGACATTTCTTCCTTTGACTTTGTCTTTTTCATAATTTCAATTTTTTCCTGAGTCATAAAGTCAGCTAAGGAATCAATAAGTTGCTGCAAATAATCATTTGTACATTCATCATTTTTATAGATATAATAATCAGAGGCTGAAACCACTGACATGGAAGGCTTAGCACCTTCTTCTAATTCAACTATATCAAGAACCTTTACTCCTTCTGGCATGGTATCATTGAGACGATTCATCATATCCTCAGTGCTAGTAACACTTACAAAATCACCATCAAAATACTCACCCTCAGAGGTCATTCCAAGGGGCATAGGCGCTGCAAAGGATATAATCTGATGTGGAGAAAATCCCTTTGAATATGCAACATCAAGCTTTGCACGTCTTATAGCCTTTTGAAATAATCTCATAATATCAAGGTGTCCTATGAATCTAAGAACACCAGTCTTGGTATATTTAATTCTTAGCTTCAAAGCATACACCTCCTCCATATACTGCAGAACCACAACCAGCACAATTCATGCGGCAGTTTGGAGTTACAGTTTCATTCTTAGCTTTTTCCCATTCCTTAATAAGGAAATTCTTTGATACACCTGCATCTAGATGATCCCAAGGTAATACTTCTGTTGTTTCACGCTCTCTAGCAGTATAGAATTCAATATCTACATTATTTTCTGCAAAGGTATCCTTATATCTATCCATATCAAAATATTCGGTCCAAGCATCAAATATTGCACCTTTTTTATACACATCATAGATTGTCTTACTTAATCTTCTATCTCCCCTTGCAAGAACACCCTCAAGAATTGAAATGTATGCATCATGATAAGTAAACTTAAGACTCTTTTTGTTCTTTTGTTGCATAAATGAATCCTTAACATAGTATGCACGTCTTGTGAATTCATCAGGGAGTATCATTGGTGCCCACTGGAATGGAGTAAATGGCTTCGGTACAAAATAAGACGCTGAGGCATTAATCATTACTCTGCCGTTTCTCTTCTCCTTTGGTACAACATCAAAATAAACCTCAGATATTTTTTCCGCCAGCTCAGCAATACCTAGTAAATCTTTATCTGTTTCTGTAGGCAGTCCCAACATAAAATAAAGTTTTACCTTATCCCAACCACCTATAAAGGCTTCTCTACTTCCATTTAATATATCTTCTTCAGTTATTCCCTTATTAATAACATTTCTAAGTCTTTGAGTACCAGCTTCAGCTGCAAAGGTAAGTGAACTTTTCTTAATATCCTGTACCTTACTCATAACATCAAGGGAAAATGCATCTATTCTAAGGGATGGTAAAGATACATTTACATGATCCTCGTCCCTTAGGGATATGAGATATGTTAATAACTCATCTAAGCTTTCATAGTCACTAGAGCTAAGAGAACTTAAGGAAATTTCCTCATAGCCTGTATTATCAAGCATTGCCCTTGCGTAATTTTTAAGCATCTCTACATCCTTTTGTCTAGTAGGTCTATAAATCATACCCGCCTGACAGAAACGACAGCCTCTAATACAGCCACGCATAATCTCTAAGACTACTCTGTCCTGGGTTGCCTTAATATACGGAACCACAGGTGCTAATGGATAAGTAACCTGACTAAAGTCAGTTACAACCTGTCTTTTAATAGTCTTTGGAATATCATCATACTTTGTAGTGATTTCCTTTACTGTACCATCTTGATTGTAATCTACAATATACATAGAAGGAACATAAATTCCTGGCACCTTTGAAGCTTGTTTTAAAAACGCTTCCTTATCCATATCAGTAGATTTATATACCTTTATAAGCTCTAATAATTCATCATAGCTGGTTTCGCCCTCTCCAAGGTAGAATAAATCAAAAAAATCAGCTATTGGTTCAGGATTAACAGTACATGGACCACCACCTATTACTATAGGCATACCCTTGGTTCTTTCCTTGGCATATAATGGCATTCCGGATAAATCCAGTATTTGAAGAATGTTTGTATAACACATCTCATACTGAATTGTAATACCAAGCATGTCCATATCCATAATAGGACTTTGGGTTTCCAGAGTAAAAAGCTTGATATCCTCTTCTCTCATTATTTTATCAAGGTCTGGCCATGGTGAGAAAACTCTTTCACAGTAAGTATCCTCGCGCTTGTTAAACATATCGTAGAGAATTTGAAGGCCAAGATATGACATTCCAATTTCATAGACATCAGGAAAACACATAGCTATTCTTAAATCTATGTTTGATAAGTCCTTTTTTACAATATTTACTTCATTTCCAATATATCGAGCCGGTTTGTCGATATTCATAAGAATTCGCTCCGGCAGGGCAAGCTTTGTCATAATTTAATTCCTTTTCTTAGTTTTTAAAACTATGTATAGGAGCCGGAATTCTTCCACCTCTATTGATAAATGCATCACATGAGAACTGATTTACTGGCATTATTGGTGCATATCCAAGAAGTCCACCAAATTCTACAGTCTCTCCTACACCCTTACCTATTACAGGGATGATTCTTACTGCTGTTGTCTTCTGGTTAATCATACCAAGAGCCATCTCATCTGCAATGATACCTGATATAGTTGTTGCCTTAGTATCTCCAGGGATGGCAATCATATCAAGACCCACAGAGCATACACAGGTCATTGCTTCAAGCTTCTCAAGTGTAAGAGCGCCGGCTGAAACAGCATCTATCATTCGCTGGTCCTCACTGACAGGGATAAATGCACCTGATAATCCGCCTACATATGATGAAGCCATAACTCCACCCTTCTTTACCTGATCATTTAACATAGCAAGGGCGGCTGTAGTTCCAGGAGCACCTGCAAACTCAAGTCCGATTTCCTCTAAAATCTCACCAACGCTATCACCAACAGCTGGAGTTGGAGCAAGGGAAAGATCTATTATACCGAATGGTACACCAAGACGCTCAGATGCTTCCTTAGCAACAAGCTGTCCAACTCTTGTAATCTTAAATGCAGTCTTCTTAATAGTCTCACAGAGAACCTCGAAGTTCTCACCGCGTACAGTTTCTATGGCTGCCTTAACAACACCAGGTCCGCTGACACCAACATTAATAATTCTATCTGCCTCAGTTACACCGTGGAAAGCTCCTGCCATAAATGGATTATCATCTGGAGCATTACAGAATACAACAAATTTTGCACATCCGATAGAATCAGCTTCCTTAGTAAGCTCAGCAGCTTCAAGAATTATTTCACCGATAAGCTTAACAGCATCCATATTTATACCTGTCTTAGTTGAACCTGCATTTACAGAGCTACACACCTTATTAGTGGTAGCTAAAGCCTTAGGGATTGAGCGAATTAAAAGCTCATCAGCCTTAGTCATACCTTTTGATACTAATGCTGAATAACCTCCGATAAAGTTAACTCCACAGGTAGTTGCTGCAGCGTCAAGTGTTTTAGCTATCTCAACAAAATCATCCTCAGTTTTACATACTGAGCCACCTACTAAAGCAATTGGAGTAACGGAAATTCTTTTGTGTACTATAGGTACACCGTATTTCTTGGAAATATCCTGTCCTGTTGATACAAGGTCCTTAGCTGATGTGGTAATCTTGTCATATATCTTCTGGCAAGTTTCCTTAAGGTCAGCGCCTACACAATCAAGAAGACTAATACCCATAGTTATTGTTCTAACATCAAGGTTCATCTTCTGTATCATTTCATTAGTTTCTATAACTTCATTAATACTAATCATTTTATTAACCCTTTCATATAAGTAATTTTACACATAGCTATACTACATAATAATTAACATATAAGAATTAAAGTCTGTGCATCATATCAAATATTTCTTCCTGCTGAGCCTTAATTTGTACACCAATTTCTTTACCGATGTCAGTAAGCTCATCAGCTATCATTGCATGGTCCTTAGATGCATTTTCAGTGCTAACAACCATCATCATGTTAAAGTATCCATCAACAATAGTCTGAGCAATGTCTAAAATGTTAATATTGTTCTGAGCAAGATAATTACATACCTTTGCTATAATACCAACCTTATCCTTACCAAGTACTGTAATAATTGTCTTCTTCATTATACTTTTCCTCCTAAAAGTTACAAAATTTATAATCAATCCGAAATATATTATTATAATAACGGACTAATTTACTAATTAAATTAATACCAGATCACTGCAATAATCTCTGCTTGCAACCTGTAAATTAAAATCTCTAACATCATCCGTATAAGGATTATCTAGTAATTCTACCTTGACCGTTTCATAAGCCAGTTCAGGGTAATTATTTTCCTTACTTAAGTGCCCTAAGAAAATAGCTTTAATGTGATCATTTAGTATACTCTTAATCAATTTACCACTGGCTTCATTAGATAAATGCCCCCGATCACTCATAACTCTTCTTTTTAAATCATAGGAATAAGGACCAACCTGAAGCATTCTAATATCATGATTAGACTCAATAAGCATAGCATCTGAATCTTTTAATGCATTAATTAAATAATCATCATAATTACCAATATCAGTAGCAATAGATATCTTTTTCCCATTATTAAACAGCGTATAACAAACTGGATCTACTGCATCATGCCATATTGAATGGGAAATAATATCAATATCTCCTATAGTGAATTTGGTATCTGGTTCAATAGGATTAAGAAGCGATGTATCAAAAACCCCTAATAATTTACATTTGCATATTTCTTTACAAGTATCTTCTGTGGTATATATAGGTATTCCGTATGCTCTAGCTATAACACCAACTGAGCTAATATGATCTGAATGCTCGTGGGTTATAAGAATACCATTAATGTCTTTAAAATCAACATTAATTTTTGATAGTCCATCTTTTATTCTTTTTTTACTTATGCCAACATCAACAAGCAGGGAGGTTTTCTCTGAACCTACAAAGATACAGTTACCTTTGCTACCGCTGGCTATACTCATCATTTTCATAATATCACTCTATGTCTATTGTTTAAAATACATATTATTTAATAAATGTTCCTGATAATTCTTAAGATTTGCCATTTGAACAAGTAAAACATCACCTTTTCTAAAGTCATTAATAAAGTTGATGTTAGAATGGTCTTTTAAAATCTCTATGGCGCCCTTTAAACTGGTATTTCCTACAACTTTAAGCTTGTTTTTAAATTCATCAGGAATAAGACCAATATATATTGCATTATCAATGTTTAAATGTAACCCAAAGCCTCCAGCAATATATAATGCTTCAACATTCATAGGATTAACATTTGCCTCTAGCAATAGTAAATCAATACCTGTTCTTATAGCGGATTTGGCAAGCAATATATCTCGTAGTAATTCTGGAGATATATGTATACCCAAAATATCAATTCCACTATGAATTAGATTATCAGACAATATGCCAGAGTTTGATATTTTACCTGACTTAATTCCCATAGCTATTGCGTCAATTAAATTACTGCCGTATATATTAGAGCATCTAATTGATGATTCAAAAGCTGGTCCACAAGCGCAGGAGGTAGTATAGTATTTTCCGTTATAATATAACACAATCTCACCATTTGTTCCTAAATCTAGAAACATAAAGCTACTATCAGAATTTATATTATATTCATTTTTAATAGCTAAAAGACCTGCTAGAACATCTCCTCCAATAAATGCTGAGGCGCATCCAGACATAATAACCTGACAATTAATAGGAAAATCTTTATTAAAAAGCTCCTTTGAATCAATAATTACTGAAGACTTAAGCTTATGATTAAATGGATAATAACCTAACTCTACTAAATCATATTCCAATAAAATGCTAATCATTGTTGTATTGCCACATATACAAATTGCATCAACCCCATCATAATCAATATCTTTATCTGATAAAATGGTCATAATACTAAGCTTTAAGGATTTTACAAGCATATCTTTCATTATTTTTGCAAATAATGCATCTCTTGTAGCAGCATTTATTCTATTGATAACATCTTTGCCATATAGCTTTTGAGGATTAAGAAAATAATCTGTAGCAATTACTGTTCCTTCTCCATCTATAAAAGCAAGTTCTATTGTTGTTGTACCTAAATCAACAGCAATTTTATATCGTTGATTAATATAATCACTCATTAAAATATCGCCTTCTGCTTCTTTTCAATAGGTCTATATCCCTTATCATCAAGAACCTTTAATATCTGATCTTTATGCTCAGGTCCAAAGGCCTCAACTGTAATAACAAGCTCAACTGCTGAATTTCTATTAACAGTTACAAACTGATTGTGCTCAAGTTTTATAATATTTCCATTTTCAGCTGCAATTACACCTGCAACGTTCTGAAGCTCACCTGGCTTATCTGGAAGAAGTACTGACACGGTAAATATTCTACTTCTTGCAATGAGACCATGCTGAACAACAGATGAAAATGTAATAACATCCATATTTCCACCGCTAAGTATACTTACCACTTTCTTGCCCTCAGCTGGAAGATGCTTTAAGGCAGCAACAGAAAGCAAGCCACTATTTTCAACAAGCATTTTGTGATTTTCAAGCATATCTAAAAATGCGACTATAAGCTCACTATCTTCAATAGTAATAATATCATCAAGATTTTCCTTAATATATGGGAATATCTTACTACCAGGTGTTTTAACGGCTGTACCATCAGCAATAGTATCAACACTTTCTAGTGTAACAACCTCATTGCTTAAGAATGAAGCCTTAAGACAGGCAGCTCCAGATGGCTCTACACCTATAACCTTTATATTAGGATTAAGCATCTTGGCAAGAGTTGATACACCAGTTGCAAGACCACCTCCACCTATTGGAACAAGGATAATATCAACGAAAGGAAGCTCCTTAAGTATTTCCATGGCAACAGTACTCTGTCCAGTTGCTACATCTAAATCATCAAAAGGATGAATGAAGGTATATCCTTCTTCTTCCGCAAGCTTTAATGCATGTTTACATGCCTCATCATATACATCACCATATAAAACTACCTCTGTTCCATAAGCCTTTGTTCTATTAACCTTTATAAGAGGCGTGGAAGTAGGCATTACAATTATAGCTTTACAGCCATAGGCCTTTGCAGCGTAAGCAACACCCTGAGCATGATTTCCCGCAGATGCAGTAATAAGACCTTTTGCTCTTTCGGCATCTGATAATGTACTTATCTTATAGTATGCACCTCTAATCTTATACGCACCTGTAAGCTGCATATTTTCGGGCTTAAGATATACCTTATTACCTGTTTGATTAGAGAAGAATTCACTTTCAATAAGTGGCGTAGGGTGAATTACTTTCTGAACCACATTATATGCTTCTTCGAATTTTTCAAGTGTTAACATGTAATAATCTCCTTATATATCAAATAAATCGTCGTCAGGCTTTATTTCCTCAATGTTTGAATCAATAATCATCTCAATATCTGAATGCAACTCAAAATCAGAGAATAAAGCTGTCACATAGCTGTTAGGATCAAATTTTTGCAAATCTTCAATTTTTTCACCTATACCAATGTATTTTACTGGTACATTAAGCTCTGATTGGATTGCTATTGCTATACCACCCTTTGCAGTACCATCTAGCTTTGTGATTATAATACCGTTAATTTCTGTTACTGAACTAAACTGTCTAGCCTGCTCTAATGCATTTTGACCAGTTGTACCATCAAGAACAATTAATGATTCCACATTTGCCTCTGGATATTCCTTATCAATAATTCTTCTCATTTTAGCAAGCTCATCCATTAGGTTTTTCTTATTATGAAGTCTTCCTGCAGTGTCAACAAGTAAAATATCAGTATTTCTAGCTTTTGCAGCGGCAACAGCATCATATACAACTGCAGATGGATCAGCGCCCTCATTTTGAGCAATTATTTCAACTCCAGCTCTATTTGACCAAGTCTTAAGCTGATCTATGGCAGCAGCTCTAAATGTGTCTGCAGCAGCCATCATAACCTTTTTGCCTTGAGCCTTATACTGAGCAGCAAGCTTACCTATAGATGTTGTTTTGCCAACTCCATTTACACCAATAACAAATACAACTGTCTTTTTACTCTCAAAATCATAAGCACTTTCATCAACAGACATTTGATCTCTAATTATATTAATTACAAGCTCTTTACATGCTTCTGCTTCTTTGATTTTAAGCTCCTTTACCTTGTCCTTTAAGCCATCAATGATTTTTTCTGTTGTCTCAAAGCCCATATCACTCATTACAAGAGTCTCCTCAAGCTCATCATAGAAATCATCATCAAGCTCACTGGCTTTAAATAAATTATTAAAGCTATCTGCTATATTATTTCTTGTTTTAGTAAGGCCTTCTTTAAGTCTCTTAAAAAAGCCCTTCTTCTCCTTTACTTCCTCTTCCATATTATCCTCCTAATCATCAAGCTCATTTTCAATCATATTGACAGACACAAGAGTAGAAACACCCTTTTCCTGCATAGTAATACCATAAAGTATATCAGCAGCCTCCATAGTACCCTTTCTGTGGGTAATAACTATAAACTGAGTGTCTTTTGTAAGCTTGTTAAGATATTTTGCAAATCGTTTAACGTTAGAGTCATCAAGAGCAGCCTCTATCTCATCCAATAGACAGAATGGAGATGGCTTAAGACTCTGAATAGCAAATAAAAGTGCTATAGCTGTCAAACTCTTCTCACCACCTGAAAGCTGCATCATATTTTGAAGCTTCTTTCCTGGTGGCTGTGCATTTATCTTTATACCAGTCTCAAGAATATCCTCTTCATCTACAAGCTCAAGGTCAGCCTTTCCACCACCAAATAGCTCTTTGAATACCTTAGAGAACATAATTCTAATCTCTTTGAATTTCTCAGCAAATTGCTCTCTCATAGATCTATCAAGCTCCGCAATGATGCCCAAAAGATTTTCCTCTGCTTTTGTAATATCATCATGCTGAGTCTTTAGAAATTCATATCGCTCAGATACTGCCTTATAATCCTCAATTGCATTTACATTTACATCACCAAGCTGCTTAATCTTTCCCTTAACAGCACTAATCTCTCTCTTTAGGGCAGATATATCAGTAAGTGAATCATCTTTGAATTCGGATGCCATATTATATGTAAGCTCATATTCCTCCCACATATAATTTGTAAGGTTTTCACTCTTTTCAGAAATCTTTTCTATTGAGGCATTTAGCTTAAAGGCCGACTTATCAAGACCATTAATCTGTTCTGATAGCTCCTCACGTTTCTTAAAGAATTCCTTGTGACTATCATTAAGAACTGTTTTCTCCTGGTTAAGCTCAGTAAGCTTATGTTCCTTAATTCCAATTATTCTTAAATTTTCTTCAGAGATAGCCTTTAATTCCTGAATCTTATTGGATAAATTCTGTATCTCTTCGTTACCAGCAGAAAGCTTAATCTTCAAGGTGTTCAATGTATCTTTGGCATTATTCTCCTCTGAACGAACACGAGAAATATTCTGCATATTGAAATCATACTGTTGTTTAACTGTATTAAAGTCAATATTTAAAGAATTAATATTCTCACTAGCCTTTTCCAAATTAGATTTATCTGTAATAAGCTCTTTTTCAAGCTGACTAATTCTCTTCTCTAACTCCTTAACAGCCTCCTCTTGTTTTTTGTTGCTGTCATAAAGTTCCTTCTTATTGTTATCAATATCTGTAATCTGAGAAGCGATATCATTATTTTCTCTACTGATGCTTGCATAAATCCTCTGTATTTCATCAAGCTTAGTATTTGCCTGCTCAAAATTAAGCATATATGTATTTTTCTTAATCTCAAGCTGCTGAAGCTTGTCGTAAAGCTCCTCTTTGTTTTTCTTTAATTCTTCTTTGTCAGAAGCATAAGTAACCACAAGCTTTGAGAGTTCCTCAACCTTAACCTTAAGTGAAGCAATTTCCTCATCAATTTCTTCCAGTTCTCTTTTTCTTCCTAAAAGATTTGATGAGTTCTTGAAAGTACCACCAGTCATAGCTCCACCAGGATTAATAAGCTCACCCTCTAAGGTTACTATTCTCAATGATTGCTTATATTTCTTGGAGATAACAATAGCATTATCTATAGTATCAACAACAATGATTCTTCCTAAAAGATGATTAATTATGGTTGAATACTTATTATCACTATTAACAAGTGTAGATGCAATTCCTATAACACCTTTTTCCTTTGTAGCATCATTGTTTGTATAACTTCTATCAACAATAGAGTTAATTGGTAAAAAAGTTGCTCTACCATATTTGTTTTGCTTCAAAAACTCTATCATTTTCTTAGCAGTTATATCATCCTCTGTAACAATATTTTGAATACTTCCCCCTAAGGCTGTTTCAATAGCTGTCTCATATTTCTTATCAACAGAAATTATATCAGCAACTACACCAACAATCTTTGGATTGTTAGTTTTTTGCTCCATAACACGCTTAATACTGTTACCATAACCCTCGTATCTTTCAGTAAGATTTCTTAAAGATTCTTTCTTTGACTTCAGGCTAATAATCTTATTATTAAAGCTAGTTATATCTTCATTTGCCTTCAATGAATCTCTATTTATATCCTCTAGCTTTGATGTAACCTTAGCCAACTGATTATTATAGTCTGCTATGCTACTATCAATTTCATTTAAACCTTGTTCTAAGTTATTTCTCTCTAATGTGAATTTTTCTTCCTCTGATTTATTCTCAAGGAATTTTTGGTTGAGCTGAGTTTTTCTAAGATTCAAGCTTTCAAGCATAGTATCATAACGACCAACCTTGGCCTTTAATGTACCACCTTCATTTAAAAATTCAATAATGTCACCCTTGGATGACTCTATTTCATTCTCTTTATTAGAAATTGTTATCTTTAATTCCTCGTATTTGTTAGTTGCCTGATCTAATACTTCATCAGCATTATCAAGCTTTTCATCTAATTCAGCTTTAACCTCATAAAGCTTCTTTAACTCTTCCTGATGATTCTTTAATTCAACTGTAACCTTATTATATTGTTCGTTGACAGTATCCTCATTCTGTCTATATGATAATATTTGCTGGTTAAGTAAATTAATTTCACCTTCATATTTTTGATTAATAAGCTTCTTTTCATGAATATCGTTCTTTGCTTCATCTATTTTTTCATTATAGCTTTCTAATTTAGCTTCAATCTCATCATATTCGTCCTTTGCCTGATCATATTCAGCACGAAGACGTGTTGCATCTTCTTCAACAATATTCAATTTTTCTTCAAACTCTTTAAGCTGCTCTTTGTTATTATCTGCATCAAGCAAAAAGGCATTAATATCAAGCTTCTTTAATTCGTCCTTAAATATAAGGTATCTTCTAGCTGTTTCTGACTGCTCCTTAAGAGGACCAACCTGCTTTTCAAGTTCCTTTAAAATATCAGTAACTCTGGCAAGATTTGCTCTTTCAGCTTCTAACTGCTTTTCTGTTGCTGCTTTGTTTTTCTTGTACTTTACAATACCTGCAGCCTCATCAAAAAGCTCACGTCTTTCCTCCGGCTTTCCACTTAATATTCTTTCAATCTGTCCCTGTCCAATAATGGAATAACCTTCTTTACCAATACCAGTATCGAAGAATAATCTGTTTACATCTTTAAGTCGGCTAACAACACCATTAATAAGATATTCACTTTCCCCAGAACGATATACACGTCTAGCAATAGTAACCTCATTAAAATCTATAGGTAGCTTGTGATCACTGTTATCAAGAGTAATTGCAACATAAGCAGAACCCTGAGGTTTTCTAAGCTCGGTACCAGAGAATATTACATCCTCCATCTTTGAACCTCTAAGCTGCTTTGCACTCTGCTCACCTAAAACCCATCTTACAGCGTCACCTACATTACTTTTTCCTGAACCATTTGGACCAACGATTCCTGTTATTCCATTATTAAATTTGAAATTTATCTTGTTGGCAAAGGATTTAAAACCATTTACCTCTATGCTTTTTAAATACATATTCTAACCTAACCATATCCTATATTATTTTATATTAAGCTTATTTAAGGCCTCAAATGCAGCATTTTGTTCAGCTGACTTTTTTGAATGGCCAATACCTTCAGCTATTATTTCTTCATCTAACATAACATTTACATGATATTGCTTATTGTGCTCAGGCCCACTCTCTGATAAAAGATTATAGCTAAGTACAATATTATTCTTCTGAGAGTATTCCTGAAGCATTGATTTTGAATCGTAATATAACACTTTATTCTCAATATCTGTAAGCAATAGCCTCTTTACAAATCCATCAGCTTCCTCTAAACCACCATCTAAATATATTGCTCCAAGAAGGGATTCAAACATATCACAGAGTATAGAATCTCTATTGTATCCACCAGTATTGCGTTCTCCCTTACTAAAAAAGCCATAATTTCCAAGATTCAACTCTCTAGAAAGCTTAGATAGAGTAAATTCACATACAATACTTGCTCTTAGCTTAGTTAACTTACCCTCTGGCATATCAGGATAAGTATCAAACAAAAATCTACTCACTAAAAATTCTAATATTGCATCTCCTAAATACTCATATCTTTCATATGACTGATGCTTTTTCACAAGATTCTCATTGGTATATGATTTGTGTGTAAATGCAATATCCAAATGATTTTTGTCATTAAAGCTATAGCCTATTAAATTTTCTAATTCAGAATAATCTCTAGACATTTTCTTGTACACCTTCAAACGCAGCAACAATTTTTCCACTTACATCATTAATTACAAAGTTTCTACATTGTGTAATTGCACTAGATACTTCTGTATCCTTAGAATTACCATGAATTTTCACAACCAATCCCTTAAGACCTAAAAGAGGTGCTCCACCCTTATCATTTGCTGAAAATCTTTGAAGGTTTGCATTTAATTCTTTTTTTATCAATAAGGCACCTATCTTTGTCTTTAAATTTGTCATTAAGGTTCCTTTGATTTCATTTTTAAACATTGAGCCAACGCCCTCATAGAACTTGAGCATAACATTACCAGTAAATGCTTCACATACAAGTACATCTGCAGCACCATTAGGTATTTCTCTAGACTCAACGCTACCTATAAAGTTAATATCCTTACATTCTCTTAATAATGGGATAGTTTCTTTGACCAAAGCATTCCCCTTTTCATCCTCAACACCAATGTTTATTATACCAACTGTAGGATTTTTAACGCCTACAATATTTTCCATATATATGGAACCCATTTTGGCAAATTGAACAAGATTTTCCGGCTTAGCATCAACATTTGCACCACAGTCAATTAAAAGAGATGAGCCCTTTGAGTGTGGAAGTAAAGGTGCTAGTGGTGTTCTCTTAACACCTTTTGCTCGTCCAACTATAAATTGTCCTCCTGCTAATATAGCGCCAGAATTACCAGCAGAAATAATTGCATCTGCTTTTCCTTCCTTTACCATATTAAGAGCAAGCACTAAGGATGAATCCTTTTTCTTACGTATTGCTTCAACAGGTGCATCATGACAGGTAATAGCCTCACTGGCATGAACAACAGATATTCTATCTTTTGGCACATTGTACTTATCTATTAGTGGATTTAATTCATTTTCATTACCAGTTACAATAATATCTACATCTTGATGCTTTGATAAGGCATCCTTAATTCCAATAATCATTGGTTCTGCTCCATTATCTCCACCCAAAGTATCAATTACTATTGTTATCCTGCTCATTTTTTCACCTCAAATTTACATATTTTATAAATAAACATAATTATTGCATTATCCAAAATATTATATCTTTTATGAAATTGTAAGTCAACATTTTTAGGGTACTAACTGAAGTATAAAAAAATATTATAGATAAAACTATTTGATAAAAGAAAAAAGAGGAATAATTATTATTCCTCTTTCCTTGCTAAGTACTAATTAATCAGCCTTAACGATTTCCTTCTTATTATATGAACCACAAGCCTTACATACTCTATGTGGCATCATAAGCTCGCCACACTTGCTGCACTTTACTAATCCTGGAACACTCATCTTCCAGTTAGCTCTACGCTTGTCTCTTCTTGCTTTTGAACTTTTATTCTTTGGACAAATTGACATTCGGTTACACCTCCTTAAAAATCACACTTTTTGTAAATACAAACATTAAGAATACTTGTCAATAAAAAATTGACAAAATATTTCCAAAATATTCTCAAAAATATTTTGACATTTCTATTTCTTTTATATTCACATAATATAATCATGTGATTTAATATCATAGGTTTGTATAACAGAATAATTTATACTAATGCTACAGTCTCTCTTGCTATAGCAAGTTCTTCGTTTGTAGGAATTACATATACAGGTATTTTTGAATCAGGTGTAGAAATCATAATTTCTTTACCCTTGTTTGAATTAGCAACATCATCTATCTCAATACCCATATATTTGAATCGTTCCATAGTAAGCTTTCTAACTACGATATCATTCTCACCTACACCTGCTGTAAATACTATTGCATCAACACCATTCATAGCTGCAATATAACCACCGATGAATTTTGCAGCCTGATAACAGAATACATTCATAGCAATATCACATCTTTCGTGACCCTTTTCAATTCCTGCATTAAGGTCTCTGAAGTCACTAGAAACACCTGAAATACCCATTACTCCAGACTTTTTATTAAGAATATCCATTATTTCAGATATAGACTTATCTTCCTTCTTGGCAATAAATTCAATAATTGCAGGATCAATATTTCCACTTCTGGTTCCCATAGTAATACCTTCAAGTGGTGTAAGTCCCATAGTTGTATCAATAGATTTTCCACCCTGCACAGCAGTAATACTTGCTCCACCACCAAGATGGCAAACAATTATCTTAGTGTCTTCTATGTCCTTACCAAGAAGCTGAGCACATCTCTTAGATACAAAGCTATGACTTGTTCCATGGAAGCCGTAGCGTCTCACCTTATATTTCTCATAATACTCATAAGGTATACCGTAAATATATGCCTCACTTGGCATAGTCTGATGAAATGCTGTATCAAATACTGCAACCTGAGGAAGATTTGGCATAAGCTCCTGACAAGCTTTAATTCCAATAAGATTAGCAGGATTATGAAGAGGCGCTAGATCATTGCACTCTTCTATAGCTGCGAATACCTCATCTGTAATAACAGCTGATGAAGCAAATTTTTCACCACCATGAACAACTCTATGACCTATTGCATTAATTTCATCAAGACTAGATATTGCTCCAACCTCTTTGTCTAGAAGCTTTTCTAAAACTAATTTAACAGCTACACTGTGATCAGGAATAGGAGTTTCAAGCTTAATCTTATCCTTTCCTGTTGTCTGATGTGACATTTCTCCCATAGGAAGCTTAATTCTTTCACAAATTCCCTTTGCTAAAACCTGCTCAGAATCAGAATCAATGAGCTGGTATTTAAGTGATGAGCTTCCACAATTAATAACTAATACTTTCATAATTTTCCCTATGATTTAATCATATTCCTTTCTATAGATTTTGTACAAACTACTCTCTTTTATTATCACATGATTAAAAACAACTACTTATAATAAATATTTAAAGACAGTTCCCAACACACTGCCTTTAAGTATTAACTAAATTAATTATAATTAAAACTAAGACTATGGACAACATTAAAGAACAATTAAATTGTCTTTTTGTTAATACATTTTAATCCATATCAATGTCTGGACCATCTAACACAAGACGACCCCTGCCATGTTTCTTACCGTAATACATTGCTTTATCTGCTCTGCTTACAAGAATATCTGGATTTTCACAAATATTTGGATAAGATGATACACCTATACATACATTTACAGAAATCTCAAACTGTTGTGAATGTACAACAGTATTTTTTATTTCGTTATGCATAGTTTCCAATATTTCTAGTGCATCATTTTCATTATAATCTGGAAGGGTAAGTAAGAATTCTTCTCCACCAAATCTACAGGCAAATCCATTATATTTTTCTGCATATTTTTGTGCTACGCCTGCAACCATTTTAATTACATCGTCACCTGCAAGATGACCATATGTATCATTTACGTTTTTGAATTTATCAATATCAAAAAGTGCTACAGTAAGAGGTTTATTCTTTGCAACAGCTTCCTTTGCAACCTTTTTAAATAAATCTGTATTATAAACTCGGTTATATATACCAGTGAGGCCATCCTTTCTTGCCATATCCTCCATCTGAAGATAAAGCTTGGTACTCTTAAGAGCTGAAACAAACTCCATTACACAGTTTTCATAATAAGTAGTACCTTTGTCAAAGAAATCAATATCATCAGAACCAATAATCATAATTCCATATGGCTTCTTCTTTTCCTTTATCTCAAATATTGCCAATGAATTGATATTGGCATCACCAATAAATCTAAATCCCTTTAAAGTATCATTCTTGTATATTTTGCGAGATTCTTCATTCTTCTTGCAAATGTCCTCAAATATATCTTCAATATCCTTTTTTAATCTTCTTTGCATAGAAGTGTAATTTGTTTTAATTATACAGCTACTATACTTATTCTGATATACATCCTTATCGATGAACAATGCACAAAGCTTTGGTTTTTTAATATCCATAATTGAATCTGAAATTACATTCATACACTTTAATACATCAAAGGTAGAAGCCATATATTTCATAATTTCAGTCTGAGATTCAATTTCTATATTAACCTGCTCTAACTCTCTAAGTGTTCTAGCCAAATCAATTTTTTGGTAATTTATCTGTTCGTTTATTGATTTGACCTTTTCCTGATAATCTATAAGCTTTTCATTATTACTTTCAATATTAGATTTCTCAATAGTAAGCTTTCTTTTTATACTCTCATATGTATCATTCATATGTAAATAAGCATCTGACATAGCAAAAATAACAGATGCTAGCAAAGCCTGAAGTACACAATATATTAACCACTCAGATTCAGCTGTTTTGGATATCGATAATAATATTTTTAAAATAATTGGTATAAAAAATAATATTTTTCTCAAAAAAACAGTTGACCTATCAAATTCTGATGACTCAATAATAAATGTAAGTCCCGAAGAAATAATCAATATTGTCCAAAGAGACAAAGACATCATATTATCAGGATACAGATAATCAAATAAACTATAGAGAGATAATTCAACATATCTTAATAATACAATTATCTTCGATCCTATTCTATCATCATACTTAGCTAATAAATTATTAACAAAATACATAAGAATTAGAGTTAAAACAGAGAATGAGACTAAAATACTATCATTTACAAAGCCAAAGACTCCCAATCCTATAATAACAAATAAAGCGCACGCATATTTAATTTTCTGATAAATAAAATAATGTTCAGAAAACATTTCTGCCATAACTAGTTCTCCCAATAAATATCTATAATAGCTCCCTCTTGAAGGGTTTCCATAAATTCTGCATCACGTCCATTAACCTTAGTAATTAATTTTTTACCACGCATTACAGATAAATCAAAATCATAAAAATCAAATATATCTACAAATTTATAGCTAGATTTACCAATTAATGTTACTGGCGTTTTATTAACCAAAATACCAATAGCAATATCTGATGTATCTACAGAATCTATAGAATTATCTTTGTTCTCCTCAGTTGTCAAAGCAACTTCTGTTTTTGCTTCTGATTGGTTAACGTTTTTCACAGTATTATTAATCTCAACGGATTTATCTACCCAATATACTACAAAATTATCGTATATCTTGTCCTCCATAGATGCTTCTTTATTATTAATAAAAAAGTTAGCATCCGGATTAACATCCATAAAGGTCAAAAGCTGTTCAAGGGTGTAATATGCTTGCATTTCAACCTCATCACCCTCGCATATTTTGTACATCTGAGATTCAGGTTTTCCATTAACCATAGCAAATTTAGGACATTCTATCTCTGAGTCATTAACATTAAATGATAAAGTACCTGAATATTCTGGCAAACTACCTAGCTCAATTGATGCACTTGCTCCCTTTGTAGAAGGAGTAATTTTAATCCTATCATTTGCTTCAATAAGTGAATTCATACCAACTTCTTTGTCGTTTTGAATAATAATTGCAGGTTCTCCATTATATCCTCTAACAATTCGTGTTTTACCGTTAATCTTGAATGTTATATCATTACCTCTCTTAGGAAAAATATCTTCCTTAGGAAAGCCAAATTGAACAGCCGCATCAAATATAGTAAGCTTATCATTATTGTAGAGCTTAATACGTTCACCATTGACATTTACAAATATAAAATTATTCTTCTGATCAAAATAATTCAAACATATACCAATTGGAGTTACAAATAGAGAATCCTTTTTTATATTATCAACAAGAAGATTTATGTCATTCATAACCTCCTGTCCCCTTAAAGCAACTCTTTCCTTTGGTAGCTTTAAATAGCTGGCAACCATTTCAGAAAAACCGGTAATTTTTCCACCACCACCAACTATAAACACTGCGCTAACTGAAGAACCTCCATTTAACTCAATTATTTTTTCAGCTACTTTCTTGGCAATATTCTTTTTAGCGCTCTCAAGTGATGATAATATTTCATCTGGTGTAATCTTATGACTAACACCCATAATATCCTTATATGTTACTGATTTTTTCTTAGGACTAACCAGCTTAAGTTTTTCAGCAGTATTAAAATCAACCAAATATTTCTTGATAAGACACTCTGTCATCTCATCACCTGCAGATGGAATCATACCATAACCAATAATACTACCATCCTTAGTTATACAAATATCAGAGGTTCCTGCACCTACATCAACAAGGGCAATATTAAGTAATCTGTAGTTTTCTGGTATAGCAACATTTATAGCTGCAATAGGCTCTAACGTAAGATTATTAACAACTAAGCCAGCATTCTCCACAGCAGAATAAAGACTGCTTACAACCTCCTCTGGCAAAAATGTAGCCAAAACATCGGCAGCAATCTTAGTACCCTTGTGTCCTTCTAGATTATTTATCTCGTAATCATTCAAAAAGTATTTTACAACAGTATATCCAACGCAATAATATTTTGTTGTCTCCTTATCCTGAGAAAGCTCCTCCATAATAATCTCATGAGCTTTTTCAACACCAATTAAATCTATGGAATGAATATATTCTTGATTAATAAGTGTGTTTTCTGTAAATTCATACTCTCCATGTCCTATTGCTGTCTTAAGAACACGACCGGCAGCAGCTATACAAACCTCATTAAGCTTTCTACCACCTAACTGCTCCTCTAAATCATTCTTAACGCATACTATATCTTCGCTAACCTTACTTATATCATGAATCTGTCCATCAATCATGGAACGGGTTTCGTGATACTTGACAGCCATAGCTACTACATTAAATTTATCCTTTTCCTTGTATCCAACTGTACCTACAATACTTCTCGTACCAATATCTAAGCCAAAAATAAGTGGTTCTGGATATTTTGTCATAGTTGCCATAAGCCTCCTTTGTATAAGCGTATAATCAACTTATTATATCATTGTTCAACAATATATTCAATAAATCTTTTAGTTGTTTTGACGTATCCTCAAAGCCATTTTGATTATTTATAGTATAATTTGCATATTTTTTATAGAAATCATCCTTTTGTTGACTAGAAAAAATGGATAAGCATTTTTCTCTGGTATAACCTCTACTTTCAATTAATCTTTTTATTCTTTCTTCCTTATCTACCCAAATATACCATATTTGATCACATATATCCCTATAGCCGGCTTCAATTAATAAAGCAGCTTCTATAACAAATAATTTGGTATTATTAGCTAACGAATGTTCTTTTATTAATTCAAGTATTCTCTCTTTTACCAAGGGATGAGAAATTGAATTTAGTTTTTCAAGCTTGTCCTTATCATTAAAGACTATATTTCCCAGCTTTATTCTATCAATGGAATAAGGATAATCAGCACATAAAACCTCTTTGCCAAATTCATCAATAATTTGATTATATATTTTTTCTCCAGGTAGCATAAGTTCATGGGCTAGCTTATCTGCTTCAACTACAAAGGCTTTGTATTTATTTTCTAATTCGTACAATACTCTGCTTTTTCCAGAACCAACGCCACCAGTTATTCCTAATATTTTCATACATATTCACCTTATAGCTTATTTTGCATCATACCAGCTATAGCCTTCATTTACGTCTACTACTAGCTTAACGCTTAGGTTTGCTGCCTTAACCATCTCCTGAACTAACAATTCCTTTACTTCATCCTTTTCTTCTATAGCTGTTTCAATTATTAATTCATCATGAACCTGTAAGATTAATCTTGATCTTAAATTCCTAAGCTTTAATTCTCTATTTACATTAATCATTGCAATTTTAATAATATCTGCAGCAGTTCCTTGAATTGGCGAATTCATAGCGATTCTCTCACCAAAGCTTCTTGTCATAAAATTAGAGGAGGATAGCTCAGGAACAGGTCGTCTTCTTCCAAAAATTGTTTCTACATAGCCTGATTTCTTTGCATTATCAACTGTATTATCAAGATAGGACTTAACTCCTTTATAGGTATCAAAATATTTTTTAATATACATCTCTGCTTCTTTACGAGAAATATCTAAATCTTGACCTAAGCCAAAGGAGCTGATTCCGTATACTATTCCAAAATTCACCGCTTTTGCCCTTCTTCGCATAAGACTATCAACCTTATCCATTGGAACACCAAACACCTCAGAAGCTGTTATGGAATGTATATCAGAGTCTTTGTTATATGCATTAATTAAGGTTTCATCTTCTGAAAAATGTGCCAATACTCTTAGCTCAATCTGTGAATAGTCTGCGTCAAGGAAAACAAATCCATCCTCTGGCACAAATACCTTTCTTATTTCTCTTCCCAATTCTGTTCTAGTAGGAATATTCTGCAAATTAGGATCTGTAGAACTAATTCTACCGGTTGCAGTTACTGTTTGATTAAATTTACCATGAATTCTTCCATCCTCTAAAATATATGGAAGCATTCCTGCTACATATGTGGAATTTAGCTTTGTCAAAGATCTATACTCTAATATTTTAGGAATAATAGGGTGTTCTCCTGCAAGCTTTTCTAATACCTCAACACTTGTTGAGTATCCAGTTTTAGTTTTTTTACCTGCCTTTAAGCCTAAATCCTCGAATAATATTTCTCCAAGCTGTTTTGTTGAATTAATATTAAACTCTTTACCTGCAAGTTCATATATATCCTTTATAAGTGCCTGAATACTCTCATCTAGTTTTGCACCAAAGGATATAAGTTCATTTTTATTAACCTTTATTCCAAATTTTTCCATATCATATAGAGAATAAATACAAGGTAATTCTATTTCCTTATAAAGTTTCAGCATATTCATATCTTCAAGCTGAGAAGTTATATTATCCATTGCAAGATAAGGTATTAAAGCCTGATATGCAAAATGCTTTATAATATTATCTTCATTTACCGTAAAAACATTAAGCTCAGTCTTTCCTAATAAATCTTTAGATGAACTAATAGTTATACCCAGATAATCTCTTGCAATATCATCATATCCATAGGTGCTTTTTAAAGGATTAATAAGATATGCAGCAACGCCACAATCAAACACGCTATGCTGTTCATTAAGCTTAATATATGGAAGATATGCTTTAACATCCATAAGACAACAGATTACTCCCATGTTAACAGCAGAAATAATATCATTTAAAACAACTTCTTCTGTAATAAAATTCATAAATGGAATGAAATATGTTCTATCCTGTTGAAAGCATATAGAAGCTCCAAGCATACCAGTATCACCAATCGCTAATGAAAAACCAAAGCTTTTGTTAGATTTCAATTTAGATATAATAGCTTGATATTCATCGAAATCCTCAACGACATCAGTTGTAAACTCTAAGTTATGAGATGTCATATCTCCCTCAAAGCGTTTAAGCAAGCTCTTAAATTCAAGCTCAGCAAATAAATTAAAGGAGTTTTTGTTAAATATATCCTTTAATTCTGATAAAGACAAATCAACATTAAGCTCACAATCCAGTTTGATTGTAGCTAATATCTTAGACAAATAGGCTTGCTCCTTAAATTCAACAAGATTATCCTTCATTTTACTTGGTTTCATAGAGTCAATATTTGCATATATTCCGTCCATTGAACCGTAATCCTGCAAAAGCTTACTTGCAGTCTTCTCTCCAATCTTTGGTACACCTGGAATATTATCAGATGAATCTCCCATTAAACCTTTCATATCTATAAAAGCAATTGGATCCACTCCATAGGTTTTAATTACATCATCAGCATAATATTCTTCAATAACCGTTTTACCGGCCTTTGTTTTAGGAAGCTTAACCTTAATATTATCTGTTGCTAGCTGTAGTAAATCTCTATCTCCAGATAATAGGGTTACGATGTAGCCCTCCTTCTCTCCAACTCTAGAAAGTGTACCTAATATATCATCCGCTTCGTAGCCTGGACGTTCAAGAATAGTAACATTCATTGATTGTAGAACTTCTTTTATAAGAGGTACCTGTTCTCTAAGCTCATCAGGCATTCCTTTTCTGGTCCCCTTATATTCACTATACATTTCATGTCTAAATGTAGGGTGTTTAACATCAAAAGCCACACATAAATGTGTAGCCTTTTCTTCGTCTATAACCCTTAATATAATATTTAAAAAACCTAAAACGGCATTTGTATGTCTTCCATCCTTTGTAGTTAAGTCAGGTAAACCATAAAACGCTCTATTCAAAATACTATTTCCATCCACCAATAACAGCTTATTCATACTATTCCTCCTCATAACTTATATCAGTCCACACAGGATGTGTAATATTGTAAGAATGTATCTTTTGATAAAAGCTCTTTTCTATCGGCTTATTCATCTCCTTACTTCGAACAATTACATCATCTGTCGTAATATCTATATATTTTGAAAAATGATTATAAAAATAATAATCACCCTGTTCTGCCTTAATAATATTCTGCTCTATTGTATAAACCTTATTAAGAACACTGGAATAGAATAAGAAAAATCCTATAACAGCGGCGGTAAATACAATTCCAAAAGTTGATAACTTAAATCGTTTTGCATTTTTTGCTCTATTTTCAATTCTAGTTAATTCGTCATGTAAGTCCTTTTTGAAATCATGTGATAGCTCTTCATTGTTATCTAGCTGACGCATACCAACAATTAATGTATAATATATCTCTAACTCCTCAGCACAATTATCACAGTGCTTCATATGTCGGACAAAGTCCTTTGTTCTATCATCATCAAGCTTTTTATCTACAAAAGCCATAATATTTGACTGTGCTTCAAGACAAGTCATACTTTGTCCTCCTTTCAAAAATTTAAGATACTTATAAAAAAGAACCTAGACCCGTTCTAGGTCCAGGTTCTTATGTAATTAATTCTTATTCTTAGTTATCAATAAGCTTCTCTTCGCCATTCCAGCTGTATAATTTACGGATTTCCTCTCCAACCTTCTCTGCTGGATGCTCAGCACCAAGCTTTCTCATAGCCTTGAAGTGTGCCTGACCACCTGCTGGTGACATATCAAGTAAGAAGTCCTTAGCAAATGTACCATCCTGGATATCCTTAAGAACCTTCTTCATAGCCTTCTTAGTATCCTCAGTGATGATCTTTGGTCCAGTAATGTAATCACCGTACTCAGCTGTATTTGAAATAGAATATCTCATTCCAGCAAAACCTGACTGGTAAATAAGATCAACAATAAGCTTCATCTCGTGAATACACTCAAAATATGCATTTCTTGGGTCATAACCAGCCTCAACAAGAGTCTCAAAACCACACTGCATAAGAGCACATACACCACCACAAAGAACAGCCTGCTCACCGAAAAGGTCTGTCTCAGTCTCAGTTCTGAAGTTAGTCTCAAGAACACCAGCTCTTGCTCCACCAATACCAAGAGCATAAGCTAAAGCCTTATCCTGAGCCTGTCCTGAAGCGTCCTGATGAACAGCGATAAGACAAGGAACACCCTTACCAGCCTGATACTCACTTCTTACAGTATGTCCAGGTCCCTTTGGAGCTATCATAGTAACGTCTACATTAGCTGGTGGTATAATCTGGTTAAAGTGAATTGCAAATCCGTGTGCAAACATAAGCATGTTTCCAGCCTCAAGATTTGGCTCGATATCGTTCTTGTACATAGCTGCCTGCTTCTCATCGTTAATAAGAATCATAATAATATCTGCAAGCTTTGCAGCCTCAGCTGCTGTATATACCTTAAATCCCTGTGCCTCAGCTTTAGCCCATGACTTACTACCCTCATAAAGACCAATAATAACATTACAGCCTGAATCCTTAAGGTTAAGTGCGTGAGCATGTCCCTGGCTACCATAACCGATGATTGCAATTGTCTTACCATCTAAGATAGATAAATTACAATCCTCCTGATAAAAAATCTTTGCGTCCATTTTAATTCCTCCCTAGAATCTTTAAATAATATATTAGCATTACTTTTCAGTAAGTAATTAACTAACTAAATTAATCTTCTGCCTTAATGTGACCTCTTGTAAGTCCAGTAAGACCTGTTCTAACCATCTCCTCAATAGTAAAACCATCAAGAAGTGAGATAAATGCTTCAATCTTAGATACGTTACCAGTGATTTCACACATAACAGAATCCTTAGAAACATCAACTACCTTTGCTCTAAATACATCTGCTAAAGATATTATCTGCTGTCTCTCCTCAGTAGAAGCCTTGATCTTAACAAGTACAAGCTCTCTACATACAGACTCTCCATCCTTAAGCTCAGTAATAGAAATAACATCTTCTAGCTTAAGAAGCTGCTTCTTTATCTGACTTAATATTCTGTCATCACCACTGACAGCAACTGTCATACGTGAGTACTGAGGGTTTTCAGTAACACCTACTGTTAAGCTGTCAATATTATATCCTCTACGGCTGAACATTCCGGAAACTCTACTTAAAACACCGGAAGTATTATCAACCAATAATGATAAAACCATCTTTTTCATTATCGTATCCACCTTTCAACATGTATCTCAAAAATTCGCTATTTTTTATTTTAATATTTTAATGTGTCAATGTCAAGTCAATGTATTATGTCTATTTTGACAATAATCTATCTACAACCTTAACTGCCTCATTGGCATCCTCCGAATAACCATGGGCACCTATCTCATCTGCAAAGCTTTGAGATACTACAGCACCACCAACTATAATCTTAAATGGAAGTTTTCTATCACAAATCTCCTGACAAACCTCCTTCATTCTCATCATAGTCGTTGTCATCAAAGCAGAAAGACCAATAATATCTGCATTTTCTTTAATTGCAGTTTCGATTATAACATCCTTCTTAACATCCTTGCCTAAATCGATAACCCTATATCCATAGTTTTTTAACATAAGAACAACTAAATTCTTACCAATATCATGAATGTCTCCCTCTACGGTTGCCATAATAACAGTACCCTTAGAAGCAATATTTTCATCAACTTTAAGATATGGTGTCAGATAAGTCACCGCCATATCCATGGCTGTTGCACCTGCAATAAGCTGTGGAAGAAAATATTTTTTATCTTCAAAGAGCTGACCAACCTTAGTAACAGCAGGAATTAGTTCCTTATCTATGATATCCTGAGGAATGGCTCCTTTATCAAGTGCATCCTTAATATGTGCTTCTATATCACTTTTGTTACCTTTTACCACATCATTATATATTAGTGAACCCTTTTCATTATCTATAGTTACACTCTTCATAGCTGATTCAGTAGTAACAGATACAACATTTTCAACATAATTATTATCAGAATTATCCTTTGCTAAAAGTAAGTCCGAAGCAAGTGATGCATTCATCAAGGTTGCTTGATCTGGATTACATATTGCCATAGTCAAGCCACTGGCAATAGCCATAGTTAAAAATGCTGTATTAACATTTATTCGTTCTGGTAATCCAAAGGATATATTTGACAAACCACAAACCGTTGGTAATTTAAGTTCTTCCTTACAATATCTTATAGTCTCTAAGGTTTCTAAAGCAGCAAATTTATTTGCACCAACTGTTGTTACTAGTCCATCAATAACAATACTATCCCTACTTACGCCCTCTTCCTTGGCAACCTGTAAAAGCTTATGAATTATATCCTTTTTCTCATCTAATGATTCTGGCAATCCATTATCAGATAATGGTAAAAGAATAACCATCGCACCATATTTTGCGGCAATCTTCATAAGTGGTCTGCACTTTGAATTCTCGTAAGAAATTGAGTTGATTAATGCTCGTCCTGGATATATTCTAAGAGCCTTTTCAATTACCTCTATATAACTTGAATCTATGGAAAGTGGTAAATCAGTAACTGCAGGAAGCTCATATATTATTCGTTCCATCATTGCAGACTCATCAATTCCATTCATTCCCATATTAACATCTAAAAGCTTCGCACCATTAGAAGTTTGCTCCTCTGCCATCTTAAGTGCTAAGCTAAGAGAGTTATTTCTTAATTCTTCTTGAAGCTTCTTCTTACCAGTAGGATTAATTCTTTCACCTATAACCATGAAGCTACCATCTATATCAATAGTTACTACTTTGCTTTCGCTACAAACCACACTTTCATACTTTGGTGAAGGCTTAAAAGGAATACATCCTCTAACAAGTGATTTTAATACAGAAATGTGCTTAGGAGTAGTTCCACAACAACCACCAATAGCATTAACACCTAAATCAACAAGCTCTCTTCCTAATTGTGCAAATTCCTCAGGAGTCATACGATATGATGTTTTACCATCTATTAACTCCGGTTTACCATTATTAGGTTTCGCAAATATTGGAACTTTTGCATATTTAAGCATTTCTTTAATTAATGTCTGCATTTCCTTAGGACCTGTAGAACAATTAATTCCAACAGCAGATGCACCTAAAGATTGTAAAACAACCACAGAAGCCTCTGGAGTAGAACCGAATAAGGTTTTTCCATCTTCGTTAAATGTAAGACTTACCATAATAGGTAAATCACATACTTCTTTAATAGCAATAACTGCAGCTCTAGCTTCAGCTAAGCTCATCATAGTCTCAACAACAAACAAATCAACACCAGCTTCATATAAAGCTGTTGCCTGTTCCTTGTATACATCAATTAATTCTTCTAGTTCTAAATCGCCAATTGGTTTTAGCTGCTTGCCAGTCATGGTAATATCACCTGCAATATAACCTCTTTGACCTTCTAAAGACACAGCCTGCTTTGAAAGCTCAACCAAATTTGTGTTGATTTCTTTAACCTTATCACTTAAACCATATTCTGCTAATTTGATTCTATTTGCAGTAAATGTAGGCGCAAGAATTATATTACTTCCAGACTTTATATATTCTCTTTGTAATTTGATAAGATGTTTAGGATTGTCTAAAATCCACTTTTCCGTACAAACACCTATTGGCATTCCACAAGCAATCAGATTACTACCTGTTGCCCCATCTAACATAACTATTCTATCTTCAAATAATTTTTGAAATAATAATTTATCCATATACTAATCCTATTCTCCAATTGGAACCATTTCCATTTCATCCTCCCAATAGCAAACTACTGGCGAACCTGTTTCAACTAATTCATATATTTTTGCAGCTGCTCCGAAAGGAAGGTTTACACATCCATGGGAACCATCCCATGTATATCTGTCAGGAGTATAATGATCCTCTGTTCTCCAAGTAGCATCATGCATACCAATATCACCATTAAAAGGCATCCAATACGTAACAGGTGATTCATAATCTTCACCTCTTAATTTTACATAGGTATCTTTATAAGTAATGTCATATAATCCACCAGGTGTCTTATGAAGCCAATCTGGATAACCACTTACACATGGAGTCTCATATACTCTAAAGCCATCTACATATACATAAACTCTCTGATCAGTAAGGTCAACCTCTACATAGCTTCCTCCAATATCATTAAGCTCCCAGAATGCATAGCCCTCTTGTATAGTTGCAGGCTTCTTAGTAAAGCTTTCCATTTTACACATATATTCATAAAGCTCAATAGCTTCCTGATCAGGATCTAACTCCCAACCATAGCCGTCCTCACCCTGAACATATATTAACAATCCATCATGTGTTCTAAATTTTCTCTTCTTATCAACTGTTGTATACTTTTCAGCAAAATTTCTAGCATAAAGTTCAACATTAGTTTTACTTAACTTAACCTCACCTGTCTTCTCATCAAGATAGCCCATTGTACACAAATCTTCTTTTGGAATAGTGTAAATATTGCCGAGGAAATCATAATTTGCTTCTATAGATAGAAATGCTTCAGCATTCTCTGCACTTTTTTTGATTATTTCAGAATCAACGGTAATATTAGCAGGAATATAACAATCACTCTCTTCTAAAGAAACAATTATATTTCCACTATCTAGGGTATTAAATACAGCCTCATATACCTTTTCCTTATCTAATCTTGTTCCTGTTACATCGGGTATTACTAAAACCTTTCCCTCTTCCATAACAACCTTTGCATCAGTTGAATCCTTCATCTGACTATCATCCATAAATTGAGACTGAGAAATATATTGCTTCATGCTTTCTCTGTCATAATCTATTACAAATTCAAGAGTATGTTCCTTGGTATTAGTAAGATTCATAAACCATAAAAATGGATTGTATTGCTCCTTAATATGGCCAACAGTTGCAGATGTGTTAATATTTAAACTACCATCTCCGTTACTAATTTTTTCTTCACCATTCTTGAATCTAATTGTAACCTCATAGGCATTCATATCATTTACAATAAGTCTCTCAACCTCTTTTACTGTATATCCAGAAACATTATATCCATTAATAGTTGTGTATGTTCCAAAATGCAAATGAAAATATAACACACCTGTAAAATATACAACCAAAAGTAAACCTATAATTCCACCAAATATATATCTTTTTACGTGTCTTTTTTTCTTATATGAGTACACAGTTGGATCTATAAATGGTATATCATAGGTTTCTGAATCTTTACTGTTATCATCTGTTTTTGTTTCTTTTGTATCAGAATTTGCTTCAGAAGTATCTTCTTTTATCTTCTTCTCTTCTAACGCAACATCCTTAGTTTCTTCTACTTTGTTCTCCTTCATGTTAAATTCCTCACACAATATTATAATCCTTGATATAATATATTAAAATTATATATTTTTCAACAAATTAAATGAAATTCTTTATAAATCTTTATAAACTTAATATATTATCTAAAATTTGTAATTATTTTAGTCCTTATTAAGATTAATCACTACTAATTCTGGTTTATTATTTACTCTTATTTTTAATGAATGTGCTCCTAATCCACCAGACAAAACTAATGTACTATTACTATTATCAAATCTGCCATAGTCATATTTTGGAAATATTCTTAATCTAGGCGATATGAATCCTCCTAATATTGGTAGTCTCATTAAACCACCATGATTATGACCACTTAAAACCAAATCAGCACCCCATTTACAATAATCCTCAAAATAGTCAGGATTATGTGCAATTAAAATATTATATTCTTGGTCTTTTGTATTACCTAAAAGTTTATTAATATTATCAGTGGTTAATGGTTTTTTAATTAATCGTTTGTAATATCCATCCGTTAAATGTAAACCATATATTTTTATAACTGAATCATCTCTTGAAAGCTCAATAACCTTATTATCCATATAATAAACATTGTCATCCTTAGCTTCTAAAAGCTGATTTTCATAGGTCAGCCACTCCTCATTTTTCTTAACCATATATCCCATTTCATGATTTCCAGGTGCATAAAATACGTCTGCATAGGTGGCTATGTTTTTCACTAACTCAATAGCTTTTTTATTTTTTTCCATTTTATTATCGCCATATACCAACATATCACCAGCTATAACTACAGCATGAGGTGCTTCTTCTTTTATGGTTTCAATTATTTTATCTGAATTATAGAAACAGTTATGAAGATCAGCCATTAAAATAATTTTATAACCATTAAATATTTTAGGTAATTTATTATGATAAACATCATATCTTGTGATTTTTAATTGTCTTATCTCAATCATACTTTCAATAATTATAAAAACTATAAAAATCAAAAATAATGAAATAACTATACGTATAATATTCATATTCTTTTCCTTTATTGTAAATTCATACTATTCTACCACAAAAAATCTATTACATAAATCCCTAATACTTAATGAATATGATTTTTTTGCTATATTTTCCGAGGAATATATTGGTATCTCGTCAATTGTATTACCATCAATAGTATATTTTACACTGCCAATAATATCTCCCTTCTTTATTGGAGCCTTTAAAGAATCATTTGATATAATTTCTTTAGAAATATTATCTGAGCTTTCATTTACCAATATAATTTGATGCTGTAAGATGTTATCCGGAATAACATAATCCTTTATTCCATTAGAAACCTTGAATTTATATGTATCATCAAATACCTGATCATCCACATAAACATTGCACTTTGAAAATCCATAATCTAAAAGTTTACCAACTTCAGTATTTCTAGTTTCTTTTGTATCTGCACCCATAATAACAGCAATTAATGTAACACCGTCTCTTGTTGCGGTTCCACTCATACAATAACCAGCCTCAGAGGTAAATCCAGTTTTTAATCCATTAGCTCCTGTATACTGTCTTAAAAATTTATTTGTATTAGCAAGATCAAATCTAGATTCCCCTTTAGAAGTTTTATGAGTAATATGGTCCATCCAGATTGTAGAAATTTCAAATATTTCCGGATGCTTTGTAATTAATTCTCTAGACATTATTCCTATATCCAATGCACTAGTATAATGATTTGGATCATCAAGTCCACATGCATTTGCAAAATTAGTATTATTCATTCCTAGTTCTTTGGCTTTATTATTCATAAGCTTTACAAATTCCTGCTCGGAAGATGCTATATGCTCTCCCATAGCTACAGCTGCATCATTTCCAGAAGATATTTCAATACATTTGATAATATCATATACTGTTTGCTCTTCACCAGCTTCAAAAAAGCATTGAGAACCACCCATTGAAGCCGCATGGTCAGATATGGTAACTATATCATCATATGTCATATTTCCAGCTTTAATTTCATCATAACATAGTAGCAAAGTCATAATTTTAGTCACGGAAGCAGGTTTAAGCTTTTCATTAGCATTTTTTTCATACAAAATTGTTCCAGAACTGGCTTCAATAAGAATGGCTGATTTTGAAGTAATACCCAAATCAATATATGCTTCCTCCTTAATTACATCTGTGCTTGTGCTAATCTCAAACGACCAAATACTAGAGTGAATAGTAAAAATTAATGATAATAATATAGGTAAAATCTGCTTCATAGGTACTCCTTTATATATTACTATTTATACATTATACTAAGAATGATTAACAAAAATGAATAATTTATATTGACTTTTTCACTTTACACTGCTAAACTTTAAAGCACTTGATTATTATTAAACGTAAAAAAGGAGATTCAACTATGAGTATGAAAGTAATCCAAAAACTCCCTTCTGAGGAGGAATTAAAAAGTCAATTACCTTTGAGTAATGAATTAAAGGCTATTAAAATATCTCGAGATCAGGAAATTAAGAAAATATTCTCTGGAGAATCAGATAAATTTATATTTGTTATTGGTCCATGCTCTGCTGATAGCGAAGAACCAGTTATGGATTATATTAATAGATTAGCAAGGGTTCAGGAACAGGTTAAGGATAAAATAATGATTATCCCTAGAATTTATACTGGTAAACCAAGAACTACAGGTGCAGGTTACAAAGGTATGGTTCATCAGCCAGATCCAAATAAGAAAACTGATATGGCCGAAGGACTTATTGCAATTAGAAAGCTTCACTTAAGAGCTATCGCTGAAACAGGTATGGCTGCAGCTGATGAGATGTTATATGCTGAAAACACAAGATATGTGGATGATTTAATAGCATACCATGCTGTTGGAGCAAGAAGTGTTGAGGATCAGATGCATAGACTTACTGCTAGCGGAATTGACGTACCTGTTGGAATGAAGAACCCTACAAGTGGTGATTTTACTGTAATGTTAAATTCATGTCTTGCTGGTCAGACATCACATATGTTTAGCTATAAGGGTTATCAGGTTGAAACCTCTGGAAATCCATATACTCACTGTATTTTAAGAGGTGGTTTAGATAAATATGGTAAGTCCATGTCCAATTATCACTATGATGATTTAGTAAGATTAGTGGATGAGTATAGCAAGTTTAACATAGTGAATCCTGCATGTATTGTTGATGCAAATCATAATAACTCAGGTAAGAAGTGGGCTGAACAACCTCGTATTGTTAAGGAAGTACTCCACTCCTGCCGCCATAATGATGATATTAAAAAGCTAGTTAAAGGTGTAATGGTTGAAAGCTACATAGAAGATGGTAATCAAGCTATTGGTGATGGTGTATACGGAAAATCAATCACAGATCCTTGTCTTGGCTGGGAGAAAACCGAAAAGCTACTTCTTGAGGTGGCAGATTTATTATAAGCTGCATATAATAAATAAAATGCCTTAAAAAGGACGAAAAATAATGTGTGGAATTGCTGGTTTTTACAATCCAAATATTAATTACGGTAGCAATCCAAAAGATAATTTTAAAATATTAAATAATATGGTTAAATCCATTAAAAGAAGAGGCCCTGATGGAGATGGTATAAAAATTATCAACTCCTGCTGTCTTGCTCATTCAAGGTTATCAATTATAGACCTTGATACAGGAAGTCAGCCCATGAGCCTCTCTTTTAATGATAACAATTATCACATAGTTTTTAATGGTGAAATATATAATCACAGAATACTTAAGAATGAACTCCTAGCTAAGGGTTATAGCTTTAAAACAAGCTCAGATACAGAAGTAATTGGATGTATGTTTATTAAATATGGTCCTAGCTTTGTTGAAAAATTAAACGGAATATTTGCTATTGCCATTTATGATGAAAAAAACAACTCTCTTTTCCTCTATAGAGATCATTTCGGTGTAAAACCACTTTACTATACAGAGCAGAATAAAACTCTCATATTTGCATCAAAAATTGATACACTTTTTGAATTTCCAAGAGTTAGTCCAAGTATAGATATAAAAGGATTTAATGAAATATTTACCATTGGTCCTGCAAAAACATATGGTTCTGGAGTATTCTACGGTATAAAGGAGCTTTTACCCGGAGAATATCTATCTTACACTCCTGAGGGAATTAGAAAAAGCTTTTACTATAAGCTTACATCTAAACCTCATGAGGATAATTTCAAAGAAACAGTTGATAAAACAAGATATCTATTAGAAGACAGTATAAAAGGTCAAATGATATCAGATGTACCAATATGCACGTTTTTATCTGGTGGTATAGATTCATCAATTGTAAGTTCTATATGCAATATGAATTTACCTAAAGATGAAATCCTATCAACATATTCCTTTGACTATGAGGATAATGATATACATTTTAAAGCTCATGATTTTCAATTAAGTCAGGACAGACCATATGTTGATATTATGAAAGAATATATGGGTTCAAATCACACTTATCTTAACTGTAAATATGAAACATTATATGATTTGTTAGAGAAATCCGTTGACTCTAGATGTCTACCAACTATGGCAGATGTGGACTCTTCTCTTCTATATTTTTGTTCCTTAGTAGCAGATAAACATAAGGTTGCATTAACAGGTGAATGTGCTGATGAAATATTCGGTGGTTATCCATGGTTTTTCAGAGAGGAAATGATTAATCAAGGTACGTTCCCATGGATGAGCGACATCACCTTTAGGAAATCCATTTTAAACCCAGAATTTGCTGCTACTCTTCAAATGGAAAAATATGTAAAAAATTCCTACAACAAAACCATAACTGAAATAGATTATTTACCAGAGGAATCTGAAAACGAGCGCAAGCTAAGAAGAGTTTCTTATCTTAATATTAGATGGTTTATGCAAACTTTACTTGATAGAATGGACAGAACATCCATGTATAATGGATTAGAAGCCAGGGTACCTTTTGCAGATTATAGGTTAATTGATTATGTCTTCAACATCCCTTGGGAAATCAAACTACACAATAACACTCCGAAGGGCTTGTTAAGATTAATTGCCAAAAATTATCTCCCAGAAGAAATAATGAATAGACCTAAGAGTCCTTATCCAAAAACCTATCATCCAAAGTATGAAGAATTATTAAAAAATAGATTAACTGAAATCATACATGATTCTTCATCTCCTTTAAAACCATATCTTAATATAAATACAATAAAAGATTTATTAAAAGGCCCTGAAAACAATGTAAAACCATGGTATGGTCAATTAATGGCCAAACCTCAAATGTATGCATATTTAATACAAATTGATTATTGGATGAGAAAATATACCTTATCTTTATAAAACAAAAAAGAAAGTGACAATTTGTTGTCACTTTCTTTTATATTTAACATAGTATTGGTTGTATTTGCTCATTTTTTAGGGCTGAAATTAATGTTGGTTTAATCATATCCATATGAGCAACTAAAGACTTTGGCTTCTTAATGCAATCATCTTGACCAAATGGTACAAAATATATATTTTTTAGATTACTTATCTTTCCTATATTCTGAAAATTCATACTAAGACCATCATTTGTTGAAACAGCTAAAACCAATGGCTTTTCGTTTCTAAGATGAGCCTTGGCAGCCATAAGGACAGGTGTATCCGTAATACCATTACAAAGCTTTGCTAAGGTATTTCCAGTACAAGGAGCAATTATCATTACATCAAATAATTTTCCTGGACCTACTTTTTCAGCATCCTGTATAGTATAAAATCCATCCTTACCTGTAATATTCTCTACTCTTTGAATAAAATCCTTTGCTTTAAAAAATCTTGTATCCATATTCTGAGTATTAAAAGAAAAAACAGGTGTTATATTAGCACCTTCATCCTTTAGAATTTTTATTTGTGTTAAAATTTTATCAAAGGTACAAAAAGATCCGGTTATACCGAAGCCTATTTTACACTCTGATAACATAGTCTAATTCCTTTCAATATATAGGAATAATTTAATTTGTATCATTGCATTGATTTATAATGATTAAAGCATGCATCTCCTATAAGATAGCCAGCTTCCTTGGGGAAATCCCTTCCTGGAATGCCTAAGCTAAGAACTGCATATATATTTTTATCCTTACAGTAATTAAAATCAACTCCACCTGGTTTAGAAGCTATATCAAAAATCATAACAGAATTATCAAAGCAATCAATTACTTGCTTAGTAATGATCATTGCTGGAACAGTATTAAATACATAATTATAGGATGATAAATTATGACTAACTAAATTATTAATATCAGCATAATTAAAACCATCATTATTAATTTCCTTTAATAATCTGCTATTTCTTACAGCAATAGTAATATCCTCTGTATAATCTTTTAAATGCTGCCCAATAGCTTTCCCACAAAAACCATAGCCTGTGACAAGAATCTTGGAATTATATAAATTTGCTTTAATTGATATTGCTTCCTTTATTATTCCTAATGCAGTAAGCTTTGCATTTTCAGCAATAACACTGTCCCATGATAAATAATCATATATATAAATATCTGATCCTATCATATTCTTGAAATCACTTGATATAGCTCCACCATAGATTGCTTTAATATTTTTTAAATATGGTTTTAATATATCATAATACTTTATTCCAACAGGAGGTGGAATAATAAGATTAGTATTATCACTTAGTCTATTCAAATCTCTACTAACATCAAAACCTAAAGAATACAGCCTTTCGGCAGCATAATCCATTCTAGCATCATCACCAATAATTGCAAAATACAAATTAATTACCTCCATTTTATATTATATTCTATGCAAGTTAATCATTAATGTAACTAAAAAAAAGTATTTAATATTATTTTTATATAATATTTATAATCTTTTACCTCAATGCTACTAGATACATACACATTAATAGTTCTAAATGTTTTATCATTGATTAAAATATCTATGTGCCCAACTATATCTCCTGCTCTGATAGGTGGTAAAATTTGCATCGGTATATGATAATTAAGTTTAATCGTCTCATTTTTGCCGATTAATATACTTACATAATCATTTATATAAGTATCAATATTATCTAAAGGGGTTCCATTTGGTATATTTATGTTTTTCATAGGAGTACCTGAATCCGTTATCTGTGTAATATTATAATTATCAAATCCATATTCAAGAAGTGTCTTGGTGTCTTTCCATTTGTAGCTCTTGTTATTAGGCCAGCCACAACCTAATAATGCAACAATTAAAGTTCTATCATCTCTTGTGACTGATACCACATAACAATAACCTGCATCAGCAGTAAATCCTGTTTTTCCAGCCAGTACACCATCCATCATATTTAAGAATGCATTTTTGTTGGAAACGTCAAAGCTTCTGTTTTTCTCATAATCTGTAAAGCTATAATTTGGAGTTTGACATATTGCTTTAAACTCTTCTCGCTTTGGAGATTCCATAACACAGTATTTCATCAATCGAGCAAGCTCAATTGATGTTGTGGAATGAGTTCCAAATTCATCAGATGCATCCAATCCATTTGCAGTTATAAAATATGTATTAGTTAATCCCAATTCCATGGCTTTTTTGTTCATCATTGCAGAAAAGCCTTTTACATCTCCCCCTATATGTTCTGCAATAGCTACTGCTACATCATTATGACTCTCTAACATTAAGGAATAATATAAATCCGAAAGCTTATATTGCTCCCCCTCCCTAATACCAAGCTTTACTGCTGGCATTTTAGATGCATATGAACTAACTGTAATAATATCATCAGAATTCCCATATTCTAGTGCAATTATTAAGGTCATTATTTTAGTTGTGCTAGCCATTGGTCTTACTTTATTACCTTCTTTTTCGTACAGTACTCTTCCCGTATCTCCATCAATTAATGCTGCTGATAGAGCATACAGATTTCCTATTTCAACCGAAGACTCCTCAGCAAAAACCTTAAATGTAATGCTATTTGTTAATGAAAATATAATTGCTAAAAAAATAGTAAAAACTTTAAACTTCTTCATACATTACTCATTATGTAAAACCTTGATATATTATATTAAAAAACTCATTCCAATATACATTTTTAATTGAAATATAATCTATATTTTTGTATAATAATTTTATTAAAACAAAGGATTAATTATATGAGTTCAAAATTTACATCAGAATTAAAAGAAGGTATGGTTACCCTTACAGACACATACTCTACTAAGGGTAAGTTAATATTGCCTAAAAATACAGTAATAACAAAAAGCATCATTTCTCGTCTTGTAAGTAATGATGTTCTTTTTGTTGAAATAGAAGATACAAATATTGAAAAGGCTTCAGAGGATGGTTTATTTAATAATTTCACCATAGACGAAGAAGCTGTTCGTTCTAAACCTGAGTACAAAAAATTCAGACGTCGTTATGAAAAAAACATTCAAGATGTTGGAGAGCATTTAAACGATATTGTTCAGAAGAATGCTTCTCTTGATACCGAAGCAATGTTAGAATCAACACTTAATATAATCAAATCAACAGACTCTCCTCTAAGTATATTTACTATGCTTTCTACTATGAAGGATTATGATGATTCTACATTTAATCATTCCTTAAATGTAGCTCTTATATGTAATATTTTTGGAAAATGGCTTAATCTATCAGATGAAGATATAAATATTGTAACAACCTGTGGTCTTTTTCATGATATTGGAAAACTGATGATTCCTGATCATATTATCAAAAAGCCAGGAAAGCTTACCGACGAAGAATATAAGATTATAAAGACGCACTCTAAGCTTGGTTATGATTTGCTTAAGAAAAAAAATGCCGACATACATGTACAATATGCTGCACTTATGCATCATGAAAAATGTGATGGTTCAGGTTATCCTATAGGTCTTACTGACAACCAGATTGACTGGGCTGCTCAGATTGTTGCCATCGCAGATATTTATGAAGCTATGACAGCAAAGCGAGTTTATCGAGGCGCTCTAAGTCCTTTTACTGTAATTAATAATTTTGAAGAAAATGGTCTTAGAAAATACAATCCTAAGTTCCTACTAACCTTCTTAGAAAATGTTGTTAACAGTTATATGAATTGCAAGGTTAAGCTTAGCAATGGTGAAGAAGGCGACATCGTATATATTAATAAGGTAAGCTTATCAAAACCACTTGTAAAAACAAAGGATAACTTTATTGATCTTTCTAAACATTCTAATGTATCCATTGAAAGTATATTGTAAATTAAAAATAGAGGTGACTACACCTCTATTTTTAATTGCGCCTCTTCCATGGCCTCTTGTTTGAAATCTTCTATCTTATCAGGGGTAATAACCGGAAGCTCATCCATGGAGGTTACACCAAAGCTTCTTAAGAAGTCCTCCGTAGTACCAAAAAGAATTGGTCTTCCTATGGCGTCAAGTCTTCCTACCTCTGCAACAAGCTTATATTCAACAAGCTTGTTAATAGCATGAACACAGGATACTCCTCTAATAGCCTCTATTTCCTGTCTGGTTACAGGCTGTTTATAAGCAATAATAGATAATGTCTCCATAAGAGATTCAGTTAAGTTATGCTTCTTAGGCATATTTACTAACTGGCTTAATATATCATAATATTCATTTTTTGTACAAAGCTGATAAGAATCCTCAAGCTTTACAAGTCTTATTCCTCTTTCTCCAGACTCATACTTGTCCATCATATCATTTAATAATTTAACAACATCCTTTTCATCTAACTCTAACACCTTTGCTAAATCTTTTGATGAAACAGCATCTCCTATCGAAAAAAGTATAGCCTCTATGGCTGCCTGATTCTTTACTACACTATCTTCCATGTTTCCTCCACTAATCTAACTCCAAGGAGTCAATTATAATATCTCCAAATAATTCTTCCTGTCTAATTACTATATCTCCAACCTTCATAAGCTCTAGTATTGCCAAAAATGTAACAATAATGTTGATTTTCGATGCCTGCATCTCAAGTAATGTTCTAAAGTTGATTCCTTTAAGACCTTTAACACTGGTTCTAATTTCATCCATCTTGTCTTCTATTCGAACCTCTTCCTTCTCAATAGTGCCGAACTTACTTCTAATAGGATCAACTCTATCAACAGTACGCTTCATAACCTGATTAAAGATTTCATTAAGCATGGCCAATGTTGTATCACCCACCACCTCAGCAGGATCTATCTCTTCTTTATATTGCTTTACTTCATCAGGAATAGACGCAGTCTTATAATATGCCTTGACTGCATCCATTTCCATATCCTTAAGTTCATAGGAAGCATATTTATACATTTTGTACTCTAAAAGTCTTCGAACAAGCTCTGCACGAGGATCTTCCTCCTCCTCTTCCTCTTCGTCCTCCTTAGGAAGAAGCA
>JAFWZV010000021.1 GCA_017517305.1 Lachnospiraceae bacterium | reverse complement strand
TGGCCCCATGGTCAAGCGGTTAAGACATCGCCCTTTCACGGCGGTAACACGGGTTCGATTCCCGTTGGGGTCACTTAAAAGTACCTAAGGGATTTAATCAACCCAGAAGGTACGAGAAAATTTAATAAGCCGATGTGGCTCAATTGGCAGAGCAGCTGACTTGTAATCAGCAGGTTATCGGTTCGATTCCGATCGTCGGCTTTTATTATTAAGGACGTTTAGCTCAGTTGGTTAGAGCATCCGGCTCATAACCGGACGGTCCCGGGTTCGAGTCCCCGAACGTCCACTACACATAAGAATGGCCCGGTGGCTCAGCTGGTTAGAGCGCCGCCCTGTCACGGCGGAGGTCGAGGGTTCGAACCCCTTCCGGGTCGCTAACAATTTAATATTGTTAAAAATTTGCTGGCGTGGCGGAACTGGCAGACGCACAGGACTTAAAATCCTGCGGGGTAAAACCCGTACCGGTTCGATTCCGGTCGCCAGCATTAAAAAAGCACATCGATATGATGTGCTTTTTTAATGCAATATACTACTCACTTACTGAAGGTAAGCTTCCAAGGTTATTATCCTCACTTCCATCAGGTATTGATTTTAGATACTCAGTATCCTTTCTGTGAGATATTCCTACATTTTTGATATCGCCAGCTTTAGCCATTGCTACACCTTCTTCTCTTGATACCTTTGTGCCATCAGATAATTGATAACCAGATATACGACCATTGTTTTTAACTAATCCTACAATTTCTTTGGCATTTGAATTTGGAGTAGGAATTTGATCTAATGAAGCTTTAGCTAATTCTGAGCCCAATCCACTTATATTATTTGAATCACTATTGTTTGAATTCATAATTATTATTCTCCTAGAAATATATTAAAGTAGTCACATAATTAGTATTCTTAATTTTTAATTTGTGATACTCCATAAATTATGGATATAGAATCGTACTAAATATATATTGGATTTTAATTAAATATATTGACGATTATTTAAGCTAATATTAGAATGGTATTATGTTATTTGGGAGGAACTTATGAGAAGAAAGCTATGTAATCCATTTATTTTAAGCCTTATTATTACATTAGGTTTGTTGGCTATTAATGTGATTTTTGCACTTATTACAGGTGATGTTATTGGTATTAGATTAAGTGGTGGAGAGGTTATTATGTATATGGGATTTGGATTGGTTAAGGAAACAATTTATCCTGAGATGACCTCTGAAGAGCTTAAAAACTGGGAACCAAATCCAGAGTATGGTTTTGATATTATTTCATTTTTATGCACATATATTATTATCTGTATAATATTATGTGTAGTTCATAAAAAGTCAAAGCACAAACAATAGAAATATTATACATTAGGAGAAAAAATGACTACATACTATGGGATAATGTCAGCCTTAGCGCTGATTAATTTAATAATTTTTATACTTTTTTTCCGAGAGAAGAAGCTAAATTATTATCTGCTAGCTATTCTTGCTATTGTAACCATAAGCAATGCAGGAAACCTTGTTATGGCTATGGCTAAAACCTTAGAAGAGGCCTATATTGCCAAAAAGATTTGCTATGTTGGAGCATGCTTCATTCCACCTATTATACTTATGGTTATATTTAAAATGTGTAACATAAATATAAAAAAATGGATGGAAAATGTGCTAATTATGTATAGCTTCATAATATACAGCATGGTGCTTACTATTGGACACAGTGATATCTATTATAAAAGTGTCCAATTAACAAAAATAGGTGATGCTACTGGGATTATCCCAGAATACAATATTGGACATAGCTTCTTTTATGTATTGCTTTATGGATATCTTTTGATAGGAATTGCAGTATTATTTTATAGTTTAAAAAGAAAAAACTCAGTTTCACGTAAGAATCTATGGGCACTAATTGGCTTAGAGGTTGTTACTATAGCTGTATTTCTTATAGGTAGAATAATAGCGCCTGACGTGGAGGTCACACCGGTAAACTATGTAATAGATGGTTGGTTTTTGTTATATCTTAATAGACGAGTTACTGTATATAGCTTAGAGGATAATATTATCAGTTCCTTGGATAAGCAGGATGATTATGGATATATTATGTTTGATAACAAGAGAAATTATTTGGGAGCAAATTCTCTGGCTATAGACATACTTCCTGAGCTTGGGGAATGTAAAATAGATAGACCAATTACCAATCACAACTCCTTGGATTTTCTTCAAAAAGAGATTGATGAATTGGAGGAGATTGAGGATACAGTATTTGAGTTAGATAAGAACGAGCAGCATTATGAGGGTCATATTAATAGAATCTGGTATGCTGACAAACCAGTTGGTTTTTTATTAGAAATTGAAAATGCCACAGATAGATATAAGTATACCAAGCTTTTGGCAGAGTATAATGACAATCTTCGTGATGAGGTTGATGCAAAAACAGCACATATAAGGAGTATTCAGTCTAAGCTTCTCTTTGATATGGCCAATATTATGGAGAATAGAGATGACAATACAGGTGGTCATATCAAGCGAACAAGTGACGTGGTGGAAATCTTAATCAAAACAATTAAGGAGTATAATATATTATCCTTAGATGATAGATTTTGCCAGGCAATAATTAAAGCTGCTCCTATGCATGATTTGGGCAAGATTGCTATAGGGGACAATATATTAAGAAAGCCAGGAAGACTAACAGATGAAGAATTTGCCATTATGCAAGGCCATGCTGCAAAGAGCGGAGAGCTTGTGGAGAGCATTCTTGGAGGAGTAGAGGAAGAGTATTTTGTCAATCTTGCCAAGAATGTAGCCAGACATCATCATGAAAAATGGAACGGAGCAGGATACCCAGATCATCTTAAGGGTGAGGAAATTCCTATGGAGGCACGAATCATGGCTATTGCTGATGTGTATGACGCTTTAGTAAGTAAGCGTTGCTACAAGGAGGCTATGAGCTTTGAACAAGCCTATAAGGTTATGATGGAATCCATGGGAAGTCATTTTGATCCACAGCTCGAGGAAGTATTTGTTAAGAGTAGAGATAAGCTGGAAGCGTATTATTCGGAGTAAGAAAGCAATAATATTGAATTACTTAAAATATTCTTGTTGTCTCTAAAAACACATGCCTATAAGCTGTGAGAGTTTCTGGTATGGATAGTGTTTAATGTATTTCTTTAGAACCATAGAACTTCTATAAGCATATTTTAATATGAATATGTTTATAGGAGTTTTTTATGTCAAAGGTTTTTATTAGCCCTGGCCATGGTGGAAGTGATACAGGTGCTGTTGGGTTTTTAGTTGAGAAGGATGTTAATCTTAAGATGGCTAAGGCCTGTGCTGATTATCTTTCTGCGAGAGAGATAGATGTTTTGCTCTCTAGAAATGTGGATGGAAATGAATCCTTAAATGAAAAGATTAGTGAATGCAATGCATTTAATCCTGATGTAGCTGTGGAATGTCATAATAATGCAGGTAATGGAAATGGTTTTGAGGTGTATCACAGTATAGTAGGTGGAGTTGGTAAAACTCTTGCCCAAAATATAGAGAAGGAAATCATAAATATAGGCCAAAATAGTAGAGGTGTAAAGACAAGGGTAGGAGCTTCCGGAACAGATTATTTTGCGTTTATTAGACAGACTAGTTGCCCAGCTGTTATCTGTGAGGGTGCATTTGTAGACAATGCAGAGGATGTTAAGATGATTGATTCCGATGAGAAATGTAAACGTTTTGGAGAGGCTTACGCTAGGGGAATTCTTAAGACTTTAGGAATAAAGGATGAGGTGATTAAGGTAGAACCACAGAAGGTATATTTAGTGAAGGTTACAGCAGACGGACTTAACATTAGAACTGGTCCAGGAACCAATTACGCTGTGGTGGGATTAATTACTGATAATGGAGTATACACAATAGTAGAGGATAAAATCATTTCAGGCATCAAGTGGGGAAAACTGAAAAGCGGTGCTGGTTGGATTGCTTTAAATTATACTACCAAAATATAATGTAATTAATGAATGAGGAAAGACCATTTGCGTGTTTTTATTAGCACTGCAAATGGTCTTTTTGTAAAAGGTGGTAGGATATATTCTAATCAAAATATCCTGTATATTCAGCTTTATACTTTCCATTAGGGAAAAGGTATTTGTATAAGTCTATAAAATAATCATCTGTCATACTTGCCATAAAGTCCATAACTATATCATCAGGAGAGCTACTTGTGTATTCATCCATAAATTCATCAATTGGTTGATAATGAGAATACTGGTTAGCCTGTCTGATAAAATCTATGTGGTGCTTATAAAGTATGGAGTTTGTGTCTAAAGTTTTAGCCTGGGATAAAAGTTCATTGTAAAGCTGCTCAAACATAGGCTTAATATTATGCTCATACAAATCCTCTCTCTTATCATCATTGTATATTAATTCATAATTTTCCTTCTTTGCCTTGGAAAATGCATCATAGACATCCTTGTCCATGCTAAGATATGGTTTTCCATAGCTGTTTTCGATGATGCTTACAGTCATATTGTTAATAATTTCAGCATTGGTATTGCCTAAGCTCTCTGCAGAGAATGCATTGTGGCTGTCAAGTAAACCAATCTTTATAGCATCTTGTCTGTCCTTGCCTAAATAAGCGATTATATCACTTACTCTCATAACACAGGCCTCTAAGGTTGAAGGAATCTGTTTCTTGTTGGCACTTGGATCTACATAACAGCTCTCAACTCGTTGGTCAAAGTGGTCGAATGAATCAAGCTTAATAGGTCTATATTCCTGTTGCTCCATCTCCCCGTTATGACAGATTACTCCATCTAGAGTTTGAAGGCTAATATTTCGCTTAATAAGTTTATCTAAAACCCTTACACTGTGAACATTATGATTAAATAGTCTGCTGGTATTACCGTAGTATAAATCATTAAGGTACTTTTCACCTGTATGTCCAAATGGTGTGTGGCCTATATCGTGACCTATTGAAATAGCCTCAATTAAATCCAAATTTAGCCCCAAGGTCATACCGATGGTTCTTGCAATTCTAGACACGTACTGAACGTGAAGAGCACGTCTTGAGATGTCATCATTTTTGAAGCAGGAAAGCACCTGGGTTTTGTCAGAGTATCTGTTATAGTAATTATTGTGCATTATCTTTTCTACATCCATAACAAATGCCGGACGCCAGAGTCTTGGTGTATCGTGACCTTTATATCTTCTGATTATTTTTTCTTCGTCAAAAGCATAGGGGTTCTTAATATTTTTTTCTCTGTCATGGATTATTTGTTCTGATATCTCCTTAGATAAGGATTTGTAGTTCGACATGCTATTACCTCCTTAGTGAAATCAATAACTGTACAAATTATATCAAATATAAAAGGTTTTATAAATACAAATATTGTCATGTGTAAAAATAACTAAAATGTAGCCTAAGTCATATAAATTATGTAAGTTGTGTTAGACAAAATATACTGGTTTCTATATAATGTAAAGATGTAATATCCTATATATAAAACATAATAAGAAAGAGTTTATATGAATAATTTTTCAAAAAATATTACTAGAATACTTACTTGTATAATTTCATTATTGATAGCATATCTAATTGTGGTAGTAGGTATTTTGGGTATGAAAAACAGGAATAATTTAAGTGGCTCAAATAGTGGAGAACAAGAAGCTTCTCAGCAACAGGCTACCCTTCTTGATGCAACTATGACAGATTCTTGTGTTGGGGAAGATGGTGGCAAGGTAAATGGTGCCACAGCTACAGATGCCAATATAGAGTTGGTTGTTAATTCTGCCACATTAGGTGATGAATTGGCTACTTGGGAAGATAGACCAAAACCTGAGTTGCCACAGCAATATTCTATAGAAATGGAACTTGTTTATCAGCATCCAGAGCTTCCTACGGGCTGTGAATCGGTGGCTCTTACCATGTTATTGAAGTACTATGGATTTGATATAGAAAAAACAACTATAGCAAAGGATTATCTTATATACTCAACTAATTTTGTGGAGGGGTATATGGGTAATCCGTTTACAACAGGTGGGGCTGGAATATATTCACCAGGATTAACCAGAACAGCTAACAAGTTTTTAGATGCACAAGAGTCTGATTTAAATGCGAAGAATGTTACCGATAGCACTCCGGAAGAGTTATATAGATACGTATCAGATGATACGCCTGTGGTTATATGGAATACAGTTTATTTTCTTCAAAATCAGCCTACAGGGCTTAAGGTAAAATGGGGTGAAAAAACCTATGTATGGGACAATTGTGAACACTGTATGGTACTATCTGGTTATGATTTGGAGAGAAATATAGTTATAGTTCATGACCCAATAGAGGGGATTATAGAAAGAGACGCAGATGAATTTTGGGAGAGATATGAAAAGCTCGGAAGTATGGCTTTGATAATGAGATAAAATATTTTGCTTTATTAGGTGTTTGATTTAGTGATAATTTGTGATATTATTAAACTACTTGTAAAAATAAAGAGATTGTGGAGGATTTATGGAGACAAATAAGAAAAGCAGAAATTCATTTTCCGGCTCCCTAGGATTCGTTCTTGCGGCAGCTGGTAGTGCAGTAGGCTTGGGTAATATATGGAGATTCCCTTATCTTGCTGCAAAGGATGGCGGTGGATTATTCCTCGTTATCTATCTTATCTTAGTACTTACATTTGGTTATGCGCTTCTTACTACAGAGGTTGCTATAGGCCGTAAGACTAAGCAGAGCCCACTTACTGCTTACAGTGAGATTAAGAAAGGCTGGAAGGGACTTGGTTTAATTGCCAGTTTGGTGCCACTTCTTATTATGCCATACTACTGTGTTATTGGTGGATGGGTAATTAAGTATTTTGTAGCATTTTTAGGTGGAGAAGGTGTTGATGCAGCACAGGATGGATATTTTACTGGTTTTATCACCCAGGAGGTTTGGCCACTTGTGTTCTTTGCAATATTCTTAGGGGCATGTGCGTTCATAGTATTTAGAGGAGTTAATAAGGGTATTGAGTCAGCTTCGAAGATTATTATGCCTATATTATTAATATTGGTAGTGGGTATATCAGTGTTTTCTATAGCACTTAGCCATACAGATGCATCTGGTGTGACAAGAACTGGTTTAGAGGGGCTTAAGGTATATGTTATACCTAATCTTGAAGGACTTACTGTGAGTGGTTTCTTTACAGTTTTAGTTGATGCTATGAATCAGCTCTTCTTCAGTATATCAGTTGCTATGGGTATTATGGTTGCTTATGGTTCTTATGTTAAGGATGATGCAAATCTTGGAAAATCAATTAACCAGATTGAGCTTTGTGATACTGCAGTAGCGGTACTTGCTGGTGTTATGATTGTTCCTGCGGTTTATACATTTATGGGAACAGAGGGTATGCAGGCTTCTGGACCATCGCTTATGTTTGTAACACTTCCTAAGGTATTTGAGGCTATGGGACCTGCAGGATATCTGGTAGGAACAGCATTCTTTGCAATGGTGCTTTTTGCAGCCTTGACCAGTGCAGTATCAGTTATGGAGGCTGTTGTATCAAGCTTAATGGATCAGTTCCACATATCAAGATTTAAGGCATGTGTTATTGAAACTGTAATAGCTGTAATCGGTGGTATATTTGTATGTCTTGGATATAACAAGCTTTACTTTGAGCTTAAGCTACCAAATGGAGCAGTAGGTCAGGTGCTTGATGTACTTGATTATTTGAGTAATTCAGTTATGATGCCACTTGTAGCTTTATTCACTTGTATCCTTATCGGTTGGATTGCTAAGCCTCAGGTTGTTATAGATGAGGTAGAGAAGAATGGTGAGAAAATGGGTAGAAAGGTGCTTTATGTGGTTATGATAAAGTTCCTTGCTCCAGTATTCATGGTTATTCTTCTTCTTAAGGCATTTGGATTAATGTAAGTGATAAGAGCTAGCTGTATGCTGTTTTTATAGAAATATCAGACAAATAAACTTGGTTTTCCTTTGTGAAAAATGATTTAACAAAGGAAAACCAAGTTATTTTTTTATTTTTGCTTTATATGTGGGAAAGAAGTTTAAAATATTGACTTAAATCATTTGTTTGCTAAAATAATTCTAGAAGTTGGCTGGGTTTAACTCCCTAATTTTGAAGATGCTATCCATTTTCTAAAGCCTGGCGAACATTATAATCAGCATATGAAAAGAAGAGGAATCCGCAAGGGTTCCTCTTTTTGTAATCCCAACGAGGCTGTGCAAATTTACTATTTTGGCCGGCCTGCCTAGGGTCGGTCCACGCTGATATATAAGTCGTGCATGTCACCTCGCAACAAGTTGCTCGGTGTCACGACATTCGTCGTATAATGATAAATGGTTAGATATGCTCGAGAATAAATTCTCAGCATATCATCCATTTATCTATGCACGACTCATTGTAACGCGCAGCTTAGTCCCGACCACTGTCGCGGCCGGAATATAGCATATTGGCACAGCCTCTGTTCAGCATCAAAGCTATAGAACTTTCGCTTGCAAACTTAAACTTTAGGTATTATTATAATCCTAGCTTTGAATTAGGGAGTTTAAAGAAGGAGAATAAAAATATGGAGAAAAGAGAGTTAGTATATTATAAGCTAGATGACATTGACACTCAGATTTTAACAATACTTCAGGATAATGCCAGAACGTCACTTAAGGATATTGCGGAGAAGGTTTATATGTCTCCTACAGCTGTGGGAGCCAGAATTGACAGGATGCTAGAGGAGGGAGTTCTAGAAGGTTTTACTACTAGGATTAACCCAGAGGCTATGGCCCACAATATTAAGGCATTTATTAATCTACAGATGGAGCCTGAGAGAAAGGCGGAGTTTGCAGAGTATATTGAAGGTGTGTTGAATGTAGTAGAGTGTAATTCAGTAACCGGGGATTATTCTATGCTTATAGAGGTAAGATTTCCAACCACTCATGAGCTGGACCAGTTTATAGGGGAGCTTCAGCATTTTGGAAAGACTAAGACACAGATTGTATTCTCTACGTTAGTAAAGCATAGGTGTAAATATTGGCGAGAGATGTAACTTACATTCTAGCAAATGAACAGAAAAATCGACAGAAAATTTGCAACTTAGTCCTTTACAACACTAAAGTGCTGTAATATAATAAAAGCCAATGGTTTTTGAAAACCATAATATAATTTCTATAGGGAGGAAATTAAAATGTCATATGTTGATGAGATTTACGAAAGAGTAGTAGCTAAGAATCCTGGTGAGGCAGAGTTTCATCAGGCAGTTAAGGAGGTTTTAGACTCATTAAAGCTTGTTATCGATGCTAATGAGGCTGAGTACCGTAAGATTTCTCTTCTTGAGAGACTTGTGGAGCCAGAGAGAATCATTTCCTTTAAGGTACCTTGGGTAGATGACAATGGTGTTATCCAGGTTAACAAGGCTTACAGAGTACAGTTTAACTCTGCTATTGGACCATACAAGGGAGGTATGAGATTCCATCCATCAGTTAACCAGTCTATCTTAAAGTTCCTTGGATTTGAGCAGATTTTCAAGAACTCACTTACAGGTCTTCCAATCGGCGGCGGTAAGGGTGGTTCTGACTTCGATCCTAAGGGCAAGTCAGACAGAGAGGTTATGGCATTCTGTCAGAGCCTTATGACAGAGCTTTGCAAGTACATCGGTGCTGACACTGACGTCCCAGCTGGTGATATCGGTGTAGGTGCTCGTGAGATTGGTTATATGTACGGTCAGTACAAGAGAATCAGAGACCTCTACGAGGGTGTTCTTACAGGTAAGGGACTTACTTGGGGTGGTTCACTTGTTCGTACACAGGCTACAGGCTATGGTCTTGTATATATTGTAAATGAGATGTTAAAGGATCTTGGTAAGTCATTTGAGGGACAGACAGTTCTCGTATCAGGATCAGGTAACGTTGCTATATATGCTACTGAGAAGGCTCAGCAGCTTGGTGCAAAGGTTGTTGCACTTTCAGATTCAAACGGATACGTATATGATCCAGACGGAATTAAGCTTGATATCGTTAAGGAGATTAAGGAAGTTCGTCGTGGAAGAATTAAGGAGTACGTAGATGCAGTTCCAACTGCTAAGTACACTGAGGGCAAGGGTATCTGGACTATTCCATGTGATATTGCTCTTCCATGTGCTACTCAGAATGAGCTTAACCTTGATGATGCTAAGGCTCTTAAGGCTAATGGTTGCTTCCTTGTAGCAGAGGGTGCTAACATGCCTTCAACTAGAGAGGCTACTGACTTCTACCTTGAGAGTGGTATGTGCTTTATGCCAGGTAAGGCTGCAAATGCAGGTGGTGTTGCTACTTCAGCTCTTGAGATGACTCAGAACTCTATGAGACTTTCATGGTCATTTGAGGAGGTAGATGAGAAGCTTCAGGGTATTATGAAGGGTATCTATGCTAAGGTTTCAGATGCTGCTAAGCGTTACGGCGTAGAGGGCAACTTCGTAGCTGGTGCTAACATCGCTGGTTTCGAGAAGGTTGCTGAGGCTATGAAGGCTCAGGGCGCAGTGCTTTAATTATTGTTTTATAATATTTACTAAATAACAAAAGGTCTTACAGATAAGTCTGTAAGGCCTTTTTGTATTTTAGAAACTAAATTCAGCTCCACAGGAGCATTTGACTATTCTAGTAGTATCTAGAATGGTAGGGAAGAATTGGTATGAAAATGTGCAATCAACAGGTCCTTGCTTAGTGACATATTTTTTCGGCTTCCAGTGCTTTTCAAGGATATGGTTGTCCTTCCATGCATTAATCTTTTCTTCTTCCTCTTCTGTAATTGGGAAACCACGATGCATATTCTCCGTGAGGTAGTTGATTTTTTCTTGTAGTCGCTTTAGTTCCTTATCCTTATAATGTTCATCCTTTAAAGCTGTATTTTCGGTCTCTAAGCGATTGATGGCGTTTATATAGTTCTGTTCTATGTCGCGAAGAGTAGAAATAGCTTCTTGTAAGGTATCTGGAAGCAAACTGCTATGGTTGAGGGATTTCTTTGTCATAATATCAGTCCTTTCTTGTTCTTTTGAGATTTAGTTAATAAATATTATAGCTGGTAAAAATCAGAAAACAATAAACCAAAAGTTCAATGAAAGTATTGATGGTTAAACAAAGAGCCAACACACATACAAATAAATTACTTTACACATACATATTATTCTCTAATTTACAAAAACTAGGAAGTATATGGCAGATAAAATGCCAAGATATGAAGGAGGAAATCAATATGAAATATGTATGTGATGTGTGTGGATGGGTTTATGATGAGTCAATCGGTGATCCAGCTAATGGAATTATGCAAGGAACAAGATTTGAAGATTTGCCAGATGAATTTACATGTCCCCTATGTTATGTAGGCAAGGAAGAATTTAGCGAGGTGGAGGAATAGTGCAGGAGATTATGGCAAGAGATGAATCTCTATTTCATAAACTTGAATTAGGCAAGGCATATTATGAGATTCGGTTGGAAAGCATAGGAGGATTAGGGGCTAATCTATGTGGAAAAATGTTAGGCGAGCTGGGACTTAAATATTTAGATTTGAATAGTACCAGCTTTTCTAGTTATGGTTCGGAGAAAACCGGAACACCTGTGAAGGGCTTTGTTAGACTATGCAATAAGGATAAAGAGATTCGAGTTCACTATCCTGTGGTGGAGCCAGATTTGCTTGTGGTATTTCATCAAGCCTTGCTTAAGGATGACAGTGTGTGGAAGGGGTGTAATGATAATACTATTGTGATTGTTGCCTTAGAGCCAGGACAGGAAAGCTTGGCAGAGCTACATGGCAGAAAAGGAGTATTATACGGTTTAGAAGCACAAAGAATTGCAATTGAAACCAAATCAAGAATTAATGTTGTAATGCTGGGAGCAGCATTAAGATTAATGGGGTTAGAGGATACTAAGGCAGGAGAGGATATTTGTGGAGACACCCTAGGGAAGAAATACCCGGAGGCACTTGGTGGCAATATAGAGGGTATGAAGAGAGGTTATCAAGAGGTACGCCCTCTTAAGTTAGATGGTTTTGCTGATGAGGAAAATCAGGTTGAAGGAAAGAATAATTGTTGTAATGAGGATGAGATTAAGCCTTATTGGGGCTACGAAAATGCACCAATAGGTGGAATTAATCCAAATTTAGGGAGCACAGTAATATCAGACCTTTCACCGTCTAGGCAAGGATTTATACCTTTATTTATTAAAGATAGGTGTATAAACTGTGGTTTATGCCATTCCACCTGTCCTGATATGGTGTTTCAGTTCTCCAAGGGGGAGTATAAGGGTAGAGAGATGATGGTGAATCAAGGCTTAGACTATTATCATTGTAAGGGATGCCTTAGGTGTGTAGATGTATGTCCTGTTAATGCCCTTGTAAGAGGAGTAGAGTCAGAGCATCCACGGAAGGAATATTTTATGCCAAATCAGGAGCTAATAAGAACGCCTGATTATTATGAAAAGTCAGGACCAGATGGGTACATTACCTCGGAGTCCTATCTTACAGAGAAACGTATGGAAGGGGGAGAGGTGTAATGAGCAAACAGATAATGGAGTATGCTTCAGGAAATGAGATGGCAGCCATGGCAATTAAGCAGATAGGCTACGATTTAATGGGTTATTATCCTATAACCCCTTCAACTCAAATTGCAGAGAATTTAGATATTATGAGGGCTAATGGAGAGACAGATTTGGTTATGGTGGCAGCAGAAGGTGAGCACAGTGCAGCTGGTATATGCTATGGCGCTGCCGTAGCAGGTGGGCGAGTGGTAAATGCAACCAGTGCCAATGGTCTTTTATATGCCATAGAACAGTTTCCAGTGCAGTCAGGAACTAGATATCCTATGGTTATGAATGTGGTTTGCAGAACGGTATCAGGCCCGCTTTCAATTAAGGGAGACCACAGCGATATTATGTACTTGCTTAATGCGGGGTGGCCTATACTTTTCGCCACAACAGTACAGCAGGTATATGACTTTAATATAATAGCACTAAAGCTTGCAGAAAAGGTTAGACTTCCTGTGGTGGTGGCTTATGATGGATTTTTCACCAGTCATCAGAAGAGTAGGTGCTATAGGTTTGAAAATGATGATACAGTAAGAGAATATATTGGCCCTAAGGTTGGGGAGTACCCCTTCCTTGATTTAGAGCACCCAATTACAGTAGGCTCTTATATGAATGAGCCAGATTTGATTAATAATAGATATCAGCTTCATCTTGCTATGAAGCAGGTGGAACAGGTTTTGCCAGAGCTTTTCCTAGGATATGGAGAATTGTCTGGAAGATATTATGGAAATGCAGAGGGCAGCAGCTGTCATGATGCAGATACCATACTTGTTCTTCTTGGCTCATCCTACGATACCTGCTTAGAGGTGGTGGAGGAGATGAGGGAGGCTGGAGAAAAGGTAGGAGTTGCTACCCTTCATGCTTTAAGACCATTTCCAGAGAAAGAGCTTTATGAACTTATAGGTAGCGCCAAGAATATTCTGGTGGCGGATAGACAGGATAGCTACGGTGCAGGCGGAGGAAATTTATCACTGGAAATTCGTGCAATGCTTCAAAAATATGGTAGCACTGCCAGGGTAAAAAGCTTAGTATACGGCTTAGGAGGAAAAGATTTCTTCAAGGAGGACGTAAGAGAAATGTTCAGACTTGCTAATGATAATGAGGCTCCGGATTTTGAATATTATGGAGTAACACCAGGAATTGGTGATAGTAGGGAAGAAAGACCATTGTTTAAGCCTGTAACTAGAGATGAAACAAAGATTGGGGTAACCAATGGAGGAACTTTAAATGCCGTTACCGCCATGCCTTCTCGAATTGCACCAGGCCATGGTGCCTGTCCTGGATGTGGTATTCCAGTGAATCTAAATCTTTTGTTAAGAGGAATAGAAGATCCAGTGGTATTTTTATTCCAGACAGGCTGCGCAATGATAGTAACCACAGCATATCCTAAAACTAGCTTTAGAATTCCTTATATTCACAACCTATTTCAAAATGGTGCTGCCACCTTAAGTGGTGTGGCTGAGATATGCTACAGGAAGCAGCAAAAGGGAGAGATACCACCTGGAGATATTATATTTGTAATGGTCAGTGGAGATGGTGGTATGGATATAGGAATGGGCTCTGCCATAGGAACTGCTCTAAGAGGCCATAGACTGTTAATCTTTGAATATGATAATGGTGGATACATGAATACAGGATATCAGTTATCCTATTCTACACCGTTAGGTGCAAAAAGCTCTACCTCCCATGTGGGTAAGAATCAGTATGGTAAGACATTCTTTAACAAGGATATGCCACAAATTATGGCGGCAACAGGAATACCCTATGTGGCAACTGTGGCAGAGTCAAATCCAACTGACTTTATTAAGAAGGCAGCTAAGGCGGCTTACTATGCCAAGACAACAGGAACTGCATACGTGAAGGCTATTTCTGCTTGTCCTCTTAATTGGAATGATAAGCCAGCTACGGAAAGAAGAGTTATTGAGGCAGCAGTTAACAGCTGTTATTTTCCTTTGTACGAGGTGGAGCAGGGGGTGACAAAGCTGTCTTATGATCCGGAGAAGCAGGGGAAGAAGATACCTGTTATAGATTGGCTTTCTATGATGGGAAGAACTAAGCATCTTGTGAAGGAAGAATATAATGAGATAGTGGAGCGTATGCAACAGGAGATAGACCAAAGGTACAAGGTATTAAAAGAAAAAAGTGAAATAAGTAAATAAAGAATATGCTTTCTGGCTGTTGTAATTTGAATGGTCAGAAAGCATTTTTAATTGTCAATAAGTTACAAAAACCACAAATATTATTAAAAATGTTTATTTAATTATTGCATTTTAAAATTTAAGATAATAAGGTATAATCGAAAAAACAAATATCAAATAAAAAATGATACTATGACTGCCTACGGGGAAAGGAGAAATTATGTCATACGTTGATTACGAAAAAGCACAGAAGGCGGGCCTTAAGGCATTTAAAACAGCAGTGTCTAAGGGTGAAGGGGAATATCTGCCTGTGTTAGATGAAATTTTAAATGGAGTGGATATTGTGGGAGAGGTAAGTCTGGGACTTGTTCAGATACCACTTGATAGAGTAGTGGGAACAAGCAATGTGGGACGTACATATGCCTTTGCCAATAATTTTATGCCTATACTTGATTATAAGACTGAATTCGGGGCTAAGTGGTCTAGCTTGTATGAGAGTCACATAGAGGAGGGTATTCGAGAGCCTATTAAGGTTTATGAATACATGAATAAGTTCTATGTGGTTGAGGGTAATAAACGAGTATCTGTACTTAAGTATTGTGAAGCAGTTACAGTTCCTGCTCAGGTTACCAGAAAGATTCCAAAGCTAACTGATGATCCTCAGGTTAAGATATATTATGAGTTTATGGAATTTTACAAGCTTAATGAGATAAACTATCTGTGGTTTAGTCAGGAGGGTGGCTTCAAGAAGCTGCTTGAGCTTACCTGTGAAGACCCAGAAGCAAAATGGACTGAGGATCAGATAAAGGATTTTGGTTCTGCTCATCACAATTTTGTTACAGCATTAAGTAAGACAGAGGGAAAGAAGCTACCACTTACCAGTGGAGATGCATTTCTTATATTTATAGATATATATGGTTATGATGAGATTAAGAATCTTACTGCCAATGAGATGAAGGAAAAATTAGATCCCCTTATGGAGGAATTCCTTATGGAGTCTCAGGGCGGAGAGGTTCAGCTTAAGACAGAGCCTGTAACCACAGGTAAGAAAAGATTAGTAAATTATCTGTGGAATCCAGGACCTAAGAAGATAATGGTTGCCTTTGTATTTGACAAGGATCCTGGTGAAAGTGAGTGGCTTTATGCCCACGAGCTTGGAAGACTTTATTTGGAAGAGAATTCAGGGGATAAGATTAAGACCTTGAAGGTTCACAACATTAACTCTGAGGAGGAGGCTGTTGTGGCCATGAATGACCTGATTGATATGGGGGTAAAGGTAATATTTACAACCTCAGCTCAGCAGGTTAGTGCCAGCTTAAAGGTGGCAGCAGAGCATAAGGATGTTGTTATCTTAAACTGTTCTCTTAATACCTCACATAAGCTGATAAGAACCTATTATGCAAGACTTTATGAGGTTAAATTCTTAGCGGGTATGATGGCTGGTGCTATGTCAGAGAGTGGAAATATTGGATATATAGCGGATTATCCTATAGTTGGAACACCTGCTAATATTAATGCTTTCGCCTTGGGTGCCCAGATGGTTAATCCTAGAGCTAAGGTGTTCCTTGAATGGACTAAGGTTAAGGGAGTTTCCAGAGAAAAGGCTATTGAAGGCTTTAAGGCTAAGGGTGTAGAATATGTTTCAGACCAGGTAATGATTAAGCCAAATGAGGCTAGCAAGCAGTTTGGTCTATATAGTATAACAGAGGACGAACCTGTTAATGTGGCTATGCCAATATATCAGTGGGGACCATTTTATGCTAAGCTTATTGATTCGGTTATGAGTGGTGCCTTCAAACAGGAAAATGAGGACAGTGAGGCAAGAGCTATTAACTACTGGTGGGGACTTTCAGCAGGAGTTGTTGACCTTATTTATTCTCGTAAGCTACCAGAGGGAACTAAAAAATTAGTTCACCTTGTTAAGCAACAGATTATAGATAATGAATTTTCACCATTTCAGGATGAGATTAGGGCTCAGGGGGGAGTCTTAAAGAATGAAAATGGATACAAGATGTCTCCAGAGGAAATCATGAAGATGAACTGGTTGGCAGAGAATGTAGAGGGAGAAATACCAGAGATAGATGATCTTAGGGAAGAGGCTAAATCCATAGTATCTCTTAAGGGAGTTAGTGAGACCGAGGATGTTCAGTAGCACATTTGGGGAAGAAATATAGAAAGGTAATTAGGAATATTTCATGAGGATTTTGTTACTTGCAGATGAAGAATCAAAATATTACTGGGATTTCTTTGAGAAGAGCAAGCTAGAGGGCATAGATCTTATTATATCCTGTGGAGATCTTGCACCACAGTTTTTATCCTTCCTTGCAACCTTTGCCAAGGTTCCGGTGCTCTATATTCATGGCAACCACGATTATTGCTATGACGAAACTCCGCCAGAGGGGTGTATATGTGTAGATGATGATGTCTATGTGTATGAGGGACTTAGAATTATGGGATTAGGTGGCTGTATGAGTTATAATTATGGACCATATCAATTTACCCAGGAAGAGATGAAGAAACGCGCCAAGAAGCTTAAGCGAAAAATCAAAAAGGTTGGTGGCATAGACGTGCTGGTAACTCACGCTCCTGCATATAAGCTTAATGATAGTGAGGATTTACCGCATACAGGCTTTGAAGCATTTACCGAGATTATGGATACCTATAAGCCTAAGCTTTTTGCTCATGGCCATGTGCATATAAACTATGGTAGAGATTTCAAGAGAGATTCTATGTATAATGAGACTAGGGTTATTAATGCATTTGAAAAGTTTATAGTTGAAATATAATGAATTAGAAGGAGACTTGTTAGAAAGAACAGGTCTCTTTTTTGTTAAAACCATAAAAAATAATTATTCACACGTATAATTAATTATATGGAAAAAGTAAATATATGCTTTATAATAATTGTAATGTGTTTTTGGGGAATGCTTTGGGAGGAATAGGAATGGAGAATAATGAGATAAAAAATGGAAAGAAAAGCGGATTAGGCATAATACATATACTGCTTATAATACTTGCAGCTGTTGGCCTTGGTATTGCAGTATTACCACGACTTTTGGTTATACTTATAGCATTTATCATATCACCTGACTTTATTGATGTGGGAAGAGATGTAAGTATTCTTAGTGTGGATGGAAGTCATGGGGAAGCTTATGAGCTTACGGATAGATTGGTGGTTAGTAACGGCAAAGATACATTTATGTATGATGATGGATATCTGTGTCAATATGTGGATGATAATAATATTATTAAAATCAAAGAGCTGAGTAAGAAGAAGCTTCGCCATATGGCTATCAATGATAAGTATTTAATGTATGGTACTTATGATCATACATTTAGATATGACATAGAGTCGGGTGAGGAGATTTCTATTCTGGAGAATATCTATGTGGAGCAAATTGCCTCGATTGACGGCACATTCTTAGTGGAGACACAGTATCTTGAAGTGGATTCAGATAAAAAGATATATAATAATTTGCTGATTTTAAGTGAGGATGCTACTAAGCTTGCTGAGATTCCTATAGATGAGCCTCAAAAGGAGTATGGCGAAACTCACATAGAGGGTATTCCTGTATATGAAACTATATATGAGGACTACAGCATTTACATAGGAGATGTGGCTGGAAATACAAATGATGTTTTGGCTGTTAAAAAGGATGGACAGATGTATGCCTTTAGAGCGGAGGCTATATTCATGGTGGAGAACCATATGGTTACTATGGATGATGGTAAGTATATGTATGATGGTACCACTTATGGAATTGATACGATTAACGGTAAGGAGGTAAGAAATTTTGCCTGCTTATCCAGTCAATATAATGATGATATATATACTGTGGTGAGAAAGGGAAGAGGTCGTAATATGGAGGACGCAAATCCTTCATCAGTGGAGGACGAGTATCTTGTGAAAATATCTCCTAAGACCAATGAATCAGAAGTGCTTTATAAGGCTAATAACAAGACTAGGATACTGGGATTTGATGTTGAAGCAGGCAAAGTGTATTTGCTTAATGATAAGGGTCTGATTTATATGCAGGATTTAGCTACAGAGGAAAAAGAGGACGTTGTAAAACTAGATAGCTCTGTAGGGTATTTGTATGTTGAGTGGTGTAATGACAAGCTTTTCGTATTTGAGTATAGTCAGGGATATAAATTTGTTGGAAGCTATTAAGCTAAGGTAGAGGAGAAGCTATGAACCAGGCATTATTACCTATACATGGATATAGGATTTACATTATACTATTTGTAATAAAAATAATAGTCACATTGGTAGGTCTTTGTAGTAAGAAAAAGGTGGGTTTTAAGAAAATATCGCATATTATAACTCACATGCTTTTGGTGGTAGTGCTAACAGATTGCTTATGTGAGGTACATAATGTATTTACATCTTTAGGAGATAATATAAGGGACTGTGAATTTTATGGAATTGCTACGGTGGATTTATTGCTAGATAGAATAGATTTTCCAGGCTGGCTATTCTATATAATGGTGCTTATGGCAATATTGGTGGTGCTAATGTTAGAAAGTGGCGCAAAGCAAAAGGTTAAGCTATGGCGTAAACCTGTTTTAATGATTTTATTGGCTTCAGTATTAATAGTGCTTGCCAATTTGCTTAATAGCTTTTCGGTATATGAATACTGTAGCTTGGAGTATGAGGGCATATCCTCTTTTTTGGTGGAAATTATATCGGGATTAATATATGGAGGAGATAAATACTATCTACATTATGCCACAAACATAGTGGTTATAATGGCTGTACCATTATATATAGCTATAGTTAATTGTGCTTGTATTCCAAGGCTTATATCTGAGGATGCCGTTAAATTGTTGAAGCTATTAAAGGGGATAAATGATGTGGCTTTAGTTCTTTTTGTAGTACATTTTATCAGAGATACATTTTGGGGGTTTGAAAGCTATGCTTATGGGCCTATGGTGCTATGTACCCTTTTGCTGAGGGTATATTTATCCCAGGAATTAAAAAAACATATTTAAAGCATCCATAAAAAATCTAATGTAATGCGTATATTAAATATAAGCTTAGGGGTTAGGAAGCTGTAGAATACTTGAAATATAAAGTAGATTATTATATATTTGTAATGTATGTAAACGGAGAAAAATTTATATTTATAAGATAAATTTCAATCAAGGGAGGAAGCTATGGACAATAATTATGTAGGTATTAGCCAGCAGGAGATGGAGCAGGCTAAAAATATTATTTTAAAGATTAACAATTATTACTTTTCTAAGATGGTGGGTCAGTATCAGCTTGGTACCGCCCTTCTTGCATCTATGATGTGTAATGGACATATATTACTTGAGTCAGTGCCTGGTCTTGCTAAGACTACTGCAGCAAAGACAATGACTGAGGCGGTAAATGGTACATTTTCAAGAATACAGTGTACACCGGATTTGCTTCCAAGTGATATTGTTGGTACACAGATTCTTAACTACACAACAAATTCTTTTGAGACAAAGCTTGGTCCAGTATATGCAAACTTTGTGCTTCTTGATGAGATTAACCGTTCAAGTGCCAAAACTCAAAGTGCCATGCTTGAGGTAATGCAGGAGCATCAGGTCACTATTGCAAATACTGCATATGATATGCCAGAAATATTCATGGTTGTAGCAACTCAGAACCCTATAGAGCAGGAGGGTACATATCTTTTAGCTGAAGCTCAGCTTGATAGATTCCTTCTTAAGGAGAAGCTTACATATCCTAATCAGGAGGAGGAATTTGAGATTCTTAACAGAATAGAGAATGACGTATTCTCTACCAAGAGCTTTGTAACAGATATTAGTGACGTAAAGCTTCTTCAGAGTCTTACTAAGAGAGTTTATATAGACAATGCCATTAAGAAATATATTATTGCAATAATAGATGCCACAAGACATCCTGAGAGATTTCTTCCACCAGACCTTGCACAGTATGTGACTATGGGTGCAAGTACAAGAGGAGCTATTGCTCTTATGGAGGTTTCAAAGGCTATGGCACTTATGCGTGGAAGACATTACGTTATTCCAGATGATGTAAGAGCCTTAATTCACAGTGTATTAAGACACAGAATCACACTTAACTACGCAGCAGTTGCTGATGGAATAAGTGAGGAAAGAATTATTGATGCTATAGTTGGAGCTATACAGACACCATAATAATGGTTAGTAGAAATTGATAGGAGCTATTTGGAGGCTATGATTAAAAGCTATGTTGGTAAAATCCGTTCATTGGTAAGTATTTACTCTGCCAAAAAGAGTAGTAGCTTATTTGACGGTTCATACAAGTCAATATTTAAGGGAAATGGCTTCGATTTTGAGAATCTTCGTGAGTATATTCCAGGAGATAATATAAGGGATATAGATTGGAAGGCATCCTCTCGAGGAGGAAAGCTTTTGGTTAAGCGATATATCGCGGAGAAGCAGCACAACATTATGCTTGTATTTGATACAGGTAAGAAGATGTCGGCCAATGCAAAGGGGCAGCAGCCTAAGAAGCAGGTTGCTTTAAATGCTGGAGGAGCTATCGGCTATCTGGCTGCTAAGAACGGAGACAATGTGGGTGCCATGTACAATAGAGATGGTATGTTCCAATATTTTCAACTAAAGCCAGGTATGGAGAATATTGAACGAATTTTAGCAGCTTACGACAAGGAGCAATTTGCTGATTATTATGGTGATATAACTAAAACCCTTGATTATATAGTAAAGAATATTAGACGTAGAATGGTTATATTTGTAATAAGTGATGCGTCGGGTATCAAGAGTATTTCTGAGGATACTCTTAAGAAGCTTACTTACCAGCATGATGTACTTGTTATGGATATAAGTGATGCGGATCTTACAGATGGTAATTCTTACAATATAGATAGGGATAGATACATTCCGGATTATATATCTGAGAACAAAAAGCTTAGAGAGATTGAGCAAAACACTAAGAAGCAGATATATGAAGAGAATGAGAAAAAGCTTATAAAGTACAGAATTGTCAGTACAAAGATTGATTCTGAGGAACAGATTGTAGAGCGTATTATAGAGCTTTTGGGAGGACATAAATATGCAAACTGCAGGTAATGAATTGCCTATTACAACTCCATTACAGGATATGATGAGTTATTCCAAGCTAGGTCTTATAGGTATGGTTTGTTTAATTGTAGCTATACTTATATACGTGATAGTACATCTCATTATAAAGATGAGGAAAAATGCACCAGCTCCAGTGCCACGTATTGCTTCTGAGGATAAAATCAGAGCTGCTAAGGAAAAGTATAACAAGCTACTTATGGATTTGCAGGCAAGATATGAGATGGAAAAGGTAACTGAGAAGGAAGCTTATCAGGAGCTTAGTAAATATATAAGACATTTTGTGTATGATGTTACAGGAATAAAAGTGCAAAATTATACTTTGGAGGAGATTGGGCGAATCAATCTGCCACAGCTATACTATCTTATAGCGGAATGCTATGCACCAGAGTTTGCGGCAGATGCATCAGGTAACTTAGGAGAGTCAATTAGAAAGGCGAGAGAGGTAATCTACGGATGGAATTAGTTTATCCTTTGGTTTTGTATATTGGAATTCCCGGGGTGTTCTTGCTATTTCTTATTAGGTTTAAGAAGAAGGATACCTATAGAAAGGGTAACAAAGTAGCAAACGCAGACTTTGTTGAGGAAAATCCATACTACAAAAAGCTTATGAGACAATATAAAATATTTGGTTCCATAGCTATATTTAGCTTACTTCTGTCTACCTGGGCCAGTCTTGTTATGATGTCAAGACCAGTGGAGGTGGAGACGGTTACAGAGGAGATTAGAAATCGAGATATTTTTATCTGTATGGATATATCTGGCTCTGTAGACGAGACTAATCTTGAACTTGTAGACCACCTAAGAACCGTTGTTCAGGAGCTTGATGGAGAAAGATTTGGCATAACTATATTTAATGCCAGATCAGTGCTTCTTATTCCTCTTACAACAGATTACGAGTACATAATGGAGATGTTAGATGACCTAGAGAGGTCCTTTAAGGAAAGTCTGGTTATGACAAAGTATTATGATGGTGAGGAGCTTACAGCTAAAGAGTACGAGATACTAATGAATTTTGATTATGAGAAATACTACTTTAAGTACGGTGGAACTCTAAGCGATGTGGGAAGCTCATTTATAGGAGACGGACTTGCTACCTGCCTATATAATTTCTCTGATCTTGAGACAAATCCGGATCGTGCCAGAATAATAATTATGACTACGGATAATGAACTTAACGGCGAGCCCCTTCTTACTATTCAGGAGGCAGCAGACCTTTGTACAAAGCATGATGTAAAGGTTTTCGGTGTGGCACCGGATCATATAATGGATGAGGAGATATTCAAGAATGCAATTCTTAGTACTGGTGGTGGTTACTACAAAACCAGTGATGAGAATGCTTATAAGCAGCTAGTTAATGATATAAAGGCTACAGATGCCACCATTATAGAGAGAACAGAGACTATAATTTACGATCAGCCAGAGGTGTTATTTGTGGTTCTGGTTCTTTTGATGGGAATGTATTTTGCATTTAGTAGAAAGGTAAAGCTATGATAATTAATCCAATTATTCCTATATGGCTTATGGGAATTATTTGCGTCATCTTCCTATTTCTTAGAAGAAAGGGCGTATTCAATTATATAAGACAGATTATTATTGTGATTCTGCTTTTTGTTATAAATCTTAGAATTATGGTACCAGGTGGTACAGTAACCACTGTATCAGCTGATGTAGATATATTATTTGTCTGTGATAATACAATAAGTATGCTTGCAGAGGATTACAATGGTAATGGCAGAAGAATGGATGCAGTGAGAAGCGATTGCAAATATATAGTGGATCAATTTCCTGGAGCATCTGTTTCTATAATAACCTTTGATAGCTCTGTGGAGATGAAGGTGCCATATACAGTAGACACATTTATAGTGGATCAGACCTTTGATAGCTTAAATGGTGAGGCATCCTACTACGCCAATGGTAGTTCTCTGAATATGATTATGAGTCAGCTTGAATATTTCTTAGATAGAGGAAGAGATACTTATCAGCTGGTATTCTTTGTTAGTGACGGAGAAATTACCATGAAGGGAGAGGAACTAAAGACCTACGATAATCTTAAGGGATATGCTGATAATGGAGCTGTTCTTGGCTACGGAACTGCTGAGGGTGGATATATGCAAACGGTAGAAGTGTCCATGACAGAGGATGAGCCAGAGTATCTGTACTATTATGATGATAATTTCGATAAGGTAAAAGCTGTATCAAAAATTAATGAAGAAAATCTTAAGTCTATTGCCAAGGATTTGGGTGTGGATTATATTCACATGACAAAGCGTGGGGACATAGATAAAAAGCTTGAAAATATTAAGAAGACTATGGGTGATGCAGTAACTGTAGACAATGAGAATTCCAGAAGTGGCTATTCAGAAACCTATTACTATTTTCTGATTCCACTCATTGCTATATTAGTATTTGATTTAATCTATTATAAAAGAAAAATATAAAAGGGGATATTGCCAGTGAAGAAGGTGCTAAAGGTTGTAGCTATAATTGTTGGTATTATATTGTTTCTGTTTTTTGGATTACTAACCTTCAATTATCTCTATAATGAATTTACAATTTCAAAGTATGAAGAGCATGAATATTCTCATGATGTGGATTTGCTAACCCATACATCTATATTTCAGTCATATATTGCTCACTATAACAATGGTAATATTCATTACAAAAAGGGTGAGTATGAGGAGGCCATAGAGGATTATAAGCAGGCATTAGCAGCCAATCCATCTCACGAAAGTGATGAATGTGATATTAGGGTAAACCTTGCCTTGGCTATAATAGGAACTCTGCCTGAGAATTACTCGGCTCCTGAAAATATTGAGCAATCAATTGCTACTTTAGAAGAAGCTAGAGATTATCTTCTTGAGGAAGAGTGTGCTATGAATGATGTGGATGGACATGATGAGGATGCCCAGAAGCTTAAAGAGGAGATTGATGCTTTGATTGAGCAGTTAAAACAGCAACAAAATCAGGGCGGAAGTGGAAACAATAATCAGCAACAGCCAGAGGAACCAGAAGAGGAACAGGATGATGGTCAGGGAGATGATGAGGAACAGCAGATAAAGGAAGAACTGCAACAGCTTCAGCAGAATGCTCATGAGGAGCGAGAGGATACATTGCAGTTATATGAGGAAATGGATTCCAACGCAGATTACAATTATGGAGGAACCATATGGTAAAGGATAGACCGGCGAATTATATCGCTGGTTTGTTCTTTTATTAGGAGAAAGCAAAGAATAAAAACATTTTTATTATAATGATTTAGCTTGTTAAATCATTATAGCTTTGATATAATTAATAATTAATGCTTTGGTTTAACAAATAGGAGGAGAGCGGTATGCAAAATAGATACGACAGATGTCCAAATTGTATGCAGGCATTACCTAATGGTGATGATGTGTGTCCATACTGTGGATTTGGGGTAAGTGCTTATGAGGAAAAGGCAACTTGTCTTAAGCCATTCACAGTATTGCAGAACAAGTATATGATTGGTAGAGTAATTGGAATAGGTGGATTTGGTATAACCTATATTGGTTGGGATTTAAATCTTCAGACATATATAGCTATTAAGGAGTATTTTCCAGGCAGTTTAGCGTCTAGAGATACATCCACAACAGTTACTCAGGTTTTACCTAATGAATCATCAAAGGATGTGTATGAAAAGGGACTTAAGAGATACGTTGAGGAAGCGCAGAACTTGTCAAAATTCTATCAGCTTCAGGGTATAGTATCTGTTAAGGATTTCTTCTATGAGAATGCTACTGGTTATATTGTTATGGAATATATTAACGGTATTAACCTTAAGGAATATTTGAATAACGCTGGCGGAAAGCTTCCAGAGCAGACAGTACTTGCTCTTATGAAGCCAGTGTTTGAATCTCTTCATACTATGCATAACTCCGGACTTGTACATAGAGATATCAGCCCAGATAACATTATGGTTGATAAGGATAATAAAATTAAGCTTATAGATTTTGGTTCAGCTAGGGGACAGTCAGCTGAGACAGATAAGACATATACAGTTATTCTAAAGCATGGATATGCTCCAGCAGAGCAGTATTATGCAAAGGGTAATCAGGGACCTTGGACAGATATTTACAGTCTTTGTGCTACTATGTATAAGATGCTTACAGGTCAGGTGCCACCAAACAGTGTTGAGAGAATGGAGCAGGATGAGTATGTGGATCCAAGCGCTATGGGAGTTGCTGTGTCACAGAAGACAGAGGCTGTTTTAAGAAAAGGTCTTGCAGTTAAGACCAGTGACAGATATCAGAATATTGGTCAGCTTTTAAGTGACCTTTATGGTGCTGGAATGGCACAGCCGGTTCAGCCAGGCCAGCCTATGCTTGGAATGGTTAATCAGTCAGTTCCTGTTGCTGCAGCAGGTGCATTTGCAGCTACTAATCCAACACAGAATTCTATGCATCTTAGTATGCAACCACAGACTGCAAATGTAGGCAAGAAGAATAATAAAGGATTAATAATTGGTGTTATAGCAGCATTAGCAGTTGCTCTTATTGTTGGTATTGCTCTTATAATTGGTGGCGGAGATATGGATAAGGACAAGGACAAAACTACAGAAGCTACCACAGAGGCAACTACCACAGAAGCATCAACCACAGAAGCAGCTACTACCGAGGCACAGAATACCACAGAAGCTACTACGGAGGCAGGTGGTACATCTGCTATGGCTGGTTACACATTTGAGTGGCCAACAGAGCTTTCAACTAATTGGTTAGATTATACTATTAGCATTAATGATACTATTTATAAATTACCTATGCCTTATAGTGAGTTTAAGTCAAAGGGATGGAATGCAGATTACTTGTCTACAAGTATTCCTGCTAATTCTTATGACTATGCAGCATTCTCTAACGGTGGGGTGGAGATGCAGGTGCTTATTATAAACTATGGTCTTAAGGAAGCACCTATCGAGGAATGCTTTGTAGCAGGCTTTAGCATTGAGCCTGATTGGTATGATGTAAGCTCTAGTGCAAATATTGAGCTTGCTAATGGAATCAAGTGGATGAGTGCAACTGAAAGTGATATTAAGCAGGCATATGGAGCACCGGATTATACATATAGTGGTGAATATGATGGAGAGGCTTATACCACTATGGACTATGCAGATGATGAGCTTCAGTCAGGTATGGATTTTGAACTTAATGCAGATGGTGTGCTTTATAGTATTGGCCTAGCAAATGTTGCTGTGCCAGAAGGTCTTAATGTAGATGCCGGTCAGTTAGATACTGCACCACCAGATATTAATTCATACTATGTGGCACCAACAGGCCCAAGTACAGATATTTATGACCATATCATAACAATTAATGAGAATGAGTACTACAAGCTTCCTGTACCTGTATCACAGTTCACAGCAAATGGTTGGATGTTAGATTCAGCTACTGATGATTACATATCAGGAGATGGTTCAATATACACAGATATTGAGAAGAATGGTGAGAAGCTTCATGTAAGACTTGAGAATTTTACATCAGATGCTATTTTGCCGGTAAATGCATATGTTACATCTATATCTATGGATAGGGATTACTTTGGTATGCCAATATCCTTCCCAGGTGGATATAGCGGAGGAGATCATTATAGTAAGTTTGAAGAGGTATTCGGAGGAATGGGTGATGATTACCAGTTCGATGATAGCTATACCTCATTTATAGCACTTGACTATAGCTGCTATGATGATGATGTTATAGGAGGTAATGGAATTTCATATATGACAATAGATGTATATGCAGATCCAGATACAGGAGAGATGGACGAGATTACCTACAATCTGGGAGTGGATAATATAGAACCACAATAAGTCGTATTCAAAGAGGGAGATAATAACGTGGCAGACTTAAATTTTGAAAAAATATTAGATGAATACGTAGAGTATTGTAAAGAGTCGGGCAAAATAGACCTGAATCTTTACGAAGAGTACAATGTAAAAAGAGGACTTAGAGATTCTCATGGTCGAGGAGTATTGACAGGCCTTACAGAGGTTTCTGATGTTCTTGCATTTAAGATTGAAGAGGGTGAGAGAATCCCTATTCCTGGAGAGCTTTACTTCCAGGGATATGAGGTGCAGGACTTGGTAAATGGTTTCAAGAACAGCCTGTATGGCTTTGAGGAAACTACATACCTGCTTCTCTTTGGAGAGCTTCCTTCTAAGAAACAGCTAGAGAGCTTTATAGAGGTACTTGAGGATCTAAGACAGCTTCCAGAGTCCTTTAACAGAGATGTTATTATGAAGGCTCCAAGTAAGGATATGATGAATGTTCTTCAGAAGTGTGTACTTACATTGTACACCTATGATCCGGATCCAAATGATTTGAGCATTAAGAATGTACTTATGCAGTGTCTTAAGCTTATAGCACAGTTTCCAGTTATGGCAGCTTATGGTTATCAGGCATATAGACATTACTATCTAGATAAGAGCTTGGTAGTGCATAGACCTAAGAAGGGACTTTCTACAGCAGAAAACATTCTTAGACTTTTAAGATCAGATGGAAAATACACAGAGCTTGAGGCTAAGGTACTTGATGTGTGTCTTGTTATTCATGCAGAGCATGGTGGTGGTAATAACTCAACCTTTACAACCCATGTGCTTTCATCAACAGGAACAGATACTTATTCTGCAGTGGCAGCTTCCTTAGGTTCGCTGAAAGGACCAAGACACGGTGGAGCAAATCTTAAGGTTCAACAAATGTTTACAGACTTAAAGGAAAATGTTAAGGACTGGGAGAATGAAGATGAGATAAGTGAGTATCTTCAGGGGCTCCTTGATAAGAAGGGCTTTGATAAGTCAGGACTTATCTATGGTATGGGTCATGCGGTTTATAGTGAGTCAGACCCTAGAGCAGTAATTCTCAAGAGGTATGCAAAGAAGCTTTCCGAAGAGAAGGGCTTAGAGGAAGAATTCGCTTTGTATGATAGAGTTGAGCGTATTGCTGCAGAACTTATTGGAAAGCAGAGAAAAACCTTTAAGACGGTTAGTGCAAATGTGGATTTCTATAGTGGTTTTGTATACACTATGCTTAAGCTTCCTATAGAGATATTTACACCAATATTTGCCATTTCAAGAATCTCAGGATGGTCAGCCCATAGAATTGAGGAGTTGGTTAATAATGGAAAGATTATCAGACCAGCCTACAAGTTCGTGGGTACTCACAAGGAGTATAAAGCTCTAGAGGATAGAGACTGGTAATATATGAGAATAGTCATACGGGCGTGCGGGTGAACAAGGTTTTGACGTACGCCTGTTTCTATTTTAAATAATTATTGATTTGAAATTTATATAAGTGGTTAATATACTTATTACAATGATGTTTGTACAGGGTTCTTATATGTGGTATAGTAATCGAAACTAAAAACTTTGATAAAGGTGGATAAAATATATGTGGATTGCAGATAACTGGAAGGATTACGAAATTATAGATTGTGCTGGCGGTGAGAAGCTGGAACGTTGGGGAGATTACATACTTCTTAGACCAGACCCACAGGTGCTTTGGAATACACCTAAGAAGAATCCTTTTTGGAGAAAATTAAACGGACATTATCACAGAAGCTCTAAGGGAGGTGGTGAATGGGAGTTTATGAACCTGCCTGAGCAGTGGAGCATAAATTACAGAGAACTTACATTTAATCTTAAACCATTTGCCTTTAAGCATACAGGATTATTCCCAGAACAGGCAGTAAATTGGGATTGGTTCTCAAATATTATAAAGAAAGCAAATAGACCGGTGAAGGTACTCAATCTTTTTGCTTATACAGGAGGAGCAACTCTTGCGGCTGCTAAGGCTGGTGCTAGTGTAACTCATGTTGACGCCTCTAATGGTATGGTTACCTGGGCCAAAGAAAATGCAGTGTCATCTGGCCTTGGAGATGCGCCAATTAGATGGCTGGTGGACGACTGTGTAAAGTTTGTGGAGAGGGAGATTCGCCGTGGTAATAAGTACGATGGAATTATAATGGATCCCCCATCCTATGGAAGGGGTCCTAAGGGGGAGATATGGAAATTAGAGGAGAAAATTCATCCATTTATAGAGCTTACTAGTCAGCTGTTAAGTGAGGATGCATTATTCTTCTTGGTAAATTCATATACAACAGGCTTAGCGCCTGCAGTGTTAACCTATATGATATCTACAGAGGTTAAAAGCAAACTGGGAGGCAATGTAGTGTCAGAGGAAATAGGTCTTCCAGTCACAGAAAGTGGATTGGTGCTTCCTTGTGGAGCTTCAGGAAGATGGAGTAGAGAGTAATGCCATCATTATAAGGAGAAAAAATAATGCAAAGGGGGATAAATAATGGCTAAAAATAGTAAACAATCAAATATTGGTTCCACAGATATGTCTAAAAGATTGTTTGTGGCTAGAGTTGCCATTGTGGTATCCCTGATTTTGCTGCAAATATTATTGCTAGTTATAATGTATGGAATAGCTAGAAGCTATGTTATATATTGGCGAACTAGTGCGCTGGCTTTGACTGCATTTGTGGTGCTATATCTGATTAATAAGCAGGAGAATCCGGCCTACAAGCTGGCGTGGGTAGTTTTGGTTATGGCAGTGCCTCTTGTTGGTGGAATGATGTATGTTATGCTTTCTGGAAATAGAACTAGAATGAAGTTTATTAAGGAAGCAAAGGAAAGCCATGTTGATATATTTAAGTACATGCCGAGAAATGAAAATATTCAACAGGAGATAAAGGCTATAAGTAAAAGTGCCAGCGTACAGTCTACCTATATTTCTAGTAGTGTAGGTTTTCCTGCATATAAAAATACAAATGTAAAATACTTTCCTACAGGAGAGGAAAATTATGAGAGGCTAAAGGAAGAGCTAAAGAATGCTAAGCATTTTATTTTCATGGAGTACTTTATCATTAAGCAGGGAAAAATGTGGAATGGAGTGTTGGACATATTAAAGGAAAAGGCGGCGCAGGGGATAGATGTGCGCCTTATTTATGATGATTTTGGATGTGCCATGCATATGCCTTCTAGATTTATAGAGGAAATGAAAGGTTATGGTATTAGAGCAGTGCCATTTAATCCTATTGCCCCTATACTTAGTCTTAGACAGAACAATAGAGATCATAGAAAAATTACGGTTATTGATGGTCATACTGGATTTACTGGCGGAATTAATCTGGCAGATGAGTATATTAATATAGGTTCGAAATTCGGCCATTGGAAAGATACTGGAATTATGCTCAAAGGTAATGCTGTGTGGAATTTGACAGTTATGTTCCTACAAACCTGGCGTATGTTAACTAAGGAGGATGAGGATTACACCCTTTACATTCCTATGAAATACAAGAGAACACCTATATACACAGATGGGTATATTCAGCCTTATGGTGATACACCGGTGGACGATGAGATAGCAGGAGAAAATGTATATCTGAATATGATTAATAAGGCAAAACATTATGTGTATATTATGACGCCATATTTGATTATAGATAATGAGATCATGACGGCTCTTACCTTGGCTGCCAAAAGTGGAATTGACGTAAGGATTATTACTCCGGGGATACCTGACAAAAAGCTGGTGTTCATGGTTACCCAGTCTTATTACGGCGAGCTGGTTAAGGCAGGAGTGAAAATATATCAGTATACACCTGGCTTTATTCATGCAAAAACAGTTGTTGTAGATGATACGGTGGCTACGGTTGGTACAATTAATTTTGACTACAGAAGCTTATATTTGCACTTTGAATGTGGTGTGTGGATGTTTAACAGTGCATCGGTGTATGAGATTAAGGAAGATTTTCTTAAAACTCAGGCCAAGTGCCATATGATAACTGCAAAAGAACTGGAGAAAACTGGTAGCATAAAGCGATTGGGTCAGAGTATTCTAAGATTGGCAGCACCATTGCTTTAACATAAAACATATTAATTTGATTTAAGCTAATTGGAGAACAATATGGAAGAGATTAAACAAGAGTTAGATAAGGCTTTAGCCAGTGACTTTAATAAAGTAATAATAAGCAACAAGGCAGATAAGCTATACAAATATAAGAAGATTGAAATCAATAAGGTGATTGTTAAGGGAAAGGAAATGTGTCAAGTCAGCAGATACACTGACAAGCAGGTGTTTCAGGATAACATTAATATAGAAGAAACAGCTCAAGCTGTAATGGAAGAGTTTCCAGATAAGTTTAAGCAGATTAATATATTTTCTGATAGTAGAGAGGTTGGATTAAGATGTTCGAAATCTGGGAAGCTGCTTAAGAATAATAGGATTATAGCTCAGGGGGAGTCGAAGAAACCACAGGGGCATAACAGACAGAAAAACTATATATTAAAGGAAGGAGCTGTTATTCCTCCTCTTGTGGATATGGGAGTATTCACTAAGGAAGGTAAAGTGGTTGCTTCTATGTATGATAAGTTTAAGCAGATTAACCGATTTATAGAACTGGTTGATGATGTTATAAAGAATCATAGTAAGGATACTATTAATATAGTAGATTTTGGATGTGGAAAATCTTACCTCACATTTATATTGTATTATTATCTGGTGGAGCTTAAGGGCAAGAAAGCAAATATAGTAGGTCTGGACCTTAAGGAGGATGTAATTGAGAAATGTAACCAGACTGCAAAAAAGTATGGGTACCATAGCTTGGAGTTTAGGCTAGGAGATATAAATGGATATAGATCAGATATGCCAGTAGATATGGTGGTAACCCTTCATGCCTGTGATACTGCTACAGATTATGCATTGTACAATGCAGTTAACTGGAATGCTACATATATAATGTCAGTTCCATGTTGTCAGCACGAGGTGAATAAAACTATAGCCAGCGAGGCTCTTGCGCCTATGATGAAGTATGGAATAATTAAGGAAAGAACAGCAGCTCTTGCCACAGATGCCTTAAGAGGCGTTATGCTTGAGAGCTGTGGCTACAAAACACAGCTGCTTGAGTTCGTGGATTTGGCTCACTCTCCCAAAAATATATTAATTAGAGCAGTGAAGGCAAATGTAAGCAAGGAAAAGAAAGAAAAATCCTTGCAGGAGGCAAAAGCTATGTGTCAGTTCCTAGGAGTTGAACCGACCATAGTAAAACTATTGAATGATGATAGATAGAAAATAGGTACAGGTAAAACTGTACCTATTATTTTGCAGAGAATCTTGGGTGAAAAAATGTATTCAAAAAAATACAAAAAAGTTCTTGCATTATATAATTCTTTGTTATATAATCATTCTTGCTGTGACATTGATAGCGTAGAAGCGGAGGTTGCTACTTAAGCAATTAGGTAGGTTTTTCGTGGAGCGAATGTCAATTAAAGATAACTGGCGACAAGTCACTGTACCATATACCATCCGTCAAAGGACGGAGATGACGTGTGAAACTCTGTAAAGATGTTAAAATTTACGACACACACGGGAAAGTTGTACAGTCACCACTTGTCGTACTACTAATAAGTGCGAAAAGGAGGCGGCTTTTTTTATGGCAAGTCAAATTATGAGAATCACATTGAAGGCGTACGATCACAAGTTAATCGATAAGACTGCAAAGGATATTATCGAGACTATCAAGAGTACTGGTGCAAAGGTTAGCGGACCAGTTCCAATGCCTACAAAGGTTGAGAAGATCACAATTCTTAGAGCTGTTCATAAGTATAAGGATTCTAGAGAGCAGTTCGAGCAGAGAACTCACAAGAGACTCATTGATGTACTTACACCAAACAGCAAGACTGTTGAAGCTCTTAGAAAGCTTGAGGCATCAGCTGGTGTACACATCGATGTTAAGATGAAGTAATTACATTTCATCAAAGTAACCGTAGCGAGAAGCTACATTATTAAATAAGAAATTGCAGTACCTAATTACATCCATTACGAGTTGCGGGATGAATTTAGTATGATTGCCAAGGCAATCCGCTGTGAATTAAAAATTAGGAGGAAAATTATAATGAAGAAAGCGATTTTAGCAACTAAAGTCGGAATGACACAGATCTTCAACGAAGATGGCGTGTTAACACCAGTAACAGTATTACAGGCTGGACCATGTGTTGTAACTCAGGTAAAAACAGTTGATAATGACGGTTACGATGCAATTCAGGTTGGTTTCGGCGAGAAGAAGGAAAGAGTAACTACTAAGGACGTTTCAGGAAAGAAAGTTATCAGAAACCCACATGGTGCTGGTAAGGCTGAGGTAGGTCACTTTAAGAAGGCAGGTACTACACCTAAGAAGTTCGTTAGAGAGTTCAGATTAGAGAACGTAGCTGATTACAATGCAGGCGACGAGATCAAGGCTGACATCTTCGCAGAGGGTGATAAGATTGATGTAACTGCTAAGTCAAAGGGTAAGGGATATGCTTCAGGTATCAAGAGATACGGTATGAGAACAGGTCCTAAGACTCATGGTTCTAAGTACCATCGTCATGCAGGTTCAAACGGTTCTGCTACTACTCCAGGTAGAGTATTCAAGGGTAAGAAGATGCCTGGACATATGGGTAACGTAAGAGTTACAGTACAGAATCTTGAGATAGTTAAGATAGATGTAGAGAACAATGTAATCTTGGTAAAGGGTGCCGTTCCTGGACCAAAGAAATCATTAGTAATGATTAAGGAGACAGTAAAGGTTGGCAAATAAGCCGCTTTTCAGGAAGGAGGAAACAAGATGGCAACAGTAGCTGTATATAACATCGAAGGTAAGGAAGTAGATAAGCTTGAGCTTAACGATAACGTATTCGGTGTAGAGATAAACGAGCATTTAGTACACTTGGCTGTAGTAAGCCAGTTAGCAAATAGTCGTCAGGGAACTCAGAGCGCAAAGACTCGTTCAGAAGTTTCAGGTGGCGGCAAGAAGCCTTGGAGACAGAAGGGAACAGGTCATGCAAGACAGGGTTCAACAAGAGCACCTCACTTTACAGGTGGTGGCGTTGTATTCGCTCCAAAGCCAAGAGATTATTCAATAAAGATGAACAAGAGAGAGAAGCAGATCGCTATGAAGTCTGCTCTTACTTCAAAGGTTCAGGATTCAAAGCTTATTGTAGTAGATGAGTTCAAGATGGATGAGGTTAAGACTGCTAAGTTCGCTCAGATCCTTAACAACCTTAAGGCTCCTAAGGCTTTAGTTGTTACTAAGGATAAGGATGAGAAGGTAGTTCTCTCAGCAAGAAACATCCCTACAGTTAAGACAACTATGACAAATTCAATCAACGTATATGACATTCTTAAGTATGACGCTCTTGTTATGACTAAGGATGCAGTAGCAGCAATTGAGGAGGTGTATGCATAATGGCAGATATCAAATATTATGACGTAATACTTAAGCCTGTACTTACAGAGAAGAGTATGAACGCTATGGCAGAGAAGAAGTACACTTTCCTTGTACACACTGAGGCAACTAAGGCTCAGATTAAGGAAGCTGTTGAGAAGATGTTCGAAGGCGCTAAGGTAGCTAAGGTTAATACTATGAACTACGATGGTAAGACTAAGAGACGTGGTATGACTTACGGAAAGACTGCTAAGACTAAGAAGGCAGTTGTTCAGCTTACAGCTGAGAGCGCAGATATCGAGTTATTTGAGGGATTATAAAATTTCAAATAAGAACTATATGCAAAACAAGCATGACAATAAATTGAGTTTGAAAGGAGAAACAAAATGGGAATTAAGACATATAACCCATATACACCTTCTAGAAGACATATGACTGGTCTTGATTTCGCTGAGATTACTAAGAGTACTCCAGAGAAGTCACTTATAGCTAAGAAGGATAAGACAGCTGGTCGTAATAACCAGGGTAAGATAACTGTAAGACACCATGGCGGTGGAAGCAGACAGAAGTATAGAATTATTGATTTCAAGAGAAGAAAGGACGATATTCCAGCAAAGGTTGCTGCAATTGAGTATGATCCAAACAGAACAGCTAATATCGCACTTCTTCACTATGTAGATGGCGAGAAGGCATACATCATTGCTCCAGTTGGCTTAAAGGTTGGCGATACAGTAATGAATGGTGCAAACGCAGATGTAAAGGTTGGTAACTGTTTACCACTTGCAAATATTCCAGTTGGTACTGAGATTCATAACATTGAGTTATATCCTGGAAAGGGAGCTCAGTTAGTTCGTTCAGCTGGTAACTCAGCTCAGCTTATGGCTAAGGAAGGCAAGTATGCTACTCTTAGACTTCCATCAGGCGAGATGAGAATGGTTCCTATCGTTTGTCGTGCAACAATCGGTCAGGTTGGTAATATTGAGCACGGCCTTGTTAATGTAGGTAAGGCAGGACGTAAGCGTCATATGGGTATTAGACCTACAGTTCGTGGATCTGTTATGAACCCTAACGACCATCCACACGGTGGTGGTGAAGGTAGAACTAGTATTGGTAGACCAGGACCATCAACTCCTTGGGGTAAGCCAGCATTAGGTCTCAAGACAAGAAAGAAGAACAAGCAGTCTAACAAGTACATTGTAAGAACAAGAGACGGTAAGAACGTTAAGTAAGGAGGTAACATATGGCTCGTTCATTAAAAAAAGGACCATTTGCAGATGATTATTTATTAAAGAAGATAGATGCATTAAATGCAGCAAATGACAAGCAGGTTGTAAAGACTTGGTCACGTCGTTCAACAATCTTCCCATCATTTGTTGGTCATACAATAGCAGTTTATGATGGAAGAAAGCATGTACCTGTATATGTAACTGAGGATATGGTTGGACATAAGCTCGGTGAGTTCGTTGCTACAAGAACATACAGAGGACATGGAAAAGATGAGAAGAAGGGTAAGAAGAAATAAGTCGAAAGGAGGACACATTCATGGCAAAAGGACATAGATCCCAGATTAAGAGACTCAGAAATGAGAATAAGGATACAAGACCTAAGGCTACTGTTTCATATGCTAGAGTATCAGTAACTAAGGCATGTTTCGTATTAGACGCTATCAGAGGCAAGGATGTAACTTCAGCACTTGGTATTCTTGCTTACAATAACAGATATGCTTCAAAGGTAATTGAGAAGTTATTAAAGTCAGCTATCGCTAATGCTGAGAATAATAACGGAATGAAGATGGAGGACCTTTACATTGCAGAGTGTTATGCAAATAAGGGACCAACAATGAAGAGAATTCAGCCAAGAGCACAGGGTAGAGCTTATAGAATCGAGAAGAGAACAAGCCACATCACTGTTGTGCTTGATGAAAGATAGGAGGTAAGCAATGGGACAGAAGGTTAATCCACATGGTTTAAGAGTCGGCGTAATCAAGGATTGGGATTCAAAGTGGTATGCAGATACTAAGGACGGCGAGTTCGCTAACAACCTTGTAGAAGACTATAAGATCAGAGAGTTTTTAAAGAAAGAGCTTTTCTCTGCTAGCATTTCAAAGATTGAGATCGAGAGAACTGCAGACAGAGTTAAGGTTAGAGTATATACAGCTAAGCCTGGTGTAGTAATTGGTAAGGGCGGAGCAGGAATTGAGAAGATTAAGGCTAAGGTTCAGAAGCTTACTACTAAGAAGCTTATTATCGATATTCAGGAGATTAAGAAGCCTGACCTTGATGCTCAGTTAGTAGCTGAGAATATTGCAGCACAGTTAGAGGCACGTATTTCATTTAGAAGAGCTATGAAGTCATGCATGGGTAGAACTATGAAGGCTGGCGCTCTTGGTATCAAGGCTGCATGTTCAGGAAGACTTGGTGGTGCTGATATGGCTAGAACAGAGTTCTACAGTGAGGGAACAATTCCTCTTCAGACTCTTCGTGCTGATATCGACTACGGTTTTGCTGAGGCTGATACAACATACGGCAAGGTTGGTGTTAAGACATGGATTTACCATGGTGAAGTACTTCCTACTAAGGGAAATGTAGAAGGGAGCGATAAATAATGTTAATGCCTAAGAGAGTAAAGCGTCGTAAGCAGTTCAGAGGAACTATGACAGGTAAGGCGCTTAGAGGAAATAAAATTACTAACGGTGAGTTTGGTATCGTAGCTATGGAGCCAGCTTGGATTAAGTCAAATCAGATTGAGGCTGCCCGTATCGCAATGACACGTTACGTAAAGCGTAATGGTAAGGTTTGGATTAAGATATTCCCTGATAAGCCAGTAACAGCTAAGCCAGCTGAAACTCGTATGGGTTCTGGTAAGGGTTCACTTGAGTACTGGGTAGCAGTAGTTAAGCCAGGCAGAGTAATGTTTGAGATCGCTGGTGTACCAGAGGAGACTGCAAGAGAGGCACTTCGTCTTGCAACTCATAAGTTACCAGTTAAGTGTAAGATCGTATCAAAAGCAGACTTAGAGGAGGTATAATAGCAGTGAAGCTTAAGGATTATAAGAACGAATTAAATTCAAAGTCACTTGAAGAGTTACAGAGCGATTTAGTAGCTGCTAAGAAGGAATTATTTAACTTGAGATTCCAGAATGCCACTAATCAGCTCGAGAACACAGCAAGAATTAAGGATGTTAGAAAGAACATCGCAAGAATTCAGACAGTAATAGCTAAGAAGGCTAACGCATAATTATCGTAATAGGAGGAAATTATCGTGGAAAGAAATTTAAGAAAAACACGTGTAGGTATTGTTACAAGTGATAAGATGGACAAGACAATCGTTGTATCAATCGTTGATAATGTAAAGCATCCTCTTTACGGTAAGATTGTAAAGAGAACTTACAAGCTCAAGGCTCATGATGAGAACAACGAGTGTAAGAAGGGCGATAGAGTTAAGGTTATGGAGACAAGACCATTATCTAAGGATAAGAGATGGAGACTTGTTGAGATAGTTGAGAAGGCTAAATAAGGAGGATTAAACAATGGTACAGCAGGAAAGTAGATTAAGAGTTGCTGATAACACTGGTGCTAAGGAAATCCTCTGCATTAGAGTTTTAGGCGGTTCAACAAGAAGATATGCAAATATCGGAGATGTTATCGTTGCCTCAGTTAAAGATGCAACACCAGGCGGAGTTGTAAAGAAGGGTGACGTTGTTAAGGCTGTAGTAGTTAGAACAAAGCATGGTGCTCGTCGTAAGGACGGTTCATACATCAAGTTTGATGAGAATGCAGCAGTTATTATAAAGGAAGATGGTAATCCAAGAGGAACTCGTATTTTTGGACCTGTAGCAAGAGAGCTCAGAGACAAGAAGTACATGAAGATAGTTTCACTTGCACCAGAAGTATTATAGGAGGTAAAAGACTGTGGCAACAATGAAAATCAAAAAAGACGATCTTGTTAAAGTAATTGCCGGAAAAGACAAGGGCAAAGAAGGCAAAGTATTAGCAGTTGATACTAAGAATAATACTGTATTAGTTGAGGGTGTTAATATAGTACACAAGCACAGCAAGCCTAGCATGCAGAATCAGCAGGGCGGAATCATAGAGAAGGAAGCTCCAATCGATTTATCTAACGTTATGTACCTTTACAAGGGTAAGCCAGTTAGAATTGGTTTCCAGGGTGAGAAGAAGGCTAAGGTTAGAGTAGCAAAAGTTGACGGTAAGACAGTAGTTATCGATTAGTGAGCAAGGAAAGGAGGCACAGGATCTTGAGCAGACTTAAAGAAATGTATAGCAACGAAATTATGGATGCTATGAAGAAGAAATTCGGATATAAGAACGTAATGCAGATACCAAAGCTTGAGAAGGTTGTTATCAACATGGGCGTTGGTGAAGCTAGAGAAAATGCTAAAGTGTTAGATTCAGCAGTTAAGGATCTTGAGACAATCTCAGGACAGAAGGCTGTTATCACACGTGCAAAGAAGTCAGTTGCAAACTTCAAGCTTAGAGAGGGTATGCCAATCGGATGTAAGGTTACTCTTAGAGGTGAGAAGATGTATGAGTTTACTGACAGACTTGTTAACCTTGCATTGCCACGAGTTCGTGACTTTAGAGGTGTTAATCCTAACGCATTTGATGGTAGAGGTAACTACGCATTAGGTATTAAGGAGCAGCTTATTTTCCCAGAAATCGAGTACGATAAGGTTGATAAGGTAAGAGGTATGGATATTATTTTCGTAACTACTGCCGAGACAGACGAGGAAGCTCGTGAGTTATTAACTCTTTTCGGAATGCCATTTAGTAAGTAAGGAGGGAAAATTATGGCTAAGACATCTATGAAGGTAAAGCAGCAGCGTCCACAGAAGTTCTCTACTAGAGAATATACACGTTGTAAGCTTTGTGGTAGACCACACTCAGTTTTAAGAAAATACGGAATTTGTAGAGTATGTTTCCGTGAGTTAGCATATAAGGGACAGATACCAGGCGTTAAGAAGTCAAGCTGGTAAGATTTTATAAGGAGGCAAATGAATTATGTCAATGAGCGATCCAATTGCAGATATGCTTACAAGAATTCGTAATGCAAATACTGCAAAGCATGATACAGTAGATATACCTGCATCTAAGATGAAGCAGGCGATTGCAGACATTCTCCTCAAGGAGGGATATGTTAAGGCAGTTGACGTTGTTGAAGAAGGTAACTTCAAGACTATTAAGATTACACTTAAGTATGGTGCAGATAAGAACGAGAAGATCCTTACAGGCCTTAAGAGAATCTCTAAGCCAGGACTTCGTGTTTACGCATCAAAGGATGAGCTTCCAAAGGTTCTCGGTGGACTTGGAACAGCTATCATCTCAACTAACAAGGGTGTATTAACTGATAAGGAAGCAAGAAAAGAAAACGTAGGTGGAGAGGTTCTTGCATTTATCTGGTAGGAACTTTTAAACCATTATTGGAATATTTAAGGAGGACGGCGAAATGTCACGTATTGGAAGAATGCCTATCGCTATTCCAGCAGGTGTAACTGTTGAGATAGCAGAAAATAATAAGGTGACTGTTAAGGGACCAAAGGGAACACTTGAGAGAGTACTCCCAGCTGAGATGGAAATCACTCAGGAAGGTTCAGAGGTAGTAGTTAAGAGACCAAATGACTTAAAGAGAATGAAGTCACTTCACGGTCTTACAAGAACTCTTATTAACAACATGGTTGTTGGTGTTAATGAGGGATACACAAAGGTGCTTGAGGTTAACGGTGTTGGTTACAGAGCATCTAAGCAGGGCAACAAGTTAGCACTTGCTCTTGGATATTCACATCCTGTAGAGATGATCGATCCAGAAGGTATCACAACTACAGTAGATGGTAACAAGATTACTGTAAGTGGTATTGATAAGGAAAAAGTTGGACAGTATGCGGCTGAGATCAGAATCAAGAGAAAGCCTGAGCCATATAAGGGTAAGGGTATCAAGTATGCTGATGAGGTTATCAGACGTAAGGTTGGTAAGACTGGTAAGAAATAATTAAAGGAGTGAATAAGATGATTAAGAAGGAATCAAGAAGTGCTATACGTACTAAAAAACACATGAAGATTCGTAACCGTTTCAGCGGCACAGCTGCTAGACCACGTTTAGCTGTATTCAGAAGTAATAATCATATGTACGCTCAGATTATTGATGATACAGTTGGTAAGACTTTAGTGTCAGCTTCAACAGTTCAGAAGAACGTTAAGGATCAGATAGAGAAGACTAATGATGTAGCTGCAGCAGCTTACTTAGGTCAGGTTATCGCTAAGAGAGCTCTTGAGGCAGGTATTACAGCAGTAGTATTCGATAGAGGCGGTTTTATATATCAGGGTAAGATTAAGGCTTTAGCAGATGCAGCAAGAGAAGCTGGATTAGAATTCTAAGAAGGAGGAATACGACACATGAAGCGTGAAATAATCGATGCTAGTAAGTTAGAATTAGAAGAAAATGTAGTAGCCATCAAGCGTGTAACTAAGGTTGTTAAGGGTGGTCGTAACTTCAGATTTGCAGCTCTTGTTGTTGTTGGTGATAAGAACGGTCACATCGGTGCCGGACTTGGTAAGGCAACAGAAATCCCTGAGGCAATCCGTAAGGGTAAAGAGGACGCAACTAAGAAGTTAGTTAAGGTAAATATTAACGAGAATGGTAGTGTACCATATGACTGGACTGGAGAGTTTGGTAGTGCAAGAGTATTACTTAAGGCTTCACCAGAAGGTACTGGTATCATCGCTGGAGGTCCAGCACGTAAGGTGCTTGAGCTTGCAGGATACAGAAACATTCGTACAAAGTCCTTAGGTTCAAATAATAAGCAGAACGTAGTTCTTGCTACAATTGAGGGTCTTTCAAAGATTAAGTCCCCTGAAGAGGTAGCTAGACTTCGTGGCAAGTCATTAGACGAGATTCTTAACTAAGGAGGTAATGGATAATGGCAGATAAGTTAAAGGTTACATTAGTTAAGTCAACTATTGGAGCAATTCCTAAGCATAGAGCTACAGTTGAGGCACTTGGACTTAAGAAGCTTCACAAGACTGTAGAGCTTCCAAACAACGAAGCTACTAAGGGAATGATTCAGCAGGTTCGTCACTTAGTTAAAGTAGAAGAGGTTTAATTATTATTTGAATTAGAAGGAGGTACAGTCATGGATTTATCAAGTTTAAAGCCAGCTGAGGGCGCAGTTTCAAGCGATAACTTCAGAAGAGGCCGTGGACATGGTTCAGGAAATGGCAAGACCGCAGGTAAGGGACACAAGGGTCAGAAGGCTCGTTCAGGTGCTCCAAGACCAGGTTTTGAGGGTGGCCAGATGCCACTTTATAGAAGAATCCCTAAGAGAGGATTCAAGTGCAGAAACCACAAGGAGATTATTGCAATCAACCTTTCTGCATTAGAGAGATTTGAGGATGGTTCAGAGGTAACAGTAGCAACTCTTATCGAGGCTGGTGTTGTTAAGAACCCAAGAGATGGTGTTAAGATATTAGGAAATGGAGAGTTAACTAAGAAGCTTACTGTTAAGGTTAATGCTTTCAGTAAGTCAGCTATAGAGAAGATCGAAGCACTTGGTGGAAAAGCAGAGGTGATGTAATATGTTCAAAACCTTAAGCAATGCTCTCAAGGTAAAAGAGATTCGTAATGGATTACTCTTTACATTCTTTATCTTGATAGTTATAAGACTTGGTTCGTTAATACCTGTACCTGGACTTAATACAGAAGCAGTTGCTGAGTACTTAGACAGTGCTTTAGGTGAGGCAGGCTTCCTTAATTCCATTACAGGCGGATCATTTTCACAGATGACAATCTTTGCATTAGGTGTAACACCTTATATTACATCTTCCATCATTATTCAGCTCCTTACAATTGCAATACCTGCACTTGAGGAGTTGTCAAAAGATGGAGATGATGGACGTAAGAAGTTAAATACAATTACAAGATACACTACAATACTTCTTGCTCTTATCGAGAGTATTGGTCTTACAATTGGCTTTGAGAGAGGAAACTATCTCACAGTAGATGGTGTGCTTGGATATTTACTTATTGTATTTACACTTACAGCAGGTTCCACATTCGTAATGTGGTTAGGAGAAAAGATTACAGTATACGGTGTAGGAAATGGTATTTCAATAATACTTCTTATCAACATCGTATCAAGAATGCCAGCAGATTTTCTTTCATTATATCAGTTATTTATGAAAGATAAGGATATTGTACAACAGGTAATTGCAGGAACAGTTATTGTTGTGGTTGTTGTTGCAACAGTTGTACTTGTAGTACTTCTACAGGATGGTGTTAGAAAGATTCCTGTGCAGTATGCACAGAAGGTACAGGGACGTAAGTTGATGGGCGGACAGAGCTCACATATTCCTCTTAAGGTTAATACCTCAGGAGTTATCCCTATAATCTTTGCTTCATCAATCCTTTCAGTTCCAACAATAGTGATGAATCTGTTTGGTAAATCAGCATCAGGGGTTTGGGCTAAGATTCTTAATGGTATGAACCAGAATTACTGGTTTAACCCAGATCACCCATGGGCAAGCATTGGTGTAATCGTTTATATCCTACTTGTATTGTTCTTTGCATATTTCTATACTTCGGTTACATTTAATCCGATGGAGATTGCAAATAACTTGAAGAGAGGTGGTGGCTTTATTCCTGGAATTAGACCTGGAAAGCCAACACAGGATTATTTAAACAAGATACTTAACTATATTGTATTTATAGGTGCAGCATTCCTTATAGTTGTAGCATTAATACCTGTATTTTTCTCAGGTTGGTTTAATGCAAATGTATCATTTGGAGGTACATCACTTATAATCATAGTTGGTGTTGTTGTTGACACAATTAAGCAGATTGAGTCCAAGATGATTGTTAGAAATTATTCAGGATTCTTAAATGACTAATATAATATAGGGTTGGGAGTGTATCCTTTGGATACATTCCTATTCCTAGTTTTAGACAGTAATTAGATTTTGACAGAATATGAAAATCGAATAGATTATTTTCGTTTTAGTGACGAGAATTTCACATAGATATATAGGAAGGCTCCTTTATAATATGTGAGATAAGGAGCTTGGTGATATTAATAAGAAAGTAGGAGGGTACTTATTATGAAGATTATTATGTTAGGTGCACCTGGTGCAGGTAAGGGAACTCAGGCAAAGATGCTTGCAGCAAAGTATGAGATTCCACATATCTCAACAGGAGATATATTCAGAGCAAATATTAAGAATGGTACAGAGCTTGGCGCAAAGGCTAAGGAATATATGGATAAGGGACTTCTTGTTCCAGATGAGTTAGTTGTAGATTTAATTATGGATAGATTCAAGGCTGACGATTGTAAGAAGGGTTATATCCTTGATGGATTCCCAAGAACTATTCCACAGGCAGAGGCACTTGACAAGGCTCTTACAGCAGTTGGTGAGAGTATTGACTATGCAATCAACGTAGAGGTACCTGATGAGAATATCGTTAACAGAATGTCAGGAAGAAGAGCTTGTGTAGGTTGTGGTGCGACATACCACATTAAGTATAGCCCAACTAAGGTAGAAGGCAAGTGTGATACATGTGGTGCAGATCTTATAATAAGAGATGACGACAAGCCAGAGACAGTATTAAACAGACTTAACATTTATCATGAGCAGACTCAGCCACTTATCGATTACTATAGTGCAAAGGGTGTAATGAAAGAGGTTGACGGAACTGTTGATATGAATGATGTATTTGATGCTATTGTTGCTATATTAGGAGAGTAATAAAATGGCTATAATTATCAAATCTCAGAGAGAAATAGAGTTGATGCGAGAGGCGGGAAGAATTCTTGCTCTTACCCACGAGGAAATCAAGAAAGCCTTAAAACCTGGAATCTCAACCTATGAGATAGACAGAATTGGAGAAGAGGTAATACGAAGCTATGGATGTATACCATCCTTTCTTAATTACAATGGATATCCAGCATCAATATGTGTTTCTGTAAATGATGAGGTTATACATGGAATTCCGTCTAAGGATAGAATAATTAGAGAGGGAGATATTGTAAGCTTAGATGCAGGTGTTATCTATCAGGGATATCATTCAGATGCTGCTAGAACCTACGGAGTAGGAGTGATAGATAAGAAAGCAGAAGCGCTTATAAAGGCAACTAAGGAAAGCTTCTTCGAAGCATTAAAGGTTTGTAAGCCAGGAAATCATATTCAAGATATAGGATGGGCAGTTTACAATTATGTAACTGAGAGAGGGTTTACAGCTGTTGAGGATTTTGTAGGACATGGAGTTGGCGCAAATCTTCACGAAGGGCCCGAGGTACCAAACTTCCCACAGGGCAGAAAGGGACCAAAGCTTAGACCTGGTATGACAATCGCCATAGAACCAATGATCAATGTGGGAACACATGAGGTGCTGTGGATGGATGATGATTGGACAATAGTAACTGCAGACGGTGAGCTTTCAGCACATTATGAGAATACAGTTCTTATAACAGAGGGTGAGCCAGAGATTCTATCCCGAGCAGAGGGAATTGAATTATAGTTAATAGGAGGATTAATATATGCCAAAGGCTGATGAGATAGAAATGGAAGGCGTTGTGTTGGAGAAGCTTCCAAATGCAATGTTTCAGGTAGAGCTTGAGAATGGATTACAGGTATTAGCACACATAAGTGGAAAGCTTAGAATGAACTATATCAAAATCCTTCCAGGCGACAAGGTAACTGTAGTATTATCTCCATATGATTTAACTAAGGGAAGAATTACTTGGAGAGCAAAATAATTTAGTTTATTAATTTATTTTAATAAAAAAAGCTTGCATTATATTCTACGAAATGTTAGAATATCAATTTGTAGCGGACTTTTTTGAAAGGAGTGCATTTTAATGAAGGTTAGAGCATCAGTAAAACCAATTTGCGACAAGTGCAAAGTCATTAAAAGAAAAGGTAGTATTCGTATTATCTGCGAAAATCCAAAGCACAAACAGCGTCAGGGTTAATCTATCGTTATAAAAGATAGGTCATCGTTAAACATTAGGTTTTTCGATCTGACAGGAAATGTTAGAACAAGGTATTTAGGATGATAGCCCATCTATAACTATGCCTTGTATTTGTGCGCGTTTATAGAATTCCACTATATAACGTTACTAACAAAATGCGGCTGGACACGAATGTGTCAAAAAATTATTTTAATTATTTGTAGGATTGTTTTATGTTTTAAGGTATGCATTTCACCTTCTATTAATATAGAAGATACTAAGAGACAAAAACAAAGTAGTAAAATTACGGAGGTATATTAGAATGGCTCGTATTTCAGGTGTTGATTTACCAAGAGAGAAGCGTGTCGAGGTTGGACTTACTTATATCTATGGTATTGGTAAGACTTCAGCAACAAGAATTCTTAAAGAAGCAAATGTTAATCCTGATACAAGAGTTCGTGATTTAACTGACGATGAGGTTAAGAGACTCAGTGAGATCATTAACGAGACTCAGGTTGTAGAGGGTGATTTACGTAGAGAAATAGCTCTTAACATTAAGCGTTTACAGGAGATTGGATGCTATCGTGGTATCCGTCATAGAAAGGGTCTCCCTGTTCGTGGTCAGAAGACTAAGACAAACGCTAGAACTCGTAAGGGTCCTAAGAAGACAGTAGCTAATAAGAAGAAGTAAGATATAAATAACCAGGGAGGTTTAGGTTAATGGCTAAGAAAGTTACTACTAAAAAAGTGGCTAAGAAGCGTGTCAGAAAGAACGTTGATCGTGGACAGGCACATATTCAGTCATCTTTTAATAATACAATTGTTACATTAACAGATGCCGAGGGTAATGCATTATCTTGGGCAAGCGCAGGTGGATTAGGCTTTAGAGGTTCTAGAAAGTCTACTCCTTATGCAGCACAGATGGCAGCTGAGACTGCTGCAAAGGCTGCAGCACCATACGGTTTAAAGACTGTAGATGTTTTTGTTAAGGGACCAGGATCAGGTAGAGAGGCTGCTATCAGAGCACTCGCTGCTTGTGGTATTGATGTAGTTAGTATTAAGGATGTTACTCCAGTTCCACATAATGGATGTCGTCCACCAAAAAGAAGAAGAGTCTAATAGGAGGTACAAGAATAATGGCAGTAGATAGAACCCCAGTTCTTAAGAGATGCAGATCTTTGGGTATGGAGCCAATGTATCTCGGTGTTAATAAGAAGTCAAACAGAACATTATCAAGAGCAAACAGAAAGGTAAGTGAGTACGGTCTTCAGCTTAGAGAGAAGCAGAAGGCAAAGTTCATCTATGGTATGCTTGAGAAGCCTTTCCGTAACTTATACAATAAGGCAGAGAGAATGCCAGGTCTTACTGGACCAAACCTTATGACTTTATTAGAGTTAAGACTTGATAATATCATTTTCCGTATGGGATTTGCTAGAACAAGAAGAGAGGCTAGACAGATCGTAGATCATAAGCATGTTCTTGTTAATGGCAAGTGTGTAAATATCCCTTCATACAGAGTAAATGCTGGTGATAAGATTGAGATTAGAGAGAAGAGCAAGTCTCTTCAGAGATATAAGGATATCGTTGAGGCTAATACAGGATATACAGCTCCTGCTTGGTTAGAGTCTAGTCTTGAGACTTTAAGTGGTACTGTAGTTGAGAAGCCACTTAGAGAGCAGATTGACGTACCTGTAAATGAAACACTTATTGTCGAGTTATATTCAAAGTAAGATTTAAGTTGGTATATACCGCGTTATATTTTAACGTGGTATATACTTGTAGTTAAAAGATGTAACTAGAGTACACCGGTTTTCCAAAAGGAGGGTTAATAGTGTTTGATTTTCAAATACCTAAGATAGAAATCGTAGAGATTTCTGAGGACAACAAGTACGGCAAATTTGTAGTAGAGCCTTTAGAGAGAGGTTATGGTACAACTCTTGGTAATTCTCTCAGAAGAATTATGTTGTCATCATTACCAGGTACCGCTGTAAGCATGGTAACAATTAAGGGCGTACTTCATGAGTTCAGTTCAATTCCAGGTGTTAAGGAAGATGTAACTGAGATAATTATGAATATTAAGAACTTATGCATTAAGAATAACAACAAGAACAGCGCTATTTCAGGCGATGCTAAGAAGATTTATCGTGCTTACATCGATATGGCTGGTGACTGTGTTGTTACTGCTGGTGACATCAAGATTGAAGAAGGTGATCTTGAGATTCTTAATCCAGATTTAGTAATTGCTAACTTAAGTGGCAAGGATGCTAAATTAGAGATGGAGCTTATGATTACTGATGGTAGAGGATACGTAGGTTCTGACAAGAATAAGCATTATGATGCATCTATAGAGGCAATTGCTGTAGATTCAATCTATACTCCAGTAGAGCGTGTAAACCTTACAGTAGAGAATACACGTGTTGGACAGATTACAGATTATGATAAGCTTACTCTTGATGTATATACTAATGGAACATTAGCACCAGATGAGGCTGTTAGCCTTGCAGCTAAGGTTTTAAGTGAGCTTTTAGCTCTTTTCATTGACTTATCAGAGATTGCTAACTCAGTTGAGGTTATGGCTGAGAAGGCTGATGATGAGAAGGAGAAGGTTCTTGAGATGAACATTGATGAGCTTGAGCTCTCAGTTCGTTCACATAACTGTCTCAAGAGAGCAGGAATTAACACTGTAGAAGAATTAACAAACAAGACTTCAGAGGATATGATGAAGGTTCGTAACCTTGGTCGTAAGTCACTTGAGGAAGTTTTAGGTAAATTAAAGGATTTAGGTTTATCACTTAAGTCAGGAGACGAGTAGGATAAACGATTACCACTCACGCTGAATAATAGTAGGCACAGTGAAGACCCATAAAGGGTAAGGAGGAAAATTTATTATGGCTATGTATAGAAAGCTTGGAAAGAAATCAGATCAGAGAAAGGCATTACTTCGTAATCAGGTAACTCAGTTACTTTACCATGGAAAGATTGAGACTACTGAGGCTAGAGCTAAGGAAGTTCGTAAGATTGCTGAGCACCTTATCACACTTGCAGTTAAGGAAAAGGATAACTTCGATGAGGTTACTGTAACTGCTAAGGTTGCTAAGAAGGATAAGGATGGCAAGAGAGTTAAGGAAGTTGTTGATGGTAAGAAGGTAACTCAGTACACTGAGGTAGAGAAGAAGGTTAAGAAGGATCAGCCTTCAAGACTTCATGCTAGAAGACAGATGCTTAAGGTATTATATCCAGTAGTTGAGGTTCCAACTGAGGCAGCTGGTAAGAAGGCTAACACTAAGAAGGTTGACTTAGTTGCTAAGTTATTCGACGAGTACGGTGCTAAGTATGCATCACGTAAGGGTGGATACACTAGAATCGTTAAGGTTGGCGAGAGACGTGGCGATGGCGCTATGGTTGTTATCCTTGAGTTAGTATAAGAGTATAGCTAATATAAAAGCACTTGGGTTTCCAAGTGCTTTTTTTGTTGCATAGCAACGAGCTATGCAAGTCCAACCATGCTTTGCATGGGAAAAAGCAATGAGCTATGCCAGTCCAACCATGCAAAGCATGGTTGGCCCGCCGCAGTCGCTGTATACCCATAATAAAAAACACATGCGTACAAATAAATTTGTGCATGTGTTTTTTATTATGGGTGCATAGCTCGTTGCTAAGGCTAGTACTCCTCGGCTATGTCAATATCCTCTTGTTCGTGGTCAGTGTGTACAAATGGAGTCTTAGCAAGATATGCAAGCCAGTATCCGGTACCAACTCCCACACCACCTATAAGATTTCCAAGTGTAACAGGTATTAGATTATGAGTTATAAAATTACCCCAGGTAAGGGTATCTGCTTGAATACCATACTCCGCAGATGTAAACAGTGCAGCCATACAGTAATACATATCAGCTATACAGTGCTCAAAACCACAGAGGACAAAAAGCATAACTGGCCAGAAGCTGATTAAAAGCTTACCAGATACATCCTTTGATGCAAATGCCATCCAAACCGCGATACATACTAGGATATTACACAATATTCCTCTTATTAAGCCATCGCCAAAACCCATACTGGTTCTGATGACACCTGAATTAATAACAGCTTCAGCAAGCTTTCCTTCAAATAAATCAGGAACGTGTCCATAGGTAACCATTGCGGCTACGAACATAGCTCCTAAAAAGTTTCCTATGTATACGAAAAACCAGTTCTTAAGCATTTTAGCCACAGTAACCTTTTTCTCAAGTACTGATATAATAATCAAATTATTTCCGGTGAAAAGCTCACTACCAGCTATAAGAACCATGGCCATACCAGCTGGGAATACGATTGCGGCAATAAGTCTACCTGCAGAAGCAGTTTCCATAGTTGCGGTTGCTGTGGTTGCAGCTATACCTGCAAAGGATATAAATAAGCCAGCGAAGAAGCCCAGAAGCAACATTTTAAAAGCTGACATCATAGTTTTATGTATTCCGATATCTACATAATTTTTTGCAATTTCTATGGGTGAATGCATATATAACCTCCTAGTAAAGATTCAGTAAAGATTCGGTAAAGAATTACAGAAAAATTATAACATAGAATACATTATGTGGAAAATAAATTTTTGTCGAAAATGTAAGAATTTTTTGTGAAGCTAAAGATACTTGTATATTTAAGCAGTGTTGTGATATAACAAATAAGGGTTATGAAACAGGAAAATGTAGTGAATATGAGGTAAAAGTATGGAACAAGATAATCAAGGCATAATAGATGAAGTCTCTAAGGATATAATTAAGTCAAAGAAAAGAAAAAATAAATTGATAGCATTGATATTAGTGGTGTTATTAATATTAATATCCTGCGATTTTCGTCTTAAAACCGTTAAATATACAATTGATAGCTCTAAGGTTGAAAATTCCTTTAAAATCGCTTTAATTACGGATTTACACGGGAATACATATGGCAAGAATCAAAGTACCTTAATAGATGCTATTGATAAGGAAAATCCAGATGTGGTGCTATTAGGGGGAGATATATTTGACGATAAGATAGACTATGAAGAATCAGAGGAGACAATAGCCATATTGTCCAAGAAATACAAATGCTATTATGTTACTGGTAATCATGAGTATTGGAGCAAGGATGTGGATAATATTATTTCCATCGTGAAATCTTATGGCATAACAGTTTTAGAAGGTGATGTAGATACTATTAACATAAACGGACAGCAGGTAAATATTTGTGGAGTAGCTGATCCAGATAATTATGTGTACTTAGATGGTGGGGAAACCTTAGAAACCCAGATGAAACGTATAAATCAACGTGTAAATAGAGAATATTACACTCTTTTGCTTTCTCATAGACCAGAATATTATGATTTGTATAGCCAGTATGGTTTTGATCTGGTACTAAGTGGTCATGCCCATGGCGGGCAATGGAGAATACCAGGTATATTGAATGGTTTATATGCTCCTGACCAGGGCTTGTTCCCAAAGTATGCAGGCGGTTTGTATGAGTATGAAGGAGGAACCTTAATTGTAAGTCGTGGACTTGATAGAGAGGGGATTAAGGTGCCTAGAATATTTAATAGGCCAGAATTGGTAATAATTAATGTAAAATAAAATATTCACCAAAAATTAAAAGACGATACTATATAAATATGTTACAATGTTTAGGAAAACTTTGTAACATATTTTTTTGAAAAAATATTAACTTGTTGAGAGGTAAAAATGAACTTACAACTACGAAAGGATAATTTAATAAAGGATGTTTTTGCTGGCATTATAGTGGCATTAGTGTCAATACCTATATCTATGGGATATGCGCAGGTTGCTGGCCTACCAGCAGTATATGGATTATATGGATCCATTTTACCTATTCTGTTGTACAGCTTTTTTGCTTCATCTCCACAGGTGATTATTGGGGTGGATGCAACACCGGCTGCTTTAGTGGGTAGTGCTCTTGCCGGATTTGGAATAGTTGCAGGTAGTGTGGAGGCTATGGAAATAGTTCCGGTTATAACACTGATGACTGCAGCATGGCTTTTGATATTCGTTTTTTTGAAAGCTGGAAGGTTGGTGAATTTTATATCCAAGCCTGTTATGGGAGGTTTTATTTCAGGTATTGGAATAACTATTATACTAATGCAGCTACCTAAGCTTTTTGGCGGAAATGCAGGCACAGGAGAGTTAGTAGCACTTATCATCAATATTTGCGAGCAGCATAAGGCATTTAATTTAGTATCTGCCCTTCTTGGTATAGGAACGGTTATCATTATTTTGGTATCTAAAAAAATTGCACCTAAGTTTCCTATGTCTGTAGTGATGCTTGTGATAGGTGCGTGTATAGGGATATTCTTTGATTTGGAAATTAAAGGTGTTGCACTTCTACCGTCAGTGGAGGGAGGACTTCCATCCTTACATATTCCAAAGCTTTCTTGGTTAGCAAATTATGCTACAGATATTGTGATGCTGTCCTTATCAATTGCTCTTGTTATTGTGGCGCAAACCTTACTTACCGCTAGCAATTACGCCATGAAATACAATTACAAAATTAATAACAATAGGGAGGTGCTTGCTTACGCTATAAGTAATATAGCAGGAGCAAGTGTAGGCTGCTGTCCTATCAATGGAAGTGTTTCAAGGTCAGGCATAGCAGATCAATATGGTGGAAAGTCACAGGTGATGTCTATAACTGCCGCTATTACCATGGTTTTGGTGCTTCTGTTTGGGACACAGCTTTTATCATATCTTCCTGTTCCTATATTAACTGGTATTGTTATAGCTGCACTTATTGGAATTATAGAAATAGATGTAGCAAAAAAAACATGGAAACAGGATAAACGAGAGTTTGTAATTTTTGCAGTAGCCTGTCTTGGAGTTCTTCTTCTGGGAACTGTATATGGAGTAATAATCGGTGTAATTCTTTCTTTTGTTGCTGTAATAGCCCGTGCAGTAGTACCTCCAAAGTCCTATCTTGGAGTAATTCCTGGACATGAGGATTTCTATACACTTAAGCGTAATAAAAGTGCTAAGCCTATAAAGAATACTGTGATATATCGTTTTAGTGGCAATCTCTTCTTTGCCAACTGGGATGCATTTCAAAAAGATATAGAAGCGGCTATAGATAATGATGTGAAACAAGTGATAGTAGATGCCAGAGGTATTGGTAATATTGATATGACAGCGGCGGAACGATTAGTGATTCTTAATAATAATCTTAGGGCAAAAGGGATTAGCTTTTTTATGGCTGAGCACGTGGATTCTGTAAATGATCAGCTACGTGCATATGGTGCAGGTAGTCTTATTGAAGAGGGAGCTGTTAGAAGGACCATTTCCCTTTCTCTTCGCGCTGCAGGTGTGGAGAAGCCTTATCCCTTGGAAGGACATGGAGAGGACGAACCTTATGAATATGTTGAAGCCAACGAGCGATTAGCGGAATTTGAGTGGGCCTTTGGAGATAGCGCGGAAGAAAGAATGGAGCAGCTGGCAACTCAAATGGCAGATGAACTGATTCATACTAAGGACCACAGTATGAAGAAGATAATGGAGGCAGAACAGCATGTGCCTTGGGGACGCATGGGATTATTCGACGAGGACGAGCTTCTTGAGCGTTTGGAATTCCATCTTACAGAGCTTGAGACACAAGGCTTTGATGATGTTGAGGAGATAGAGAAACGAATTGAACAAAGAAGAAGAGTTATTGAGTCTAAGATTAATAATTTAAGCCCAGAGGCTTTAGAACTTCTTAAACGACATAGACTTGAGATTGAGGAGCATCTTAAAGAACAGCATCCGGAGTATTATGAGAGGATGCAGGAGATACGTAAAAAGTTGGAGGAAAATCTTTGAAACAGGGGACAAGACTATATATAAACATAACTAATCATTGCAATATAGATTGCCCTTTTTGCTGTATGTACAGTGGGACAGATAAGGGTACCTATATGGATGAGGACACATTTCAGGGAATTATTGATGGTGTAAGTGGAAGCTTTGAGCTTCAGCTAGAGGGTGGAGAGCCACTTTGTCACAATCAAGTTCTTGAATTTATAGGGTATGCAATTGCAACAGGCAGGTGCAATAAGGTAATTCTTTTGACAAATGGTATAAAGCTACCTGATTATTTTGAGGAGTTTAAAAGGATTGCCAAGACTTATAAGATAGAATTGTTGATTAAGATTAGTATAAATTATTATATTAATCAGAATGTGCCTGGGCATATGGAGACTGTGAAGAAGCTATATGAAGCTACATGGGACACTAAAGGACTTCAAATATTGTGCAATGTTCGTAAGAGAAGGCAGGGGGATGAAGACTTGGAACAGGAGCTTGTAAAGTATGGCTTGGTTGAGATTTCAAATGTGTTTTATCTTCAAGGGTATGGGCGATTAACTGGAAGTGACTATGAAGGCCCTGTTATAGTTCAAAATATTGAGAATTGGAAAATATATGCGTCAGATGGAAGCTGTTTTGGGACAGATTTGATTGGCAGAAGTGAGCATGAGAAGGGACTAAAATAAATGATAAAGGTTGGTAGCGAAAGAGAGATAGCATTTTCTCGTAAGCTTAGATATGAAAGACAGAATAATTATGATATAGGTCAGTATGAGTATACTAACTTTTCCTTTCCTCAGTGTGGTGATAAAAGGATATATAAGAATTTTAATTTTAGTATATTCCTAGATGATTACTGCAATGCAGATTGTAGGTTTTGTGTGGCGCAGCTAAGATATAGTCACAGACAGGCCATGTATATCAAGCCCCATATTCAGGATGAAGCTGAGTATTTTAGAAGACTGGATAAGGTGCTAAGTCTTATTAGACCACTTAATCCTAGTGTATCAATAACTGGGGGAGAGCCAAGCCTATCACCGAAGCTGCCTCTTGTAATCAAGATGATAGATGATTATGGCTTTAGAAAAAGAACCATAACCACCAATGGCAGTGGTCTTCTAAAGAAGGTTAAGGGGAATGAAAGGATTATAGAGCAGCTGATTAGATATAATTTTGATCATTTGAATATAAGCAGAGCCAGTGAAAAGGATGAGCTTAACTTAAGAATAATGAGATATCATAAGGATGAAGAGTACTGTGACAATCAGATGCTAAAGCAAATAATAGATATTACAAATAGCAGTCCATTAAATCATAGACTTAGTTGTCTGTTGCTTAAAGAAAGTGTTAACAGTGTGGACAGATTAAAAGAGTATCTGGAATTTTATAGGCAGATGGGTGTAAATAATGTTATATTCAGGGAGCTTATGGACTTTTCTGGGGATGCAGTTAATACTGAAAAAATAAGATACTGCTTGGATAACAAAATACGCCTTAATGACATTTGGGAGGCTATGGAGAAGGATAGCGACTTTGTTCCTTATCTTAATATTTTAGGCTACTACTATTATGTTGAAATATATAAGTATCATGAAATGACTGTAGCCTCAGAATCCGCAGATTTGAATCAGCAATATGTGGAAAAGGATAAGAATAAGGATATGGTTTATGAAATGATATTTCACCCCAATGGCAATTTGTGTGGCAGTTGGGTTGACAGTGAGGAAATACTAGATGGCTACAGGTAAGCAAAGGAGAAAAACTGAAAAAAGAAAAGAGTATAGAGGCTTTGGTCAGCTTGACATAAGAGGAGAGGGAAGTCTTGGCGAGAATATCAATAGATTGATTTTCGTAGAAAGAGAACCTGATAATCTTATGGCAGCAGCTCTCATAGTTAAAATGATGAGAGGAGATTTCAAGCTTATATTTACAGACAGACATAGTGTTAATTTTGATGTTACAGGTAAACTGCAGGAGGTGGACTGGGCCCAGGAGGTAATAATTCTATGTCCTTCTATTAATGAGTATAGCTTGGAATATCTTTATAGTGTTAATAAGAGCTTTGTCTATTTGGGAAACACAACAAAGCTTAATGATTATAGAGAAAAGTGGACAGATAATGGAAGTAGAATCTATCTTACTGAAGGGGCTGTGGTTAGAAAAGTAGGAGAGTATTTTAATTGCTACAGAAGGAGTATAGAGGATATTGCTTTATATACAGAGAAGCTTATACCTGAAGAAAAGGATTTGTACTCTGTTATAAGATATCAGTATATTCATTTTTCTCACAAGCCTTTAGAACATTTTAAACTTTATTATGAGCATCTGTCAGTAGAGGATGAAGATGTAAAGCTTTCTGAAGACAAGGAACAAGGCTTAAGACAAATATATGAAAGGGAGCTTATTCATGCAGAAAAATGCATTGACCATGTGGCTATAAAGGATAGTAAAGGAGTGAGGATTGCATTTCTCCAAGGTGGATGTCCATGTACTCTCATTCTTAATATGGCTATGAGAAGGTTAAAGTGTGACCTTTATGTTAATGTGTGTATGCATAGACAGCATTTTACTGTTCTTTCTTTGCGAAGGGATTTGTTGAAGGATTATGTTGCACCTTTTATTTATTCTGGTAGTGGCGTTTATTCGGGAGGTGGCTGCTTCGGAGCGGATTACAGTTTTCAGGAATTTGTGGATGCCTTTGCGACACATAAGAGAATTCATGGATTTCACAGAGAAAGAGATTATGATTATGATGTGTTTGACCCTATGGACCATGAGTGGATTCCTTTTAAGGAAGGGGAAGCACAACTTTATCGCAACTTTAATTTCACTATTTTTATAGACGATTACTGTAATGCAGACTGTAGGTTTTGTATCGAACAGATTAAAACTGAAAACACAGGTCGAATTGTAAAATGTGGAAAAATAACTGAGGTGGATAAATATATTCAGCGATTGGATTATGTCCTAGAGAAAATCAGACCATACAATCCTAGTGTGTCTGTTACCGGTGGAGAGCCACTTATATCGCCTGCATTTTCAGGAGTGATGAAGCTGCTTAAAAAGTATAAGTTTAGGAAAACAGTTATTACAACTAATGGAACTGATATTTTGGAGCATATGGATGAGATTATAGATGCTGGTATATCCCATGTGAATTTTAGCAGACCACATTATGATGAAAAGATAGTGCAGCATATTATGAGATTTAGGGAATCAATGACCAGCTTTGAAGAGCTTAAGACTGCCATCGCTTATCTGGAGAAGAATAATGTGAGAACAAGATTTAACTGTATTATAGGTAGGGACGGAATAGATAGTGTTGAAGAGATGAAAAGGTATATGGACTATGTATCAACTCTGGGGTGCAAGCATGTGGTATTTAGGGAGATGATGTCCTTTAATGAGGAGACATCCCAAAATATTGAGAAGAAGGAGTATTCATCAGGCAATAGAATATTGATGAATAGCCTATGGAAGTCCATAGACCAGGATGTTGAATTTCAACCCTTTAACAGTGTAAGGGGACACTATTATTATATTGAGATGTACAATTACAAGAATATATCAATGGTATCTGAAAGGGCTAACCTAAAGTGTCTAGAGGAGGAGAGAATTAAGAATATGTCCTATATATATGAGATGGTATTTCATCCAAATGGCAATTTATGTGCCGGATGGGATGAGAATAAGGATATATTAGACTTGTAAATATTTTTTCAACCTTACAACATTGTAAGGTAAATGTAAGATTAATAAATGGTACTTAAGCTTATAAAAGGTAACCTAAATTTACTTGTGGAAACTATAGGGAGTTGATATAATTAGTCGATAAAATCAGGAATCATAGGGGGATAATATGAGAAAGATTGGAATATTAGAGGATGATGAGGCTTTAGGGAGAGAGCTTACATATTTCCTCACATCAAATGGATATGAGGCAAGGCTGATTGCCCCGAGTGAATATGAGGGTAAGAGGGCAGATGAGTTAATTAAGCTTTTGTTGGATGAGAATTTACATCTGTTGCTTCTTGATATAGGTCTTCCCGGAGTGGATGGTCTTCATGTCTGTAAGCAGTTTAGAGCAACCTCAGAGGTACCGGTTATTATGATAACCAGCAAGAATGATGAGCTGACAGAGCTAATGGCTATAAATAACGGAGCTGATGATTTCGTGGCTAAGCCATTTAACCCGCAGATACTTATAGCTCATATGGAATCGGTACTTAGAAGGACCTATAAGGAGCAAGCAGCTTCAGATGAATTAAGGATAAGCCAAACTGTAACTGATGCTGATGGCAATGAGGTAAATCAAAGCTTTACATTTGAGGTTTTAAAGGGTCGAATTACAAATGGAGATATGGTAGCAGATTTGTCTAAGAATGAGATACAGATACTTCGAGTTCTAAGTAAGCGCCAAGGAGAAATTGTATCAAGAGATGATATTATTAATGCACTTTGGGATGAGTGTATGTTTGTAGACGATAACACTCTCACAGTGAATATGACCAGACTTAAGGGTAAGCTTGAGGATATTGGAATAGTGGGAGCAATTGTAACTAAGCGAGGAATGGGGTACCAGCTTATATGAGATATGGACAGTACTTAAGGGAGCATAAAATGTGGGTGGCTATATTTGCCTGCCTGCTTTGCTCTATAGAGATATTTTTGCTTACCATAAAGGGCAGTGGCTGGCTTATGGTCTATGTGGCAGTAGCCTGTGCATTTGCATTCTTTCTTGGAACCTATGTGGATTACAAAAGGTGGGCAAAATATTTTCAGCATATAGATAATTTAATGAAGGACTTAGATAAGAAATATCTTCTATGTGAGCTTTTAGAACAGGGGGATGTTCAGGAGGAAAAGCGATTTAAGGAAATTCTCTATGACATGGAGGTCAGTATGAATGAGAGAGTTTCTAAGCATAGAAGAAGCTCTAAGGAGTACAAGGAGTACATAGAAAGCTGGGTGCATGAGATTAAGCTTCCTATAGCTACCATGAAAATGATTCTGGCAAATCATAAGGAGCAGGACTTAGGGATTGAGGAGGAACTAGGTCGCTTAGAGGGGTATGTGGAGCAGGCCCTTTTCTACGCAAGAAGCAATGATGTGGAGAAGGATTATCTGATTAATGAGGTTAACCTAGAGAAGATAGTACAGGAGGCTATTCTTAAGCGCAAGAAAGCACTTAGAAATATGAGGGCTAGCATTGACCTTCATGATTTAGAGCAGAGTATATACAGTGATAGCAAATGGTTGGAATTTATCCTAGGACAGTTAATTGACAACAGCATCAAGTACGGCGAAGAGGGTAAGCTTCGTCTGGAGATTTATAGCCAGAAGAAGGATAATGCAGTACTGTTACACATAAAGGATAATGGTTGCGGAATTAAGTCCTCAGAGACCTCCAGGGTATTTGATAAGGGCTTTACCGGAAGTAATGGCAGAGCGGGTAAGAACTCCACAGGAATTGGTCTTTACCTTTGTAAGAAGCTATGTGATAGACTGGAGCACAATATTGGAATTGAATCAGAGGAAGGTCAGGGAACTACAGTGACTATTGTATTTCCGCTTTCTGATATGGTTCAAATGACTGAGTAATTATGATAACCTTACGAAATCGTAAGGTTATTGTAAGTTTAGGAAATGGATACACTTGGGGATTTGTAATATTATGAGTATGTAGGGTAGGCAACAGCCTATATGTGCCTTATATTTATGTATCTATTATTAGCGTATTTATTATGGAGGAGAAAAATGAGTACAGTATTACAGGTAACAAATGTAGAGAAATATTACGGAAATAAGGGAAGTCTTACCAAGGCTCTTGATGACATAAGCTTTTTGGTAGAAAAGGGAGAGTTTGTTGGAATCATGGGTGCCAGCGGAAGTGGTAAGACTACACTTCTTAATTGTATTTCAACTATTGATAAGGTTACAGGGGGAAGTATCCTTGTTAATGGCAATGACATTACAACACTTAAGAAGACAGCTTTAAATAAGTTCAGAAGAGATGAGCTTGGCTTTGTATTCCAGGACTTTAATCTCTTGGATACTATGACAGCTTATGAGAATATTGCCCTTGCACTTTCTATTCAGAAGGTTGGAGCCTCTGAGATTGATAAAAGAGTTAAGGAAGTGGCGACCAAGCTGGGGATAACTGAGGTTTTAAAGAAGTACCCTTATCAGATGTCTGGAGGACAAAAGCAGAGAGTTGCCTGTGCCAGGGCTGTTGTAACCAACCCTAAGCTAATATTAGCTGATGAGCCTACAGGAGCACTTGACTCTAAGGCTTCAAGAATGCTTCTTGATAGCTTTAAAACCCTGAATAAGGAGCTTGAAGCCACAATACTTATGGTTACACATGATGCATTTACAGCCAGCTATGCATCTAGAATTATATTTATTAAGGATGGAAAAATTTTCACAGAGCTAAAGCGTGAGTCAGGGGAATCTAAGAAGGATTTCTTTAATAGAATCATCCAGGTGGTAACACTCTTAGGAGGTGAGATGGATGAGCTCATTTAAGATGGCTTTGGCCAATATTAAAAAAAGTATGAGAGATTATGTGGTGTATTTTATTACACTTATAATCGGTGTGGCAATCTTCTATGTGTTTAATTCAGTGGGAGATCAAAGTGTAGTAAAAAGTATTACGGGTTCCGGATATGATATCATAGAGCTTATGCTAATACTTTTAGATGGAGTTTCTATAGGTGTGGCATTTGTTCTTGGATTCCTTATTATATATGCTAACAACTTCCTTATTAAGAGAAGAAAGAAGGAGTTTGGAGTATATATGCTCCTTGGTATGGATAAGAGACAGGTATCAAAAATTCTTGTAAGTGAGACATTCTTAGTTGGTGTTGTGTCACTTGTGGTGGGACTTGGAATAGGAATATTCGCATCACAGTTTGTTTCAATAATAGTGGGTAAATTCTTTGAGATTGATATGAGTGCCTATGCATTTACAGTGTCAGGGGGTGCTTTGCTTAAGACGGCAATTAACTTTGCTGTGATTTATCTCGTGGTTATAGTGTTCCATGGAGTATCCATATCAAAATATAAGCTTATTGACCTTCTTTCAGCAGGGAAGAAAACAGAGAAGCAGATGCTGAAGAATCCGGTAATTTCAACCATTATTTTCCTTGTGTCTGCGGTAGCTTTGGGATATGCATATTACAGAGTAGGCTTTTGTACAGGAGAGATTAGTCAGGAGGAGTTAATCAGACATATATTAGTAGGTGTGGTATCTACAGTATTGATTTTCTGGTCCATGTCAGGCTTCTTGTTATCAGCACTTAGAGGCTGTAAGAAGCTTTATAATAAGAACTTGAATTCATTTGTTATAAGACAGTTTTGTAACAGTATAAATTCATCAGCTATTACTATGGCAATTATCTGCCTCATGCTTTTTGTTACAATATGTACCTTTGCATCAGGTTTTTCTATAGCCCATGATTTGCAGACTATTGTGGAGGATAGTACACCTGTTGACTATAGTATAATGATGACAGGTACAAAGCCTGTTAGTCAGTTGGTTGAGGAAGAAGGTATGCCTACTAGCCAGTGGGCTGCTGATGATATGGTGGAGCTTCCTATGTATCAGCTTGAGAATATGACTTGGGGAAGTGGCTTAGGAGATGTGTATACTAAGGCAGTTGATCAGTTTCCAGCAGCAAGATGGGATACTAAGGAAAATATTATTGCAGTGTCAGATTATAATAGATTGGCAGTCTTGTATGGGGTTAAGGAGATAGAACTTGGTGCTGATGAGTATGAGATAGTGTGCGATTTTGAGAGCTTTAAGCAGTTTAGAGATGATGCTATGGCAGCAGGTCAGACTATAGACTGTGGCGGATACATCTTAAAGCCTGGAGCTAAGGAATGTAAAAATGGCTTTATTGTTATGTCAGGGGGTTCTACAAATACAGGTGTGGTTGTTGTTCCTGATGAGGTGGCAGCAAGCCTTGAAGGTGCTGGTAAGATTTCAGGATATCTTATGGCAGGAAACTTTAATGTAGAAGGCAAGAAGGAGAAGAAGGAAGTTGAGCAAAGACTTCTTGATGTAACAGGAAAGTATTGGGAGATGAATTATGATGATTTAAATTATCTGCCACCTATGACTATAGGAACTAAGGTAACTATTGTTGAGTCAAGTAATGGACTTACACTTTTATCTACATTTATAGTTATCTACATGGGTATAGTATTCCTAATTGCCAGTGCAGCTTTACTTGCGCTTAAGGCACTTTCAGAGTCCATCGATTCAACAGGAAGATATGAGATTCTTAAGAAGATTGGTAGCGACCATAAGATGCTTAGAAAAGCCTTATTTGCTCAGATTGGAGTATACTTTACACTTCCTCTTGTGGTAGCTATAATCCATTCCATATTCGGTATGAGGTTTGCGGAATTTGCTATGTCGGCCTTCCTTAGTGGAAGTCCATTCTGGGGAATTTGCGTGACAGCGGCACTTATGGCAGTGCTTTACGGTGGATATATGCTTGCTACTTATAGGACTAGTAAGAGAATAGTGGAGATAGAGGGGTAGAAAATAATATGAAATCAGGTACGATTTATATGATTGTGCCTGATTTTTGTAATTTGTAATGGGATGCCATAAATTATTATTTTAAATTCGTATATTTAATATGTGACATTGTGTAAGATTAATTTAAAAAGAGTTAGAAAGGAATGGCATATGAAAAGAATAGTATTAGTAGTGTTAAGTTTAAACTTAACATTCGCATTGATTGGGTGTAATAAATTTAGTGATTCGAGGGATGGTGGATCAGTCACCATAACAGAAAATAAATGGAATGACCAGGGCTCAGGTGAAGAGAAAACGGTTTGCAGTGATATTAAAAAAGGTGACGTGATAAGCGATAGCAATTTTGGTATCCTTACTGTAAAGAAGGTAAAAAAGGATTATATTGTCATATCGGTGACAGAGGGCTTTGTGGAAGATATTGGGGAAGGAATTAACATGAACGCTGATGATTTGAGAAAAATCAAGTTAAAGAAGGGAGAGAGCATAACCATATCGTCCAAATCATTTGATGCTGGAATTACTATAACCATTGAGTATAATTAGTGTTAATAAATAGGCAAACAACCTAAAATAGGGTTGCTTGCCTATTTTTATGTGTAGTGATAAAATAATTGGCGAATGATTGAAAAACTCTGTTATGAAAGCAATATAATGAGAGGGATGTTAGATGAAAATAATATGTTTAATGGAAAACACTGCACTGGCAGATAATATAATTTCAGAGCATGGATTTAGTTTATATGTGGAGACCAAGAACCATAAGCTTTTAATAGATGCAGGTCAATCAGACGCATTTGCCGAAAATGCTAAGAGTTTAGGAGTGGATTTGTCTAAGGTTGATATGGCTATGCTTAGCCATGGACATTATGACCACTCCGGTGGGCTTATGAAATTTGCAGAGATTAATGAGAAAGCAGCAATATATATGCAAAGTAATGCTGGTGGAGAGTATTATCACACTAATGACACATTAGAGAAGTATATTGGTATAGATAAGGATATTCTTAAGCTGCCTCAGGTAAGATTAATTGATGGAAATGTAAAAATTGATGATGAGATAAGCGTGTTTGCAGGTGTGAAGGGGAGAAGACATTTTCCATCAGGGAATTTGGAGTTAACGGTGAAGCTTTCTGATGGTACATTCATACAGGATGACTTCAGCCATGAGCAGTATGTGGTTATTGAGGATAATGGCAAGAGGGTATTAATTTCTGGCTGTGCCCATAATGGGATTCTTAATATTTTAGATGAGTTTAAAAAGCTGTATGGCTGTGAGCTGGATATGGTTATAAGTGGATTTCACCTTATGAAGAAAAACGGATACAGCGATGAGGATGTGGAGAATATTAAAGCAATAGCTGCCGAGCTTAAAGCTATGGATACTGCATTTTATACAGGGCATTGTACAGGTGAAGAGCCTTTTGCTATAATGAAGGAGATTATGGGAGAAAAGCTTCACTACATACACAGTGGAGATGAGATGTAAGAGGTTACTATGGAAGGAAATAAATTGGAGAAAAATAAATTGCTTAAAAGAACCGGTAGTATCTTAGGGAAGATAGTAGTTGGAGTGAGTATATTTATTATTGTGGCATTTGTTGTGTTGATATGCATAATTATAATTCCCTTACCTATCAGCGTGAAAAATGCAGAAGTGAATTATCAGACATCGCAGATTTTTACAAGAGAGGATATGGACGAAGCTATTGCTGTAGTTAAGGATGAGTTCAAAGGAATGGAATACTTTGAAGGTTGTAGAATGGATAAGATAGTTTATGATGGGGACGAAATATCTTTAAGAGAATTGGAGTCTTTAAAGGAAAGAAACTTGGATTATGATGAATGTATTCTATTCAAAACCTATTATACAAGAAGTAAAATAGCATGTTTTAAGGATAGCTGGGGACCAGAGGAAGATATGTTTATATTTTGGTTGGGAAGAAAAGATGGTGGTTCTTGGAAGGTTATTAGTTCAGGAACAGGATATTAGTACTGGAGAGTTTATGAAAGAATTACAAAAAAATAATAAAGCAAAAAGGACTTGGAAAGTATTAAACAAAATATTATGTGGTATAAGTATATTTATTTTAGTATGGTTTGCGGTGATTGCTGTGTTGCTTTATATTTCAGATAATGCTGGACCAGGAAATGCAGAAAATGTGAAGGTGGATTACCAGACATCGCAGATATATTCTAAGGAAGAGATGGAGCAAGCAGTAGAGACCCTGAAAGTCGAGTTTGGACAGTTTGAAGGCTGTACTTTAAAAAACCTAACCTATGCAGGTGATGATTATTCTATGGGAGAGCTAGATTATATCAATGGAGACATTGTGGGAGGAGATTATGACCAATGTATAGTATTCGAATCATACTATACAAGGAATAAGGCCATGTGCTTTTTTGACGGATTTTCATCAGAATATAGTTGGCACTGGATATTAGGAAGAAAAAATGGTGGAGAGTGGGTTCTTGTATCATATGGATACCCATAAAGGAAGAATGAAGACAAACAGAAGAGGAACAAACAAAACAGAATATGTATCAGATTATGTGGTGTTTGATTTAGAGACCACAGGTATAAGTTGTAAAAATGATTCTATTATTGAAATATCAGCGGTAAAGGTTATAAATGGTCAGGTGATAGACACATTTTCCACATTGGTAAATCCTATGAGACCTATACCTTACGGAGCAACTGCGGTAAATGGTATAACAGATGAAATGGTTAAAGAGGAGCCAACAATCGAGCAGGTTTTGCCGCAGTTTATAGGTTTTATAGGTGATATGGTTTTGGTGGGACATAACATAGCAGGCTTTGATATGAAGTTTATATGGCGAGAAGCGGAAGAACTTCTTGGAATTACTATATCCAATGACTATATTGATACTTTGCAAATGTCTAGAAAGCGTCTGCAACAGCTTAGTTCTCATAAGCTGGTGGATATAGCGGCACATTATAATATAAGTACTCAGGGTGCACATAGAGCATTGAATGATTGTATTATGAACCAGAAATGCTACGAACACTTGCTTGTAGAACAGGAGCCAGAAGGAAATAAGTCTGGGAAAACATGTCCAAAATGTGGTAATGCGCTAAAGATAAGAAATGGAGTATATGGAGAATTCTACGGTTGTATGAGCTTTCCAAATTGCAGATATACAGAAAAAGTAAGATGATTTTGAATATATAAAATGAGAAAGTAGAACACAAAAATCACTATGATAAAAATTCGCGACCTTGCATTTGAATATTTTGACAGAGACGAAGAGGGTAATCTCACAGATATGATTAACGCTATCCGTGGGATTAATTTTGATGCTAGAAAAGGCGAATTTATCGGTGTGTGTGGCAAGAATGGTTCGGGAAAGAGCACATTTGCAAGGATTCTTAATAGACTTCTGGTGCCTATTGAGGGTGCTGTTGTTATCGGAGGCAAAGATGCCTTAGATGAGGATAATATTCTAGATATTAGAAAAGCTGTAGGCATGGTGTTCCAAAATCCGGACGACCAGCTTATAGGAAGTGTGGTGTCGGAGGATGTGGCCTTTGGTGCTGAGAATCTAGGTGTGGCTCAGGAAGAGCTGTGGGAGCGAGTAATAAATGCCGTGGAGCAGGCAGGGCTTGTGGCCTATGGTGCCAGAGCTGATGGTGCCGAAAAATATGTGGATAGAAGAATAAATGAATTAAGCGGTGGCGAGAAGCAGAAGGTTGCCATAGCAGGTGTGCTTGCTATGAAGCCACAGTGTATAGTGTTAGATGAGTCTACCAGTATGCTGGATCCGAAGTCCAGGCGAGAGATAATCAAGACCATGAAGGTGCTTAATGAGAAGCTAGGCATAACCATAATTATGATTACTCACATGATGGAGGAGCTTTTATATGCAGATACAATCTACCTACTACATCAAGGCAAATTGGTGGCCAAGGGTAGGAGAGAAAGTATATTTTCTAAGGACAGCAATCTGTTTGATTACGGTCTTGATTATCCTGAGATAGTTAAAATCAGAGAGATACTTTTAGAGAATAATGTTATAAGAGATAAGAGCATATTTACAGTGGAAGATATGGTGGCTCGTATTAAAAAGGAGCACCCTTATTCCTTTGAACTTGATGTAAATATGCCAGCGCCAATGGCAGAGCACAAAAGGATAGACCCGGTAAATGCAATCCTGGTGGATAAGCTTACTTGTGGATACGGGAAGAAAAAGGTTTTAGAGGATATATCCTTTAGTGTTGGAAAGGGAGAATATGTGGCAGTGGTTGGTGCTACAGGCACAGGAAAATCTACATTGCTACAACACATTCCTGCATTGCTTAAGCCCCTTTCGGGAACGGTATATGTGGATGGTATAGATGTAAATGACCGAACTACGGATATACAAGCTCTTAGGTGCAAGATTGGCTATGTGTTCCAATATGCCAGTCAGCAGCTCTTTGGGAAAAATGTATATGAGGATGTAGTATTTGGACCTAGAAATGTGGGTGTTAGCGAGGTTGAGGCTGAAAAGAGAGCCTACGAGGCAATTAAGCTTGTGGGACTTCCTGATGACATTTACGATATGCCTATAAATAAGCTTAGCGGTGGTCAGAGGAAGAGAGTTGCCCTTGCTGGAGTTTTGGCTATGAAACCAGAGTACCTAATATTAGATGAGCCAACCTCAGGACTTGATCCAGTGGGAAAGATGGAGATGCTTGATATAATTGATGCCCTTCATAGGGAGGCTGGAATTACTATAATTATGGTTACCCATGATGTGGAAGCTATTGCCCAAAGGGCAGATAGATTGATTGTCTTAGATGGTGGAAGACTTAGCTATGATGGAGATGTGGCTATGGGCTTTTATAAGCAGTGGTGGGATGCATATAAGAGAGATTCTGACACTGATGTAAAGACTGATTCTGCAGATGGTTCTATGGCAAATATTCCAGTTATAATGCAGCTTCTTATAAAGCTTAGACTGGCTGGTATGCCAGTGGACTGCGTGGAGATGGATGTAACCAAGGGTGTGGAGAATATAATTAAGTGCTTGCGATAGTAGTCCTAAGAGGTTGATTAAGTGGTATTAGATGATTAAGGTTAAAGAATTCACGTTAATTTACGTTAAGGAATTAAAGTGAAATATTAGATAAATAATATGTTAGATTAACTGTAAGGAGTTAAGGTAAGGATGCTAAAGGATATAACCTTAGGCCAGTATTACAGCACAGATTCTCTGATGCACAGATTGGACCCAAGGCTTAAGATAAGAGCTACAATTGCATATATAATATTACTTTTACTAGATAGAAATGTAGTCTTGTTTGGTATGCTGACGCTTATTTTTCTAGTAGCAGTTATAATGAGCAAGGTTCCCGTAGGGCATATGGTTAAGGGTAGTAGAAGCATATTAGTTGTGGTTGTGCTTTGCTCCGCTATTAATATATTTACCACACCAGGGACAGGGGGAGTTACCCTGCTAGGATTAACAGCAACTGGGGCAGGCTTAGTAAAATTTGGATTTGTGGTATGGCGTATGGTGTTGATGATATTTATGTCCTCTCTTCTAATGTATACTACAACACCAACGGAATTAACGGATGGCTTAGAGAAATGCTTCCACCTAAGTGGAAATGTAGCTATGGGAATAACCATTGCTATGAGATTTCTGTCAGTATTAAGTCAAGAGTTAGACAGAATTATGAAGGCACAGGAGGCTAGAGGGGCATCCTTTCACAAGGGTGGACCTGTTAAGAGAGTAAAAGCCATGAGTAAGGTGTTAGTGCCACTGTTCCAGAATTCCATAGACAGAGCTACAAATCTTGGTGAGGCTATGGATGCACGTTGCTATACTGGTGGCAAGGGTAGAACTAAGTTAAAGCCACTTGTGTATGATGGCAAAGATGTGATAGGATATGTTGTGTTACTACTTGTTATAGTGTTTGGGGTATATTTTGCAATTAAATTTTAGATAGCAAGTAAATATATTATTTTTATACGGGGAGAAAAATATGGGTTGGGATATAGCACAGTGTGAGGATGAAGAATTAATAAAGGTTGGGGACAGATTAAATCGATGCAAGGAAAGTCGGGTAATGCTTGAATTAGAGCTTTCTAATGAAGAGTTTAAATTAAAGTATATACACCAAAGAAGGAAAAATACTGCCTCAAAGGCTAGAACTAGAATGATGTACATAATTCCATTTACCATTGTAGAAATTGCTTGTATAGTGCTTTTTATAGCATCTGTAATTAGCTTAAAAACAGAGGGCTATAACATAGCTACCCTTATTTCTATGCTTATATCACTGCTTGGCTTTTTCTTCTGTGGCTTTTTCTGTATAAAGCTTTGGTTGCCAGAGATTAAGATGTTAGGGAAATTTAATCCATTTTCAAAAAATATGGATGGTGACAAAGGAACAGTAACCTTTGAGAGAGAGCAACAAATGTCAGAGGAAAGAATAATAGTGCTTAAGACAGAGCTTAAGACCATCCAAGACGAGATTAAATACTTGTCGGCTAAGAAGAGGGAAAGGGAGCTATTTGTTCGTTCTCAGCTTCTAGATGAAAAGGCAAAGGTGTTCTTAGGGGAAAAGCCAGCTGACGATACATTTAAAACTACCAAATCTGGCCTATCCTTTAATATAAAAAAGGATGAAATTAGTGAAGTTCAAGCTGAGGAAATGCTTAAGAATGTAACAGAGGAACTTAAGCTCAAAGAAAGAGAAAAGGTAAGACTTGAGCTTGAAGATAAAAAGCTTCAGGACAGAATTATAGAGATAGATGAAAACATATACGTTGTCAGAGATAAGGTAACCTCTTTTGTCTTGATTGGCGCCATTCTTACTATAATAGTAAGCTGCTTTGATGGTGTGGTAATGAATATATTAGGAGTGGTGTGGTGCGTGATTATGCTACCTTATATGCTGTGGCTTATAAATGCATGTAAGGAGCCAGTAATATCCTATTTGGTGGAGCATGACCATAAGCAGATACAGGACTATGCATTTACCCATAGTTTGACACCGGTGTACAAGAAAAGGAAAGAATTGGCCAGGGATATAGCAGACTGTGCCAATGAAATTAATAGATATGAGAGCAAAAAGCAGGAGATTGAGAATCTGGGTTTGCTGTAGGATGGAGTTATAATGAAGAGAGTAAAATTAATCGTAGCCTACGATGGTACTAATTACCATGGCTGGCAGATACAGGACAATGGAATAACAATCGAGGAAATATTAAATAAGGAGTTGTCGGAACTTCTCAAGGAGGATATTAAGGTAATAGGTGCAAGCCGTACAGACTCAGGAGTCCATGCCCTGGGAAATGTAGCGGTATTTGATACTGAAACCAGAATACCTGCTGAAAAGATTTCCTTTGCCCTTAATCAGAGACTGCCTGATGATATTCGCATTCAGGATTCCTGTGAAGTAGCGGATGACTTTCATCCAAGATTTTGTGACACTATAAAAACCTACCAGTATAGGATATGGAACTCAAGATTCCCAAACCCTATGGTGAGGCTTTATTCTAAGTTCGTATATTACAATATAGATGTAGATAAGATGCAGCAGGCAGCAAACTATCTGGTGGGAGAGCATGATTTTAAGTCCTTCTGTTCCACTAGAACTCAGGTGGAGAATACTGTGAGACATGTGACGGAGATAACTTTTTCCAAAGAAGGAAATATGGTTACCATGACCATAAAGGGCTATGGCTTCCTGTATAATATGGTGAGAATCATAATGGGAACTCTCCTTAAGTGTGGTATGGGAATGTACGAGCCAGAGCATGTAAAGGAGATTCTTGAAGCAAGGGATAGGGCGGCAGCAGGACCAAAGGCAGAGGCCTGTGGACTTACCTTAGTGGGGATAGAGTACCTATAGTGGCTGTCAGCGTGGCTCATTGCCACACAAGATTTTGTGTTTTGAAATTTTAAAACACTTTATATGGAGAAACCGGCCAACTGCTTGAAAAAAGATACATTTTTTGTAAAAAAATTCATTGACACAGCCGGCCCCGTATAATATAATATCAAATGTTGACGTGGAAATTCACGCTATTTTTGCGTGCATTTGTATAAGTAGGATGAATAATATATTCTAGCCAATGCCCCGGAGAGAATGTATTAACATACAATTTACATTTTAGTTTAATTAAGGAGGAACCACAATGAAGAGCTTTATGGCAAGCCCATCAAACATTGAAAGAAAGTGGTATGTAGTTGATGCTACAGGACATACATTAGGTCGTTTATCATCAGAGATCGCTAGCGTTTTAAGAGGTAAGAATAAGCCTACATTTACACCACACATCGATACTGGTGATTATGTAGTAGTAGTTAATGCTGATAAGATTAAGGTAACTGGTAAGAAGATGGCACAGAAGATGTACTATCATCACTCAGATTACGTTGGAGGCATGAAGGAGCAGACTCTCGCAGAGAAGCTCGCAAAGAAGCCAGAAGATGTTATTTACCTTGCAGTTAAGGGAATGCTTCCAAAGGGACCACTTGGAAGACAGATGATCAAGAAGCTTCACGTATATGCTGGCCCAGAGCACAAGCAGCAGGCACAGAAGCCAGAAGCTTTAGAGATTAAGTATTAATAAGGGAGGAAACATTCGTGGCTAAGAGTACAAGATTTTACGGAACAGGTAGAAGAAAAAGCAGTATAGCAAGAGTTTATCTCGTACCAGGAACTGGTAAGATAACTATCAATAAGAAGGACATGGACGAGTACTTCGGTTTAAATACACTTAAGGTAATCGTTCAGCAGCCATTTGCAGCAACAGGCACAACTGGTAAGTATGACGCTCTCATTAAGGTACACGGCGGTGGATTCACTGGTCAGGCTGGTGCAATCAGACACGGTATCTCAAGAGCTTTATTAGAGGCTGACAAGGAGTTCAGACCTGCACTTAAGAAGGCTGGTTACTTAACAAGAGATCCTCGTATGAAGGAGAGAAAGAAGTACGGTCTCAAGGCAGCGAGAAGAGCACCACAGTTTTCAAAGAGATAGTTATATCTGCGATGTCAGAATATACAAAAAGAGCATCTGCAAGTTTACTTGCAAGGTGCTCTTTTTGTATGTTCTGACCATCATAGGATGGCTGAGATGACCGACTTGGAGCGAAGCGGAAAGGAGGCAGCTCGGGCATCGCAGATATAACAGGTGAATGTTACTAAGAAATAGTAAATAATGGAATTTATACTTAAATTCGACAGATTTTTTTAATTTGGTGTGATTATAGTATCTATATAAACAAGGGAGGAGGGTAACTATAATGTACACAAATAAAGACGAACAAGAATATGTGGCATTTATGATTAAATGGGAACATTACGCGCAGGAGTTATTAAAAGACTTAAACACATTATCTTTAGAAAATCAAAATAGGGTAATTAATACTGCAGTAGGAAGCGTGTGTATGAAATTAATGTCTCAAATTAACCCAAATAATTAGTTGCAAGGAGAAGATAAAGCATTTGTATGATTTATCTTCTCCTTGTTATTAATTGATATTATATGGAGACATTAAATTAATCATAATTATAAGCACATATAATAAATGCATTGAACAAATTTAATTCGAATGGTATTATTTTATTAGAAAATGTAGGTTGACTAATGGATGAAGAGGAGATAAGTTTCGATGAAATATACTGACATACAAGAAAAAGATTTCCCTAACATATTTGTATCAAACCTTTTGGATACAAATAGAGGATATAATTACTATGTTGAGTGGACAAATGTTAGCGGTTACGAAAAATATAATATAGAGTTTCATGCTATGGATGCAATGATAAGATGTAAGGATATACATACGACATTTGTTAAATTGGTCAAGAGAATTCCTACAGTAATAGAAACATTTCCGATTTTATTTGGGCTAGCAAAAAATGATAGGAAAAAAGTAATGAATGGGAAAGGTTTATTGAAAATTATAGGTTCGGAAATCGACAGTGATGATTTTCAGCAATATAACTTCAATATTCATGATAACAAAGAAAATATTACTGATGAGCAAATTGAAGAATATTATAAATTTTTTGTACAAATGGGTTTGAAAGATTTGTATGAAACAAAAATTGAAAAAAGTACATTGGATTATGTAATAGGTGTACTTGTTGGGATGGATTCAAATGGGAGAAAGAATAGAGGCGGAGAAGCTTTTGAACTTGCTTGTGAGCCGATTATTGATACTATTTGTGCGAAATATGATTTAAAAATGATTAAACAGAAAAAGTTTGAAGTTTTGCGTAAAGAAGGTTACATAGTATCTGATGAGATTGCAAATCGCAAGGCAGATTTTATTATATTAGGAAATAAAAAATCCTTAAATATAGAGGTTAATTTTTATAATGGTGCTGGCTCCAAACCAGAAGAAATAATAGATTCCTATATAACAAGGCAAAGTGATTTGCAGAGAGATAATATTGGATTTATCTTGATTACAGATGGAGCTTGTTGGAATAAAGAAGACAAGGCTCAATTACGAAAAGGTTTTAATCATCTGGATTACTTGTTGAATTTTAAGCTTGCAAAACAAGGCTTGTTGGAGGATGCAATTAAGAGCATATTTGATTTATAGAATAATCCCATTTTCATAAATGGACAAAAAGAATTCTTGACCACAAATGGAAAGGGGGTTAATATATTTATGGAGAGGGTTTGCAAAAGTGCAGGAGGTAGCATAATGCAAACTAATTTTGAACTAGAAAAAACAACTATCTGGTCATTTCCAGACAGAGGTAGCTGGGCAACACATTCGGGGAAATATCGAGGGAATTGGTCACCATATGTTCCCAGAAATCTGATACTTCGCTATTCTAATCCAGGAGACTGGATTTTAGATCAATTTATGGGTAGTGGTACAACCTTAGTCGAGGCAAAACTACTCAATCGCAATGCGGTAGGTATTGATATCAATCCGCAATCTGTTTCGATGTCTGAAGCAAATTTACAATTCCAATGTGGCACAAATTCAAAAATCTATACGAAAAAAGGTGATGCTACAAATCTAAATTTTATCAAGGATAATAACATTGACATGATATGTACGCATCCACCTTATGCTAATATAATTAAGTATAGCAAAGATATTCAAGGAGATATTTCCTTGTTGGACATAGATGCGTTTATATACGAAATAGGTAAGGTTGCAGAAGAATCTTATCGAGTATTGAAGAAAGGTAAAATATGTGCTGTAATGTTGGGCGATATAAGACGAAATGGAAATGTAATACCACTGGGGTTTCGAGTGATGGAATGCTTCTTAAAGGTGGGTTTTCTAAATAAGGAAATAATAATCAAAGAACAGCATAACTGTCGTTCTACAGCTTATTGGAGTAAGAAAGATAATAAGTTTTTATTGCTGGCACATGAGTACATTTTTGTATTTCAAAAGTGATAAATGAAAGTCTTGAATTTCAAAACTTTTCATTGTGATTTTATATAATTCATCTTATAATAATCATATGCATAAACAAGATATCACATCTTTGATAGAAATGATTAAGAGGAATTACAATGAACAATTTGAATGTTGCTCCGTTTGTGAAATGGGCTGGTGGAAAAAGACAGCTGATTCCACAGATTAAGGAGAGAATGCCAAAGGAATTTAATAATTATTTTGAACCGTTTGTAGGTGGCGGAGCAGTGATATTTGAGCTGTTGCCTAAAAAAGCACTTATAAATGATATTAACAAGTCCTTGATTAATGCATATCGACAGATATGCCATAATTCAGACGAATTCATCAAAGCTGTTAATAAGCTTGACGCAGAAATGTGGGAAGATGGAAAAAAGTATTATTATGAAATGAGACAACATTATAATGATAAACTTATGAAGTCAGAGTATGATGTAGAATTGGCTGCATTGTTTGTGTTTATTAATAAGCATTGTTTTAATGGCTTGCATAGAGTGAATGGAAAAGGTTTGTTTAATGTTCCGTATAACAATAGTCGACGGGTATCAATTGATGAGAGTTTGATAAGAGATGTTTCGGCTTATTTGCAAGGAGTGACTATTGTTGAGGGTGATTTTGAAGAAGCTTGCAAAGATGCAAAGAAGGGAGATTTTATTTTTTTTGATAGTCCTTATGCACCGTTAAATCCAACTTCTTTTGAGTCATATACAAAAGAAGGATTTGATATAGAAAGTCATAAACGATTATCAAAGCTTTTTGACGATTTAACAGCCAAAGGTTGCTATTGTATGCTTACAAATCATAACACAGATTTGATAAATGAGTTGTATGGTGGTAAAGACTACAAGATAGATGTTGTAAGTGTTAAGCGTATGATTAATTCTGATGCATCCAATAGAGTTGGAGAAGAAGTAATTATATGCAACTATTAAAGGAGTCGGGATAATGGAAAACTTATTTGCAAAGAAAGTGCCATTATATTACGAGACAGAAGAATCACAACTGATATTAGGTGATTGCTTTAAAATTCTAACAAAAATGGAACCGGAATCTGTAGATATGATATTTGCAGATCCACCCTATTTTCTAAGTAATGATGGAATAACTTGTCAGGGTGGAAAAATGGTTTCGGTGAATAAAGGTTCATGGGATAAGCTTTCAAAAAGTGGAACCAGTGTGGACGATAAACACAAGTTTAACAGAAAGTGGATAAAGTTATGTAAGAGAGTACTAAAGCCGAATGGCACAATATGGATATCGGGGACATTGCACAATATATATTCGATTGGTATGGCATTGGAGCAGGAAGGCTTCAAAATAATCAATAACATAACCTGGCAGAAAACAAATCCACCGCCAAACTTAGCATGTCGATGCTTCACACATTCTACTGAAACCATCTTATGGGCAAGGAAGAATGAAAAGAAGTCTCGGCATTTTTTTAATTATCAATTAATGAAAGAGATAAATGATGGCAACCAAATGAAAGATGTGTGGAGGGGTTCATTGACAAAACGTTCGGAAAAGAAGGAAGGCAAGCACCCTACACAAAAGCCTGAGTATCTGCTTGAAAGAATAGTGTTCGCTTCTACAGAAGTTGGGCAGGTTATATTAGATCCGTTCTGTGGTTCCGGAACTACAGGGGTAGAGGCTATGCGATTAGGCAGAAAGTTTATTGGGATAGAAGTAAATGAAGAGTACTTGGAGATTTCCAAGAGAAGATTGGAGAAGGTAGTAAATGGCAAATAGAGATTTTGATGAATGGCTGAGTAAATTCAGACCAAGTATATCAAGTTATGATTACTATATCGACTTTGAAAAAGTTGTAAGAAATGTAGAAGAAATCAAGGTGGAATTGAATATTTTGAACTCCTTGATAGGTTCAAAAAATATAGAGGAAGACTTTGAGAGAATAGTGACAAAGTATCCAGAAACATTGCAATGTGTTCCGTTACTTCTTGCTGTAAGAGGATATGAAATCTATGCACAGGATGAAGAAGGTGCATTCTTGTATAATTTCAAGAAGATGAATTATAGTGTAGAGCAGTACAAGGTATTTATGCGTAAGACCGGATTGTTTGATATGATTGCAAATCATTTGGTAAATAATCTTGTAGATTATGCTTTGGGTATCGAAACCGGATTGGATTCTAACGGTCGCAAGAATCGTGGTGGTCATCAGATGGAAGATTTGGTTGAGAAGTATATTATGGCAGCAGGATTTGAAAAGGATGCAACTTACTTTAAGGAAATGTATCTTAAGGACATTGAAGAAAAGTGGAATATTGATTTATCTGCACTTTCTAATCAAGGCAAGGCGGCTAAGAGATTCGATTTTGTAATCAAGACGGATAAGATGATTTATGGTATCGAAACAAACTTCTATGGTGGCGGTGGCTCAAAACTGAATGAAACTGCAAGAAGTTATAAAATGCTTTCGCAGGAGGCTGATACTATAGATGGATTTACCTTTGTGTGGTTTACGGACGGGATTGGCTGGAAGAGTGCAAGAGGTAATTTGAGAGAGACATTCGAGGTCATGGATACTATTTACAGTATTGATGACATGGAGAATGGGATTATGGATAAAGAGTTTGTATAGGAGACAACGGACAAATGGAATTTGTAAAAAAACTGCTAGCACCAATTATGGTTGTAAAGAGAGAAAAGACGTATCTATTTTGGGTGATATTTGTTGCAATATTTGGCTTGATTAATATTTGGGCAGGTTTCCTTATGGGGGAACTTAATATGATTAAGGAAGCTTTTTATGAAGGTATAATGTTCACTTTTTCGGTATCGTTGTGCGCACCTTTTTGTACAGATGTTTTTATTGAAATGCTGGTTGATAAACGTGAGAATAAAAAAAGCATGTTTGTGACATATAAGGTAATAACAGGATTGCTAAATGTTGTATGGATTGTCGGATTATGTTTTTTATGGTTGGGAAAATATAAAGGAAATTATATATTACAGATTATTATAGGGATTATTTCTTTGTTGTTTTCTTTTTATATGTATTGCATAGGAAAAATGGAGAGGCATAAAGATATAACAGGAACCTTTGATGATAGTGAGTATTTGTCGGAAGAAAACGATAGAATGGACGAATTAGAGAATGAAGCAGTTATAACAAATAAGATAGAAACGGACAAAGGAGACATAAAGTTATGATAAAAAAAATGATGTTAATTGAAATAAACCAACCTATTGGATGTTTCTATGTCGGAAAAATTGATTCTAGAGATTTAGTTGATATTTCAAAGGTTGTAAGAAGAAAAAATAATATTGGAACTCAAAGAGAATTACAAGAAACAAGAGTGAAAGAGATATCTAAGTATTGTGAAGATCCAGATGCTACTTTTCCAACGCCAGTTGTGTTGGCAATAAATAGTGATGAAATATTAGAATTGAAGGAATCTTCAATAAATGGAATATTTGAGATGTCTTATAACAATGAGGTTATAATTGCTGAAATATTAGATGGACAACATAGAGTAGAAGGAATTAAAGCGACAACAGGTTTTGAAACAGAAATGATGATAGCTGTTATGTTTGATCTTACAGCAGAAGAGAAAGCATATGTTTTTTCGACAATAAATAGTAATCAGAAAAAAGTAGATAAGTCACTTATTTATGATTTGTTTGAGGTTAGTGAGGAAAGAAGTCCGTATAAAACTTGTCATGAAATAGCACGAATAATGAATTCGAGTGAAAAATCACCATTTTATAATAGATTAAAAATGTTAGGAAGAAAAAATGGAGAAATGGAATTTTTATCACAAGGAACATTTGTGACATATTTGATGAGGATGATAACAAATACTCCGCAAGAAGATATGATAAATATTAAGAATGGTAAGAAAATAAAGGAAAATAGTAAATTTATTTTTCGGGATTATTTCGCAAATCAAAAAGATAATATAATTTTAAAAATATTATTGAATTATTTTAGTGCTGCATCAGAAGTATATCCAAAAGAATGGAATAGCGGAGAATATATATTAACAAAAACTACAGGATATGGAGCACTAATAAAAGCATTGCCAATACTATATAAAGAAGGAGAACGGATATCTGATTTGTCAAAAGAATTTTTTATAAGTAAGTTTAATAAAGCAAAAGAGATTATGATTCAAGATGGTATTGAATTAACTTCAACACATATTGGTTCCGGTGAACAAGCACAAAATTATTTGGCAAGCATATTTAAAAACACAGTGTAAAGAATAGCATATTATTGATGTAAAGGAATGTTTCTAATGGTAATGCCTGCAGAACAGGCAAGTAGAAAGTAGGTGATAAGATGGATTTTAAGAAAATGACGGATTCTGAATTGGCTAAAGTGATGATTAACTATATCGAACGAGTTGGACACCTTCAGGATGTTATCGGTAGGTATCTACAGGGAAATGATTGCATTTCTGCATCTCGGATAAAGGATGAATATGCTAATTTGAAAGAAGAATTAAGAAAAGATGCTCATTACTTGAGTTTAAAGCAAAATTCAAAGGGAAGCGATTTATATATGGGAGTTTTTAAACCAAGTATTAGAGAAGCATCAGCGTTTGGTTTTACAGTATCTGTTAATGCAAATATAAATCAAATGATGTTTAATGCTGTTGCTGAAGCACACTACAAGCTGACAAAATACTATTCATTAGAAGAATGGGGAAGTCTATTGTGAATTTAGTAAAAACAATCGAAAGAAGTTGATGAGATGATACATGATTTAGATAAAGTCAAAAAGATGTTTGTAGAGGCAGATAATGTAATTAAAGAACGTCCGGAATTGTTGTCAATGCATATTGATGAAATTTTTGAGGAGTTTGATGGAACACCAGAGATGAGTCATATTCGCTGGGGTATTATGACACGTGCTAAAATGACTGAAATTAAAGAATATAATAGTGGTAATATTATTGATTTTATGAAGACTATTACAGAACATAATTTGCTTTGTGAGTATATAGGATATGTATTACAGAACGAGCATCATATTAGTTTGAATAAATTGTTAATAGAGGCATATGAGTATAGTATGCATAAAGAAGTTTTGCCGTTTGTTGAAGAATGTTTAGAATATGAAGAAGATTGTTGCATTGATAAGATTGATATTATTTTAGATATAATAGGTTCTGTAAAGGACAGTTCTAAATCAAGATTGGTGCATAGCTATGGTGCATTGATTTTAAAAACAGATAATGAAGAAGTAATATTCGAAAAATATCTCAAAAACTATTCGGAATCACTTGAGTGCTTGGTAGGGTATTTAGTAGGTGGGTTATATCCCTCAAAAGAGGTGATAGCAAAAAAGTGGTTGAGTATTTTTATGGGTGAAGAAAAACCATATTGTAAAAAAGCAGGTATACATTTGTTGCGTAGAAGTCTGAATTATAATACTACGATTTTTGAGGATTATTTTGCAGTGTTAGAACAGCTAAGTGAGAACCAGGAGTATTGGGAGCAATTAATAGGTGTATACATTCAATATATTGAAAATGAAAGTAATGTACTTTATAGAAACAAGGTCAAGGAAAGATTAATAAGGGTTAAGGATGGGAGTCTTAAAGAAAAAAGAATTTGTGTTCAAGAGATAGATTATAGAATAAAAAGAGTAAATGAGTATTCAGAAATTATTGAAAAGATACTAGAAAAGTCTTTTGATAAGGATAGGCTGATATTGGAATCCATTGATTATTATGTTGACTATATGCTAGATGAGAATTTGATTAAGGCTGTGGATGTGTTGTATAAGGTGTATGATACAAATGGATTTGGAAACGGTGACGAGTATTTGGAATATTTACCACAAGCTAGTGTCAAGATGAATCATAAACAAGAAGAGTTATTTGATATATGGTGGAATAAGTTTTTGTATGGTAACAATACGGATTTCTTTTTGTCGGTAGAGATGTTTCGACGAATATTGTCGCTAGAGAAATTAGAAAAATATTTATGTGAGATGGATGTTTCTAAAGAAGATGCATTATTGTTGTTGGAAGGAATATTTCTATTTATTATTGAGGAAAAGAAAATTGCAAATTTGGTGTTTGCAATAGCTGCATGTGTAAAAGATAATGAATTTTTTGCTGACTATTGTATAGAGAATATATTTGTTAACTATCCAGGTGCATTAGTAGATGCAGCTAAACAACATATTGACAATGAAAATGTATATAAAAAGGTTTTAGCAGAATATATTGTTAAATATTATGATACTTTTGACAAAAAAATAAGGAAAGGGTACGAAGATAAGGATTTTGTGCCATCTACTGACAGACAAATTGTATATCGAAAGTTTATAGCTCGGCAGAACAAGGAAATATTAAAGAATGCCAATGAACAGTCGTTTTTTGCCAATCTCTTTCCTTCTAGGAAAATGAAATATGGTAGACGACTTGCATTCTTGCAGACACATAGAAAAGGACAATATAATTATAATGTAAGCGAGTATGCAAGAAATACTTTTTCAGCAGAATTACCCAAATGTTTTATAAATGATCCTATGAGATATGTTTATATGAGAGCAAACTATTTGAAAGAAAGAGGAAAAAATGCGATTAATAGTTAAAGAATATATATCACAATTAAAAGAAAAAGATGAACTGGATATTTTGCTCGGAGAAATATTTACTCAAAAAGGATATATAGCCGATAATCAACCCAAAACAGGTAATAGACAGTATGGGGTTGACATTCAGTTGCATAATAAAGCAGAACTTTTGCTATTGGTTATTAAACAGGGAGATATTGATAGAGTAATCTGGGATGGTAGCGTTAATGCAGTGAGACAAAGTCTGGATGAAATCAAAGATGTGACAATTAATTCTTTGACATATGAAGAACGCACAAAGAAAGTGAGAATAATTGTAGCAACCAATGGAAAAAAAGATGAAGCTATTAAGTTAAATTGGAATAATTATGTTAATAGTAATCAAGAGTGGAGTGGAATTCCTATAAAGATTGAATTTATGGGAATAGATGATATTGTAGAAGAAGTATTGGTTAATTATTTCAACGAATGTTTGTTTGAAAAAGAAATGCATAGCTTGATGAGAAAGGCCTTGTATTTTATCGACGAGGGAGATTATAGAAGTAGCTACTATGAACAAATTGTCGATTTAATGATTGGAAAAATTGCTACCGTAGGGGGCAATAAAAAGAAATATAATAAAACATGTTCCTCAATGTTTCTTGCAAGTCAAATGATTTGTCAGTATGCAAATAATGTAGGGAATACAAAAGTTGCAATTGAGGTTTCGGAATATGTAATAATAAGGTATTGGAAATTGCTGTTTGAAAAGAAATTGTTAGGCAAGATTCAATCAATAGAATGGTTATATAGATTTTGTAAATGCTATGAAGGGTGGAACGAGAACTATGTAGACAAAATAGCGAGGGTAGTAAAAAAAGAGGTAATTTTACCAAATTTTAATGTAGTAGAAAACAGAGTTTTATTATATGAAATATTGGGTTATTTAACATCATACGGAAATTATTTATTGGACGTGGATGAAGAAAGAGCCAAAGTAGTATTAAATTATATTATTGGATTGATAAATGAATATGGGTATTATGTTTATGCACCGTATGATGTCAGTATTAATGTTATGATAATGTTGTTTAGATTATTATGCCACTTTAATCGAAGAGAAGAGATGACGTATTTGGTGAAGTTTCAGACCGAGACTTTGATGAGTCATTATATGTTGCATAATAAATTTCCTGCACCTTCGGATACCTTTGAAGAAGCTATGGAAATAGAAATGAAATCAGGGAGTGTTACTTATGATGTTTCAGCATTGTGGGGGTATTATTTGTTGATTATTTTCTACATGGACGATAAAGAAATTTATGAAAGTATACAAGAGTTCCTAAATGTGAAATTAGATAAGGTTTCTAAATGTGTATGGTTTCAGAGAAGTACAGAAGAAAAGATGTTTTATGATTCTTGGGCAATGAATGCTTCCGGAGAAGGGATAGCTATAGAGGCAGAAAAAGATTTCGAAACATTTAAGAAGAAAATGGACTTTATTGTTAAACAATATGATGATGTTTTTTCGTTTGAAGAGTATTGTTTTTCGGGGTTAGAAATGATCATTTGTCGTTATTATGATTATATTCCAAGAGTGAAATTTATTGATGTGAAATCTGTGTAGGCTTTAGGGGATTAATATTCTCAACCCCCAGTTGAATCCTCACCCCCAACTCCCTCATCCGGTTATTGCCCCACATCTATTTACTAAGCTATTATAAAGAAAAAAGGTCGGTGATTAATATGCTTAACAGTATTAAAATTGGAAACTTTATAATGGCAAAGCGAAAGGCTTTAGGGATGACACAGCAACAGCTGGCGGACAAGCTGAATGTTTCATTTCAGGCAATCTCAAAGTGGGAGTGTGGAACAACATATCCAAATATTGAGATATTAAGGGACTTAGCCACCATTCTAGAAGTGTCAGTGGACGAGATTCTAGCACGAAGTGAAAAGGAAGTGGAAGGCCTATCATATAGCAAAGCGGGAATTGACATTACCTATACAGATACAATCAAAAAAGAAATGTCCAAGCACCTAGAAACCAAGGATAATCGCGTCCTAAATGGTTTAGGTCCATTTGCATCTTTGTATGATATTAAGTTCCCTAATATTGAGAATCCTGTGCTGGTATTAAAATCAGAAGAGCCAGGCTCCAAGCAAAAGCTGGCTATGGAGTATGGATACACAGAATCCATTTGCCACGATATGATTAACCATCTGGTAAATGACATAGTGGTTATGGGGGCGAAGCCTCTGGCAGTGTTAGATACCATAGTTTGTGGAAATGCAGAGAAAGACACTATCAGTGCATTGGTAAAAGGTGTGTCAAATGCCTGCAAGGAAAATGAATGCTCATTGGTGGGCGGAGAGACATCCATCCAACCTCTTGTTGTAGAATCAGGAGTATATGTTCTTACATCCAGCATCGCAGGTATTGTTGAAAAGTCCAAGGTTATAGACGGCTCTGCAATTAAGGAAGGAGATGCTGTTTTAGCTATTGCATCAAATGGACTACATACAAATGGATACTCCCTAGTGCGATTACTTATGGATAAGATGCCTCAGATTAAGCTGGATAAGATAGATGGATTAACATTTATAGAGCAGATTATGAAGCCACATACACCATATTACAAAGCTATCAAGGGCTTGTTAGGTGGAGAAATTATTCACGGTATGGCTCATATTACAGGTGGTGGAATAGAAGGAAATCTCTGTAGGGTTATTCCGGATGGTCTTTGTGCTAAGATTGATTTGTCCAAGATCAAAACATTAAGTATATTTAAGTATATCAAACATAACGGCAATATAAGTGATGAAGAAATGCTAAGAACCTTTAACTGCGGTGTTGGCTTCAATGTTGTGGTAGCCCAGAAAGTTAAAGCGCAGGTCATAGAGCATATAAGTAAGTTTTATGATTGCTATGAGATTGGAACCATAGAAAAGGGAGATAGGAAGGTAGAATTTGAGAACAAGATATATTGGTTGTAGTTCTGTAAAATTCAAAAATAATATTTTCGAATGCATTGACAAATATTGATTGTTCATATACTATAATTATAGAAACATTAGTTTCTATTGAGGCGTTTGTCAGAATAGCCTGGCTAAATAAAAACTGAAGAAATTGTGAGGGGTTCGTCAGATGTACCTGTCTAAAAAAAGCTGAAGATATTGTTTGATGAGGGAACCTTATGGTTCCCTTTTTTACTAGGAGGAGAAATGGAACCAAAGTTATGTTTTATTAGAGAATCGTATTTTAAGGATAATCAACATCTTGTTAAAATATTGGATTCAGGAAATACAAGTAAGCAATCTAAAAGGACTCATTTATGTGTCTTGATAGAAATGAACTCGAATAAATTTTATATTCCTTTGAGAAATAATTTGGGGGATGATGTGAGGAAATTTGGTAGGATAGGGCATTCTGTACCTTCGGACAAACGAAAAAATGCAGGTTTAGATTTTAGATATGCTCTTATTATAAACGATGAGTCTTATATAGAAATACAAAAGGACAAAAGAATACCAGAATCACAGTATAGAAAAATAAAAAATGACTATGACGCGATAAGCAATGAGTTTTCAGTATATGTCAAAGGCTTTATAAAAGTGGCAAAGAAAAAACGTATTGATAAAGAACCGTTATATAGAGTGTCTAGTCTTGTGAATTATACAAGTGAATTGCTATAAAAAAGGAGAAAAACAATGGTACTTAATCGAATTAACCTCTCGGTGCAGTTATAAATCTGGCAACAGATGCATCGAGTAACAAAGTTGTTGTCAGTAGCTGCACCGAATACGTGTAACTAAAACAAATAATAAATTCACAAAGGAGCAGTTAATATGAACAAAGAAGAATTAAAGAAAATATGGAAATCAGAGGAAAATATAGCCCACATAAAGGGTTGGGATTTCTCCCACATAGATGGAAGATACAAATCCTACGAGGATGAGCTGTCTTGGGATTATGAGACAATAGTAAAATCATATCTTAAACCATACTCAAAAATCCTAGACATAGACACTGGTGGAGGAGAGGTATTATTATCCTTTAATCACCCATATCACTTGATCACAGTTACTGAGGGTTATCCACCCAATGTAAAACTGTGTCAGGAAACCTTAGGTGCTAAAGGTATAAGAGTAATAGGACTTACAGATTATGATAATACCCCATTTGAGGACGATGAATTCGACCTAATAATAAACCGTCACGGAGCTTATAATGCAAAGGAGCTTTATCGCATATTAAAACCAGGTGGAGTATTTATAACCCAGCAGGTGGGAGAGGATAATGACAGGGAACTGGTAGAATTTCTGTTACCACAGTGTGAGAAAACATTTCCAGGGATAAATCTTGCGAATCAGTTAGACATTTTCCAACAAGCAGGCTTCAAAATCCTAGATAGTGGTGAGGAGTACAAGCCTATAGAATTCTACGATGTAGGAGCATTGGTGTGGTTTGCTAGAATCATACAGTGGGAGTTTAAGGACTTTTCTGTGGACAGATGCTTTGATAAATTGCTGGAAGCAGAAAGACAAATCCAGCAAGAAGGCTCTATTAAAGGAAATGTACATAGGTATTTAATTGTAGCAAGAAAATAAATTCACATAACAAATGCGCAGGGAATAATCCCTGCGCATTATTCATATAACATAAATTGACTATGGTCTAAGTCCAAGTCCACCCTCAAGAGTTAATGTCTCACCTGTCATATACTTGAAGTCTGGAGATGCAAGCTGTACACAAACACGACCAATCTCAAGCTCTGAATCACCAAGGTGACCGATTGGAGGAATGTGAACATTCTTCTCGTAAGCATCAGGGTAAGCATTCTTAAACTGCTCAAGCTGTGCTGTCCAAGCAAGAGGACATACAACATTTACATTGATGTTATCTCTAGCCCACTCAGTAGCAGCAACTCTTGAAAGACCACGGATACCTTCCTTAGCAGCAGCGTATGAACACTGTCCGAAGTTACCAAATAAACCTGCTCCTGAAGCAAAGTTAATAACGCTTCCCTGGCTCTCCTTAAGGTAAGGATAGCAAGCCTTCATATAATAGAATGCTGCGTAAAGACCTGAGTACATAGCAAGATTAAACTGATCTGTAGTGTGGTCAGCAAGTGGAACACCTGAAGCTGAAGCCTGTGCGTTGTTAATAAGTACATCGATTCTTCCAAATGTATCCATAGTCTGCTTAACAACCTCACCTACAACTGCTTCGTTGTCTGCGCCAGCATTTACATCAGCCTGAACTATTAATACCTTGATACCATATAATCTTTCAAGCTCTTCCTTAGCATCCTCAAGCTTCTTAACATTACGTCCTGTAATAACGATGTTTGCTCCTTCTTTTGCATATGCAGTTGCGATACCATAACCGATAGAACCGCACTTGCCGTCACTTAAAACTGCGCGTCCTGCGCCTGTGATAATAACTGTCTTACCTGTTAAAAATCCCATGATCAACCTCCCGAATTAGCTTAAATAAGCCTTGATGTGTAACATTATATCATAAACAGGATAAATTGCAAGAGAAATATGTAAGCGCTTACATATATTATGAGAAGTGCTTTCCGTAGTTTACATTTCTATACTGATTAGGTGTAAGCCCTGTCTCTGCCTTGAACACATTTATAAAATGGCTGTGAGAGGAAAATGAAAAATAATTACTAATATCTGAAGGTGAGTAGTCGCTATATATAAGCATATTAGAAGCGGCTTCAATCTTCAATTTTTTTATGTAGTCACCTATGGTAATTCCTACCTCTTTCTTAAAAAGCTTGCATAGATAGGTTTTGTTCAAGGAAAGATGGTCAGCTAGAGAATCTAAGGAAATTTTCTCATGGAGATGATCCTCGATATAGCCTATGCATATGGATATTTGTTTGGAAAAAATATTCTCTCGGCTAAGCTTTTTCATCCTCTTAGTAAAATCGAAAACAAGGGTTTCATGAAGCTTAGCTATCTCCTCCTCGGAATTAAGCTTATCCATACGCTGAATATAGATATCACTTAAGGTATAGGCAGTCTCAGCCGGCATACCACCCTCCATACAAAATCTTGTGATTAGAGCTACGGTAATGGTTAGGTGGTATTTGAGATTCCTAAGCATATTGTCGGAGAGGGTTCCTAAGTTTTCGTTCTTGAGGGGTAGCATCAGCTCTTTGACTTTGGAAATATCCCCAGCCTTAACAGCATCGTAGAAGCTAAGCTCTCGGTTGTAGGCAAGGTGTGATATGTTTAACTCTCTATTTAGAAATAATTTGTGAGATAATATTTTGTTGGTTTGGTTGGATTTATCTGGCATGTTCGCTCTCCTTATAGATAGATTTCTTACAGACGCAATTAAACTATGAAAAGCTATTAATGTATTTTTTGCTTATACAATAGTGTTGTTATGGATAATATTTTACAATAAAAACAAATATTTTGATATAGGAAAAGCAATTTTTTTGATAAATTTTTATTATCATAAAACGGAACACAAATAAAGTAAATGGAGGGCAATTATGAAAAAGGTGACTAAGATTATAATTGGAATTCTTGCAGTACTAATCATAGCAGTTGGTGTCGTAACCGCAGCCTTGGTTGGACGGGGAAAAAAGGACAAGGAACCTACAGAGACTACCGAACAAACTACAACCAAGGAGGATAGCTCTGCAGAGTCAACCACAGAGGCTGCTACAGAGGAAGCGGATGAGGAAGTAACTATGGGCAGTGACTTATCCTACGAGGGCTATAACCTTGTATGGGAGGATAACTTTGATGGAGAAAAGCTTAACAGGGATGATTGGAACGTAGAGCTTCATGAGCCAGGCTGGGTAAATGAAGAGTGGCAGGAATATGTGGATTCAGAGGAGAACATCTACATAGAAGATGGCAAGCTTGTTTTAAGACCTGTAAAAACTACAGATGCAGAGGGAAATGATTACTATACTTCAGGTAGAGTAAACACACAGAATAAAAATGATTTTACATATGGTATATTTGAGGCAAAGCTTAAGGTACCTGAGGGTGTAGGTTATCTTCCAGCCTTTTGGCTTATGTCTACAGATGAAAATGTATATGGTCAGTGGCCAAGATGTGGTGAAGTAGACATTATGGAGGTTCACGGTAGTGACACAACTACTAACTACGGAACAATCCACTACGGAAATCCACATAATCAGAGTCAGGGAACTTACACACTTGAGGGTGATACATTTTCAGATAGCTACCACATATTTACTGTAGAGTGGGAGCCTGGAAAGATTAGCTGGTACTTAGACGGTAACTTATATCACACTGAGTCAGACTGGTATTCAGTTACAGAGGGACAGGGAGAGCTTACTTATCCTGCTCCATTTGACCAGCCATTTTATATTATCTTAAATCTTGCAGTTGGTGGAAGCTGGGTAGGTTATCCAGACGAAACTACTGATTTTGAGAATGCCAGATATGAAATAGATTACGTAAAGGTTTATCAGAGAGATTCTTATGATGAGAACGTGACAAAGCCTGTAAAGGATGTATCCTTTAGAGAACCTGCGGAGGATGGAGAACTTCTTTTCAACCGAGATTTCTCTGAAGCAGAGGATTTGACAGATGAAGAGGTTTGGAAGTTCCTTCTTGCAGAGGGCGGAGCTGCAGAGGCTTCAATTGCTGATAATGAGATGACAATTACTGTGGATAAGTCAGGCTCCTTAGAGTACAGTGTGCAGCTTGTACAGCCTAACCTTCCTATCAGAAAGGGCGGAACCTACGAGATTACCTTCGATGCTTATGCAGTAGAAGAGGATAGAACTATGATAGTTGCAGTTACTGCACCTGAGGTTTCGTGGATTAGATACTTCCCAGATACTAAACTTGACTTAACTACTGAGAAGCAAAGCTATAAATATCAGTTTGAGATGACAGAGGAAAGTGATCCACATGGTCGTCTAGAGTTTAATATGGGAGCAGTAACATCAACATCAGATATTAAGATTAGTAATGTATCTGTTAAGGAAATAGCTTACGTGGAGCCAGTGGTAGACAATTCCAAGAAGGTTCTTGCAGATGGAAACTTTGTCTATAACGGTAAGTTCCAGGAGGGTGAGAAGCGTCTTGGCTTCTGGGAGATTGATAATCAGGCTGCTGCAACACTTTCAAGCACTGACTGGTATGATGGTAGAAAGCTTAAGATTGAGGGCGCAGGCATTTCAGCAGATAAGCCACTTGTATTTGCACAGAGCGACCTTGCTCTTATAACAGGTAATTATGTATTTACAGCCTACTTGGAGGGTGAGGCTGGTAAGACAGTAAATGTGTTCGTCGGTGGCGAAGCATTTGACATAGTATTAGAAGAAGGTAAGACAGTCTATACTCAGAAGCTTACATTATCTGGAGAAGTTACAGATAAGACATTTTCTATAAAGTTTGCTGAGCCGGGAGATTATCTGGTAGATAATATTAGCCTGGTTGAAGACAGCTTAATTAAGAATGGTAGCTTTGATGCAGGACTTTCTGGTTATGAGCCATATGCTTACACACCAGATGATGTAACTTGGGTAGTGGACAGTCTTACAGAAAACAATGCAGTGGATTTCACTATTAATAAAACAGGTGGAATGGCTTGGAATATTCAGTTAAAGCAGAATGGCATTGAGTTAGAAAAAGGACAGTGGTACAGACTTACTATGGATGCTAAGTGCTCTATGGATAGACAGATTATGTTTGCTTTGCAGAAGGACGGAAGCAGAAATAATGACGACTGGACACCATACTCAGGAGAGAAGGTTATCGACCTTACTTCAAGTTATCAGACCTACACTATAGAATTCCTGATGGAGGATGAAACAGACCTTAACGCAGTTCTTAGCGTATCTATGGGTGCTGTAAATGGACCTATTAAGGAGCAGCACAGAGTGCTGATAGACAATATTCTTCTTGAGAAAATCGATGAGCCTGAAAACGCTGAAGAGTTAATTGCAGAGCAAAATGCAGCAGAAGAATAACTTGTTATAAATTTCTACAAATGATAAAATATTGGTATTATGGAGGGCAAAACTATGAAGCTATACAGAGGAATTAATTTTGGCGGTTACTTGTCACAGTGTGAGCACACACTTGACCATTATGCAACATTTATTACCAAGGAGGATGTAAAAAAGGTTAAGGATTTAGGCTTTGACCACATAAGACTTCCTATTGATTACGAGGTACTAGAGACTAGGGAAGGAATTGAGTATACAGAGGGTATTGCCTATGTTAATCAGTTTCTTCTCTGGTGTGAAGAGTATGAAATGGATGTGGTATTAGATTTGCACAAGGCCTATGGCTATGATTTTAATGATGCAGGAGATCCAAGCAAGAATAACCTTTTTGCAAATGAGGAGCTACAAAAACGCTTCGTGGATCTTTGGACTAGACTTGCACAGCACTATGGAAAACTACCTTATGTTGCATTTGAATTACTTAACGAGGTAGTAGAGGAGCATGTGGCAGATAATTGGAATAAGCTTATTGATGTAACTGTAAATGCTATAAGAAGATATGCGCCTGACACACCTATTATCTACGGTGGTATTCAGTGGAATAGTGCAAGAACCTTAAAACTTCTTAATAAGCCAGAGGATGATAATATTATCTTTACATTTCATATGTATGAGCCACTTATCTTCACACATCAGAAGGCGCACTGGGTGCCAAACATGCCTATGGATAAGACTATCGAATATCCTGCAACTATGGAGTATTACAAAGAGATGTCTGCCCTTATAGGCTACAAAGGCAAGGATGTTACAGTGTCAGAATGTAAGGAGATGGGTAAGCCATTTCTTATAGAGATGGTTAGCGAGGCAGTGGAAGCCGCAAGAAAAGTAGGTGTTAAACTTTACTGTGGTGAGTTTGGAGTAATCGACAGAGCACCTGTAGAGGACACACTTCGCTGGTACAGGGATATATTTGATGTGTTTAAGCAGTTTGATATTCACGCTGCGGTGTGGTCCTATAAGGAGATGGACTTTGGTGTGACAGATGAGCACTATGCTCCTATAGCAGATGAGCTGTTTGAGATACTTACAACCTAATAATTTGTTATAAAAGGTACTAACTCTCAGAGGACTCCGGCGGAGAACTCTGGGAGTTTTTTGATTTTTTCAAAATTGGGTATTGACAAGAATGATAATATAGCATATTATGATGATATCAAATTGATATCACAATGAATCGAGGGAGGAAAAGATTATGAGTGAAGAAAGTAAAATCAAAACAAGTAACATCGAGGAAAGAGAAATCACTAAGGCCAATGGTGGCGCAGCTTTATTTGGAATAATCTTAGGATTGTTTGTATCAGTAGGGCTTATTATTGCGGGTGCGACCTTGGTTGAAAGAAAGGGAGCTATAGGCGGAATTACTATCATGTTCGCATTAGTTCTTATGACAGTATTTTGTATTATGTTTGCTGGTCTTAAGGTTATTCATCCAAACGAGGCGGCAGTTTATACCTTCTTTGGTAAGTACTATGGTACTATCAAGAATGCAGGATTCTATTTTATAAATCCTTTCGTAACCTGCTACAATCCATCAGCAGCATCAGCATTTAATGAGCTTGCAACAGCATTTACCAAGCCTGCACTGACTGATAAGACTGAGTCAGGAGTTGGAACTAGTCCAAGTGCTAGTATATCTAAGAAGATTTCAACTAAGACAAATACATTAAACAATAGAAAGCAGAAGGTTAACGATGCTCTTGGTAATCCTGTTATCATCGGCGCAGCGGTTATCTGGAAGATTGTTAACCCTACAAAGGCAGTATTCAATGTGGAGAATTACAATAAGTTTCTTTCAACACAGTGTGACGCTATTATAAGAAATAACGCAAGACTTTATCCATATGATGTTATGGATGATGATTCAGATGAGAAGACACTTCGTGGAAGCGCCATTGAGATTGCTGAAAGTATGAAGGCTGAGCTTCAGGAGAAGGTTACTGAGGCTGGTATAGAGATTAAGGATGTTAAGATTACTGACCTTGCATACTCAGATGAGATTGCAGCAGCTATGCTTCAGAAGCAGCAGGCTAGAGCAATCGTAGCAGCTAGACAGGACATCGTAGAGGGCGCTGTTGGAATGGTTAAGATGGCTATCGATCAGCTTAACGAGGAAGAGGTTGTTGTTCTTGACGAGGAGAGAAAGGCAGCTATGGTTAGCAACCTTCTTGTAGTTCTCTGTGGTAGCAAGGAAGCACAGCCAGTTGTTAACAGTAGTTCAATATACTAGTTTTAAGGCATAGAGACAGTTGGTAATTAAGCCATGAAGATGGTAAGTCATGAAACTGAAATCACTGTAATTTAGAATAATTGGAGAAAATGTGAATCTAGGGGGATAAGCCTGGGGAGGCTTACTCCATATATAGGGGAATTAAGAAAAATGTTGAAACTTGGAATTATACTATGTACAATCGGTATAGTGATTGTAGGGAGGTGAAGGCGTGAGCAAAGAACAGGATATGGATGCGAGGGAGAAAGAACTAAATGATCGCCTTCAGCGTTTGAATCAGCTGGAAGAAGACATAAAGAACAAGGAAAAGCAGATGAAGGAGAAGGAAAAGGCTAAAAAGCAGGTGCTTCTTCGTCTGGCACCAACTCTTTGGGAGGACCTAGCCAAGTGGGCAGATGAGGACTATCGTTCCATTAATGCTCAGATAGAATATCTCTTGGCGGAGTGTGTGAGAAGGCGCAAGGGATAGAACGATTATAAATTGCACATAATAAAGTAGATGCTACATAAAAAGTAGCATCTATTTTTTTATTATATATTTTAAGGAGAAATATTATGTGCACAGCTGCTACTTATAAAACTAAGGATCACTACTTTGGTAGAAATTTAGATTTAGAATATTCCTACAAGGAAACTGTAACTATAACTCCTAGGAATTATCATTTTTCCTTCAGAGGATTAAAACCCTTAGAATGCCATTATGCCATAATCGGCATGGCATATGTGGTTGATAACTATCCACTTTATTACGATGGAACTAACGAGGAAGGGCTTAGTATGGCGGGACTAAACTTCCCTGATAATGCGTATTATCCACATTTTCAGGATGGAAAGGATAATGTGGCACCCTTTGAATTTATCCCTTGGATATTAGGACAGTGCAAGAACGTGGATGAGGCAAGGGTAAAGCTTGAGAATATAAATCTATATAACGAACCATTTAGTGAAGAACTTCCCTTATCTCCATTACATTGGATAATTGCTGATAGGGAGGAAGCAATAGTGGTAGAGCCTACTAAGGATGGGCTGAAAATCTATGACAATCCTGTGGGGATACTGACTAACAACCCACCATTTCCATATCACATGATTAATATAAGCAATTACATGCGCTTGTCTAAGGAGGAGCCAACTAATACCTTTGCAGACTCTCTTCCTATAAAGCCTTACAGCCGAGGGATGGGGACTATGTTTTTGCCGGGAGATTTGTCCTCAGCATCTAGGTTTGTAAAGGCTACATTTACCAAGATGAATTCAGTTTCAGGAGACAGTGAGAGGGAAAGTGTAAGTCAGTTCTTCCATATTTTAAAATCTGTAGAGCAGCAGCGTGGACTAGTGCATATGGGTCATGGCAAATACGAACTGACAATATATACCTCTTGCTGTAACACAGATAAAGGAATATATTATTATACTACCTATGACAACAGTGAGGTGGTGGGTATTGATATGAGTAAGGAAGAGCTAAATAGTGACAAGCTGATACTTTACCCTTTATTTGTGGAAAAAGATATTAAAATCATAAATTAGAATAATTGATTTTATGACAAAGTAACAAAGATAAAAAACCAGGAAAAAATCCATAATTTTATATAAAGCTTTGTCCGATAAATCAAAAGACATAGCAAGACTATATATGAATGAACTATTAAGAAATGAACTAAAAACTAATTACGAACTAGAAAAAATGACCTGAATGAAATGACCTGAATGAAATGAACAAAATGAGATGAAGGAAACGAAAGAACAAAACGAATGAACAAAGCAAATGAACAAAATCTAGAGAAAGGATAGATAAATCACGTTTAAGGAACAGAAGAAAAGATTTAGAGAAAATTTATGTTAAGAGCTATAGAGTTATTTGTGTTTTGGTACCCTGCCATAATGTCTGTAGTGTGGGTGGTTGGTGGAATAATATTCTACCTTAGTAACGAGAGAAAAAAGCCACTGCCCCTTTACGAGACACCTATGGTTTCCATTTTAGTGCCATGCTTTAACGAGGCCGAAACTATAGGGAATACGGTTGAGCAGTTAAATAAACTGCAGTATCCAAACTTTGAGATTATTGCTATCAATGACGGAAGCAGTGATAATACCTCAGAGGTTGTTCAGGGATTGCTGGAAAAATATGATAGATTGAGATTTATAGACTTAAAGGAGAATAACGGTAAGGCCAATGCACTTTATCTGGGACTCCTTGCTTCTAAAGGAGAAATCCTTATGGGCGTGGATTCCGACGCCTACATAATGCCGGATGCGTTAAACTACATCGTTCCACACTTTACTAATCCGTTTAACGGAGAACGTGTAGGGGCAGTAACCGGTAATCCTAGAGTTAGGAATAGAAGCTCACTTTTAGCTAAGCTACAGCTTTGTGAGTATGCAAGCATAGTAAGTCTGATTAAGAGAACTCAGAGAATCTGGGGTAAGGTTATGACTGTATCAGGTGTTGTTGTAGCATTTAGAAAGCGTGCCCTTATGGATTGTCAGCTTTGGGATAGAGATATGATAACCGAGGATATCGGCGTAACCTGGAAGCTGGAGAAGAAATTCTGGGATGTAAGATATGAGTCAAATGCCCTTTGTATGATGCTGGTTCCTGAAACAGTGAAGGGCTTGTATAAGCAGAGAAAGAGATGGACCAAGGGTGGTATGGAGATTTTAAGACGTCACTACAATGTGTTGGGTAATTGGAAATCTCGTAGAATGGTTTTAGTATACCTAGAGCAGGTAACCACCATAATATGGGCTCTTTGTTGGCTGTTAATGCTTATTATTCTTCTGATTGGTTGGTTTTCCTTCGGTGAGTGGATGGCACTTCCTTACATATGGAAGAGCTTGTTCCTATCAACAGTATGCGTAATACAGTTTATTGTAGCTATGCTACTTGACAGTCGCTATGATAAGGGACTTCTTAAGAATGGAATAGTTGCAATATGGTATCCATTTATGTATTGGTACATCAATGCGATTATAGTAATCACAACGCTTCCTGATTTGTTCAAGAAGAAGAAAAAGCTGGCTACCTGGGATAGTCCGGATAGGGGGTTAGCATAATGAGAGAAAATGCTGATAGCTTTACCAATCCATTGCCACAAAAGGCGGATTATGACCTTGAAGAACACCTAATATACGGCAAGCAAAAGGGCTGGAAGAAGGTGCTAGAGTGGATATTTACCATATTTGCCTGGGGTTTGCTTCTATCCTATGTAATTTACCTGGTATATGGTATGCTTGCAGTTAAAAATGGTTGGTACCTGCCAGAGTTTACCATATATAACCGTGAGATGGTTATGGAGATTAGAAAGTATTTTTTCTTTCTTTTCATAGTTCTTTTGGTGGTTATTGTACTACTTATATTTTGGAAGAACTATAACAGAAGACGATTTGGTAATTTGCACCGAAGAAAGTTTAGACCACCTGTGGATAACAAAGAGCTATCCGATATGTTTGAGCTTGATGAGCAGATGGTTGAGAAGATGCAAAATGACAGATACATCCTATTAGAAACCAATATAGTTCCTGAGAATCTTGGAATTGGTGGCAAAAATCCTAAGGAAGATACCTATGAGGATGAGAAGGAAGAGCATCATAAGAGGAAATATAATTTATAGATACTAATATGCCAGGGAAGAATGATTCCCTGGCATTTATGTATATATTGATGATATGGATATTCTAAGTGATTGTTTAGTTAATAGGAAATTGCACATAATAAATTATTAGTGTAAAATAGCTAGGTAAACATTGGAATGTTATAAACAATAAAATGTAAATGGAGATATATAGTTATGAAAAAAGGAATTATATTCGATATGGACGGAACACTCTGGGATTCAGCAGATGGTGTGGCAAAGTCATGGACCATTAAGGTTCAGGAAATGTATCCTGATGCACAGGAAATCACAGAGGCGGATGTAAAGTCTGTTATGGGACTTACTATGGATAAGATTGCTGACAAGTTCTTTAGCTGGTTAGATGAGAAGGAGCGCTATGAGCTTCTTGATATCTGTGGAAACTATGAGAATGACTATTTAAGAGAACACGGTGGAGTTTTATATCCTGATTTAGAGGAGTTTCTTGCAGAGCTAAAAAAGGATTATCATCTGTATATCGTAAGCAACTGCCAAAGTGGATATATTGAGGCATTTCTTGAACACTATGATTTCTGGAAGTACTTTGAGGATATAGAGTGCTATGGCAATAATGAGCTTCCTAAGGGTGATAACATTGCAGGTATCATAAGACGTAATGATATAACCAACGCAGTTTACGTGGGAGACATACAGGGTGACTATGACGCTACTATGTCAGCCAAGGAGCAGCTAAAGGATGAAGGAGTTAAGCTTGACTTCATCTTAGCAGATTACGGCTTTGGAGATGTGGATGCAAAGGTTAGTGAGATAGGAAGCTTTAAGGAACTTCCTAAGGTTGCTTCAGAAATACTAGACTAAAGTATAATAATTTCACTATAATATACCGATACAATTATAAGAAAAGGATTTCTATACGCATTTCAAGGAGGAGATGGCTATGAATGTATCTAAGGTTAACAATTATGCAGGCTTTATGAATACCTACGAGGCATACAAGATTCCTAAGGAGCACGAATTGGTTAAGGATATTGCTGAACCTATGGAAACTGAGGATGGCTGTGTGTTGGTACTTACTGAGGAAGCCAGCAAGCGATTACAGCAGGATAAGGAAAAGGTAAGCGAGATGCTTATGGCGGATGTACAATTAGCATCTGCAAAGGCTCAGACAGAAGGTGCCAAAAAGTATGGCGAGGATATGGGCAAGATAATTACTGTGTTTAGACTTATGTGTCAGGGACACAATGTTCCACACAGTGATGAGAAAAAGCTTATGGAGTTTGATGACAAGATGTATCAGGCTGCCAAGAATGCTCAGATGATGGCTCAGTTAAGAGAAAAGCAGAAGCAGAAGAACGAAAAATCTCAGTGGGATGAGGAAGAGGAAGCCGAGTTTAGAGAGAAGATGGATGCACTTAACCAGGACGTTGAGGA
>JAFWZV010000020.1 GCA_017517305.1 Lachnospiraceae bacterium | reverse complement strand
GAAGCGTCTTCATCTGCAGCTTCTTCATATTCCTCTTCTGCTTCTTCAGCATACTCTTCCTCTGTATCCTCTGAATACTCCTCTTCGTATGTCTCTTCTACTTCTTCCTCGTCCCATGAAGTTTCTTCATCTGCAGCTTCTTCGTATTCCTCTTCTGTTACTTCAGCATACTCTTCCTCTGCAACCTCTTCATCTTCCTCTTCAGTTTCTTCAACATACTCTTCTGTATCTTCATTATATTCATCTACAGATTCCTCAGTATAAATGTCTTCCTCAGCTGTCTCAGACTCTTCATACTCTTCAGTTGCCTCAGCTTCAAGGTCTTCAGCCTCATCAAAGGACTCTTCATCCTCATATTCTTCCTGAGCTTCTTCCTCTTCCTCAGCTACTGCTTCATCCTCTGCATATTCCTCTTCCTCATCCTCATCCGAGAAATACTCTGAGTAATCTGTGTTGTCTTCATTCTCATCCTCTGTCTCAAGTCTGGTTGCTTCTAACATTTCGTTAATCTCATCTAAGTCACCATTCTTAAGACTTCCTATAATCTTTGCAATCTGATCAAGCTCGTTGATAACATTGGTAAGCTCTTCAAGATTGGTCTGACAAAGGTCTGCTGATGACTGGGCATTTGCAGCGATTTCCTCGCTGGCTGCCTGCTGATTAGCAAGACCATCTATAATTGAATTATTGGATGCATCAAGGGTTCCACTAAGCTTATCAAGCTGCTTCATATTGCCATCAAGCGCATTAACCATCTCTGATATGCTCTGGAAGGAAGTGTCAGCAGCATCAATATACTTTGACTGCTCCTCTACAGCCTGTACACTCTTTCCTACAAGCTCTGAGGTATGATTGGCAAGATCTGTAACTCCCTTAAGGAGCTCAGTAATACTATCAATAGAACTTCTAGTATCATCTGCCAATTTACGAATCTCATTAGCAACTACTGCAAATCCACGACCAGCCTCTCCAGCTCTTGCAGCCTCAATAGAAGCATTCAAGGCAAGAAGGTTTGTCTGAGTGGAAATGTTATATATAATACGAGTAATCTCCTCTGCGGAAGCTATCTTCTCACAAAGCTCCTCAGATACTCTTGTAACATTCTCGTTAGCAACATTGATATCCTCTGACTTTTCCTTAAGACCACTGATAATCTCCATACCAGTCTCTACTGCCTCAACAGCCTTGTCAGTTGATTCAACTGTGTTATCCTTAACATCGATAAGGTTATCAATAATATCCTGAATCTGCTGTGTCATAGAGGTTGAATTCTCCATATTCTCTGCAGACTCTGTAACACCATATGATATAGCGTCTACTGACTTAGTAACCTCTGATGTAGCTGACTGGAAATTATCAAGCATGGACTGAAGCTGCTCGATATGAGCATTACCGCTATCCACTACCTTAACCATATTACCAGTAATTTCTTCCTGATACATAACATGGTACTGAATCTCCTGCTTATCTGTCTCCTGCTCTCTAAGGGTAATACTAGTTGCATAGATAAGTCCCAATGTAAATACAACGCCAAGTAAGAAGAACTCAATCCAAAGTGCTGATGCACCAAAGCCATTACCAACTATGTTAATAATCATACTAACCAATATACCTACCAAAGATATGCCACAGGTTATCTTAGTATGGAAATCATCCATATATAGGATACACATACCCATACACACCAACAGAGGAAGTGCATCTATAAGCTCTCTGGTAATAATTACACTTATAGAGCCAAGCAAGGCAAACAGCGTGATAGATAAAAACTTAGTAAGCTCACTTCTATCGTCCTTAAAATTAAACACAATATTACCTGCTACAAACAATATAAAAAGAACCAACAAAAGTGCAAAGCACTCCTGATTCTTAACATTTATAATCATAGATATAATCTTAGCTATGGCCACAGCAACCATTACCTTAACGGCCAATGCATTCTTCTTAGCTAATCTTGCTCCGTTCATATAAAGACTCTCCTTTGGCGTATACTTATATTCTTACAAATTATAACAAATATTTTAGTCAAAGTCTATTATTTTTACCGAATTTTAGACATAATAATACACCCTTTATCTTCTTGTGCTTTCCTATAAAAAATGTTATCTTTATACATAGTTTTATTATTTGAGGTGAATAAACATGTTTAAACTTGAAAATATATCAAAAAGCTATGGGGATAAGGAAATTCTTAAGGATATTTCTATAGAGGTTGCTCCAGGAGAAGCTGTGGGTATTCTAGGTATAAATGGTTCCGGAAAATCCACTCTACTTAGCTGTATAGCAAAGCTTTATCCAGCAAACAGTGATTTAAAGCTTGGTTACGTTCCTCAAGAAAATCCTTTATTCGACGAGCTTAAGCCTGTGGATAATATAAGAATGTGGACTAGCCTTAACCGTTCACAGATTGCTATGGCTCTCTCCCTTCCACCTTTAAGCGAGCTTGGAATATCTAATTTTCTTGATACTCCTGTAAAATCTATGTCCGGTGGTATGAAAAAGCGTGTTAGTTTGGCCTCAGTTTTAATTAATTGTCCTCAGGTGCTTCTGCTAGACGAACCATTTGCAGCCTTAGACCTTCTTGCCAAGCAGGATATTCTAAGATATATGGGTGCATTTTTAAACCAAGGTGGCAGTATAATAATTGCCTCCCACGAGGAAGAAATTTTCAATTTCTGCAACAGAGTATTTCTTCTCAAGGATGGAGCTCTTATAGATACCAAGGACTTAGCAGCACAGGGAATCAGCTATATTGATATGCTGAGAAATTAAAATTGTAAGAAAGAATAATTCAATATGAGCAAATCAAAATTTATAGGTCGTCTAATCCTAACAGACCTGAAAAGACTCAAAAATTACATAGCATCTATCCTTATAGCCACACTTATCATCGCATCCATATGTGGTGTAGCAGGTAGCATTATTGCCAAGAACATATACAAATCAGGCACAAAGGAAATTATCGGAATCGGATATTACATACCTGCTGACGGCAAGGAAGATATGAACAATATGGGCATTAGTATGCTACAGGATATGGAAAGTATGAAGGATACTGCTACTCTTATACAGGTAAGTTCTCCTGAAGAGGGCTATAAGCTTCTTGAGCAAGAGGAAATTCTGTACCTTATTATTGTTCCCGAGAAATTCATTTCCAGTATTATGAACGGAACTAATACTCCATTGGAAATTATAGTGTGGGACAATTCTTCCATCTCCTCATACATTGCCAATGAAATGTTTATATCCTACGCCAAATATTTAGGATTAGCTCAGTCAGCAGTTTATAGCACTATTGACGCCGCATATAATCATGGGCTTACTAAGGAGGAAAGAAATCCTATAAGAACCAATGTAAACCTAACCTTTTTAGACAGGTCACTTAACAAGGATTCCTTCTTCGAAATTGTAGATGGTTCAAGAGAGGGGCAGGCATCTTTGCTTCAGCATTACTTAGCTTCAGCAGTAATGCTTAGTCTTATATTTATGAGCTTTGTACTTATGCCTCATCTTCAGGGTTACAACAGTTCCATGCAAATCAAGCTTAACACCTTAGGCTTAAACAGATTCCATATACTACTGAGTGGATGGATAAGCTCTATGGCCGGACTTTACCTTAGCTTTATACCTTGCTTTATAGGAATTAGTATAATTACCAAAAGCTTTAATCCTATGGGACTTATTACTGTTATTCCAACTATAGTGATTATTGGCTTCATTATTTCAGCTGTTGCTAATATTACCAAAAGCATCTTTGCTGCAAATATGACCATGCTAATCATAGGCATTTTCATAGCCTACGTAGGTGGTGGAATAATGCCTAGTGCTATGCTTCCTAGCATAGTGCAGCAGCTATCAAATATTACACCAGGAAAGTTTATTATACAGAATATAGCCACTTCCCTATTCGGCTTATAAGAGGTTACTATGAAAACAGCTAACAGATTTATAGCATTAACAAAAAGAATATTATGCAAGAAAATGTATATAGCTTTATTGGCCTTAATCATTGTCATAACAGGTGTATACAAGCTTCTACCTGCTAAGAGCCAAAGTGCAGATATTAAGGTAGCTCTTTACAGTGAAGAATCATCGGACTACTATGATGAACTTATTACCTACCTAGAAGACCTTAATTCCATATATACATTTTATACTGTAGATACGGAGGAAGTGCTTTTAAAGGATATAAAATCTGGCTACGCAGAGTGCGGTTATGTAATTCCAGAGGGATTCTTCATAGACTACGCTCTTGGCACTGCATGGGATAATCCCATAACCCTTTATGTCACTCCCGCCTCAACCTTCCACACAGTAATCAACGAAACCATTTTCAGTGCTTTACTAAGTGTGTGTGCTGAGGATGTATTATTGCACGCTGTGAATAAACCAGCATGGAACCAAGAGCTTAAGGATGGACTTGAGCACTACAGAAATAGTCAGGATGTGTTCACAATAGCAGACACCACCTCAGGGGAATTTACCTTTGAAAATATGGTGTATCACATAGACCTGCCTATAACCGAGATAGTAAGTGTTTTACTACTTTTCGCTGGACTTCTAGGACTTCTACTATTTCTTCACGACCAGGAAAAGAAAATATATGTATCACTTCCTAAGAAGGAGCTATCTCAGGTAAAGGCTTTATCTATACTTACCTCAATTCTTCCAGTGGCATTGGTAGGTATTATCAGCTTAGGCATAAGCTTTGGATTCGGTTTGCATCTGGTATTTGCATCTTTGGTAGCATTACTTAGCTTTGTTATCACTATGGTACTTAGTCTAATCATAAGAAAAAGCACCCTCTTAGAAAAGGTGCTTCCTCTTATAATGTTAACTGCTCTAATAGCAGTATTTATTAAAACTCTTATCTAACCAAATATTTCATCATATAAAGTTAGATTGGCTCTGGCTCCCGTTGCCTCGGTAATATCACCTATGATTTTACCATGTGCGTCCAATGGAAGCTCTACTTTTATCAAAACCTCATCAGTAAATACAGTGTCCACTATATTAACTCCTGCAGTGTTAAGAATGTACTGAATCTTACCCATATCAGTATAGTTGGTAACTATGTCCACCGGAATCAGTCTCTGCATTAATTTGGTCTCGCAATATTTCAAAGCTTCCTTACTGGCATCAGTGTAGGCACGAACCAAGCCACCTGTGCCAAGCAAAGTCCCTCCAAAATATCTAGTAACAACTATACAAATGTTATGAATGCCCGAACCATTTATAACCTCAAGAATTGGTTTTCCTGCAGTTCCCTGTGGTTCCCCATCATCAGAAAATCTCTGAAGGGGCATATCCTCTCCTATGGAGAATGCAAAGCAGTTGTGTCTTGCATCATAATGCTTTTTCTTAATCCTCTCTATAAAGGCATAAGCCTCATCCTCGGTCTTAACAACCTCAATTTGGCCTATGAAACGGGATTTCTTCTCTACGATTTCTCCCTCTCCACCCTTTATAAGATTAATATAGCTTTCTAACATAAAAGTCTCCTACTTATTACCCAGTAATTCCTTAAGCTCATCCATAAATGTATTTGCATCCTTAAACTCTCTATACACTGACGCAAATCTTACGTAAGCAACCTGATCTAGGTTTTTTATCTCGTCCATAACTATCTCACCGATTTTCTTGCTTTCGATTTCCTTAACCTCAAGCGTAAAAATCTTGTTCTCGATATTATCAATACAATCCTCTATCTGATCTACAGACACTGGACGCTTGTGACAAGAACGAACTACTCCAGACTCAATCTTAGCTCTGTCATAGGTTTCTCTATTCTTATCCTTCTTAATTACAATAAGTGGTATAGTCTCAACCTTCTCATAGGTTGTAAATCTCTTGCCACACTCATCACATTGACGTCTTCTTCTTATGGCTTCATTGTCATCAGCAGGTCTTGAATCAATTACTCTGGTGTTATCATCACCGCAAAATGGACACTTCATATACTTTATCTCCTTCTTCCAAACATATTGCTGTCTGTAAGTAGCATTTACAATCAGCAGTTTTTATCATTACATCTTCTGTCATCTACTTTTCTAATATCGCAAGCATCTATATCTACCAGCACAATATCCGGTCCAATTCTAACGATATTCTTAAAGCGTATATAATACTCTGTGCAGCTTCCAAAGCAGGAAAAAAACTTTCCAGGACTTGGAACAACTATTGCTATTATTCTTCCTGTACAGGGATCAAATTCAATATCAGCCACACAGCCTAGTCTTTTGCAATCCTTACAGTTTATTACTTCCTTCTCTCTTAACTCTAAAAATCGCATATTACTACCTATTACTTTTTATATATTATATTCAGTTATCTTATCTAACGTCACCCATAAAGAATATTGCCAACCCACCTGGTCCAGTATGAGCTCCTATGGTTGGTGATATGTAGCTTTTTATTATTTCCTTAGGCTTATACTTTTCTTCTATAAGCTTAATACAATAATCTACATCATCGTCACAGTCTCCATGACACACAAGAATCATATCCTGCTTATCCTTATAGCTTCCCATAGCAGGTCCCATATTTTCAACCAGCTGATTAAGCGCCTTCTTTCTACCTCTAATCTTTTGCTCTGCTCCAAGCTTTCCTTCTGCATCCACATGAAGTAGAGGCTTTAGATTAATTACAGTTCCTATGGTAGCTGCCGCCTTAGATATTCTTCCTCCTCTTTGAAGGTAGGTTAAATCATCTACAGTAAATTTTTGAATTATATGGTGCTTGATTTCTTCAAGACTTTCCATATTCTCACGGGCAGACATACCATTTTTCTTGTTATTAACAGCATGATACAAAAGCATTCCCTGACCACCTGCGCAGCATATTGAATCCATTACACAAATATCCACATCTGGATACTCCTCAGCAACCTCATCTTTTGCAATAAATGCATTGTTAACAGTACTACTTATGCCTGAAGAAAGACACATAAATAATATATCCTTACCTTCCTTGGCCCACCTTTCAAAGTGTTCCTTAAGCTGATGAATATTAGGTGCCGCTGTCTTAGTCATCTTACCAGCTCTCATCCCATCATAGAATTCCTTCATTGAAAGCTGTCTGTCAATACCATACACCTCATCATCTAGCTGATATATAATTTTCACTATATCTACATTGTTTTCTACCGCAAACTCTGGCGGCATATCATTGGTTGAATCCGCTATTATCACATATTCTCTCATCATTTACTCTCCCATTCAAATGACAGCCAAACTGTTTATTAATAAGCCTCTTAATTAGTTACATTTTTCTTCGCCTACTAAGTAATTTTATCAATAACCTAATCAGCTACTCAATCACCTTTACAGGACATTTTTCCTTACAGGTTCCACAGCCTGTACATTTTGAGTAATCCACCTTTGCCAGGAAGCCTTCAACTGTTATAGCTCCTTCCGGACAGTTCTTCGCACAGATTCCACAGCCTATACAGCCTACTGAGCAAGCAGCCTTAACGTCCTTACCAAAATCCTTAGAATTACACTGAACTTTAGCCCCTGCATCATATGGAACCATCTCAATAATATTTCTAGGGCAAGCAGCAACACACATACCGCAAGACTTACATTTGTCCTTATCTACTACTGCAATTCCATCAATAATTGAGATTGCTCCGAACTGACATGCTTTAACACAAGAGCCATAGCCCATACATCCATAGGAGCAGGCCTTAGGTCCTGCACCAGGTGAATTTGATGCTATTCTACAATCCTGTGGGCCTACATACTGGTATGCATCCTTTGCCTTCTCACAGTTTCCTGCACATTTTACATATGCAACCTTTTTGGTAGCTGATACCTCTCCACCAACTATCTGGGCAATTTTTTCAGCCACCTCTGGGCCACCTACAGGACAGGCGTCTGGTTTTGCCTCCCCCTTTGCAATAGCTGCTGCCAATCCATCACAGCCTGGATATCCACAGCCACCACAGTTATTACCCGGAAGAACCTCTCTAACAGCCTCTTCCTTAGGATCTACCTCTACTTTAAACTTCTCGCTAGCTATTCCGAGGAGAACAGCTGCAAGAATACCAACTGCACCAATTACAGCTGCTGCAATTACAATTGACATTACATCCATCCTATCTCCTCCTTATATCATACCTGAAAGTCCCATGAAAGCCATAGCCATAAGTCCTGCTGTAATAAGAACAATAGGTGCTCCCTTAAAGCTTTCCGGTATATCATTATGCTCAATTTTCTCTCTAATACCTGCAAGGATTATTATAGCTATAGCAAAACCTAGTGCTGAAAACAATCCATTTAAGGTACTCATTAATACGCTTAACTCTTTCTGTACATTTACAAGTGCTATACCAAGTACTGCACAGTTGGTTGTAATAAGTGGAAGATACACACCAAGAGCCTGATAAAGGCTTGGCACCATCTTCTTAAGAAGCATCTCTACAAACTGAACCAATGCGGCAATAACTAATATAAACACTATGGTGTTAAGGTACTCTAATTCAAATGGCACTAAAACTAGATAGTAAATAGTACTGGTAACTGCTGAAGCTATAGTCATAACGAATATAACCGCTGCTCCCATTCCTGCTGCAGTACTTACCTTCTTAGATACTCCAAGGAAAGGACAAATTCCCATAAACTGGCTAAGTACTACATTGCTAACAAGTGCTGCTGATATAGCAAATAATATTACGTTCATAGCTTAGTCCTCCTTTCCTATCTTGCCTGCACAGGCGTGATTCTGACAGTTAGCACAGTCAGCAAGCTTACAAAGCTCTGGCTTCTCTCCTGTCTTCTTAGCCTTCTTAATATTTCTGTAATTAAGAAATGCTATTAAGAACGCCAATACAAAGAATGCTCCTGGTGGGTTAATAAATATAGCAATTGGTGTTGAAAATACTTCAAAACCGAATATACTTCCACTACCAAGAAATTCTCTCACTGCAGCTATACATGTAAGACCTATAGTAAATCCAAGGCCCATACCAATTCCATCAAAAACTGAAGGAAGTGGTTTGTTCTTAGAAGCATAGCTTTCAGCTCTACCAAGAATAATACAGTTTACAACTATAAGAGGTATGAAGATACCTAAGCTTGCGTAAAGGCTTGGAACAAATGCCTCCATAATAAACTGAACTATTGTTACAAATGAAGCAATTATTACAATATATGCCGGTATTCTTACCTTGTCTGGAATCACCTTTCTAAGCACTGATATAAATAGGTTGCTAAGTGTAAGAATAACTGTAGTAGCAAGACCCATTCCTATACCATTAATTGCTGATGTAGTAACAGCAAGTGTTGGACACATACCAAGCATCTGCACAAAGGTTGGATTTTCCTTGACTATACCATTATATAATCTCTCTGTTAGCTTACCCATTACTACACACCTCCTAACAAGTTAACAATCATTACGGCTGCATTGATTGCATCAACAACTGCTGATGTGGTAATTGTAGCACCTGAGATTGCATCTATCTGACTATCACCGGTTGCACCAGTCTTAGTGTACTCAAAGGCGAGAACCTTCTTACCTACAAACTGATCCTTAAATTCTGGCTCCTTGGCATTAAGACCGAAGCCTACGGTTTCATTTAACACAAGGAAATCAATGCCTTGCACTGTGCCATCAATGCTGATACCAACCATAACCTGTATATCACCGCCATATCCTTCTGATGTAGTTGCAGTAACAACATATCCAGCTTGAGCTCCTGAGGAATCAAGAGCAACTGCAAGCTCGTCTATATCAACTGTTGGATATCCCATCTGATGCACTAAATCATTAATAGTTGTATAGTCGTCCATCTTATCGCTTGTAGCCACCTTAGCTGCAGTTGGGAATACCTCCTTATAAGCAGCCTCCTTAGCCTCTTGCTTAGCCTTGGCTATTGGCTCCTTAGTAATATTGTTTACTACTCCAAGAGCTGCACCCATTATTACTGTAATTGCACAAAGCACAACTATTGCATTTACAAAGCCCTTAGCATCAAACCTTGAAGGCTTAGTCTCAGACTCCTTTTGGGTAATCTCAGCTGGCTTTTCTTCTTTCTCTTCTTCCTTCTTAGACTTCTTATCGTCCTTGCTAACATCAGCGCCATATCCAAAGGACTTTGGAGCTGTAACCTTCTCAATAAGTGGAACTAAAAGGTTTGATATAATAATTGCATAGGATACGCCCTCTGGTGTTCCTCCAAATATACGGAATACAAAGGTAAGTAGTCCAAGCAATATACCAAAGATAATCTTACCACTTGAAGTAATAGGTGAGGTAACATAGTCTGTTGCCATGAACCATGCACCAAGCATAAGACCACCACCGCAGAGATGAGCAAGAGTAAAGTCCACTACATCATAGTTCTTAGTTGCTGCATAAATAGCTATACATATTGCAAAGCTTCCAATATAAATCACAGGAATCTTTGGACTGATAACTCTCTTGATAAGGAGATAAGCTGCACCTATTAAAAGGGCAAGGGCTGAAGTCTCTCCTATAGTACCTGCTGTATATCCAAAGAACATATCCTTGATATTTATAGGCAATCCATTTCTAAGATTAGCAAGTGGTGTAGCCTGTGTAACACCGTCTAGCATAAACTTGGTCATATATGAGCCAAAGGATAGTACCAGGAAACATCTACCTGCAAGGGCTGGGTTCATAAAGTTCTGTCCCAAACCACCGAATAACTGCTTAACCACTATTATGGCAAATAATGTACCAAGCATAGCCATCCACCAAGGAAGGGTAGGTGGAAGGTTAAGAGCAAGAAGTAAGCCTGTTACCACTGCTGAATAATCTCCAATTGTCACCTTCTTGTGCATAGCCTTTTGATAAATTAGCTCTGCCAAAACTGCAGTAATTATACACACTGCAACCAATATTCCTGCTGATACACCAAACTGGTATACACCGAAGGCTGTAGCAGGAACTAAAGCAAGTATTACATCAAACATAATGTCAGATGTAGTTGCCTTACTTCTCACATGAGGAGAAGCGGATATTTTTAAATTCATCTCTTCCATTACGGTTCCTCCTATTTCTTACGGCTTGCAAGAACTAGCTTTCTTGCTCCAGCTATAGTCTGTGTCAAATGTCTCTTGGCCGGACAAATATATGAGCAGCAACCGCACTCACAGCACTCCATACCATTTAAGGACATAAATGTATCCATATCATCTCGTTCCACTGCATTTGCCAGTGCATTAGGCATAACTCTTCCAGGACATACGTCCACACAACGACCACATCTAATACATGCACTTGGTTCATACTCTGCCACCTCATCCTTTGACATACAAAGAATTGCTGATGAAGACTTTGTTGCAGGAAGGTCAAGCTCATAGATTGCCTTACCCATCATAGGACCACCAGCAATAACCTTGTCAGGTGTTCCCTTAAAGCCACCTGCTGCCTCTATAAGCTCCTTATATGAGGTACCCATTCTAACCACAAAGTTAGTTGGCTCTGTTATGGCATCACCTGACACTGTAACAAGTCTATCTATAAGAGGTCTTCCCTCTCTAACTGCCTCGTAAATTGCATAAACTGTATCAACGTTATGTACGATACAGCCTGCGTCTGCAGGAAGCATATTAGAGTTAATATATCTACCTGTATTAGCATAGATAAGCTGACGCTCTGCACCTTCAGGATATTTGGTCTTAAGAGCATTGACAATAATATCAGTTCTACCTGCAAGCTTCTCCTTAAGAAGCTTTATAGCCTTAGGCTTATTGTCCTCTATACCGATAATTCCCTTAGCACCAGGGAACATAGTAAGTACAATTTCAAGACCACCAATTACCTTATCAGCTTCATCTATTATTCTTCTGTAATCTGAAGTAAGATAAGGCTCACACTCTGATGCATTCACAATAATAGTGTCAATCTTATCAGGCTCCTTTGGACTAAGCTTAACGTGTGTTGGGAAACCGGCTCCACCCATACCAACTACACCAGCTGACTTAATGGCCTCTAAAATTTCCTCCTTAGTAAGCTCATTTAAAGGCTTACTAATAGCATTAGTTGCAAAGTCTGCTTCCTCAAACTGTCCATCATTTTCAATTACAATGGAATTAACCTTTGAACCTGAAGAGGTTAAACGATTTTCAATTACCTTAACTGTACCTGATACTGACGAATGAATATTCGCCGACACAAATCCACCTGCCTCAGCTATAAGCTGTCCCACCAAAACTCTGTCGCCCTTTTTAACCACAGGCTTCGCAGGAGCGCCAATATGCTGACTTAGTGGATACACCATATCTCCCTTAGGAAGATATTCCTTTACATCCTTATCCTCAGTAAGCTCCTTACCCTCATAAGGATGAATTCCACCTTTAAATGTAAACTTCATCTTATCGACCCCACTATGTTTGATAATTTTTACAAACTATATCAAAATGAAAAAATGATTAATATATTTAATCATTTTGATAAATTCTCTCAATATTTTAATACATTATACCTATTTTTACAACATAATTAAGCTAGTTACTTACTATATTTAGTGTTTTTTCGTGGAAATATTGGGATTTGTTTACTAAATGTGCTATTTTATAAATCGCGGGTATACAGGAACATATTTCATCCCACATACCCGCGACACATATCTCTTATTTATTTTTGGGGTATATAGCATGTTTTGCAACCTCATATACCCACAGTTGCTTAATTTCACTTATCATATTATTTACATTCGTATATTACGTATTATCATCCCTGCAAGAATTCCTATAACTGCACCAGTAATTGCTCCTGCTATGGCAAGTACTATCATGTAGTACATTATATTCATATTCTCTAGAGTTATTACTGCAACAATTATCTGGCCAAAATTATGTGCTATAGCTCCACATATGCTCACTCCGGTAGCTGAGAATATCTTCGTCCTTTTCACCAGCACCATCACTAATATACTTAGAAATGCTCCAGCTAAGCTATAGATTATCACCATCATATTTCCGAAGAGAACTCCTGACAGAAGAATTCTTCCTACACTTATGATTATAGTGTCCTTAAGACCTAGCTTGTACAAAGCAACTATAGTAACCAGATTAGCCAAACCAAGCTTTATACCTGGCACTGCAAAGCTTATAGGAACCAAGCTTTCCAAATAAGATAAAATCATGGCTAGTGCAATAAAAACTCCAGTAAGGGCAATTTCTTTATTGGACTTACCAGAGTATTTTTTGGGGGATATTGAATTTTTAGTATCTTCTGTCTTCATATCTGTGTTCATATTGTTTTCCACAATTTTACTGTTTTTCATACTCATATTTTTCTATGATTTTACTGTTTCTTATGCTGATATAAAAAACACTACTCTACTATCTCCACAACAAGCTTGTGAGGCAGACATATTATAGTCTCTCCCACAGAATCTATAGGCACGTGATGTACACATATTTTATCAGGGCAATCTGCATCCACAACATCCACAACGCCATTTTTTACTACAACAAGGTTTATCCCCTGCTTGGTAGTTATCTTGTGTTCTATATCCTCTGATAGATAAAACTCCTCCACAACTTCACCATCAACAGATATTCGAAGTTGGGCTCCTTTTTCTTTGTTGGAAATAATATATATAAGCCCAATTATACCTATTGCTAAAATCACTACAAACAGTATTATATCTGATATTTTTACCAACTTATCTTTATCAGCCATTAGCTTGTTCCTTCTTATTAGATTTGTGAATAAACTTATTAATTGGACGCTCAACCAACATCCAAAGCAGGTATGCCAGCAATATATCTATAGGCAATGCTATTACGAAATTAACTGCCGGAATCATAGAACCACCAAACAACATAGTAATAGTCTGCTGAATAGGACTTCCTAAGAGGTACATACCATAGGATATCTCTGCCTTACTTCCAAATTTGCTAAGCTTTTTCTTAGTTCCAAAAGCCAAACAAAGAAATATATATGGCAGTAGAAAATATACAGTTATCTTTAGGATACCTAACATACAGCTAAGTAAGTAGCCTACAACACAAAGCATAGCCACCTTGCCATTAAGCTTAATCTTATCTCGATAAACATAGCAAAGCATACCTATATAGAATAACAAAGCTGGTCTTACTGCTGCAAACAATACAGTATTAGTATGGAATATATACCAAACTCCCACATAGCCCACAAGCACAACAGGTATTGTCCATTTTAATTTTTTCTCATCAAGAAGTCCCAGCTTGTATACTACAAAGCATGCTACATAGCACAAAAACTCAACTGGTAAAGTCCATAGAGGACCATTTACCGATGCATCAAATACATTTTCAGTAAAAACTCCAGGAAGATTATGTACTAATATAAACACTGAATTCAACAAATATTTATAAGTCCCTACATTGGTGTAATATTCCTTCAAAGATAAAGTTGTGATAATGGGGCCAAGAACCAAAGCACATAGGGCTACCACCACGAACAAGCAAGGTATTATTCTAATAAGTCTGGCCTTAAAATAATCCTTTGCTGTTTTTGTTCTCTGCACACTTCTAGCAATTAAAAAGCCTCCAAAGAAGAAGAACAAACTAACTGCAAGACCACCAAAGGTCATCTCCCCTTTAGAGAAGGTATTTAACACATCTGAATTGCCTTTTCCTAAGCTAAAGGGTACACAATGGCTGAATATAACCAATGAAGCCGCCACAAATCTCATAAAATTTAGATTATTTTCTCTACCTGTTGATACGTCACCTAATATCATATTATATCCTTCTCTTCTGTAATTAATTATTCAAGTTTTTAAGTTGCTCCACCAGCTCTAAATCTTCCTTAGTAACTCTCATATTTGTACAAAGGTTTCTGCCCTCAGCAGTAGTTATATTAATCTCTATAATACTGCCCTCTCCAATGCTTCTAGCTGCATCATTAAAAAATAGCGGAACCTTTGGATGATTACTTTTAAACTTATCAACTAATCCTTTTATCTTCATTAATGCCATAGGATTCATAATTAATTCTCCTCTTCATAAAATAATACAGGTCCTTGACCCTTCCTATTTGTTCATCATATATAGCACAAAGCCCATAAAGCATACTATAAACACGCCCAATATAGCCATATACAGTCCTGTGTGCATAGACCTAAGGGGTTCATATATTTTCATAGGATTGTTTGGATTTATGTACACTTCATAGCTTTGCCCAACTGCTGGAATGAAACGATTTGTATATATATCATTACATACCATATAATTCTGCCCATTGTAGCTAAAGCTGTATACAGGACAGTATGTTTCATAATGATTACTAGTATACTGTTTTTTTACCTCTACACACTCAGCATTTACATACTCTGTGCAGGTAAGCTTAAGGAATAAGGAACTGTATAACCCTGCTATTATTAGGAATACACCTATTACAATAAACAACACAATGAATATCATTGGTACAGCATCTGTGCACCTTTTCTTAAACTCCTCAGAGCCATACTGAATAATTATTCCACCTGCTATTCCACCTAAGCCTACCAACGGGAACAAAAGAATAGGAAGACATCTAAGCTTAAATCCATTATTAGATATTGTACTTACCAATCCAATTATACCAAACACCAAAAAGTATTGTCCAAACACAGCTAATGTAAGGGCTGTCTTACCTGTTTTAGCAAAATATATCAGCAACACTATAGATGCCACAAACCACATCAAAAACACTATAGATAATATTGCATCTGAAACTTTATTTTTTCCATTACCACTCATTATTTTATCCCCTTAATATTTGTATTATTCCTTGGCCCAATTAAAGGCATAGCTCACTGCCTTCTTCCAGCCCTTTAACCTATTGTTTCTTGTTGCAGAATCCATATCAGGTGAAAATGTTCTGTCTATGCCATAATTCTTACCTATATCCTGCAGATTCTCCCAGTATCCCACTGCTAGTCCTGCCAGATAAGCAGCACCTAAAGCAGTAGACTCTATACAAATTGGTCGGTTGACCGGTACATCTATAATATCTGCCTGTGTCTGCATAAGATAATTATTTGCACTGGCTCCACCATCTACATTAAGGGATACCAGCTTTATTCCTGAAGCCTCTGCCATAGCACCGAGCACATCACTTACCTGATAGGCGATAGAGTCTAGGGTTGCTCTTACTATGTGATTCTTATTCACCCCTCTAGTAAGACCAACTATTGTACCTCTGGCATAAGGATCCCAATAAGGTGCCCCAAGTCCTGTAAATGCAGGAACCACATAACAGCCATTTGTATCATTTACAGATAAAGCAAGTTCCTCACTTTCAGCTGCATTTCTTATAAATTGCATCTCATCTCTAAGCCACTGAATAGATGCTCCTGCCACAAATATTGAGCCCTCTAAGGCATATGTAACCTTTCCATCCAATCCCCAGGCAATAGTTGTAACCAATCCATTATCTGTAAATACCGGCTTGTCCCCTGTATTCATAAGAAGGAAGCAGCCTGTTCCATATGTATTCTTAGCACTGCCCTTAGTAAAGCAGTTCTGTCCAAAAAGTGCAGCCTGCTGATCTCCTGCTGCTCCTGCAATAGGGATTTTGCCTCCTATAACACTTGCCTTGGTATAACCATATATTTCACTGCTGCATCTCACTTCTGGAAGCATAGATTTAGGAATATCTAAAATGTTTAGAATCTCCTCATCCCACTCCAAGGTATTAATATTAAACATCATGGTTCTAGAAGCGTTAGAGTAATCTGTTACATGCACCTTACCTCCTGTAAGCTTCCATATAAGCCAGGTTTCCACTGTGCCGAAAAGTAATTCTCCCTTAGAAGCTTTATCTCTGGCACCCTTCACATTATCTAGAATCCACTTAACCTTGGTAGCGGAGAAATATGCATCCACCACCAAGCCTGTCTTTTCTCTTATAAGCTGCTCATAGCTTTCTTTAAGCTCATCACAATACTGAGCAGTTCTTCTACACTGCCAAACAATTGCATTATACACTGGTTTACCAGTGTTCTTATCCCACACTATGGTTGTTTCTCTCTGATTTGTTATACCTATAGCTGCTATGTCCGAAGGGGTAGCTCCACATTTATTGATAGCTTCCACAGCCACTCCAAGCTGAGAGGACCAAATCTCCTCAGCATTATGCTCAACCCAACCAGGATTTGGAAATATCTGTGTAAACTCCTTCTGAGCTATAGAGCAAATATTTCCTGATTTATCAAAAAGTATGCACCTGTTACTGGTTGTGCCAGAATCAAGAGCCATAATATATTTTTTGTTATTATCCATTGGGAACCTCCTTTAGATTTCCAAATATCCTCTGTATTCCATAATTAAGTGTAACTGTTGATTTAACACTGCTTTGCTGACAGTCCTCTCTTCCACAGCTTGCACATATACCTGCACATATCTGCTTAGGATTATCAGTAAGAAGCGCATAGAACACCACACTCTTGCTTGGCATTAAAACACCATACTCATTTGCCACTATTTCTCTATTCTCCACATCTTCATTGTCATAGATATCATCAAGAATAGTCTGCATATTGGTAAGTGGTATGGCATCTCCTATAAATACATATCTATTCACATACCTTCTATGAAACTTAGAATACTCCTGATTAAATACATCATACATATGAAGAAGCATTTCCCCAGCCAGACAGTCAGCCATATACGCCTCATCTAGCTTCTTCTCCTCCTTGTAGCCATCTAATATTTCATCCATCACTTGTCCCATAGTAATGGCACAAACTGCAGTTTGAGATTCATCAATATACCTTATGCCAGTAGTTCTGTGATTAATTCTGTAGATTGCGTAGGGCTGGCATACCTTCCCAATCTCATCATATATTTCAGATATTAATTTCTCATCAGTATCATTAAAATGATATTTCTTCATAGTGCTTCTAATAAGCATCTCCTTATTCATATCATTTATAGAAATACTAAATTTCAACATTTATTCCACCTTATTCCTTGATAAAATTATATATATCCTTATATACCCTTATTTTATCCTTTTCATTCAGAATTTCGTGGCGCATTCTTCCATACAGTCTTGCTTTTATATTATTATACCCCACTGCCTTTAGATGATGAACACTCTTACCAAAGCTTCTAGGTCCCATATGGCAAGGATCCTCCTTACCTGAAGCAATAAGTATAGGAATGTCTGGATTCTTAAGTCCCCAGCCGTCCTTGGTGTAAGCATCATGTGTCAACTTAGCCAGCTCACCATAGCCTGATATGGTAAATGGAAATCCACATTTTGGATTAGCATTAAAACGCTTTACCTCCTCTAAATCTGAAGTCATCCAAGCAAACTTTATTCCATCCTCCTTGAATTTGCTCTCATAAGGAGAATCTATAGTAATCCAATCCAAAAGCTTAGAATGCTGCTTCTTACCCTTCACATCACCTATTATCTTAGCCAAAAAGCTTCCAAAATCTGTGAGAAATGGTTTGGATGGATTACCAATTAAAATCAGCTTATCTATGTGATAATCATATTTCTTCATAAAAACTCTAGAAGCCAAAGCACCCATACTATGTCCTAACAAAACATAAGGAATATCAGGTGCAAGATGAGCCTTTACAGCCCCCATAATTGTAAATATATCCTCAACCATAGCCTTATATCCGCCATCATAAAAATATCCCAAATCCTCATCTGATTTTATACTTTCACCATGTCCTCTATGGTCGTGAATAACACAGAGATATCCCTTATCAGCCATATAGCCCATAAATGTTTTGTATCGTTCCTTCATCTCGCACATTCCATGAGTAATCTGAAGAACTCCCACTATCTTATCTGGTATACAAGCCAGTGCATCTAGCTGAAGATTGTCTCTTGTAGAAAATATTTTAAACTGCTGATATCTGTATGACATTATGTTCCCCCTTTTCACACTATGTAGGCAGGTCAAAGTCCTGTCCAAGCTCCTCATAATCCTTAATTACCACCTTGACAGTATCATAAGCGGTTGCATCAAGCATAGGATTATCACCACTAACTCCAATAATATATTTTATTCCTGCTGCAGTAGCAGATTTAATTCCTGACTCAGAATCCTCGAAAACCATACATTTTCCAGGTTCTTTATTAATCATTTTACAAGCCACCAAATACTGATCTGGAAATGGCTTATCTCTTAGTCTCTTATCATGAAAAACCAGCTTATCTGTGTCAAACCATCTATACAAGTCAAAGGTTTCAAAATAAAACATCACATTTGACATAGGTGCAGTAGTTGCTATGGTTCTTGGAATATTATACTCTGCCAAATAATCCAAGAACTTCTCCAACCCTGGAGCCAAATGTAGGTTATCCTTATCCGCTATACAAAGTCTTCTATAAATGTTTTCCTTTTCCTCAGATAACTGCTCGTACATATCATCTGATATGTCATAGCCCAGATAATACTCTATAAGCTGTCTTCCAGACATATTCTTAACATATCTATTAATCTCTTTTTCAGTTAACTCTTCCCCTGTTAACTCCTCTATATACATGGTCCACGCCTTGATATGCTTCTCAGAATCAAAAAACATGGTTCCATTAAAATCAAATATTACTCCAATTATATCCTCTAACTTAAAATCACTCATAGTTTTTCTTCCTAGTAAATTATCTATACTCCAACCTTTTTACATATATCATTTAAACAACACTTGTCACAGTAAGGCTTAGTTCTGGCAGTACATACTGCTCTTCCATGATATACAATTCTGTGACAGAAATCATTTCCCTCCTCTGGTGGAAGTATCTTCCAAAGAGCCATCTCCACCTTCTTAGGATCCTTAGTTCCCTCAACTAAACCTATGCGGTTAGTAATTCTAATACAATGTGTGTCTGTAACTATAGCCGGTTTACCATAGACATCTCCAACAATTAAATTGGCACTTTTTCTGCCTACTCCTGGCAGAGAAAGTAACTCATCAAAATCCGAGGGCACAACATCATTATATTTTTCATGGAGAATCTTCATACAGGCACTTATATCTCTAGCCTTACTTCTTCCCAAGCCGCACGGTCTTACTATGGCTTCTATATCCTCAACACTAGCTTCGCTAAGTGCTTTAACAGTAGGATACTTGGCATACAAGCCTTTCACCACCTCATTTACCCTGGCATCTGTACACTGAGCTGCCAGACGCACCTCCACCAAAAGCTTCCATGCCTCATCATACTCTAATGTACATTCTGCCAATGGATATTCCTTTTTTAGTCGCTCTATCACCTCTAGGGCACGCTGCTTCTTAGTCATCTCATCATTCCATTTCGTCTAAAAGTATTGCCTTTGCCTTGGCATATCTATCAAGAAGACTTGCACTTTTCTCCTTGTCTTCAACTAACCTAGTGGGGTCAGTATTATGTGCTAAGTCGAGTAGCTTAACCTTCTTAGCTATAGGGTTTGACTTAAGCCTTCTAACATAATCCAGATAATTAGTTTCCTTATCTCTAGTCATAAGACCAACTGCTTCTACCACTTCCTTTGGAAATCCAGCATTTTCAAGATCCTCCAAAGTAACCTCTGTATCCTCCACCACATCATGTAACAATGCTACACAAACATCATATTCTTCATCAAGCTGCTCCGCAATATGATATGGATGGAAGATATAAGGAACTCCACCCTTATCAAACTGCTCCTTGTGAGCTTCATAGGCAAGTCTCATAGCTTTAATTGTAAGCTTTGTGTATAACATATTTTTCTCCTTCACCTAACAAACACATTTTTCGCTTCTTAACCCATATCTTAACAGAAATATACATAAATGTAATTATAAAAATATATATTTTTTCATCTAAAGAAATCTTTACCACAGTATAATTTTGACTTTTTTTGTCTAATGTACTATAATTGACTATATTTTTACTATAGTCAGTTTTTTTACTGTCAAAATTATTAAGACAATTATTTGATGATTTGGAGGTTTTAGTCAATGGACTTAAGAATTCAAAAAACTAAGAACAACATTTTCAATGCATACATAGAGCTTAGGGAGAAAAAGCCAATCGAAAAGATTACGGTTAAGGAGCTTACTGACAAAGCTCAGATTAGTAAGCAGACCTTTTATCTTCACTATAAGGATATTTATGATCTTACGGAGCAGATTGAGCAGGAGCTTATTGCTGACATTATGAAGGATGTTGAATACCCTGAAAATGTACTGGAGAGCTTAAGTGCAATAGCTTTCGATATATTCAACAGAGCCCTAGCCTTAGGGCAGCCATTTAAGACTTTATTCAGCGGTTCAAGAACTGGTATCCTTACCTCAGGTATTGAGTCAGGCGTTAAGGCAGCTATTTATAAGCAGCATCCTGAGCTTCGTGCAGATTTAAAAACAAATATTTATATAACCTACCTAGTACATGGTTGTTACAATGCTTATCAGCAGTACAAAACCATCGACCAGGAGCGTGTTGTAAAGATAATTACAGACATTACAAATATTGTTAACAATTCCTATAAAGGAAAATATTAATATGGTAAAACTAAAATAGCGTCAGGCATTAGCCTGACGCTATCTTCATCTTTGGTGTCTTAAGATTTTCATCTAAAGTAAAAAATCCGCTTGGGGAGAGCGGATTTTTCTGCGTTATATTATAACGCGAAGGAGAAATGTGTGTCTTTAAAAGACACTAATATGAATCTTGGGGGGATTCCATATTTATATACACAGGTGTTACCCTGCGATACGCATTATTAAGTACCGAACTTTCCTCAGTTCGTTATTATTTTACAAAATTAAACATTCTTTTTATATCATTTTTATATTATTTTTTTCATTTTTTTGTTGTACTATGTAAAAAATATGATATTATATGCATATAAAACACACTAAAGTTCAAATAACGTACTATAAAACCAAACATAGTTAAAGGATTTTTATTATGAGTATAAGCAAGGAATTAAATGTTAGTATTTTCAAGAACAGAGAACATAATATTAAGCACCCTGAGCTAGATCACGAATTCGGTTTTTACAAAGCCATAGCCACTGGAAATAAGGCTATGGTTGAAGAATATAAGATTTTATTCGCACAAAGCAACAACTTTGAGGAAAATGAACATTTACAAGGAATGTTATCTGAAGATCCTGTCCAAAGTCAAAAGTATCACTTTGCAATCCTTGCAGCCCTTATATCAAGGCTGTGCTTGGAGGAGGGACTTGACAGAGAGGTTGCCTATGGTATGAGTGACCTGTATATTCAAAAGGTGGATACACTTACGACAGTTAGTCAGATTTACGAGCTTAGAGATAAGATGGTCAATGACTACACTAACACTATGCACAATACCAAGAAGAGTCAGTCTTACTCCAGACAGACTGCCAAGGCTATTGATTATATTAGCAATAATCTTAACACAAGAATTACTCTTACGGATATTGCCGACGAGTTAAATGTTACCTCATCTTATCTGTCCAAGCTTTTCTCGAAGGAAACAGGACAATCCATATCTGTTTATATCAAGGAGGAGAAGCTTAAGGCTGCGGCAAATATGCTTCAGTATAGTGATTTAAGTATAACTGATATTTCGGAATATTATCATTTTGCATCACAGAGTCACTTTACGGCTTCGTTTACAGAGTATTATAAGATTACGCCAAAGAAGTATAGAGATAAATATAATAAGAAAATTTTCGGGTAATAATAAATGGATGTGCGCATTTTACTGTACTGGCCGACCTGCCTAGGGATTTAGCTTCGCTGACACTTAAAACGGTCAGCTCCGCTAAACCCTGTCGTGGTCGGTATGAAATGTAATGGCGCACATCCTCTTATAATTTAGTCCGTCCTATATTATTAATTATATTTTCCTTACTTTGCGTCGGGCTCCTTTTATCTAATGAAGTTTGTTCTTATCTTTGGGGAGCGTTCTGGGAGGTTGATTCCTGCATCCTTGCCGGCCTTTATACACTTTAATAGCCATGCCATGTTGTCTGCTAATATCTCCATGGTTTGGATTCCTTCTTCATCCTTTAATACCTCCTCTGGTGTATTACCGTGTACCTGATTCCAGTAGTTTGAAGATACTATTGGCATATTGGATATAGTGAAATATTTGTTGAGCTGGTCAAAGGCTGCTGATGCACCACCTCTTCTGCAGCTAACAATGACTGCACCTGGTTTGCCCTGCATAGCCGAGCTTCCTGAATAGAATGCTCTGTCTAAGAATGAGGTTACATGTCCACTGGCGCCAGCATAGTGTACTGGTGAGCCTACGATAAGACCATCTGCCTCTCTCATCTTAGCTACAAATTCATTTACTCCATCATCTACGAAGCATTTTCCAGTGTTAACACAGGATGCGCAGCCGATACAGCCTGCTACTGGTTTTGCTCCAATGTCTATTATCTCTGTTTCTATACCTTGTGCGTTTAATCTGTTTGCAATTACTTCTAATGCTGTGTAGGTACACTTCTTTCCACGTGGGCTACCGTTTAACAATATTACTTTCATATTCTTTAAGTGCTACGGAGAAGTTGGATACATATGCTTGCATCTTCACACCTCTTCTAGCACTCGCTCCTTTCTATTATTTGATTGTATTATCTTATTGTATCAATAATTAAGCTCTAATAAATTTCGAGTACTTGTGGATTAGATTCTTTTCCGTCTCGATATCTTCTATACTATGAATTAGCTTCGTTTTTGTGCTTCAATTGCTGCTGCCAGCTCCTCTAGGTACTCCCAGCGCTCCATCTTTTCTAAGAGTTCTTCTTCTAGCTTTTCCTTTTCATTGGTCAAATCATTTAGCTTTGCAAAATCTCTAGCGAATTTGGTTATGTCACTTTCCACTGACGCAAGCTTATCCTCCAGCTTTGCAATATCCTCCTCGATGGTCTCGTATTCTTTCTGCTCATTGTAGGAGAATTTCAGTTTTTTCTCTCGAGGCTTTTGCTTCCAGTTATCAGCAGGAGTTTCCGGTGCTTGGTTGTTTCCTCCACTAGCTTTTGAGGAGTTTGTTTTTCCTCCGGTAACATTTACATTTCCAAGCTCTCGCTTTTCAAACTCCACTCTAATTTCATAGTCGGTATATCCACCCTCACTTTGTCTAAGAGTTCCATCTGAATTAAAGGCAAATATTCTTCTTACCACTCTATCCAAGAAGTATCTGTCGTGGGATACGGTAATCACTATTCCGTTGAAGTGATCCAAATAATCTTCTAGCACTGTTAAGGTTGTAATATCTAAATCATTTGTTGGCTCATCTAAAATTAGCACGTTAGGTGCAGACATCAAAACCTTACACAAATACAGCCTTCTTCTCTCTCCACCAGACAGCTTCCCTATAAGTCCATACTGGTCCTCTCCCTTGAATAAAAATCTCTCCAAAAGCCTGGTTGCAGTAATCCTTCCATCTTCGGTTTCAACGAATTCCGCCACATCTCTTATATAGTCTATTACTCTCTGGTTTGGATCCATATCCTCACCAAGCTTTACCTCCTGAGCAAAGTATCCGATTCTTACAGTTGGTCCAATCTCTATACTTCCTGCATCAGGGGTGTACTCGCCCATTATCATTTTAAGAAGAGTAGATTTTCCCGCACCATTTGGACCGATAATTCCTATGCGGTCATTCTTTAGGAAGTTGTAAGAGAAGTCTTTAATTATTGTTCTTCCATCAAAGCTCTTGCTTATATTATGTAGTTCTATGGTGGTCTTACCAAGGCGAGATGCCATGGAACCAAGCTCCACACTTTCATCCTTTACAGGTGCTGCTGTATTCTTTAGTTCCTCATATCTCTCAAGTCTTGCCTTCTGCTTGGTTGAACGGGCTCTAGCGCCACGCTTTACCCACTCTAGCTCAACTCTTAAAATGGACTGACGTTTTCTCTCCTGTGCGTCTGCTATATCCTCTCTCAAAGTCTTAAGATTAAGATAACCTGAATAATTCTCCTCGTAAGAGTATATGCTTCCCTTATCCACCTCTATGATTCTAGTTGCCACACTATCCAAGAAATATCTATCATGAGTAATCATAATTATGGACCCTCGATAGCTCTTAAGCTGTTCCTCAAGCCAAGTAGACATCTCGTTATCCAAATGGTTTGTAGGCTCATCTAAAAGCAATATATCTGGCTTTGCAAGTAACACAGATACAAGTGCCAATCTCTTCTTCTGTCCACCTGATAAATGTCCACATAGCTCATCAAAATCATCTATTCCAAGCTTAGTCATCATGGACTTAGCATCACTTTCTATGGTCCACTGATTATCTTCAGTCTTATTATCTCTAACCACTGCCTGAAGCACAGTATCAGAATCATTGAACACTGGAGTCTGAGGAAGGTATCTGACCGTCAGGTTGTTGGCCATAATTACACTTCCTGTGTCAGGACTTTCTATACCTGCAATAATCTTAAGAAGTGTAGTCTTACCTGTTCCATTGATACCGATAATTCCTGCTTTCTCACCTTCCTGAAGATAGAAGGATGCATTGTCAAAGATTTTTCTTACTCCATATGCTTTTGTAATGTTGTCTACTGTTAATATGTTCATAGTTTGCTTCCTGTTATTGTATTGTTGTTTAAATTAATTGGATTGAATTATTGTTGTTATTATATATGAGGCGCTATGTTTTTTCAATTAAATTCCCCTGGGAGGTTCTTTTCTTTCGCCGGGTATGGGGCTTAGTTTCTGATTCCACATCCCCGCGCCAGCTTGCTTTTTTGCTTCCCGCGGGTATACGACTTAGCTTCTGGTTACACATACCCACGCCAGCTTGCTTTTTTACTTTCGCTGGGTATACGACTTAGCTTCTGGTTACACATACCCTCGCCAGCTTGCTTTTTTGCTTCCCGCGGGTATACAGCTTAGTTTCCAGAGCCACATACCCGCGCAAGCCTCACCACGAAAAAACAGCAGGAAGCATAAGCTTCCTGCTGTATAATACACACATTAAATCCATGGAGGGTTCATCTTATTTACAATTAACAATTAAAAATCATCTATATTTTACAAACCACATTTCTACTGTAACTTCTACTGCAAAGAACTTGTCACAAGCTCTACTATAGTTCCATCTAATGCATTGATAACCACAACCGGAAATTCATATGCATCGATGTTATTAACATCTCCATCTGACATAAAGTAATACCATGCTGGAATAACTGCATATTTTCCATCCTGTTCCACCATTGCATATCCTAGGGTAATTCTATCAACATCAAATGCGGCTTCATAGTTATTGGCAAAATCCATTATGTAATCCTTTGCCACCTCATTAACAGAATTGAAATCTAAGAGATTAGCCGCTTCCGCCGTAACATTTACCTCAGTTAATTCATTACAGTTTTCGTAGGCCGCTATACCATCACTGGTTACCCATACTCTTATGAACTCGCTTCCTCTCATAGTTACTAATTCTCCTGAAGCTGCATCCTCATAAGCCACATCATACCAATTCATAAACTGTTCTGAAGTAAATACAGTTTTGTAGTCATCATAGCTACGAGCCAGATATACATTATAACCTTCAAGCTTTGATGAGTTATCATAGCCCTCTCCTATATAAACGATTTCCTCCCCAGCATCATAGCTACTACTTAAAACATCTGCAGTATATACTACTGACATATTCTCTATACCAAGTCCATTTACATAGTCAAGTGCCAGCTGCTGAGCCTCTTCCCTACTGTATTCACAGGAATTAGCCTCACCTGTCATCTCAGCGTAACCAGGCCCCACATCTGTAGCAGCTTTACCGGCATCGCTTAACTTGCTTAATCTGACAAACTGATTTGTCTTATCTCTATAAGCTTCAATAAGGTAATACTCTCCATCAATGGTTCCTATGACATTACACATCTCACATGGCACCAGCTCATTACCCATTCCTGCTATCACATTTAAACTTTGGAATTTCATCTCGTCAGCAATAGTATTATCACTATCAGCATATGTATCAACACTTGCATCAAGCTGTGGTATTATCACATCATTTATTACACTACTAAGCCTTTCATCTGCAGTTTGAGCTGCAATGTTAATAAGCTTGTCCTTTGCATTTGCAATTTCGTCCTCACTATAAGGCATATACAAGAAGTAGCTACCCTCATCAAATGTGCTCTCTACGTAGCTTTTTAACTCCTCATCTGACATAACAGACTTTTCTAGTTCAACCACCTTACACTGCTCATACTTCTGTGGCAAGCTAACATCCGCATCCACTGTTACAGTAACTCTATCGCAAACCACATCATAGGTTATGTGTTCAGGCGCCTCTTCGTACACTACCTCCCCATCAGCTTCACTAGAAGTTCCTCCTGAAACCTCATCCATAGATGCTGAGCTCTCGCTAACATTTTGATTATCTACATAATCTACCTCCTTCTTCTCCCCACAGGCGGTAAGAGTTGTAGCCATGACCATTAAGCATGCTAATGCTTTTATTCCATTTTTCTTCATATTATTTCTCCTTATTTTATAATTTGTATTTTAATTTCCCCAAGTGTATAAATATAGAATCTCCCTTTTCGCCTCCTTTGTAATTAAGTATTCACTTTAGGCGTTTCCCACATTTTGTATTATATTATAGAAATGTATCTAAAATGTATCAAAATAAAAATCTTAATAATCATACACCGGGCTTCCATCCAATGCATTAATCTTCACAAAACATAGTCTTGAGTAAGCTGCTTCCTTACTGTAGTCACCTTGGAAATAATACCACATAGGTACTAGGGCAACCTTACCGTCCTGTCTAATCATTCCATAACCTAACTCTATCTCCATTACAGACAAATTATTATTAGAGCTGTCAGCATAATCCTTGAGAACTTCCTGGGCTACACTATCAACCTTCTCAAATGGCATTAAGGCAACATCATCCGTAACATTTCCTGTTTCCAACATAGGATTAACAATTTCTGCCTGGCATAAACCCTGATTGTCTACATACACTCTAACATATTCATATCCATCTATAGTGGTAGCATTACCATCTTCATCCAAAACTAAGCTATTAAATATGTTTCTCGGATAATTACTTGATGAATATGTAATGGAATAATTATCATATGTCCTTCCCAAATAGACATTATACCCTTCAACTCTAGAATCATAGCTCTGATGAGTAGGATCATAATTATACTCAGTGCAGTACACATTATTAGTACACACCACATCATAATCCTCAAAACCTATTTGTCTTACGAAATCTATAGCAAGCTCCTCCGCCTCTTCCTGGGAATAAATGCAGTTGTTGCCCTCTAACCTCATATCTATAGATTCTTGTCCTGTATCCTGAGCAAAAATATCCTCATAACTCTCCCATCGTTCCAATGTCATAAGAGAATTATTTTCATCATACATGAATCGCAGTATATAACATCTCCCATCTATTTCTCCAAGCAAGGTGCATTCTCCCTCTTTAGGAACACGTGGATTATAAAACTTCAACTCCTCATAATCAGTTTCATCTTCTTCTGTAAAATATGCAGTTTCTAACCAACCAATAGTTTCATCAAATTTTGTGCGTTCTCTATCTGTGGTGGCAAATTGGGATAAATTACTCAATTTATCCTTGAGAAATGCTACCTCTTCATCATTATAAGGCATGTATAGAAAATAGCTTCCCTCATCATAGATAAGGTCTGCATATTTCTTAATATCTTCATCCTCAAATGGTGTCTCTTCAAGTTCTACCACAGCACATTTCCTATAAGCATCAGGAAGCTTTATGTCAGCGTAAACTGTAATATCTCCCAATTCACCCTGTATAACATACTCTATGTGTTCTGGTATATTATCTTCCTCACTCAATTGAGATGCATCTGATGTAGTATCTCCATGTACCCCTTCTGTAGCATCCGAATAATCCACCTGCTTCTTGCCGCAACCAGTTAATCCTAGGATTAGAGACAAGGCTAGTACGCTATATGCAATTGTTGATTTCAATTTCAATTCAAACACCAGCTAACTATTACTCCTCATCTATAATAACTTCCACATCTTCTAGATTCTCCAGCTCTTCTAAACTTTCTATATCTTCTATATACATCACATTATCAGCATCCAACACTATGCTACCATCAATGGCATTTATTCTAAGCTCAACAATATTCCCACCAAAAAAACCTGTGATTTCACTAAAGAAATACCACATAGGAATTAAAGTCCAATTGTCTCCATCACTGACATAGCCATAGCCTAGTCTTATCTCAGATATATTTACATCCGTACCATATCCATATATTTCAAGATCTGCCATGCGTTCAAAGTTTTCATCAGCCACAGCTTGAACCTTACTAAAATCAAGAAACGCAACTTCATCAGACAGAGCACCTACCTCTTCCATAGGATTAAAGTAATACATATGTCTAATTCCCTTGCTATCAACATAGACTCTAATATACTCATGTATCTTTTCTTTGAAAGAACCATTTTCCCCGAACACAATCTGTCCATCAGTGCTGTAATCCGGACAGTAGCTTGTCGAATATAAATAAGAGTAATTATCATAGGTTCGTCCCAGATAAATACTATATCCGTCTACAGCAACCTCCTTGTCTCCCTCCTTAAACCAGTATTCACTTTGGGTGTTGTTTGTCTGAATAACACTGAAATCTTCATACCCAAGTTCTTTCACATAATCCAATGCAAGCTTCTCGGCTTCCTCCTGGGTGTATGTACAGATATTACCACTTGTTCTAAGATAGTAATCATCTTCTGCTACATCCTCTAGCCATAGGTTGGGTGAAGTATTATCAAATCTCTCTAGCATCATAACACAATTACGATCATCCTTGAAAAAGGATAGCACATAGTATTCCCCATCTATAGCGCCAAATATCTGACATCTCTCATCAGTAATCATATTATAGAATCTATACTCGTCAAACATTTCCTCTTCTGTCTCAGGATAGCTTTCCGGCTCTTCCATAGCACATTCAAATGCATCTATCACTTTTGGGTCTGTTGCCTGCTTTAAAAGTGGCTCCATATTTCCCTTTATCTCGGCCATCTCTTCCTTGTTGTATGGCATATACAAAAAGTCTGTGCCCTCATCAAATAAATAATCCACATAGTACTCTATATCTGATGTCTCAAATGTTTTCTTAGTTAGCTCCATAACAGTACAGCTTTTATAAGCGTCAGGAACCACCACATCAGCATTTACCACAACATCCGTCGCTTCTCCTGTAATAGTGTATTCTAAATGCTGTGGTATGCCATCCTCTACAACCTCTGTCTGTCCTTTTGTAGCCTCTGAATAATCCACCTGCTTCTTGCCACAGCCTGATAGCGGGCAAAGCATTACAATTGCTAGTGCTATGGCTATTTTCTTATAGTTCCTTTTTATTTTATTATTAATCATTACATTTCTCCTGATAATGTCTTAAATTTGTTTATCCCCATTTTAATTTAATCCCAAATAATAGTAAATATAAATTGCTTTTATTCATAAGTGATAACTGTTCCGTCTAAGGCATTAATCATAACAATTGCGTTCTGCTGATAGAAGCTCTGATTGTTCAAAGCATCCTTACCGAAATAATACCACACAGGAACTAAAGCCTTCTTACCATCCTCATCCACCATACCATATGCAAGCTGAATTGACTCAATCTTAAACTTTCCGCTATTTGCATCAGCATAGGCCTGTAACTCATCCTGAGCAATACCGTCCACCTTATCAAATGGAAGGAAGACTATGTCCTCATTCATAGGACCTACCTCCTCCATAGGATTGTATACCTTCATCTCACAGATTCCCTGTCCATCTACATATACTCTTATGCACTCTGTGTTCTCAAATTTTTCTACAGGAAAATCTTCATATACTATTTCACTACCATCAATATCAAGATACTCCATTATCCAGTTTTCTGATGAATATGCCATAGAATAATTATTATAATTGCGACCAAGGTACACATTATAACCATCTACTCCCTGAATAAAATCTTCTCTATCTATAGTACTTTCATCCTTTGGTAATGTACATGCATAAAAAGCCACATTTGACTGCACTACTCCATATCCTTCATATCCAAGTTTCATGGCAAATTCCATAGCCATAGCTTCTGATTCTTCCTGAGAATGGATACTAGCATTACCTGATGTTCTCACATCTATGGAATCTGCACTATAATCAGCTAGCTGAAAACCAATGGTTCTGTCCCATCTCACAAGTTTCACGCCACAATTATTACCATTCTTCTCAAAGGAAAGAACATAGTATCTTCCATCTATAGCACCAAGTACTTTACAAAAGTTATCATCTTCATCCACTTGGTAGAACTTAAGTTCATCAAAGCTTTCATCTGATGTGGAGAAGAAATCTTCCTCATCAAATTTTCCTAATACATATTCAAATGTAGCTGCATCCCAATCATTTGCAGCATTTGCTGAGGCTGTTGTCAGCTTATCGCGAAGATTGGCTCTAGCCTCCTCGTTATAAGGCATATATAGGAAATAACTTCCCTCATCGAAGATTTTGTCTGCCATGGCCTTAATGTCCTCATCCTCATAGACAACTCTTGAAAGCTCCATAACAGTACACTTCTCATAATCCTCCGGCACCTTAATCTCTGCCGCAACCTCTATAGTACCCTTGGCACCTGTGATGGTGTACTCTATGTTCTCAGGAATCTCAATGGATTCCGCCTCTGTGGTTTGGCTTTCTACCTGCACCTCACCATTTGCGCTTTCTGTAGCATCCGAGTAATCCACCTCTTTCTTGCCACAGCCCATTAAAGAGCAAAGCATAATACCTACTACAACCATAGCTGTTTTTCTTCTCATAAATTAATCCTCCTAATAGTATATACATTATCACTTAATAGCATAGTAGCATGGAAATGTATCCGAAATGTATCCGAATTGTATCAAAAAACTTAAGGACCAATTATGTACTTTACTGGCCGGCCTGCCTAGGGTTCCCACCGCGCTGACACTATAACGGTCAGCTTAGTGGGACCCTGTCGCGGCCGGAATAAAGTTTTTTCTTGGTCCTCATCGTTTTTTAATATCTGTATAGTACACTTCCATCTAGTGCATTTATCATAAGACATGGGTGTCTAAAGTAATGTTGTCTGTCCTCTCCGTAGCTATTATCGAAGAAATACCAGGTTGGTACCAAGGAGGTCTTACCGTCCTTTTGCTCTATGCCGTAACCAAGCTCTATCTCCTCTATTATAAAGCTGTTTTTATAATCATCTGCGTAGCTTTGAAGCTCAGAATTTGCAGCCTGAAGCATAGAGTCAAAGTCAAGAAGAATTGCATTTTCAGTTGCAATACTATCCTCAATCATAGGATTTACTATATCAACCTCGCATATTCCGTTATTATCTACATAAACACGGATGAACTCCTTCATGTCAGTAATTGTAATCCACTCCGGGTCACCATCAAAGGTAGAATACTGTCCAAACCCTTGGTACCTACAATAGTTATCATCAGTATAGGTTACGGAATATCCACCATATTTTCTACCGAAATATATGTTATAGCCTTGGATTTCTTGGGCATAGTTCTTCTCCCCGGTTGCGTTCTCCACTGTATAATATGCCTTCTCGGCATTGATGGATTTGACTATGCTAAGATCTCCATACCCTAGCATTTCCACATAGTCTCTGGCAAGCTTTTCTGCCTCTTCCTGCGTGTACTCACATAGATTTCCTGTTAGCTTCATGTCAAAGGATTCTGCTCCCACCTCTTGAATAGAATAATCCTCTAAACGGTGAAGGTACATATGGTAGTTTATATCATTCTTCTCAAAAACTAGCATATAATACTGTCCATCTATGGTACCTATTATCTGACACATATTAGTGAATTCCTGAATATCTGCATCTTCAGGATATGGGCGAACTGTATTAAACTTAAGTGTTCCGTCGATTTCCTCATCTCCAGTCAGATAACTTTCACGAAAGCCTATATTAATCAAATATCCGTCTTCAATAACATGCCTTAGTTCCTCATCATCAGTTCCTTCTAATATCTCATTAAGTTTGTCCCTGCAGTACGCAATCTGCTCTGCGCTATAAGGCATATATAGGAAGTAGCTTCCCTTATCGAATATCTTATCTGCGTAATACTTTATGTCTGCATCCTCATAAGACTTCTTACCAAGCTCCACTACTGAGCACTGGGTGTATTTGTCAGGAAGCTTTACGGTGGCATTAACTCTAATAGTTGACATCTTACCGACTAATTCATAGTTTAAGGTCTCTGGGATTTCTGACTCTATAGCCTGTGGGTTGTCAGCAGCTTCTGTAATCTCTGCTCCACCTGGAGTTTCTGTCACGTTGTAGTCTACCTGCTTCTTGCCACAGCCAGCAAGGGCAATTAGTGAAATTGTTGCTAATGCCAGGTATATTGATTTTCGTTTCATGGTGAAACCTCCTTGTAAGCTTTTATAGAAAAAGTTAATATATAGTTACGCTAAATGCATTTATATCCTTAGGTGAACCATCCATGGCATTATAGTTGGTAAAATCCATTCTTCCAAAATCAAAATTACTTCTATCCTCATCAACCATGTAAAACCATACGGGGATTAGTGCATACCTATCAGTTTCCTGATCATAGGTATAACCATAACCCAGCTCTATTTCATTAATATTTATTGTCTTAATCTGCATTCCATCGAAGGTATAATCAATATAGCTTTGTAGGTCCTCCCTAGCTATATTATCTATATTTTCAAAGGACAGTAGCTTAGCGTGATTATCTAATATCCGTTCCTCCTTCATAGGATTGAATATCAGTAGCTCACTTATTCCATCGCTATCTACATTTACCTTTATGTATTCCGTAGCTATGTTATTACCAGCTATATAGCTGTCCCCTACTACATCTATAAAAAAGTCTGGGCAGTTTGATGTGTTAAATGTCAGATTATATCCATCTATCTTCCTACCAAAGTATATATTATAGCTATTCATTTCCCTAATATCCTGACTTGGGGCATAATTATTTTCCTTACAGTCAAATACTTCTATAGCTTCATAATCTGTATACCCCAATGACTGTATGTAATCTGTGGCAAGCTTCTTTGCTTCATCCTTAGAATACACACACTTATTTTCATATATCTGAACATCTAAGCTGTCCGGGCCTAGATTACCATTTGCATCATTATTCATGTCTCTAAGCAGCTGTAGCTTCATGATTACATTTCCCTTATCTGCGCTCTGAGCTATTAGCATATAATAGTACCTTCCATCTATGGCTCCTATGAGACAGCATTTTTCAATCTCAGGATGCCACCCGTCCTCTTCCGGTATGGTATAAAGCTTAAGCTCTTCTATTTGTTCCATATCCTTAAAGGCAGGACTTAGATTTTTTATACGATTATCCAAATTGAGTAGCTCATTTTGCAGTGTGTATCTTTCCCTCTCGTCTGTTGATGCATCCCTTATGCTGGTAAGCTTGTCCTTTGCAATCTCTATCTGTTCCTCAGAATAAGGCATATACAGGAAATAGCTGTCCTTGTCGAATATCTTTTCAACCAGGCCTTTCACATCCTCATCTGTAAATCGCTTAATAGAATACTCCACCACAGAGCATTTGTCATGGTTTTCAGGCAGGATAATGTCAGCATCTACTATTATGGTTCCACCCTCTCCCATAAGCTCATAAGATACCTTGTCTGGAATTTCTGCTTCTACCATAGCGTCAACAGCTTCCTCTGTTGCTTCAGTGGTGTAATCCACTTGTTTTTTATTGCCACAGGCGGTTAAGGGTAGCATAGTAAATGCTGTCAAAGATAAAACCGCCATTTTCATAATCAATTTCTTTTTCATACGTATCTCCTTGCACACTTCACACTCTATATCATTACCTACTGTTCCGTAGGTACATCTTTTATTATACTACCATCTAAGGCATTAATCTCTAGAATTGATGTTTTTGTATATCTATAGGAATCATCTACTGCATTAATATCAAAATAATACCACACCGGAACAAGTGCAACCCTATTGTCTTTCTTTTCTATACCATAGCCTAGTTCAATCTGTTCTATAACAATATTCTTGCTTTGGTCATCTGCCGCTTTAGAAAGAGTTTCACAAGCTAAATTATTCACTGAATCCCAAGGAAGAAGCACTGCATCTTCTGTCATTATTTCGCCTTGCTTCATAGGACTTGATATCTCAAATTCCCTAACACCATCATCGCCAATTTCTATTCTAATACACTCCATAGTTGTATATCCACCAAAATCATTTGCCTCATCGTTGGTCAAATAAGAATATCTGTTTATAGTAAAATTAGCTGTTGTGTAGGTCAGATGATAATTTTCATATTTTCTACCAAAATACACACTATAACCATTCACATCTTCTCGTCTTACAACATGATTCACATGAACTGGAACCATATCAGTAATTCCAAGCTTCTCTAAATACTCTACAGCAATGGCAGTAGCTTCCTCTTCGGAGTATATGCAAGTGTTACCCATTAGCTTCACATCGATATTATCTGAACCCACCTCACTAGTATCCTCATTCATACCATACTTAAACAACCATGCATAACAAGCTCCCTTACTCTTCTCGAAAACCAATGTATAATAATCTCCATCTATGGTTCCCACGATTTCACAGCATTCCTTGTCCACAAACTCTCCATTGTTGGAAGTGTAAAATCTAATTGTTCCATCCGTCTCCTCCTGATTATCAAATTCAGAGGTTTCCAGTTGATTTTGTTCGTAGCTCCCTATAGCCTGATTAATCTCAATCAATGCATTTCCTTCATCTGAAATGGTATCCCTAATATGAGTTAACTTTAGATGAACTTCAGCATAATATTCCGCAGTGCATGGCCATGAAGGCATACATAAAAAGTAACTTCCTTCATCAAATACTTTCTCCGCCATACTGACTATATCCTCATCTGTAAAGTCGTCTCTCACAAGCTCTACCACCTGACATTTCTTATATGCATCAGGAACAGTAATATCCGCGTATATATTGACATCTCTTTCCTCTCCGGTAATTTTTACTTCCAGCTTTTCCGGAACCTGCCACTCAGAAGTTACAACGGATGAAGCTTGGTTAGTGTCACCCACTTCATTATTTTGTTCTGTGGTATGTGCTGCTTCGTCCTCTCCGGATGACTGTGTAGCTGATTCAGTATCTACCCCATCCGATGATGTAGCTTCTGTTACATCATAATCTACCTGTTCCTTGCCACTACATGCGACAAGAGATAACATAGCTATTGTAATTAATCCTGCGATTGCTATTTTCTTCATAATACATTCCTCCTAATATGTTTTCCCGGGTAGTGCGAGCAAGTTTTTTTCTATATGCCCAGCTTTTCCTATACACTTCCTACTCACCACTGGTTTCCCGGGCAGTACAAGCAAGTTTTCCTCTATATGCCCGATTTTTTCCTATACGCTACCTGTTCACAACTGGTTTTCCGGGCAGTACAAGCAAGTTTTCCTCTATATGCCCTGATTTCCATATACACTATCATTTCACCATTAGTTTTCCTGGGCAGTACAAGCAAGTTTTCTTCTATATGCCCGGCTTTTCCTGTTCTCCACCTGTTCACCACTGGTTTTCCGGGCAGTATGAGCAAGTTTTCTTCTATATGCCCGGCTTTTCCTGTTCTCCACCTGTTCACCACTGGTTTTCCGGGCAGTATGAGCAAGTTTTCATCTATATGCCCAAAATCCACCATAATATTCTTTCTCATTATAAAGAATAACACCAAAATGTATCTAAAATGTATCTGAAATACATCAAAAAAAGATTAAGGACCAAAAAATACATTTTCAAGTCCTTAATCTTTTTATTATCCTTACTCTACCCTTGTATATGTTCCAGGCAAATATCCATATCCCACTATATTACCACTTGCTCCTTCCTCCACAGCGTCAAGCTTCATAGCGTTGTTGTAGAATATTGAATTGCTGGTATTGAATGCTCCCTGCACTCTCTCCACTGGCTCCTTAAGGGCAAATACATATATATCATAGCTATGTGTTCCTCCTGGAGGATATGGTCCCACATACTCCTCTTCTGGAGCCCAACCCTGAGCAAGCTCTGTCTCTGTCACATTCTTAGACTTCCAATGAAGCCAGTTGCCTGCTGAACTATCCACCATATATATTACGTAACAGCTTGCTTCCGGAACCGGCTCCCAAGAAAGCTGGGGCGATACATTTTGTCCATCATCCACGCTAGAAATAATAGGATCCCAAGCACCATCATGCAAATCCTCTGAGGATAACTCAAATGTAGCCAATCCACTATCTGCAAATATGTCTACACTTTCTACAACCTCCTCTGAGGTAGCCTGAGTTGTTGTTTCAGTTGTCGCCTCCGTAGTGGCTTCTGTTGTAGCTTCTGTGGTTGCTTCTGTTATGATTTCACTAGTTGTTGCTTCAGTATTTTCCTTGTCCCCGCATCCAGTAGCTACAAAAAGTAATGAGCAAAGTATTACTCCATTTAGAATTGATTTTTTAAATGTTCTCATAAAACCACTCCTTTAATATCTAAAGCTATACTCCAACGTTCCATCTAAGGCGTTGATTATCACCTTGGCATTCTTGAAAAACATCACGTCATTTTCATCACATATATCTGCGTAATAATACCATGCCGGTACCAAGGTTACACTGTCTCCATCACGTACCACTGTATATCCAAGCACCACCTCATCTATGGTATAGCCTGAGATATAATTATCTGTGTAATTTTTAAATTCGCTCTTTGCTATTTCGTCAACATCCTCAAAGTCAATCATATTTGCACTGTCTGTTATAATACCCTTTTCCTCCCAAGGATTCCAAAGCTCAAGCTGGCATACTCCCTGGCTGTCCACATACACACGAATAGATTCCGGACACTGGTAGCTTCCTATCATCATATTTCCATCTTCATCGAAAATATATGCGCCACTTAACCAGCCCTCAAAATACATACTGTTAAAGGCTAAGGAATAATCCTCATAGCCTCTGGCAAAGTATACATTGTAGCCTTCTATGCTATAGCTTTCTTCCCCTATATATTCATCCTCTGTAATAATGCTCTTCCTAACATCATTAGACTGAATCATTGTCATATTATCATAGCCCAGCTTCTTAACAAATTCGGCAGCCAGCTCATTTGCCTCCTCCTGACTATAGGTACATGGATTACCCTCAAGCTTTACATCAAAGCTTTCAGAGCCTATATCACTTACATTACAATAGGTATCCATTCTATCAATCAATATACAAGAATTATTTCCAGCCTTCTGAAAATTCATAGTATAATATTCCCCATTAATAGTACCTGCCAAGCCACAGGCATCTACATATTCAAAGCTTCCGTTATATTCCATGATTCCGTTAAGGTTATTCAAATCTGCACTATGTACGCTGTAGAAGCTAAAGTCACCAGCTATGGTCTCGCTCTGTCCACTAAGATTTTGTAAGCGAAAATCCATATTTGGCAAATGATACTCCTCTATAGCATTCCTAAGCTCACTGTCCGCTGTCTCGTCCTTGATGGTTGTAAGCTTATTCCTTAGTTCGCCGATTTGCTCACTATCATATGGCATATAAAGGAAATAACTATTCTTATCAAATACCATATCTGCATAAATTAGAATGTCCTTGTCCTCTATGTACTTTGTGGTAAATTCCACTATAGGACACCTATCATGATTCCTAGGAACCTTTGTTTTTGCAACTACTGTAACATCAGATTGTTCCCCAGTTATCTGATAGTTAAGTATTTCTGGGCATATACTCTCTTCCGACTCTATGGGAATTTCTTCCAGAGTATTCTCTACTGACTGAACTGTATCCTGACTGGTCTGACTGGTATATTCAACCTGTTTCTTTTGGTTACAGCCACAAAGTAGCCCTAGTGATAGACAGGCTATGCCTAGTTTTAAAGTGTTTTTTCTCATTTCATTTCTCCTTTTTGTCCCCGTATAACATAAACACACACATTTACAGATAGCATCTTAACATAGAAATGTATCTGAAATGTATCTAAAACAATTTTTAATAAAAAATCCCGACACTATCTAGTGCCGGGATATAAAATCTTTGATTTAGAAGCTAGCCATCAAAGCATCTACTTCTCTCTGAGTAGCTAAATCCTCTGAGAATGCACTTGCTGAACCTGCGCAGATACCAAGCTTAAGAGCCTTATCCATATCGCCATCAGCTGTATAGCCTGCAAGGAAGCCTGCCAACATAGAGTCTCCTGCTCCTACTGAGTTAAGAACCTCTCCCTGTGGTGCTGCGTGCTCATATACATTTCCATCCTCTGTTACAAGAATAGCGCCCTTCTCAGCTCTTGAAACAAGAACATTTCTAGCTCCCTTCTCCTGAAGCTTCTTAGCGTATGTAATAACGTCATCCTTAGTATTAATCTCTACATCGAAGAGATTGCCAAGCTCAACATCGTTTGGCTTAATAAGGAATGGCTTATATGGAAGTACATTTAAGAGTAGCTCGCCTGTAGCATCAACGATAACCTTAAGACCATTGTCCTTAAGTCTGTGGAGAATCTCCTGGTAAAGTGACTTAGGCATGGTATCTGGAATACTACCTGCAAGAACCAAATAATCATCAGCGTCAAGATAATCAAGCTTCTCATAAAGCTCTCCGATATACACATCATCTACACGTGGTCCCTGACAGTTAATCTCAGTCTCTTCTTCGCCTCTAACCTTAACATTGATTCTTGTAAGACCTCTGTCAAGCTTAATGAAATCAGAATTGATTCCGCGCTCTCTAAGCAAGTCCTTAAGAACCTTGCCGGTAAATCCTGAGATAAAGCCTATAGCCTTGTTCTCTATACCTAAGTTAGTAAGAACAATAGATACGTTGATACCCTTACCACCTGGCAGAACCTTCTCTGATGATGCCCTGTTTAAGCTTCCAACCTTAAGGTCTGGAACTGTCACTACGTAGTCAAGTGATGGATTAAAAGTTACGGTATAAATCATGTCTTGCTACCTCCTTAAATGTAATTGTACGTGTTTAAAAACCCCTATGTCCATTATATAACATTTGTCGTATATTTCAACCATAATCAAATATTTTTTAGATATTTTATACAAATGCATGCATAATTAATTTATATTCACCAATTAATAAAAAATGTCAGGCAGTAGCAGGTTATAAAACCGGCTAACGCCTGACAATTGTCTGTAATTTCATTACAATCAATGTTACAGTTTGTACCCATACTCCAATTGCTATTACAGCTCAACCTGAACCTCAACCGGACAATGGTCTGATCCAAGTATATCTGTATGAATAGCAGCCGATTTAAGCTTGTCCTTTAAGTCCTCTGAAGCAAGGAAATAATCTATACGCCACCCTGCGTTCTTCTCTCTAGCCTTAAAGCGATATGACCACCAGGAATAGATGTCTGTCATATCAGGGTAGAAATGTCTAAATGTATCTATAAAGCCTGACTCTAGGAGAACTGTCATCTTCTCTCTCTCCTCATCTGTAAAGCCGGCGTTACGACGATTAGTTTTAGGATTCTTAAGGTCGATTTCCTTGTGAGCCACATTTAAGTCGCCACAGATTAATACACTCTTCTTAGCCTTCAAATCATTTAGATAAGCTCTAAAATCATCCTCCCACACCATTCTGTAGTCAAGTCTTGCAAGCTCGTTCTGTGAGTTTGGTGTGTAACAGGTAACCATATAGAAATCCTCATACTCTAGGGTTATAACTCTTCCCTCATGGTCGTGCTCATCTATGCCTATGCCATATGCCACACTTATAGGCTCATGCTTGGTAAATATAGCTGTTCCGGAATATCCCTTCTTCTCAGCGTAATTCCAATATGCATGGTAACCTTCCTTCTCCCACTCTATCTGTCCCTCAGATAATTTAATCTCCTGCAAGCAAAAAAAATCTGCATCCATTTTATCGAAAAAGTCCATAAAGCCCTTTGTCATGCAGGCCCTAAGACCATTTACATTCCATGATATAAATTTCATAATATACTCCTCACTATCTGCCTAAAAGGCGAATCACATTCCTCTTATTCAGGCCAGATCATATTTCTAATGTAATCTACACACTACTCCTGATTAATGAGTACAGCCTTAATCTCCTCAGCCTTCTCGTAGCCATTCTTCTCCATGATGTACTTTAATGCCTCCTGCAAATCTGCTTCAGAGAGAATAATCTTCTTACTATCAGTTACAACAGTACAGCCACCACTCATGTCACAGCATCGTCCTGAGCAAGCAGCCTTCTGAATATTCTTCCTGCTGACAGCGCCGATTTCCTCAAGTACATTTAACATACGATACACTGTAGCTATACCAATACTTTCATCCTTCTTGTGGGCCAATATATATATTTCCTTACAGCATGAATACTCTTCATTTGCAATTATATCAACTATTAGCTTGCGCTGTTCAGTCAGTCTTAGTCCCTTTTCCTTAAGCTTAGCCAGAATGTCCTCTTTGTTAAGAGACAGGGATTCTATAGCCTGATTATCTTTCTCTGCCATACCATCTTCCTTTCATCTATTATCTGTTAAAGCTACTATTCCTTGTATATTCCCAACACCTTAACATCACTGCTCTTTCTGATTTCATCCAAAGTATCTAATATCACATCTAAGCGTTCCATTCTGCCATCGATTTCGATATAGAAATTATAGGTTCCCAGCTCCTGCTTAGTAGGTCTGGACATAATAGATATCATATTAATCTTGTTATCGTTAAAGCTCTTAAGAAGCTCAAAGAGAATACCAGGTCTGTCCTCCACCGGCATAACATATATAGGTACCCTAACCTTTTCCTTGACATTTGGATTAGTAGGCGCATTGGTTGCCTTGTTATCCTTAGCCAAGCCCTTCTTTACAATTAAAAATCTAGTATGATTGTGGTCAGAATCAGTAACATTTTCCACTACAAATCTGCCGGTTTCCTTCACTGCTATGTGATGAGGAACTATGGCTGCTGCCCCCTCCTCATCTCCAAGCTTGTAGTAGGATTCCATATTGCTTTCTGTGGAAATTATTTTGGCGCCCTTAAGAGAATTAATAAATTGTCTGCACTGTCCATTTGCCTTGAACTGAACATAGAGAGTTTTGATTTCATCCAAGCTCTTAACATTTCCAACAAGAGAAAACTGAACTGATACCTTGTTCTCATCGATGATGCATACATTTTTCTCAAGAAGAAGGTCTAAGGTTCTTTGCACATAGCCATCTAAGGTATTCTCTATAGGAACTATGCATAGGTCGCAAGACTCTTCATTTCCCATATCGTTGTCAGAGCAAACCGCCTCAAATACCTCGTCTATAGTTGGGTAGTATTCACCTTGAAGCTCTGCCCCAATCTTTTTGCAATATTCCATATATGCCTTGTCGCTAAATGTTCCTTCCGGTCCAAGTATTCCTATCTTCATGTGTAAATCCTCTCTAAATCCAGTCGTAATTACCACCTGTAATAGCAAGGCTAAGAAGCGTATCCATCTTTTCCACATCCTCACCTTCAAGCACCTGAATAAGCTTTGCTGTATCCTTCAAGGTACTCATATCCTCGTCTGGACCAATCTCAAGATCCACATCCTGCTCACAGTAGATGCAATCTATAGTATTCATAGTCTGAAGGGAAAGAAACTTCTCCCCACAGCTTTCACATTGGTAATATCCGCACTTTGTAGTGCCATCTGGTACATAATACATATTATCTTATCTGCCGAGTTATAGCATTAGCATAAGGACATTTTCTAGTTATAACCATGTTCCTAGCTATATTCGGCATTCTCCTTTCTAGTTTACATAATGTGTGTTCAGATTAAGGTAAGCAACAGCTTCTGTATACCGTCCACTGACCCTTAATCGTAATATTTCTCACAGGAAACAAGCTTGTCTCCCTCGTAAGTAAGCTTCATATTAACCAAGGGCTTACCATCTATCAAATCCTGAAGAAAGTTTCTATCACCCTCCCACAGGTTTAAATTCATAATCTCTGACTTTTTAATCCAGGCCAGCTCTCCTTCATCACAGGTTTTATTTATGTCCCCTTCATATGCATCCGCAGTAAACATAAACATAAGCTCGTCCTCCCAGATATCTGAGATAAATGTTATTACTCCTCTAGATGTAAAGCTTGTAAGCCTTAGTCCTGTCTCTTCAAATACTTCACGAAGGACGCATTCTTCAGGGCTTTCACCCTCCTCTAGCTTGCCACCTACACCCAGCCATTTGCCCTGGCTTTGGTCCTTGTTTTTCTTATTGCGATACATCATAAGATAGCTATCATCATTTTCAATATAACAAAGTGTGGTTAGCTTCATAAGACGAACTGACTTACCTTTCATAAATTTAAGCTATAATAGTATAGCATAAATCAGATGCAAAGTAATGCATTTTTTTACGAGAATTTCATATACTATGAAAAATATTATTAAGCAGGTAAATATAATGAACAAAACAAAAAATGGGCTGATTAGATATATCATTCTTGCGGCAATGGGGGTATTGCTTCATTTTGCCTATGATTGGTCAGGCCAAAATAAAATTATAGGACTTTTTTCAGCAACCAATGAATCCACTTGGGAGCACCTTAAGCTATTATTTTTCCCAATGCTTTTCGCAACTATCTGGGATAGCTTCCGTGGTAATACAGGCCCCGGATTTTTAAAGCGACGTATACTGTCCATAATGGGTGGTATGTTAGTTATAGTGGTACTTTTCTTCACAGTCTTTGGGATTACAGGCAGAGTTATAGAGTGGTTTAATGTGGCTACATTTTTCATAGGCTTATTAACAACTTTGGTTTTAGATAATATTCTTGCTCCAGAGGATAACGTTTATAGCGCATATACCGCTTTGGCTACATTTGTATTATTCACCATAGCATTTGGAGTATTCACATTTAAATCACCTACTGTGGGAATTTTTTATCCATTTCCACAGGGCACAGAAAGCTTTCCTATAGTTTCAGGAAAATAACATTAATTTTAAACTATTTTGTGTCGATAAATTATATAAATTATGATAAAATACTAGTATCTTTTAAATGTTTTTTGATGCTTTGTTATTTATGTATCATCAAATGAGGTCTATATTATGAACACATATCTAAAACTTAAGGGCGATGAAAAGAAGAACTTTCTGCAATCGAAGTTTTTGTATTACAGAAAGTTTAATACATACGTGGTTTTCTTCGCATCCCTTGCCTCAATTACATATTTTATATCGGATTGCCAGCTATTTGGGCGTTTTGCCTGGGAGACTCTGTTTCAGAGAACTTTTATTCTAGTTCCCCTCATAGCATTTCTTATAGTTAACGCCAAATGTACTAACTATGTCATAATGTCTATCTTCTCCCAGTTTATGGCTCATATGATGATGTGGTGTACCATTGGTGCCATATACTATTTGCCAGACAAAACCCACGCCAGTGAGGGCTTTATCATTATGCATATAGTATTTATGGCCTGTACCTTTGCCTCACCATTTTGGTTAAGCACTATTTCTCATTGTGGGGTGTTCCTAAATATAATCATATCCCACCAATTTAATCATTATGAGAATATCGACTTAATGTTCTCGCTGGGACTTCCTTGTATGATTGGTATTATCGCAACCAATTATGTTATGTGTGGAGTTTACTATGATACATATACAACCAAGCATCAGCTAGAGGATTCTTTGGTTATGGATCCACTTACTAAGGTGTACAACCGTCACAAGCTTCCTTCTATTGTAAGCGGATGGAAATTCAATTTTGAAAATATAGACTCCATTAGTGTTCTTATGGCTGACATAGATTTCTTCAAGAATATTAATGACACCTATGGACATGATAAGGGTGACCAGGTGCTGGCTACTGTTGCAGCTGTAATCAAAAGCTGTACTCGTTCAAACGACTACATAATACGTTGGGGTGGCGAGGAATTCGTAGTAATCATGCCAAGCTGTCCTATAGAGCAAGCTGTTAATGTAGCTGAACGAATCAGGGAAAAGGTTGCGGTTACCGACAATGATGTATGCCCTGTAACCATATCTCTTGGAGTTGCAAAATATGATGGTGTAAATTATGAAAATGCTATTACAGATGCAGACAAGGCACTGTATGAAGCTAAGGAAAGTGGAAGAAATAGGGTTGTTTGTGCATAGCAACGAGCCATGCTTCCCAACCATGCAAGCAATGCTTGCATGATTGGTATCGCGGCAGTCGCCGTATACACATAAAAAGGAACTCATACACTTAAGCAAGCTTGTGTATGAGTTCCTTTTTATGTGTGCATGGCTCGTTGCTAATGCTTAGTAATTCTCAGCCTTTACCTGGAAGTAACTCTGTGGATGAGCACACACTGGACAAACCTCAGGTGCCTTCTGTCCGATGCAGATGTGTCCACAGTTGATACACTGCCAGATTACATCTCCATCCTTAGAGAATACAAGATCTCCCTCGATGTTAGCAAGAAGCTTTCTATAACGTTCCTCATGCTCCTTCTCGATAGCTGCAACACCGTCAAACTGTCTTGCAATATCCTCGAAGCCTTCCTCTCTAGCTACCTTAGCAAACTCTGCATACATGTCAGTCCACTCATAGTTCTCACCTGCAGCAGCATCCTTAAGATTCTCAATAGTTCCTGGAACTGCTCCTCCATGAAGAAGCTTAAACCAAAGCTTTGCATGCTCCTTCTCGTTATTTGCAGTCTCCTCGAATATATTTGCAATCTGCACATAGCCATCCTTCTTTGCCTTTGAAGCGTAGTATCTGTACTTGTTAGTAGCCTGTGACTCTCCTGCAAATGCAGCCATAAGATTGGCCTCTGTTCTTGAACCCTTTAATTCCATATTTTATATACCTTCCTTTCTATAGAAAATGTACCCATATTTTACCAAATTATACCTGCAAAATAAAGTTATAAATTATAAAAGATACCTTTATCTTTGTAATCTCTGTTAAAATAGAACATCATAAAATAAACTAATATTGATACAACTATGGTTATTAATACACTCCAAAAATTATTAAATCCCCAGCTATCTAAAACTTTCACTCCTATAGCTGCCACCAATGCCATAAGCAGGGATGCTAAAACAGGCTTTCCCATAACGCTTATAAGCCTTAATTTGCAGTCAAAGATTTTCTCCATGGACTTAATATTCGCAAAGCACATAACCATAGAATAAAGCACTGAGCCTGTAACCAAAATTCCCATGATGCTACCAGACAATTTGAGCATTCCCACTAGATACAGGATGTGAATAATAAGGGCTCTGGCTACATTTTTGATTGCTATAAAGCTTTTGCCCATGGTCTGAAGTCCGCTGGTTAAAACCGTTCCCACAGAGAAGAACAGCACAGAAATGCTTCCTAGTATCAATGCATCTGATGCAGCATCGTTGGTGCCCTTAAACAACAGCTGCATAATAGGCTTAGCCAAAACCGAAAGACCCACCACTGAAGGCACTGCAAATAACACCACTGTCCTTACAGCCTTGCTTATTCTAAACTTTACCTCCGTCATATCTTCTGAGGAAAATGCAACAGATAACCCAGGCACCATGGAGGAGGAAATGGCAGAGGCTATAGTTATTGGAACATTGATTAAAACCAAATACTGTCTGGAAAATATACCGAATACCCTTGCTGCTGTTTCCTGAGAATAACCATTATCAAGAGCCCAATCCCAGAAGATTTTCATATCCAAGGTTGTACATAGGTTATATAAAAAGCTGGTTAAAATTATAGGGGATGCGTACACAAATATAACTCTAAACAATGTAAAATAGGGCTCCGGCTCCTTTGGCTTATTACGAGAATCCACCACATCAGGAGAAGTGTTTTTCTGATACAGCATTTTCCTGCTTTTTCTAGTTAACATAATGTATATAATCATAAATGTCAAAGCTACCAGCACACCAATTAGAGTTCCCAACGCGCTTCCCATGGCACCGTAGGCTGTAGGTGGTAGATTTACAGTCTTATTATCCGTAGCATACCCGACCAAAACATAGGCAAAAATAATGCTGCATATAGCATTGAAAATCTGCTCCACAATCTGAGACAAAGCCGTTGGAACCATGGTGTTATGGGCCTGAGTGTAGCCTCTAAGCACACTTAGCAACCCAGAGAAAAATATAGTTGGCGCCATAACCCTAAGAGAAAGAGCCGCCGGGACTATAACAAAACTATCTGCGAAAATGTAAGTAACAATAGCACCTATTCCACCTACTACAATCACGTAAAAAAGACAGGTTCTAAACAGTCTTTTGCAGTTTACATAATCTTTCTCTGCCACATACACAGACATTATCTTAGATATTGCCATGGGCATACTGTAGGCAGTGATAAGAAGAAGCATATTGTATATTTCATAGGCTGTGCCGTAGTATCCATTTCCCTCCTCACCGATTATGTGGTACAAGGGAACCGCGTAAAGTAGCCCTAAAGCTCGGGATACGAAGCCGGCCACAGCTAGTATAACTGCGTGAATTAAAAACCTTTCCTTTTTGATCACCATACACCTCCTCGAGGACTCATTTGAGTAATATGTAAAAATATCCCCTCTTCAAGTAATTTTTACCTGAAATGGGGATATTTTATACACACTGACATTATATTCTATTTTCTTACAAAATATGATATAGCACAGGCAAGTCCCACCATGGCAGCTGCAAGAATAATTCCCTTTACTGTCCTAACTCTTTTCTCCCTAGGAGTTTCATCTGTATCCTTCACTTTGTCACGCTTACCGAAAAACACATCCACCCCAAGCAATATGGCTATACATATAATCCAACAAAAAGCTGTAGTCATATCATACCTCCTAACTAAAGTCTACTGAGAGCAACATATACTCCAACTGTTCTTCTACCCATTTGTCATCCTGGCAACAATAACAGGATGTAAAGCAATATATTTCATCCTCCATTAGATATATATTTTGATGGTAAATATATTCCTTTCCCTGATAGATAGCTTTACACATAAAGCTGCCCAAATTATCATCTATCTTCTTAGTTTCTATGGCTTTAAAATCTTGAACCATTCGCCTTACATCTATTCGTGTTTTTCTGAGAATCTGCTCTATGGTGCCCCCATTAAGATTCTCGAAGACACACATGTTCAAATTAGATGTAATCATCTCCTGAGGATTTTCCCTACAGATAAATAATCTCATATCTTCTATATTTTGATTAATACTCCACCCAGTAGGAATATCAATGGTAAATCCATATAACTGATCCACATATCTTTTCTCTGTCACAATATTAGTCAACTCTACTCACTATCCTTTCCTTAGACATTCCGCAAACAAGAAGCATAGACACCAAAAGAGCCACCACACCAATTCCCAAGCTTAATAGCATCACGTAAATTGGAACCTGGGTAAATTTTATAAGTTCTGAAGACACCTCCCATACAGCCAGATAAGGGACTATCTGGATAAACATTCCCACGATGTTCATACGGCTAAAATACATATATGCCACTGAAGCCAAAGCTATAAAGCCATAGCATAGCAAAGGAACTGTAATAAACACCATAGTAATAGCCATGGAATTAAACTTCATTAATATGCCAAATTTTACCCATACAAATAATACATGAACCAAAATATTCATCACTCCGAACAAGGCACACATAATAACTATGGCTAAAATCTTACCTAGCCACATAACCTCCTTAGGCACACCCATACCTAAAATCATATGCATGGTCTTAGTACGTTTTTCCTCATATATCATCTTGTTGGTTAGGGTTGTACCTAAAAAGAGTGCGGTCATAGCCATAAGATACATCATACTGAGCCCTAGCTGATATGGCACCACATCAGCAGGAAGTCCAAGCTCTATTATCTGAGTATCAGTGATATAAATACATAGATTAAAGCAAAGTGTAAGGGCAACTAAAAATAATCCTAGAGTTCTAAAGGTGTCTACAATTTCTTTTTTGATAATAACTCTAATCATATACACATCATTCTTCATATGCTCCTCCTAACCGCAAATCTTGCTTAGATAAATCTCGCTTAGTGACTTAGCGTCATCAGCTCCCTGAGCCTTAAAATCTTCTATGGACTGATCTAAAATTATCCTGCTATCCTTAAGAATTATTATACGGTTAGCTAGCTCTTCAATATCAGCCATTACATGTGACGTTAAGATGATGGTAGGCTTTTTTGCCTGATAATACTTCTTTATAAGATTGATAAAACTACATCTATTTTCTATGTCGATACCATCGAAGGGCTCGTCTAAGATAAGGAGCTCGGGCCACATCATAAGAGTTCTGACCAGGGCTACCATTCGCTTCATTCCCTTAGAGAGCTTGGACACCTGGATATTCTTAATGCTCTCATAATCCATCTCCTTGTATAGCTCTGATACAAAGGATTTATTTCTCCTTAAGTCAACCTTATACAGCTTAACAAAATAGTCCAGATTCTGCTTCACAGTCATCTTGTTATATAGGCCATTTTCGTCAAACATAATACCTAGCTTGCCGTAGAGACTGTTGTAATCCTTAGATATATCATAACCCAGTATAGAAATATTTCCTGCGTCATACCCAAGCAAGCCCACAAGTATGTTGATGGTTGTGGTTTTGCCGGAACCATTCTTGCCCAAATAGCCTACTATATCGCCCTTGTTGAGCTGAAAAGAAATATTATCCAAAACCTTTTTATTCTTATAGCTTTTCGAAAGACCTGACACATCTGCAACTACCATGCGAACGCCTCCTCTCTGATATTCTCATTAGCCCATTGACCTTCCTCCGGATTGTAATCACATAACACCTTCAGGTAGTCACATTGTCCTTCGATAAGTTCCTCTATGTTGGCACAGTCCATGCAGGCGAAACGATTCTCGCAGCCACTGCATCTAGACACATCCTCCTTGGAATGCCTCCAGTACTTGCTGTGGAAGTCCTTTTCAAACACCGTCATGATACCATGACTTAGATATCCTATTACGTGAGAGCTGAAACTACATGGTCTAATATAGCCATCTGCCGTAACCGCAATCCTGCCAAACATACAGCTTCGCTTTCTGTAATAGATTTCAGGACCTATATTCTCCACTCTATCTATGCCTGTGCTAAGGGCAAGTAGCTTGTCCTTTGGGTTTGCAATCAGATGGGTACAGTCCGTATTATCAATTCCCATCTGATTCAATATCTCATTAACCCCATTTGGATAAATGTTTGTCTTTGTATCATAGATAACGTTGACCTTAACATCCATATCCTCCTGAAATAACATATTCACATTATCTATAAAGGTTTGGTCACCTAATACAATATCCCCTGCCATGACACTTAGCTTAATCATCACGTTGTATGACTTAAGCTGTTCTATGTAGTGTCTGTCTATAGGAACATTAGGGAATACAAGTTCAGTCATACATCTGAAGCCTTCTGACACCTCATCTAAAAGTTCTATTACGAGAGGCCAGTTACGCATAGGATTGCCGCCCTGTATAGTGAAATGATTGACAGCCACTCCTCGTATCAGCTTCAAATTATTACTTAGCAATTCCCTGTAATTTTGGGCTGACATAACATCGATATCTTGAACAAAATAGGAGTTACAACCCTCGTGAATTAACACGTCCTTGGGGGCTCTGTACTCTGAATGCTCTTCCACGGGAAGCTGGACACAAAACTCATATATTCCGAAGCTATCCTGGAAAAACTGTTCCACGAAAAAGTCTATATTGGGCTTGTATTTCTCTGCGAAAACCTTTGCTGAATATAGATTTCCCATACCACTAGAAAGTACTTTGTCCACGGCAACATCCACAAGTTCATCCCCAAAAGCCTCCTTGGCATCTTCCACAGAGTGGTCCAGTAGATAATTCAGCAATTCACTTTCTCTTCCGGTAAGAACAATGGTCTTCTTCTCACCGAGAAAATAAAGGGTGGAATTAACATATCCCTTCTTCAAAATTACATCCGGATAAAATCTTAACCAGCTCACTTTATCTCCTCCTTTATCCCTCAAACTTAATCATATTCTCGATTACCTTTTCCATACCCTCGAGAGTGTAGGCTTCCGGATTCTCCTCAAGAATGCTGTATATTATGGAATTACCATTCTTAATCATCTCCTGAATCTGCTTACATATCTCCGGCTTATAATTAAAGCACTTGTCCCCGGCAACCTGAGCAAAGCATATCTGACATATCTTGTTGCCGATACACTCACGACAGCTTGCGGTAATGCTCTCATTGTACTTGTTAACGATATTCGCTAGGGCTTCGTAGTTATAACCCGTATGCACATTTCCGATAGGGAACTCCTGATTCATCCTCTCACAGATATCCAATGTACCATCTGCTCTAACGCTTAGTCTTATGCCTGGCACACAGGTTCCGGTATATGGAATTATGGATCCCGTATTATCATCTCTGTGGCGTTTTCTCATAAGAACAGTGAAAAGCTCCGATTCAAAGAACACCTGAAGGTATCCCGACATAGGCTGACTTTTCATCTTCTTATCAAGATACTCCTTACGAAGTCTATACATAGTCTCTCTAAATTTTTCATAATCCGAATCCTGAAATTGGTCATAATAATCTGTATTATTATTTGACACACCTGTTGCTCTTAGCACAGGTGGAAGCTCAGGGTCACCAAAGAAATCCACATTCTCATCTAGGTCCGTATTAATATCATAGACAGACAATATTCCAATATTTGTGTAATCCGGATAACGCTTCTTAAAACTCTTAAGATTGTCCACTATTCGGTCAAAGGTAGGAATATCATTTGCCATAACCCTCTGTGTGTTATTCTTTCTAGCTCCATCAAGACTTACTGATATGTAAAAATTATTCTCCACCAAAAAGTCACTGATTTTGTCCGTCAAAAGATAACCATTGGTAGTAATGTTAAATGCCACTTCCCTGGTGGTATTAGCCTTTGCGTATTCCACACACTTCTTAAGGAGCTCAAACTCCAAAAGTGGCTCTCCACCGAAGAAATTGATATTCACCCTTTTATTAGGCTTCTTAAATTTATAGTCATCTAAAAGCTTGTAATAATAATCTATAGCAGCCTTAGCTGTCTCGAAGCTCATTCGCTTAGTCGTCCTGTTCCTGGTGTAGTCATAGGCTTCAGACAGGTAGCAATATTTGCAACGAAAATTACAATCCTCAGTTACATTTAGAATCAATATGTAAATGTCTCCCTGATCTAAAGTGTCCTTTATATCCTGGGCTGTAACCTTCGGAATGTGATGCTCCTTTCTAGCTAGAGAAAAGCCTTGAAAATTTCTCTCCCATCTATTGTAAAACATCAATGCGCTTTCAAGCTCCTTAGGGGAGATATCTGTGTCAGACAACTGACTCATAACCTCCTGGTCACTACTTCCCTGATGCTTTAATCTAATAATTTGTTCTAATATACCATTGTCCGGAACTACCACTGAGGTAACTCCATCATATAAATATGTATTCCCCGACAGTGTTTTAAACCTGTCATAATAAAGGCTCTTGTTACTCATTCTTCACCCCCGTATATTCATATTTGAAATTAGGCGAACAGATCCAATGTATCAAGGAAGCCTGTCCGCCCATCTCAGGTTACTATGTAGCTATTACTAGCTTGTTACTGAACCTAAAGCTCCGCCTGAAGTACCTGCTACTGCAAGAACTGCTGTACCCATTCCTAAAGTTAAAAGAGCACTTGCGCCACATCCTGCTAAACAAGCGATACCACAGCTTGCAACTACTGCTGCGTCATTTGAACAACCCATAGCCATTTCTCCTTTCCACTTTATTTATCCTATAATACCGACCTCCTTAAAGCCGATAATAGAATCCCCATAAAAGATTTCCCCTAGTTAATTACTTGTTTTGTGTAATTAACTTCATCTTCTATATAGGATTGTAGCAAGGTGATTTTAGCTGTTCAATGATAACTCCTTTAGTGGTTCCATAAGTCCTTAAATGGTCAGTTTTGTTCATTTCCCCTCTGTAGAAATGTGGTATTTGGTGTAGATTTCCTCGAAGGCCCGTCTCCTTCTGCGAGACACTGCAAGTCTTTCTTCACCTACCAAAACCTCCATATTCTCGTAGCTTTTTACGTGTGCCAAATTAACTATATAGGCTCTCTGGATTTTAACGAATAAAGACATATCCAGCATCTGTTCTATCTCCTTAAGCGACTCTTCTCTTCTGAATCGTTTGTTCCCCACAAGGAATTCAGTGTAGCCGTTATACGCCTCTATATATTTAATATCCTTACGCCTTATTCGGTACTTGAATCTCTGATAAAAAAGTTCTATGTATTGGTTATGTTCATTTTCCTGTGATGATGAATCCCCCTCCTCTATATATACATTTTCAAGAAATGTCCTTAGTTCTTCAGTATCATCATAAGTGCAAATTCGGTGCTTGAAGCCGAAGCTTTCGCATATGCCTGAAAGCTTGTCCTCTAGCTCCGCGGTAGCTTCGGAACTGCCGCGGGGAATCCCTATGACAAACACTATATATACCTCCCACGAATATATCCTCCACCGAAAAATATGGACGTATAGGGAGTATAAGGGAAATTAATTGAAAAATATGTAGAAATAAGAGAGCAAAATAAAAAGCTCCGACGATAATTTTCGTCGAAGCTTTGAGAGTGCTTAAATATTATATTTACCTTTAATAGTTTCCAGCATATCCTCAGGATAGATTCCATCTTGAATGAATATAGTCATATGCTGTTTCTTCTCCAATTCAATGTATACTCTGGCGCCGTTATTAATCCTATAGGATCTGAAGTTGGCAATACCCTTAATTACAGCTCCATCACTGTCTTGACTTATACTTTTGATTTTATCCATAATAATTAAGTCAGAATATATAGGCTCCATCTCTGTAATATAGTTCATAGCCAAGGTATCACCATTCTCGTCAAAATTAGCACCACCTATGATATAAAGCTTGTCATCAGGCAAAAATCTAAACTGATAAAACTCATCATTTTGATTAGTTATGAATATATCAAATTGGTTACATTTTAAAAGATTCAGCACTGTCACAGTTGCCAGAGAAGCTAATGCAAAAATGAGACATGTAATGGCAACAAGTGAATCAATGTCCTTTCCATACATCACATTGGACAAAAACATAAACAACAACACACAGGCTGATGCTATTCCAACTCCACCAATTGTAGAAGCCCATAAGTATCGGGTGTTATCATATTTTTCCTGCAATTCACTCCAACGCCTCTTTCTATTAATAGCCTGAACTGGATGCTCTGGACTTTCAACCAATGTGTAGGCCTGTGTGGAGGTGTTAAGCAATGCATCCAAGTCCTGCTGAAAGGTAGTTGGAGCTTGAGTATATGGTTTGCTAATTAGGTTATTTGACATAGTATTTCTCCATATCTATATGTACTATTTTATCTCTTCTGCAATTTCGTCAAGCATGTTCTCTGGATATACTCCACGCTGTATAACTATATCCATCCGAAGCATACCTTCTAACTCTGTATACTTGTTAAATGGCTTGTCTGGCTCATACTTTCTAAGAATTGTATTGGCATGAATAATAATACCTTCATCAGTTTCCTCAACTGATTCCATCTGATCCATTATAATTAAATCAGAATAGGTTGCCTCAACCTCAGCTATAAAATCATGGTTTATCAAATTATTATGGTGATCAAAATTGGCACCACAGACTATACACCACTTATCATCGGCCAAAACTCTAAGCTGGTACAGTCTACAATTAGTGTTATCAATCTTCATTACAAACACATCACTAGGGCCACTCACCATCAAATGTGACACCACCGCTGTTATAATTGTTAAAGCTATCACAACCACAACGCCCACTGTATTATCAGTCAGATGAAACAGCTCTAATATACCTGCAGACCCAAACATCACCACAAGCGTTGCAGCACCCACCACAAATTTGTTGTTTTGCTTGGTCCTCTCATAACTTTGAAGTTGATTCTTCTTAGAGTCCACCTGAACCAAAGAGCTATCCTTGCTTTCTCTAAAGGAATAGCCTCGTAGGGATTTATTCATCACATAATCCAAATCATGCTGAAAGGACACATCACAGGTTGTATATACTCTATCTTCCAGATTATCCATCATCATAGTCCTCCTCTGGTTAATTAACCAACCTTATATCTTCCCTTGCTTACGAAGATAATCCAGTAACCCCTCACAACCCATAACCACATCATTATAGGTTGTCTCAAAGCGACCTGTGTACCAAGGATCCGCCACATCACGATTAATACCTGCAAACTCTAGGCACATCTTGATTTTGTTATCAGGGTCACCTCCAAGGATTCGAAGGGAGTTGCGAACATTTGCAGAGTCCATACAGATTAAATAGTCATACTTGCTGTAGTCGTCCTTGCGAAGCTGAACTGCTCGCTTTCCCTCGCAGGAAATTCCATGCTTAGCTAGTTCCTTTTTAGCTGGTGGGTACACTGGGTTTCCTACTCCATTCCAGATTTCCTCAGTGCTGGTGGCGCAGGAGGCTATGTGGAATAGGTGGGAGATATTTTGTTTTTGGGTCATGTCCTTTAGGACGAATTCTGCCATAGGTGAACGGCAAATGTTGCCGTGGCAGATGAATAATATTTTAATCATAGATTTCAATCTCCTTAAAATGCCGTGAAATGCCCAGTTTTGCGGGGTTTCTTGGCTATTTTTCATATCTTTTGTTAGTGTGTCGTCGAGGCAGATTATAGCAAATTTCAGCAAGCTATTACCGCCTCTTAGTAGTCAGGTTAGTAGTCAAACAGGGGGTAGTGACTACTAAGCATTTCTTCTATTCATCTACATCTTCCTGCTCTAGTTCAGATAGTTTTTCATTAATTCCATTGACCAATTTTTCAATACAATTAAAAATTCTATTTGCAGATTTATCACTCTGAATACAGTTCTCTAAAACTATCTCACTAAAATCTTTATCATTACCATAAAAAGCATCATAAAACTTTTTCACATCAAATTTTAATTCAGATTTTGAGATACAAAAAATATTTTCATCATTTTCCTTACAAATATAAGTGTCATCTACTTCATTAAATCGAATTATTCTTTTCATATCTTTTCCATCTCCTTTTCAAAGTATCAAGCCCACCTTCTATATGATTCGATATTATGTCTAAAATGTTATATCTATCATTTTTGTATTCCAATGCCCCAGATTGAACAGTTACTCGTCCATCATCTTTACCTATATAAATAACATTATCTACATCTAGATTGACAATAAATTGTGGGTTATGCGTCACAATAATCACCTGTCGATTTTCTCCCATTACCTTGAATCTATCCAACAAATATTCACGAATGGATTTTTGTGAAATGTTATCCTCTGGCTGGTCTATAATATATATCCCCTCATGATTACTTTCATACGATAATAAATCAAAATAAATTTTAGAGTTGAATCCTGATGATAATTCTTTCGTTCTATCAGTTCCTGCCTCTGTTATAGTAAACTTATTAGCAAAATCTTTTTCCATTTGTTCATATATTTTGGTCTTTAAGACTTCTAAGGCTTCATAATCTAATCCACCATAATATGATATTGCTTCAGCTAATTCCGATTGTGTCATATCTAAAACGCATTTAACATTTTTGTTAAAAACAGCCTCAAATAATCTTTTTATATATTCTTCGCTAATTTCCGTAATCGAAACACGACTATTGAAATCATAATTGTATACCCTGTTAGTTAGAAAATCTATTTTTTGTGTATCAATATAAAAATCCGGTTTAAGATTTTCATTTCTTTTCCGTATTAACTCAGTTATATTTTCCGTCGCTTTGTTGATATTTTCATTATACAGAGAGAATTTCTTTTGAGTGTCAGAAACAGATGCTTGATATTGTTGTTTAAAATCCAACATAACTGCTTGAAATAATGCTATTTTGTCATTTTCGAACTCCACTTCTTTTCTCTTTTTATTGTACTTCATTGAAATTCCATCCAATTGTTCAATAATATATTCCAAACTTTTCACATCGGTTTCTTCAATCCATTTATCATCCATTAAGTCTTCAATTTTTTCAATTATGGTGTCAATATCCTCTACAATTCCTTTGTATCCTGAGACTTTTTTATTATCTTTTGATTTATTCCCTACAAATGTCAAACTCTCAGCACCTGTCGATTCTTCGTCATAAATAATAAATTTTCCCAGTTTCGCTTCAGCAATTTCTATTTCAAATTTATTTTCCAAATAAGTAAAAATTTTCTCAAGTTTTCTTTTTACCTTTTCCTTATATGACTCAACACTAATTGGATCTGGATAGTATGTGCGTAAAAAATCTACTGATTTAATCTTTTTCTTCTCAAATTTTTCACGCACTTCACCTTGCATATCAAAAGCAAATATATCTGTATTTAAAATTTCAGTTTCTATCTCTATTTTGTTTTCTTTCAAATATTTTGTATATCCATCAATTACTGACGCTTTTAGCAGTTTTTCTTGCTTCTTACAATATCCTGTCATTCTATGAAGTAACAATGACTTTCCTACGGAATTATCACCAATTACTACATTTAATCCTCTAGATAACGGAATCGAATATGGTTGTCCATCGATTTTCATATCTATTTGTTTTATGTACGTTTCACTTGAACTAAAAAAGCTATTAACAGTTTTTATTCGTCTATGATCCGTAATAGCCATTACCAATCCACGAAAAGTAGGCAAACATTTAACATAAGTATATATGAATTCATCATTATCACTTTCCTTTGTTTTAGGATAATATCTCCAATCATGACAATCAGAGCCAGTAATAAATCGAATAGCTTCTGTTTGATTTGTAAAATTCAAAAAGCTTTTGTTAAAAACTTCATTTTTCTTATTTCTAAACTCAAACGCCTCAAAGTAATCTGTATATACAAATTCATTAAATTTAATATCCCCTACAGTTTTAGCATCATGTTGATATGCTCTTGAAGATGTTAAAGAGCTTTTTTGATGTGCAATTAATACCGTATCAATATCAATATTTCTTAATATAGATAAAAACTTTTCTTCCGAAAACGACATACCTCTATCATAAGCAACAGTTCCTTTTTCATTTATCAAAAAAGTTTGTATTGATTTTACTTTTGTTTCATCTTCATCATTAAAAATGGCTATGACATGTAAAACATTTTTTCCATTATCTCCATCAAATTCTACAGAAAATTCCACCCCTGGAAAAACTTTTTCCATTGAGCTGGTTGCATCTTTTTCATATTTTTTTAATTCTTTATACATATCATAATCGAAGGTGTCATGATCTGTTATTGCACATATTTGAACGCCATTCTCATTTAATCTATCTGCTAATACATTAATATTTTGCAATGTGTTAAAAGAAACTTTTGCTTTATCTTTCAAACTTGAACTAATAGAGTGTATATGCAAATCTATTTTATATCCTGAATCTACTATTTTCATCATATATAATTAGCACCTCCTTTTCCAATCGAAGATTAGAATATCATAATTAGTATTATCCCACAAGAAAACTATCGTTCGAATATTATACATTTATGGGCTTATTTATCTCTTTTTTGAACTTTTAAAATTATAAATATAACACTTACAATTGCCGTTAATTTCCCTACACACCCATATCCCTATAGTAATTCTTCACATCCTCCAGCATCTGTTCCTTCACCTTCTGAAAATCTTCCTCTCCCATACGTGAAAACAGTGCATGATTCATAGAGATAACACCCAAATCTTTGGAATGATACAAGAATCTCTTTCTCTCAAACTTTTCAAAAGGATTAGTCAACATATTTGTTTTTATCATTTTCCTATCCTTCAATGTCTCTGCATTATATGGACAGGATGGTCTATCTACCGGCAGACCTCGCGCAATTCTATCCTCATAGAATGCAATATAATCATCCATCACAGCCTCAATATTTGCATCCCCTATGGAATTCATATTCTTAATAAAGGATAGCAAAAATGGCATTTTATAGGATAGTGAATAATCTCTCTCAGCCAAGAAATCAAAGAAGTCTTTCTTTATGGTTTCTTCGGTATGCTCTGGGATGTTTAATTCATTTCTTATGTTATTTACATCCTCTGGGCTAAATAGATATATCTGCTTATTACCAAACGGATAGGAAACTGTAGGCTTAATCTTGCCCTTCTTTATCCAACTTGTTATGGTGCCTGTGCTGACATAATATTCCCTAGCCAGCTGCTCCTGACTTAGGTAATCACCATATTTATCTTCGAAGCTATTGATATCAATTTCTACTATACGTTCTACTCGTTCTTTAATTCCGTCAATCTCAATCATATCTCCCACAGAGTAGGACCTGTTTGTAATATTTCCAAATGGAACATACATAGCATTTTGAAATATACTGTGCATAGAACATGGTCTCGCCATAGCTCCATACTCATCAACCACATCGATTATGAATACATTTTTCTTGGTGTCGGTCTTACGCAAGCCTCTACCTATCTGTTGCAAGTAAAGCACCTTAGAAAGGGTTGGTCTTGCCATAACAAGAATCCCAAGCTCTGGGTAATCCCAACCTTCTGAAATCATGCTGCAAGCACATAGAAAACGAATCTTCTTCTCCTTAAAATCCGCCATCACTTTATCAGCATTCTTTGTCTTGCTTGTATAGGATTTTGCACTAATGCCAGCTTCATTTAAAAGCTTTTCCATCTCTATGGTATGCTTAGTATTTACACAGAATATAATACCCTGTCGATTAGCTACTTCACCTTCACAAAAATATTCCTTAAGTACATTTACAATCAACTCATTTCTGGAAGTAACACGAATGCTTTTCTCCAGGTCTGCATTCACATAATCCTTACCGTTAAATCGCACCTGACTTAGATTGATATTGGTCTCTACACGGTACACATTTGCCTGTGCCACTATTCCCTCTTCCATGGCCTGAACCAAGGATAGTCCAGTCTTGTAGCTACCGAATACACTTTCAAGCTTTTTCTTGTCCGGTCTTTGGTCCGTGGCAGTAAGTCCTATCATAAACTCTGGCGTAAAATACTGTATCACTCTCTTCAGCATAGGTGCCACTGCATGATGGGCCTCGTCTATTACTATGTAATCATACTCATTTGGCGAAATGTTCGTATAGTTTCTTACTATGTTCGCAAATGTTTTTACCTGTATACAGTCCTTATATTTCTTCAAGGAATTTTCTATCCTATGTCTCCAGTCTTCTACAATATTTATATTTGGTGCCAACACCAAGGCCTTAAACTTCTCTCTTCCCGCTGCAAATGCCTGTATGTCCTCTTCTACAATCTTTGACTTTCCACTTGCCGTTGGAAATACAATCAGAAATGTTTTTACCCCCGCCAATCTCTTCTGCTCAATGGCCTGAAGAGTAACCAACTGGTGATCATACAATTCCACAGGTCTATCTATAATCAATCCATTTTCTTCATATTTGCTTATATCATCTCCAAAGAATGTACGAATATCGTCCTCTATACGATTGTCAAACTGACAATCCTCTGTAGAAAATCTATACAGCTTAATGCCCCACTTGGTACAGGTGTTTTGCTTTAGCAACTGGTTTCTATATCTATCAATTCCTATTATCTGTGGATGGTGATATGACACACCATTTTCTTCTACCGCAACTCCACCATCATCCTTTTGGGCATAATAATCAAGAAAGAAATTATGACCGTCCTTATCAACAACGCCATATTCCTTCCTTAAATATTTTAGGCCTTCCATGCCATATACATTTGTAAATTTCTCTTCGAACAAAAACTCCAATGGTGATGCATTTGAGTCTTCTTCACGATTCACAGTGCGTATAGAAAAATTAATGTCTGTATTGTCATCAGCATTCTCCAAAAAGCTCTCAATAGCATCCTCGTCTTCACGTAGAAATCTATACACCTTACCATATCGATGCATATAAGAGTTCTGCTTTTCAGTAATCAAAGTGTAGGGAAATGCATCTTCTTCCGAACTACATTTGCAAATCCCCTCATCCACAATAATTGCTGTCTGATCAACAACATAGAAATAACTCTTTCCACCATTTGGATATTCAACTATTTCTTTCGGAGAAAGAGATTCAACCATTTTTCTTCACCTCGACCCGGTCTTACATCGGATGTTACCCACATCTCTTCTACATCAAGTCCACCCACATCCTGAAGTAATTTCTCTAAACATTTTTCTGTCATATCTATAAAATATCTACCATTTCTAACACCTTCAAAGCTTCCGTATTTGAAGGATGTGTAGATGATTCCTGTGTCCTTAAGTGCCACTTTCATCTTCTTCATTACTTCCACCAATTCTTCGTACGGAAGATGTAATATGGAAGAACAAGCCCAGATCCCATCGTATTTTTCAACATCATAAAGCTCCTGAAAAAGCATATGCTTCACTTCTATTCCAGTATACTCACTGGCAAGCTTACATAGTTCTTCCGAACCATCTATTGCCTCAACTATGTAACCTTTCTCCAGGAAATACTTTGTATCACGCCCTGCTCCACAACCGAAATCCAATATGGATGAGCTTGAAGCGAGTTTATTCAAGAACTTGTCCTGAACGCTTGTAAAGTCCACATATATTGTGCTAGCTGTGAATTCTTTAGCATTTTCGTTGTAGTAGTTTAGGGTTGGTGTGAGTTTCATACAATTGTTCCTCCTTGGTGGGTTATTATGAGGATATTATATAACATTTTGAGGGGAAAATATACTGGGAGTGGTGGAAGTAATTAAAACATAACATAATAGCTCTTACAGTTCTTTGGCTATGTAATAATCATACACTCTCTCATCTAGCATTCCTTCACCCTTTGATTTTTTCAAAAATTGCTTTCAATACATTAACATTGCTACTATTATCTGCTAGACGTTGCAAATCTTTTTCATCCACAAGTGCTTTCATACTTTCAATTGTATTTTGGTTCAAACCCAAATAACGAAGCATCTCACTTGATGTTAATTTTCTTATTCGCAATTCAAATGCCTTTAATATTTCCCCAAAATCAAATTCCAATTCAATATTTATTTTCCCTATCACAACAATTTTAAGAAGCATATTAAATAGAAGATATGATATTTTTTCATACAAAAGCAAACAACTATCTTCCTCCGTCAGCGGATACAGTATTTCTTGTTCATCTTCAACATTTACAATATTTATCGTCATTAGATTAGCATGTGCAAAAAGATTTCTAATATTACGCACACTATTCTCCCCACTACTTAAAAACACTTCCTCATCTGCTGTTATAACCCCTTTTTCCATTAATTTACAAACTATTTTGTAAAAACTGCTCTCATAATCCCCCACAACAGATTTGCAGATATTTTCCGTTATTTCAAATAGCAAGATTATTGCTGTATGACCTTCTCCATCTGCAAAATATCTTTCACATTCTCCTAATTTATTGCCATAAAACCTTGAATATTGCCATATGTAATCTATAACCTCTCCTTTATCATACAAACGCATTTACATCCCTCCGAACAAATACTAATCTTATAGTAAGCTACTTATCCATTTTTCAACAAATCGAACATATCAAGATTAAATTTCAACAAAACTATATATTATTTATATCTTTTTCATAATTTCTTCTAATAAAACATTGAATTTTGTTCCATAGTATATTTCTCACTATGACAATGAGGGCATTTCACCTTGTTAAAAGGCATATTATTCCCGACAATTAAATTACTAACCGTTGACACCAACAAGCGTAAAATATTTATTGAAATAAGTATATCAAACACTGTAATTGAATCTTTATGTACCAGTTCCGAGTTGAATTTCCATCCTTTTTGAGCAATACCGTTAATTGTATTTCTTCGAGTTTCAGATTGTTTTCCCGGAATGATTAATTTCAAAAATTCTTCTAAATTCGAAGTAAAATTATCATTTTTAAATTCAGGATTGTTCGTTCGCATTCTGTTCATTAAATAATCAGTAAGATTCAAATAACAATCCCTAATTTGATTAGCAATGCCAGAAAACTGATTAGCATTTTTATCTAACGTAATATCTTTTTCAATTTCATTAATACGCCTATCTAATATAGGAAAAATAGAATAGTCTTCAATAAAATTAAAAATAAAATTATTATCAATAGACGACGAGCACAACTCCGTCATGAAACCGATGTGTTTATAATAACATTCATCCAATGTTTCACCCTCTCTAATTGGATATATGTTTACCGGAAGCATATCACTATCAAATACATAAAAACACGTTCCTTGCTCTGTACTTATCTTATAACAATCCATTTGCCATAGATAGGATGATTTTGTCTCCACTAAAACAACTTCTGTTGCAACAATCCCTTCTGTTTCACAATAAAAGTATTCTAATATTTCTTCCTTCGTCATAAATATAATTCTCCTTTTTACTGCATTTTTTATTTTCTCACTTACATAATGATATGGTTCAACTTGTCCATAATTTTTTCTAATTCAAATTATATCAAACTGTTCTCATTCTCTCAATCATTTCAATATCCAGTCAGCCCCTTGAAGTTAGACTGATATGTTTCATCAAATCACACTCTATATAATTTTATAAAAAACAACCTCAACCGCCTCAGCAGCTGAGATTGCTTTTCCACACTACGCCACAACCCTATCTAATTTTTCTGGCATAAACCTGGCATAAAATGCCCTTTACACCGCCTCAAACCCTTTATATTCCTATCTTCTCACCTCAAACAACCGATGCTGCCGTGGCATTGGCTACTTGATTCACTAAACATCAATCATCCAACATATAGCCATTTATCAACTATATCATCCAAACAGGAACAATATAATTATCTCTATCAATTGCACTAAGACCTGGCTTCATACATATAACAGCCCCCTTCGAACGTGGTGTTGATGACTTATCCAGTAAACCGAATACCTTTGTCAGCTCTGTTCCAGGATTGGAAGTTTTCTTAATTTCTATTGGATTCAAAACCCCATCATGTTCTAGAACAATATCTATTTCCTTATAATCCTTATCTCGATAATAGTAAATGTAAGGTTCCTTTCCACAATTCAAGTAAGTTTTCATAATCTCTGCAACCACATAATTTTCTAAAATTGCACCATTCATAGCACCACTCTCTAAAGTTTCAGCACTACTCCACTTGGTTAGGTAACATACCATTCCTGTATCATAAAAATACAATTTAGGAGTTTTCACAAGACGTTTTAGTAAATTATTGGAATATGGGTGGAGATAAAATATAATTCCCAGGGTTTCCAAAATCCCCAACCAGTTCTTTGCCTGTGTCTGATTTATATCTGCATCTCTAGCAACCTCTGCCATATTCAGCATTTGACCACACCTTGCTGCTACTGCGGTAATAAATCTAAGAAACTTAAGTGAATCAATAGCATCCGACAATTCCTTTACATCACGCTCAATATAAGTTGACAAATAACTGCTATAAAATATCTGACTATTACTATTCGCACCACTTACAATTGCTGGCATTGATCCTTTATATATTCGTTCAAAAATAGCTCTTGTGTCTGCTTCTTTTCTTCCATTCTTTCTAGTGGATAAAGCCTCCATATCTATTATAAATGGTTCCATATCACCACCTGAAATTTCTGCCTGAGATAAAGATGTAAGCGACAGCACAGCTACTCTTCCTGCTAATGATTCTTGTACTCCACGCATTAGTTTAAACACCTGAGAACCCGTAAGCCAAAATGCACCTGGCTCATGATATTTATCTACGTGCATTTTTATATAAGTAAATAATTCTGGTGCATATTGTACCTCATCAATCATCACAGGTGGCTTGTGCAACTGCAAAAATAATTCCGGATCAGTCTTTGCAATATTTCTTTCATTCAAATCATCCAAGGTAACATATCCTCTATCTGTTCCTTCCATTAACTTCTGAAGCATAGTAGTCTTACCAACCTGTCTTGGTCCTGTGACTAACACCACAGGATATTCCTTTGTAACTTGACTAACTACGTTCTCCAAATTTCTCTTTATATAATTCATACCGTCTACCCTCTTTCGGCTAATTTGTAATCTAATTGTATTTTAGCCGAATGTCACACAAAAATCAAGTATATTTCGGCTAATTTTTATTATGATTATATTTTAGCCGAAATATACTCATTTTATAACAAAAAAGCAACCCCAACCGCCTCAGCAGCTGAGATTGCTTTCCACACTACGCCACAACCTAGTTTTTCCGAATTTGCAATTTGCAAAAATGCAAATTGCGTACCTCTTATACTCCTATACCCTATCTAACAACAATTCGACTTCCTCCTCTGACAATGTACCATTTACGATGATAGATAATTCTATTTTTTCTAATCTATCTTTAAGTTCGTTTATAGATTCATGTCTCTCGTTTACTACAGTTGTGTCTGTCATAATAATTCCTCTCGTATTACATACCCTCATACTTCTTCAATATCTGTCGCATTTTATTAATCTAATCCATAATCTTTACGTATATCATCAAATACTTTCCTTGCATCCTTAACATTTACAGAAAGCATGTCTTCAACCCCTTTTTTCAGTTCTTTGTTTAAGTCTACTTCTTTTGATACTTCTGGAATTTCTCCATCATCCTCAAAAAAATCAGGTTGTGTTGATACAAACATAACTACATCAGATACAGTTAAATCGTTATTAGAATTAATATAATTCAAAAGCTTCTCTACTCTATCTGATTTCTTCTTTGCATAATTTAATATCCCCATAACAAAGCCAAAATGCGAACCTGGTATTGCACGTAATTTGTTATATAGTTCTTCCATTGGGCTACCTCCTACATAATTTCAAGCATTGCTTTACATCCAATTTACAAAATCCCTGAGCAGGGTCTGTAAAATAATTCTTCTTCCCCACAACCCCAAATTCATCCTTATCATCATCTATAATGATATAATCCTCATGCATAGCATCAAATTCCTTCAAATATAGAAATCGTTCTATCTCCTTGTCTCGCTTTCGTCCTGGCAAGTAAGGAGTCTTGTCCATTATTTTTATTCCATGTACTAGCAGCATATTTTCTAAGGTTTTGATCTGGGGTGTATTCTCCTTGCTTAGGGTGTCTACAAATCCACTACGCCACGAAGACGTTAATATAATCTGCCCATTCACTTGTGTAACAAAACTACAGAAGCTTCTTACACAATCCTCATCTAAGGAATACATTCGTTTCCATTGAGATGATTTATTTAAAACTCCATCAATATCAAGAAATATATACAAACAATATCACACCATCCTTTTAATTATCTTTTTCAATTATAGGTTAACTCTATGGAGGGTAACATATCGATATGTATATATTTTATCTTGATAATTCTTCTAATGTACTCTCTCCTAATGCCAAAATACTATCATCTAGTACTGCAAATATTATCTCAATAGTGCTATTAGAATTATTATTCATATGTACCTCCCTTATTTTTCTAGTACTTAAATATTATTGCACCATTTATCAATTCAAAAAACTATAGTCTATCATCTAATAAAGTTTATATCTAATACATTTTATTAACATGCTAATCCATACCCTAGCCAAAGCTAGGGTATTATCCTACAGATACAATCTCCCATCCTCTCTTGGAATTACAACTACCTCACCCGGAGCTATCACTCTGCCATTAAAGGTTATATTCCATTCCATACAATTCTTGATAACTGCATGAGTAATATTCTCTGACCACAGGTAAGTTGTATAAGTACTAAAACCTCGCGGAAAATATCTAAAATCAAGTTTTTCATCATCCTGTTTGTCCGGATACTTAGTATATAGCACACTGTCCTGAATGGTTCCTACATGTAGCTCAGGTGTAACAATTCCTAATTCATCGCCAAGATGATATGCCAGCATATTAGTATCGTCTACGTTGTACCACGCTATGTATATGGAGTTATCATATTCATTTGCCTGGTCTATAAGATTTTGGCGAAATGCACTATCTTCTAGCTCAAGTTCCTTACGTCCTTCCTCTGCAAGCTTTAGGATGTGCTTTGTGTATGTACTCTTATGCTTATCCAATACCAGCTCTCCTGTAGCCAAAGCTAAGGCGTCCATTTCGCTACCACTTTTCTTCATTTTATCTTTAAGTTTCTTAACATATGCTCCATCTATATAATTATAGTTATATCTTATGTCAAAATATTTCAGCGGACATACATATCTATTCTCCTCTGTCTCGCAGACAAGCACATCATCAGTTATGTTATGAGCAAATTCCTTTAGACTTATATTAAGCTTCACATATCGCCCATATTCGGGTACATAATCCACTAGTCCTCTAATTTTGTATTCACCATAGTATTCATACACACACCAATCTCTTAGTTTAAATTCCTGCTTCATAGCTATTCACCTACCTTGTACTCAAAACGCTCTATATTAGTTACTCCCATCTCATTAAGTTCTTGTACAGATTTTTCTACATCCTCTAGCATATTGAATCCAGGAATTAATGGCACCCTGCATAATATCTTCTCAGCAGGCACATGACTAAGCAGGTACTTAAGATTTCTTTTCATAGAAAAATTGGTCAAACCTGTATAGCTTCGATATATATCATCATTCATATCCTTAACATCTATAATCCAATAATCCACCAAAAATACCAATTCTGAAACACTCTCAAAGGAAGAATTAAGGCATGTCTCCACTGCCACATTAAGCTTAGGATTATTAGCCTTAAATGCGCCTATAAACTCTGAATGAATAAGCGGTTCTCCACCTCCAAATGTAACACCTCCGCCAGTCATCTCAAAGTATAGATTATCCTTCTCAATCATCTCATATAGCTCATCTGTGAACATATAGCCCGCAAGACCATCGTTGATTATATCCTTGTTAATACAATGCTTACAGCTCATATGACAGCCATCCATAAGCACTAGGGTTCGAATACCTGGACCATCAGAATCCCATCTCAATCTACTAATGCCACATATAGGTACTGGATCAGCGTAATACCTTTCGATTGTTTTATCATACTGTTGATGTTCATAAGCTTCTCGCCATAAGGTAGTAGCATAATCCTCACAGAAGGAACAGCTACCCTTACATTCACCAGAATAGTTACATGGCTTCTCTCTAAGTTTTAGACCATATTTTCTCCTAAATTCATCCCTTAGCTCTCTTAGTCGCTTACAGGTCTCCTTGCCATCATTAGGTGCAATCTCTTGAAATGTTTTCCTTGACCTAGGTCTATCACTTAAATCCTGTGGTAAAAGCTCTATCTGCTGATATGCTCTCTTATCCCAGTCATATAACCACAGATGCTCCTCGTCCACCTGGTCTAATTCCTTAGCCATAGTTAATATGCCGTCCAGCTCCTGCGCAAATATTTCCTCGATTATTAAATCGTCCTCCATACGAGCCTTAGCATCCATTGTACTACGGCAGCTGGCATCTTTTAGCTTTGCCGGATTAAAAAATGCAACTGAGTCAAATTGCTCAATATTGTCAAGATATGGAAGCAATAACCTATCTATATTATATGTGTTATGTGATTTAACAATATCACTCACAAATAGATGAGCCATTATATGTAATCTAAAGCCTCGTTTCTCTTTAAGACCAAGAAAATACTCCACCATCTCTTGAGTAAATTGCACTTTACAACCGTCAATGGCTAAAACAACATCCTTCTCATCTCCAACAGCCTCATCTATCTTATACAAATAATCCTCTGCCAGCGAGTCTAAAAATAGTTCACTCCTACCCTGTCCACACATTATATAATATTTTACCTTATCACCATGCTTCTTCTCATCCCACAAACGTATTGCATTCTCGCAATCTGACTCCTGAGCACTTAAATCTCCATCTGGGAAAATAATCTCATAAGTCTGCGCTATATCTTTGTTTACACATTTATTCAATTTGGTCCATGTTATATAATCCTTTTTATAAAATATTTTCATGTTGTTCTCCTAACTTTGTATTATTCTTGCATAAGAATCATTTACCGTACACTCCTACATATGTATATTATCATCGGGTGAGAGGGAAATCTATAAACCAGCGGTTTAATCATTCAGGGAGCAAATATCGATATAAGCAAAACAGGCAGTAGCAATGCTACTGCCTGAGTTTATGCTCATCTTAAATGTTAACTTTTAACCTTATACCAATAAATATCTCCCTGCCCCGACCAAAGACTTCCATTAACTCGATATATCTGCTCTAGCTTCAATGTAGAAACATCGTCATTAACTATATCACTTGTAGGAAACTTATCCTTTAGTTCTACTATAGCATCGCAAGCTTTTCTCAGAGAAAATGCATTTCTCAGATAGTACTTTGTTTTAAGTGGCTTTAATAACTTTGCAAGCCAATCCCCAGACACATTGCTTTCACCAAATTGGTCTCCATATCTTACCTTTACAATGTAGTCTACAGTTACATTATTCTTAACCAGATAATCAAATGCGAAGCTAGTATTTTCAACTAATATGTACAAAACATTCACATCCCATTCCCCTAACTGCTTGGAGGCAATGTGAACAGAAAAATAAAACGCTTTTCCATAGTTATCTGATACATCAAACTTATAAAGCTCCTGATTAAACTGAACATCTAGCTTCTCTACAAATTCAACCTTATCATTTACAGTTATCACAGTACAATTATTGATAGCTTTAAATAGATACTTCATCTTATCATAGGAATTGCCATTGATTTGTTCAATATACGTATCTCCAGTGCAATATCCATAGGGTGTATCACTAGGATTGCAATCTGTCAGGATAAATAAATCCGGCAGTTCGTGGGCTGCTATAGGAACATCCTTCCATGCACAAAATTGTTTAGATAAGAAAAGTAGTTCTCTAAAATCAGCTCCGGCTGAAGGATACCAGCATATTCGGTTGTGGTCATGGATGATTTGCTCTACACTGTTCATACCTAGCCTCCTTGAGGGTAATCTGGTATGATTGTATCATATCCAAATGGATATTGCCATCGTATATCTATCCTCTACAGCCTTCACATAAAACTATCTCTGGTCGGATAGGACAACCGCCCATACAATCCTCATCGTCCTCTTCTGGTATAATAATGATTTTCTCCTCATTATCAATTTTATAAGCCTCCTGCATCACTTAAGCTACATTAATTCTCATATCGTTTAACGAACCTCTTAGTTTTATATGTTTGCCATCTAAATTCATCTTTGCTTAATTCTCCTTCATAATTATAAATTAATATCAACACTAATAATATAGCCACATTTACAAGTCACCATAGTTCTCTCACCCCTTGGAGTCGTAATAATCTCTGGATGCTCTTGACATTTCGGACAAATTACTGTTATCTGTCCTTTTTCCATCAATTCTGTCCTAGTTTTCTTCGCTAACAAAATTGATTCTTGTGATATGTTGTATACTGTTTTTTTCTCCACTTGTTTATTCATAAATGGCCTCCTATCTATACGCCCTCTTAGCCTTTCCATTTACAATCAGCTCCATAATACAATGCTCATCATCCTTCACCGATGCAATATCCAATTCAACCACAGAGTCTATGTAAACCCCTTCTAATCCATAAGATATTTTGGTCCATAAATCTGTTGTCTCGCTCATAAGTCTGTTCTTTTCCTCCACCAGTCTCTCTAGTGGCTCCAAAGAGTTTACCTTTGATCTACCGATATAAAGATGGTTCACCTTATATAGCTTCTCTAGGAAGCTCAAATCTATAATATTACTTCCATTATAAATGTATAGCTGAGTAAGGTTCTTGCACCTAGAGATGAATCCATAATCCTGCAAATCACAGCCTATAACCAGCGTCTCTACATCCTCTAGATTCTCTATAGTATCTATCTCACTACTCTTTACACATTCATTTGGGCTTTTAAAATTATAACATGTTCCATCACTATCCCAAGGAAATCCATAAGAGCACTCCCTTGGATTAACATATTCATTTTCTATCAATATTCTTCTCATGATAAGTCCTCCATATCATTTCTTAGTCTGGTAGTTCTACCCATATACACATTTTTTATGCGTTCAAGAAGCTTTACTATAATGCTCCTATCCTTCCCTGTGGAACTACTTCTCAAATCCATATATCTATATTTTAAATTATTATCTGTCCCATGTCATTTAACCTGTGGTTGAAAAAATGAAGCCACAACAGTGGCTTTTACCACCGTCATGGCTTCACTTTTTATTTAAACTAACCATCAATTTCTCGCAATCTTCTAAGCCACCTTAGCATTGTTCCTTCTTCCAAGGTTTGCTTGATATTGCCATCAATTAATCGTTCCTCCACGATAGTTCCATATATGAATGCCATTAGTTCTTTGCCTGACAAATACCTTTCGTCAACCTCATCAACATAGGTATCCTCAGGGCACAAATGTTGAAGCACTCTTCCATAATGCTTTAAACCATAAAATGGATGCTTCTTATCAAACCTATGTACCTCCCTAATGAAATCTTTTACTGTTTCATTATACTCTACCCACGGCAAGTTTAAGATAGGAATTCCACTTTCAGCTCTCCCAACCTCCTCGCAACCATGATATGTACCAAAATCTGACATATCTTCAAATATCTCAATATACTGTGTAAGACTTTTATATTTTCTCATCATGGTCACCTCTTTATCAACTATTGGCTACAAAACCTATCAACAAAAATCTTAGAATTCTCTATATTATCCACCAAACTAATACCACTTTTCATTAAAATCCAAAATATTTCTCCCTAAGCTTTTTATTAGCCATAAGACCAAGGAATCTCTTAATATTAATTCTACCAGGATTATGAGTAATCTTTCTGCTTGCCACACCCCAGCTACCATTTAGGTACTCTATGGCTGCGCCCTCCTTTTTATTGTCCTCTATGACTTTTTTAAATAATCTAACCGCAGCGTTATACTCTTTTAGGTGACTATTTTGAATAAATTCATAGAACATAGTCTGGAAAGGAAATATTCGCTTGTAATATTCATCTGCGTCAGCTATTGTCTCTATTAACTCCTTGATAAAGTCCTTGTTGTCTATATTTTCCTCCATAGCTTCAATTATTTCATTATAATCCTCAACTAATCCTTTAATCCATTTATCTGTTTCCTTAGAAATCTTTACCTCGTCACTTCCATCCCACCAATATAATCTATCAGCATCAGAAATATAATACTTAGGCTTATTCTTTAGTTCATCCGGTGTTCCCCAGAAAGTAAAGTAACCACCCTGATATAGAAATTCAGTGGTAGACACTGGTTCTACCGGTTCTTGAATCATCTCTAATCTTTTTTCCTGCAACTCCTTTGAAGCATACTCACGCATAATTTCATCATGATATACATCCCCCACTATCTCCTTCCACTCCATCCAAAATTGGAGCTTCTTTAGTTCACAGGTAAGATACACTATTACTCTAGCAGGAAGCTTCATGGTATGCTCTGCAATTGCCTTAAGCCACTTATCCTTAACCTTGCTTCTACTGAACTTGTCTTTCTTGATTAAATCCCAAAGCTTATTTACTGCCTGGTCATCCTCCTGATTGTTGCTGAGGTATTCTTCTATAGCCTTCTTACAGCTATATACATCCCATGGATATGTACCTTCTATTAGATCATCCTCATGCAATGTGTCTGTACCATTAATTATGTAAAGCAAATCAGTAAACTCTGTACCACCCGCTGCCTTACGCAGTTCTATGGGAATAATCTGCATAAGCTGTCTATATTCCAGCTCCTCATCGTCATATCCATCTTCCATTCTATTAAATACCAAGAATTCAGCATTATCCCACAGCTTAAACCTGGAGCTCATAGAATAATCGGTTCCAAGCACATTGTTAATCCAACCTGTATAAATGGAAGTATCTAAAACCTCGCCGTTAACCTCCGGAAGCCCACACTTATCATCCCATAGCTCATACAAACTATACACAGCTGCTATTACATCACCAAATTCATCGCTTCCTATCTTATTAGAGTAAAACCTACAGCTATCACTACAGTAGCCGGCGGTTTCCCAACCATCGTCCTCAAAATAATTATAGTGAAAATGTACTTCTTCCCCCTGCTTAACCTCCACAGGACTTATCAGATTAATCTGATGTCCAAACATATTAACCTTCTCAAAGCTAACCATACCACCATAATTAAGTATTTTCATCACCTGACTAGTAAAAAGCTCTCTCTTATCCTCAGGAATACTCATCTCCCCATAATATCCTGCAAATGTACCCATAACACCCCTCCTAAAATCCAAATATATTCTTACGTTGCTTATGATTAATCATCAACGATGTAAATGCCTGCATCTTCACATATCCAATGACATCCATACCACCCTTGGCTACCCATCTATTAGCCTGGGTTCTGGTTAATTCCGGAAACCACGTAGCATATTCATCCATAGTACTCTTAAGCACCATCAATGCTTTCTTGTAATTATCATCCTTCTTATACTTTTTAACCTCTTTGACAAATTCCAGATCCACATATCTGCGATTCCAAAACTCATCCAGCTCTGTCAATATATCTGCCAATTCCTTCTCTGTGTCATAATTACCAGGCACCTGAAGCTCTCGAAAGCTCTCCTGCCAATCCTCTATAGTAGCTTCCATATCCTCAGACAAGAGCAGATTATCTCCGTCCCAGAATTCCAAGAATTCATCCTGATTTTCTCTTCGAATAGCCTTGTAATATGGAAGCATATAGTCCTCAGCCTTAGACTCATCCCTTATGTTCACTCCTGTTTTTCTAATAATATCTCTATATCCTGGTCCATCTATACCATAAGCATTCCATACATTCCAAAAGCTCTTACCTATAGCCACCCCATAGGCATGCACCAAGACAGGTGGTAACACATACAAGGAAATCTCAGCAATTATACCAAATTCATCCTCTCTCTTAGCAAGCTCTTCTCTATGCTTCTTATCCATGGTAATCAGTCTTCCTATATAATCCCCTACCTTATCCTGGCCATTTTTAAGCAAATCCGTAATCTTCATGTATAAAAGCTCATGTAAGTGGCCTATACTATTTTCATTTATATCACTTCTCTCCATAGCATAAGTTGCTTCTCTAATATGGATTTTATCATCCTGCAAATATAACGTAGACATTACCTCCGCAGAATCATATTTGTACATACCATTCATATATGGTACGGAAGCAAACATATTATCAATAATTTTATCTACATCTTCATCTGGACATACGGTTCCAAAAAAATGTACAATCTCCCACTCTCTCCTTCTATGAGGCATATCGAATACAACTCCAAATAAATAATGTAGTATCTCCAGATATCCATCCACATAATCACAGGGAATTCCCTCTGACATAAAATAACAGGAACCATCACTATAGCATTCCTGCAAGACCATAATAAGATTCATAACTACTCCAAACTCATTATACCCTCTATCAGGTGTCACCAGCTCACATGTGTTCATATTATAGGTATTTATTTTTCTTTCCTTTTGCTCAAATATAGAGTAATTAAATTTTACTATACCATTCTTATCTGGCTTAGGCGGTTCGACTAGGTTGAAGCTTCTGCCATTAACCTTACGCTTAACCAATCTTCTAATACCACACTTATATAATAGCTCTAGTACATATCGGTTAAATTCCTCTCTCTTCTCCTCTGGCACATTAACCTTACCAGCTATATAATACATATCTTCCCTCATTCTATCAGCCTTATCTGCCATAGCCACACATACCTCCTCATCATATAATCTACACTTTATAAATGTAAAAAACATATATTTTTATATTAAACCATTATCTTTCCCACGTCATTCAACCTGTGGTTGAATAAAAATGAAGCCACAACAGTGGCTTTTACCACCGTCATGGCTTCTTCTTTTTTACTACTATCTTCCCTTCATAGTAGCCTCAAACACTCTAAAGTTCTTGTCGTCTCTAGGACTACAGTACACTGCAAATTCTATAACTTTAAATGCCTTCCTGTACTCAGCGATTACGGTCTTACATGCTCTGGCAACCACATATGGATCATTCATAAATGCTCCACAGCCAAATGCACCAAGTATAACCACCTCATCACCATTCATAAGTGCTACATCTAGAATTCTTCTAAGACGCTTCTCATGAATTGCCTGAAGCTCCTTGTCTGATACCTTCACAGACTTGTTGCCATCTCCACTGTTGTATGAGTTGCTTGGAACGGCTCTAAGATTTGGCGCAGCACAGGTAACCACATTCACCTGATACCAATCCTCCTCATCCATAAGGATAGGATTTGCAGTGTCTGTCTTGAATACAGTCACATCAGGTGTATATATAATATCATCATTATGTATAGGATCATGTGCCCTTCTATGAGGCTCATAAAATTTCTTCCTCAACTCATCTGTAGACAGACATGGATATAGAGTTGAACATCTACATAGACATTCCTCCTGTGCTGAGGCTCCATTTACCACACCCCCACCAGGATTTGATGCAGATGCAAAGTTGTGCACGCACACTTTCTGTCCCTTATAACCCTGTGCTGCTTCATAGCTTCTCTTCTTGGAAACCACAAGCTTGGCTGGCTCTTCATATAGATTTTTCTCTATATCAGGTAGTTGTTCACCTTCTAAAACTAGCTTCTGTTTATTAATGGAATTTGCAACAGATTCCTTTAGCATAGCATTGTTCTTATAAAGCTTCTCCGTGTTTCTAAATATTTCAGCATTTTCTGTTCTTCCCATAATTTCTTCTCCTATCAATTTATAAAATATAATATTTATTAGTTAATCAAATTATAGCATGAATGTGTAAAATTAATATCAACCATCAGTTTAATCTCATAGGATTTTACGCACTGAACAGACTTCTTGTATCAGCACTTACTACAAGTATCTCATCAATTGCTACACCTAATACAGCTGCAAGAACAACTAAGTTGTCTATGGTTGGAAGTGCTGTTCCATGCTGCCACTTATAGATGGCCTGTGGTGTTGCAAATCCGAATATATCCTGCAGGTCTCTTACAGAAAGACCTGCTCTCTGCCGTAAAAATAATATATTTTGTCCTGTTCTAACCATATCTATAGTTGGTATATTAAACATAATCTAATCCTCCAAAATGTTTGTAATTATTTCTTCAATATTCATGGAGGATGTTTCTTCTACTTTCTGAGTAGCGGGACCTCCCCTTCGCATTCGCTTCGGATTGGTAACGGTACTACTCAGAAGCCTTAAAGTTGTAAACAGGCTTCATAACATCTACAACATCCACAGACTCCTTAATCACATCTATAATGTCCTCAAGTCTCTTGTATGCCATAGGTGCCTCGTCCAGAGTAGCCTCATTGACAGAGGTGGTATATACTCCCGACATTACTTCCTTATATTCCTCCATATTAAGTTGATTCTTGGCTTTTGTTCTGGACATAACTCGTCCTGCACCATGTGGTGCTGAGTAATTCCACTCTGGATTACCCTTGCCTATTGCAAGCACGCTTCCATCTCTCATATTAATTGGAATAAGCACCTTCTCCCCCTTGTGAGCTGCTATTGCGCCCTTTCTGAGAATCATCTCCTTCACATCTATATAGTTGTGAATTGTATGAAATGCATCGGTGCCCTTAAGTCCTGCTCGCTCCATTAAAATCTCTGCAATCAGCTCACGATTACGCTTTGCAAATTGCTGACAAATCTCCACATCGTGAAGATAGTCCTGAAAAAATGTACCATATAAGTGACAGAGATCCTCAGGGATTGTAGCCTGTCTATTCTCCCAAGCAATCTGCTTCAAGGCTGACTCAATCTCATTTCTTCTTCCCTGCGCCTTGTATGTTTTTATAATCTCTTCTCTCTGCTGGAAATATGTCTCCTTGCCTTTATTAAGATCCACTGCCAGCTGCTGATAGATTTCAGCAACCTGCTTACCAAGGTTACGGCTACCAGTATGTATGATTAAATAGTGTGTTCCATCTGTAGCTTCATCCACCTCGATAAAATGGTTGCCTCCTCCAAGGGTTCCAAGACTTTTCTCTAACCAATTTGTCTTCTTAAGATCTCTGTAGCACTTTAAGGCCTGAAAATCGAATTTTTCCTTTCTTCCTTCCCACACTCGCATTCCACTTGGAATATAGTGTGCAGCCTCATCAAGCTTTTCAAAGTCCACTTTCCCCTTTCCAATATTTATAGTAAGCATTCCGCAGCCTATATCTACGCCAACAACATTTGGTACCGCTTTATCAATAATTGTCATGGTGGTACCTATAGTACAGCCTTTTCCTGAATGTACATCCGGCATAATTCTAATTTGTGACCCCTGTGTAAACTGGTAGTCACACATTCTGCGTACCTGCTCTATAGCTTCATCCTCTACAACCTTTGCATAGCAAAGTGCTGTATTTACCTTTCCTTTTATTTCAAACATACTTTCACCTCCTTGAACTTATAATAAAAACAAAAACCGCTTATCTCTATAATTTACAAAGATAAGCGGTTAATAATTTATTCTAAAATTACAAATGTATGTAATCTATAATACTATAAATCTTTTCCTACCGAAGCAATCACATTATATATACTTCAGTATCCCTACTTATCTTATCCTTATATGAGTACACGCAATCAAAGCCCTGCTTTGATGACCCAAGCATAGCGTCAAAATGGCGTTCAACTATTTTATTAAGGCTTAAAATTATTGTGCTCATATCTTTTTCCTTTCCGGGCAACGCACTTTGCCCTTTTTTCTTAATCATATATGGTACTATAGCACCAATTTCTTAAATGGTCAATTATACTTGTGGTATAATTTGTAAAATAAATTAACCGCTTACCCTTGCATGTTTGCAAAGATAAGCGGTATTAAGCTATCTACTAGGACGCTTTGTGTTAGCGCCAAGCTTATCATCTCCTGTGTAAACGATAAGCTCATCAATGCTAGTATGTAACACTTTACTGAGTATCAAGAGGTTGTCAATGCTTGGCATAGACTTTCCCTTTAGCCACTTATAGACGGCCTGGGGATTATCGAATCCCATAAACTCCTGAATGTCTCTAACTGAGTATCCCTCATTAGATATTAACTCCTTGATACGATTGCCTGTCTGCTCCTGCTGGATTGATACATATATTGGATCCATAAGATCACTCCTCTCTGTTGCATCTGCTTTATGTATCACTTGCGACATATACATAATAAACCATTCATAGTATTGCATTTCACACAAAAATTGAAAGGCTTATGTTATGCGAATAATACACATAGCTCGGTCATCACGATTGTTACAGTTTCAGTATAGAGGTTTTATTGTCCCAAAAAACTCTCTTTGAAAAAAAATTTCATCTGGTGTATATTCTCGTACCGTATCATAAAATATGATACAGGATTTTTATACATTTTGTATTGAACTAACAGTTTAATGCTCTGTATTTATAAATCTATAAACCTCTTCTTTTATCTTGGTTATTTCATCCCCCGTGGCACAGATTCCTCTCCAACCTCTTGCAACTGCAGCATCTATATTCTTCTGCTTATCATCCATGAAGAATATATTTTCTGGACTACAGCCGCTAACAGTTTCTACTATCTCATAAACTTTTGAATCAGGCTTTTCTACACCTAGATTGTATGAATAAAATCTATAGTCTATCTTATCCATAGGAAGCTTTTCCGCTAACAGCTCTCCGTCCAACTGACATAGATTTGATATTATTCCTGTACATACTCCTTGGTCATGAAGAGATGTCAAAAATTCTATCATATCCTCAAACCACGTGATTTGTCTAAAATGTTTTAGATAGCATTCCTTAAAATCCTCCACTGTCTTTTCAGAATTAACCTCTTCTAAATATTCATTAATTAATAGTTCTAACTTTTCGCCCTCTGTAGTCCAAAATTCCTTCTTCTTTAGAAAGGTTATAAATGAATGCTGGTCAAAACCCATATCGTGTCCTATATTTTTTATTGCTGTGTATGAATTATAGACTGGTGAATTAACATCAAGCAAAACATCGCCCCAATCAAATACAACCAGCTTTTTGTTCTTATTATCCTTTAACTTCTTACGTTCCTTTGCGCCTATTATGTCAAACATATAGCATCCCTCCTAATTTTATATTAATGAATTTCCGTATAATATTTTTGCATAGTAACATACTTTAATTATATCAATCACAGATTTTTATTGCATTAAACCTAGGGTTTAAAATATAATCATATGTGACTAGTTAAGATTAAGGATGGTATTATTATGCAATATATTATTTCATTTTTAGAGGGCGTTATAACCTTTATATCTCCTTGCTTATTACCTATGCTACCTATATATATTTCATATTTTGCAGGTGGTGGAGTAAGAAATACTAAGAAAACCTTGCTGTGTGCTTGCGGTTTTGTGTTAGGCTTTACTACTGTATTTGTAGCTATGGGTGGTTTGGCAGGTACATTTGGAAGTCTATTATCTAGACATAAAACCGTAGTTGATATTGTATCAGGGGCTATAGTTATAATTTTCGGATTAAGCTACTTAGGAGTATTTAAGATAAAGCTATTTAAGGGAAGTAAGAGCTCCGTTAATACAGATAATATGAACTTTTTTACTGCATTAGTGTTCGGAGTTATATTCTCTGTAGGCTGGACTCCTTGTGTAGGTGCGTTCTTAGGTTCTGCTTTAATGCTGGCATCTCAGCAAGCCCATATGGTGGAGGGTATGCTTATGCTACTTACCTATTCTTTGGGACTGGGAATTCCATTTATCCTAAGTGCTGTTTTGATTGAATATTTAAAAGATGCTTTTGATTTTATTAAGAAAAATTATGAGATTATCAATAAGGTGTGCGGAGGCTTGCTTATTATAATAGGTATAATGATGGCCACAGGAACCCTTGGAAAGTTGCTAAGTGTGCTTAGTTAAGGAGGATTTATGGACAATAAGAAAAAGCTAATAATAATTATTGCAATATTTGTAGTATTCATGTGCGGGGCAGCATTTTTATATAATAAGCTGGGTAAAAACGTAGACAGACAACAGCTGGCTACACAGAATGAAAATATGGAACATAATGAGGTCACAGAATCCACAGACTCATCGAATACAGAAGCTAACACCACTGAAACAGATACCACTGTAGCAGATACCAACGATACAGATAATACTGCCACAGACACCCAACAGGAGGATACCAGCGAAGACAAAATGTTGGCGCCTGATTTTACGGTATACGATATAGATGGCAATGAAGTTCATCTCTCCGATTTTGTGGGCAAGCCCATTGTATTGAATTTTTGGGCTAGCTGGTGTGGACCATGCAAGAGCGAGATGCCTGAATTCGAAGAAAAGTACAAGGAGCAAAATGCTGATGTGCAATTTCTTATGGTTAATATGACTGATGGTGGAAGGGAAACTGTTGAAATCGCTTCAGAATTTATCGCAGATCAAGGCTATACATTTCCAGTTTTTTACGATACTAAGTCCAATGCAGCATACCTTTATAGCGTGTACTCACTACCTACCACCTACTTTATAGATAAGGAAGGATATATGGTAGCTTATGCTGCAGGTGCTATAGATGGTGCAACCCTTCAGAAGGGAATAGATATGATATTGGAAAACTAAACATAGGATTATAACAAACAAAAATAGGATGCATACTGTACAATCACAGCATGCATCCTATTTTATTATATTGCCTACATTACAGCCACGAGGGAACCTAAAGCCAACCGACTTACCGCTTAACCTTTATCATGGATTTCGACACATATTATATGTCTACAGGAAAGTTGTCACTTTACTGTTTACAGTTTAAGGTAAATAATCGTTAACGATTAACCTTTAACCATTAATAGAAAATCAAAAACCGTTGAATTATTGGCAACAGTAGCAGGATTCGAACCTGCACATCCTAGCGGATACCAGATTTATAATCTAGCGTGTCTTCCCTTTCACCATACTGATCGCTTTTCGTAAATAATCCACCATAGATATATATTTTCTATTATTGTAACTTAACCCTGTTACAGGGAAGCCGGGTAATAGATTTTCGTAATGCAGGCAAATATTACTTATGCAATCTCTACTAAGGTTGTAGCATTTGACACCTTTATCTGAGTATCTAGCTCAGTTAAAAGAGCATTTCTCTTCTCGTCGATAGTCTCCAGTTTCTTCTTTACATCAAGTGGGTCTACCAGTTCAGTAGTATTCTCCTTAACGTAAGCCTCCACCACTCCAAGTGGCTTATCATCCTTGGTCTTGGCGTCTCTTCCAAGAATGCTTAAGCGCATCTCCTCAGCTGTAGAGTTAAGCTGTGAGTTCTTTAGATCTGCGAACCTAACTCTCTCACTATACTCGTGAGCCATCTTCTTCAGAAGCTTACCCTCGAAGTCGGCGTCGCCATTATAAGCTCCCTGTCCCTTAAGTCTGCTTCTAAGAGATATAGCTCCCGCTACGGAAAATGTACCGTATGAGGTTGTTATCTGTGTCTTCGCATTAGAATCCACTATAGCAGCGTCAATCCTCTGGAAGCGATCCATAAGATCCATAATCTGCTGGTAGGAAGCCTCAGCCTCCTTAGTGTATTCCTCCTTGCTAATGCGCTTGTCGTATACCTTATCCTCATTAGGCTTAATGGTATCAACGAAGCTTGCCTTAGCAATCTTATCTGCTATCTTCTTAACCAGAAGGTCTCTCTCATCAAGTGCCTGTGTCACTAACATCTTTTCACTCATAATAAAATCCTCCTTTATAATCACATCATTTTTGTCACTGATGTAATCATAAAGGAGGACAAAGTATTTGTCACTAAACTTGTAGTTTAATCCAAAAATCCTAGATACTCATCAAATATATTAAATAGCATATCACCTGAGCACACTGGCAGTTCTGCTGTAGAATTGCCTATAGGTACATACCTATACAAATCAGAAGCTCTAGTTAAAACCAATACGGGAATCACATCATAATCTGTTCCGAATATAACCTCTTGGTACTGACTATATTTTCCAGCCTGCAATACCTCTTCTGCTTCAATCTTGTCCTTCATCTTAAATTCAAGAGAAAATACATATCTGTCAGTTATTACTAAAACATCCGCATATATTCGTATAGCCTTAGACCTTTTAATTCTAAGCTCAAATACTATCTCCCAGTCTTTGTAGTCCACATGCTCCTGCAAATCTGTGAAGAGATTAATCATGGTTTCTCTGGCATCCTTAAAGGAATGAAATAGGCCTCTAGTATCATTTAGGTTTCGCCCAATATTTTTACAGCCTTCTTTAAGGGTCTCAAACCACTCCTCCTCTGACAACTCTAGAAACTCCTGGGCTGTAGAATAATAGCCACTGTATTCTCCCAAGCCTATATGGGGTCTCACCTGCTTAATATATCCATGCCATCTATAATCCTTATCTCTATAGCACAGGTCATGAATAAATGGATAGCAGTACAATAACCTATTTACTGTGGTACGGTCTACCTTTAATTCTCTGGCAATATCCTTGGCTTTAATACCATCCGATTTACATATCAGAGCATATATTTTATTGGAAATCATATTGTCTGAAGTCATACTGTACTCTCTTATTATGCAAGCTCCTTAGCTAATGCCTCTAGCTGCGCTCTGCTGTCATCATTTAATGCAGACATAATCTTAACCTCTGCCTCAGCATAGGTTAAGTTCTTGCTCTTTTCTAACATACTCTTCATCACCTTTGTTGCAGTTGGTGCCCAGCTACCATTTTCAACAAATGCAACTGTTCTGTTGCTATAATTTCTCTCTGTAATGGCATCCATAAACTGTCTCATATATGGGAAGATATCACCGTTATAGGTAGTTGTTGCAAGCACAAGCTTACTATATCGGAATGCATCCTCAACCACCTCTGCCATATCCTCTCTGGCAAGATCATTAACCACAACCTTTGGGCAACCATTTCTAGTAAGATGCTCTGCTAACTCCATAACTGCCTTCTTAGTGTTACCGTATACTGAGGTGTAGGCAATCATAACCCCCTCTTCCTCAGGCTTATAGCTTGACCAGGTGTCATAAAGGTTGATATAGTAACCCAAATTCTCATTAAGCACAGGTCCATGAAGAGGACAGATTATCTGAATATCTAGTGTTGCCGCCTTCTTAAGCAAGGTCTGTACAGGAAGTCCATACTTTCCTACAATACCGATATAATATCTTCTTGCCTCACAAGCCCAGTCCTCCTCCACATCAAGAGCTCCAAACTTGCCGAAGCCGTCTGCAGAAAACAAAACCTTATCGGTGCTGTCATAGGTAACTATTACCTCTGGCCAATGCACCATAGGTGCTGCCACAAAGGTAAGCTCATGCTTTCCTAGAGAAAGCTTGTCTCCTTCTCCTACAACAACCTGCTTATCAGCAAAATCTGTGCCAAAGAAATTCTTCATCATAACAAATGCTTTAGCAGAAGATACAATCTTCGCCTCAGGATATGCCTTAACAAAGCTTACAATATTAGCAGAATGGTCAGGCTCCATATGCTGAACTATTAAGTAATCCGGTGTTCTATCTCCCAAGGCATTCTTAATATTTCCAAGCCACTCCTCGCCAAAGGATGCGTCAACAGAATCCATAATAGCAATCTTCTCATCTATAATTGCATATGAATTGTATGCCATACCATTAGGCACAATGTACTGACCCTCGAACAAATCGATGTTGTGGTCATTAACTCCTATATACAAAATATCTTCTGTTATTTTCATAAATGTTATTCCTTTCTAGATTACATATTTGATTACCTACCTATATGAAATTATATCATCTATTGCTTAGTTTGTAATGCATAATTTTAAAAAGCGTTTGCTTATTAACAAGCAAACGCTCTTATAATTATGCTACGTTTGTAGTAGTAGCTACTTCCTCAGTGTGAACCTCAAACACCTTGCTATAGCTATTCTCAAGAATCTTAGCCAATCTGTCACAGTCAATCTTTCTAGTCATCTGAATACAGCACTCAAGCTCTCTCTCCTTAGACTTCTTCATATTTCTAAGAAGCTTAAGCTCCTTGAATACCTTATAACTGTCTACTGTCTTATAGTTTTCTGACTCAATCAAATACAGAATATTCTCAATATCTGCACCAATCTCAGCTATGTCAATCTTAAGATTGTAAATGTGCTGCTTCACATCTCTGTAAAACTCCATCTGCTGTCTGGCAAATCTCTTAATATCAATATCCTGTCTGTCAAAGGTTGTTGTAATTCTCTCTGGGATTGTGGTTGTTTCGTTCTTCTTCATAATGGTTTCCTCTCTTTCATTTAATCACGTGGTTTGCTTTACTGATTTGAATTATAATAGATGAAATGTCCATTAAAACGGACTTTAACCATTATTATTTAAAATAACATAAAAACACCCTCCTTACTGGGTGCCCAGTAAAGAGGGTACATATCAAATTAATCGCACTGTGTTATGTAAACTAACATTAATCCTCTGCGCCTTCAGCAACCTTACTAGCTCTTGCCTCAACCTCTGCCTTCTGGATATCACTAGGTACTTGCTCGTATCTTACGAACTCATAAGAGTAATCTCCTCTACCTCCAGTCATGGCACGAAGAATTGTACAATATCCTGTAAGCTCCATCATAGGAATATCAGCCTCTATCTGCTGCTTACCCTTACCTGCAGGATTCATACCAAGAACTCTACCTCTACGCTTATTTAAGTCACCCATAACGTCACCTGTGTACTTCTCAGGAACCACTACCTTAAGACTCATAATAGGCTCAAGGAGAACAGGACCTGCCTCCATAATACCCTTCTTAAGAGCTTGTGATGCTGCCTTCTTAAATGCCATCTCTGATGAATCAACTGCATGATATGAACCATCATATAATACTGCATTAATTCCAACAACAGGATAAGCTGCAAGAGGACCTCTCTCACAAGCCTCCTGAATACCCTTCTCAACTGCTGGGAAGAAGTTCTTAGGAACTGCACCTCCTACAACCTCCTGACTAAACTCATAAGCCTTGTCAGTCTCACCAAGTGGTGCAAATCTCATCTTTACATGTCCATACTGACCATGTCCGCCAGACTGCTTCTTATACTTATATTCAACGTCTGAGTTCTTCTTAATTGTCTCCTTGAATGCAATCTTTGGCTTAGAAAGCTCTATGTCACACTTATATTCATTCTGAAGTCTGCTCTGTACAATCTCTAACTGCTTCTCACCGATACCATAGAGAAGAAGCTGCTTATTCTCAGCATCATTTACAACCTTAAGAGTCTGATCCTCATGAGTCATCTTCTGAAGTGACTGTGCTACCTTATCGATATTGTTCTTATTAGGAACCTTATATCTCATAAATGTATATGGCTTAGATATCTCGAACTTACCATACTCAATTACACAAGCCTTAGTGGAAAGTGTATTACCAGTTCTAGCTGCAGTAAGCTTAGCTATTGCACCAATATCTCCTGCATGAAGCTCTGGCACCTCTATAGCCTTACCACCCTGGAGCACATAAAGCTTGTTAACCTTCTCCTCAATATCCTTATCCTTGTTGTAAATCATATCATCAGCCTTGAATACGCCTGAACAAACCTTAATAAGAGAATACTTACCAATGAATGGATCCACAATAGTCTTGAATACATAAGCTGACTTAGCCTTGGCAAAATCATAATTAGCCTCAAACACTTCATTAGTCTTCATGTTAAAGCCTGCAATTTCCTTATTCTCAGGACTTGGAAGATACTTAACAATATCATCTATAAGAGTAAATGTACCCTGACAAAGTGTATTTGAACCCATAGATATAGGAACTATGCTACTCTCTATAACATTTGTACGAAGAGCTGCTCTAATTTCCATCTCAGAGAAGGTATCTCCGCTGAAATATCTGTCCATAAACTCTTCGCTAGTCTCAGCAACTGCCTCTAACAATGTCTCTCTGTAAAGCTCAAGATTTTCTCTGGAGTAATCAGGGATGTCGCACTCTACAACCTCCTTGCCCTCCCAGCGGTTACCAGTCTCACTGATAACATTGATGTATCCTACAAACTTTTCATTCTCTCTAATTGGGAAATGGAATGGAGCAATCTTCTTACCATACATCTCTGTAAGCTTCTCTACAACATTCTTAAATGAAGCGTTATCCGCATCCATACCTGTAACATAAATCATACGAGGAAGCTTATACTTCTCACAAAGCTCCCATGCGCGCTCTGTACCAGCCTCAACACCAGCCTTACCACTAACTACGATAATAGCTGCATCTGCTGCGCTTATAGCCTGCTCAACCTCGCCGATGAAATCAAAATATCCAGGTGTATCAAGAACGTTAATCTTAACACCATTCCACTCTATAGGAACCACAGAGGTACTAATTGAAATCTGTCTTTTCTGTTCTTCCTTACCAAAATCACTTACGGTATTACCATCTTCCACTTTACCCATACGATTGGTAATTCCTGCCAGATAAGCCATAGATTCCACTAAACTTGTCTTTCCGGATCCACTATGACCTAATAAAACTACGTTTCTAATCTTGTCCGTTGTGTAAACATTCATGCTAGCTACCTCCTGATTCTAAATAATAAGTTACTTTTTCGCATGGGAATTATAAAAAATCCCCATAATGCAAAACAGCACCTAAGCCTCTCAACCAACTTATATGGGGTTGTCAAAGTTTAGGTGCAGTGTCAATAAAGTTTCTAAAATATATTGTACTCTATATGCCATATATATTCAAGAAAAATTATGCAAATACCACATATTTTTTTGTTATTTTTAATAAATGTATACAATTTAACCAAAATCATTTGTGTAAATGTATAAATTCAGAGGATGACCCTCTTGAATCATCCTCTGATATAATAATACTGTCTATAGGTACGTTAAGTAATCTACTTAATGCGAAAAAGTTGTCGATATTCGGCAACGTCTCTCCTCTCTGCCACTTATAGATTGCCTGAGGATTCTCAAATCCCATAAATTCCTTCACGTCGTTAACAGAGATGTTGTTGTGTCTACAAAGTTCCTTAATTCTCTTACCGGTTGCTTCTGTGTTAATTACTGGATAATCTCTCACGTCATCGCCTCCTATGTGAATTTGGTGCCAATATGTAGTTACTCTCCCTCTGCATATCAGTCTCCTTATCACTGATATAGCTAGTGCGGTTTCTCGAATATATCATATTCTATTCAGTGTAGTCAAGAGTATTTTAATCATCCGAGAGAAAAAAAGTTTGGTGGTGTATTCAACAAATACTGCCACCAAACAAAATAATACTACATATTATTCACAAAGTCATTAAACCTGTAGTTTAAAATTCCCCAAATTACTCCTCTACACCTTTTCCAGTTTGCTTTCTGCCAGGTAGCTGAGCCAACACAACTGCTACAAATATAAGTGCACAGCCCAGTAATTCCTTAGGGCTAAGCTTCTCCTTAAGAAGCACCCATCCAGCCAACACTGAGAATACAGACTCCAAGCTCATAAGCAGAGATGCTATAGTAGGATTAAGTCCCTTCTGTCCAATAATCTGTAAGGTATATCCCACTGCACAGGAGAATATTGCAGCATAGAGAAGAGGTATCCAAGCATCCAGATTTCCAAATCCACCTATCCAGGTTTTAAAATCTCCCTTTATCTCAAATATACACATAGGTATTGCTGTAATTACTCCTGTAACCATAAACTGTATACAGCTCATTCTAAGGCCATCCACCTTAGGAGAAAAATGATCTATAACCATTATATGGAAGGAAAAACATAAAGCACATAGCATAAGCAATATATCCGGTGTCTTGATAACAAACTCACCATCTATACAAAGAAGATATAGACCAACTATTGCTATTAATACTCCTATCCATACATTTAGTCCACATCTTCTCTTAAAAAAGATTCCCAGTATGGGAACTAGAAGAATGTAGCAAGCAGTTAAGAATCCAGCCTTTCCTACAGGAGAACCAAGGCTTATAGCCAGCTGCTGAAGATTTGTGGCAGTGCACAGAACAAAGCCACAGAGAACTCCTCCTAATAGAAGAGTTCTCTGCTGCTCTTTCGTCTCTGGCTTTTTGGTAATTATTCCCACTCTATCTAAAATAGCTATAACCACCATTAAAACCAGTGAACCTATGATAGAACGGATGCTGTTAAAGGAAAGTGGTCCAATAGCATCTCCGCCCTCACTTTGTGCCACAAATGATATTCCCCATACAAAGGATGTAAATATAAGTATACATGAATTGCGTCTTTGTAGTGATTTATCTGTGGTTTTCATATCTATTCAAGTCCTTTATTAATTGTCTTCTAGACGAACCTCGTCAAGCATATCCTTCTTAGTAACGGTCTTAATTATGAAGATTACTCCCACCATAACAAAGAGTACTATAGGAAGTGATACAAGAGCCATCTTACTATTATTTAAGTATCCAATAACTCCCGCTACAAGGAATCCAACAAATGCTACGAAAGCAGATAACAATGCATATGGAAGCTGTGTAGATACATGATTTACGTGATCTGACTGTGCTCCTGCAGATGCCATTATTGTAGTATCAGATATAGGTGAACAATGGTCACCACAAACCGCTCCTGAAAGACATGCTGCTATAGATATAATAAGCATCTCCTTAGTATCTGCTGTTGCAAACAATGGACAAACTATAGGTATAAGGATACCAAAGGTTCCCCAGCTTGTTCCTGTTGAAAATGCAAGGAATATTGCCACAAGGAAGATGATACATGGGAGGAACATCTTAAGGGCTCCCGCTGAGTTTGCAACTAATGCCTCTACATAGATATCAGCACCTAGAAGTCCTGTCATACCTGAAAGTGTCCAAGCCATAGTAAGGATAAGAATTGGTGCAACCATAGCCTTAAAGCCCTCTGGAATACAATCAGCAAAATCCTTAAAGGTCATAACTCCACGAATCATATAGAAACAGAAGGTAATAATAAGAGTTACCAAGCTACCAAATACAAGTCCCATAGAAGCATCTGCATTAGCAAAGGCATCAATAAATGACTCGCCCTGGAAGAAACCACCTGTATAAATCATACCAATTATACAACAGATAATAAGAACAATTACAGGGAATACAAGATCAATAACCTTACCTACCTGAATGGTATTATTATCATCAGCATCACCATATGGTCTAGCTGCTGTAGTAAATAAATCGTTATTATACATAGCATTTCTCTCATGAAGCTTCATAGGACCAAAATCAACCTTCATGGTTGTCAAGAGAATGATCATAAATAATGTTCCAATTGCATAGAAGTTGTATGGAATTGTCTGAAGGAACATTGAAAAACCGTTAATTTCTGAGCCATCCGGTACAGAAGATGTTACAGCTGCTGCCCAGCTTGATACAGGTGCGATAATACACACAGGAGCTGCGGTAGCATCGATAAGATATGCAAGCTTTGCACGTGACACCCTATGTCTGTCAGTTACAGGTCTCATAACTGAACCAACTGTAAGACAGTTGAAATAATCATCTACGAATATAAGTACACCTAAAACCATAGTTGCAAGCTGTGCTCCAACTCTAGTCTTAATATGTGTTGAAGCCCACTGACCAAATGCAGCTGAGCCACCAACCTTATTCATAAGTGCAACCATAATTCCAAGAATTACAAGGAACACCAGGATGCCTACATTCCAGCTATCAGCCAGCTTGTAAATCATACCACCATCGCCATTGTAAAGCATGGTGTTAAGCATAAGCTCTAGGTTACCATTTGCGTAAAGAAGTGCACCTGCTACAATACCTACAAAAAGTGATGAGTACACTTCCTTGGTAATAAGAGCAAGCACAATTGCCAAAACAGGTGGTAAAAGAGCACCTATAGTTGAATACACCTTTGGTGAGTAGGTCTCAGGATCCACACTACCTGGTGTGTTAAGTGTAAGCGCTATAAATATAGCTGCAATTACAATTGTTGAAATAAGAAATATAATACTTTTCTTCTTCATTAGTAGTCTCCTCTCTCAATATAATCTGTGTCAATTATAGTCGATAAACCTCATATTAGGCAAGAAAGATTTTTATAAGTGCATAAAAAGATGTAGTATGTTATTATAGATAAGATTTATTATTATAGAAAAACCACCGAGGAGTAGCTATGAATTATTATTTTGCCCCTATGGAAGGTATAACAGATTATATATATAGACAGATTGTATGGAAGCATTTTCCATATGCAGATAAGCTTTATGCACCATTCATCCAGCCTAATGAAAAGCCTGTTATCGTCCCTAAGGAATATAACGAAATATGTCCTGAAAACAACAAAGGAATTCCTACTGTACCACAGATTCTAACACGTGATGCTGTAGGCTTTATTCAGGTTGGCGAAATCCTAGAGGATATGGGCTATGAGGAAATCAATCTTAATCTTGGTTGTCCTGTTAGACTTATAGTATCTAAAGGAAAAGGCTCAGGTATGCTTGCAGATTTAGATTCCTTAGAATTATTCTTAGATACAATTTTCACCCATAACTGGAAAGCCAAAATTACAGTTAAAACCAGACTTGGATTAACTGATAATTCTGATTTCGACGATTTGCTTAAGGTTTATAGCAAATTTCCTATCAACGAGCTTACTATACATCCTAGATATAGAAGTGACTTCTATAGTGGGGAGCCTAGACTTGACGAATTTAATAAGGTACAGCAATTGATTGATAATTGCTGCGAAGACAGTTTACATAACATTAGCATTTGTTACAACGGAAATATCAATTCAAAAACTGACAGAGACAACATAATCCAAGAGTTTCCATATATTTCCAGTATTATGTGTGGTCGTGGCGCTCTATCTAACCCTGCCTTATTTAGAGAGCTTAAAGGTGGAAATAAGATGACAAGAGAAGAATTTATCAGTTTTCATGACCACATCTACGAAAGCTACCATGAAATTGTAGCGAAGGAAAAACATTTTCTACACAAAATGCAGGAAATGTGGACCTACTGGAATCAGTATCTATGCATTGAATTAGAAATGATGAGAAAAATAAGAGGTGTATCCTCTATTTCAGAATACACCTCAGTAATTAATCATTTATTTGATACCATTCTGTAACTAGTATCAAGCCGGGAACACGACATTCCTCTAGTCAGCTAATCCATACTCATAATAGAAATCTACAACTGTGCAGCTTGAAAGCATCTCCTGAGCAGATTCTTCGGTAAAGTTGTCGGTCTCTATAATTGCACTTCCCGACTCATCAAACACAGCGTAGCAATACATGTAATCCACCTGAAGATTAACTATTGGCATGGAATGAAGTTCTCCCATATCTCTAATCTTCTTGTGCTCTACCTCTCTATATTGCTCAAATATTAGCTCACTTCCTACAAGCTCAAAGTTCATATAGACAGAGCCTGATGTAAGCTTAAACTTGTACTTATCTCCATTAGGTTCATATCCAAGACCTATTGTATCATCCTTTATTAGAAGCTTAGCAATATTTGAACCCTGAATCTCATAAAACTCTGACTTAATGTCAGGCTCAATATCATACATTATGTACTGAACAACATATCTTCCAGCTCTGCCAGAGTATCCTACATATTTATAGCCAGCGTCATTAATAGCCTTACCTGTTCCCCCTACATACTTTTCAATGGTAATTTTACGACTATCCTTTTCCACATCGCCTACTTCAACTTCAACATCAGTTTCCACGTCCCCAGTTTCAACCTCAACATCAGCTTTCACATCCCCAGTTTCAACCTTAACATCAGCTTCCACATCCCCGGTTTCAACCTCAACCTTTACATCCCCACTGTCCTTTCCACATGCCACCATAGATATGGCAGCAACCACCAGCGCCACCCCTAGCACCAGCTTCTTCATCTGTCTTCTCATATTATTTTCTCCCTTAAACATATTTTGACATAAACTCACCAGTGAAAATCTATGAATACTCATACATACCCACTGGTGTAATATTTTGTCAATATTTATGATAATGCCTTTACTCTAATTAATCAAGTCTAATTATTAAACTTAAATAATTCTTAATAATCATTATTTGAACCTTATGAAGCTTACTCACCCTCTATAAACAAAACTCCCAAAGTACCAGGTCCACAGTGAGATGATATAACTCCACCAGCTCTAGTTACTATAACCTCCTCAAAGTAATCCATTTTCACCAGATAATTATATACTGAGCTTACCACCTCACTCTTACAGCCTGAATGAGTTATAAAGATTCTATCCTTTTTAGCCGCCTTAATCTGAGGTTCTAAATCCTTCACATATTCCTTAATGACAATCTCCATCTTACCTCTATATTTCTTACCAGCCTCCATAGCACCATCCTTAACTACTATCATAGGATGAAGCTTTAACACACCACCTGCCAATGCAGCAACTCCTGTGCATCGACCTCCTCTGTGAAGATATGTAAGTGTATCTACTACAAAGCTTGCTCTAACCATAGGCTTTAACCTTTCAATCTCTGCAACAATCTTTTCTCTAGGTATACCCTTCTTAGCCATCATGGCAGCCTCTACTACCAAAAGACCTATACCAGTAGATAAATTAGCAGAATCAATAACTGTTACTCTATCCGCTAATTCAAGCTCCTCTGCAGCTATGCGAAATGCATTTGCAGTCACAGACATTTTCTCAGATATAGTGAAAACTATTATCTCATCATTTGTATCCTGAATTACTTCAAGGGCCTCCATAGCCTCTCTAAGGCCAACTGCCGAGGTCTTAGGTGTGTCATTATGCTCATCTGACCACCTATATATTTTATCCGGTGTAATATCCTTACCATCTAAATATTCCTTCTCACCTAATACAATATGAAGTGGCACTATAGTTATGCCAAGATCCTGCACCATTCCAAAGGACAAATCACAGGTACTGTCCGCTACAATTCTAACTGTCATTTCAATTATATCCTTTCTATTATTTTGAATTAAAACTGTAAATTAGATACCCCTACCTGTCCAAAATAGGCTTGCAAGAACATCCAATTCCTAAGGCACCCTGTCCTGTATGACAGCATACGCCTAGAGATAGGTTATCACACATAACCTCCATATCAGGAAATTCTGCCTGAATCTCCTTAATCCACTGCTCAGTCTCCTCCTTAGTACCTGCCGATGCAGCAAGTAGATAGATTTCGCCCTTTTCATACCAGTCCTTAAAACGATTCTCCAAGTCATTCCTTATAGCTTCAAGCATTATCTTCTTAGCCTTAACAAAGCCACGACACTTCTTATAGGAATCTAGCTTACCAATATCTAACTTAAGTACAGGTGAAATATTCAAGGCTGTACCAATAAGTGCAACGGCTGGGGATATTCTTCCACCCTTTTTCAAATATTCTAATGTCTTTACAGCCAGATAAATTGTTTCCTTGTCCTTGTACTCTTCCAAGGTAGTCTTTATCTCTTCAGCAGAATAACCCTTGTCAATCATATTAAGTGCATCTATGATAGCACAGTGAGAAGGTGTAGATACACGTCCATTATCCACTACTAACACCTTATCCTTAAACTCACTGTCGCAAGCCAAGCCCTGTGCAGTTTCACATCCACCACTAAGTCCACTGCTTATAGGAATATAAAGAATCTTCTCATACTCCTTAAGACCTTCTCTCCAAGCATTCATAACATCCTCTGGAGATGGCTGTGAGGTTGATACAGTTTTGCCTTCCTCCAAATACTTGAAGAAATCATCTCTTGTTAAGGTTACATCCTCAAGGTAGCATTCATCCTCAATATAAAACGGCATAGGAAGAACTGTCACTCCAAGCCTTGCCGCCTCTTCTTTAGTTATACTACTGTGACTGTCTGTAATAATTCCAATTTTCTTCATTGTCAATATCTCCCGAATATATATAACGATTATTTCCTTTTTTATATCACAATAAACACTACTACAAAAAATTCTAATACGCATTATATCATAATCATATTAACAATGTGTTATAATTTTTTATCTGAAACTTCAACAATTGTTGATTTTTTATCTAGCAAAAATTTGTAGTAAATTATTGAATTGAATTCCAATAATTATTAACCAATGTCTCAAATGCCTTCTGAGGTAAAATAGGCTCCGACGCCTTATTTATAAGCTCAACCGAAACATTTTCTCCTCTGCCCAGCAATCTTCCGATTTCTCTGTATCTGTTAAGATATGCTTCTATCTGAGGCTTAAGGGGTGGTATAGCAAACATCTCTCCCTGTGGACATAACAAAGATATATATTTACCCTTACCACAGATAAAATTATATTCCTTAATCAATGCATCATATATCTCCTCAGTTCGTGCGTATCCGCATGTAGAAACAAGCACAAGCTTCTTGCCGGACATATCAAATCTTGGAGCATGAAATGCATTGTCCCCTATAGTCATACATTCGCCCTTATATGTTTCCATAAGAGGCATCATACGATCAGTAAATGTTTTCATTGGACCGGGCATACCAAAGAAATATAACGGAAAGCTTTCTATTACTAGGTCAGCCTGCATTATATCTTCATAAACTTGTGTCATAACATCATCTATTACACATTTACCTGCAGTTTTTCCCCAACAACTCATACAGCCTAAACATGGAGTAATATCCATATCCTTGACAGTTAGCTGTTTTATAATATTATCTTTATTCTCTGCAATACCCTCTAACAATGCATTAGTAAGCTTCATTGTATTGCTAGCTTTCCCCTTAGGACTTCCATTTATTACAAGTACATTCATAATTATCTATATCCTCCTGATGCAACTACATCTATACCTAATAATTCTATATAATAAATGCTACGCTAGCTGTCCCTCTACGTAATCGCAGATATCCTTTACAGTATCTATCTTAGCGGAAGGCTCAAAGTTAATTCCAAACTCCTCTTCCACAGACACTGCGAGAAGTAGCATATTCAAAGAATCAACTCCTAAGTCTGATGTAAGCACAGTCTCTGGCTTTATATCTGCTGTATCAACCTGTGGCATAACTCTTTCAAATATAGTTTTAAGCTTTTCAAATATCATAGTATCGTCCTCCTTAGCTTTTTGCCTAATTTTGATTTCTATCTATTTTAAGTGCCCCTGTTTTCTTAAAGTCTTCTGTTCTGACAACAAGCTTTAGCACTCTTTTATATGGTGGCAAATTAGAATTAACCTCATCAACTATAGTCTGAAGCTTAGCTCTAATCTCCTCATCTGACATCCCGGCTGTCTCTGGAGCATATGGAAGTATCTCTATTCCTATAACGCTCTGGCCATTTTTATCCATCTCACTTACCAGGCAGTCCTTAACAAGGGAATTCTTGTAGAACAGCTCCTCTATCTCCTCTGGAGATACATTTTCACCATTGCCAAGAATAATCAGATTCTTAATTCTTCCTGTTATGTATATATATCCTTTTTCATCAAACTCCACCAGGTCACCTGTTTTAAACCAGCCATCTTCGAATACCTTGGCATTAAGTTCAGGTTCGTTATAGTAACCAAGCATAAGATTATCGCCCTTAAGCCAAAGCTCTCCGTCTACAACCTTGTATTCCTGCTCTGGATATGGCTTACCCATAGATTCAGGATATTTATCAGTTTCTGCATTGGCAAAGGACAGATTAGCAGTCTCAGTCAAACCATAGCCTGCGCAGAGACATATACCCATCTCCTCCGCAATCTTCATAAGACGAGGTGGAACAGGTGCCGCACCAACAACAAGTGTTTCCAAATCACCTAGGAATTCCTTACCCTTCAGCTTGGCTATACTGAATATGATATCAACCAATCCTGGCACTAATACCAAAACATGTGGTCTTACAACAGGTATATCTCCTACCGCAGCCTTCATATCCGTGCATCCGTACACCAGAGAGCCTGTGTAAAGACACCCCAAAAAGCTTTTAATGGAACCAAAGATATGTGATAACGGTAGCATAAGCAGATATCTCTTATGCATAACCTTTCCAGGCTGGAATACTCCGTTAAATGCACCTCTCATCATAGCTCCGTGAGTCATGACCGCTCCCTTTGGAGCTCCTGTGGTACCACCTGTAAAGTATATTGCAGCCACTGTATCCTTGGTTACCTGAGCGTAATCTGCCTCATTATCACCTATGGATTTTGTTGACCAAACCTTGCACTTAAGTCCCTCAGCAAGGGGCATAAATTCCTCAGCTACAAATATTCCCTCTAATCCAAACTTCATGGATATTCCCATAACAGCCTGAGCATTGAGTGCATTTGGCAACATAATGTATGTATAGCCTGCAGTTGCTATGGCAAGAAGTAACTCCATGGCATCCAAATCATTCCTAGCCATAACAGCAATCTTTGCACCTGGCGTAAGTCCCTGACTGTAAATAAAATCTCTTCTTCTGGCTACTCTTTTTACAAGCTCCTTATATGTATAGGTTGTTATCTTATCACTTATAGCCGGATAGTCCGGATAGTCCCTTTCGCACTTTTTAAGAAGCTCCACATAGGTAGGCAAATACTCAAAGGTTGCCATCTCCTCCGGGTCTACCATATTGTAAAAATAATTGTCCTTCATTCTTTCCTTCGTCCCTTTCCTATACTTATTCTTTGTATTTATTCTTCATGGAAACCACAATATTTTTAAATCGCTCACACTCTCCATTAAGATATACCGAGTTCATACCCTTTCCTTCCGGACTTAGCTCCCTAGGGTCTCCAACATAAATCCTTAATCTTTTTCCTATCACCGGATTATACTCTCCATTAATATACATAGGCACCACCGGTGCTCCAGTCATAACGGAGAGCATTGCAAAGCCTGCCTTAAACTCATCTATCTCTCCGGTTTTATTGGTATGTCCTTCCGGGAAGATAAACACATTCTTTCCCGCTTTTATCATAGCAACCGCATCTCTAAGCCATGCCGTATCAAGATTATGTCTGTCAAGTGAAATAGCAGGTCTGCTATAAACAGCAAACCGAATCCATTTTTTCTCATACCAATCCTTGGCTACCATAAGTGCGCTGTTTGGAAACAGAAAATAACACACCGGTCCATCCTGAGCACTTACATGATTAGGAATAAATATTACCGGATTACGTTTAATATATTTCTTAGTTTCTTTATTCTCATATATAACCTTTGGTCTATACGCCACATACACATACAAACGCAATATGCCTCGCAATATACCAGAAAGTAAAATAATCATAGGATTGTTATCTTTTTTTATTTTTTTATCCTTAACCAAAATATCCCCTCCATTATAATTTCCCTGATTTTATATGAAAATTTGCAACTAAACTTCAACCAAAAATCAACAATCGTTTACATTTATTGACAAATAAAAACGAGACCTACCTACATATCGTAGATAAGTCTCCTCAACATCCTCTTGGACTATAATAATCCATATTTACTTAATTTACTCCTGCATTGCCGGAAGAACTACTGTAAACCTACAGCCTGTATCAGGAAGATTCTCAGCCTTAATATCTCCCTCATACAAATCCACTATTCTCTTAACAAGAGCAAGTCCTAATCCGTTACCTTCCTGTCTGTGAGAACTGTCTGCCTGATAAAATTTGTCAAATATATGCTTTATTGCATCCTCACTTACTCCCGGACCATTATCTTCTATGGTAAATGTTACACGGTCAGCATTGCTGCTTAGCCTAAGCTTTACTGTTCCACCATGATTGTTGAACTTAATAGCATTATTAATCAGGTTATCCCAAACGTGTATGAGTAACGTTGCATTACCTATAAATTCTGTACGTTCAAGCTCCACATCAAGCTCTATATCCTTCTCTGTCCACTTAGTTTCAAGCTGCATGATGGACTGTCTTATCTGCTCATCTAATCTGAACTTCTTCTCGTTCTTAGGTATGGCCTGATTATCAATCTTTGAAAGCAACAGCACATTTCCCACAAGCTCAGATAATCTTTTGGTGTTAAATAGTATCTTCTCCACATATTCCTGCTGCTCCTCAGGTGTAATCTCTTCACTTTCAAGAAGCATAGCATATCCCTCTATAGCATTAACGGGAGTTTTTATCTCATGAGAAACATTGGACATAAAGTCACTCTGAAGAATTTCTGTTGCCGAAAGCTCCTTCACCATAAGATCAAAGCTATCATATAACTCCTTCACCTCATTGATAGGACTGTTGGTATCTATCTTTACAGTAAAATCCCCATCAGACACATCGTTCATTCCATCCTTAAGCTTTTGTATAGGTTCAAAGAATATTCTATTAACCAGGAATGCTATAGCACTACCCATGAATGCACCAACCAAAAGCAGGAATAATGTAGTGGGAATAGTTATCTGTAAAACGCTCTCTAATATCCACTGAACAAAGGATGCAAATGCTATGGTAAATATAAACTCAACCAACACAAGTATGGTGAAAAAAATATTAATATTTGATAGTATAAATCCTTTTTTCCTCTTACGTCTAATTAACTTCATATGAAATCACCTATAACTTAACCACCTTATAACCTACGCCTCTTATGGTAACAATTTTAAAGTCCTTATTATCCCCGTATTTGTCTCTAAGTCTTCCAATATGAACATCTATGGTATGTGTATCCGTATCTGACTCATATCCCCAGATATCATCCATAAGCTGCTGTCTAGTAAATATTTTCCCTGGGAAGGATGCCATCTTGTAAAGTAGCATAAACTCCTTCTGTGGCAAGATAGTCTTCTCTCCATTACAGGTAACAGTAAGGGAATCACATTCAAGGACTGTATCGCCTATAACCTGTCTTCTCTCGTTTATCATCTGAGCACGTCTAAGAAGTGCCCCAACTCGAAGCACCATCTCATTCACATTTACAGGCTTTACCATATAATCATCAGTTCCTGAGAGAAAGCCTTGACGCATATCATCGAATTCTCCCTTAGCAGTAATCATAAGCACAGGAGTTGTATTACCAGCCTCTCTCAATGCACTTACCATCTCATAACCATCCATAACCGGCATCATAATATCTGATATAATAACATCAAAATATCCTTTATCTAAAGCATCTAATGCTTCCTTGCCATTTGTAACACCAGTTACTGCATATCCATTCTTGGTAAGAACTCTGGAAAAAAGCTGTCTTAATTCCCCATCATCTTCAACTATTAGTATCTGAAACATAATATTCCTCCATAGCGCATAAATCATCAAAATCATATGCACAATAATTCCTAATTTAATAAATATAATATTCCAAATTTAAGTCATTATCAACTAAACATATGTTGAAATAAGTATTAAAATACAAACACACCTAAAAAGACCAGGAGAAAGGTCTCCTGGTCACTCGATATTATATTAATACTTAAGCTTACTTGTCGTCGTGATCCTTTAATCCTTCGAAATAACATATTGCACTTATTCCAAAGGCAACAACCGCCATAATCCCTACTGCTATATCCATCCACATAACAATTCCCCCTCTGTTAGATTTTATTTATCATCACTATTCATTCTATATCCAACACCTAATTCATTGGTAATATATCTATTCTCACCAGGCTTCTCATTAAGCTTCTTACGAATATTTGCCATATTAACCTGAAGCTTCTTAATACTTCCCGAATCTGAGAATCCCCAGATTTTCTTCACTATATCAGCATATGTAAGAACTCTACCCGAATGAATACTAAGATATTCAACTATGTTATACTCTGTCTGAGTGAGATGAATCTCTCCCCCATCAATCATAACTCTTCTCTTATCATAGTCTAAGGTGAGGTTATCTACAGTAAACTTAACCCCTTTAAAATCACCACCAGATTCCTTGATTAAGGTATTTCTAAGGGTTGCACGCACTCTAGCAAGAAGCTCCTCCATACCAAAGGGTTTTGTCACATAATCATTAGCACCAAGATCTAAGGCACTTACCTTATCACTTTCCTTATGTCGTGCAGAAAGAACTATAATAGGTGTCTGTGACACCTGTCTAATCTCTCTAATAAACTGTACACCATCTATATCAGGAAGACCTAAGTCTAAGATAATCAAATCCGGACAATGAGAATTATACATTATCATACCAGTGCTACCATTAGTTGCATCAAACACCTGATATCCATTAGCCTTCAAAATGGTCTTAACCAAATTCCTAATATTTTTTTCATCCTCTACAATTAATATCTTATATTTAGCACTCATTATCATTTGCCTCCAAACCTAACCAGAATCTAAAGCAACAGCCTCTAGGCTTAATATTCTCTACTGTAATATCTCCATCATGTGCCTTAATTATGGAATGACACACAGAAAGACCAATTCCCATACCTTCCTTAGAATCTACTGGCTTATTCTTCTTCTCATAATAGCCTGTAAAAACATGATCTATAATTTCCCTAGGAATTTCTCTTCCATCATTAGATATCTCAAATATAGCTCTGTCTCCTAAGGTTCTAACCTTAATATTTATGTATGTAAGATCTTCCCCATGGCGTACAGCATTCTCCAATATATTCATCAATACCTGTCCTATAAGCACAGGATCCATAGGAATAATCACAAAATCCTCTGGTATGTCAACTTCCACATTAATATTAGAATTAAGGGATTTGAATTTCACAAGAACTGTATCAATAAGCTCTTCCAAAACTATAGGTGTCTTCTTCAAAGCAACGCCTTGTCCGTTAATCTTAGTTACTGATAACAGGTTCTCCACCATATTAATAAGCCACTGAGCGTCCTCTTTGATTCCTTGTGCCAGTTCCACTATCTCTTCTTTATCCAAGCTGTCATAGTTATCTGCTATACCTGCACCTGAGCCATATATAGTAGTAAGTGGAGTTCTAAGGTCATGAGATACTGCCCTAAGTAGATTAGCTCTAAGCTTTTCCTTCTCGGACTCCGCCCTGACCTCCTCCGCCTTTCTAACCTTAGTGATAAGTGCACTGGACACCATAGTTACAATAAGCATTACCACTGCCGATACCAAATTCTCTGGTATGGTAAAGTTGAATTTAAAATAAGGAAATGTAAATGCATAATTCAGAGCTAATACACTAATTGAGGATGCCACTATACCGAATATAAAGCCCCTTGTAATAAGAGAAATCAAAAATACTCCCAAGGTAAATATAGCCGGTATTGGAACATATGTATTCAACCATTTTTCTACAGCTATACATAAAATAAAGCATACTACTATAATCAGAATGGTGACTAAAATATTTCTCAGATTCATCCATAATTTACTATTATATTTCATAATATCCCCCATTTCCCCTAGCACCATGCTTACACCATATTTGATTACGGTTAGTTAAAACTCTGCACATGGCTAAGAGCTATATCTATGTCGAATTATGTTCGAATTGATTATACCACCCTATATGGTTAAGAATCAGCTAAGAATAATTTATAGGGAAATAATACCATACGCTCTTTATATTTTATAGAAAAATTATGGTTAGTTTTTGTCGAAAACTTTCGTTTTAGACTTGAAATATATCCCCTTAAATGTTATGTTTAAAAAGGTGTATGACTGACGGATAAGTGGAATCAACCACGTGGAGTACACCAATCATATTTTCTATGATTTTTTAGCCGACCGCCTGGGCAAGATTAAGCTATGCTTTAAGCGTGGCTATCTTTGGCTATGGGGTAGGCTTTCTTTTTACCCTAAAATATAATTAAAGAAATGAGGTATAAACCATGGAGATGAAGAATCTAGCAACTGAGTTAAGTAGCAATGCATACCCAGGACGTGGTATCGTAATCGGTAAGTCAAAGGATGGCAAGAAGGCCGTAACTGGTTACTTTATTATGGGTAGAAGTGAGAACAGCCGTAACAGAGTATTCGTAGAGGACGGAGAGGGAATCCGCACACAGGCATTTGACCCTTCAAAGCTTGTTGACCCATCACTTATTATCTACGCTCCTGTTAGAGTACTTGGCAACAAGACAATCGTAACTAACGGTGACCAGACTGATACTATCTATGATGGTATGGATAAGCAGCTTACATTTGAGCAGAGCTTAAGAGTTAGAGAGTTTGAGCCAGATGGTCCTAACTACACTCCTAGAATCTCAGGTGTTATGCACATCGAAAATGGTACTTATAACTATGCTATGTCTATCTTAAAGAGCAACAACGGTAATCCAGATGCTTGCAACAGATACACATTTGCATATGAAAACCCTGTAGCTGGTGAGGGACATTTCATCCACACATATATGCATGATGGAAATCCACTTCCAAGTTTCGAGGGTGAGCCAAAGTGGGTTGAGATTGATGGAGACATCGATACATTTACTAATATGCTTTGGGCAAACTTAAATGAAGAGAACAAGGTATCTCTCTTCGTAAGATTTATTGATATTGCAACTGGTGAGTATGAGACAAGAATAATCAATAAAAACCAGTAGGTATAACGGCAGTTTGCAGGTTTGTCTTGCCAGACTGCGAGTATAGCAAATGATCATTTAAGAAAGGAATATATTAATCATGAACGAATTAGAATTAAAGTATGGTTGTAACCCAAATCAGAAGCCATCTAGAATATATATGGCAAACGGACAGGACCTTCCTATCCAGGTATTATCAGGCAAGCCAGGATACATCAACTTCCTTGATGCATTCAACGGCTGGCAGTTAGTTAAGGAGTTAAAGGAGGCAACTGGTCTTCCTGCTGCTACTTCATTTAAGCACGTATCACCAGCAGGTGCTGCTGTAGGTCTTCCACTTGATGAGACTCTTGCAAAGATTTACTGGGTAGATGATTTAGGTGAATTATCACCACTTGCATCAGCATACGCTAGAGCAAGAGGTGCTGACAGAATGTCTTCATTTGGAGATTTCATCGCTCTTTCAGATGTATGTGATGTATCAACAGCTAAGATTATTAAGAGAGAGGTATCAGACGGTGTTATTGCTCCAGGCTATGAGCCAGAAGCACTTGAGATTCTTAAGCAGAAGAAAAAGGGTAACTACAATATCATTCAGATAGATCCAAACTACGTACCAGAGCAGCTTGAGACTAAGCAGGTATACGGTATTAGCTTCGAGCAGGGAAGAAATGAGCTTCCTATCAACAACGAGCTTCTTGCAAATGTTGTTACTGCTAACAAGGATATCCCTGAGTCAGCTAAGATTGACCTTATTATCGCTCTTATCACTCTTAAGTATACTCAGTCAAACTCAGTATGCTACGCTAAGGGTGGACAGGCAATCGGTATCGGTGCTGGTCAGCAGTCAAGAGTTCACTGTACAAGACTTGCTGGTCAGAAGGCAGACAATTGGTTACTTCGTCAGTGTCCAAAGGTTCTTAACCTTCCATTCCTTGACACTATTGGACGTGCAGACAGAGATAACGCCATCGATAACTACATCGGTGATGAGTACATGGATGTTCTTGCAGAGGGTGCTTGGCAGAGAGTATTTAAGGAGAAGCCAGAGGTGTTCACTGCTGAGGAGAAGCGTGCTTGGTTAGATCAGATGGAGGATGTTGCTCTTGGTTCAGATGCATTCTTCCCATTCTCAGATAACATTGAGAGAGCTAAAAAGAGTGGTGTTAAGTACATCGCACAGCCAGGCGGTTCTATCAGAGATGACGCTGTTATTGAGTGCTGTGATAAGTACGGAATGGCAATGGCATTTACTGGGATTAGATTGTTCCATCATTAATATCTATGTGTACAAAAATCAAGGAGCTGATTGTATTAACAATCAGCTCCTTGATTTTTTATCCATTTGTCATATCCGGTGCCACTCCATGGCATTCCACGTTCAAAATGTTCTCTCCACGGATATGCATTTTCTCCAGTTATTTTATTCTTCACATTCCTAATATCTCCCATATATTTTGCTGGATTTCCAACAACTATGGAATACTTTTCTACATTCTTTGTTACAACCGAACCCGCTCCAACCAGAGAATCTTCCTCGATTGTTATTCCAGGCAATAAAATCGAACCAGCAGCTATTATAGCAAATGATTTTATATGTACTCCCATCAATTCATTTGATGGTGGTGTTGGATCATTTGTAAATATAACATGTGGAAATATCCAAACATAGTCTTCTATCGTTGCTAATTGACCTAAAAAAACATTGCTATGAAGTCGTACATAATTTCCGATTTTACAATTATCCTGTATATCAGACAATGTACCAATACTTACATTATTTCCTATTGTATTTTTTTCTCTTATAGTAACTCTGTGACCAGTCTGAAAATTGTTCCCAATTTTTGAATTAGAATAAATAATTGTACCGCTTCTAATAAGAGCATTTGCTCCAATATTCAAAGAATAATCACCTCTATTACTCCTTTTGCAGTTATTCATCTGATATTCTCCTATTATACAATTAGCTCCAATAAAAGAATTATCTCCTATAACCGTTCCGCTACGAACAATTGTATTACTATCTAAAAAAACGTCATCTCCCAAGATAACATTGTCTTCAACAATACAATTGTGTCCAATAGAAACATTAACTCCCAGCTTTACATTTAATCCTATAGTGCAACTATTTGATAACATAAAATCAAACCCCTCTTATCTCTGGCTCATACAAATCTAAAAATCTTTCCAAACAGTACATTTGCCATTTTTGATTTCCACTAAACTTACTCATATCAAGATTATTTTTAAATTCATGTCGTACTGGACCTTGCCACTCTGCAAAATAATAATCCACTGGCCTTGGCATAGGCACTTTATTTGGAACAGATATGTCAGGATACCTCTTAGCCATTAATTCCCTAATCAAGTATTTAGGTTCCCCATTACGTATCCTGTTTAAATCAAGTTCATTTTTCATTTTTAATCTCGCATATGGATCAATGTAAGGCATATCAGCAACAGCAAAAGCATTCATATATGAGCTTGATGACTCTACGGAAAAAACATCATCCATAAAAGTCAAGAAATCCACCATTTCCCCTTTACGATATCTTTCAAACAAGTATGACATATCAACTGCGTTTTTTAAAACATCCTCCGGTTTTGTGAAAATATATCTATCCATAAATTCATCAAAAGTCCAATCCTTTGAAAGTAAACCGTCCATCCCTCCGAATACTAAATCACTACTTTCACCAACAACCATAATTTCTATTCCATCATCTTTTGCTTGTAACGCAGCCTGGAGAATTTGTGGTTCTATAGAATGAACCGGAGCTCCCTTAGCTCTCATTACAGGTTCAACATATTTCTCCACTGTATCCCAATCAATATCAACATAATGCAAATTCAGTTTATAGAAGTCAGCATAATACTTAGCTCTCTCCAACTCTTCACTTTGGAAATCACCACCCAAAAATCTAAATGTATATGCATCACAACCATTCATATAGGACGCACAAATCGCAGAATCCATTCCTCCTGACAAAAGAATGCCCCTTTTTCTATCTTTAAATTCTTCTAGATACGATTTTATCTCTTCACCAATTTGATCTGCATTTTCTACAAGAATCTTTTTATTGTCAGGTATAGGTATATAATTATAATGTTTCAAACCCTTATAAAACTCAACGTCTTCTTTTTCAATATACCTAAAAGCCAAATAAGAACTCATGCAAAAATCTTTATCTATCATTTTTTATTCCCCCATAGAAACTAAATTTATATGTTCTCTTTTAATCGCCGTCTTAGGATCATCTCTTACCTGCCCTAACGCTTGATTGATTAATGTTGATGAAACCCCCTTTGTATATGGGAAATACACGATTTTTATTCCAGCTTCTTCAAATTCTTTCTCATAGTTCTCCCACTTTTCAGTTTCATACCAATCATCTCCAACAAAAAGTATTGAAGCACCTATTTTCTTACACATAGTAAGCTTATCCATATCACTTTGAGGAACAACAGCATCCACATATTTTATGCTACGAACTATTTCAGCTCGATCTTCATAAGGAATCAACGCCCGTTTCCCTTTATATAATACTAAATCATCAGTTGTAACACCTACAACCAAATTGTCACACATTCCCTTTGCATTCTTTAATAAATTTAAGTGTCCTATATGAAACAAGTCAAACACACCTGCCGTATAGCCAATTTCCATATACCTTACCTCCTAAATAAATTTTTTCTTTCCATATAATCATCATAAATTCTAGTAACAATTCTTTTTGATGATCCCTTAACATCCGTAAAATATTGTTTTATTATCGCTTCTCGCTTTTCCTTCAATATATCTTTGCCATCCAATAATTTTTTCATAATATCAACCGCATCCTGCCAAGAATTAGCAACATAAACACCATCTAATATACGTTTATATTCTTCATTCAATTCATATTCTGCCGGACAATATACTATTGGTTTCCCCGTAAGGAAATATTGTATCATAATAGAAGAATAATCCGTCAAAAGAATGTCTGTAGAATCAAAATCGTCCTCAACAGAATCATTACTGCTTTGCATTATCCCATTAGATAACATTTTGTTCTTATATTCTTCTACCTCATTTTTTGTCATAAGACCTTTACTTATAAAATTCCCAAACATTAATGGATGTGGTCTAAAAGTAATCTGTGCATTGGGAAATACCTCGTTAAGCTTTAAAAACTCATCCTTGTATTCAAGAAAATGGCTCCCACCAATTTCCCCCAATGCCCAACGTGGAGTCCATAAAATATGTGAATAAATTCCCGACGATTTATAATCCAAATATTTCTCAAACGCTGGATATCCATGGTTTTCAAAATACTGATATCCTTTTTGACAATTTACCTTGAATTTTTCATTTAATATTCTACGTTCCTCTCCAATTTCAATAAAACCCAGGTAAACATATCTAAAAAATTCGCTATTCGTATTTCCTGAATTAAACACATCTGAACCCGCATATCCATACGGCAGATAACAAATATTTGTATACTTCACAACCTTACTAACGTTTAATTCAGATGGATAAAAACTGTTATATGGTCTCTGATAAAAAAAATAATCATACTCCAATTCTTTTATGTTGAGAAGACCATCATTAAAAATCACCTCTCCAGTCTCACTAAAATCCACATGTTCTAACGCTTTTATTTGTTCATGTCCAGTTTTTTTATCAACTATTACTTGCGGGAAAAAAAACTCATTTTCCTTCATACATTTATATATTGGTGAAAGTTTGTCCCATCCTTGAGGAAAGTCAATGTAAAATCCGACCTTAATTATTTCGTTTGTCGGCACCTTAAATTTATTCTTTTTTAAGTATAAACTAGCCCTAGCATTCTTTACTACAGCAGCTAAATTTCTTTTTATTTTCTTTAACCCTTCTATAAACCCTTGCCAAATTTTCATTTCTTACACATCCTTCAAACTCATTATGGATTGGTATCGTTATAATAAATTAGAGTTTTAGTCTATCTTTAATATACTGATATTCTTCTGTTTTATAAAACAATAGAACATCAAGCAACAAAGTAATGCTTCCCACAACAATAGCTTTAATAAATATATTGATATACTCATTACCTATTTCAATACATTTAGAAAAATTATATATCAAAATATATTGACCAATAAAAACTACTATGTACTTTATTATCTTATTGATGTATTCTTTGAAATACTTGTTGTAATGAGTATATATCACTGTATGTATTCTAAAACAAAATGTAATAATATCAACTACTATAGTTCCTATAATTGGTCCAATTAATCCAAAAGGAAAAATTAATCCAATCGACAAAAGAATATTTAACACCATACAAATCAATTGCTGATTTTTTAGCACCTTAAACTCTCCTATTACTTCCACCATAATAGACAACGGTTGATACATACTATGAACAAAAAAATCCAAGGTTAATATAATAACAAAAGGAAGAGATAAAACAAATTCTCTGCCATACCATACACTCACAAAATCATCCAGCAAGCAAATCAAGAGAACTCCACACACAGATGAAAATAAAAACTGAAGAAATTGATAACTTTCAAGAAGCGATATATGCCGTTCACTTTCCTCATCCTCCTGCATAACATTGCCAAAAGATACTTTAACAACATTTGCTATAATAACCGCTATCCAAAATATCTGATATGTTATTGTGAAATAGTTAGTATAATAGGTAACCATCGTCAATCCCATTATAGCTGAAATAATTGTGCTATCAGTATTATTAAAAATAAAAAAACCTACTCGGTTAGGTATTAATTCTTTTAAATTACATATTAATAACTTCATATCTTCACTATTATATTTTTTTGAGTTAGACAGATAGCTATATTTTTTATTGCACATGTAATTTACTATCACATTAGACACGATCGTTTGGATTACACCAATTCCAACATAAACGTAATAGTTTTTCATGAAAATAATAACTACTAACTTAGCAATAGAGGATAAAATACATACAATACCGTCTACAATGTTAGTTAGATATATATCTTCTACAGTTTGCATAAATAATCTTTTATGCACAAAAAAATAAGTAGATGCATTACTAACCACATTAATCAGAAAAACTATTCTCAAGAAATCTAAAGAATACGGATTATCTTTAATTAAATATTGTATAAAGCAACACATTATACAACCAGCAAATATAATAGATATTCCAACTGCATTATATATTTTCTTCGCTGCATTTAATAAACTGCTTATCTTTTTATTGTCTTTATCTGCGAGAGGCTTATATAAATTGTACTGCAAAGCCATACCCAAACCCATATCTGCCAAATTTAACAAACTAAGCAAATCTGCAAATAAGGAATTTAATCCCAATAATTCCACGCCCATGAACTCAATAAAAAGTTTTCTTATCAAAAATGATAAAAAAATTGTAAGTAATTTATAACTTAAACTATATATGGAGTTTTTCATTATTTTTTTTGAATGTGCCATATCCTAATCACTAATTCCACTTAATAACAATTTAAAATTTCTACCACATACCCAATCTCATCATCACTCATACCATAATACATAGGCAGACTTAGCTCTGTATTACTAATTTCTTCCGCAATTGGAAACTCACCCTTTTCTATTCCTAAATCCCTATAACATTCCTGCAAATGCATCGGAATTGGATAATGCTTATTCGTTCCTATACCATGTTCATTCAAATATTTTTCCAATCTATCTCTTTCCCCACAGCGTACTCCGAAAATATGCCACACAGGAACTACATCATCTATTATCGTAGGTAGAATAACATTAGGATTCTTTATCTCACTTAGATACCTATCAGCTATACGTCTTCTCTCTTCATTCATCCTATTCATATGTGGAAGTTTGGCCAAAAGAAAAGCTGCCTGAAGCTCGTCCAACCTACTATTATTTCCCTTATAAATATGATGGTATTTATAATCCGAACCGTAATTACCTAAAGCTCTTACTTTATTTGCAATTTCCTCATTATTTGTAACTATGGCTCCCGCATCACCTAAAGCTCCTAAATTTTTGCCTGGATAAAAGCTAAAGCCAGCTGCATCACCAAAGCTTCCAACCACTTTACCCTTATATGTTGCTCCGTGAGCTTGAGCACAATCTTCTATAACATAAAGCTTATGACTTTTTGCTATGTCCATAATAGTATCCATATCGCACGGCTGTCCATATAGATGAACAGGTATAATAGCCTTTGTTTTACTAGTTATTTTTTTCACAATTTTTTCTGGATTTATATTAAAGGTTTCAAGAAACGGCTCAACAAAAACAGGTGTTGCACCAACATATGTAACTGCCAAAGCAGTAGCAATAAAAGTATTAGACGGAACTATTACCTCATCACCTTCACCAATTCCAAAAGCCTTTAAAAGTAATACTAATGCATCTAATCCATTGCCAGTACCTACACAGTATTTTACATTACAATAGTCAGCAAATGCTTTCTCGAAAGCCTCATCTTCCTTACCACCTATATACCAACTATTTTCAAATACTCGTTCAAATGCATTTCTGATATCTGCATTCAATTCCTGTTCCATTGCTTTAAAACTAACAAATGGTATTTTCATAATAATTATTTCTCACCTTCCGCAACCATCTTTAAAAAGTCGTCATAATTTCTTATGTAATCGGACTCATCATAGATTTCTGATGCCAACACTAACAATACCGCATCAGGAGAAAAGTCATACATCTCTCTCCACATATTATTAGCCACATACAAGCCTTCATATGGTTTCTCTAACGGAACAATTTTCTTTTCTTTTCCATTGTCCAAAAGCACCTTGCATGAGCCATGAATACATATCATAATTTGCTCTAATGATTTATGAGCATGATAACCTCTTGTAACACCCTCAAGAGTATCATAAATATAGTATACTCTTTTTATCTCAAATGGTATGTCTATAAATTCCTCCAGTGCAACTAATTGGCCTCTATCATCACCATGAGGCTGGAAAACATATTTTACAACTTGCATATATACCTCTCCTACGTATATTTATGTTTATTTTTTCACGAATTTTCTATAAACTCTTTTAACTTTATCATATATTCTCAGCTTGGCTAGTAATATTAATAACCTATCTTTAATAGAAACTTTTATATCCTCTTCCATCATAATATTACGAATTTTGCCTATGTATTTAATATCCTCAACCGAACATGCCTGTCGAAGCTTATTTTTCAAGAATTTATATTTGCTTTCATATGTAATATATTCCTTATACCTATCCAGCAGCTTCAGCTCATTGTCAATAAATTTTTCATATCTATCTCTATCTTTTTTTATAAATCTTGAAGCTGACGTTTCTAAATCTCTATAATATGTTGTAGATTCATCTAAATAACCTATACTTCCATCAACAGAAACCCTCAACCAATATTCCCAATCCTCAAAGATAAATTCCTCAGAAAAAACGCCCCATCTTTCAACAGTTCCTTTGGGTATCAACACTGAAGGAGCCAAAATAAAATTTTCAGCCATCAGTTGGCTTGTTATTGATTTTCCCGATACAGAACTATACTTAATCGGATTATTTATTGAATTTCCAACAACATCTTTAAACGTAATATTCTCACCTATTCTATCACCATAACTATAAACCATATTATGCTCTTTGTGACTTTCCAAAAAAAACACTAATTTTTCTATTCCATCCGGACGGAGCATGTCATCACTAGCTAATAGTTTATAATAATCTCCTTTAGCTAACGATATAAGCTTATTGCAATTTTTAACTATGCCTAAATTATTATCATTTTCAATAATGCATATTCTGCTAAACTTTTCTTCCAATCTCTGTCTATATCTTTCAATTACTTCGTATGTATTATCCTTAGATTTATCATCACATATTATAACCTCTATGTTAGAATATGTCTGTGCTAATACACTCTCCAAGCAATCACCTACATATTTCTCATGATTGTATGATGGTATCAATACAGAAACCAATTTATTATTATTTGACATAACTACCTCTCTACTTAATCCTCTAACAAACCAATCAATATTTTTAATTGTTCAAAATTATTATGAGCCATAATTAAATAGGCATGCTTTTGATTAGCAACCATATCCATACTCTCCCTGATACAAAATTACAGAATTATAAAATATGATTATACTTACTTATTTCTTCCATTCTAGCTTGTATAATCTATAACATTGCTTCATCAAATATTTTTCTCACCATTTCAGCAGTTTCATTAACTTCAAACTTATTATCAATTATTACTTTCTTTCCTTCATATCTTGAAATATCTTTTACTTGTATTGCTTGAATCCAATCATCTAAACTATCAATAGATACAAATTCACATCTATCACTTAATGCAGTTTGTTCTGAAACAGTTGATGATAATATAATAGGTAATCCTGATGCCTGCGCCTCCACAGCGACTATAGGTAAACCCTCAAACAAAGATGGCATAGCAAAAATATCCATAGCTGAATAATATCTCTCTATATCAGATTTTACCGGCAGTATTATAAATCTATTTGATAGATTATTATCATTAATCATTTTAATTACATTTTCTTTTGTGTCACCATCACCTATACACATAAAAACATAATCATCATTTAATTTTTTGCACAGCTCTATAAAAAACTGTTGATTCTTTTCTGCGGAAAATCTTCCCACATGACCTATTACAATTTTATTATCACTTATACCGTGCTCTTTTCTAATTTCCTCTCTCCATAATGAAGAATAACTAAAACGAGAAGCATCTATACCATTGGGAACTATCACAATCTCCTCTTTGTTTTTGCCAAACACTTTTTCCCCCGCCAAATCAGAACATGCCAGTTTGAAGCAACTATGCTTATTAACGTACCTTTTATATAAATTATTGTTTATATTTCTAAAAAAATTACCCTGGCTGGAATGACTATGTACAATCAATGGAATATTCTGTTTCTCTATACCATATTTACAATAAATTGTTCTTGCTGCTGTAACAGTATTTATATATATCAAATCATATCTACGGCTGTTAAACATTTCCTTAAGTTTTTTGTTAGTACTAAAATAATGTTTTTTCATATTTTGAACATAGATGAAATGATTTCTCCCATCATCAAACATTGCGTTGATTTCATCTTCAAAAACCGACTTTTCTCCCACAACTAGGAAATCAAAGGATAGACCATCCTTATCAATATATTTAATTAAATTATATATATATGTCTCTACGCCTCCTAATACAGACGACATACCCACAATCAAAATATTTTTCATTACACACTTCACCTTTTTAAACATGTATATATACTATAATACGGCAATTTGATTTTTAGCAATCTCTTCATAAACCCAATCTTCCATTCACTAGCAAACATATCTTTCTTAAGCATTTGGGGGTGAAACAAATAAAACCTTAGTTTCCTAGGTGCTGCGAATTTACCCTTAGTTAAATTATCAAAATTAAGATCCCCAAAATCGCAAGCCTGTTCATAGGTTGGTCTAGTTCCCAGATTAATTAATCCTTCTAGAATAGACTGTATATCTATCTCATCATAAAGCTTCTCATATAATTTAAATCCATCTGCAAAATCCTTTGTGCCCTTTTGTATTGTGTCAATTATATTAGAATTCAAATTCTCATATTCTCCCAATATCACTGGATTTGTTTGGTCAGCAGAGTATCCAAGGGTAGTTCCATGTGTAGCTGAAAAAAATACTTCAAACAAGGATTTGAAAGAATATACTTTTTTTGAAATTTCTTGATTCCTATTGCCATCAAAGAGATAACCAGACATACTATCTTGCATATTATTATATAATCCTGTTTCAACACCTAAATAATAGCCCTTTACAGCTTTATTATAGATTTTCTGAAGACAATACTGTATAGTTCCATTCCATCCCAAATCCACCACAACGGCTTCTCCTGGAACAAAGCCTATGGAATCCATATACTTTAAGAAATTCTCATACTCTGTCTTGAAATTCTCTTCAATATATTTTGACACATACTCATTATAAAACCTATTAAAGGCTTCATTTTTAAGAGTGCTATTATTATATTCCTGCTTAGGATTTATTCCATATTTCTCTAGTAATTCATCTAAATTGGAGATGTTAATTCCTTTGTTTTCTAACATCTCAGAAATTAGTAAGTTTTTAGGAGTAAGGGTACTCATAAAGTAGTCGAAGGTATTGTTTTTATACAGCATAGGCTTTCCTACGCTTGTCCTTGAAATATATAAGTACTCATTCGCAATCTGGTCCTTAAAAAGCTGATTAAATACCTTCTGAGTAAATTGCATATCTCTAGCACAGAAGAACAATTTACAATTAGGCTGACATTTTACATTCTCATATAACCATTTGCAAAATGCCACTACCAATGGCCCCAATAATTCATATCCCAGTCTGTAATAATCATCCTCAGAACCATCCACACTATTATTAATAAATGAGTATAATATGTTGGCATCTATGCTATCATTAACACCTGGTTTTATATATTTACAATTATTAACTGTCCTCTTGATTTTGTATGAGGATATCATTTTTAGCTTAGGCATAAGATAGTCTGCACGTTTACTATCACCTATATGAAGTAAATCATTCTTTTTTATATTCAAATCCTTTACTACATAATCATATAAGCTGCCTGTATACTTTGTCTTATTCAGTTCTGAGGATACGTATAGCTTATCTATATAATTGTATCCTGCATTGAATAAAATTTGCTTGATGACTGACTCTTCCAAATACATATCTGATACACAAATCACAGTTTTGCCAGCCTTTACACAATATTCATATACCTCTTTTATGTTCTTGTTTATCACACAAAAGTCTAACTCTGTTTTTACTTCTATATTTTTTAGTTCGAAGGATATTTCCTCATCAAGTTCAAGTTGCTCATATATTTGCTCTAAAGTCACATCCTGAGAATTACTATGTACCAGCCTTGCCTTTTCCTCTGCCTTTATTCTTTTAGTTTGAAAATCAGCTATTTTCTCTTCGTGAATTTTATTGTATTCATTTTCAACAATTAAAAATATATCCTTAGGCTCTAGACAATTCCTCTTTATCAATGTATCAAATACATCAAAGGATATAACACTATGTGAGTCTATAGCTCTCTTTAATTTTTTGTTGAAAATTTTAGCCATGTTATATCTCTCCAAATTCCTCTTGGGCTTTTTCTAAAGCTACCTCGATTACCTGATCCATATCATAATATTTATATTGACCCAGTCTGCCACCAAATATTACCTTTTCCTCTCTATCTGCCAATTCTTTGTATGCATCATAGAGTTTACTATTCTTGTCGTCATTTACAGGATAATAAGGCTCATCACCAGGCTTCCACTCAGAGGAATACTCCCTACTTATTATGGTTTTTGGAATATCGTTACCTTCTTCATCCTTACCAAACTCAAACCATTTGTGCTCGATAATTCTTGTCCATGGAGTCTCACTGTCGGTATAATTCACAGCTGCATTTCCTTGGAAATTAGGTATGTTAAGCACCTCATTTTCAAAGCTTACTGATCTATACTCTAAATTACCCAATGAAAAACCAAAATACTCATCTATAGCTCCTGTATAAACTACTCTTTTAGCCATAGTATCCCAAGTTTCTTTATCCTTAAGATAGTCCACATTAAGCTTAACCTCTATGCCTTCTAACATAGCCTCTACAAGCTTTGTATATCCACCTATAGGAATTCCCTGATACAAAGCATTGAAATAATTGTTATCAAAGGTCATTCGTACCGGCAATCTCTTAATTATAAATGCTGGAAGCTCCTTACATTCTCTCCCCCATTGCTTCTCAGTGTATCCCTTTACCAGCTTCTCATAGATATCTCGTCCAACCAGGGAAATAGCCTGCTCCTCTAGGTTTTGTGGTTCTCCTACTATCTCTCCTCTTTGCTCATCTATCTTAGCCCTTGCCTCTTCAGGAGTTACAACTCCCCACATTTTGTTAAATGTATACATATTAAATGGTAAGGAATACAATTCTCCCTTGTAATTTGCAACAGGAGAATTTGTAAATCTGTTAAACTCTATAAATTTATTTACATAGTTCCAAACCTTCTTGTTGTTTGTGTGAAAGATATGTGCACCATATTGATGAACATTAATGCCCTCCTCTTTCCTTGTATAAACATTTCCAGCTATATGATTTCTACGGTCTAGAACTAATACACTTTTCCCACGTGCTTTAGCCTGCTGTGCAAACACTGCTCCGTACAAGCCTGCTCCTACAACTAAATAATCGTACATACCTTACCCCTTTAAACCCAATTTTCTCTTCAGGAAATTAGTTCCTTTAATAATCCAATTTTGCTTCTCCATAAACACATAAGGAATATCCTTATATCCATATCCCTTTGTATCAAGCCACACATCTAACAATCTTTCACTTACAAAGCCAAATACTCTTGAATCATTTGCGCTATATTCTGATATATCCAGCCTTTTTTCAAGCTCAAACAAAATATCAAAAAGCCATTTGCAATACTCATCCAGCTTGGTCTTACTCATGATAAACATGTTGAATCTATGACCTGTGGTTTTCTTCATGCTTTTATCAAAGGCTTTTAAATACTCTGGACATTTCTCCTTAATTATTTCTCTAGTTGTATCTAAATCTATGGCATGATGTGCATGTGCATATTGACTATAGTTGGTCTCTATAAAATAATTTCTCTTCTTGGGAAGCAGTATATCTGATTCTCCAAGTAGTTCTTTGGCCTGATTATACGTCAAAACACAATCTTGTTTATTACCCTTAACACTCTTAGCACAAAAATGTCTTCTATAATGAGCTAAGCCTATGTATTCTGCATCAAGATTTTTCCATGCCCAGTACAAACCAGTTAGTTCGCAATAATTAGCATTTTTATCACTAATATTCTCCCCTGTATTATCCTTTACATATCCCAAATCCAATGCAGAGCCATCTTCCCGATACTTTCCTTCTGCACCTACATGTACAGGTAAATATACGGAATCCTCCGGCATCCAATATTTCTTATGAGTAGCTATAATTATTTTGATTTTCATATCTTTATATCTCCATCTAAAGCTTTATACATCTAACATTATCTGCTACTTCAAACACTTTCTCTCACAGTCAGAAAACCAATCCCTAAAGCTCTCTTCTAGGTTCCAATGAAATTCATACCCACTGTCCTTTAGCTTTTTACCACATATGTTAGTACTTATCATTAGCTTCTTAACTCTAGCTGGATGTATACCAACTAGCTTGCCCCCTAAGGGACCTACCACAGTAGCTATTCCCACCAAAAGCTTACCTGGCATAGAAGGAATAAATCTCTTCATATTAGTAGCCTTCTTCATAGCCTCACAAATCTGCAAAATAGTATATGCTGGTTCAAAAGTACAATTCCATATACCAGTCTTTTCCTGTTCTAATGCCCACATTAAAAAGCTAACCAGCTCCTTAACATATATACATGCCTTTATGGTATCCTTCCTTGTATAGAAGAAATATCTCTTCTTGATTCCTGAATAAAGGCGTGTCATATTCCCATGTTCACCCTTACCATATACTATACCTGGTCGAACAATTATTAATTGACCACTATTCTTAGCAGCCCAGCTTTCGTGAATCTTCTCAGCCACTAATTTTGATATGCCATATGGTGTATTGGGTGTAGGCAAGGTATCCTCTGTCTTCAGTTCCTCGGAGGCACCATATGGTGCTATTGAGGAAGTAAAAATCATCTTCTTAATAGACTTTTTCTCACACCATCTTGTAACATTTTCAGCGCCACGAATATTTGTCTCAAAATACTCCTTATCCTCATGTCCAGGAGTTCTATGTACTGCAGCCAGATTAAACACTACATCTTCTGGCGTTGTTTTTATATCTAGTTGTATCTGACTTCGGACATCACAACGAATATAATTTACTCCATCATTCTTCTCCACTATCCCAGGCACAACACCCTCTTCTCCAGGCATAACAATATCCAAATCATATATGTTGGCATCTGGTTTAGTTTTTTTCAGCATATGAATGAGGTGGGTTCCTATAAAACCAGAACCTCCAAATATAATATAATTCATAATTCATCTCCCAAGTAGTCAATCTATCTTACACAGATCCTTTTCTTCCCAACACAATCCAGACAGTCTTCCACAATAGCTTTACATCCAAACCTAAGCTGAAATTCTTTATGTACTCGTTATCTAGCCTAACCACTTCCTCAAAATCAGTTATATTACTTCTTCCTGAGGTTTGCCACATACCGGTAATGCCTGGCTTAATGGCTAGTCTACTATTATGATGGAGCTCGTACTTCTCGTACTCATCCACTGTTGGTGGTCTTGTACCTACTAAGCTCATATCGCCCTTAAGCACATTCCAAAATTGTGGAAACTCATCTATACTTGTTCTTCTAATAAAATGACCTATAGGTGTTATTCGAGGATCGTTGTCCATCTTAAACATATGGCCTGACATCTTATTCTGCGCCATAAGCTCTTTCTTGCGTTCCTCCGCATCAACATACATAGACCTGAATTTGTATATCCTAAATATTCTACCATTCTTACCTACTCTATTTTGAGAAAAGAACACTGGTCCCGGTGATTGTATGTATATAATTGGTGCAAATATCACAAATAGTATAGCTGTAATTATCAATCCAAGTATTGCTCCAACTATGTCCATAAACCTTTTTATAACCGTTTGTCTAAAGGATGGACTGTTAATACTAGATGATATTACTGTATAATTGCTAACAGTATCTATCACAGCATTAGGCATTCGATTCATATAGCTTTCTACACTAATATGAACCTTGACTCCCATAGCAATCAATCTATCAGCGTATTTGTCTGCCTGATCCATACATTTTAAGAATACCTCATCCACTACATTGGTCCTAACGTATTCTATTATTTCATCAGCATTAGCTACTATTTTTACACCGTCAATTTCTAAATCTTCTTTGTCGCTGTCTAACACAACTGCTCCTACGATTGAATATCCTGTATATTGGTACTGCTTCAGTTCCTTTATAACCTGAGCCACCTCATTTTCATAAGCCACCACCAGCATTTTACTCTTTCTGCTTATGCTTACATTACTTTTCAAAAGTATGTTTTTCCTAATGGTTCTAATTAGATAAATCAAAATCGTATTTATAACAAAGAAAAGTACAAACATGATTCGAGAATAGGTAGCTCCCTGCTTAACCAAGAATAATATAGCAAATATTATAGCAGCTAAAGCTAGATTCTGTAGAAATACTACCTTGGCCTCCATAAAATAACCTCTATGAAGTATACCCGAATAAACTTCCATGAAGAAAACCACAGAAATATGTGTAAGCAGTACTATTATATTCATTAATATGTAATCATCAGGGATGTATCTTATATCACCTAATCTGATATAGTATGCAACAAAAAAAGAAACCTCAATACAGATTAAATCGAGGAGAACAAAATCAATATGTTTAATATTGCTTAACCTTTTACCGTTCATAGCCACGAAATCCCCACCTTATCACAACATTATGTCAATTAATGTCTACGTAAATTATACCTTTGCCTAATATTTGTGTCAATAAAAAGTAGTCTGCATTACCTTGTAAAGCAAAGGTTTTCCACAATTCTAATTCAAATATTCTATTACTTTTAATAATGATTCTTCAATTGTCACACAAAGTCTTTCCATTTCCTCATCCGGCTCCATCATATCCGGCACCATAATAGGCATTAAACCACCTCTTTTTGCCGCTCTAATTCCATTATAAGAATCCTCTATAGCATAGGCCTCCTCTGGATTAACCTTAAGCTCCTGACAAGCCTTTAAAAATATATCTGGTTCCGGCTTACTACGACTTACCATATCACCACAGATAATAGCATCAAAATAATGTATAATCCCTGCCCAAGTAAGACCATTTTCAACAGACACTCTTCTAGTGGAGGAGGCTAAGGCAATCTTTTTCCCATTGTTTTTAAGAAATTCTAAAATCTCCACCACTCCTGGTAACATAGGTAGGTTACCATTATCATACCTATCGTGAAATAAATCAGACATTTCCTTCTTATACTCCACATAGGGAAAATCCTCCCCATAGCGCTTTAAAAAACGCTCCTTGGCTACCGTTTGATTACAGCCAAAGCATTCTCTACAGGCCGCTTCTATATCTGGAATTTGGTACTTATCAGCTATAACCTGCCAGCACTCAACCACCCTTTTCTCAGAGTCAAATATTACTCCATCCATATCAAATACTACAGCTTTAAAGTTTTTCATAATTATCCTCACTTGTTTCTACATTAAAGATACGAAATTAACATTTTTCTAATTTATTTCAATGTTTCACTATTGTTAAGAACAGATGAGCTATATAAAAACAGAACATCCTGATTGTCAAAATCCACAAACTGTCCAATCCTATTACTTGGCAGATATCTTATGTCAACCAAAGTCACCTTGGAATAACCTGTAGCAAGCAAAGGTGCTATGCTACTACCAAAGGAATCTCTAAACACTATAAGCTCCTTTGCAGTGGTCGCCACTGGATTTTCAATAGTAATCAAAGACAATGATCCATGAAGATACATCTCATAAGGATCAGCTCCCTCTAAAGCATTCAAGTCATACATAGATATAGACTTTCCATTCTCGTGATCATATACTTTGCATAGCTCTAATGTTGAGTTCGTAAGACAATACAACTCTTCACCCTTCATTGGCATTCCCAGTTGCCTGTAGTATACACCCTTAAAATCATCTGACACCTTAATTTCATCGTATTCTGTGTCTAAGGTTACATTCATTTCTTCACCCATGTACACAGCCATATCAACTATTTTTTCCTGTCTAAAATGTGTATCCGTCTCATAATAATCCTCCAACTCCAACTGATTAAACACATCAATATAATCAGCATATTCCATGCTTTCACACATTTTTACAACCAATTCATTGTAGTCATATGATGGATAAAATAGCTTTTCATTATAGTAATTCTTATCTGGAATTATGGACATGTATATGGTTACATCTGTATCCACCAAATAATTATCATAAATATATCTGAATTTTTCTGTAGCATAGTCCACTGAGCTCTCATTCAATGGATAATCCAACTTAGAAATATATCCATTACTAAAGTACATTCCATTATTATCAAGCTTACGCATAGCAATAGACTGATACATTACCTTTGTGCTTCTAAGTTGCTGCCTATATGGCGCTTGATCCACGGCATATTCCTCAAATTCATCCATATATTCACCACTTAACAACCTTTCTACGCTTATGGCAGGTCTTTGAGCTAAAGGTCTTCTTTCTGCCTCTGATATATCCTGAGCCGGCTTTATATAGCACAGGATGGCATAGCCGTAGAACATAACTCCTATGATTATAACTGTTAATATTCCCTTAGTCTTTCTTCCTTCTTCCATTCCCATACCTCCTTAGAATCTAAAATACAGGAAGGGATTAAAGGACCCATCCACCAAATGTGCTGTACATAATATGAGTATCAGTGCTAATACCACTGATTCCATTACCGAATCAAGCTTGTATCTCTCAGCAGCCTTCATAGCTTTAGTTCCAAGCATCTTAACCAAAGGTGTAGCTCCTATTATAGACACAAACAATGTAAAGCCATAGCTTACTGTATAGTACAAGGTTTCCTCGGTTATGCCTTTAAGTCTTGTAAGACCAAACATATTAGATAGATTTACACCTATATCCCTTAAGGTATCGCTACTGAATATTACAAAGCTTATCACTGTTGCGAATATTACATATATATGATTTATTCCCTTTGCATTCTGAATATATCTAAGCATATATAGCTTCTCTATAATAAGAAGTATGCCAAAATATAGTCCCCATATGGCAAAGTTCCATGAGGCTCCGTGCCACATGCCTGTAAGAGTCCAAACAACCAGAAGATTAATCACTAATCTGCCTGTACCTACTCTGCTACCTCCCATAGGTATATATACATAGTCTCTAAACCAACCTCCAAGAGTCATATGCCAGCGTCTCCAAAATTCAGTTATACTCTTAGAAATGTATGGATAATCAAAGTTCTCTGGGAATCTAAAACCAAGTATCCTTCCAAGACCTATAGCCATATCACTGTAGCCTGAGAAATCATAGTATATCTGCAATGCAGAAGCTATAGCCCATACCCAGGCGAATACTACAGAGTTTTCCTCCACCTTGTAATACACATCCGCTAGTTCTCCTAACTGGTTGGCTATAAGCACCTTTTTACCCAAACCTATAACGAATCTTGATATTCCCTCTCTAATCATAGGTATGCTATGAGTTCTGTGGTTAAGCTCCTTTTCCACATTCTCATACCTAACTATTGGTCCTGCTATAAGCTGTGGGAACATAACCACATAGGTGAATAGATTAATTAGATTCTTCTGTGCCTTAACCTTACCTCTGTGTACATCCACTACATAGCTTATAAGCTGAAAGGTATAGAAGCTAATTCCTATAGGTAGAGGAAGAAAGCTTGTATACTTAAATACTATAAGAAAACCAAGGCAACAAAAAAGAGCAACATATAGTGCTATCCTGCCTGACATCTTATCTTTGTTCTTCTCAATTATTAGTGCGCTAACATATCCTATAAGTATGGTTCCCACAATAAGTATAAGATATTTAGGCTCTCCCCAGGCATAGAAGAACAGACTGGCTAAAAGCAACACTCCATTCTTCGCCTTCTTAGGTGCCACAAAATACGTAAGTAGCACCACCGGAAGAAAATAATATAAAAATGTCATACTGGAAAATACCATAATATGCTCCTATTATTAGTTTACATAACTTTAATTGAAATCCTATTGCGCTAAACTTTCCTCATATACCACTGTAGCCATAGGATACTCAGCGGTAACCTTAGTCTTAAAGGTTTCTATAATCTCCCCATTGCCAAAAGCTGATACCACATAATTCTCACCTATAGAAACTATAATAAGTGTGTCTGGGAATCCACACATCCACTGTCTGTTCATAATATTGTCCTTTAGGCTATCACAAAATGCCTGCTGATTAGCAGAATCTGTTACACGATATGCTCCTGCAGTAAATGTATTAGCATTCATCATATGCATCACAGATGCCGCATCATCTATATAAGCTGCAGCAGTTGCTGGAACGCCCAACATAGCATCTAAGCTTTCTACGTCTGTAACATTGAATTTACCAGGAGCGTCCATAACTGAATTATTATAATCTCCTCCTGCTATGGAGAATTTCTCATCCTCTCCATAGGTTGCCCAAACTGTATTAAATATCTCCAATGAGTCTGTAATCTCCACTGCAGCCTCTGTAGTAGCTTCGGTAGTTGCAACCGTTGTTTGGTCCTTATCCGAAGTCTTGTCCTTGCCACAGGCAGCCAGTCCCATTACCATTATAATTGAAAGTCCTAAAACGCCTAATTTCTTCATATCATAATTTTCCTCCTAATGTTTTGAGTCTTTTTTACATTAACTATATTATTATACAATATTTATCAAATTATTCCTAGTATAAAAAAGTGGTAAGTCACATTGTGTAACTTACCACTACATTTAACATTATGTAAACTATTTTAAGCCGCCTGACGTATTCTCTTATCATAGAAATGACGTCTCTTCTTAATACTAAGCTGTTCCTTCACCTTGGCCTCTATTCTATCTCTGACCATAAGGGCTATCTCCTCAGTTTTCATATCCTTATACTCCTCATACTCTATAGGCTCTAGATAATGAACCTGGGTTATAACTTTTCTAAGAGAATTATAGGAATAAGGCACATAGGAATCCACCAGTGCCACAGGCACTATAGGCGTCTTAGTTCTCATAGAAATCTTAAAGCTTCCTGACTTAAATTCCTGAAGATTATTACCATTATGATCATATCCACCTTCAGGGAAGATAACGTATCTTCTACCCTCATTTACTTCTTCAATAAGCTTTTTAATGGTCTTAGCTTGGCTTCTCATATCGCTTCTATCTAAGGTGCTACCTTGTACAACTGCTAAAAATGGCTTCATAACTGGAAGATTAGACCTAACCTCATCCATAACTACAGTACATGGCTTCTCGTGTCCGTACATGATTCCTACCATATCGTACTTTCCCTGATGGTTGGAATACATTACATATCCTCCTTGAGCAGGAAGATTCTCCTTACCATAAACCTCTGTCTCTATAAAAGAATGCTTCATTATCTTGTCAACTATTAGCTTGGCAAAATCATATCTCTCTTCCTCTGTAAATCTATCATTATACTTATCCATATATGATGCCTTAGCATACAAAAGTATAATATATGGAACAGATACTAAAATCACAAAATAAAATCTTAACATACTTCCCCTCCATATTTCGACTTTATTCAATACACCACATTTTAACACAGACCATTTTAATTAATAAAGTATTATTTCAAACTATATTCTCAACATTTGTTTATGTTTCTTATTATCAAAGTATAAATATGCATATTCCCTCTGCAAAAGCCCTTGAAAATAAAGGATTTCATTGCATTTTACTCACTTTCGTGGTATATTATGCAAATGACGCTTATTTATAGAAAACATTTAGGAGGATTATTAAAAATGAAGAAGCTATTAGTAATGATGCTTACACTTGTTATGGCATTAACTTGTCTTACAGGTTGTGGCGAAAAGAAGGAAACAGAGGCAATCACAGCAAAGGTTATTGAGATTGACCTTACTAGCGAGGAGTATGCATTTGGTGTAGATAAGGATCAGCCTGAGCTTTTAGAGAAGGCTAATGCATTTATCGCTGAGATTAAGTCTAACGGAACATTTGATGAGATTTGTAACAACTACTTCGGTGATGGAACTCCTGTAGCTGTTAAGTCTGCTAAGTATGACGAGAGCAAGGATCAGCTTGTAGTTGCTACTAATGCTGCGTTCGAGCCATTCGAGTATATGCAAGGCGAGGATTACTACGGAATTGATATGGAAATTGCTGCTAAGTTCGCTGAGTATCTTGGTGTTGAACTTGTTATCCAGAATATGGATTTCGATGCAGTTTGTCTATCAGTTGGACAGCACAAGTGCGATATAGCTATGGCTGGTCTTACTGTTAAGCCAGAGCGTGAGGAATACGTAACATTTACAGACTCATACTACAGTGCTTCACAGAAGCTTATTGTTAATTCAACTGACACTGAGTTTGATGCTTGTAAGACTGTAGAGGATGTTGAGGCAATCTTAAATGCTAAGGACTCATCAACTAAGATAGGTGTTCAGACTGGTACTACTGGTCAGTTCTACTGTGAGGGTGATGCTGATTGGGGCTTCGCTGGTTTTAAGTGCGAGACTGTTGGATACAAAAACGGCGCATTGGCAGTTCAGGATTTATTAAATAAGAACATCGACTATGTAATTATTGACTCAGCTCCAGCTAAGTGTATTACAGAATCTATTAATGAAATGCAGTAGAGGTATATATGGGTAATTTCGAACAAAAGCTAAACAGGTTCTTAGAAATTTTCATAGAGCAAAATGGTTATGTAAAGGTGCTAGAGGGTCTTAAAAACACTATAATTATAGCTGTTCTTGGACTTGTTATCGGTATCATAATAGGCACTATCATCGCAACCATAAGAGTTATCCCAAAATACAAGGTGTTACCTAGAATACTAAATGGTATCTGTAGCTTCTATGTAGGCTTATTTAGAGGTACCCCTATAGTAGTTCAGCTTTTGGTGTTTTACTATGTTGCGCTTCCACTTATGGGACTACACATGACCGGTGTACAGGTTGCTATCTGGGTATTCGGACTTAATTCAGGAGCATACATTTCTGAGATTATGCGAAGCGGTATCCTTTCTGTAGATTCAGGACAAATGGAGGCTGGACGTGCAGTAGGCTTAAGCTTCGGGACAACTATGATGAAGATAGTAATCCCTCAGGCAGTTAAGAATATTCTTCCTACCTTAGGTAATGAGTTCATCGCCCTTATCAAGGAGACCTCAGTTGTAAGCTTTGTAGGTGCTGCTGACCTTTATGTCGCCTTTAATTATATTGGAAGCAACAGCTACGAATTCATGGTACCTTACCTTGTAATGGCAATAATTTACATTGTCCTTGTATTATTAATTAGCTTAGGTATTAAGCTTATGGAAAGGAGCCTGAGAAAAAGTGATAGACGTAATTAATCTTACTAAAAAATTTGGAGATATTGATGTCTTAAATGGTATCGACGTGAAGATTAATAAGGGAGATATCATTTGTGTAATCGGACCATCCGGCTCAGGCAAAAGTACCTTCCTTAGATGCTTAAATTGTATGGAGGACCCTACTGGTGGTCAGATTATCTTCAATGGTGTAGACATAGCTGACACAAAGGTTGATATTAATATTCATCGTCGTAAGATGGGTATGGTGTTCCAGCATTTTAATCTATTTAATAATAAGACAGTTATAGAAAATATTATGCTTGCTCCTGTTCACGTTCAGGTTAAGGATATGAAGAAAGCTAAGAGAAAGAAGCTTAAAGATGACCCTGCCTATAATACTACTAAGGCTGAAATTATTAAGAACGCTAGAGAGAATGCTATAAAGCTTCTAGAGCGTATAGGCCTGGCTGATAAGGCAGATGTTTATCCTTCTACCCTTTCTGGTGGTCAGAAGCAAAGAGTTGCAATAGTTCGTGCTCTTGCCATGAACCCAGATGTTATTCTCTTCGATGAGCCTACAAGTGCTCTTGACCCTGAGATGGTTGGTGAGGTTTTAGACCTTATGAAATCTCTGGCTGAAGAAGGCATGACTATGATTATCGTAACTCATGAGATGGGATTTGCCCGAGAGGTGGCTAACAAGATTTTATTCATAGACGAGGGTAAGATTCTTGAAAGTGGCACACCTGAAGAGTTCTTCAGTAATCCAAAGCATCCTAGACTTAAGGAGTTTTTGTCTAAAGTTTTATAAATGAATTTAATAAAGGGCTGTGTGCAATTTACTTTACCGGCCGACCTGCCTAGGGATAATGCTTCGCTGACACTAACACGGTCAGCTGCGCATTACCCTGGCGCGGTCGGAAGGTAATATATAGGCACACAGCCCCTTATTAATTTATAAGCTTTCTTTTAATTAACCTTCAGCAGTGGTTCTCCTGCTTTTATATCACCGTATTTTAAAACAGTTATCCTCTGGTCTTCGGTAAGGCTTGTACATATGATCGGTGTTGACATAGCCTTGGCTGTGGAGCGTATCTGTTCTAGGTCAAAGTTCATTATTACTTCACCCTTTTTAAGATGCTGACCTACTTTAACTACTGGGTTAAAGCCTTTACCGCCAAGATTTACCGTATCAATTCCCACATGAATAAGAAGTTCTATACCAGAATCTGTCTCAAAGCCCACAGCGTGTTTTGTGTCAAATAACATGCTTACTGTTCCGTCCTCAGGAGCATACACCACGCCGTCCATTGGTTCTATGATTACTCCATCTCCTAACATCCTTCGTGAGAACACCTCATCAGGAGCATCCTCAATTTTTCTCACCAATCCATTCATTGGAGATGAAATTGTCACTACCCTGTGAATCTTATCATCTTTATCTTCTGGCTTATTATCATCTACTTCACGAAGGTTCATATTCTTATCTAGCGAACTTAACTCTGTGATATCATCTAAATCATCTGAGATATTTCTATCCATATAGTCCTCAAGATTTGACTTTATAACCGATACTCTCGGACCGTAAATTATCTGTACACCCTGTCCCTTCTTTATCACTCCTGATGCACCTGTAGCGCTTAATCTCTCCTGATTTACAAGGTCAGGATTAAACACTGTACACCTAAGTCTAGTAGCGCAACAATCAATGTCAGAGATGTTATCTCGTCCACCTAAGCCTATTAAAATTCCGGCTGATACTCGGTCAGTTTCTGACATCTGTTGTTTTAAGCTTGTTGCATTGATGGTTCCATCGGATGCATCAATGGCTGTTGTGTTACCATTTGTCGCCTTCCTTGCATCCACATCACTTCTGGTATATAACTTAACCTCCTCTTCCTCACCTCTTCCCGGTGTCTTGTAATTGAATCTTTTTATCAGGAATGAGAATAACAGGTAGTAAACTATAAAGTAGAATACACCTACTATTACAACCCATATCCAGTTAGTCTTATCATTTCCCTGAAGTATTCCGAAGAGGAACAAATCTATAAGTCCTCCGGAGAAGGTCATACCAACACCTACGTTAAACACGTGCATAAGCATATAGGCAAGACCAGCAAATACACAGTGAATCACATATAAAAGCGGTGCTACGAACAGGAAGGTAAACTCAATAGGTTCAGTTATACCTGTCAGCATAGAGGTTAAGGCTGCAGATAGCAGAAGTCCACCTACCTTCTTTCTATTTTCAGGTATGGCGCATCTGTACATGGCGTAAGCAGCTCCCGGAAGACCGAATATCATAAGAGGGAATTTACCGGACATAAATCTGGTAGCAGATACTGCAAACTGGGTTGTGTTAGGATCAGCCAGCTGTGCAAAAAAGATGTTCTGTGCACCCTCGATTATCTGTCCTCCAACCTCTAGGGTTCCACCTACTGCCGTCTGCCAAAACGGTAGGTAGAACACATGATGAAGACCAAATGGGATGAGAGCTCTCTCCATAAGTCCGTACACCCATGTTCCAGCGTATCCTGAACGTAAAACAATGTCCCCTACTGCGTATATTCCCGCCTGTATAGGAGGCCAAATAAAATACATAAGAATTCCCACAAAGGTAAATACCAATGCGCTTATTATTGGCACAAATCTAGTTCCTCCGAAGAAGGATAACACCTGAGGAAGTTCTATCTTATAGAATCTATTGTGAAGGGCCGCTACTCCAAGACCTACAATAATACCACCGAATACACCCATCTGAAGTGACTCGATTCCTACCACTGAGGTTACTGCTCCTTCAAGCAGATTGTCTGAGCCACCGTTGATAGTTATAAGCGCACTTATGGATGCATGCATTATAAGAAATGCGATTACAGCAGCTAAAGCTGCAACCTCCTTTTCCTTCTTTGCCATACCAATAGCAACACCTATAGCGAATATTATAGGAAGGTTGGCAAATACTATGTCTCCCGCCTTACTCATAACCTGGAATGCTGCGTTAAGAGCTGTTCCTGGTCCCATAATCCCCATCAGTCCGTAGGTTTCTAGCATGGTAAGGTTGGTAAGAGAGCCACCTATACCCAAGAGTAATCCGGCAACGGGTAGGATGGCTATAGGAAGCATGAAGGATCTTCCCACACGCTGTAGAACTCCAAAAATTTTATCTTTCATATCATTCTCCTTTTTTGCAAGTATGACATATACCATATTCAACAGGCTGCGCAGATATACTATATTGGCCGGCCTGCCTAGGGTTCCCACCGCGCTGACACTTAAAACGGTCAGCTTAGTGGGACCCTGTCGCGGCCGGAATAATCTTTTTGGCGCAGCCTGCCTTACGTATAATTCAAAAGGCACTAATCATACAATATTTAAGAATATTTTGTACGATTAATGCCTTTATAATTCATCAATATAAAATTTTTGTGTTGTACAGATGTTGTAGATAGCCTTACCTTATGGAAACATTACTCTTCTGTTTCGCCTGCTTTACGTCTTGCGAAGAAGTTCTTTGTTTCCTTAGCGACTACTCCACTAAGTGCGAAGAGGGCTATCATGTTAGGAAGTGCCATCATTCCGTTGAAGATATCAGCTATAGTCCATACTGCTGATACTGTCATGTATGGTCCGATAAATACTGCGATTATGTATAACCATCTGAATGCCATAATGCCTTTCTTGTTTCCACCATTTAAGTACTCAAGACATCTCTCTGAATAGTAATCCCATCCAAGGATTGTGGTAAATGCAAAGAACACAAGACAAAGCATAAGGATAGCAGCTGATACCTGTTCTGGGAATGGCAATCCCTGCTTAAATGCATATGTAGTAACATCTACTCCCTCAAGACCATTGGCCTGGGCATACTCATTAGCACCTGTAAGTACTATTGAGATACCTGTCATAGAACAGATAATGATTGTATCAAGGAATGTTCCTGTCATAGATACAAGGCCCTGACGTACAGGCTCCTTAGTTTGAGCCGCTGCAGCTGCAATAGGTGCAGAACCAAGACCAGCCTCATTTGAGAAGATACCTCTGGCAACACCCTTTTGCATTGCTATGATAAATGTACCTGCCACACCACCGGCAACTGCCTGTGGGTTAAATGCTCCCTTAACGATTGTTACGATAGCATCAGGTACCTCAGTAATATTTCTAATAATAAGGATAAGTGCTGCAATAACATAAATTATAGCCATAAATGGTACAATAATCTGTGATACACTTGATATTCTCTTAATTCCCCCGATAAGAACAAGCGCAACTACAATTGCAAGTACAAACGATGCAACAACTACTGCTATAGAGTACTCACCTAATACAGGAATATCTATGGTATGTGCTCCATTTGGATCAAAGAAGCCCTTAACTGCTGATGAGATTCCATTTACCTGAGTAAATGTACCTATACCAAGAAGTCCGGCACATACTCCGAAGAAGGCAAACATCTTAGCAAGCCACTTCCACTTGTCTCCCATACCTTTTTCTATGTAATAGAAAGGTCCACCTAATGAGTGACCTGATTCATCAACCACACGATACTTAACTGCAAGAAGACCCTCTGCGTATTTTGTAGCCATTCCAAGAAAAGCAGCAACTACCATCCAGAAAAGTGCTCCAGGACCACCTGCAACTATGGCAGTAGCAACACCTACGATATTTCCAGTTCCTATGGTAGCTGAAAGCGCTGTACAAAGGGCTGCGAAGGATGAAACCTCTCCTTCTCCACCTTCCTCGTTCTTAACCATCCACTTAAGCGCCAGCGGAAGCTTTCTAACCTGAAGTAAACCAACTCTGATGGTAAGCAAAAGACCACCAGCCATAATGAGAACCATAAGAGGTACTCCCCAGACAAAATCGTCTATTGCCGTCAGGATTTCATTAAACTTTTCCATAAAATTCTCTTGTCCTTTCTTTTGTTATGATTGTTATAATTTAAACCTTTATTAGTTTAACACATTAAATTGACATATACAAACAGATTTTTCTTTTTTCTTAACTAAATCTTAGCCGTTTGTTATGGTTTCCACATTTATAATTGAAATCAATATAGTGTATTATCTTATTGATCAATTTATGCCTACTAATAACTATCTTTAATTGACTAACTATGTCGAATATGGTACGATACCAAAGGATTTAAGCGCTTTAGTATGTTAGCATATTACTAAAGAAACACAATTTTACATAAAGGAGATTTTAATCATGAAATTCAAGAAATTTGTTAAGAAGCTTAGCGTAGGTCTTGTTGCTGTAGCTATGATGGCAACTACACTTACAGGCTGTGGCGAGAAGAAGAAGGATACATTTACAGTAGGCTTTGACGCTGAGTACCCACCATATGGCTATATGGACGAGAACGGTGAGTACACTGGGTTTGACCTTGAGCTCGCTGAAGAGGTTTGTAAGATTAATGGATGGGAGCTTGTAAAGCAGCCTATCGCTTGGGATAACAAGGATAACGAGCTTAATTCTGGTTCTATCGATTGTATCTGGAATGGTTTTACAATTAATGGACGTGAGGATGAGTACGAGTGGTCACGTCCTTATGTTGATAACAGCCAGGTTATAGTTGTTGCTGTAGATTCAGGTATCACTGATTTTGCAGGTCTTAATGGCAAGAAGGTTGGTGTTCAGGCTGCATCTGCTGCCCTTTCAGTGCTTCAGGATGAAGAAGGTCAGAAGGCACTAGCAGATACATTTGCTGAGTTAAATGAGTTCAGCGATTACAACACTGCATTCCTTGAGCTTGAGGCTGGCGCTGTTGATGCTATCGCTATGGATATCGGTGTAGCACAGTATCAGATTGAGAGCCGTGGAGATGGAAAGTTCATCATCCTTGATGAGCACCTTAACGCTGAGCAGTACGGTATCGGCTTTAAGAAGGGTAACACTGAGTTAAAGAACGAGGTTGAAGCTGCACTTAAGACACTTAAGGAGAATGGTAAGTTCGACGAGCTTGCTGCAAAGTACGGCTTAGAGGATATGACTTGTCTTTCATTTGAGTAATATATATTTACAATAAATCAACTGGGGATTATATCTCCAGTTGATTTAATAATACGAATGGTTTTGCTTATTAGAATTATAGGAGTTACATAGGATATGAGTTTTCAGGTTATGCTACAGCAGCTTTCTTCAGGAATGCTTAATACTATGGGAATATTCTTTTTAACACTTTTATTCTCATTACCACTAGGCTTACTTATAGCATTTGGAAGAATGTCAAAGAACAAAATAATAAGTGGTTTTATTAGCGTTATAATTTCTATACTTAGAGGTACCCCTCTCATGCTCCAGCTTATGGTATGGTATTTCTTCCCATTTTATCTTTTCGGATGGTCCATAAGTGGATGGAGATTTCCTGCAGTTATAGTTGGATTTTCTATTAATTACGCTGCATACTTTGCAGAGATTTACCGTTCAGGTATAGAGGCTATTCCAAAGGGACAGTATGAGGCAGGTCAGATTCTTGGTTATTCCAAGGTTCAAAGCTTCTTTAAGATTATTCTCCCTCAGGTTATCAAGATTATCCTTCCATCTATAACCAATGAGGTTATTACACTGGTTAAGGATACATCCCTTGCATTCTCTATTACATATATAGAGATGTTTACTTTGGCAAAGCAGATTGCTGCCTCAGAAACTAGCATGATGCCATTTGTAATTTCTGCAGTATTCTACTACATTTTCAACGCTATCGTGGCCTTTGTAATGGGTCGCTTAGAGAAGAAAATGAGCTATTACAGTTAGGAGGTCCATAAGATGAGTTCTGAAGCAAATACTTCAAGCATCCAGCAAAGGGTGTACTTTGAGATGAATAATATCAAGAAATCATTTGGTGACCTTCAGGTATTAAATGATATTTCAATCAGCGTTCAGGAGGGCGATGTGCTTTCCATAATCGGTCCTTCCGGTTCAGGAAAATCCACCCTACTTAGAATCGCTACTATGCTTGAAACCATGGATTATGGTGATATGAGTTATATGGGTGAAAAGGCAGTCAGTGTTGTGGATGGAAAGTCTGTATACGCTAAGCCTGCAAGGCTAAAGGAGATTAAGAAGAATTTCGGTCTGGTATTCCAGAACTTTAATCTATTCCCACATTACACTGTTTTGAAAAATATTACTGACGCTCCTATCTCAGTTCAAAAAAGAGATAAGACTGAAGTTGAGGCAGAGGCTATGGAGCTTCTTAGAAAGATGGGCTTAGAGGATAAAGCAGACGCTTATCCTTCACAGCTTTCCGGTGGTCAGCAGCAAAGAGTTGCCATCGCAAGAGCACTTGCCCTAAAGCCAAATGTTTTGTTCTTCGATGAACCAACCTCAGCTTTGGATCCAGAGCTTACAGGCGAGGTACTTAAGGTTATTAAGTCGTTGGCAGAACAGCATATGACTATGGTTATAGTTACCCATGAGATGAATTTCGCCAAAAATATATCCGATAGGGTTGTATTTATGGATAAGGGTGTGGTAGCATTAAGTGGAAGTCCTGAGGAGGTATTCGGCTCTGATAATGAGCGTATGAGAGAATTCTTAGGAAAGGTATCACATTAAAAGCATAGACTGAATTAACAGTCTCTATATATTATATGGAGGTAGGCCTATGGGAAGTAAAACAAAGGATAGAATAGAATTTACAGCTGAGATTGCATCAGGAGAACCAAGAGAGCTTCCTGATAAGATGAAACCAAAGCAGGCTTATGCCCACAACCAGAATGCATTAGCCGTAGAGAGAACTGAGCTATCTAAGATTAGAACAGACCTTGCATTTACCAACAGCAAGCTGGCAGTGGAACAGACTCATCTCTCCTATCTTAGAACCATAGTTTCACTTATAGGTACAGGTGCTACACTTATTAAGGCATTGCCACTGTTTGGAATATCTATGGCATTTACCATAGGAATATCAACCTTCCTGTTTATAGCTGCCATATATTTTATCTACAAGGATGTAACCACATATCCTACTATGAAGAAGCATCTAACAGCTATGGAGCAGGAGGCAAGCGAGCTTGCTAAAAAAGCCGAAAACAGTACATATAAGTTAAATGGGGATGTATAACAAAGAAGTGGATATGCCATAATGGCACATCCACTTCTTTGTTATATATTGTCACTCACCTAGCTTAATTACAACTATTCCATGTATTACAGCAATAGAACCGTCATCTGGATATGCAGGCATTATTTCAATCTCTTCCCACCCATTTACAATCTCTTCATCCAATATTTCAGGACTATAATTTAGCCAATTTTCCATATATGGTATCCATGAATAATTATTTATTAAATCATCTGATTCCTTATGATATGGCATAATATTAATCACCTCGAACTCAGGATTTTCTGTAATTGACAAATCATCTATATTTTTTTTATTAATAAATGCAACTGGTAATTCATCTGAATAGCCTTCTACGCTTTTTATTCTAGTAACCATGGTTGAAAAATATTGTATAGTCTGGGTTTGCACAATCTCTGCTTTCATGTAACACATATTATCAAATTTCACATAAAAAATTGTTATCATGCACAATAATAATATTCCTATTTTACTTACAAGATTTTTCCACTTGTTAGCTTCCACGCACAAATAATCTATTATAAAAACAAGATATACTAGCACGAACGCCTTTCCATATACCATCAAAGAATGTATAACCTCGGTCTCACACATAACAAATATAAAATTTGTGGTTAGTGGTATTGCAGCAACCAATACTGTAACATAAAATCCTCTCAGGGAATTTGCCTTATATGTATTAATCAAACAAATAATAGTGCCTATTCCAATTATCAATAATACTATCTTATATATATTTCCAAGTCCAGCAGGATACATATTTGTTAATGAAGACTCATCAGGACTAATAAATTCCTTATATGTTAAAAAAATTCTATATATATACCCCTTTACAGAGGTTACTCCCATCTTACTTATCCCTCTATAAGACGCCAATTTAACATCAAAGTACATTAAAAATAACTTATTAATAATAAAATAACATATCATAAAACTAAGACTGGTAATGGCATAATAAACTATTTCCTTTAATATACCCAACTTGGTGGTATCTGAACTAAGCATATTACTCTTGATCATATAGATAAGAAAAATACTTATTATTACAGGAATAAATGCTTGATATGTACCAACACAACAACTACATAGCATCAATGCAACCACATATATGTACCATTTGTCATATTTGCACATTAAATACGCACCTACTACTCCCATTAACAGACCTATCATGTAAGCAGGCGCTGTATACACATACGCAAAAATACTAGTTACAACAGGAAATGTCACCATTAACCCGCCAAGAATAATACTAAGCACCTCACTCTTTATCTCAAATAAATCTATAAGCAACCCAACCACTATGGCGATACATAATATAGAAACCAAACAATTAAAGAACGGTGTACTAAACATAGATGTGCCAAGAAATGTCTCTTCTAGCTTCTGCATAATTCCCAGCATCCAACGGCCAGATGTATAGGTATGTCCTATGCCAAACCATTCTTGTATATCATCCTGCCAGGATATTTTATTGGTCATCATATTAATATGAGCTATTATGCCAAATATTATGGTACTCCAAAAACCAATTTTACTTTGCCTTGATATATTTCCGATTTTCATATTAGTGTTCCTTTCTCAGTTTCTTGAAAACAGTCCACTTGGTATGATATATCAAATTCAAATTATCATCAACAAATTTTTCATACTTCTCTCAATAATTTGTTTAATCCAACATTTTTAAATCAATCTTGTTATTCATATGATTTGTAATAATAGCGATAGTTAATACAATGATGCAAACCATACAGGCAACTAACCCATAATAGTTTTCCGGAACCAAGGCAAGAGGAATAACAGCTACAAGTGCTATCAACACTCCTCCTAATCCGCCTATCATTGCTGACGCGCTTTGCTTTACCACCTCAACCTCGCTATCCCACTTTAACTTAGGGAACTTAAGATTAACTGCAAGACCTACCACCAAGATACATATTATTATAGTTGCAGGCAATATTATCATCCACACAAGCTTTTCAATGGATGGTTTTAAAGCGATTACCATAACCACTTCCCCCACTACATAAAATGGCAAAAGTAACATTATACTGAATAAAAGTTTACTTTTAAGAACATCTTTCCAAGGCACAGGTAGGGTCCTTATAATCCAAAACTCCTTACCCTCCATAGACACTGATGTTGCTATGGGTGAATTCATCCCCAATATTCCCGCGAATAACACTGGGATAATACCATTCAAATCTATGTTAATTGGTAATCCCCCTAACGTCTCATTCATATCCACAAAGAACAGACTGACTGCAAATATTACCGCCATAACAGGTCCTATTATAGTATTTGTAACATAGACTCCCGAAGAAAAATACCTCTTTGCCTCTCTAACCACAAGAGCCTTCATTATAGTTCTATTCTCAAGCTTACCCATCTTGTAATTATGCTTTGCTGTATTAACACGAAGCCCTCTATTAATCTTCTCGAAATTTATAGCAGTAATTGAAATTACTATAAATAATATTCCCACTGAAACAATAGTGCCCATTGCAAACTTTAGTATACTTCCTCCACCAATTGCATTTCCAAACCATATAGTAGGTGGATAAACCTTGTGGAGTATATCACTTAACTTTTTAGCTATATCTCCTAAAGCTTGTAAATCGAAGTTTTCCAAATCTTCCTCTGGCACAACCCCACTAATGGCGAATACAGCTACAACTATCGCCACCACAAACACAGTTTCAAATAATACCTTATTCTTCATCCTTGAGGATATGCCTGTAATTAATACACCTAACAATACTGATAGGGAAATCGGAATAATAGGCACCACCATCACTGATGCTAACCCTAGAACAATAGCCAATATTCCCGGTCGTACCATAGCACCATACACAGCTATTCCTGGTATCATAACCAAGCATGACACCACTAAGCCCTCTGCATAAAGTCTAATATATCTGCTCACTACTATGGAAGTCTTTCCTATAGGCATAGATGCCAAAATATCATAGCAATTATCTTTAAATATTATCTTCCCTGCTTTAAATGCACAGAAAATTAGTCCAAATATACTGCTCATAAAGACTATATATGCTGGCACTATTTCTTCCGCTCCCAGCTTTATAAATCCATAGCTCTTACCACCCACATATGCTATAACAAGCATCATAAGAAAACCTATGGTAATCCCAAGAGCAATCCCCGTATTTCTTGCCTTCTTGTCCTTGGTGTGACGTAACACATTTAAGGAGAACATATTGGCTAGCTCTAATTTGGTTAAAACTTTAATCTGCCACATCATCTATCGCCTCCATGAATATGTCCTCTAAGGATTGTCCATCTCTTACTATATCCTCCATATTTCCACTGGAAAGGAGTCTTCCATCCTTAATAATAGCCACCTTGTTACAAAGCTTTTCAGCCACTTCAAGTACATGGGTGGAGAAGAAAACTGCTCCCCCATTGGCACATATTTCTCTCATCATGTCTTTAAGTATTACTGCTGCCTTAGGATCAAGTCCAACAAATGGCTCGTCCAATATAAGTAGCTTAGGTTCATGAACCAAGGCTGATATTATGGCAAGCTTCTGCTTCATACCATGTGAATAGGTTGAGATTAAATCCCCTAGCGACTCAGTTATCTCGAAAGCATCTGCATACTTTTCTATCTTGTCTCTTCTCTCCTTAGCTTCCACCTGAAATATATCAGCTACAAAGTTAAGGTACTGTATACCTGTCAGATACTCATACAAATCAGGATTGTCAGGAATATATGCAAAATGTTTCTTACATTCTAACGGATTCTCCCTAATGTTAATCCCGTCTATAATTATCTCGCCTTCATCAAAGTCATGAATGCCAGTTACACATTTTAGGGTTGTTGTCTTACCTGCACCGTTATGACCAATAAAAGCATAGATGTCACCTTTATTAATATGCATATTTAACTGATGAACGCCCTTGTCACTACCCTTATAGCATTTTGTTAGATTATGAATTTTTAGCATGACTTATCCTCCCTATAGATATGGTAATTCTATAATATTTACCCCAATAATACAATATAACCTAGGGTCACAAGCAATAGCTTACCCTAGGTTATTTTTATTATTTTGTATTATTTTTTGTATTTTTTTCTTTTTATCTAACATTAATACAATATACCGTCATAGTACTGCAGCATTAGATCAACCACAAGGCTATAGCTTATCATACCCTCCTCAACTCCATTAAGATTAAGAGTTGTCTCCGTAAACTCATCTGATATCTCATCCACAGTGTCTGTAGAAAGAATTGCATCCTCCTCCACATCTTTCCAAGCTTCCTCAGTTAAAAATGCACTATCTATCCATACCTGTTCTTCCACCTCAGGCTGAGTTATATAATAGAAATAATCATCTCCTATAGCGTGAAAGTATGCATTATCTATATATATCAAAACGCTTAAATATCCTGAATACTTGAAGAAATCCGACTCACTGTTTATACATGCCTGATATGCCAGATAATTTGCCTCATCCTCGTAGATATAGCCATGAAGATGGCTTAACTCATGGCAATACACCGCAGGATAATTAGCTATATACATATTACCATTAGCATTTGCCTCCATAGAAAACGGGAAATAATATCCTCCTATGTATGCCTGACTCATTAGATCTGAAGACATCAAATTCTTCACATCAGGATAATATCCCTTTAGCTTTGGGAATTCATCTGATATACTCCATAATGCCTTCTTGGCCTCTTCCTGCATATCTCCCTCAAAAACTATATTCCCATTCTCGTCTCTAGGCATAAGCTTCATATAGTGGTTACATTGTTCCACTATATAATTCCTTAGAATCTCCATCTCCTCCACTGTATAATCCCTATAAGCCACCTTAGTATTAGCATCTATAGGTGTGCAATGATACAGTATAGTACAATTGGTAGTCATTACAATGCACACACCCACAAGAATTCCTGCAAATGCCTTGTAGAACATTTTAGTGAACTTAACATACTTAGGCTTATTTCTAAGAAATATTAGTGCTATAGCTATAACCACTGCTACTAGTACCAAAATAATTCCAAGAACTATCATTATCTCTCCCACAGAGAATGGAAATAGGTTTGAAATTCTGCCAAATATATTAACTATTATTTGGGTAACGTAATTGGTATGCCAATCACAAAAGCCTGGACTAAGCCAGGCTAAAATGTTTATCACAGCAACAAAAAATATTCCTGTTATCATATACAATTTATACTTTCGTACTTTTTTACTCATATGTTTCAACATCAGGAATTATTTCCTTTTATATCATTCTTTTCCGTTCCAACAGTAAGTACAAAGCTTACATGTATCTATTCCTACTGACTCAAGCATATCATCAAGTCTCTGGAAGCGAAGAGATGTAAAACCAAGCTTCTCTCTTATCTTCTCTACCATATTATTATACTCTGCAGTCTCTGGATCACAATACTTATCAAGTGTCTCCTGTGATACATTATCCCCTTCAAGCTCAGCTATCACTCTTCTTGAGATTAAATCCATCTCTGAATTAGATCTAGAGAAATTAAGGTACTTACAGCCGTACATAATAGGTGGACATGCAGGTCTAATATGAACCTCCTTGGCCCCCTTCTCGTATAAAAATTCTGATGTTTCTCTAAGCTGAGTTCCTCTTACAATTGAATCATCGATAAGAAGCATTCTTTTGCCTCTAATTATATCCTCAACAGGAATAAGCTTCATCTTAGCTATAAGGTTACGCTTACTCTGAATAGTTGGCATAAATGATCTAGCCCACGCTGGTGTATATTTAATAAATGGTCTGGTAAATGGCTTACCTGAAGCATGTGAATAGCCTATAGCATGTGCAGTTCCTGAATCAGGTACTCCTGCTACAATATCTATCTCCTCAGAATCTCTCTTAGCAAGCATCTCTCCACATCTGTAACGCATCTCCTCTACGCTTACTCCCTCGTAAGCTGATGAAGGATATCCATAATATACCCAAAGGAAGGTACATATCTTCATCTTATCTCCAGGAGCAACTAAAGTCTTACAGGCATCTGGAGTTATAACAGCTATCTCTCCAGGGCCAAGCTCCTTTTCCTTCTCATATCCAAGATTTACAAATGCGAAAAATTCAAAGCTAGCACAATAAGCACCATCCTTCTTACCTATAACAATAGGTGTTTTGCCATATTTGTCTCTAGCACAGTAAACTCCCTTAGGAGTAAGTATCAGCATAGATATGGAACCATCTATAATTTCCTGAGCATACTTTATTCCATCAATAAAATTGTCCTTCTGGTTAATAATTGCTGCCACAAGCTCTGTAGCATTAATCTCACCATTAGACATCTCAAAGAAATGTACTCTGTCCTTTAATATCTTCTCTATAATTTCATCATCATTGTTTATCTTGCCAACTGTTGTTATTGCAAATGAACCATGATGTGAACGCACGAATATAGGCTGCGCCTCAAAATCTGATATACAACCAATTCCATAATTCCCCTTCATAGAATTAGCTTCCTTGGTAAACTTTGTTCTAAATGGTGAATTCTCTATATTATGGATAGCTTTATCAAAACCATTCTCCTCACCATAGACAGCCATACCTGCTCGTCTTGTTCCAAGATGTGAATGATAATCTGTTCCAAAAAATAAATCGAATACACAATCCTCTCTTGAGGCAACTCCAAAATATCCGCCCATTGTTATTTCCTCCATATATTGCTTTCGCAATCAGCTACTTTTTTCGCAAGTTTGATTATAACATAATAATAAAATAATTCAATATTTTCAGGACTTATGCATAAGCTAAAAATTTAACAAAAATATTTTTTAATTTTGCATATTATTGTGTATTTTGGCAACCCTAGTTATAAGCACAAAAAGTGTTTATGGAGGTATGTTATGAGATTAATAAATTATATTGCCCTTACTGTCACCATTATCGGTGCCATCAACTGGGGACTCATAGGATTCTTTGATTTTAATCTTGTTTCAGCTCTCTTTGGAGAAGGTACAGTATTCACAAGACTAGTATATGATTTAGTTGGTATCTGTGGTTTGTATCTTATCTCATTCTATGGCTTACTTGCCAAAAGAGATGCCTAAAACTATTAAAGGAAAGAAATAATTCCGGGTGCAAAGCACCCGGAATTATTTCCTTCCTACATATTAATCAGGTCCTTAATTACCTCAGATGCTATTATCAATCCAGCTACAGATGGGACAAAGGCTGTAGATCCTGGCACTCGTTCCTCATTAGCTGAGTTTGTTGGCTTAATTGCTTCCTCCTTGGAGTAAACCACCTTAAGCTTTTGTATTCCTCGTTTTTTTAATTCACGTCGCATAACCTTGGCAAGAGGACATACTGAAGTTTTGTAGATATCTGCCACCTCAAACATAGCTGGGTTTAGTTTATTTCCCGCGCCCATACTACTTATGATAGGAACATTTTTCTCCTTAGCCTCGCATACTAAGGTAAGCTTGGCTGTCACTGTATCTACTGCATCTACCACATAGTCATACTTAGAAAAATCAAACTGATCTTTGGTTTCCGGTAGATAAAAGCAATTGTAGACTTCCACCTTACATGCAGGGTTTATATCTGCAATACGTTCCTTCATTGCCTCCACCTTGTATTTTCCTATAGTGCTATGAAGGGCTATAATCTGACGATTTATATTACTCTCTGAAACCACATCCCTGTCTATTAAATCCAGTGCTCCAACCCCACTTCTGGCTAAGGCTTCCACCACGTGTCCACCTACACCACCGATTCCAAATACTGCTACCCTTGCGCTAGCAAGCTTTTCCATGGCGGTATCACCTATTAAATTTCTAGTTCTGGCAAATATTTCATTCATATTACTCATCTTCGTAATCATCCTCGTTATGATTTAGCTTTTCTGGATCATACATAAGTCCTGCATTGTTTTTGGCACATTCCTCTTCCATTCGCTTTATGGCCTCATCAAATCCCTTTAATGCAGCAAAGGGCATAAACTGCTTGGCTCTATCCTCTCTACTCATCTTTATTCTAGTTGCCACTTCTATGCCCTCCAATCTGTCTGTTACGCTCCATGGTGGTGCCTTCCTTACTTAGGTTCATACCCTTTAGGATTGCATTTTTACCGAATTTATTCTTTATATCTATCATAGCCTTCTGCAGGTCATGCTCCCTCTTTAATTCCTCTGGATTAGAAAATATATCATACTGGTGATAGGCTTCATGAACAACATTGTTAAAGGATATATTGAATCTACGAATACTTAAATTCTTATCTGCTATCTCATCATAAAGTTTTTCAATATACTCTAATATCACCTTAGCTGAGGAAGTTGGAAAGTCAAGTCTAACACTTCCTCTAGAACCATCTATCTCATATCTGGCAGAATATCCTATATGCATAGTTATGGAATCTGTAACAAGCTCCTTGTCCACCAACTCTAGACAAAGCAGATCTGCCATCTCCTTGGCTATAAGCCTTCCCTCATCATATCCATAATCACGCATAAGCACCTGCCCACTTGATAGAGAATGTGTACTTGATTTGTATTTTTTGATATCTGCAATAGTGGTGGTCTCTCTCCCCCAAGCATGGTCTATAAGAAGCTCCGCATCTATGCCAAAAAGCTTATATAAGAAATCCTCATCAGTTTTGGCAATGTCTCCCATAGTATATATCCCGTACTTATCAAGCCTCTTGGCAGTACCGTGGCCTACTCTCCAAAAATCCGTTATGGGTCTGTGTCCCCAAAGATTTTCCTGATAGGACTTTTCATCTAGTATTCCTATATTGTCTGCCACATGCTTAGCAGTTATATCTAAAGCAATCTTAGCCAGATACAAATTCGTACCTATTCCACAGGTAGCAGTAATTCCAGTGGTATCATACACATCCTTCATTATCTTAACAGCCAGCTCCTTAGGAGTTAGCTGATAGAGCTTTAGATAATTAGTTACATCCATAAATACCTCATCTATGGAATAAACATGTATATCCTCCTTAGCAATGTACTTTAAATACACTCCATATATTCTGGCAGAGTAATCAATGTAATACTGCATTCTTGGTATAGCCATAATATAATCTATACTATCCGGAATCTGAAATACCCTACAGCGATTCTTCACTCCCAGCTTCTTCATAGCTGGAGTTACTGCCAGACATATAGTCTTCTCGCTTCTATCTGGATCTGCCACCACAAGATTAGTGGTCATAGGATCTAATCCTCTTTCCACGCATTCCACTGATGCGAAGAAGGATTTTAAATCTATGCAAATGTACACTCTTTCCTTGGCCATTCTCTCACCTTTTACACATTTTTCGAGGCAATCTAATTACTTAAGGTAGACACTATTTCCTGTTTATAGACTAAGAATTCCTTAGTTAAATTAAAATCCTTAGGTTTGAATTTTCCTTCGGTTATAATTATTTCCTTTGTTATAGTTCCCGGTGTCCCTGTCAGTATGTAAATTCTATCTGATAGCATAATTGCCTCATCCATATCGTGAGTTACAAATAGTGTAGACATTCTTAATTCCTGCATAATATCCATATACCAACGATGAATTTCCCCCTTGGTTAACATATCAAGAGCAGAAAATGGTTCATCAAGAATTGCCACCTTTCCTGAAAAAAGATAGGTTCTAAGAAATGCTGCCCTCTGCCTCATACCTCCAGACAATGCCTTAGGATATTTGTTCTCATATCCAGAAAGTCCAAATTGGTCAAAATATTTCATAGCCTTCTCTCTGGCTTCCCTCTTCTTCATACCCTTAATAACAAGGGGCAAAGCCACATTATCAAGAACTGTCTTATAAGGAAGAAGCATATCCTTCTGTAGCATATAACTAACTAAGCCTGAGCGACCTGTAATATCCTCACCATCCAGATAAACCTTTCCGGAATCTGGCTTTGATATACCAGCTATAATGTTAAATAGAGTAGTCTTACCTCCTCCACTTACTCCAAGAAGGGATACTATCTCACCCTCATGTAACTCTATATCTATATTATCAATTATTTTATTTTGGTCAAATGCTTTCGAAACATTTTTTACAATTAGAACTGACATATATTACCACACCTTCATAATAGGTTTAAATAAAATTAATTATTCTGACAAATATTCATTAGAAAATCCCGTATTCTCTGGAATGGCTTCTTCCACTAAGCCTTCATCATTTAACCAGTTATAAAATCCATTCCATCTTACAGGATCTATATATCCCCACTGCTCTACCTCTGCCTTGTACTCTTTGGCAAGATACTTTTGGCTGGCTACAACTAAGTCATAATCTAACTCACTGGCATTGTCACAGAGAATCTTTGCTGCCTCTTCAGGATTATCTATAGCATATTCATAGCCCTTCTTAAGTGCTCTAAGAAATCCTTTGGCACATTCTGATTCTTCAGCTAGGAAATCATTATTAGCTATTACAACAGGGCTATAATAATCAAACACTGGGTTAATATCCTTGAAGGCAAAGTAATCTGTCTCTATTCCCTCAAGCTCCATCTTAACTCCAGCCCAGCCATAGAATATCCAGATTGAATCCGTAGACTTAGTAGTAAGAGCACTAACCTCATCTGTAACAGTGCTAGGAATAAGCTCCACCTTAGAAAAATCTCCTCCATCTGCTGTGACTACATTATCAAGCATTGCTATCTCTATAGAACCATTCCATGTGGAATAGCTTTTTCCCTCCATACCCCTAGGTCTGTCCATTCCTTCACCTTTTCTAGATATGATTCCTGAAGTATTATGCTGAACCAGTGCTGCCACTGCAGTTATATCTAAGGCCTCCTCTCCTATTATAGCAGGTGCCATAGTATCCTGAAATGATATTCCAAACTCTGCCTTACCTGAAGCAACTAAAACCTCAGCTCCACCCTCTGGTGGCTGGACTACGGAAACTTCAATACCTTCCTCAGCAAAATATCCCTTTTCCATAGCCACATAAATTCCTGTATGATTAGTATTTGGAGTCCAGTCCAACACTAGGGTAAGCTTCCTTGCTTTATCACTATTTAAGTCACTGTCCTTCTTACTACAACCAGCAAAAGCAAGACAATTTATCATCATTACAAGCACCAATACAAGGGCTTTAATTCTTCTATTATTAAACATTATTATATCCTCCGACTAACGTATTTATTATTCTTTTTCCATCCAAGGCATGAATTTCTTCTGCAAAAGCTCTACCAGCTTCATAAGCAGAAGACTTACTATTGAAATAAGAAATATTACTGCAAACATCTTGTCAAAGGCAAATGCTTTCTTAACTCTTGTCATATATACTCCCAGTCCCTCAAAGCCTCCAAGCCACTCTGAGATAACCGCTCCAACCACAGCATAGGATGCTGAGATTTTAAGTCCTGCAAAAAACTGTCCCAAAGCACCAGGAAGCTTTATGTGAATAAATATCTGTAGCTTGCTTGCTCCCATAGCCTGAAGTAACTTTATCTCATCTGTATCCACTGATTTAAAGCCATTAATTAGTCCCACAGCTATAGGGAAAAATGTTGTTAACACAACAAGTATTACCTTGGGAAGCATCTCGTATCCAAACCACAACACTAAAAGTGGTGCAATAGCCACTGTAGGCACTGTTTGAGTAAGAATAATAACTGGATAAAAGGCTTTATATAGTACCTGACAGGCATCCATGGCTACGGCCAGAACAAAGCCTAACAATACTCCTACCGCAAGTCCCACTACTGCCTCAGTAAGGGTAACTCTAAGATGAAGCATAAGCTCATCAAATTCTTCCACAAAGGCCTCCACCACAGCTAGAGGAGACGGAAGCATATAGCTTTCCACCAAACCCAGACTACATACCAGCTGCCAGATAAGAATTAAGAATACAATTGCTGATATTGACCATATTTTATTTGTGATGCTTTGTAACCTTTCTCTCAATTGTAAGTACCTCTCCCTCTGGTCTATAGCTTATCTTTACGTAGGCTGAAACCTCAGCTGCACCTGCTCTTATTGCAATATGCTGACATTCCTTAATTATATCCATAAGCTTATCATAATCTCCCTCTATAGAGGTTTCACATGGTCCCACATAGTAGTTAAGTCCTGTACCTTTAATATAGTCGATAACCTCATCTACTATTCTAATTAACTCCTCATCACTTTCGCATTTTGGTAACACTTGAATCGCTACACTTGCATTCATTTTTACTCTCGTGTGGGGTGACAAAATCCACACTCTCCTTTCCTATATATTATTAATTGAAAGGATAACTTGACGCAGACTTTCTATATATCCAATGCGCGCTAAACTTAAGATGGACATAAGAAAAACTCGGTCATAAAACCGAGCATACAAATACACTTTATACGTAAATATAAAATAATTCCTACGCCGGCATTATCCGGATCAGGTTATAAGGGTCCACAGTGACCACACTGCATCTCAGCCGGCTGAATTACCAGCACCCCATTTAATTGTCATAGTAAATGTACAACAGGTAAAAGCATTTGTCAAATCAATTTTTCATTATGCTTTTTAAGCTTTTACTATTTACAAAAGTCAAATAATGTTGTATTTTATCTTTTGTGCATTTATTTTAAAATAATACAAAAAGGAGAAATATTATGAAGAGAAAATTACTTTTGTTTTCAACAATTGCTACATTAGCATTTGCCCTTTGTGGATGTGATTCTAAGGATTCAAAGAATGATGCTAAAGAAGAGGTTACTACAGAAGCAACAACTGAAGCTACTACTGAGGCTCAGGATATCTCAGAGCAGACTGTACCTGCTGAGAGAGGTGTTGTAGAAAATGGCGTATATACTAACGAAGCATTCAAGATTTCTTTCCCAATAGCTGAGGATTGGTATGTATGTAATGATGCTGAGATAGCTCAGATTATTGGTTTCACAGCAGATAATCTTGACGAGAATAGTTCTATGACTGTTGAGCAGTTCGAGGCTGCAACTTCAGGAACTGTATATGATTGTGTATTCTATTTCTCAGATATGCAGTCAAATGCTAACATCACACTTACAAGCTTAAACAGACTTGCACAGTATGCTACTCTTCCAACAGAGGATTATGCTGAACTTTCAATTTCTCAGTTAGAGGCTATGTCTACACCAAAGTATTCCTTCAAGGAGACTACACATGAAACTTGCGGTGGAGACGATTATGTATGTATTACTGCTGAGACAGATCAGGGTTATAATCAGAAGATGCTTCTTAAGAAGGAAAATGGTTATATGGTTATTATCACATTAACTTATCTCCCTGAGCTTGAGGGCGAAATGCAAGCATTCCTTGATTCATTTATAGAAGTAAACTAATCTAAAATTATTATATATAAAATAAGTGCCAGGATTAACTGTTTCTCATCTGAGATTCCTAATCCTGGCACTTATTTTTATTTTACTAACTCTAATATCTCTGACTTTGAGATAACGCCTACAGATTTCTTATATACTTCTCCATTCTTAAATACAACAAGGGTAGGTATACTCATAATCTTAAACTGCATGGCAAGGTCAGGATTTTCGTCGATATTAATCTTACAAACCTTAATGTCTGTATTTTCCTCAGCAACGTCCTCTACTATTGGTCCAAGCATCTGACATGGTCCACACCATGGTGCCCAAAAATCAACCAAAACAGGCACATCACTTTTTAATACTTCACTTTCGAAGTTCTCATTACTTACAAATATAGCTGCCATATCCATCACCTCCATTAATTAAGCATATTCTAAGTATGGCTGTTATAAGCATTGTTTATGCCTTCCACAAGCCATGAAGATTACAATACTCATATACTGCTACAACCTCTTCACCTTCATTAATGGTAAATGTAGCCTCAGGCTTATCACTTGGTGTAAGATTTACTCTCTGAATACCACCTGTAGTCTGAATATCAATCCACTGAATATAATGCTCAGGTGTCATAGGATGCTCTACACTGCCAACCTTAACAGTAACAACATTACCATTTACCTCATAAACTGGCACATGCTTTTCTGCTGCTCCGTCAGTTGTTCCAGCCTTAAGCTCCATCATAGGCTGACCACAGCACATAATAGGAACTGCAGTTGTATTAATCTGCTCCACTAAGTTACCACAAACATTACACTTTAAAAATTTCTGTTCCATAATTTTCCCCTTTCAGATCTTATATTATATAGCATTATTATTTTACCATATTATACCCAAAATTATAATAGCAAATATGATTAATATGCAATTCTTAACTAAAAAAGAGTAGTTCATCAAAACTACTCTTTTTAGTTTACATAATTATTTTTCCTTGCTTACAGCACTAAATACGCAGCAAAGTCCCGCATATAATACTCCTGCCACTGCCCAGATAATCCAAGTCATATCCCAAGCCTTTGTAATAAATGATACCCCAAGGAAAATTGCAGTTACTAAACACCAGTAAGCTCCTGACCAAGCTTCAGCCTTCTTATTACCTCTCTTGGTTTTAACATCATAATCTCCCTGCTGTAATAACATCTGATAGCTGGAATAAATCATACCTGCTCTAACAAAACCATAACATGCTATAGCTATAAGAACAAGAAGTAAATCCACTAATAATACAAGAATAAAGCCATCTAGGTTAAGAGCTCCACCTACTATAAGTGGTATAATGCCAAATATACACATAAGGGTACTTCTCACCATAGTATCCCTAAAGGTTTCCTCATATTCTTCCTTTTTCTTCTCTACAATGCCCTGAACACCGTACTGGAGAGAAAGCTTTTCCTTCTCCATATACTCATACTTATCAAGCTGCATACCATATCTTATAAAAAAGCTTACTGCAACTGCAATTATAGAAAGCAATATGGCAACACCTATACCACTTAAGAAATCCTCTGATGCAGTATCCTCCATACCTGCAAAGGAACAAAGGCCTCCGGCTAGGATAATAAAAATAGGTGATAACACACAAAGAGTTACTCCCAAAGCTATCTTCTTTGACACCCTTTCATACAAATCCATAAAGGCGTTAGCCTCTTCTATACTTACACTTTTCACAATTTCCGAATCATTGTTTTCATCTAATGAAGCACTTGATTCTGAATATGAAATCTCCTCTATCTCATCCTTTAATAAGTAATCTGTACTAACTCCGAACAAATCACTAAGCTTAAGTATCTTATCTAAATCAGGAATAGATGCTCCTGACTCCCATTTAGACACTGACTGTCTGCTTATGTCAAGCTGATGTGCAAGCTCCTCCTGAGACATGCCCTGCTGTTTTCTTAAATTCATAATCTTGTCTGCTAAAATCATAATTTTCATCCTCCATATGCTATTTTACTACCTATGAATTATTTGTTCAACATTTTAATCAAATCTTGTCAAATAGTGTTGCCGGCTCTATCTAACTTAGGCTTAGCATAGCAAAAATGGCAGTTGACAACTACCAAGTGCGCTTGGAAAATTGTCAACTGCCGGTTGCAAATCATTGATTTTATTCTATTTTACACATTTTTATGCCATTCCATTTGCAGTTTTGTACTTCCAAAGCATCTCTGCGTGATTCTGCTCTTCAATCTGGATATCAGCTAAAAGCTTTCTAATCTTTGTATTGCCGAATACAAATACATCTGAGTTATATTCTGTAGAAACAAGCTTCTCTGTACCAATACAATCTGTTGCTAAGAAGCAATCTGACTTCTTGTCCTCTGAATCAGTAGCAGCATCATAAGTAGGTGTTGGATTGTAATTAGCTCCCTCTGAAGAGTTACAGTCAACATCAGGTACATTACCATCCAATACCTGCTGAAGTGAATTGTAATGCTCCTGCTCCTTACTTGATAAGGTCTCAAATAATTTCTTAAGCTCAGGGTCCTTTGCCTGCTGCGCGTACTTACTGTACTTTTCGATGCAAGACTTCTCCTGAGTCTGAAGGTCCTGAATTACTGTGATTTCTTTTTCCTTTAATACCATATGGGTTATCTCCTTTTTATATTAGAATCTTTATACATAATGATTATTAACCTATTATCACTTGATTATTCAAAACCATATCATCAAATTTACAAATCAAGTAGGCTAAATCCTACTCCAATCCACTTGGCTCATTGATAACACAAATAGTCCAGTAGAATCTACTGGACCATATTTTAATTATTATATTTTTGCTCTATCCAGGTCATTATAACCTTAACAATATACTCTTGTTGCCTATCACTTAACTCTTTACCTTGAGCAATTTTATGCCATTTCTCAATGCACCCTCTACAGCAGGTAGCAGTAGCATGTTGTGCCACAAAAACAGGATGACCCTTCATAGGTGTTTGTTTTCCATCATTGTGAGGATTTTCCGGTGCCAATCTCTTTGCTATAAAATCCTTGGCATGGGACTCTATGGTATCCATACCTTTATCTGATATGTAATCCCTATCACTTACGCTAAGCTTAAATCTACTGCGAAACTTAGACTTAGACAATCTAAGAAACAAATCTTCAAACCATTGTTCTTCTGTAGGCTTCTCCATCATTTACACCATCCCTGCCAACACAACATATGCCACTAAATTCACAATTAAATACAAAGATGAGGTTGTGGAAAAATATTTGCCAGCCTCCTTATCCTTTACAAAGCTACTCAAGCAAAGACTAGGTATAGTCATCATATAAAGAGCAAGTCCAATAACCATAGGCTTGTCAAACTCGAAGGCTTTAGCTACAAATAATACTCCAACCAGCATAATTGCCTGAACCACAAACCTTATAATTACTGTCTTTATACATACTCCTATATTTCCCTTTTCCAGCTTAAACTCATAACCTACGCACAGGAGTATCATTGCACTAACAGGTGCTGTTACCATATCCTTTATGGACACATAAATCTGTCCAACATCTGTGGACACAAAGGAATTCATAATTCCTATTACTCCTACTAAAAGGCCTACCAAAAGGGCTACAAATATAGGTGAACTAAATGCATTTTTAGCAAGCTGCTTTCCACTAGGCTTTATGCCCTGGTCTGTCATAGTAAGCATACCAAAATATATACCAAAGGCAAATATTCCACAGGATACATCAATAAGTGCAATATTAGACATATTTTCCACACCCATAAGACTTTGATACAAAGGATATGCCATCATACCACCCTCATATATGGTCATAAGATATGGGAAATATTTTCTATAAGGCTCTTTAACCAAGCCCTTTAGGGTAAAGCCAGCCACAAAGCCTACAACCGCAACTATTAGCATGAGAAGTAAAACTACTACCACATTCTTATTATAGGTAGCTGTTGACACTGCATGAAATACGCACACAGGTAACGCAATAGTAGTTATAAACTTCTTGATATTGTCCACTCCAGCCTGACTTATAATCTGCCATTTGTCGCAGGCCATTCCTATTATTATCATCACCAGAACAGGTGCAACTATCATAAGTGTATCCAAATTTATTGTCTCCTTTTTGTTATAAAAACTGTTGTGAATTCTATTGTCTTTTTAATATCACTAAACTACTTTTAGCATATTTTTCACACCATATCAACACAAATCATCACTTGATAAAATACATAGTAAAAGGGGACTTATCTTAAGTCCCCTTAATGCTTAATATAATAAAATTATCTGTTATTCCTCTACCTGCTTCTTAGATGCATAATACTCTTCGAAAAGCTTATTAGCTGCATCGTATGTATCCTTGCTTATGCTTGGAAGCTCCTTGCCCCAGGTCTTAGTTGCCTGTCCGAAGCCCTTATCCATAGCCTTCTGCATCTTCTCCATCATCTCAACATTATCACCTGCAAGAGCTGATGCAAAATCAAACAATCTCTCTGATGTCTGCTTAACGCCCCAGTAGCCATCCTCTGAGATATCCTCCTGGGCCTTGGCCTTAGCTGCTGCATCTACAGTAACCTTGCCATCTGCGAACATTCTCCAGAACTCATCACTGTTTGTTGCCATAGAAAATGACTTTGACTGTCCTGTTAGTGTCTTAGAAACTATATCAGTTAACTGCTGCTGTCTATATGCCTGATCAGCTTTAAGCTGTTCTACGATAGCTACTCTATCTTCCTTAGACATCTTATTAATAGAATATGTAGCCTTCTTCTCTGGTTCTTCCGCTGACTTTACATATATAGCAGCTGCATTAGAATCAACTGGCGCTACCTTCTTAACAGGAGTAACCTTACTGACACTATCAGCCTGCTTAGCAGATGATGTAAAAGTAGAATATATGGAATTGTTATTCAAATAATTGGATATGATATTCGCCATATACTTAACCTCCTGTGAACATAGTTAGACAGTAGTCTACTTGTACTTTAATTCTAAACTATATGTCAAATATTGTCAATGAAAAAAGCCTCAAAATGGCAAATTATCTAGCAAAATTATACCACTTCTTTCTAAGCTTTACCTGCTTAAATAATCAATTATTATATATAATATACAGCCACCACAAATTATGCTAGAATAAAAATGAGGTGATATTTTGAACTACACTAAGAAACTATTTAGAAAAAAAGATATATATAACCTAGAGAAAACTGATGAGCTTTTTGTAAAGGCGATGAAGGAAAATGCTACATTTCAGTATAATAATTGCGCAGATTACAAGCGCATATTAGATGATTTTAGCTTTAATCCTGAAGCTTTGGATACTACTTCCCACTTAGCCAGACTTCCATTTATCCCCACACTTTACTTTAAGCATCATCATCTACAAAGTATACCTGCTAATAAGCAGGTTATCAAAGCAACTTCATCAGGTACCAGTGGCTCTATGTCCAAGATAGGCTTTGATTTGAAGAGTCTTTTGCGTGGTCTTGATATGGTTATTCAGGTTGGCAAATATCATAAGTTATGGTCCATAAAACCTACTAACTATATCGTATTTGGCTACCAGCCTACTAAGACAAATAAAACAGCCGTAAGCAAAACCGCCTACGGATTTACACTTTTTGCTCCGGCCAAAAGCAGAACCTTTGCACTTGAGATGACCGATAACGGTTACAAGCTACTGTGGGACAAGGTTCTTAAGGCGCTTGACAAATATTCAAAATCTAAGCTACCTATGCGAACCATTGGCTTTCCTGCCTATACATATTTCTTCCTAAGAGATTTAAAGGAAAAGGGTATACGGTACAAGATGCCTAAGGGCAGTATGATTACCTTAGGCGGTGGATGGAAGCAATTCTATGCTGAGAAGGTTGATAAACAGGACTTCTACGCCTTAGTCAAAGAGGTTTTAGATATAGATGAGGATCACATAGTAGAATTCTTCGGTGCTGTTGAACACCCTATTCTATACACAGACTGCAAATGTCATCATTTCCATGTACCTATCTACAGTAGGGTTATAATCCGTAATCCTGATGATTTTTCTCCTGTAGAGCATGGCAAAATAGGCCTAGTAAATCTTATGTCGCCTATGATACATAGCGCACCTTTACTTAGTGTAATGACTGATGACTTAGGCATTCTACATAAGGAAAAGTGCCCTTGTGGTGCCAGCTCGCCTTGGCTTGAGATTATAGGCCGTGTGGGAGTCAGCGACATTGTTACCTGTGCCGCAGGTGCAGATGAATACCTAAATAAATAGCTTGCCTTACTGATGCAGAAAATATCAGTAACTGCCTCTCACATTTGCAACAAGTTCCATTCTTATTTTCGCACCACATATCTAGGAGGAATCATATGATTTTATATAATGGACAAATTTTAGAAAATCATCATCAAGATGAATTAATAGAGACAATTAAAGATGACCTATATAAACCTATTGAAAGTGGAATGACGCTCTCCACAGACACAGTTATTAATGCCTGTGACCAACTTGCAGCAAAAATTAAAAATGGAGATTATGATGATATAGTTAAACCTTTCTTATCATTATTTAATATTAGTGAAAACCAATTCCAGGATATGGTGAGACTATTTACCAGAGAAGGCCTTGAATACAAATGTTCCATAGAGCTTAGTGACGAAGAAAGAACTATCGATGGTAAAATACTTAGAAAGCGTTATCCTTTAGGTGTGCTGCTTCACATCGCTGCAGGAAATGTTGACATCCTCCCTGCCTATAGCGTTGTAGAAGGACTACTAAGTGGTAATATCAATATATTAAAGCTTCCTATGGGAGACTCAGGACTATCAGTAAAGCTTCTCTATGAGTTAATTCAGATAGAGCCAGAATTATCAGATTACATATATGTATTCGATGTTCCATCCACGGAGACAGTGACTCTTACTAAGCTTGCAAAGCTATGTAATGGAGTTGTAGTTTGGGGTGGAGATGCAGCTGTTAAAGCTGCAAGAAATATGGTAAATGTAGATACCAAGATAATTGTCTGGGGACATAAGCTGTCCTTTGCCTATGCCGAAAAAGATGCAAGCGATGAACAGCTTAAAGACCTTGCACAGTCAATATGTGATACAAACCAGCTACTATGCTCATCCTGTCAGGGAATATTTGTAGATACTGATTCTAAGGATGAACAGCTTGAATTTGCAAATCGATTCTTTAAAATATTGTGTGAGGTAAACTCTTTATCCACTGCTGTGGACTACGGAATGAAGGCAAAGAATGCAATTAATATCTACAACGAAAGATTAGAAAAACATACCACTGGTAACACCATATTAAGCAGTGATGGAATAAGTGTTATAGCTAAGGATGACTCATCTTTAGAACTATCCTATATGTACAGAAATGTGTGGGTAAAAAGACTTCCAATAGCCCAAATTCACACTCTAATCAAATACAAAAACTATCTTCAAACTGCTGCCGTCTTAACCACAGACACTTCAAAGCAAGAAGAAATATCCGAAAAGCTTGCCTTAGTAGGAGTTGTGCGAATCACCTCCGCCGGCAATATGAACCGTACCGTATGTGGCGAAGCCCACGACGGAACCTACGCATTAAGAGAATACTCTCGTATCGTAGAAAGAGAGGCAAGTGTGGAGAAATAAATATTAGAAAGTATTAATCAACTATATACAAAGGGCTGTGCCAACAAACCTCATTCCGACCGCGACAGGGTTCGACTGAGCTGACCGTTTCAAGTGTCAGCGATGTCGAATCCCTAGGCAGGTCGGCCGATACGTTTATTGCACAGCCCTTTGCTTTATATTAAATTACATGTCTTCTAATAATTTCTCCACACTTGCAAGCTTTACACAAAGCACGAATACCTTTGACGCAGCCAGCATCTCCTCTGGTGTTGGGAAGGATGGTGCTATACGGATATTTGAATCCTGTGGGTCCTTGCCATATGGGAAGGTTGCTCCTGCACCTGTAAGCACTACTCCAAGAGCCTTACACTTAGCCACTATGTTCTTAGCAGTACCAGGAAGTGCATCGAAAGATACAAAGTAACCACCTCTTGGCTTTACCCATGTACCGATTTCAAGTTCGGCAAGCTCTGACTCCAATGTAGTTAAAACTGCCTCAAACTTAGGTCTAAGAAGTTCAGCGTGAAGCTTCATATGAGCCTTTAATCCATCTATATTCTTAAAGAATCTTGAATGTCTAAGCTGGTTAATCTTATCGTGACCGATAGTCTGGATAGTCATCTGCGCCTCGATAAAATCAATGTTTGCCTTTGATGATGCCACTGCAGACACACCTGAGCCTGGGAAGCTGATCTTTGATGTAGATGAGAACATATAAACCATATCTGGATTACCAGCCTTCTCACACTCATCAAGTATATTTAATATCTCATCCTGCACATCATCATAGAGATGGTGGATACAGTATGCGTTATCCCAATAAATTCTAAAATCCTCAGCTGCCGGCTTAAGATTTGCAAATCTCTTAACCACCTCATCTGAATAAGAAATACCTGTTGGATTTGAATACTTAGGTACACACCAGATACCCTTAATAGCAGCATCCTCGCTTACGTACTTCTCAACTAAATCCATATCTGGACCGTCATCATTAAGTGGTATATTAATCATCTCAATTCCGAAGAACTCTGTTATAGCAAAGTGTCTGTCATAGCCTGGTACAGGGCAAAGGAACTTTACCTTGTCAAGCTTGCACCAAGGTGTTGAACCATTTACACCCTTAGTCATAGAACGAGATACTGTATCGTACATAATATTAAGACTAGAGTTTCCGCAGACAACCACGTTATCCTTTTTTACTCCCATCATATCAGCCATAAGTCTTCTGCACTCACCGATACCATCTAAATCACCGTAGTTACGGGTATCATTACCAAGCACAGTTCTCATATCTGAAGTGCTATTTACCACATCTAACATAGGCATAGCTAAATCAAGCTGTGAAAATCCTGGCTTACCTCTAGCCATATTGAGGTTGTGACCTTTCGCCTCTTCCTCTTTAAATTCTTCCTCTAAGGCAGCCTTTAACGTAAGGAGCTCTTCCTTACTCATATCCTTGTATGCTTTCATTTGGTTACCTCCATCTTCTTTATTTTCTCCCTAATTTTCAGCATTTAAAGTAGTATATCAAATATATCCCAATAATGCTATATGTAACTTTAACAATTTTACCTTTATTAGAAGAAAAAGCACTAGCATTTTAGCTAGTGCTTTCAGCATCCCAAAAACTCTTTAACTATTTTTCTTAGCTTTTTTCTTTTCGTACATAAGATTATCTGCCACACTTATACACTCTTCAAGGGATGTTTCTGGTCCTACATTAAACACCTCATAGCCTGCTGTTAAGGATAGCTTTGCTCTTCTTCGGCTACTTTCATTATAGGCTTCCATATCTTTTTCAACCTTAGCCCAATAATTTTCAATTTCTTTTTCGGACTTAACATTACCTAACACAATAAATTCGTCCCCACCATATCTTATAACGTAGAACTTGCCTGCATTATCCCTAAGTATTTTTGCAGCTTGATTGATTACTCTATCCCCTTCTTCATGACCAAACTCATCATTAATCTTCTTAAGATTATCTAAGTCAACAAATGAAAGCTGCATCTTAAGCTTAGCCATAACGCATTTTTTCTTTATGTCCTGGAAGAACCTCTTCATACCAAAACGATTATAAGCACCTGTCAATGAATCAGTAATATATAGCTCATCCATATGAGCCATTACATTATTAATTATGGTGTGCTTTCTAATATCTTCAAAGGCATGTCCCATACTAATCATAAGATAAATAAACATAGGATTAGCTATAGGATATGAGCTATCAACAAAAACAAAGTAACCAAACATTCTCTCTTGAAAATGTATTCCGGAAATAATATATGACCTTGGTCCCTTAGAATCCTTGAACATGTTATCAAGAACATACTTAGAAGGAAAATCATTTTTATTTTTAAACTTCTTATCATGGTAAGCTATAACAACCTTTGACTCCTCTGAAAACTCCAGCATTTCTTCTACACTTTGCTCCTGCTGTGATAAAATACTAGTATCCGACAATCCTTCCACAAAATCACTATCAAGGCAACAATAAAACTCTGTGGGATTAATCATTTCCACAAATTTTTTCATAGCCTGAAGCCAATTCTCATAGCCTTCACCCTCAACTATATCCTTCTCTAGAAGAATAATTTGATGTTGCATTCTTCTATAGGTTATATCAGCGCTAAACCTTAACCTATCATGCTCATTTTCAGATGAGTTAGCTTCTTTCTTACAGCCACAGCTCTCAGCTAGAACAACCTCATCCGGAAGCAACATCTTGTGCTCAACTTCCTTACCTTCTATTATATCAACCAAGGTAGCACAGGTTTTTATTCCTAACTCTACAAAGTTACTCTTTACAGTCATAAGTGTAGGATTATGGAATCTGCTCTCATTAGTGTAATCATAACCGGATACTGCTACATCCTCTGGTATTTTGTATCCATGCTGGGTTAGTAAATCACATACAGTAAGAGCCATAATATCATTAGCACAAACTATAGCCTCAGGAAACTCCAAATCAGAAGCTAATATCTCATTAACTGCAAGCTCAGCTCCTGTTACATAGAAATCTCCATGACTTACTCTATCCTCATTATAAGGTATTCCATGCTCCTCTAATGCATCTAAGTAACCTTTAAATCTAGCCTCACCGTCAGGATTCCCTTCCACACCCTTCACAAAATGTATCTTAGTCATCTTGTGTTCTACTATAAAGTGTTCTACCACATTCTTCATGGCAGTATAACAGTCAGTATATACACCAGGAGCTCCATTAGGATTGCATCCCATACCAACTACAGGACAACTTACATCCTTTAATATTTCTTCAACGTACCTTTTATTATCCTCTCTATGCATTGCGTTAGAGAACACAATCACACCATCAAACAAATTAAAATCTGCAAGATTCACCAGGTTTATCTCACCCATGTTGTGCTTATCCTTCTCTAACGCACCGGTAAACCAAACAAAGGTTGCTATATTATAGCCTCTGGCTTTTCCATACTCTTCAATTCCCTTAAGTGTTTCTGCCTGGGCATCTGAATCTAGCCCAGTCATAAGAACAGCTATATTTTTACAAATCATTCGTATCACCCTCTTTACATTTTTATCATTGGTAACTACTATATTAACTCTTGCACATTATTCCACTCTAAACTTACTAATCTTATCCATAAGCTCCTTAGACTCTCTTTGAAGTTCTCCTGCATTCTCTGCAACAGTATATGTGCCTGCAGATACATTTTCAGTATGGTTGTTAAGCTCTTCTGTGGAGTTAACGATATGTTCTGTGGCCTCTGCCTGACTCCCAAAAATCTCCTCTACCTGCTGAGATACAGTATCAACCTTAGTTACAAGCTTAATCATCTCCTTAACTCTCTTGCCGGTCTGATTAATTATTTCATATAAATTCTCAAATGTTGAGCTTGCGATGGCTACCATCTGAACATTGGACTGTACCTCTGCCATACTGTAGTTCATATACTCTATAGCATTACATACTGTCTCATCTATCTCTGCTGTAAGCTTTGAAATCTCATCAGTTGCATTACTACTGCTTATAGCAAGCTTTCCAATCTGCTCGGCAACTACTGCAAAGCCCTTACCTGCTTCACCTGCACGGGCAGCCTCGATAGATGCATTAAGAGATAGAAGATTTGTCTCCTCTGCAATCTCAATAATCATATTAACCATATTGCCAATTCTTGAGATTATATCGCCAACATTATTCATATGCTTTGAAAGGGTGTCAATATTCTTATCGATATTATCCATACCCTCTATAATCTGATCCATATCCCTCTTTCCATTCTGGGACATCTCAACACTTTCCTGCATCATAGACTCTGCAGCTTCACCCTCTATATGAGTTTTCTGTATTAATTCTGCAAGCTGTTCCATCTGAGCAGAAGCATCCTGAGCTGCTATAGAAAGCTGTTCAACCATTTCTTCTAAGTTATTCATCTGCTCAACCTGGCTCTCAGAGGAAACCTTAAGAGATTCTGAGATTTCACCGTTTTGAACAGACTGTTGCTCAAGGAAGCTGGCCATCTGACTAATCTCTCCAATAGTTCCTCTCATCTGTGAGATGAATTCCTGCATATTGCTACTCATTCTACCAATTTCATCATTGCTGCTTGTATCAAGATTCTGTGAGAAATCTCCTTTAGCAATCTTATCAATAACATGAGTCATCTCCTTTACAGGCTTAACTACCTTATTCATAATTGAAATAATTACCAAGATAAGAATTATAGTAGCAACTATGGCTATTACAACCATCCAGGTTTCCATACTGTAAAGACCTGCTAACACAGTTTTATCTGTTACATATGTAACCAAATACCAATCTGTTTGGTCTACAGGGTTAATACAAACATAGTATGTATCATCACTTCCCTCAACCTTAACAAAACCTGTCTTACCATCAGATATAGCCTTGCTTATCTCAGAATACATAGAATCAATCCCATCTGTATCAAGAGTTACTGCCATCATATCAGTGTCAATATGGGCTATAACTGTCTGAGTATTTTTTGTAACTAGTAACGCTTCTACATCACTAGTCTCTGATATTTCTTTTACAAGTCCAGATACATAATCAAGATATACATCAGTTGCAAGAACTCTTACAGCCTTATCATAATCAACTAAAACAGATGCGCTAACACAAACCTGACCAGTCATAGAATCATAATATGGCTCGCCAAAGGCAAGTGTTTCATTATCCTTGCCATCTACATACCAGTCTCTCTCTGTAAGAATCCAATCTTCCCCAGGAACCCAGCCTGAGCCATCCAGATAAACACCTGAATCATCTCCCATGTATAGACCAACGGGATAAGCATCATTTTTTTCTACTGAGCCCTCCATATATTTCAGAATCTCATCATCATTTTCAAATATTCCCGACTCTATGGTATCCTGATACACCTGAAGCTCTCCAAATATCTGATTAGTCCAACCACTAATCTGCTCTGTGTACCCCAACGCCTCCGATTGTAACTCCTCCTTAGCCATCTTATAAACCATATTTCTTGCCAAGGCAAAATATGAAATAATCATAGCTAACACTATAGGAATCACGATACATATAAGCTTAAGCTTTAAACTCATACCCTTCTTTTGCATACTAACACCCCTTATCTTTTACCTTAATCATAAGAAAACTTACTAATGTAAATTATATCATAATATAAGTATTTTCATCAACGAAAAACCTAAAATCATAGCAATAAGGTTTAAAGTAAAACTTATCATTGCCACAGCATATATACATAATGTATAATATTTATGTAACCATTGTTTTATCACCAAGTGAGGTATTATTATGGGTATTTTAAATATACTTGACGTTAAAGCAGGTATGGAATTAGAGCAGGCTATTATTTCTCCAGAAAATGGTCAGTGTCTCTTAAAAGCAGGTTCAATCTTAAATCTTCGCAACATCGAAAAGCTTAAAGAGCTAAACATTACTCAAGTAGGAATAAAGGACAGAAATTCTATATTTGTATCCCCCTTTGACAAAATGCAAAAAATGCTGATTAATGACTACATTAAGAAGCTAAGGGAAACTGCGCCTAAAAGTCCTGAGGCAAACAAGAACGACAATGTGGTAAATGTTGCAGCAAACCTCGAGAAATTCATAGTACAAATAGCAAAAAGTGAATATGTTCTTGATTTTCTAGTGCAGCTTAGAATTATAGACAAAACTAGGCTTTATGATGCCAGCATATACACAGCGGTCTTAAGCGGCCTTGTTGCAGGAGCTATGAGGCTTAGCAACGAAGAGATAATCTCTGCTGTTATAGGTGGATTGCTTCATGATATCGGCCTAGCCGAAATGCCTAGCCTAGTTAAGATGGATGAATTTACCCCACAACAAGAAAAGCTTTGGTTAGAGCATCCAACCTATGGTTACTATTTTGCCCTGCAGCATAACATCCCTAAAATGATAGCCAATACTATCCAATACCATCATGAAAGATGGAATGGTTCCGGTTACCCTAAGCAGCTTGTTGGTGAGGACATCCCTATTCTTGCCAGAATAGTAAGTGTTTGTGCAAGCTATGCAGATTCCTTAACTAAGGGCATCCAACCATATATGGCTGTAGAGGAACTCTACGGAACCAGCGGAATATATTATGATCCATGTGTAGTTAAGGCCTTTGTTAACAACATCCCTATCTATCCTCTAGGTGAGATGGTCCGATTATCCACTAAGGAAATTGGTATTGTGTCAAATATTCGAAAAAATGAAGGTCCTCGTCCTATTGTTAAGATATATTACAACAGAGTAAACCGCCCTATCAGTGAAGATAAAATAATAGATCTTGGCAAAGAACGAACTGTATTCATAGAAGAAATATTATAAAAATCTTTATAAATATCATTATAATTATGAAAAATGTGCTTATTATGCCATATTGTAATTCACCAAGAATGGTGAAAATAAAGGCTTTTTAGGCACATTTTTATTATTTTGAAAAAAATCGAAATAAACAGTATAAAACAGTTGACAACAGATATAAACTGTTATATACTGTTTACATCAGGAGGATGATCAACCTATGAATTTAATAATTAACAACTCATCTATGACTCCTATCTACGAACAGATAGTCATGCAGATGAAAGACAAAATCATATCCGGACAATTAAAACCGGACGTCATGCTTCCTTCTGTAAGAACTCTATCGAAGGATCTTAGGATAAGCGCTCTAACAGTTAAGAAAGCCTACGACGCTATGGAACAAGAGGGTTACATAGTAACAGTTCATGGCAAGGGAAGCTTCGTAGCTAACATTAATCCTAATATTGCTATGGAGGAGAAGCAAAAAGAAGTAGAAAAGCTTTTTGAACAGGGAATTCGAAAGGCCAGAGAATGTGGAATGTCTAATGAAGATACACAAAACCTTTTTGAGGTAGTGTTAAGTGACTTCCAGTAAAAAAACACTTTATGAATCTTGGAGGAAAAATCTATGTTATTAAAATTGGAGAATGTAAAAAAGGATTACGGAACATTTAAGCTTGATTGTTCCATCGAAGTAAAAAGGGGACAGGTTACAGGTCTTGTAGGTAGCAACGGTGCGGGAAAAAGTACTACCTTCAAATCCATCTTAGGTCTTATCTTTCCAGACAGTGGGGATATAGAAATGTTCGGAAAGAAGCTTAACGAGATAACACCAAAGGATAAGGAGAAGCTAGGAGTTGTCTTAACAGAGGCAAACACATTTGATTACTTAAGAGCTAAGGATCTTGTAAATATACTGAAGGCTATGTACAAGAGCTTTTCAGAAACTGATTACATTGCAAAATGCCACCAGTATAAGATACCTCTTGATAAAACCATCAAGGATTTCTCAACAGGTATGAAGGCTAAGCTTAAGCTAATCATTGCATTGTCTCACGATGCAGAGCTACTTATCTTAGATGAGCCAACTGCAGGTCTTGATGTTATTATGAGAAATGAGCTTCTTGATATGCTTAGAGAATATATGGAGGATGACAGACGAGGCATACTTATAAGCTCTCATATCTCAACTGACTTAGAGGGGCTTTGTGATGACTTTTATATGATATCTAACGGAGAGATTATCATCCACGAGGAGACTGACGTTCTTCTATCAGAATACGGAATATTAAAGCTTACTGATAACCAGTATGACACTATAGATAAGCAATACATCATTGCTACAAAGAGGGAGAAATTTGGCTACCTTTGCCTTACAAACCAGAAGGACTTCTATCAGGAGAATTATCCACAGGTAGCTATCGAAAAGGGAAATATCGACGACTTTATAATTTTAATGGTACAGGGGGAGAGAAAATAATGAAGGGATTATTAATTAAGGACTTAAAGATAATATTAAATCAGAAAAAGCTATTTTTAGTAGCAATTTTTTTCGGTGCATTCTTTGCATACACAAATAAGGATGTTACATTTGCCGCAACATATATAGTAATTTTAATGTCTATGCTTGCGCTTACAACTATTTCTTACGATGATATTAACGGTGGTATGTTATTCATACTTTCACTACCTACAACAAGAAAGCTGTATGTTATAGAAAAGTACGTATTCACTGCATTAAATCTTCTTTGCTCATGTGTTGCATCAATAGTCATTTGTATGCTATTAGGTCAGCTCTTTGGCATCGATGTTAACACCAGCACAGTAATCGCTTCTACTACAGGCTCTACAGTTGGTGTTGGACTTATGTTAGCTGTAAATATTCCTTTGGAGCTTAAGTTTGGTGTAGAGAAAAGCAGAACTGCTATCTTCCTATCTGTTGCAGCCATAGCGGTTATTATCGTAGGTGGTTATAAGCTTTTAACAGAGGTTTTCCATATTGATTTAAAAGGTATGGCTATGGATGTACTCGCAAAGCTTCCTTCAAGCCAGGTAGCACAAGATGCAATAATCGCAGGTGCATTCCTCTTAGTATTAGTTATTATCCTTGCTATCTCATATGTATTTTCATATAAGATTATGATGAAGAAGGAATACTAAAATAAAACCATAGTTAAAGAGGATGAAGGTACTGTAATCAGAAGCCTTCATCCTCTTTTTGTCTTTATTAATTTCAAAAAATTCAATCTAATAAAAAAATACAAAAATTTTTTATTAGATTGAATTTTTGTGTAAGCGCTTACATTTCCTAGGTTTTTCGCCTGTTCTCCCTTGTATTTTAAGGCTTTTCGTCATTTTTGCCCTATTGACAAAATTTTTTCTTTGATTATAATTCCTAAATTATAAAAAACAGCTGAGGTATCAGCTATGACATTAGGGAGGAATTAACTATGGGAACTTATGTTGTAACAGGTGGTTCCAGCGGAATCGGTGCTGCTGCTGTTGAACTACTTAAGAGTGATGGTCACGAGGTAATCAATGTAGATTTGCGCGGTGGGGATATCTGCGCCAACCTTGCCACTCAGGAGGGACGTGACACTGCTATAGAAGGTATAATAGAAAAATGTCCTGATGGTATCGATGGCATAATCTGCAACGCAGGTGTATCAGGTAATTGTGGAAATCTGGAATTGGTTATATCTCTAAACTACTTTGGAACAGTTAAGCTTGCAAGAGGCTTATTCGATTTACTACAGAAGAAGAACGGAAGTGTTGTAGTAACTGTTTCAAATACTATCTCACAGGGTACAGGACGTATGGACATCGTAGACTTACTTAACAATGTAGGTGACGAGCAGCGTATCTGTAACATCGTGAAAACTATGGATGCCACAAACCAGACTGTTGGTCAGTCAATCTATATGGCAACAAAATATGCATTAGCCCGTTGGGTAAGAAGAATCTCTACATCATGGGCAGCAAGAGGTGTTCGCGTCAATGCTGTTGCACCTGGAAATGTACGTACTGCTATGACCGATTCCCTAAGTGACGCTGCAAAATTTGCAGTTAGTGCATTACCTATACCTGTAAGATATGGTTCAGATGCACTTATGGATCCTGAAGAAATAGCAGAATCTATGCGTTTCCTTCTGTCAAATAGAGCAAGAGGAATAAACGGAATCATTCTCTTTACAGATGGCGGAACAGATGCATTACTTAACTCAGAGAAGGTATATTAGGAGGTGCGAATATGAAAGCTATAGAAAAATATGTAGAAGCATTAAAGAATTGTGATAATAAAGCACTTTCCATGTGCTTTGCTGAGGATGGAACCTTACGTGACTACTGCCCTAACGCAACAGGTCGTCAGGAGTATCATGTATATGGACGTGAAGCAATTGATATGTTCTTCAAGAACAAATTCACATTCCGCCAGTATTTAATCTCTGAGGCAGAGATAGTTAATGATGAACAGGCAGAATTCATTGCATCAATTGGTGGGTACTACGTAATGTGTATAGCCACAGTTAGACGTGTTGATGAGAATGGACTTATTACAAGACTTACCGTAAGACCAAAATAATGATATCTAAAGCCTATCAGCTAGTTTTAAAACAAACTAGTTGCTAGGCTTTTTCTTTGTCAAATTACTATGCTTTGCTTCTATAAAACTAAAAAATGGCGAGCTATAAATACATAATTTTTGTCATTCGACGCCAAAAACACTTAAATATTATCTAATTTATGTTTTTTCAAAAAAAATTCTTGCCATATTATGATTCTAGTGTTAATATGTGACTATAGAAATGTAAGCGCTTACATTTCATAACAACTACTTTCTTTTTATTTACACATCGTAGCGAAAGCTACACACATGAGTCAGGAGGCCAGGAAGTGAGAGATTTAGATTACTTGAGGTTATTAAGCCACGAATTCCCCAACGGAAATAGTTGTGCTGCTGAAATCATTAACCTTAGTGCAATCCTCGAGCTTCCAAAGGGAAATGAATACTTTTTCTCTGACATCCACGGAGAATACAAAAGCTTTATTCATTTCCTTCGTAGTGCTTCCGGTGTGATACGAGCAAAGATTAATGACACCTTTGGAAATATGCTTCCTAAGAGTGAACAGCTTGCTCTAGCCAACCTAATCTACTACCCACATCAAGCTTTAGCTGATAGAAGACATACGGGACAGCTAGATGATGAGTGGTACCGACTTACTATTCATAGACTGATTGCCATCTGCAGAGAGGTTGGTTCAAAATACACAAGATCTAAGGTTCGAAAGAAGCTACCAAAATACTTTGATTACGCAATAGAAGAACTATTACATATTGATGAAAATGAAGAAAATAAAAAATTATATTACCAGGAAATAATCAATGCAGTTACTAATGCAAGGGTTGCTGATGATTTTATAATAGCTTTATCAGAGCTTATACAAAACCTGCTGGTTGACAATCTACATATAATCGGTGACATATTCGACAGGGGTCCTCGTGCGGATTATGTTATGGATGAGCTTACATCCTTTCACAATGTAGATATTCAGTGGGGTAATCATGATATTAATTGGATGGGTGCAGCTGCTGGAAATACTGCTTGCATAGCAACACTACTTAGAATTGCAACAAGCTATAATTCCTTCGATGTACTTGAGGATGGATACGGAATCAATCTTAGACCACTTTCCATGTTCGCAACAGCCACATATCAAGATGATGAGTGCCTTATTTTTAGACCACACACATTGTACCATAACAAGTACGATTCTGTGGAGGAGGACCTAACAGCTAAGATGTGCAAGGCCATTACAATTATTGAGCTTAAGCTTGAAGGTCAGCTTATCAAGAGACATCCAGAATACAAATTAGACAACAGACTATTTTTAGATAAGATAAATTATGAGACGGGAACAATCACTATTAATGATAAGGAATATAAATTAAAGGATACCAATTTCCCAACCATTAATCCAAAGGATCCCTACTCTCTCACTCCTGAAGAGCAAGGATTAATATCTGCATTAAGATACTCCTTCCTTCACTCAAGCAGATTACATAAGCATATTCGCTTTTTGTATTCACATGGTTCTATGTATAAAATATGTAACAATAATCTTCTCTTCCATGGATGTATTCCAATGGATGATCAAGGAGAATTTGTAGCATGGAACACTTCTATTGGCAGATTATCCGGCAAAGAGCTTATGGATTATCTGGAAAAGAAAATCATAGACGCTTATTACTTAAATGGTTCTGAGGAACCAGAGAAGAAGCTTAAAGCACTTGATCTTATGTGGTACCTATGGTCTGGTCCGGACTCCCCTTTGTTCGGCAAAGATCAAATGACAACCTTTGAAAATCTCTTTATCGGTGATAAAGAGATTACAAAGGAACACTATAATCCATATTACGAATTTTCCAAAGAGGCGAAATATTGCGATAAGATATTCGATGCTTTCGGTATGGATAAGAAGGGTGCCCATATAATCAATGGTCATGTACCTGTTAAGGTTGTAAATGGAGAAAGACCTGTAAAGGCAGATGGAAAGCTCTACATCATAGATGGAGGACTTTCAAAAGTCTACCATAGTAAAACTGGTATCGCAGGCTACACCTTAATATTTAATTCTCACCACTTAGCTTTAGCAGAGCACAAGGAATATACAAGAGATGGTGAGAACACTCCAGAGATTCAGATTACAGAGGTTATGGACCATAGACTTATGGTCAAGGATACTGATGAAGGTAAGAAAATAAAACAGCAAATAAGTGATTTACGAGAATTACTTGAATGCTACAAGCTAGGTTTAATTAGGGAAAAATAATCCCCTCTTAAAATATAAATGTGTGTAATAAAGAACCCGAAGGAATAGCCCTCCCTTCGGGTTCTTTTAGGTTTTCTACAGTTCATGTCAATCTTCATCCTACATCATTCCAGAAAACATACCAGATATACCTTGGTTTTGATTTATCCTTATATATTGCTAGGATATTTGTATATTCATTATCAAGCTCTGACATTATACCCTCGTCAATTTCTTTATCCCCATAAATAATTTCTTCGTAGGTCCGTATAAAGTTTAGTTTCAAATCAAGCTTTTGTTCTCTTTGGATTCTATACAGAAACTCTGCTAAGGTTTCTGTATCTTCCATTACATATCCCATAATCTCCAACAATCTAAGATTACGTTTTACTTTCCAGTAATATCTCTCCTTTTCAGTTTTCTTCATATTCTGTAGTTTTCCAACAAGTCTTACTACAAACACTATAAGAATAAAGCCTATTGGTATTATAATTATTAGCTTCTTAACCACATCTAGAGCTTTATCAAGCTTGCTATCAGATTCCTCCTTATCTATATCCTCCACATCTGTAGGTGTAGAAAAATATGTCTCCTCCTCACTGTAGAAATCCTCGCCAAAATAATTATCTGTGTTGGTTATCCTTTTTGTAGTCCATGGTGTGTATCTAATTTCTCCATATCCTGGAGTTGGCTCAAAAGCTATCCAACCTACATCTTCGATGTATACCTCTGGCCATGCATGAGCCATAGAACCTGTAACTGTAGCGGTTTTCTCTCCTAGCATCGGTACACAATATCCCTGTACATACCTAGCAGGATATCCCTTTGCTCTTGCAAGCAGAGTAAATGCAGTAGCATAATGAGTGCAATATCCCTGTTTACTCTCAAACATAAAATAATCTAGAAATGTACTGTCATCAACTACATTTTCTGGAAGCTTTCCTGGAGTCTTGGTATAAGTATAAGATGCCAGCTCCTTCTCAATAGCTCTAAGAACCTCTATGTCTGTTTCAGCATCCTTTGTGATAAAGTCTAACCGTTCCATTACCTTATTAGACAGCTTTGGTTGTTCCATATAGTATTGGTAATATTTCTCCCTATTTGCAACTATCTCCTCGTAGGTAAGGTCTATTCCTGTAGCCGCTTTAAAATCCGACAACACCTTGTTCCATAGTTCCACATCATATTTTACATCTGCATCCAGAAAATCATAAAAAAGGTCCGCATCAGCATTGACCTGATAAAAGTACACATTATACCAAGAGCCATATTTATAATTCTCATTAAAATATGTACTTCCATCCCTTGTCTGAAAATCTATCTGCTCCCACTGACCTTCCACGCTACTTGATTTCAACGGTGCAAATAAATAATCTGTATTCAAATCCTTGTAGCTGATTTTAATTCGTGATTTTATAGCATAGTTATACAGATATCCAGGATCATATTGCATAGCAGCATACAAGGTTTCTATTGTATCTATATATCTATCCTTAGGTTTTTCTTCCTGATATGCTTTCCAAGATAAGCCCTCAAAGGTATTAAATATTTTACCTGTAAGGTACACATTGGTTTGCATCTTTCGATTAGTTTCCAAGGTCATTATTTCTTTATTGTTTTCTGCTACACCGTCACCAATATCCCCCTCTTGAGAGAAACCACTTAATGCAAGATCGTACTCATCCTCTTCTCCAAATATATCATTTACCCAAACGGTAACCTTTTCCTGAATATATTTATAAGCTGCCTTCACATATTTCCAATCGTATGGTTCTGAGGATATAGGCATCTTCATCATCAACAAGAAATATACAACAACAAAGGGTAACATCCACAGCATATATTCTTGAGTGTTTCTTCGCTTTTTCTTTGACCACCCCTGCTCAGTCCATTCAATCAAGGTTTGAGCTATAAAGCAAACATTTATTACCACTCCTACATATTTCACCTGATAGGCTGTTATCATATAATATCCTAACAGACAAATTATAATACCTGTAAAACCTATTCTAACCTTAAAGGATTTTTCAAACAAATACTGTACCCCATAAGCAACCAATACCACCCAAAGTACCTGTATAATCTGATATGCCCACATCCATTCAGCTTTCCAGCCTGGCATACTAAGTGCCCAGTTAGCATAGGTCTTAAAAAAGTCAATTACACCTCTAATACCAATAATCATTATCATCGCAATGGCTACAATCAAGGTCACTAATATGGTAAATCCCTTCTTCAGCTTTAGTTGTCTAGCTAATAAACAAGTAACCATAGATAGCAAAAAGCATAAAGCTATATACCATACCCTAGGGGCAAATATACCAATTATTCTTCCAATGTCGTATATTATTACACATGACAAAAGTGTAGTATTGATACTTCTATATAAAGTTTTCTCAAATACATCTGAAGCTATTTTCACTAAAGCCTTCCCTCCAAGTCTCCTTCTACTGGAACAACAACTATTATTCGACGCTCATTCCCCTGTCCCATATATCTATCACATACGTCCTCTGATACAACATATAAAACAACTATAACTCCTGCGTCAGACAGCTTTATAACCATGCTCATTATCTCATCATCAATCTCATGAAGTACCCCAAACACTATTTTGCTTTGCCATAATAAACCCCTATCCATAAGCTCTCTCATAGTAATTGCGAAGCTCTCCGCCTGGTTAAATCTAACCTTAGCCAGCATATCATAATAGGCCTGATATCCACTAAGATTTTCCACTCTAATGCTTTTAATCTGATTCTCTCTAAGATAGGTATCGTAAGCCATTCCATTTTCCGCCAAATACATCCCCAGTGAAGCCATTACCTCTAGCAGCTTACTCTCTAGTGGTAGATATTCCTGCATATCCTTCATATATCTTTTTGTATCACCTATAAGCACTATGCCCTGCTTTTCTTCACCTACAATTTTTCTAACCTTTAGTTCTTGCTCTCTAGCACTTAGCTTCCAGGATATATGCTTTATAGAATCTCCAGGGATATAGTTTCTAACCACCACGTCCGGCTCTGAATCAGCATATGCATAATCTCTCTGTAACAATCCATTTATAGCTTCAACACTATTTAAACCTCCAATTTTAGTAATCTTCGGTTTCACTAGAGCTCTAATTGTACTTGGAACCTTATATCTAAGTCTAAACAATCTCAGGAAATCAACTATCTCAATTTCCTTTATACCCACCTCATACTCGCCTCTATACTTACAGGTAAGCATGGTTTCAAATGTATATTCATCACCATGAAGCAACTCATACTCTGTATCCTCATCCATATCTTCCACGTAGGAATAAAAAGAAAAAAGCTTAACACTGACACTGGTAAATGGATAATAGCCCTCATTTCTAAGAATAAACAAATAAGGAATTGGTTTTCCACATACCACATCTCTACTGTCAAGCTTTTGATATATCTTGAAAAATGAAAATACAAACAACAAATACACAAATGATACAACAGGCAATAATGTTACAGCAAAAAAGAAGCCATAGCTAATAGGTCCACCATAATTGCTAATTACAACTAATGATAGAATCCATATTACAAACAGTATTCTTCTTCGAGTCTTTAAGCTTTGCTTCTTGCTGTTCATTAATCTTGTCCCCACCAATTATACCGGAATCTTGGTCTTGATAATAATCTGCTCCAAAACATCCCCCGCATCTTCCTTCTGAATTCTAGCCTCTGATGTAAGCATTAATCTATGGGATAAAACCTGCTTAACTACAGCCTTAACATCATCTGGCTTTACAAAATCTCTCTCCTCCATATACGCTCTTGCCTGAGATGCTCTAACCAATGCCAAAAGTGCTCTAGGACTTGCTCCAAGGGCGTATCTAATCTCATTTCTAGTTTGCTCTACAATATCTTCTATGTACCCAAGTATATTGTCTTTAACCGTAACCTGTTTAACCTCTTCCCTAATAGCCAATATGTCCTCAGCCTTGCAGACTGCTTTTACCTTATCTGAAGTATTTCCTTCAAGGAACAGCTCCATCATACGAATCTCCTGCTCCCTCTCAGGATATCCTATTGACAAACGCATCATAAATCTATCCATTTGAGCCTCAGGCAAAGGATAAGTGCCTATAAATTCTATAGGATTTTGAGTAGCTATTACAAGAAATGGTTCTGGAAGCTTTATTACCCTTCCCTCTACCGTAATCTGTCCCTCAGCCATAGCTTCAAGCAAGCTTGACTGCGTCTTAGGAGAGGTTCTATTAATCTCATCTCCCAGAAGAATCTGGTTCATAACCACTCCTGGTTGAAATGTGAACTCTCCTGTTTTCATATTATATATTGACACACCAACCACATCAGAAGGTAAGGTATCAGGAGTAAATTGTATCCTACCAAAGCTGGCATCCATACTCTTAGCTAGGGTCAAAGCCAAGGTAGTCTTACCCACTCCTGGTACATCCTCTAAGAGCACATGTCCCCCTGCAAGAAGACAAATCAGCAGATTATCCACTATTTTCTCCTTACCTACAAAAACCTGATTTATATTGTCTCTAAGCTTTTTTACTATCTCTTTGTTCCCCATATATTTCTCCTTTATTATACTTCTAACATAGCATTTTCTATCTCAACAATTTCTTCTGGGTTCTCCTTAGACCGTTCCACGTATCTTGACATAGTATACATATTTACTGCCCCAACTATTGTTATGCCCAACAATACTACTATGGTCACAAACCCTTCCACAAAATGTTTTCTCACCTTAAGAGTTGATTTATAATCCACATCATCTCTATACTTGTCAGTTTTTCTCTGTTTGAAAAAGTAAAATCCAAACACCAGCCAACAAAGGGTTATGAATATACTAACCAATCCAAAAAATCCCACATTCTCCAACATATGAGAAAACCTTATGAAATACCATATGGTATATCCAGCCATACCTAGAGATATAAACCAGGAGATATATGCTAGTGCTTTACTCCCATTACTTTCCTCCTTATCTTGCATACTATAATCATCCTCCTTAATAGGAAGCTTCTCCAAACTGGCATCATAATCCTTTTTATTATTAGGAAGGACAAAGCCATATTTATCAAGTCTTTTAAGATATGTAAGACTATCAAAAAACATAACCCACATGGCAAAGCTAATGATAGGCAAAAATATAGTGGATACTATCATAAAGCTTGCGTAAAATGCTGCTGATAAATTCTCAACCTCTAAATCCATCTGCAACATTAAAAAACACACAGCAAAAATAATGGTAGTAACCACTGCTAAAATTAGGTATATCTTCTTATCACGTATATCGTATTTTATCTTATTCATCCCCACTAATACTCCTTCTTTACATCTCCCAAATTATACATACTTTTGAAGTTATTCAAATCCTTCTCCCCTTTAATAAGCATAACCTCTGTAAAACGTCCAGTCTCCTTACATTTGAAGCCTGCCACCTGCTCCCCCGTGCAGATAGAACTTCTAATTACCGGATAATGTGTTTCAGGATTGTATGTAATTACTGGTTGTTTTCTCTTGGAAAAGAATTCTTTGATGCTCACAATAAAACCTACCTTTGATATGTATAAAACAATCATTTTCTTCGGTAATATATATAATAAATTATGAAAATTTATCTCACATATATATGGCATATTATACCATATGCGTCTTATATATGAAAGGCATTATCCCACTATCTTATTATTTATTTTATCTAAGGACTAACCACATTACTAATAAAAGCCAGAAGCACATAATCTAAATTACATACTTCTGGCTTCATATAAAAATTCTTAGGGATTAATCAATTACCTCAAACCCAAACTCCTCAGGCACATGCTTATACCATGCTCCACCTTCATCTGGCACTGAAATATCATAGGTAGGTTGTTCTCTGTAATAGTAATCTGTTCCCCACTCATCCACAACCTCTATGTAACCCTCCTTAATCTTACCATTAAAACCAAAGGACACATATTGTTCTGTCCTATACTTAGGCTTTCCTGCTACCGGTACATCTGGAAATTGTTTTCCCGTAGCCAAATCCCTATAATCCTCAAACATAATCACCAGCTTGTCCACTTCTTTACAGGTATGATAATGCCCCGCATACCATCTATCATAGGTAAGCTTCTTCTCAATCTCTCCCAACCAACGCTCCGTAGTCTTATCCACTGTGCTCTGGTCTATACCATCTATAAACTTCTCCACCGGCTCATATTTAAGCGGTACAGTATGGGACAGCACAACATCAACCTTCCAATTAGCCTTCTCAAGCTGAGACTCCACGTATGCCTTTATCTCATCAGATGGCTGTTCATTATCAAACCAAGCATAGCCCTGAGTTACTCTAAGGAATTTATCTATACTATATGCACCACCTATGGCCATTACCTTTTTACCATCAAAGTCATATATCTCCCCATCCTTGGCAAATAAGAGATTAGGATACTTCTTCTCTACGTAAACTATACCACCTCTCCACTCCATCTCCTCATATGTGTCTATGGCATATGGTCGCTGTTCATGATTACCATGAACACAAAATAAGGTTATAGGTAATGCAGATATAACCGCCTTATTAAGCTCATCCTTTAGACCAAGGTAATAATTAATACCTGCATCTCCCAGAATAATCAAAACATCATCCTTAGTGGTTTTATTAATTCTGCAAAATTTTTCTATTCGACCAAATCTTCCATGTGTGTCTCCAGTTAGATAAATCATCACTCATCACCTTTTTCTCTACTGTAATTCATCTTCCATTTCTTTAAAATTTTTATTATTTAATATAAGCTCCTCAAAGGTTACTGGTATATAATTATTGATACAACAGCCTGCATTCAGAGCCTTTTCCTTTTCCTTCATGTTATAGAATGCTTCATTCTTATTATTATGAATATGCCCATAAATGTGCCAAGCACCCCTATAATACCCAGGCCACTCAGCCATAGGATAATGACACAAACATATTCTCCTACCATTATCTTCAATCTGTAATATATCATCTATAGAATCTAGATAAGATATAGCCTTCTGATTCTTAAGCAGCTTGCCATCATGATTGCCTACTATTAGGTGCTTATGGCCTTTAAGCTTTGCAAGATAATGTTCCTCTGGCTTACTATTGTTTAAACATATATCCCCAACAATATAAACATGATCGTCCTCATTCACTCTGGCATTCCACAAGTCAATTATGTATCTATCCATCTCACCCACATCATCAAATGGACGACTGTCAAATCGAATTACATTTGCATGTCCAAGATGCAAATCCGCTGTATAATATATCATCTTATCCCTTCTTTCTGCATCTAGCTAAGGCATGACTTTGTATATAAGTTGCTGCACATTTTAAACTTGCTACTCAAGCACAATAAGCTCTCCAGTTTCGTGTGCATCTAAGCCTCTAATCACCTTAAGCTCCTTGCCCTCAGGCCTACTATCAGATATCTCTTTAGCCATATCCCAAAACTCTGTCCAATATTGACCCTTATGTTTCCTAGAGCTTTCATTCTGTTCCAAAATAACATCATACCTTATAGCCTGCTCTATGATGCTTCTTCCAATTTGTGCCAGCTCCTCATCCCACACCTTACGTCTCCTAAAGGTTCTATCAGGATGAGCCACCACATCAAAATAACCGGTAGCAATACCCTCCACTATAGATTGACCCATGCCAGGCGCTTCCAATCTCTTAATATCCTCCTTGGGAAGAGAAAAGCTATAGCTTCCTATGCCTGTCTCATACATATGCTGCCCTAACATAAGGAAATCTAATCCTTCCATGGCCTTAAGCTGCTTATAATGACTTTCGCCATTGGCCATACAATCAAAGCCTTTAAAATATTCTATCTCAAGACCTACATAAACCTTAATTTGATCCTTGTACTTATCTCTAAGACTGTTCAAAGTATGTATGTATTCCGGCAGCTCTTCTATACCCATTCTATTCCCAAATATATTTCCAGGAAAAGGTCCATGATCTGTAAACGCTATAGCTTCTGCCCCTAATTCAATTGCCTTCTTAATATATTCTTCATCTCGTTCCTCACCAGCATGCTTGCAACGAAAGGTGTGAACGTGGAAGATTTCGTTCTTGCCTAGTTTAATCATTTGCCAATCTATGCCTCCCTGATTCATTATATTCACTTAGTTCTATAATCTTTTCTAAATCTGCTACCTTCATTATACACCTCTCACCAAAATATAGTTCAACAAATTTATTATATATTATAGGGGAAGGTAAATCATTTAACCTGTGGTTTAAAAAAATTATAAAAACAGCCCATCCGTGCAAGCACGAAGGGCTGTTACACCGTGGCATAATCCGCGCCCTCTCGCAGCTAAAGCTGCTCGCTCGCGGGCTACGCCCTATAAATAAATAAAAAAATACCCGGAAGAGTGCAAGCACTCTCCGGGATAATTTTTTTATTTATTTGCACGGCTTATGCCAACGCGTTAATTACTCGATGATAGATGCAACTCTTCCTGAACCTACTGTTCTACCACCCTCACGCTATATGAATAGCGTTTTTCGATGTATTTTCTATACTTTTTATGGCTGAAATCTGCATATTTTCATTGTTATTAACTTATATACATTACTTTTCCGATTATATGTTTTTTACATAGAATCCTGCTAAAAACTCTAGTACTTCTCACAAAATATCAATCCGAATGTACCGGGACCACAGTTTGCCGCAACAGATGGAGAAGCTTTTTGAAAATAAATTTTCTCAAATCGCATTGTTTTTTCCG
>JAFWZV010000019.1 GCA_017517305.1 Lachnospiraceae bacterium | reverse complement strand
TAAATAATGTCCCTGTTTTACTGTTTGTGTTTCCATTCTGTTGAATGTAAGATTTGTACTAAATCTTTTGAAAATCTCTTAAAGAATTTTCAGGGTTATCATGTTATTAATTTGTCAAAGGTTCTCGATTCAAACTTAGGAAAATCTAACGGAGAAGGAGGGATTTGAACCCTCGCGCCGCTATTAACGACCTACTCCCTTTCCAGGGGAGCCCCTTCAACCGCTTGGGTACTTCTCCTCACAAGCGTTTGAATCATTTAAGCTCTTATGAGCTAGCGGAGAGAGAGGGATTCGAACCCTCGCGCCCTTTCGGACAAACGGTTTTCAAGACCGCCTCGTTATGACCACTTCGATACCTCTCCATAACAAGCTTAAATACATATTCACATATTTAAAAGTCGCTGTTATCGTCAGCGACTTTGTTATCTTAACAAAATATGTTATCCTTGTCAACAGATTTTCTTAAAAAATTTAAAGAAATTTTTCGACTATTTTTTCGGCAAAATCCAAGTCTTCAGGTGTGGTTATTTTTATGTTTTCATAGCTTCCCATAATCACTTTACAGTCCTGTCCCATATATTGTTCCACTATCATTGTGTCATCCGTTATATTGTGCTTTGTATCCTCAAGCATCTTCTCATAACCAAGTCTAATCAGCTCATATCTAAAGGTCTGTGGGGTCTGTATCTGATACAAAGTATTTCTATCTGGTGTTTCCTTACTATAGATTTCTCCATTTATTTCACACACAATTTTAATAGTATCCTTCACTGGAACTCCAACTGTACATGCACTTCCAAATATCACATTTTCTATAGATTGCTCTATCATAGAATTAGTAACAAATGGTCTTGCACCATCATGTATCATAACCACTTCATTTTTTATATCAGTGGATATCTCCTCAATAGCACATAAGCCGTTATAAACAGAGTTATATCTCTCCTTACCACCTGCAACAATTCTTTTCACCTTAGTGAATCCATATTTCTCAACTATATTAGATTTGCAATAGTCCATATCCTCTGGTCTTGCAACCAATATAATGTCACTAATCCTATCACTATCTTGAAAGGTCTTAAGGGAATAATAAAGTATTTCTTTTCCCTTTAACAGCATATATTGTTTTGCCACGTCCGAATTCATTCGACTTCCACTTCCACCGGACAACACTATTGCAATCGCCATTTCGTCACCTCGTAAAAGATATTTTTTATCTCTCGCCTATCTTTAAATTTGGAACTGCATTTAACTTTAAATCATGCCTTGTTCCTTTTATAAATTCATAATAACCTGCCACGCCTATCATAGCCGCATTGTCAGTACAATAAACAGGAGATGGATAACAAAACTCTATACCCTCCTTGGCACATCTATCAATCAAGCTCTGTCTCAAGGATGAATTTGAAGCAACTCCTCCAGCCAAAGCAAGCTTTGCACATCCATAATCCTTGGCCGCTCTTACTGAATTATCTGTCAACACATCTATAACCGCCTGCTGAAATGAAGCTGCAACATCCGCTCTATTAATCTCTATCCCCTTCATCTCACAGCTATTCAAATAATTTAACACTGCTGACTTAAGCCCACTGAATGAAAAGTCATATGGCGCATCCTCCATATATGCCCTAGGGAAATTAATTGCCTTAGAATCGCCTTCCTTGGCAAGCTTATCTATCTTCGGACCACCAGGATATCCAAGCCCTATGGCCCTTGCCACCTTGTCAAATGCCTCCCCTGCAGCATCATCTCTGGTACGTCCAACAATTTCAAATTCACCATAATCTTTTACATATACCAAATGAGAGTGACCACCGGAAGCCACCATACACATAAATGGTGGTTTTAGATTTTCATTTTCTATATAGTTTGCTGCAATATGTCCCTCTATATGATGTACACCTACAATAGGCTTTCCCTTTGCAAAGGCCAAAGTCTTTGCTGCGCTAACACCTACCAAAAGAGGACCTACTAGACCTGGTCCGTAGGTTACAGCCACACCGTCTATATCATCCCAAGTAACATCTGCCTCCTCTATGGCAGCTCTTATAACCTGATTAATCTTCTCCACGTGCTTTCTGGAGGCAATCTCTGGAACAACTCCACCATACAGCTTATGTAACTCAATCTGGGAATATATAATATTTGATTTTACTTCTCTGCCGTCCACCACTATAGCCGCAGCTGTCTCGTCGCAGGAAGTCTCTATAGCTAACAATGTTGTACTCATATTCTACCTCTTATTCTTCCATCTCTATAGTGTCTGAGATTCCCCATACATGTATCTTCCACTGATCATTTTCCTTAACCATAACATATTTCACATACATGTACTCCATACCCTTTTTTACATTGAAAACAATCTTTACCTCCAAGGTAGCCATCTCTACACCTTCCTGAGTGTAGTATTGAACCTGACTAGCCTCCGGTAATTCAAAGGAACGATACTCATAACCAGCCTCATCTACAGCCACTATATTATCCTTTAATTTTTGAAGATTTGTATTCTCGTCATTATAGAGTAGCAATTCACTGGAATACAATCCCCTTATCTTCTGATTCATTACCACTAATTCTTCATCAGACAAGCCTTCACCATAAAGCACTTCAAAATATCTATTATGTAGCTTCGCCACATCTCTAGGGGTTTTCGGATAGTTCCCATACATATCATATTCCATTAGTAATTCAATCTCTGAAGCCACCTCATCAGTTCGTTTTTCTCCCGCTCTGTTTCCCAGATAATTAAAAAACACCAAGAATATTACTATGAAAAATATAGCCAATATAACTGTCTTAAGCCCCGAAAGCTTACTACCTTTATCTCCCGCCATAAGAGCACCTCCTATGTATTTAATCCTCGAATTTCAATTCTATAGTTCTTCTATCCTTAGACACAACTGTTTTAGGAAATATATTCTTTATCTTTTCTTCAAACTCCTGTGGTCTGGCAGTTGCCGGACTATAATGGGTAAGCCACATTTCCTTTACTTCGGCAAGCTTTGCCATATGTGCAGCTTCCATCATTGTCATATGCTTGTTTTCCTTAGCATTCTCCAGCTTGTCTTCCTCGCCATACATTCCCTCACAGATAAACAAATCTGCGCGAAATGCATTCTCTACTATAGAATCCATAGGTCTTGTATCAGTACAATAGGTACATTTTAGTCCTTTTCGGGCCTGTCCCATAACCTGACTGCTATCATAGGTTACTCCCTCATACTCCACAGTATCACCCTTTTGAAGCAAGCCCCAGTATTCCACAGGTAAGCCTAAGGCCTTAGCTCTATTCACATCGAATTTACCTGCTCTATCTAACACTAAGCTATATCCGTAACAGGTAACCTTATGATTAACCCTAAATGCCTGAAGCCTAAGTCCACAAATTTCTATTTCCTTGAATTCATCCTCTAACTCAATAAATTTAATATCAAAAGGTAAATCAGGCGCTATTATTCTAAGGGAATTAACCACCCTCTCTAAGCCCTTTGGTCCAATCATAGTAAGTGGCTCCGTTCTTTCTGCATTTCCCATGGTAAGCAACAGTCCAGGAAGACCACTTATATGATCCGCATGAAAATGAGTTATACAAATCACATCTATAGGCTTAAAGCTCCAGCCCTGAAGCCTTATCTGATTCTGTGTTCCCTCACCACAATCTATTAAAATATTACTGCCATTATACCTCACCATAAGGGAAGTAAGAGCTCTATATGGAAGAGGTAGCATACCACCTGTTCCAAGTAAACATATATCTAACATCCATTCACCCTCTTATACTAACTCTGTAGTATCTGATATATTCACAGGAATCTGAAAGCTTTTCACCAGATTCTCACAGCAATCCTCACACATAGTAAATCTGTAAGTCTTGCCATCCTTAGTAGAGAAAAATCCCCAATCCTTGTTGACCTCCAGAAAATCCTCTCTATATATATCACCAACCTTTTTCAAGGTCTTGCCACATTTATTACATATCTTTCCCATTCTTTCCATAGCTTCCTCCTAGGTTTCGTTATAGAAATAGTATAATAAAATGTGAAAAAATAATAAACACTCAAAACTTTCTATTTATTCCACTCTTTGGAAATAAATTTACATCTCACTGAGCTTATAATAAGGACCAGTCTCTAAGGAATATATAACTGCATCTTCCTTAGGGTCACTATAATAATCCTTCCTTGTGCTTATAGCCTTATATCCCATTTTCTCATACAAAGCCTTTGCCCCATCATTGGAAGCTCTCACCTCTAAGAAATATTTATCGCAATGATCCTTTAAGCTATCCTTATAGCAATTCATCAGTTGCTTTCCTACACCCTGACCCTTGAACTTATCGGCCACAGCAATTCTAAGCAACTCACTTTCATCAGCTATGTCTGTGGCAATAATATATCCCATAAGTAGCTTATCACCAGGCTTTTTGTTTAGCTCGGTATCATCAATCTCTATATCAATAAGACAGCTAACCGAAATCTTCTGTCCTCCTCTAAAGGAATATATGGAATATCTTTTTTCATTGCCCAATGCAAAATATATTAAATTATAATCCCTAGCCATAGACCCCCACAGACTGTCCACGCTCCATGGATCCGTAAAATTATCCGTCTCTATACGGGAAATCTGGCGAAGCATTAAATCTTCATCAATAGTAGCCATCCCTAACCTTCCTTATTTAACTGCTCCTCACGTTCCCTCTCAGCCTGTGACTTTCTTAGGTATATAGGCTTGTGATCGTCTGCATTTTCAAATTTGCCCTCAGCGTAAAGACAAGCACCAAGGGCAGCCACTGAGGATGCTCTCTGACGATTAAAGCCTGCTGGTGCAAACTTAAATTCAGACTTTATATTCTCCTTAATATAATTCTGATACACAGGTATTCCATCTCCAACAAATATTACCTTCCTACCAAGCTGGTTCAAATAACAAATCAACTCATCTATACCCATGGCGTCCTGGTCCTTTATAACCTGAAGCTTACCGTCTACAAACTCATACGCTCCTGTATACACCTGATTTCTTCTGGCATCAAGTATTGGGCACACCACATCATCAGTTCCCCACATATTATAGGCAAGCCCATGACAGGTTGGGACCGAAACCACAGGTTTATCTAAAGCAAAGCCTAAAGCCTTAACTGTAGAGGCACCTATTCTAAGTCCAGTAAATGACCCTGGCCCTGCCGCCACAGCAATAGCATCTATAGACTCTAAGTCAAGCTCAGTCATCCTGGCCACTTCATCCAACATAGGAAGAAGAGTCTGAGAATGAGTCTTCTTATGATTAACTGTGTACTCTGCAACCAATATATCATCTTCCACAACAGCCACACTAGCCACCAAGCCTGAGCTGTCCATACCAAGTATCTTCATATCTAACCTCTCTACATACTTCCAATTTCTATGGTTCTATAATCAAAACCTTTTTCAGCATCCTTACAAATAGTAACCTTATAGCAATTCTTAGGCAATATATCCTTTATAAGCTCTGCCCACTCTATAAGACAAACACCATCTCCATCAATCAAGTCGAAGTAGCCGATTTCCTCCATCTCATCCTCGCTACCAATTCTATATACATCAAAATGATAGAAGGGCAACCTTCCCTCATCATACTCCTTAAGAATAGTAAAAGTAGGACTGCTAATAGGCTCCTTAACCCCAAGCCCAGTTCCAAAGCCCTGAGAGAAAACTGTCTTTCCAGTTCCCAAATCACCATAAAGGCAATACACCTCTCCCGGCTTAGCATTGCTTGCTATTTCCTTTCCAATCTCAAATGTATCCTTAGCACTAAAGCTTTCTCTAATCATATCTATAATCCTTTTCCACTGGTATAAACCTTCAAGTTCTTGCTCAGCCTAGGCTCATAATTAGCTGTAAATGAAACCATAGCTGTAAGTATTCTACCCTTGTCCTCCCCTAGCTCAGTAAGAGGAATAACAAATGCGTGAATTCTGCTAGTATATACCGCCACCATATGCTTAGTCATCATGATTCTGCAAATCATATCCCAGGTAATAAGCTGTGTAACTTCTCCCTGTGTAACTGTGATTCCCTCACTAGAAAATGTATAATCAAGAGGAACCTTATGGGAGGGACTTAGCTTAAGCTGCTGAAACGTTTTAAAAGCTAAACTTAGTGGATTGATAACGGTAAATACAAGAGCAATAATAATAAGCATTACTCTCTGACCTATTCCAAAGCCACTCCAGTTCATTATAAGTATAGCCAATGCACCAAAGCTTATAATAAGCCCAATTACACCTGCATAGCTTCTATAATTTGTATTTAACACATAACTGTAAAGAGCCTTAAAGGTCATCTTTACAGATTTTGTATTAGCTTCCTTCATATCTATTCTCCTTAAAGCTCAAAGCTTATCTCCTTGTGCTTATTCTCATACTGTCTGTAACTCACTCCAGCCATCTCAAACATTTTCTTAGATGCAATGGTAGACTCAGAGTCAGAATATTTGTCCTCCATATAGATTATCTCCTTAATTCCTGACTGAATAATAGCCTTTGCACATTCATTACAAGGAAACAATGTAACATAACACCTTGCACCTTTGAGATTGCCGTTTCCGCGATAATTAAGTATGGCATTAAGCTCTGCATGACATACATAAAAATATTTGCTAGACAGATTATCACCTTCTCTATCCCAAGGCATATCATCATCATCACAACCACAAGGCATACCATTATATCCCATAGAAAGTATACGGTTATCCTCATCAACTATACATGCTCCAACCTGAGTGTTTGGATCCTTACTTCTATAGGCAGACATATTTGCTATACCCATAAAATACTGATCCCAGGTTATATAATCTGCTCTCTTCAAACCCTTCATCTCCTGACTAATAAAAATACAGTTGCAATTATGCGTATCTATAAAAGCACACAAAATCGCAACTGTATTTTATCACATTATTATCAACAAGTCATTATTTTTCTTATTTTGCAATGTATGGCGAAGTTCCTGCCTTACCAGGGTTAGTTGATGGTGCTGCTGACCCCTTTGGAAGAAGAACTATCTGAATTCCCTCTAAACGTTTTGAGTAACCAGCTGTTCCTGCAGGAGCGCCATTCTTAGCCCAACCAAGCCAGCCAAAGTGCTCAGCATGAACTCTATAGTACACATCATACTGCTGGGCAACGTCGCCATAAAGCTCTATGCAAATTGCTTCAAGTCGCTTTGACTCTCCACTGGTACCTGATGCCTCACCGTCCTTAGACCATACAGAAGGATTATCCACTGGTTGCTGCCAACCGTATTTCTCAACATGTGTTGTGTATCTAACTCCACCTGAAAGGCCAAGAAGATTATTATTAAGATTAATTCTTATAGCCTCAAGTCTCTTGGACTCACCAAATGTACCGGATACAGAACCATCATATACATATGACTGATCTCCATACTTTTCTACATGAGTTGAGTAGTTTATTAATCCATCGCTTATTCCATTACTAGCGTACTTGCCAACCTGAATATAGGAATATCCCAACAAACCAGATGGATAAGTACCCTTAGGCACTACTGCAATCTGAATTGCCTCAAGTCTCTTACTCTGTCCTGCTGTTCCTGCACATTCTCCATTCTTAGCCCATCCAAGCCAGCCGTAGCTTTCTGCATGAACTCGGTAGTACACATCATACTTAGAGCTATCCGAACCTGTAAGTTCAATCTGAATAGCTTCAAGTCTTAAGGAACGTCCGCTAGTTCCAGACATCTGACCATCAGCCTTCCACTGACTTTCCCAGCCAATGCTTTCTATATGAGTACGGTATCTTATACCTAAATTATCATTACCTGAAAGCTTAATCTCAATACCCTCAAGTCTCTTAGACAAGCCTAGAGTTCCGCTTATTCCACCGTTCTTCTCCCAATCAGACCTATCACTAGCTACACCACTCCAGCCAAAGCTCTCCACGTGAGTTCTATAGGACGATGTAATATCCGTAGTTGGAAATACAGTTTGTGAATCTGTATATTCGGGAACCTTACTTGTAGTATTACCACCATATGAAATAACCGGAAATGCTATTGGCGAATCCGATGTCATCGGTACATTAATAGCCACTGTCTGATTAGATGGCTTAGATGGTACTGTGACCAAATTCCTTATACCAAAAAGCTGAACATAATGAATTGAACCATCAACAACAGCAACGCCTATTCCTACTGTTGAATATCTTGGATCCAAAATATTCTCTCTATGTCCTTCAGACTCCATCCACGCCTGCATAACTGAGCTGGCTGATTTGTAACCGTATGCTATATTCTCTCCGTAAGCCTTATTACATATAGTAAAGCATCTCTGCCCATTAGGTCTTGTATGACTAAAGCTTACACTTATCTCTCCACCTCTAAACATAGCAGCTTCCATCAAGTCCTTATCCATAGTAAGAGTTGATAATCCAGCCGCCTTTCTCTCCTCGTTAAGAATTCTAAGAATCTCATAAGCAGTATCGAAATCATACTTTGCAGTAACAGCTTCATATGAGGCATCCACCATATCAGCCTGATCAACAAATCCATCATCTAACTGATTATCCTCTAGAACAATCTGACTATCGTCAAGTGTCTGCTCATCAACTGCTACAGCCTCTCCAATAGCTACTTCCCCATTCTCCTGGGCATAAGTAGTAATAGTACCTATACCACCTAGCAAACCAATGCACATACTAAAGCTTACCGCCAAACAGCAGGCCATAGTTTTAACTACTTTCTTTAACCTCATAGAAAAATACACTCCCTTCTATAAAACACATTAGGATAATATTACCCTAACGCTCTACCATGCCTATTATTCAGCGCCCCCACACTGAATAAAAAATGCAGCTAGAGCCACATAAAACCCTAACTGCATTCTACCAAATAATTGCTTATTTGTCACTACTAATTTATTAGTTTTTCGAACATTTGTTCATGTTATTTTTCTATATAAGACCTTTCATCTCTAGACATTATTCCTGCATAAACTGCAGAAGGTGTCTCTCCCTTAGGCATAATAACAATCTGTATTCCCTCAAGGCGCTTAGAGTGTCCTGCTGTTCCTGCAGGATTACCATTCTTAGCCCAACCAAGCCAACCAAAGGCCTCAGCGTGAACTCTATAATAGATATCATAATGCTCTGCCATCTCTCCTGTAAGAGTGATGCATATAGCCTCAAGCCTCTTAGACTCTCCAGAAGTTCCTGCCATAGCACCATTTTGTCTCCAGGTTGCAGGGTTATTTAAGTCTGTTCCCTGCCAAGCGTATTTCTCCACATGAGTAGTGTATGCTATTCCACCCTCATAATCCTTATTTGTAAGCTTTATCTCTATTCCTTCAAGTCTCTTTGACTCACCGCTGGTTCCACTCATCTGACCGTTATACTTCCATGCCTGCCAGCCGTATTTCTCCACATGAGTTCTATAAGCTACATTAGGAGTATCTGCACCTGGAACCACAGGATTAGTGTTGCTGGTTGATGAATAGTTAACTATAGGTGAGTTACCTGGCTTTGCAACAAAAGCTTCTGCTCTTTTGGATACAATATTATATGCATTCCAATCAAAGCTTTCACCCTTCTTAACCACCACTATCTGAATACCCTCTAATCTCTTAGAGTAACCTGCTGTTCCTGCTGGTGCGCCATTCTTAGCCCAACCAAGCCAGCCATAGGACTCAGCATGAACTCGGTAGTACACATCGTAATACTTTGCGTGTTCACCAGTTAACTGAATCTTAATAGACTCTAATCTCTTAGATTCACCCTCTGTACCACTCATATCTCCATCTGCTGACCATGGTAACCAACCATAAGATTCACAGTGAGTTGTATACTGAATCCCCAAATCAAAATTATCATAGCTAGATGTAGGTGCAACTGTTACATTGATACCCTCTAAACGAAGTGATCGACCAGAAGTTCCACCCATAACACCATTTGCTCTCCAGCTTTCCCAGCCTACTCTTTCAATATGAGTACGATAAGAAACATTAACCTCTGGCATAGCCTTAACTACTTCTGGATCTACAGGCTCCTCTGGAGCCTGAGTGTCCATGTCACTATTTCCTGTGTCATTATCCTCAGTTTCTTCAACACCAGTCTCAACTATTTCCGACTTTCCATCAGAGGATATCTTGAAAAAATACAATTTATTATTCATAGAAGCATCCCAAACCACTTCACCATCAGCATTTACTAATGGTTTATCATCAGTTAGGTAGCCCTTCATTTCCATAATTTCACTTATAGGTGTACCATCAGCATCTACATAAACATATTTTACTACCTGCAAATCACTTGTCCATATAGAGCTATCATACTCTGCCCAAATTACAAGGAATTTATTGTCGTTTATTTTAACTATATGAGGAATATCTGCATCCACATTTCCTCCATCAGGATAATCTGTAAGCCAAGTGAATTTTGTACTTGATAAATCTGTAGATGTTGAAGCAATCCACACATTATAACTAAGCTCACTTGCGACATCACTTCCTTGAGACATAATCATTTCCTGATCCCTTGAATTTCCAACCGAAAGCAGCTTGGAATTAACGTCTGATGCCTCAAATCCTCCTGTATTTCCATATAAGGCATAGGACCATATTCCATTATCTTTCTCCCAAAAATCAAATATTATAGTTTTATTATCACATCCTGCTGCCCAGTTATAGTTCCATCCGCCAGTATAATTTTCTATATTTTGATCTTCAACAAGTACAGCTCTAGAGCCTTCAGAAAGCTCCATCTGATACATCTTTCCATTACATACCTCTAGATACTGATCAAAGGAATGCCAAAAATCTGCAGTACTTCCAAGCAAGGTCATGTCATTTTCATTAATTACAATATTTTGCTTTCCCTGATGATGGTATCCATCACCACCATCATAGCCTGTTCTTGCAAAGGATAGCCAAAGATTCCCATCTAACTCCTCAATATCCATGGAGCCAGACCTAAACGGAGTATATATCTCCACATCCATAGTATTATTTATTTCAATATCAGATATATACACCCATTTCTTATCAAATTTAGATAGTCTAAGGGTTGCCACTTCATCTAACTCTTCCCCATTAAGCTGTCCTGTTAATATAAAGTTATATTCTTCACCTTCATAGGCTCCACCATAGTACACACTGTCCTCTGAACACCCGGTAGGTGTGGTATAAGCTTTATCTATAGGCAAGCTTTCAACTAACGCAAACTCCTCACTATATTTTTCGACCACGACCTGATCATCATAAGTCCAAACAACTCTTTCGTACCCATCATCCACAGCAAACAAATACGTAGCAGGTCTATCTCCATAACGATCTCCTGTATCATACATTATACTTTCATCATCTACAACAGCACCCTCATCAATAAATCCACCATCAAAATATTCATCCTCATACTGCAGTTCTCCATCTAAATACTCATCAACCGACTCTACACCAGTCTCCGAATCATAATCTGTCAAGCTTCGCTTTGCTTCCACATTAATGCTATAGCAAGACATAACGGCCACCATGATAATAGCCATCATTTTAGCAATTCTCTTTCTCATCTAAACCCTCCTCTTTTGAATAATAAAAAATACAGTTATGTCCCTTAAAACATAACTGTATTTTATCATATCTTAATTCTAATTTAAAGCTTATACTTACTCGCCAAGAGCAAACTTGTCATGAACAGCGCCCATAGCTCTCTCCATCTTATCCTCGTCGATAAGTACTGTTACTCTGATTTCTGATGTTGAAATCATTCTGATGTTGATGTTTGAATCATAAAGAGCCTCGAACATCTTAGCTGCAACACCTGCGTTTGACTGCATACCAGCACCTACGATTGAAACCTTAGCAACCTTCTTATCTACATCAATGCTCTCGAAATCACTGAAGTTCTCATTGATTACCTTAACTGCCTCATCTGCGCTTTCCTCATTAGTTGTGAAGCTAATATCCTTAGTTCCCTTTCTACCAACTGACTGAAGAATCATATCAATATTGATGTTGTGCTTAGCTAATGCATTGAACACCTTAAATGCCACACCTGGCTCATCCTTTAATCCTACTATTGCAACTCTTGCTGTGTCAGCATCTCCTGCCACACCACTTACAAGCATCTTTTCCATCTTACTACCTCCTCTAACTACTGTTCCTTCTGAAGTATTTAAACTTGAACGTACAACCATCCTTACACCAAACTTTTTCGCAAGCTCAACTGAACGGTTGTGAAGAACTCCCGCTCCAAGTGTAGCAAGCTCAAGCATCTCATCGTATGTTACAGCATCAAGCTTACGTGCATTTGGTACCTTACGTGGGTCTGCTGTATATACACCATCTACATCTGTGTAAATCTCACACTTATCAGCATGAAGTGCTGCTGCAAGTGCAACTGCTGTAGTGTCTGAACCACCACGACCAAGTGTGGTGTAATCATCATACTTGTTAACGCCCTGGAAACCAGTTACGATTACAATCTTTCTAGCCTCAAGCTCGTGTCTGATTCTTTCGCTGTCAATTCTCTTTAATCTTGCATTTCCATATACAGATGTGGAATGCATAGCTACCTGAAATGCATTGAGAGATATAGCTGGAACTCCAAGCTTATTCATAGCCATAGCCATAAGTGCTACTGACATCTGCTCTCCAATAGTGAAAAGCATATCCATCTCTCTCTTAGGTGGCAGCTCGTTAATATCCTTTGCCATCTCGATAAGCTCATCAGTGTACTTGCCCATAGCTGAAAGTACAACAACTACGTCGTGTCCTGCCTGATAATCCTCTATACATCTTCTGGCTACGTTAAAAATTCTTTCCTTGTTGGCAACTGAAGTACCGCCAAACTTCTTAACTATTAACATATATTCCTCCTAAAAAGTTTAATGACTTTTATTTTTCGAAAAGGTGGTCAATCAATTTGTGACCCTCAGCCACGTATATGCCACTGGCCTTTGCATCCTTCTCGTTATATTTTAAAACAGATTCTTTTGGATCTGTGCTGTCATACAAAATGTATGGCACAGGCTCACTGGAATGTGTTCTAAGTACAATAGGTGTTGGATGGTCAGGAAGTACAAGCATTCTAAAATCCTCATCTGAAGCGGTAAGCTCATCATATACTACCTTAATTACCTTCTCATCCAAATTCTCGATTGCCTGGATTTTTCTTTCCATACTTCCCTGATGCCCCATCTCATCCGGAGCCTCAACGTGAATGTACGCAAAATCAAAACCATCTGTTGTAAGTGCCTTAACAGCGGCATTTGCCTTGCCCTCATAATTCGTATGAAGTCCGCCATTAGCACCATCAACCTCTATATTCTTAAGTCCTGCCCCCACAGCTATACCCTTAAGAAGGTCTACTGCAGAAATCATAACTCCATTCTTCTTATTCTTCTCTTCAAATGATGTAAGGGCTGGTCTAGTACCTGCTCCCCAGAACCAGATAGAGTTAGCTGGATTAAGTCCCAGCTCCTTTCTCTTAATGTTAATAGGATGATTAACAAGTATATCATAGCTCTTCTTCATCATATTTCTAAGAACTTCATCCTCTGGAAGATACTCTCCAATAACCTTAGTGAGTATATCATGAGGTGGCGTAAGTGGCAACACTTTTCCATTCTTCCATATAGTTAAATGTCTGTAGCTGGTTCCCACATAGAACTTGTAAAGGTCATCCTCAAGCTCTTTTCTTACTGCCTCAAGAAGAACTGCTGCATCCGCTGTGCTTATCTCGCTGGAGCTGTGATCAATGATTGTCTTCTTCTCGTACTCTTCCTCATCCTCGCTAAGTGTAACAATATTACATCTAAAGGATATATCCGTAGTCTCCATATCCACACCAATACTAAGTGCTTCAAGTGGTGAACGTCCAGAATAATAAATCTTAGGGTCATAGCCAATAACTGAAAGATTTGCTGTATCACTTCCAGGGCTCATACCCTCTGGTATTGTATGAACAAGTCCTATCTCTGACTTAGCTGAAAGCATATCAAGAGTAGGAGTCTTTGCATACTCAAGTGGTGTCATCCCACCTATATCATCTATAGGATAGTCTGCCATTCCATCTCCAAGAACAATAACATACTTCATGTCAATTTCCTCCGCCTACAACGCTGTTCTTAATCTATATATAACATCAAGCGCCTTAGCCTTTGCCTCAAAGTCGCCCTCTGCCATCTTCTCTGTTACGAATGCAACCTCGTTAAGACCTTCAACTGCAACATATTCCACATTGCCAAATGTAGCCTCAACCTCTGCTTCTTTGCTATTAGTTCTAACAAAGTATCTACACTCAAAGGTACTCATATCTCCAAGAGTAACCTTCTCACTATCCCAGATAGTCATAATATTAGTATCAAGGTGTCTTGCAGCATCAACAACGTCTGCCACAACAGCACTTGCTGTAGGAAGCTTTCCAGCGCCTCTACCGTAGAACATAGTGTCACCTAGTACATTTCCGTTAATAAATATTCCATTAAATACTCCGCTTACTGTAGCTAGTGGATGATCTCCACCGATGATAAATGGAGCTACCATAGAATATGTTGTTCCATCCTCAAACTTACTCATACCAAGAAGCTTGATTGAGCCACCAAGAGCCTTAGCATACTTAATCTCTGCGTCAGTAATCTTAGTGATACCCTCTGTATGTATATCCTGATAATCTACCTGCTTACCAAGAGCAAGTGATGTAAGTATTGCAATCTTTCTACATGCATCATAACCCTCAACGTCAGCCTCAGGGTTTCTCTCAGCATAACCCTTCTCCTGAGCTATCTTTAAAACTGAATCGAAATCTGAGCCCTCATCAGTCATCTTACTTAAAATATAGTTAGTAGTTCCATTAAGTATTCCTGTAATCTCAGTAATCTCATCAGCTGTAAGAGACTGGTTAAGTGGTCTGATTATAGGAATTCCACCACCAACACTTGCCTCGAATAAGAAGTTTACATTCTTCTCCTTAGCAATAGCAAGAAGCTCAGCGCCGTGTGCTGCAACAAGCTCCTTATTAGAAGTACACACACTCTTACCTGCTTCAAGAGCATTCTTAACAAAGGTATACGCAGGATTTACTCCACCCATAACCTCAACTACTATCTTCACCTCAGGATCATTTAAAATCACATTGTAATCATGTACCAAAATCTCCTGAACAGGGTCACCTGGAAATTCTCTTAAATCAAGTACATATTTAACATTAACCTCTTCACCAACTCTCTTGTTGATACTTTCGTGGTTGATGTTAATTACCTCAACGACACCTGAACCAACTGTGCCGTATCCAAGAACTGCAATATTTATCATCTTTTTGTCTCCCTTTTTTGCAAAATATTTATATAATGTCTGCCCATCTTATCCTAGTGCATCCTAGTGCATTGCAGAACAATTAATCAACATATGATTTACTCCAAGCCTTCTATCGAGCTTGCTATATTATCAAAATCAGCATCTGGTACAAGTCTATCTATAGAAATAGTCAGCACTATCTCTGTCTTGCCAGTCTCTGGAAGTGTAACCTTAATTACATTTTCCAGATACTCCGTATCCCCGCCCTTAACCACATCTGGTACAGCTTTTATATTTTCCTCAGAAACAGGAATAATACCCTTAACGCAGTCAACCTCAATACCCAGCTTCATATCATGGGTTTCCGTAATAAGAAGCTGTCTCTCTGTACTAGTGTTAGTTTCCTCAATGCCGAATTTTTCCTTTAAATTAAATACAGGCACAATATTGTTACGAAGGTGAATTATTCCCTTCATATACTTAGCTCCTGCTGGAACAGGTACAATATTGTAAATGTACTCAATACCATTAATATTAGAGAGCTTAAGGCTGTACAACTGATCCTCTAATCCAAAAACCATATACTTTATCTCTGCCATAGTATCACTCCTCTTTACCTGTGGTGTTAACCCATTTTAAATACGCATTAATAAATGAATCCAAATCACCATCCAAAACCGCCTGGGCATTGCCGATTTCCTGACTAGTCCTGTGGTCCTTAACCATAGTATAAGGTTGAAGCACATAGGATCTAATCTGACTACCCCAGCCATTATCAGTTACCTCACCACGAATATCTGAAATTTTGTCCAGATTTTCCTGCTGTTTTATAAGATACAGCTTAGCTTTAAGCATCTTCATAGCCTTATCCTTATTGCTATGCTGCGACCTTTCATTTTGACACTGTACAACCACACCAGTAGGAATGTGGGTTATACGGATTGCAGACTCAGTCTTATTGACGTGCTGACCTCCCGCACCACTTGCACGGTACTTATCTATACGAAGGTCCTCCTCCTTGATGTCTATCTCAATATCCTCATTAATCTCCGGCATAACATCTAATGCTGCAAATGATGTTTGTCTCTTACCAGCTGCATTAAAGGGCGAAATTCTAATCAGTCTGTGAACTCCCTTCTCAGATTTCAATAATCCATAAGCATTTTGCCCGTTAATCTGAAATGTAACTGATTTGATTCCAGCTTCTTCACCATCTAAATAATCAAGAACCTCTAAATTAAAGCCCTTCTTATCCGCCCAACGCTGATACATACGATACAGCATACTCACCCAGTCGCAGGACTCAGTACCGCCTGTACCTGCATGAAGTGTCAAAACAGCATTATTGCCATCAAATTCTCCTGACAAAAGAGTTTGTATCTTGAATTTTTCAAAGCTTTCCTTGAAGGAATCTAGCATCTCTCCAATCTCAGGAATAAGACTTTCATCATTCTCCTCCTGAGCTAGAATTATCATGGTTTCAACATCCTCATACTGAGTTTTTATATCTTCAAATTCTTCTATAGTGTCCTTTAGATTTTTTAACTCCTTCATAACTGCCTGACTTTCAGCCACATTGTCCCAAAAGCCCGGTTGCTCTAGCTTTCCCTCTAGAAGCTCAATCTGCATACCTTTGCCAGCTATGTCAAAGTGAATCCCTCACTTCGCTAAGTGGAGTTTTGTATTCTCCAAGTATATACTTGTACTGATCTAACTCTAACACTTAATCACCTACTTTACTAAAGCCTTGCCTGGATTATTTACCACAGCAAACCTTATATTTCTTGCCTGATCCGCATGGGCATGGGTCGTTACGACCTATCTTTGCCGCGTCTCTTTTTACAGGTCCCTTCTTAACAGAATCATCTCTATTAGTTCCAGTCACCTTAGCAACCTCCTCACGCTCAACCTTCTGCTCGATTCTTGCGTGAAGAATCATTCTAACAGTATCCTCACGGATAGCATTCTTCATATCATTAAACATATCAAAGCCTGTGAACTTATATTCTACAACAGGATCCTTGCTACCATAAGCCTGAAGGGAAATACCCTGACGAAGCTGTGTCATATCATCAATATGAGACATCCACTTCTTATCTATAACCTTTAAGAGAAGAACTCTCTCAACCTCTCTCATATGCTCTGCTTCTGGGAATTCTGCCTCCTTAGCCTCATAAAGCTTGGCAGCCTCCTCCTTAAGTCTCTGCTTGAAGGCCTTAACATTACCGGAATTCATCTCCTTCTCGGTAAGCTCAATCTTCTCAAATGGGATGATCGGAATAAGAGTTCTATTAAGCTCCTCAATCTCCCACTCTTCTGGTGTAAGGTCTGCTGAACATGTTCTATCAACATAAGACTCTACAGTTTCCTGAACCATCTTAAATATTGGCTCTCTCATATTCTCTCCATCAAGAACTCTTCTACGCTCTGCATAGATAACCTCTCTCTGGTCATTGTTAACCTGATCAAACTCAAGCAAGCTCTTTCTGATAGCAAAGTTGTTACCCTCTATCTTCTTCTGTGCCTTCTCTATGAACTTAGTAATTGTTCCATGCTCAATCTCCTGACCCTCAGGTATTTTAAGAGTATCATAGATTGACTTAACCTTCTCTGAACCAAAGAGTCTCATAAGATCATCGTCAAGTGATAGATAGAACTTAGACTCACCTGGATCTCCCTGTCTACCAGCACGACCTCTAAGCTGATTATCAATACGTCTAGACTCATGTCTCTCAGTACCTATAATCTTAAGACCGCCCAACTCTGCAACACCCTCGCCAAGCTTAATATCAGTACCACGACCTGCCATATTTGTAGCAATAGTAACTGCACCTCTTTGGCCCGCATTTGCAACAATTTCTGCCTCCATCTCATGGAACTTTGCATTAAGTACCTTATGCTGAATTCCCTTCTTAGAAAGCATCTTACTAAGCTCCTCAGAAGCATCAATTGTAATAGTACCAACAAGTACTGGCTGTCCCTTTGCATGAGCTTCTGCTACTGATGCAACAATAGCATTAAGCTTCTCTCTCTTAGTCTTAAATACAGAATCCTGATAGTCAACTCTGGCAACTGGAAGGTTGGTAGGCACAACAACAACGTCCATACCATAGATTTCTCTAAACTCATCCTCCTCAGTAAGAGCTGTACCAGTCATACCTGCCTTCTTCTTATATTTATTAAAGAAGTTCTGGAATGTAATAGTTGCAAGAGTCTTACTCTCTCTCTTAACCTTAACATTTTCCTTAGCCTCAATAGCCTGATGAAGACCATCTGAGAATCTTCTACCTGGCATAATACGTCCTGTAAACTCATCTACTATAAGCACCTGGTCATCCTTAACTACGTAGTCCTTATCCTTAAACATAAGGGCATGAGCCTTAAGAGCCTGCATCATATTATGCTGAATATCAATATTCTCAGCATCTGAATAGTTCTCTAAGTGGAAGAACTGCTCTACCTCTTTAACACCCTGTGCAGTAAGTACAACCTGCTTATCCTTCTCATCTACAAGGTAGTCACCATCCTCCTCCTGAGCTGTACCTAAGATAGCATCTATCTTACGAACCTCAAGGGAAGCTGTACCTCTCTTCATTCTTCTAGCTAAATAATCACACATCTTATAAAGATCAGTAGATTTACCACTCTGACCAGAAATAATAAGTGGAGTTCTAGCCTCATCAATAAGCACAGAGTCAACCTCATCTACGATGGCGTAGTTAAGCTCTCTCTGAACAAGCTGTTCCTTATATATAACCATGTTATCTCTTAAGTAATCGAAACCAAGCTCATTGTTAGTAACATAGGTAATGTCGCAATTATATGCTGCACGACGCTCATCCTTATTGTGACTGTTAAGAATAACGCCCACCTTAAGGCCAAGGAACTCATGAATCTGTCCCATCCACTCAGCATCACGCTTTGCAAGGTAATCATTAACTGTAACAATGTGAACACCCTTCCCCTCTAAGGCATTCAAATAAGCAGGTAATGTTGATACTAAAGTCTTACCTTCACCTGTTCTCATCTCTGGAATACGGCCCTGATGAAGTAAAATACCACCCATAAGCTGTACTCTATAATGCTTCATATTAAGTACTCTGGCAGAGGTCTCTCTTACAACTGCAAAAGCCTCTACAAGAATATCATCTAAAGTTTCCCCCTTAGCAAGTCTCTCTTTAAATTCTGCAGTCTTTGCTTTAAGCTCCTCATCGCTTAAGGCCTGCATCTTAGAATCTAAAGCCTCAATTTTATCCACAAGTGGAGTAATCTTCTTTAATTCCTTCTCACTGTGTGTTCCAAACACTTTCTCAAAAAATCCCATTTCTACCTCCATAGCTGCATCCCTTATCATAGGATGCAAAATGTATTTTAAATCTTTTTTCTTTTCATAAACTCTCTCTTCTTAACACGCCAACATATGAACATAGTTGCCGTATCATACCCTTTAATATAACATTATTGAAAAACATACGCAAGTTTTTTCTATATTAACAAGCAAGGCCGCCAAGCCAAATACTTGAAACTCAAGTATCTGAACCTGGCGGCCCAAATAATTCATTATATTATAATATAGTTTTTAACCCCTGTAACCTATACCCTAAAATTCTGGCTCGATAAGTCCGTATGTATTACCCTTACGCTTGTATACTACGTTAACCTCATCTGTCTCAGCATTTCTAAATACGAAGAAATTATGTCCAAGAAGCTCCATCTGCACACATGCATCCTCTGGATACATAGGCTTAACCGCAAATCTCTTGCTTCTAATAATCTTAACCTCCTCGTCATCGTCCTCATCAATATTGAAGAAATCGTTCTGGAAGAAAGCTGCATTCTGCTCCTTATCCACAATCTTCTTCTTATAACGAGTTACCTGACGCTCTATAACCTCAACTACCAAATCTATAGATACATACATATCATCACTTGCCTGCTCAGCTCTAATGATATGACCCTTCATAGGTATAGTAACCTCGATTTTCTGTCTTTCCTTCTCTACTGAGAAAGTAACCTGGACATCTGTGTCCTCAGCAAAAAACTTCTCAAGTCTTCCCAACTTATCGTAAATAGCTGACTTTAATCCTTCAGTAACCTCAATGTTTTTTCCGCTAATGATGTAATTCATAATGCCCCACTCCTTTTTAGTCAAACTAATATATCACGGGAATGATATATTACGAGGATTATATCATAATACGCCCTGTTTTTAAAGTAATTTTTTAACATATTTACCAAAAAATTTGTGAAATGAGCAAATTATTCGTCATAAATACTAATAAGCAAAAAGGAGTTGCCAATCTACGATTAGCAACTCCCAAATCACACGTTTTATAAGAGGAAGTGTGTTATTACCTAATTAATAATTCTTACCGCCTTACAAGGAGGCTTGTAATTTGTATTACTTATAATAATACCTGTTGTGCTACTACTTGCATGAACAACCTGTCCATTACCAATGTACATAGCAACATGCTTAATTGATCCTGTTCCATTGTCATAGAATACTAAGTCTCCAGGAGCAAGTGCACTAAGAGATACCTCTGTACCTACAGTTCCCTGAACATCTGCTGTTCTAGGAATAGAATATCCAAAGTCTGCATATATTCTCATTACAAAGCCTGAGCAATCAGCTCCATTTGTAAGAGATGTACCACCGTATACATAAGGATTACCTACGAACTGTAATGCATAGTTTACGATATCCTGTCCAATATTAGTAGATGGTGGTGTTGTAATTCCTGTTGATTCTGTAGTACCTGTGCTCTCAGTTGTTGTATTACCAGTATTGCCAGTATTTACAGGAGCATCTGTTACAACATGAGCAACTGGGCCAGTATAATCTAAAATGATATAGTCATTTCTAACATATCCTGAGATTGAATCATCTACATGAATCTTTGTCCAACCTGCACCAATCTCTTCAATACCATATGCATTACCTGATGTAACTAACGTAAGTGTCTCACTATTCTCATTAGCTGCTGCTCTAACTCTAAGAGAAGCTGTATTAATACAAACAACCTTCTTTAAGTTACTAGCTGCATATGAAGCTGCATCTGAATCAAATAAGAGATAATCATTCTTCATATAACCAGTAATACCATTAGAGGATATCTTAGTCCACTCAGAACCCTTTTCCTCAACCTTAACGATACCACCACCAGCTATATCACCCACTCTTGATGCATTGATATCACCTGACTCTCTTATATTAACTGTACCAGTAGCCTTTACAACCGCTCTGCCTGTAAAATCAGGCTCTGCCAATGTATATACAAATCCATCTGTTGATGTATTATCATAGCTTGTTGCACTCTCTGTTGTAGTAGCTGCTGTTGTGCTCTGTGTTGTAGCCTCCGTTGTGCTTTCAGTTGTAGCTTCTGTTGTATGGTTCTCAGCCTCAGTTGTATTATCAACTACAGAAATCTCACCTGTTACATTACTTACCTTAACTGAACCTGTAGCAGTCTCTGGAGCCTTAATCTCCTCTATAGCACCGCTAGGATTCTGGCTACTTACAGAAGCTGACTCATCTTCTATAGTAGCAACCTTATCATCAGTAGCCTCCTTAGCTTCATATCCATCAACTATGTTAGCCACAGCATTATCGTTAGTAGCAATATATCTGTCTACGGCAGATGATATGCTTACGTTCGAATCATCGTATATCACTTCACTGGCGTCAGCCATATGTACTCCTGATAAACACAGGGATATACCAGCCAATGCAGTTAAAGCAAACCATTTCTTACATGGCTTCTTCATACCTAATACCTCCAATAATTTTCCTTCCAAAAATATGTTATCTAAAATATGTTACAAATTTGTTACAACTCATTACAGTGTCATTATAGCAACACTCAACCCCCTTGTCAATAGAATTATTACAAAATTGTTACAATTTGTTACAAACTTAAAATTTACACCATATATAACATATATCGGCACCTGAATTATGTTTACATAACCTGCTAACACATAGTTACTTTTATTATATCATCTATATTTCAATAATCAACAGGTAAATATTATGTAAACATAATAAATTATGAAAAAACAGGACACATTTTGTAAATTATCCTTGTTTTTCCACGATTTTGCATATATAATGTTATTAGGAAAGACTATATATAATATAGAAGGATGTGATTTAATGAATATAACAGCACTAAGCAGTACCAACATTTCATTATCTGGTACTAGCAATATGAACGCAATCGATATATCAATGCTTAAGAAAACTCTTAATTCTGTGGAGGCTAACGGAGATATGCTCACTCAGATGATGGAGCAATCAGTTAATCCATTTGTTGGAGCAAACATTGATATTAAGGTATAACCTTATTTAGTAGACTTCTTCTATAGCATCAGCAATAGCTGATGCTATTTTTTGTTGATACTCATCATCCACAAGAAGAGCCACCTCAGAGGGGCAGCTAAGGAAACCGCACTCTACTATCACCCCTGGGCAAATGCTTTCATTTAATATGTAATAATCATCTCCCGTCTTAGCCTCTCTGGCATAATCAGGATTAATAGCCTTTAGCTTTTCCTGCAACAGCTTGGCAAAGCTTTCGCTATCCTTAGAGTCACTGTGATAGAAAACCTGTGGTCCTCTAACCTCCGGAGCAGTATAGCTATTTTGATGAATACTTATAAGGATATCTGCGTTACTTTCATTGATAATGGATACTCTATTCTTCATATCTGAAACCTTTTTGTTAGTAGCACCCTCTGTGGCAAGATTCTTATCCTCCTCTCTAAGCATAATGGAGCCTATTCCTCTACGATTTAATTCCTCTTGCAATTTAAATGAAATCTCAAGGTTAACGTCCTTTTCTAATATTCCATCTGTGCTTACCTTTCCGGGGTCATTACCACCATGGCCTGGGTCGATGACAACGAGAATATCCACTGCCACATCAGAGTCTTGGGAAGTGGCTCCCTCATTCATAGTAACTACTTTATCAGCAGCTCCTACATATCCTACTTTGGTGGATTCATAAGAATTATCTATTATAATAGAAAAGAAAAATGTAAAGAAAAAGAGAATGACACATTTTTCAATAATGTGCAATTCTCTTTTTTCTTTCTTTTTGTCACTCATACTCATATTCATACCAGCTTTTTTTATAAGAGTATGCCATATAAGCATAATTTATGATTTATTTATCTTCTACTACAAACTGGCCAGTCTCAATAAGTCTATGTCTTTCAATCTTCATAGCTTCTAGAACAATATCCTTAGCCCAGATAGCCTGTTCCTTTGTAGCCTCAGGAACACCTGCAAGTGGATATTCCTTACCCATCTTCTCGTATTTTTCCACTCCCATATTATGATATGGAAGCACATCAAGGGCCTTTACCTGTCTAAATTTAGCCAGATAAGTTCCAAGTCTCTTTAAATATTCCTCATTTAATGTAATTCCCGGAACCAACACATGACGAATCCAAACTATCTTCTCCTGCTCCTCCATAAACTGAAGGAAATCAAGGATATTGTCCTGAGGTTGTCCAGTAAGAGCCTTATGCTGTTCTGGATCTATGTGCTTTATATCAAGCATTATAAGGTCTGTAACCTTCATAAGTCTCTCGTACTTGGCAAGTATCTCTGGCTTATTTCTCCTAAATTGTATACCTGAAGTATCAAGGCAGGTATGGATATCTCTTTTCTTAGCTTCCTCAAAAAGTTCTATAAGAAAGTCTATCTGCAGGAGAGGTTCACCACCTGTTACAGTAAGACCACCACCCTTAAGGAATGGCTTATATCTCTCATAGTCATCTAAGATTTCTGTCACTGACTTAGTCTCTCCACCCTTCATAAGCCAGGTGTCAGGGTTGTGGCAATACAGACATCTCATAGGACATCCCTTTACAAATACTACATATCTAATTCCTGGTCCATCTACGGTACCAAAGGTTTCTATTGAATGAATTATTCCGTCCATTTTTTTCTCGTCTCCTTATTATTGTTGGAAAAGCTGTTCCCATAAATCTATATACCACTCATCATACACCAAAGTTATGGAATTGTCATCATTCATATCTTATAATGTAAACTTTACTCTTTATTTGCTACTTCTATATACAACGCATTTGCCGCATATTCTGATGCTTTATACCACTGCTCAGTGGTAGCGTCATATATATTAGTACCATAATCATCAAGCCGTTTAGCTACCTTAAGATGGTATCCATAATCCTCTAGATTTATCCCTGCCTTTTCAGCTCTATACTCAATTTCTATCAAGCCTCTCTCAAGCTTTCGCATGTTGTCGGATCCAATCCAATCTTGACAAAAGAGTTCAAACTCATAGTTGAGTTCCTCTGCGGTAAGTGGCTCTTCAGGATAAAAAGCATTGTATAATGACACATCCTCTATAAGTTTCCACATTTCCTGCTCTTGGCTCTCGAAAATTACTTCATCATCTTCAATAGTATATTCTCCCTTGATATGAAGAATCTCCATGTAATCATCCATTAGATGATTACGCCTGACCGACTCATGGTATTCCCCCTCGGCTTCTAGCCTTGGGTCATACTTTGGATCGTTATTTGCCAACCAGATTACAGAGAGAACCAGTATGCCGAATACAGCTATTAACGTAATGGTTATTATTATTTGATCTTTAATTTGAGATTGTTTCTTCATAATAATCCTCCCATTAAATATCCCTGCCTAATTAACTCGTTGTTAACTATTTCTTTTCGTTCTTTTTTATCTAGCCTTTCCCACTCATTATGTGTTACCTCACAGATTTCAACCTCTTTTAACTGTTCGCCTAAGGTTTTGTCTTCTATCATTTTTTTCTCAAGACAATTAGGACATTTTGTATTAGGAATTGTATCTATTTTTTCTCCCTCTATTTCATCACATGTTACCCCATATATATTCGATACAATTCTTGCCATTTTTATGGACGGCATAACAATACCATTCTCCAAGAATAACTCATTACAATATTCTTCTAGCTCTTGTATGATATTTTCGCCAATAAGATTTGCATAAGCACACTTCTTCCCACTTTTAGTGGAAACAATTCTTTCACCATATGTATAGTTATGGGTAAAATACAAAATACGTTCCGTCCCACAGTTTAAACATTTTTCATGTGCAACATTAAGTTTGACTTTCATCATTCTAATATTAATCTCCTATTGTACTCTCAGCAAAAACCACTTGTACTGATAAACTAATCCTCATACCAGTCACAGTGTTCTTCAAATAATTGTTCTGCAACCTTTTTACAGGCTTCCTCAATTTGTTCATCTGAAGCAGTCTCATAATCCACATTTATTTCTTCTAAATAAGCAATAATCATTTTTTCATAATCATGATAGGACACACCATACATCTCATCATAAATATTTCCTCTTCCTTTTCTATATATCTCTAAAAGCTCTATTTCTCTAGGATTATCGCAATAGGAATAAAACTCATTCATCAATTCATCATATGTAGTAGCATAATCCGGATAAAATGTATTAAACAGGATTACTTCATGTTTTACTCTTGCTTCATTTTGTTCCATACTTATTATGGTAATCTTGTCTTTTTCCACATCAAACTCACCACTAATCCTCAATGGATACATATAGTAGTCTAGTTTTCTTTCCACCTCGTTACATGCTATTCTATTTTTTTCTTTAATGTCCTTTACGATAACTGGTACCATAGTGGCTATCATCAATAATATAATAACAAGGGGAATTAATATTTTCTTTTTCATATTTTTTTTACTCTCTTATTTCTAGTATACGCTTACGGTTTACTTCGTTTTTGTTTATGTATAATATACGTATTGACATTTGACTTTTATGGATTATTCGTATTTTAGAATAACATTATTATTTAGAATTGTAAATTCAATATGTTTTGAATTGGGGAGTAATGGAATTATGTAATCGTCTCGTCATATCCATGGACTGAGAGCAGTCATAACGCCCATCTAACCGACTCGCTTCGCTCGTCGATTAGCCGTGCGTTATGCCTTCAAATAGCCAGAAAAATAAAAACAGCCGGTTGAGTACGCAAGCGTCCTCTCCCGACTGTCTTTATATTTTCTGACTGCTCTCAGTCCATTTCCTTACATCTTGTCAATGCTCTCATGGAAAGTTCTTGAGATTACGTCGTTCTGCTGCTCCTCAGTTAACTTGATGAAGTTTACTGCGTAGCCTGAAACTCTGATTGTTAACTGTGGGTAGTTCTCTGGATGCTTCTGAGCATCAAGAAGAGTCTCTCTGTTGTATACGTTAACGTTAAGGTGGTGTCCGCCTTTTTCTACGTAACCATCTAACATGCTTACTAAGTTATCGATCTGCTGTGTACTAGCCATTGTTATATCCTCCTATAATTTTAATATATTGTTAATGTTTTAATCTTGATTCATATACTCGTCTATGCCCTCATGAAGTGTTGGTATAGCACAGGCCAAATCACCCTTTGCACAATCTGTGCATCCCATGGTATCAACCTTCTTACCAACTGTGTCTGGGTCAACGGACACATTAACGTGTCCGTGTCCCTTCGACATCATATCGTCAAGCATAGCTACTATATCGTCAATATTGCTTAATCCATTATCCATATAATCAGTCCTTATAATTACTTATTAAGGTCGATTTCGATGTCACCAGCGAATACCTGATCTTCCTTACCAAGTGCTCCAGGAATAATAGAGAATGTATTTGAAATACCATCCTGTGAATCCATGAATGGAAGCTTAGCTACTGATGAAAGTGATGCAAGAGCACCGCTCTTATCTCTACCATGAAGTGGGTTTGCACCAGGTGCAAGTGGCTGACCATGCTTTCTACCACATGGAGTATCACCAGTGTTCTTACCGTAAGTTACGTTTGAAGTAATTGTAAGAACTGACATAGTAGGGAATCCGTTTCTATATACGTGATGCTTTCTAATCTTGTTCATGAATCTTGATACAAGATCTACAGCAATGCTATCTACTCTATCATCATTGTTACCATACTTAGGGAAATCGCCCTCTGTCTCATAGCTTACTACGATACCCTGCTCGTTTCTGATTGGCTTAACCTTTGCATACTTGATAGCTGAAAGTGAGTCAGCAACAACTGAAAGACCAGCGATACCAGTTGCGAAGTATCTTCTAACATCTCTGTCATGAAGAGCCATCTGAATTCTCTCGTAAGCATACTTATCATGCATGTAGTGGATGATGTTAAGAGCTGATACATAAACTCCTGCTAACCACTCCATCATGTCATCATACTTCTCCATAACCTCATCGAAATCAAGGTACTCAGAAGTGATTGGTCTGTACTTAGGTCCTACCTGTACACCTGTACACTCATCAACACCACCGTTGATAGCGTAAAGGAGACACTTAGCAAGGTTAGCTCTAGCTCCGAAGAACTGCATTTCCTTACCAACTCTCATTGAAGATACACAACAAGCGATTGCGTAATCATCACCGTGAGTTACTCTCATCATATCATCATTCTCGTACTGGATTGATGAAGACTTAATTGACATCTTAGCACAGTACTGCTTGAAGTTGATAGGAAGCTTAGTTGACCAGAGAACTGTTAAGTTTGGCTCTGGAGCTGCACCTAAGTTATCAAGAGTGTGAAGATATCTGAATGTCATCTTAGTTACAAGTGGTCTGCCATCGATACCAACACCACCAAGTGACTCAGTTACCCAAACTGGATCTCCTGAGAATAACTGGTTGTACTCTGGTGTACGAGCAAACTTAACAATACGAAGCTTCATAATGAAGTGATCAATGAACTCCTGAATCTGCTCCTCAGTAAATGTACCGTTAGCTAAGTCTCTTTCTGCATAACAATCAAGGAAAGTTGAAGTACGTCCAAGTGACATAGCTGCACCGTTCTGCTCCTTAACTGCTCCAAGGTAACCGAAGTATACTGCCTGGATAGCTTCCTGTACGTTTGTAGCTGGCTTAGAAATATCAATTCCGTAAGCTGCTGCCATCTGCTTTAACTCGCCAAGAGCTCTGATCTGCTCTGAGATCTCCTCTCTAGCTCTGATAACATCATCAGTATATACCTTACCGTATGAATCCTTCTGCTTCTTCTTGTCTGCTACTAAGTAATCGATTCCGTAAAGTGCTACTCTTCTGTAGTCACCGATGATACGTCCACGACCGTAAGCATCTGGAAGACCAGTGATGATGTGGTTAGAACGACACTTTCTAATCTCCTCATCATATACATCAAATACACCTGCGTTATGAGTCTTTCTATGAGTAGTGAAGAACTCAACAACCTCTGGGTCTACCTTATATCCATTATCCTCACAAGCCTTCATAGCCATACGGATACCACCGTAAACGTTCATACCTCTCTTGAATGGAGCGTCTGTCTGAACACCAACGATTGTCTCCTTGCTCTTATCAAGGTAACCTGCACCGTGTGAAGTAAGTGTTGAAACAACCTTAGTATCCATATCAAGAACACCGCCTGCTTCTCTCTCCTTCTTAGAAAGGTCAAGTACCATCTGCCATAAATCCTTAGTGTTCTGTGTAGGCTCAGCTAAGAAAGCGTCATCTCCCTCATACACTGTGTAGTTCTTCTGGATGAAGTCTCTTAAGTTAACTTCTTCCTGCCACTTGCCGCCTACGAAACCATTCCATGCTGCTGATTCCATGTTTAAAATTCCTCCTTTATCTTGCCCCGGCTCTCTTGCCATAGGGATTATTTTGATTAAAAAACCTAAGTTTCTTATGTCAGAAATGTATGTAAAATCTTATACATTTTCTGATTCTGTTTACATTATAATTTCAAATTGTATACAAGTCAACGAATGCAAATTAAATAATTGTACTTTTTTCGATACATAAATTGTATACAGTATACAAATCTATTTTTTCAAAAATCTGAGCACATTATATTGTGGTATAATGTGCTCTAATACTATTTATTCCAATGCTCTTCTGTCAAACATTAGTTTATATTTTCTGTGCTTTCAATATTTTCTACATCTATAGCTTCAGTTGCATCAGCCCCGTTCTCATCACCTGTACCTTCAGTTTCATGAACGGCATTCTCATCAGCCATAGCACCAGTTATATAATCTGTGTTTTCTGGATCCATTTCCAAGGTTGACCTGTTTCTTTCGTAAGCATATTTCACCAATCTATAGCTTCCATCCTCATTTTTTACAAACTTTAGATTGATGATTATTCCGCCATCAGGTACACCATTTTCGAAGCTAAAGCTTGCATCTCCAAAATCACCAATATCTAGAGCAGCCACACTTTCAAAGCCATCCACATCTGCAAACAGCTTGTCTATAACTGCATCATTCATACCAAGCTTTACTCCGCCAGGGAAGGTAATATCTAAGGTATTTGCCAACTCCTCAGTAGCTTCCACAGAGGTTACTATACTCTGTTCCGGTCTTATGTTATACACCGTTGGATTCTCTAACAACACTGTTAAGGTTGCATCGTCCTTAGTAAGAGTTGCATCCAATGCACTACCTAATTTCATCTCTTCTGTTTCAACATTTAAGGTCCAACCGTTATTGATAAACTCTGATACTGGGCAACGTAGCTTGTAGTTATATCCTTGAATATTAATTATATCATCATATCTATCCGTAGTTGCTCCTGGCACCTGATACTCCTGACATAATGCCACTGTCTCAGTGGTAGAGCTTGGCTGTACCACCGCCCCCTCCGGAGCCACAAAGCATCGATACCACATATAATATAGAACCTTATTTTCATCAAATCTTAGATAAACATTACTCTGATTGTCATCCATGTATTGGAGATATGATACCCACTCTCCCTTATTTCCATATGTAGCCTCTCCATAGGTTTCATATACATAATCATAATTGCTGGATATAGCGCAATTCTCCAGATTAACCTTTACATTAGAAGGAAGGGTTAATTCCTTTCCATTGTACACCTCATACTCATCGAATATATACTGTATTCCAACTACGTGGCACTTGTCTAATGTAGCCGTTTCCCCTGTGTAATTAACCATAAGCGCTGTCATCTCAAGCTTATCACTGGTGAACTTTACTCCTTTTAACTCTCCGGAGGTAAGTACAACCTCATGCATAGGACTCCAGCCCTGAGCTGTCCACTCACTGTAAGTCATAGGCAATGTATAGTTGGTATCGTCAATCATAAATTTATAATCCGACCAAGCGCCTTCCAAATTGTATTCCGGTACTGCCTCTGTAGTTATAGTCTCTGTGGTTGTAGCCTCTGTTGTAGTAGCATCAGTAGGAGTTTCCACAGTTGCCTGAGTTGAAGCTTCTGTAGTACCCTTGCCCTCATCTCCTCCAAGAACAAATACCTTTAAGCACACAACCAAAAGCACCAAGGCTGCCAATGAACTAGCAATTATGGCTATCATTTTTTTGCTAAGTCCCTTGGATGTTGAGGCCTCCGGCAGAGCATTAACCACTTCTGTTACTCCTATTTGTCCGTCACCCATAAATGTGTACTCTTTGCCATACAAATCCTTTATCAATGCACCTATATCCTGATATCTATCAGCTATATTTACGGCAAGTCCCTTATTAAGAGCAGCCTCCACACCAGGAGATACTTCAACACCACACTGACTTGGTGGCATGTAACTATCCTCGCTCATTCTCTCAATACAGTTAGGTGGCACCATTCCTGTAAGCATCTTGTACATGGTTGCACACAGACTATAAATATCTGTCCATGGTCCCTGATTACCCTTAGTATAATACTGCTCCTGAGGTGCATAGCCATGCTTAAGCATAACAGTATAGGTCATCTCTGTCTCTGCTGAGCTTCCACGAACCGCACCGAAATCTATAAGCTTAATTCTTCCATCATCATCAAACATAATATTATCCGGACTAATATCTCTATGTATAAGACCCTTCTTATGTATCTCATACAAGGACTCAAGCACTGGCTTCATAAGTGCAAGTACAGTATTTTCATCAAGCTTTCCACCATTATCCGCCAGATATTTCTTTAAATTTTCTCCCGCCACATAATCCATAACTATGTATGCAGTGCCATTCTCATAGAAGAAGTTTCTAACAGATACAATTCCAGGAAGACCATAAAACTTTGACAGGTTTCTTGCCTCATCTACGAATCTGTTAAGATTCTTATTATATATCTCATCCTTTCCTGCCTGTGCAGTTACCATGAGTACATTATCCGCCAAACCTCTGGTGGAAATGGATTCAGGATAATATTCCTTAATTGCAACGTAGGTTGCCAAATTCATATCATATCCAATATATGTTATACCGAATCCACCCTGTCCTAAAACTCGTCCTACCATATACTTATTCTGTAAAATAGTAAATGGCGGAAGACAGTTCTTCGGTGCAACATAACCCATTACATCCTGACCACAATATTGACAAGGTTGCCCATCCCCCGGATAAGGGTTCATACAATTAGGACATCTATCATATATATTGTTCATTATATTTCTCCCTTCTTAATTACACCACGAAATTAATCATATTTTATCTTATTATAATCGCATTTTACAAAAAAATAAACTTATAAAATTAAAATAGACATTAAGATTATAACTGTGCTATAATTGTATGTGATTTTTTATTTTTACTAATAATAAGAATCAGAAGCTAGCATATATTTAAAGGAGGCATATTTTTATGGCTAAGCAGGTAACTAAGGACATGTTAATTCATCAGATTATAGAGGTTGATCCAGGTAACGCAGCAATTCTTATGGCATCAGGTATGCACTGTGTTGGTTGCCCATCAGCAGCTATGGAATCACTTGAGGAAGCATGTATGGTTCATGGTATGGACGTTAATGAGATTATTACTTCAATCAACGACTACCTTGCTAAGAAGGAAGCTAATAACTAGCTTTCAAATATTTAACATAAGGGGGATAAAATATGTATAACAACGGATACGACAACAATGGTTATAACGATTACAATAATGGTTATAACAACAGCTATGACAATGGCTACAACAATTACAACAACGGCTATGGCAATCAGGCGGCTTATTATCAGCAGAATACCTATGTTCAAAGAGATGAGATTACTCCTCAGACCTACAATATGATAATCGGCGCAACTCTTTTATATGGATTTGTTATCAATATGATTATGGTTTCATGTCTTGGAGACTTCGCCATGACTATGAATCCAATCGCATTTATCATCGCATATTTTGTTATGGCAATCAGCGGTGGTATTATGGTTAGAAAGTCAGATAATCCGGTTATAAGCTTTATCGGATATAATTTGATTGTTATTCCACTTGGACTTTGTCTTACAATTATTATCAATGCATACCTTTCAGCAGGCTATGAGTCAACTATAATGACTGCATTTCTTCTCACTACAGTAGTAACACTTGTAATGATGGGACTAGGAGCTATGTTCCCAACCTTCTTCCTCAGCATCGGAAGAACTCTTGCAGTATCTCTTCTCATAACAGTAATAGCTGAGCTTATACTTTTCTTCGTAGGTATTCAGCTTGGAATTATTGATTATGTAGTTGTTCTTATCTTCTGTGGATATGTAGGATATGACTGGGCTAAGGCTAACGTACAAGCAAAGACAGTTGACAATGCAATTGATTCAGCCTGTGAATTATATATTGATATCGTTAACCTCTTCATTAGAATTTTAAGAATTCTTGCAAGAGCAAACGATTAATCCAACACACAAAAAAGCAACCTGATAAAGGTTGCTTTTTTCTTGGCCTTTTTTACAGTTCAGATAAGGTCTGAAGTGCATTAGCCTTAATTATAATCTTATAATGTTCATTCAGGTAGCTAGGACCTGCGTAGTTCATATTTAGCTTATTGCCATACTCACCTAATATATTACAGGTACGGATAAACTCAACATCTGTATTATTATCTCTGGTGAGATAAAGATAAAATCTATTATCCTTTGGGTTCTTGTATAAGGTATTAGTACTATCATATAATCCCTTAACAGAATTAGCAGAAAGTATTACGTTATCTAAGTTCTTAAAACCGTAAAGTCTAAATGCCTTCTTAGTCTCCTCCGGTTCTGTCTCCTTTGGCTTACCAATAACCTTACCTGTTCTTTTAGCGGAAAGTGCGCTTAAGCCCTCTGCCAAATTGCCAAGTGCTTCAAATAAGCCCTCTGCTCCCTCAGGTGCTTTGTGAGGTAAACCTATCTGTTCTGGTTCATCCTCATCATCCAAATCATCCTGATCATCATCCTCATCCTCTGACTCAGCATAGGCTCTAGCCGCCTCTAAGTGCTTTGTAAATCTAGAGAATCTTGTATCTAGCTCATCAGGATCCTCAACCTTAGTAATAATCAGAATTAGACAATCTGGATTAACCGGAATTGCCTCTATCATAAGTGGAATATTATCCACCTCAAATCCAAGCTCTATACTTGCCTGTTCCATAAGCTCCCTAAACAGCTCCTTGGCCTTATCAGTACCGTAGGCAAGCTCTGTCAACATAATCTCTTTCTCTGCTAAATCCGCTTTATTAAGAGTACACCTTATTTGATTTTCGCTTATTCTCTCTATCTTCATTCTAGTCACTCCCTTTTTCGCGAAAGTTATTATAATAGTGTATCACAAAATCCCCACAAGTAAAGATAATTCTTGTTTTTTTCATTATTTTTTAATGGAAAATATAACTGAATTATCCAATGTTTCTAACATAATATATTGATTTATGGTATAAAATGTAGTAAATTATATACGTGAATAAAGTTCCAGGGAATCTCATCCCATTTTTTAGTTTTTCATTCTACGAATCTTATTTCTTTTTCGGTACTCCCAATTATACCCCACTAAGAAACGATTTATAGATAAGCTTTGATTTATTATTTCCTGTTACTTTTTTCAAGCTCTGCATATCATATTAGGAATATAAAATATATCACACTTTATCCTTATGTTCTATGATATGCAAGGAAGAAGGGTTAGGTGATGCAGCTTCGCTTTGTGATTGCGAGATATATAATATTATATTCAAAATGAAATTAAAAATCACAATCTAGTACATACACATAACAAGGGCAGGTCTTTTACGGCCTGCCTGCTTTTGTCACTTTCGCAAAATGCACAGAAAAAAGCCGCACCTTGCGGTACGGCTTTATCTATCTAGAGATTACTCCTCCTCGATTGCTCCTGTTGGGCAAGTTCCTGCACATGCTCCACATGAGATACAAGTATCTGCATCAATCTCAAACTTACCTGCGCCCTCTGAAATAGCGCCTACTGGACAAGCTCCTGCACATGCTCCACAGCTTACACAGCTATCACCAATAACAAATGCCATAATAACGTCCTCCTTAAAGTCTATTTGATAATTTTTATCATCTTGGTACATTTTATATCATTTACTCAGATATATCAAGAACTTTTTATATCCAGATTTTAAAGAGTGTTACTATCCTGTCCCTTAACATAAAATTTTATTAATATATCAGCCATCCATTTAGGCCAGAATTTCCTATACATTTGGTAATCCTCTGAGGTACGTCCCTTTCCATCCCCAATTACATTTGAGGTCTCCGACTCCTCATGAACCCTATGTCCCATAACTGGTTTATTCACATAACAAAATGCACCTTTAAGCTTCGAATATTTCTCCCAAGCCTGCCAATCAAGGTCTGCCCTACATCCCACCTGAAAAGGTTCCCGTGGTAACCTTTCCTTTACATAGGTGACAGAAGGACAACATATAGCGCAACCAAAAGCCAGTATTCTTCTGCGTAGAAATATACTGTTCCAAGTAAAACTAGGTATCTGTGGTAACAACATTAGCCTTTTTATCCTTAATAGTCTGTTACTGTACACTCGTTTACCACCTCTAATTTCATAGTATGTGGTATGAACTAAGATAGGATTTCTCGCCTTGTTCAACACTTTAAGAACCTGTTCTAAATACTCCTCCTCATATATATCATCCTGATGCGCAATTGTAACTAATGGTGTATCAGCCTTATAAATCCCATAATTCCAATCACTGGCAATATCTGGTTTGGCATCATTTACATATAATTCCAATTTATATTTATCCGCAACGTTTTCAATATACTTGCATGGAGTAGATGTAGTAATTATTATTTTACTTTTCATCTTCTGCTTTAGAAGAGACTTTATACATTTTTCCAAGTATGCACTTTCCTTATACGCACATACTACAAAGGTATGATTTTTTGCTGAATATTTCATAATTTACCTCTACTCTATTTTTCACTTAAGGAGGATATCTTGTCTTCTAGTTCTCTAACTCGTTTTTCCAGCATCGCCTGCGTCTGAACCAAAGTTCGTATTCTTTCGCTAAGTCCTGATACTATGGATGTTAATGATAATATTATAAGGAGAATAAAGCATACACCCACGAAGAACACTCCATTTACCTCCGAATATATTCCCAACAAATCTGTGAAAAATCCTACTATCTGAGGGAAAACTCCACATACTAATAGTACCAATCCCGCTAAGAACCATACAAGTGAGTATTTTAGGCTCATACGACCCTTTTTCATAAGATATATAATTAATAATATATAAAGCAATATCCCAATCAGAAGTATCGCCCTAAATAAACCTGTCATCATATACGTCTATCTCCATTTCTTACCTACCAATCGATAAATCACAATAGCCAAAGTAACCTTTATCATATAATACACGGATTTAAAGCTACTTATAGAAGATACCCCTGCAGTTCTCTCATTCATTATTACAGGAACCTCCTTCACCCTAAAACCACTTACCCTAGCAGCAATTATTGATTCTGGTTCAGGATAATCCTGAGCATAGTGATGGGAGAAAAATTCTATTACTTCCCTAGACGTTGCTCTAAACCCACTAGTAGCATCTGTAATCTTAACTTTTCCACACAATCTTAAGGTATTTCCCAACATATTTATTCCAAGTCTACGCATAAAGGAGGTTTGAAAGCCTTCTTTATTAATAAATCTTGATCCAATAACCAAATCTGCCTCACCCTTTTCTATAGGTTCAACCAAATCCTTAATATACTCCGCATTATGCTGACCATCACCATCAAACTGAATTGCTATATCATAGTCCTTAGAAACGGCATATCGATAACCTGTCTGCATACCTCCACCTATTCCCAAATTTATTGGCAAAGATATATAATTAAACCCATTCTCTCGACATATCTCAGCTGTGTTATCTTGGGAACAATCATTGATTACTACATAATCAACCCATGGGCATGTCTTAGTCAGGGTTTCCACAGTATTTACAATATTTAAGGCCTCATTATAGGCTGGAATTATTACTAATACCTTCATATTGTCCTCTTCTCATTTCTCAAATAATTTAAACCCAGTGAAAATATTCACTGAGTTTAATTATAAATCACCATATATACAAAAGTCAAACTAGAAAGTTACTCTTGTGTTATCCTTTAAACACCTCTAAGGACCTCATAAGAATTCCCTGTGTCTGAGCAATTACTGTTCCATAGTTGGTAAATGGAACTCCCTGATCCAAAGCACACTTCATACGGTACTGAAGCTCCCTCTCATTAAGGGTGCAGCCTCCACAATGAATTACCACCTTATACTGGGACAAATCCTCTGGAAATGTCCCCCCTGAGGTAAATTCATATGCTAGCTTTTTGCCAGTATATTTTTCTAACCAAGCTGGTAGCTTCACAGTTCCTATATCTCCGCACTGTCTATGGTGAGTACAGCCCTCACTTATAAGAACCTTATCACCATCCTGCAAATTGTCTATTGCAACTGCACTTTTTACTGCACTGTCCAAAAAGCCCTTGTATCTTGCCATCAGTATTGAAAAGGAAGTAAGTGGTACATCGGATGGTGTCTGCTGAGCAACTGTCTTAAAGGCCTGGGAATCTGTAATTATAATCCTAGGCTTTTTATTAAGAAGTTTAAGGGTTTGCTCCACCTCATTCTCCTTAATCACCACAGTAACTGCATCCGCCTCAAGCAAATCTCTTATAGTTTGTTGCTGAGGAAGTATTAGCCTGCCCTTAGGTGCTGCAGAATCTATAGGAGTTACTAAGACTATAATATCTCCCTTGCTAACCAAGTCCTTTACCAGATATTTCTCTGGTCCTATATCAGCCATTAGAGCTATTTTTTCCTTAAGCTGATCTATGTTTTTCTTATCAGTGGCACTGACTAAGATTGCGCTGTCATCCTGTGATAATTTAATCATATCACTGACACTCATAAGGTCACATTTGTTATAGACAGTTATGTAATTTAAGCCCTTTTGCTTAAATATTTTTATAAGCTCCTCATCTACAGAGGTAAGACCTACAGTTCCGTCTACCACAAGAATAGCTACGTCTGTTTTATTAAGTATTTGCTTGGTTCTCTTGACACGAAGTTCCCCTAGCTCTCCCTCATCATCATAACCTGGAGTATCTATAATAAGCACCGGTCCCATAGGAAGTAGCTCCATGGCCTTAGTAACCGGATCTGTGGTTGTACCCTTTACATCAGATACCACAGAGAGTTCCTGGCCTGTCACAGCATTAACCACGCTGGACTTACCTGCATTTCTTCTGCCGAAAAAGCCTATATGTATTCTGTTAGCTGATGGTGTAGAATTCATACTCATATGCATACCTCCTATCTTATTAAAAAGGACGAGGAATCTACTTTCTTAGCCGGCCTGCCTAGGGTGAGTCCACACTGACACGTGCTTCGCAATGGTCAGCTTAGTCCCCACCACTGTCGCGGCCGGAATAGAAATTATCGCCTCGTCCTTTTTACATTATATTATTTATCCTTCTTCTCAAGCTTGTCCATCAAATCCATCTGGTATCTAGCCATGTACTCTGAGTTAAGACTTAAGTTGTATTCTACAAGTTCAACCTTTTCATGTATCTCGCAAGCTACAAGCAAGATAATGCCTGGAATTAACTTAGCTACCAACTCGAAGAAGAACTCGAATATGTTCATAAGATTAGTTCCATTTGGATTATCTATAGCAAATGAGCAGAATGCAAATACTACATAAAGTGCCATAAATATAATAGTTGCTATCTCAATAGGTGAATCGAAAAGTGAGAATTTATGAGTTTTATATCCTGCCTCAATTAAATCCTCCTCATCAATGCCATCAAACTCATCATCGATAATTTCCTCTTCCTCTACCTTTGCTTCTTCAACCTTGTTCTCTATATCCTGTGCCATATCATATACCTCCCATGTAAAAATAATCTATAAATAATTTATCACATATCCACTAATTTGACAACGAATCTTTAGACGATTATTTCCGTTTTTTAACTATAATAAAAGGCTTGAATCCTACGATAGAATTCAAGCCATATTTTTTAGCTATATAGATTATTATTCTCGTCAGTTATAGGCGCATTCATAGTTGCTGCCTTAGCTGCAAGCTTAGCCTGTTTTTTCTCATTTATTTCTTTAATAAGTGCAATAATACAGATAATCTCTATTAACACAAATAATCCCATCATCAGCCATGAGGAAAGCTTGCCTTGTGTCTCATCTATCTGAACATAGTATATCTTGCCCACAGTAGAATCAATTCCCCAATAGCTTAAATCCTGACGATAATAGCCTGAAATCTCAGAATCCATAGTAGATATTACTCCAGTAATCTCATACTTTGGTGGCAACACATCTGCATTTCCATTAATATATCTCTGAGTTTCATTCATTATAGAATTAAGCTTCTCTATGTCCTTCTTACCCTTTGCCTGAAGAGAAATAAAAGAACCATCATCAAGCCAAAGTAGGTAATGTCTGTCAGTACCTATAGGAATAATTCCATTGATTCTGTGCTTTGTCTCAGCATAGCAATCAACCACACCGTCAACTCCCAGAGAAACATAGGTACCCTTAACAGGTTCACCCTCATCTGCAATATGCTCCATCAAATCCACTGGCTCATGAAACATAAGGTCAATATGTGTTCCCACATAAAGTGCAATTATGGCACCTACAATAATAACTCCAAATATCAGTGCCCCTATAGAGCCTTTCTTCTGTTCCTTCATAAATATAAATCCTCCCTTGTTCATTAAAATCTAAAATCCCTAATCCCCTGCTCTATCTTCTCAAGGTTCTCCTTGCAGATTTCCTTAACTTTTTCCTTAGGAATATTCTCTAATTCCGCCTGAATAAGTGCCTCACCAATTTTCTTGGTGTCCTCGGAAGCGTAGTCCATCAGATACTCCTTCAAGGTCATTAGAGCATTTGGCTGACAACAGTTTTGAATCTGTCCTGATTTACACAGACTCATAAAGCGGTCACCAGTTCTACCTTCTCTATAGCAAGCAGTACAAAAGCTTGGAATACAGCCCATCTCCATCAGCCACTTAACCACCTCATCTAAGGTTCTCTTGTCGCTTACATCAAACTGCTCTGAATTCTCCTCTTCTGGTTCTTCCTCACAGTAACCACCTACACTGGTTCTTGATGCACCACTAATCTGTGACACACCCAGCTTAAGCACTTTTTCTCTCACAGCCTGACTTTCTCTGGTAGAGATAATCATTCCAGTATAAGGTACACATATTCTAATAAGCGCACATATCTTAGCAAAGGTCTCATCATCTATACCATTGTCAAATGCAGTTGGGTCAATATCATCCGCTCTCTTGATTCTAGGTACGCTTATGGTATGTGGTCCCACGCCGTGAGCTGCCTCAAGATGTTCCGCATGCATGAGGAGTCCTGCAAACTCATAACGGTACATTTCCAGTCCGAATAATACGCCAAGTCCTACATCATCTATACCACCCTCCATAGCTCTATCCATAGCCTCAGTATGGTAAGCATAATTGCTCTTAGGTCCATAAGGATGTAGCTTCTCATAGCTTTCCTTATGATATGTCTCCTGGAAAAGTATATATGTACCAATTCCCACCTCCTTAAGCATCCTGTATTCCTCAACTGTGGTTGCGGCAATATTAACGTTAACACGACGGATTGCTCCGTTCTTATGCTTAATACTGTAAATGGTTTTGATACATTCAAGTATATACTCAATAGGATTATTCTTAGGGTCCTCTCCTGCCTCAAGAGCCAGTCTCTTATGACCCATATCCTGAAGAGCTATAACCTCTCGCTTAATCTCCTCCTGAGTAAGCTTCTTGCGTGCAATATGCTTATTGGAAATGTGATAAGGACAGTACACACAACCATTTATACAATAATTGGAAAGATATAGGGGAGCAAACATTACGATACGATTACCGTAAAAGTCCTGCTTTATCTGCTGAGCTAATTGGTACATTTCCTCTATCTTTTCCTTGTTATCACAGGCAAGCAACACCGATGCTTCTCTGTGATTTAAGCCCTTTCTCTCCTTTGCCTTCTCTAATATCTGGTCTATTAATTCCAGATTGTCCTTGTTAGCATCAGCATACGCTAATGTATCTATTATCTCCTCATGATTAATAAATTCCTCTGCCTTCAGGGAACTTGGATTATACATTCTTCATGCGCCTCTTTTCCATATGTATTATAATATGATACCTAAAAAAATAGATTTGCTCCGAGCCTAATAGCTGGACCAAATCTATTATAACAACTTTCTAAAATATTCGCTATAGTATTTTAGTTTTTATACTTTTTTGTAAAATGCTTAGAATGCTACGCCATCTCCTGGCTATTAATTATAAGCTTAAACTTCATATCAAGCTTCTCTGCTGCCTTCTTACAAAGCTTCATACGACCCATAAATATCTCGAAATACTCCATAACCTCACTGATGTCATTGTTTATCTCTAAGGTTAAAACTATCTTCTTCTCCTCTGGCACTACTGTAAGAAGCTGTTCCTTAACAGCGTAATTAACTCTATCATGGATATCAGATGTAATATCTGCAGTGTCCCTTACACGGCTTTCTCTAACATCTGACTTATCTGCTATGATAAGGGCTGCCGCCACAGGATTAACAGGAAATGCTGTAGATTCATCGTGGTTGCCAATAGCCGCTACAATAGTAGCTATATCCTCATCATCAGCACCCATCTTATCTAAGATTCTAAAGGACATAACAGCACCACTTTGAGCATGGTCAATTCTGTTAACCACATTGCCTATATCATGCATATATCCAGCTATCTTGGCAAGCTCCACCTGATGGTCATCATAGCCAAGCTTCTCAAGTATCATACCTGCCATCTCAGCCACCTTACACACATGGGGAAAGCTGTGTTCTGTAAATCCTAAAGCTGTAAGATTTAAATCTGCCTGCTTAATATAGGTATTTATAGTGTCATTCTTTCTAATTTCTTCATAAGTTAGCTTCATTAATTACCTCTCAAAATTCAATTACTCAACTACCTGTACCTTAATCATATTAGTGTTACCTGATACTCCAAGAGGAACACCTGCAGTAACTACTACAGTCTCTCCACTCTTAAGCAAGCCATTATCCTTTGCCGCCTCTACTGCATGGTCGAAGAGCTCGAATATCTCATTCTTCTCCTCAAGATGAACCGGAACTACTCCCCAGGACATATTAAGCTGTCTACAAACCTTATCACTGGTTGTACCTGCAATAATTGGGCATACAGGTCTATACTTAGATATATTTCTAGCTGATGTACCTGACTTTGTAACTGTTACAACTGCGCTGGCATTAAGGTCGATAGCTGTCGTACAGGTTGCGTGGCAAACCGCATCCGTTACATTGTTATTAGCACGTCTTTCTATCTGGAAGAAACGGTTACGATAGTTAATATCCTCCTCAGTTCTCTCAGCGATTCTAACCATAGTCTGAACTGACTCTATAGGATAAAGTCCTGCCGCAGTCTCACCTGAAAGCATAATAGCAGAAGTTCCGTCATAGATTGCATTTGCAACATCTGTAGTCTCCGCTCTAGTTGGACGAGGATTCTTCATCATGGAATCAAGCATCTGAGTAGCTGTAATAACCTGCTTACCTGCATTGTAGACCTTACGGATAATCATCTTCTGGATTACAGGAACCTCCTCCCCAGGAATCTCAACACCCATATCACCACGGGCAACCATAATTCCATCTGACACGTAAATTATATCATCTATATGCTTAACTCCCTCTGCGTTCTCAATCTTAGAGATAATGTTAATATTATTTCCACCATTCTCGTCAAGAAGCTTTCTAATCTCAAGAACATCCTTTGCACTTCTAACAAATGAAGCTGCAATAAAATCTACATCCTGCTGGATACCAAATAATATATCATCGATATCCTTCTGGCTCATATAAGGCATATTAAGGTGAACCCCAGGTACATTGATACCCTTGTGGTTAGATACAAAACCACCGTTAATTACCTCACACACAAGATCCTCATCGATTATATCCTTAACCTTAAGCTCAATAAGACCATCATCAATAAGTATCTTAGTTCCAATCTCAACGTCCTTAGCCAAATCCTTATAGGTAATAGATGAAATAGTGTTATCTCCTACGATATCTCTAGTGGTAAGTGTAAAGGTCTGACCTGCTTCAATCTCCACCTTGCCACCTTCAAAGTCTCTGGTTCTAATCTCTGGACCCTTGGTGTCAAGAAGAAGCGCAATGTGCTTTCCACACTCTTTCCTAAGCTTCTTTACCATATCCATTCTTACCTTCTGTTCCTCATGAGTACCATGTGAGAAGTTAAATCTGGCAACATCCATACCCTCTTCTATAAGTCTCTTAAGTACGTATTCGTCCATAGTAGAAGGACCCATTGTACAAACAATCTTTGTCTTTCTCATATAATTTATTTCTCCTTTTAGAATTCTCTCTCTTTTTATTCCCTTTTATATGCATATTCTACCCAATAAGATAGTTAATATAATGCAAAAGTTACACCCAGTATAGTATAATCACATTGAACAGGAAAATCAATATTATAAAAGTAAAGATACAGTTAATATTTTGCCAAACTGTGTTTGCAAGCTAATAATTATTCTATTATTTATCACCAAATTTTAACTTTAATTTGTCTTTCCTTATAGACGAAAAAATGTTATTATAGATATATATTTTGCTATAAATCACACATTAACCCCCAAACGGAGGATTAACTATGAGCTATAACAATGATTTTGGATTTTTCTACAATGTTAGACAAACTGTATATAAATGGTGGTGCGTAGTCTATAAGCCAGCCTATAAGCTTTTCCATCACGGATATTGGCCTAACGAAAAGGAACCTTATTATCAGGCCAATCAGGCAAAGGTTGCCCAACAGGAGGCTGAGAAATTGGCTCAGGCTGCTACTACAGACGCCCAGGACTTAGCTGATAAGATTTTAAGCTCTAAGCAAGGAAATGTTGATGCCCTGGTTGCTAATACGCCTGTAAAAACTAAACCTTCTGAAGCTCCTAATGAGCCAGAAGCTGAACCAGAGATAGATTTATCACAGGTGGATCCGGATGCACTAGCCAGAGCTAACGAGATTATGGCTAGACTTGCTTCTGAGGCTGCTGCTGATGAGGCCAAGAAACAGGCTGAGATTGATGCTGCAAAGGCCAAAGCCAGAGAGGATGAGGAAGCAGCTAAAGCCAAGGCAAAAGCGGACGAAGACGCAGCCAAAGCTAGAGCCGATGAGATTATGGCTAGACTTGCTTCTGAAGCTGCTGCAGACGAAGCTAAAAAGCAGGCCGAAATTGATGCCGCGAAAGCTAAGGCTGATGAGGATGCGAGACTTGCATCTATCTTAAAATCCACCAAGGTTGACATTTCAGCCTTTATAGAAGAGGGCAAGGCCCAAAGACAGAATAACTAGGAGGGATATTATGCAAAAACTGAATACTACTAAATTTTTAAAGAGACCTCTAGCCTTATGTCTTATGTTTATTCTTCTTGTGGCAACTCTTTCAGGGTGTACACCTAACCCTAAGAATTTTTCCACAACCAAGATAACCGTTACACTAGACGATAGCTTTGAGCAATATAAATCTGATACCTATGAGCTTTATGTAAAAAGTGAGGATGTTGGATTTTCTGCCAGAGAAGAAACAGCTCAGGAATTGGAGCTTGCTGGCTACGAATTGATTTCTCTTGTAGATTATGCCAATGAAATATTATCCTTGAATGGTTCAAAGGATATTAAACTTCAACAGAGAGATGACTATTATTACTTTATTACTACTCAGACTGTAAATGGTGCCAAGTACACCTATATTCACTGTATGTTTGAGGGTAATGACGCATTCTGGGTATGCCAGTTTGTGTTTAAGTCTAAGGATCATAAGAGGCTTGCGGAGGATGTGTTCTCCTGGGCGGATTCCATAGTAATTACAAAGTAAGTAATTCAAAACGGTGATGTGCGCATTTCACTTAATTGGCCGACCTGCCTAGGGTTCCCACCGCGCTGACACTTAAAACGGTCAGCTTGGTGGGACCTAAGTCGCGGTCGGAGCAAATAATATTGGCGCACATCACCGTATTTTTATTCTTCCATTATCCACTTCTTATTTGTCTAATTATTCTTCTTATATTTTCTAGACTATCCTTTGCTCTACTTTGTCTACCTTCAAAACTATACGCTGCTGGCTTCTCGAATTATTTTTCGTATTGGGAGGATGTAGCTTGGGGATACGGATAGTTCATCTATTCCCATTTCAATGAATTTTTCTGTTAGGCTTGTATCAGCGCCAAGCTCACCACAGATTCCAACCCATTTACCTTCTGCGTGTCCATTGTCTATTACCATTTTAATCATCTTTAGGATTGCTGGGTGATGGGAATCATAGATATTGTCAAGCTTTGCATTCTGACGGTCTATGGCAAGAGTGTACTGGGTAAGGTCATTGGTTCCTATGCTGAAGAAATCAACCTCCTTGGCCAGTTCATCACTTATCATAACTGCTGCCGGTGTCTCTATCATCACGCCAAGCTCCACATCACCGTAGGCTATGCCATTTTCCGAAAGCTCTGTTTTTATCTCCTCACAAATTCTCTTTATCTGCTTAACCTCATCTACAGAGATTATCATAGGAAACATAATTGATATATTGCCAAAGGCTGAAGCTCTGTAAAGTGCTCTAAGCTGAGTTTTGAATATATCTACTCGGTCTAAGCATATTCTTATAGCACGATATCCCATAGCAGGGTTTTCTTCCTTATCCATATTAAAGTAGTCCACCTGCTTGTCCGCACCTATGTCTAAGGTTCTTATAACAACCTTTCTTCCTGCCATATTCTGAGCCACAGTTTTATACACTGTAAACTGCTCCTCCTCTGTTGGATAGTCAGTTTTCTCTAAATATAAAAACTCACTTCTAAAGAGTCCTATTCCTGCAGCATCATTTGCCAACACATTTGCCACATCTGCCACACTTCCGATATTGGCATAAAGCTTTATATGCTTTCCATCTACGGTTTCGTCAGGTAAGCCTTTCAGACTTTTAAGCAGCTCTCTTGCTTCCTCATCCTTCTTTTGCTCAGCCTTATAAGCCGCAAGAGTTACCTCATCCGGCTCCACATAAAGTAATCCCTTTCTACCATCTATAATAGCCATTTTGTTATTCCAGCTACTGTCTATGTCCACTCCGATTAAAGCTGGTATGTTCATAGTTCTAGCAAGTATGGCAGTGTGAGAGTTAGACGAACCAAGTCTTGTAACAAAGCCAAGAAGCTTGGTTTTATCCATCTGAACAGTCTCACTTGGTGCAAGGTCCTCAGCCGCAACTATTACCGGTTCATCCATAGCACCCGTATCTGTATCAGTTCCCACTAGGGCTGCTATTACTCTCTCTGAAATGTCCTTAACATCCGCAGATCTGGCTTTGAAATATTCATCCTCCATCTGGGCGAACATTACAGAGAAATTATCTCCAGTGGTGGCAACTGCATACTCTGCATTAACATTCTCAGTCTGGATAATGTTGTACACAGAATCATTATAGTCTGCGTCCTCCAGCATCATAGCATGAACCTCGAATATCATGGCATTTGCCTCGCCTACATCTGTAACTGCCTTTTCATACAGTTGATTTAACTGAGCTATGGCAATCTCCTTTGCCTTCTCATATCTTTTTATCTCCTCATCAGCATTATCTATCTTAACTCTCTTAACCTGCTGCTCACTTTTCTCATAGAACCAAATCTTTCCTATGGCTATTCCGTTATATATGCTCTTTCCTTCATATCGCTCCATAGTAACCACCTTATCTTAATTTATATATACCCTATAAATCCTACAGATTTGCAGACATAAACTCCTGCATCTTCGCAATTGCTGCATCCTCGTCATCGCCCTCTGCCTTAATAACGACCTCAGCGCCAGTCTTTACTCCAAGTCCCATAACAGCCATAAGTCTTGTTACATCAGCGCTCTTACCATTTGCCTCAATAGTAATCTTAGATGTAAATGCCTTAGCCTCCTTAGCAAGAAGACCTGCAGGTCTTGCGTGGATACCTATTTCGTCCTTGATAATGTAACTAAATTCCTTCATAATTTTGTTCCTCACTTTCTCTTTTTATTAATTTTATTAATTCAATTAATGCACTAAGCAATATTATATACAGTATGAGTAATTATTCATAAAATTATTACCACTGCCATCCCATACGACCGTATCTCATAGCCAATTCTCGCAGTTTATCTCTTAGCTTTGTTGAAAGCTGCTCATTAGTAACTCTCCACTTCCAATTCTTACCAACAGTTGATGGGGTATTAGTTCTGCAAGTATTATCCAGTCCAAGATAGTCCTGCATAGGGATTATGCTAAGGTCTGATTTGCTCATAAGTATGGTTGATATGAAGCTTAAATATATTTTATCATCAGGAGTATGATAGTCGCAAATGTAATCTCTTGCCATCTGTCTTTCTTCATCTGAAATTGCCTCAAACCAGCCCTTTAAGGTCTCGTTATCATGAGTTCCTGAGTATACTACACTGTTAGGTATGTAGTTATGTGGAAGATAGTCATTTGCACTTCCTGAATCTCTAGAGTCAAAGGCAAACTCAAATACCTTCATACCCGGGAATCCGCTTTCTGACACAAGCCATCTAACTGAATCTGTCACATATCCCAAATCCTCAGCGATAACCTCTCTATCTCCAAGCACCTGCTTCATACGGTTAAATAAATCTATACCCGGTCCTTTTTCCCAGTGACCGTTCATAGCATTTTTTGCTCCATATGGTATGGAATAGTATTCATCAAAGCCTCTGAAATGATCTATTCTAACCACATCATACATTTTAAATACGTATCCCAGTCTCTCCATCCACCATGCATAGCCTGAGTTTTTGTGATACTCCCAGTTGTATAGCGGATTACCCCATAACTGACCTGTAGCTGAAAATCCATCCGGCGGACACCCTGCTACAGCTAACGGTACATTATCCTTATCCAGCTGAAACAGCTCCGGATGAGCCCATGCATCAGCACTGTCCATGGCAACATATATTGGAATATCTCCTATAATTCTAACACCATTATAGTTTGCATAACTCTTGAGCTTCATCCACTGCTCATAGAATTTAAACTGCATATATTGATGAAATTCTATATCAAAGTAACACTCTCTACGATAGTAATCCATAGCATAGTCATATCTAAGTCTAATATCCTCAGCCCACTCATTCCATGACTTTCCATCAAAGATATTCTTTACGGACATAAACAGAGCGTAATCCTTAAGCCACCAGGAATTTTCATCCACGAATCTATTGTAAGCTTCGTTTTGACTCACATTACTTCTCTCATAAGCAAGTCTTAAGAGTTTATATCTACCCTTATACATTTTTTCATAATCTATACTCGCTTCATCATCACCAAAATCTACACTATCACATTCTTTCTCAGTCAGCACTCCCTCTTCTATCAAAGCCTCTAAGCTTATAAAATATGGATTGCCTGCATAAGTAGAAAATGATTGATATGGCGAATCTCCATAGCTTGTAGGCACTAGAGGAAGTATTTGCCAATAGCACTGCCCTGCCGCCTTAAGCCAATCCACAAAATCATATGCGCTTTTTGAAAAGCAGCCTATTCCATATTTTGATGGAAGACTTGATATAGGTAATAGCACACCTGTTGTTCTAGCCATCCTGTAACCTCCTAGTTATCATAGGTTTCAATCATCACTCCGTAATGATCTGACACCACCTCATATTTTTTACCGTTGCAAATCACGTTACTTGTTTTAACCTTTATGTTCTTATCACACCATATATAATCCAGTCGCATACCATTAGCTTCTGCTGACGAAGCATCAACCTTATCATGCCATCCATCTATTACCTGTCCCACGGTGATTCCATCATCCTTATTCTCTGCCAATTGGTAGGTATCATACCAACCCGACTGCTTAACATATTCATAGCTTTCTCCCTTTATCCTGTCAGGAGCATTAAAATCTCCTAAGATGTAGTAGGACTCGTCTGGAAATCTAACTGCGTCTATAGCTTCTGTAACCATATTCCACTGATTCTTAAATGGTTCCTCCTCATCATCCCACCAACCAAGGTGCGCTGTGTAAAACCATATATTCTCATAAGCAGCAACCTTAATACCAAGCATTTTTCTAGTCTTCCAATTGTTATAATCCCTTATTCCACTTATAAAGCATTGTCTTGAATCCACAATCTGTGACCTTGAAAATATAGCCAAGCCCTCTTCATAAATTCCATATCCTAACTTTATAGGTATCCAGGTAAAGTAATAATTAAGACCAGCTTCTTTAAGCAGCTTAGCCACGTTTAAAGCATGATTATCTTTTCTTAGTACTATATTCAAATCCTCACAAGAAACAAATCCAAGAAGGTCTGCGTCAGTCTCTGGCATATTCAGAGACTGATTCACCTCCTGCAGAGCAAAAATCTCTGGCTTTTCCTGAAGGATTACGTGAACAAATTCTTTAAGCTTACTATCATAAGCATCTTCTATTAAGCTGTGTGTGTTTAATGTGATAAGCTTCATACTAATTCCTCATTTCAAAGAATCTATAATATATCGTTAATATCTGACTTTAATACATCTGCCTTTGGTCCATATACTGCTTGAACACCGTCGCCCTTCTTGATAAGTCCCAGTGCTCCCTCAGCCTTCCAATCAGCAATCTCCTTAACCATAGACATATCCTTAACTGTCACTCTAAGTCTTGTCATGCATGCATCGACTAAAACTATATTTTCGCGACCTCCCAAAAGACCGATAATTCTTTCTGCCTGTGATGAAGCACCTGCAACAGAAGCTGAATTTTCAGAAGCTGTAGTTGCCTCACCTGTCTCTTCGCCCTCATCTGTATAGTTTCCAAGACGTCCTGGTGTTGCAAATTTAAACTTTCCTATCATAAAGTATGCTACTAAAAATCCTACTACAAAGAATACCACTACACAAATTACGAAGTTAATTATATCTCCGGAAAGACCTGCATTTAAGGACATTGGAATTCTAGTTATGTACTCAATATTTCCAAAGGAATGCTGTCTTAAATCTATAAGTCCAGCCATGGCAAATGCTACACCTTGAAGAACTGCATATACCAGATAAAGTGGTATAGCACAGAACATAAACATAAATTCAAGTGGTTCTGTAACACCTGTCAAAAATACTGCAAGTACTGTTGATACAAACATTGAGCGATACTTTTTCTTCTTATCTGGCTCAACTCTCTTGTACATAGCAAGGGCAAATCCAAGAAGAAGTCCTGTAGCACCAATCATCTGTCCAACCTTAAATCTAGCTGGAGTTACTGTAGTAAGAAGTGCCTCATATGCAGCCATATCTCCTGCATTCTTATAGTTAATCAAATCTGTTACCCATGCAAGCCATAGTGGGTCCTGTCCGTATACAGCGGTACCTGCATTAAGTCCTGTCTGAACGATGTATGTTCCACCAAATGAAGTGTAATTCATAGGTATAGTAAGCATATGGTGTAATCCAAAAGGAAGTAGTAATCTCTCCAAGGTACCATATACAAATGGCGCAAGCACCGGTGATGTATCTGCTGAATTAGCAATCCAAACTCCAAACGCATTGATTCCTGACTGAATCTCAGGCCATACAACTGCTATTATAAGAGATACAATAACTGACCATGCTATTACTACCATAGGAACAAATCTCTTACCGTTAAAGAATGATAATGCATCAGGAAGCTTTCTAAAGTTATAGTACTTGTTATATGCAACAGCACCTACAAAGCCTGAGATAATTCCCACGAACACACCCATATTAAGAGCAGGTGCACCAAGTACTGATGTGAAATATCCATTTACTAATATTTCCTTGCCAAACAACGTGTGAGTCACTGCCTCAGCATCTGATAACATAGCGCTGGTAACACCAAATATCTGACCTGTTATACAGTTTATAAGCACAAAGGCTATAGCCGCTGCAAATGCTCCACCAGCTCTCTCCTTAGCCCATGAACCACCTATTGCTATTGCAAACAATAGATGAAGGTTATTAATTATTGCCCAACCTATGTTAGCCATAACTGTTCCAACTGTCATTATAAAACCTGGGTCACCTGCTGCCATCTGAATGACATTTCCAAGGCTTATCATAAGTCCTGCCGCAGGCATTACGGCGATAACTGCCATAAGCACCTTACCAAGCTTTTGAAGGAAATCGAAGTTAAGCTTGCCCTTTGTCTTCTTAGCTTCCACCTTGCTATCATCAATCTGCTCATCTTCAGCTGAAAGTTTTAATAATTCTGTCTTACCTGCCTTAACCTCTCCCTCAATCTGTGTCATATGTAATTCGTCCGCTCCTCCACAGATAATAACAGGGGTTATAGTGTTAAGCCCTTTTGCCTTAAGCAATTCAAGATCAACCTCCACTACTGGGTCACCCTTCTTAACCTTATCGCCTTCCTTAACATGCACCTTAAAGCCCTGACCTTCAAGCTTAACAGTATCAATTCCTATGTGAACCAAAAGCTCCACATCATCCTCTGTCACAAAGCCTATAGCATGAAGTGAATCCGCCACAGATACCACCTCTCCATCTACAGGACATACAAAGCTTCCATCACTAGGAATAACTGCACATCCATCACCAAGTATTTTCTGCGAAAAAACATCATCTGGCACATTCTCAAGTAGAATTGCTTTTCCATTCACTGGTGATACAATAGATAAACTCTTTGCACTCATTGTTCTCTCCTCCTTTTTTATTTACGCAACTTTGTGCAATTCTATGCAACCGTTTGCACTGATTATAATACGGTATTTTGAGAATTGCAACCCTTTTTTTCCTTGTTTTTCAATTTTTTTCTATATTTTTACACATTTTTGCGCAAACGTTTGCACAATTTCACGAAACTTTTGCGCAATTTGATTGACTTTTGATTTTTGTTTGCATAAAATACTCAGTATAAACCTATTATACACTTATATATATTTTCTTTACATATAATATTTTATGGCAATTATTTTGAATTACAATATTTAGGAGGATATTATGGCAGTTACTATAAAGGATGTGGCTCAATTAGCAGGTGTTTCGCCTTCCACAGTGTCAAGAACCTGCAAGGACCACCCTTCCATAAGCGAAGAAACTAAGGAAAAGGTTAGACAAGCTATGCAAAAACTTGGCTATGAGCCAAATTTTCAAGCCAGCAATCTTGCCAGTCAAAACTCTAGAACCATAGGAATTGTACTCCCACCATCAGCCAGAGAAACCTACGAGAATTCATTTTACCTCGAGGCAATTAGGGGTATTAGCTCATTCTGCAATCAGAAACAATATATAAATACAGTGGTTACAGGAAATACAGAGGAGGAGCTTCTATCTGTAATAAAAACAATGTCTCGTAGCGGTCAGGTTGATGGTTTTATAGTACTTTACTCCAAGCAGGATGACATTGTTATCAACCATCTATATAATGAGGGTTTTTTATATGTTTTAATAGGAAAGGCATATCAAAACATCAATCAAACCATATACATAGATAACGATAATATTTTGGCAGCCCAGGAGGCCACAGAGCATCTTATTAAACAGGGACATAAAAAAATCGCCTACTTAGGAGGCGACAACAGCTTAATGTTCTCAGCAGACAGACGTGCCGGATATCAGCTAGCTCTTACCATGAATGGTATTGCCATTAATCCAGACTACTGCCAGGAGCTACCATTTAAGAAAAAAGATCAAATTAAAGCTATTAACCAGCTTTTAAGCAGTGATGACAGACCAACAGCTATCGTTGTATGTGATGATATTCTTGCCTTCACTTTGGAGGATATATGTGAAGAACTTAAGCTTTCAATACCTAAAGATATAGCTATAGTATCATTTAACAATTCACTTATTGCTAAGCTTGCTACACCAAAGCTTACATCCATAGACGTAAACTCCTATCAATTAGGAATTGAAGCTGCATCGCAAATGATTAACCATATCGAGAATCCTAATCTTATGGCTACCAAAATTATCGTACCTCATCATCTAGTGGTAAGAGAAAGCAGTTCCCTTGACAGATAACAATGAAAAAGTCCGCTACATATTCGTAGCGGACTTTTCATTATCTTCCTTATCCCAGCGCTTCTCATCCTGCTTCTGCATATCTCCATAGATATGTAGATGCAGCCTCCCTATCAGTATCATATCCTTCTATAAATAATACGTACTTAGCTAAAACATACAACAACGCTATAGCTAGTGCTGCTCCTATACTCATCAAAACAATCATCAACATGCTAAGAACAACATTTTTCTCCTTCTTAGGGAGCTCCCATTCCTCTAGCTGTCTAAACTTGCCTCCACACTCTTCACATTTTGTTCTGGAATCACTGTTGTGAGTTCCACATTTTTCACATATTTTCATTTGTTTTTCTCCCTTATACTGTTTTTGATTTTCCAATATAGTATATTATGGATAGATTTGGTGTTTTTTAAACATAAATACATTTTAAAAAGTATTCTTGAGTTTTTTTAATTCAGTGATATACTTTGTAAAAAGGAATGGGGGTTCACCATACAGTCTACCACTCAAGCGGGCCACTCGTTTCTTTTTTATTTTAAGGTCAGTATGGCATTTTTTAATAATAACTTTATCATTGATGTATACTTACTTCTATCTTGATCTTCAACTATAGAAGTAACACGTGCACCAGCATCCTTTGAAGATGCTCCACACAAATATATTCTTTCACTATCAGTTCCATAATCAATAATTATGTATCTATCATGAAAAACCCCTCCTGAACTACGCAGTTCAATATTCTTCAATGGGTATTCCTTACAAAAATCATCATATACTTTTTTGCGCAATGCTTTCCCTAAATTATCGCTAAAAATTATGACGTCTACATTGTCCGAAACATTAACTAACAATTCCAAAGTTCTCAAACCTATATAATTATCGACGATATATATACTTTTTTCTGCTTCAGAATAGATTTTTTCGTATGCAATATCCGCACTAAATGGCTGACCATTTAACACAAGATAGCCTCTTTTTATTTTTGGTTCACCAAATTCATCCATCATTTCTGACAATTCTGAATGAGTCACTACGTCATTCAATGTATCTATCACAACAGCCATTTTATCTTCAATATCATTTAAGTTTGATTGTAATTCCATTGTTTTATTTATATTGTTAGATATCTGTACAGACAGTTGAAGAAACTCTCTTTGACCAGTAAGATTCTGATTTTCAATGATATAGTCTTTCATTTTCTTAAATATTCTAATTAACGATTTACTTTGACTTATAGCCAGCTCTCCTTTTAGTACAGTCATCAACATATACACACCTTGCTCAGTAAATGCATATGGCAAATATCTAGTGCCTCCCCAACTTGAGGTCAAATTTTTTGACCTCAAGTTTTCATATTCCTCTTTTGTCAATTTAAAACGAAAGTCCTCATCAAATCTTTCTATATTGTTTTTCACTTGCTGATTAAAAGCTTTTGTTGTATATCCATATATCTCTGCCAATTCAAAATCCAACATAACTTTTTGTCCGCGAATGGTATATATTTTCTCATGCACTGTTCTTTCATCAATAATAGATATTTCTTTTGTTACTCCATCACTCAATGCGTTTTCCTCCTTTTTCTTCCTTCCCCATCTTCTCCATCCTTATATAATACTCCAACAATCTAATCACATACTCTGGAGCATGTCTGTTATCCCTCTCCCATTCAGTAACTGTCCTATATGGTATCTGAAAGTAATCACAAAACTCTTTACGATTCATGCCTGTGCTCTCTCTTAATTCTTTTATTTTTTTGCTTTGGTCCATACATTCTCCTCCTCATATTACACATTGTGTAATCATCATATCACATCATTCCAGTATACACAATGTGTATTTTGAAATATATAAAAATCCCTCTTTAGTGAACACGCTAAAGAGGGTATCTATAATGTTCTTATATACAATTTCCATACTAATTACATCATTATTTATTCGTTATTATTCGATTCATCTTTCAAAGCTTCCTCTTCCTTATCCCAGCGCTTCTCATCCTGCTTCTGCATATCTCCATACTTCTTAAAGGTAAGCTGGGTAAATATACTGTAAAAAAATACAGGCAATGATATGACACAAAGTGCCGTAGCAAAATTACTCTGCCACTGACTCAAATCCTTAAACATAAGAACATAAACCGCCCAAAAGAAAAGAACTAAAGCCACCATATCTATTATAATTGTAAGTACTAATTTCTTTTTATTCATTTTCTTCTCCATTTATGAAAAGGTCGAGTGCTTTGCTCCCGACCTTTACTTTACTAATATTATCTACAACAGCTCATGCATATAATACACTTTGACACTTCCAAATATTGCCTTGTCAAACAGTCTGTCTATTCTTTCCTTATTACGCTTATTAATATCAATTCGCTTTCCACAGCAAGGACACTCTATATATTTATAGCTACTTGTAGGAAATATTGGTATAACAAGAAGACAAAACCAGTTAGTGCTTTGGATGAGATGCCATGCCCTTTCATTAGTACAGCTGCTACAATGTATCAACATAGTAGTCATACCCTTTTTAGTTTTAATTGTGTTAGTTTTATAATATAATCCCATAGCTTACTCAACCGGCACCAAATTCTTAAGACTAATATCCATGATAGGAGCTGAATGTGTAAGTGCACCTGATGACACGTAATCCACGCCAATCTCTGCTATCTCTGCAAGTCTCTCTGCAGTAACATTTCCAGAGCACTCTGTCTCTGCCTTGCCTGCAACTCTTCTTACTGCCTCTTTCATGGTATCGTTATCCATGTTGTCAAGCATAATGATATCTGCGCCTGCAGCAAGTGCCTCATCAAGTTGCTCTAAGGTTTCAACCTCAACCTCAATCTTTCTTACAAATGGTGCATATTCCTTAGCCATAGCAACAGCCTTAGTGATGCTTCCTGCTGCACCAATGTGGTTATCCTTTATAAGTACTCCATCTGAAAGGTTATATCTGTGGTTTGTGCCACCCCCAACCTTAACTGCGTACTTCTCGAAAGGACGCATATTAGGAGTTGTCTTACGAGTATCAAGAAGCTTAGTCTTCTTGCCCTCAAGCTCCTTTGCGTACATTCTGGTATATGTAGCAATTCCACTCATCCTCTGAAGGTAGTTAAGAGCTGTTCTCTCGCCGGATAAAAGGGCCTTAATGTCACCCTTTATAACACCCATAAGCTGTCCCTTCTTAACCTCATCTCCGTCCTTAACGTATGCTTCGAAAACTGCAGTGTCATCAAGAAGCTCAAAGGTTCTCTTAAACACCTCAAGTCCACAGATTATACCATCCTCCTTACAGATAAGGTCTGCCTTACCCTGTCTTGCCTCTGGCATAATAGCATTAGTAGTTACATCCTCAGAGGTAATATCCTCTCTGATTGCATTCATAATATATGTATCAATATTTACTCTAGTTGTTACACCATTTATCATAGAAATTCTCGTCCCTTCTTTTAATCTCTTCTAATATAAGCTGTCTATTCTCATTGTCCCAGTTCTCTACATCAGCATATCTATCCATAGAAACCTGCGGACAGGAAAGCTCAAAATTATTTATCTCCTCAGTGATAATCCAGCCTGCTCTCTCTGCAAACACAAGGCTTTCTAAGAGTGAGTTGCTGGCAAGTCTGTTAGCACCATGAACACCATTGCAGGCAGTCTCGCCAACTGCAAATAAATTCTTCACTGAAGTTCTTCCATAGGTATCCGCCATAATTCCACCCATCAGGTAATGCTGAGCAGGTGTTACAGGAATGTCCTCAACTGATAGGTCATAGCCCACCTCTAAGCAATGTCTGTAAATGTTAGGAAAACGTCTAAGTATCTCCTCCTTAGGCATATGCTTTATGGAAAGCATTACATAAGGTCTCTCGTCTATCTCCATCTGCTTACGTATAGCCTCAGTTACCACATCTCTTGGAAGAAGCTCGTCCACGAATCTTTCCCCTGCCTTATTAAGAAGAATTCCTCCCTCACCTCTAACTGACTCTGAGATAAGGAACTTTCTATTCTTGTTAACCTCATAAAGTGATGTAGGATGAATCTGTATGTAGTTAATATTCTCAAGCTCAATACCATGTCTTAATGCCAGGGCAAAGCTATCTCCCGTAATATGTCTAAAGTTTGTGGAGTGGGTAAATAAACCGCCTATGCCCCCTGTTGCAAGAACTGTCTCTCTGGCATAAACTGCCTTAGTCACATCATTTACACCATCAGCTAAGATTATACCCTTACAAGAATTATCTTCTATAATAAGGTCAAGCATCTTAGTAAATTCGCAGAGAGTTATATTGTCTCTCTCCCTTACATTATTAAGAAGCTTGTTGGTTATCTCCTTACCTGTCACGTCCTTGTGGTGAAGGATTCTGTATGTGGAGTGAGCACCCTCTCTAGTGTACTCAAAGCCACCATCCTTATCCTTATCAAAGAGCACTCCGTACTCTATAAGCCTGTCCATTATCATAGGTGAATTCTCTATCATAACTCTGACAGTTTCTTCCTTATTCTCATAGCGCCCAGCTCTTAAAGTATCCTCTAAGAAGCTATCAAAATCTGCCGGCTCCTTCAAAGTACATATTCCGCCCTGAGCAAGGTATGAATCACTATTTTTAATTTTGTCCTTGGAAATCATAAGAATCTTTAGCTCTGGCGAAATGGAAAGCGCTGTAAATAAACCAGCCACTCCCGTACCTACTATTATTACATCATAGGAATCTGCAATAATTGTGTTATTTGCTTCAGTTATAAAATCATTACTCATATGTTTAAAATATCTCCATAAAATATAGAAAAGTCTACGATTTAACTCTCTTAATATTGGCATAAAATAGTTGTAATGTCAATGAATTGTGCTATACTACTTTAAGTAAGAAAGAGGTTTTTTAAGGACGGTGACTTAATATGTATAATATAGATTTTAATAAGCCTTGCCACGTATACTTTATGGGTATCGGTGGAATAAGCATGAGTGGCTTAGCAGAAATTCTTCTAGGTGAAGGTTTTCAGGTATCAGGTTCGGATATGAAGGAAAGTGATATCACTAATTCCCTTAAGGCTCAGGGTGTAAAGCTTAATATAGGTCAGGTTGCTGAAAATATAACTGACGACATCGACCTCGTAGTTTACACCGCAGCAATCAAGGAGGATAACGAAGAATATCAGGCAGTACTTGCAAAGGAAATTCCTATGCTTACTAGAGCGCAGCTACTAGGTCAGATTATGAGCAACTACAAGTACGGCATTGCAGTAAGTGGTACACATGGTAAGACTACAACCACTGCTATGATGAGCCATGTGCTTCTTCAGGCCAACACAGATCCTACTATCTCCATAGGAGGAATGCTTGATGCAATAGGTGGAAATATTAGAGTTGGACACTCTGACTACTTCGTAACAGAAGCCTGCGAGTATACTAACAGCTTTCACTCCTTCAACCCATACATCAGCATTATCCTAAATGTTGACGAGGATCACTTAGATTTCTTCAGCGGTATCGAGGAAATTGCACAGTCCTTTAAGACATTTGCTGAGATTCTTCCTAAGGATGGACTTTTGGTAATTAACGGAGATATGGAGCACAAGGACTTCATAACTAAGGATTTAAGCTGTAATATAGTAACCTTTGGTTTAAAGGATGGAAATAAATATCAAGCTAAGGACATTACATTTGATGAAGAGGGACACCCTTCCTACACACTGTATGTGGATGGTAAGGCCATTGATACTATCAACCTTCACTCCACAGGAGTTCACAATGTTGTAAACTCCCTTTCTGTTATAGCTGTGGCAGACTTCCTAGAATTAAACTTAGAACACACAAAGTCTGGACTACTTGAATGTACCAGCGCAAAGAGACGTTATGAGTATAAGGGTGTGTCTAAAAATGGTGTCGTAATAATAGATGATTACGCACATCACCCTACAGAGATTGCAGCTACCCTTGAGGCAACTAAGAACACTCCACATGATGAGCTTTGGGTTATCTTCCAGCCTCATACCTACACCAGAACCTACGCATTGCTTGACCAATTCGCTAAGGTTTTATCCACTGCAGACCACGTAGTTCTAGCAGATATCTACGCTGCCAGAGAGAAGGATACAGGTATGGTTTCCTCCAAAGATTTGTGCGAAAAGATAAATTCTATGGGTGGAAATGCTATACACATAGGCGACTTTTTGTCAATAGAAAAATTTGTTGAAAAAAGTTGCAAAAAAAATGATTTGTTGATAACTATGGGTGCTGGAAACGTTGATATTATTGGAGATTCTCTTCTAAAAAAATAATTATCCACATTATCCACAGGGCTATTCAGAGAAAAAATTCTGAATAGCCCTTTATTGTTTGGTTTACATAATTTTCCTAAAATCCACGGTTTTACAAGGCATAATTTGGTTGCAAAATATTATGGTAACACACTATCCACATTATCCACATTATCCACATTTTTTGGTTTTGATAAGACAGAAAAAGTGTTCGGTTGCAATAAAAAAAGTGTGTGTTATAATTCATTTTGCATTAGATAAAAAGAGGGTATGTTTGTATGAAAACAATAACGATTTCCACTGAAAATTGTGAGACCTATTCCTCTATTTCCAACTTCTTCATAGACTATTATATGACAGAAGCTAACGGTGAGTTTGTTAAGGTTTACCTATACTTAGTAAGGTTGCTTAACACCAACTCCAACATAACCGTTGCGGGAATTGCGGATCATTTTAACCTCACTGAAAACGACATTTGTCGAGCAATTAAATATTGGATATCAAGGGACGTGTTAAAGCTTAACTATGATGGGAAGGGACACCTTAGGGGGATTGTGTTACTTCCATTACATTCACCAAGCTTTGACTTAAAACCAGAGACTGATGCTGTATCAATACTAAGACTTGATACGGCTTCTAATACAGAAGCTAATGACTACGATAATGTGTCTGCTGCCACCAAGGAACCTGAGGTTGTTACTACTCCAGTAGCTAGCGCAACTACTTCACCTGTAGGTAACACAGAGCTTACTCTTCCGATTAAGCCAAAGTATACCAAAACAGATTTGAATAACGCTATGCAGGATTCAGACTTCGAGGATCTAAAATATATTATAGAGACCTTATTTGGCAGACCAATCACTCAAACAGAGCTTCCAAGCATTCTTTACATATATGATACACTTCAATTCCCTATGGATTTGTATGAGTATCTTGTGGAATACTGTGTTGAGCGAGGCAAAACAAATGCCAGATATATGGAATCAGTAGCAATAGCTTGGTATAAGGATGGCATTAAAACCAGACAGGAAGCTAAGGATCAGGTTTACCAAACTAATTCTGTAGCTAAGACTGTATTCAAGGCCCTAGGTATACGTGGGGACAGAGCCATAACTCAGGCTGAGATAGAATTTATTAACACTTGGACCACTGACTTTGGTTTCTCAGAGGAGATAATCAAGAGAGCCTGCGAGACTGCCACATTGGCCAAGCCTACAAGTGCTACCTTAAAATATGTAAATGGTATCTTAGAGGGCTGGAATAGAAATAATGTAAAGTCACTGGCTGATATAGACGCTTTGGACAAGGCCCATGCAGCAAAGCTTGCTATGGAGAAGGCTAATCAACAGCCATCTGGAAACATAAGCAATTTCAATGACTTTAAGCAGTCTACCTCTGACAAGGCCTTTGATGATATGGAACGTCAATTTATTAAGGATATTAACAAGAAGAAGGCTTAATTATTATTTCTGGATACCTATGAACTATATATTTTCATTAAGAAAGGTTACTAAACCATGATTTATGAACCACTTAGCATTAGCGATATAATGCAACAATACGATAAAACTCGTCTGGAAAATTCAAGACTTTTAGCCCAGCGCAGAGAGGAAATATATGAGAAGATTCCTATTATAAAGGAGATAGAGGATGCGGCAAGTAGCTCTTACATCTCTTCTGTGCTAGCAAGGTTAACTGGAGATACCAATCCAGATTTGGACTACAAAACTGTTAGCCAGAACAATCGTAAGAGAACAGCCACCAAGAAACAGCTTCTTGTAAAGGCAGGTTATCCTGAGGATTACCTAGAACCAATATATACCTGTCCTCTATGTCAGGATACAGGTAATGTGGAGCAAGGACGTTGCAAATGTTTTAGAGAGAAAATAATCAATCATCTTTATCTCCAGTCAAACCTAACCAATATATTGGAGAAGGAAAACTTCGATACCTTTAAGCTTGATTATTATAGTAAGGAGCTTGTGGATGACTACGATTTTTCTCCTTATGATAATATGGTTAATATATTAAGCTCCTCTAAGGAGTTTGTGGAGAATTTTAGCACCAAGAAATCCCACAGAGGAAACCTTCTGCTATATGGAGAGGTTGGCTTAGGAAAAACCTTTCTCACTAACTGCATAGCTAAGGAAATACTGAACAAAGGACATCAGGTTTTCTATCTGTCAGCTAATGAGCTATTCCAAAATGTACTTTCTCCATATCTTATGAATCATGAGAAAGACCTTGCGGAATTATACAAATATGTTTATAATTGCGAATTGTTGATAATAGATGATTTAGGAACTGAACTAATTAATTCATTCACATTGTCAGAGTTATTCGAGGTTATTAACCAGAGAAATATACAGGGCAAATCAACAATCATCTCAACTAACCTAGGACTAAAGGAGCTTAGGGCAAAGTACTCTGAGCGAATTGTATCTAGACTAATAGATGGCTACACCAAATTCAAATTTTTTGGTGAAAATATAAGATATAAAAAGAGTTTAAACTCTACAAATAATTAACACATTGGAGGAAATATCATGCCAGATTCAAGTAACCTTATTAACATACCTGTTGGAAAGCTGGGAATCATTCCTCTTCAGAGCATCACCGCTATTGGAGAGAAGGTTGATAGCTATATTGCACGTTGGAGAGCGGAAAGACACAACGAGCATAAGGATAGCATCACATTTGCAGGCTACGAGAAGGACTCTTACATTGTAAAGTCTTGTTGTCCAAGATTCGGTTCAGGAGAGGCTAAGGGAACTCTTTCTGAGTCAGTTAGAGGTACAGACCTTTATCTTCTTGTAGACGTTGTTAACCACAGCATCAAGTACAACATCTGTGGTCAGGAAAATATGATGTCACCAGATGACCACTATGCAGATTTAAAGAGAGTTATTGCTGCTATCGGTGGCAAGGCAAACAGAATTACTGTTATTATGCCTTTCCTCTATGAGAGCAGACAGCATAAGCGTTCAAGCAGAGAGTCCCTTGACTGTGCCATCGCACTTCAGGAGCTTGTATCACTTGGAATCGACAACATCATTACCTTTGATGCTCACGACCCACGTGTACAGAACGCTATTCCTTACAGTGGATTTGAGAATATAATGCCTACTTATCAGTTCATTAAGACACTTCTTAGAACTACTCCAGACCTTAAGCTAGACAGCGATCACATGATGGTAATAAGCCCAGATGAGGGTGCTATGAACAGAGCTATCTACTTCGCTAACCACTTAGGAGTGGATGTAGGTATGTTCTACAAGAGAAGAGATTATACTACCATCGTTAATGGTAAAAATCCTATCGTTGCTCACGAATTCTTAGGTGATGACGTAGAGGGCAAGGATGTTATTATCATGGATGATATGATTGCATCAGGTGAGAGTATGCTTGACGTTGCAAAGCAGCTTAAGGAGAGAAAGGCAAACAGAGTTTACGCTCTTGCTACCTTCGGTCTTTTCACTGCAGGTCTTGAAATATTTGATAAGGCTCATGAGGACGGTATCATCGAGAAGGTTATCACTACTAACCTTACTTACCAGCTTCCAGAGCTCTTCGATAGACCTTGGTACGAGTCAGCAGATATGAGCAAATATATAGCAATTCTTATTGATCACCTTAACCACAATGCATCAATTAGTGGACTTATCGACCAGACTGAAAGAATTCAGGCTAGAATTGCAGAGTACAAGAAAACTGGTACAATTACCGACAACTACAAGGCTCCAAAGGTAGACTAGTATTTAACATAAAAAATAAGCAGCTTGCATTGCAAGCTGCTTATTTTTTAAAGTTCTACATAATTATAATCCATATCCAAATCATCCAGCATATCTCCAATATGTGGGTTGCTGGTCATAAGGATAATCTGTTCTGTGTCAATTGTCTTAAGACAATCAAGTGTGTTCACAAGTCGCTTCTCATCATAGGCTGTAAATATATCGTCTATAATAAGTGGCATGCGGTCTCTACACAAAAGTCTGGCTACGCTAAGTCTTACTGCCAGATATATCTGCTCTATGGTTCCTGCGCTAAGGTATTCTATACCAACATAGGAATCCTCATCCTTTACCATAACATGTAGCTTCTCGTCCATACGGACATCCTTATACTTTCCATCCGTAATCTTAGATACTATATCAGAAATATTATCATTAATTAAGAAGCCTAAGTCTCCATGTATCTCAGCAGACACCTGATTGATAGTGTTAATTGCAAGATTAATTATATGAAGCTCCTTCTCTAGCTCTGCAATCTTGGCATTGGCAACACTTAGCTCCTCCTCTAGCTGTCTCTTCTTTTCCTTCTTATCAAGGATTTCCTTCTCCACCACCAAAAGCTCAGCCTTCTTATCCGCAAACTCCTTGGCGAAGGACATATCTATCTCCACCTCTTCAAAGGTTTCCTGCTTACGCTCAAGATCATATATCATCTTCTTGAAATCCTCTTCCGTTGGTGTATATATATCACCATTTAGCATACCCTTAGCATACATACCCTCTACTATGGTTACTATAACGAAAAGAATTGTACATATTACAAACAGCTGACGTACGCTATCCTCGAAAGGAAGAATATAAACCATAGCTGCAATTACTGCAACTACGAATACTCCTGTCAAGAGTATGAACCAAACTCTATCAGTAAGAGGTAGCTCCTTCTTGTAATCCTTAATAAGATCCGCGTCTAAGAATACGGACTTCTTGGTAAGCTCGTCCATACTCTCGTTAAGCTCCTCATTCTCCTCGTAGGTGGTTCCCTTTTCCGTTTCGATAAGCTTACGTGCTTCTCGCTTTCTTCTAGCTGTCTCCATAGCAAATTCCTGCTCTACCTCAGAAATCTTACCTCGAATCTCCTTTAAATCCTCCTCTACCTTATCAAAGGCAAGTAGCTCATCAGAGATTGTATCCACCTTGACCTGATATGGTCTTACATCAAAGTTTTTCTTTAATCCCTTTAATCTGTTAACAGCTTTTTCCTTATCAATATCTGCGGAACCTGCTGTGGACAGATTTGCCAAATAGTTGCCCATCTCTGTGGCAAGACTATTACCAGGAGTAGCTCCATGCTCTCCTATGCAAAGTGTATTCTCATAGGTATTCTTATCCACATCAAAAAGCTCACCCTGAAGACTATTAGTGTTTCTAAGATCAAGCTCCTTACCAGTGTTTATGTCCATGGCAGTCACACGTCTGTTGTGCTTCAAGAAGCTTCTCTCCACAAAATAATTCTTATCATCCTTCTTGATGTATGCCTTACCGGAAAATCCTCTACCATTTAAAGGTTTTCTATGCTCATAATCATCAAATCTGGCCTTGAGGCCTCTAGCCTTCTCTATACCATACAGCATTCCAACTATGAAATCCTTAACAGTAGTTTTGCCTGCCTCATTGCCTCCGTATATAAGATTTAAGCCTGGCTTTAGGTCTACTTCCTTGTTATTAAATTTTCCAAAATCCTTAAGTAGTAGCTTACTAAAATACATTAGCTTTCTCCAATTCCAAGAAAGGCTTCAATACCATATTTCATAGCCTTTTCCCTTATCTCTGGTGCCTCTATGCTGTCCTCATCTGCCAGGGCTTTAATAAATCTTCCCAACAGATTATTTTCATTGACAGTAAGTAGCTCCCCTATATCATAATTATAATAAGTATTGTCATTTACCTCGAAAATATTATACTCTCTGTATAATCCACTTAGATTAATCTGAAGATTAGAATCTATACATCCATTAAGATTAATCTTGAAAATGTTATCTCGTCCGATACGCTCTATCTCTTCCTGAATATTATCTATAATCTCAGCATTTACAATATCCGGATTAAGCTCCAGTGTCATATTCATATAGCTTCGCTTATTACAAGGAATCCACTGAATTAATGTATCTCCTGCACCGGAAAGCTCACCCATGATATATCCACGTCTTCCTGTCTCAGTGTGATCAAGGGGTTCAAGGGAACCTGGAAATGCCATCTTGTTCTTAATCAGATGTGCCGGCTTATGAATATGTCCTAAAGCAATATAGTCAAAGCCAAGACTTGCAAGCTTCTCCTTAGAAAATGGCATGTGCTGCTTGTCACCACCATGGCCAAGCAAAATATTATATGCTCCCTCTCTACCAGGTCTAAGTCGCTCCAAAATCCTCTCAGGATATTCAGCCTTGCCATAACTAAATCCTGTTACGCACACATTTAAGTCTTCTATATAAACATTTGCCGCCCTATCTCTAGGCATAATAAATAAATCCGCTTGGAACTTGTAGGTCTCCCAAGGAGAACCCTCCTCTATATAATCATGATTACCTGCTATAAGAATGGTTTTTGTTCCATGCATAAGTCTTAGCTGATAATCAAGCTCTCTAAGCTGCTGAATAGTTGGAGGTGCATTAAACAAATCTCCTGCTATAAGCAGCAAATCCACCTGTTGTTCCTCACATACCTTTATTATATTTTTGAAGCTGTCGTATATTTCCTCGCCTCTTCTTCCACCCCACATCTTATCCTTGTCAGGTGTAGCGCCGATATGTACGTCAGCTAAATGTAAAAATTTCATCCTTTGCACCTCTATGCATAGTTAATCTCCATACATTATAATACGAATTTTCTTCAAGTGCAATCTTTATCATTATTCCTTTTTGTGGGACTACATACCTCTAGAATACTTCTCTTTCGTAGCCAACCCACCTCTAATGTGTCTCTCTGCCTTATTCACATCTAGAATCTTCCTTACCTCCTTTGCCTGAGACTTATTAATATATTCCAGTCTCTCTGACACATCCTTGTGAACTGTAGATTTACTCACTCCAAACTTCTTCGCCGCCTGTCTCACAGTTGCACCCTCATCTATTATGTACGCAGCTATGGCCATAGCTCGTTCTTCAATATAAGTTCTCATATAAAAAGCATACCCTGTACGTTCTTGTTACAAGGTATGCTTTTATCCTTAAATATATGCTATTTTATCATCTCAATTCCTTAGAATTACCCAACATATTCACATGCCGCAAGTGCCGCTACTGCTCCATCTGCTGCCGCTGTAGTAAGCTGTCTAACTGACTTGGTACGACAATCTCCCGCTGCAAATATTCCATCAAAGCTGGTCTTACAATCCTCACCAGCCACTATATATCCCAGATTATCCAGCTTAACCAAATCTGCAAAGCGCTCATTATCAGGCATCTGTCCTATGGCTACGAACACCCCAGCACAGTTTAATTCTCTGCGGCTATTATCTAAGGTACTTTCAATAACCACTCCCTCTATTGCATCGCTTCCCTTAAGCTCTACAACTCTGCTGCTTAGCACAAGCTCCACATTGTCCTTAGACTTAATTCTTTCCACCAGCTTTTCCTCTCCTCTAAACTGGTCACGTCTATGAATCAGGTAAACCTTATTACAATAATTAGACAGGAAGCTTGCATCCTCTAATGCAGTATTTCCACCGCCTACCACAACCACGTCTCTCCCTCTAAAGAACATTCCATCACAGGTTGCACAGTAGGATATACCAGCGCCTATAAGCTCCTTTTCTCTATCCACTCCAAGAGGTCTATTCTTAGCACCTGTTGCTATAATAACCGCATTGCAAATATATTTATTTGCATCTGTTACAACCTCTTTTATATGTTCAGTAACTGCGCCAAGCCTTGTGGGTTCACCTGCGTCCTTTCTTTCCATAACGCCTGTAGTAGCACACTCCATATCTCTTACCTCTGTGACTCTCTCCAGCTTAACCTGAGCACCCAAGCCCACTGCCTGATTATACAAATTAGTGGCAAATTCATATCCAGATATCTTGGCTATACCAGGATAATTCTCCACCTCAGGAGTATTAATAATCTGTCCACCGTAGGTTTTTTCCTCAAGCACCAGTACCCTTTTGCCTGCTCTCACGCCGTATATTGCAGCAGAGAGACCTGCTGTTCCCGCGCCAATTATAACAATATCATATACATTTTCTGTTAAGTTCATAAAAATCCCTCCTCCATTAATGTAGACAAGTCTATACTTCCTTATACTCCTTGTGTCTAAACTCCAGCACTGCCATTACTGTAGCTGTTGTTACAGCTGTAAAATCTGCTATAGGTCCAGCATAAAGTATTCCGTCTATTCCTAAGAACAATGGCAATATTAATATAAGTGGAATCAGAAACAGTATCTGCCTTGTAAGGGATAAAAATACACCCTTTACCGGTTTTCCTATAGCTGTAAAAAAGTTAGAGGTTATAGGCTGAATAAATGTAATTCCTATAAACAGCATATATATCCTAAAATACCTTATACCGAACTGGTAATATGCCTCTGAGCCATCACCAAATAAGGATATAATCTGTCTCGGAAATACCTGACACATAACAAATGCCACTGTGGATATGATGAAGCTGGCAAATAAGGCCAGCTTGTAAGCCTTCTTAACTCTCTTATAATTCCCAGCCCCATAATTAAAGCTTACTATAGGCTGAAGTCCCTGAGAGATACCTATTACAAACGAAAAGAATATCATACATACCTTAGATATTATTCCCACACAGGCTATAGGTATAGATTCTCCAAAGGAGGACTGTCCACCGTAATATTTTAGTGAGTTGTTAAGCACTATCTGAACCACCATCATAGCCAACTGATTACTACAAGGAGCAGTACCTAAGGACAAAACCTTGCCTATAATTCGCCCCTTAAGAACAAGATGTCTTCTGCTAAGCTTGACAGTCTTAAATCTCATAAAATAATTAAATACCAGAAGGGCTGCCACAAACTGACCTATAACTGTAGCCCAGGCTGCACCTACCATCTCCCATCCCATGACACCTACAAATATATAGTCTAAAACCGTATTAATAACTGCACCTGTTATATTGCAAATCATAGTCATCTTGGGACTTCCATCAGCCCTCATAAGATGACCACCACCAGTTCCTATTATAAGAAATGGAAAGCCTAAGGCAGTAATCCCCGCATAATCCTCTGCGTAAGGAAGAACATCACTTGGGGAACCAAAAGCATTTAATATTGGAGTTAGAAAAAGCTGAACCACTATGCAAAGGGCTGTTCCCACTGCCAGCATAGTTGTAATAGCATTGCCCACATAATGCCCTGCCTCTTCCTTTTTATCTGCCCCCATAGCCAGATTAAAGGCTGAGGCCCCACCTATACCACACAACAATGCAATAGCTGTACAGGAGGTTGTAAGCGGAAATGCAATGTTTGTAGCCGCATTTCCCAGCTCTCCCACATATCTGCCTATAAAGAATTGATCTACCATATTGTACAAGGCACTAACCAGCATAGCCACCATACTTGGAATAGCAAACTGCCTCAAAAGCTTATTAACTGGCCTTGTTCCTAAGGGATTCTCACTATATCTTACTGTTTCTTCCATATCTATTGTTTACCACCTATCTATTGTTAGTATTAAATTTGCTATAAAATTTACTATTGAAGATAATAACATTTACAGATGTCATATGCAAAGATTTTTATGTTTTTATTTTCCATTTTTTCACTGGGCTGTCACCTTTTATTCACATAATAAGTCTAATATTTATATTAAATTAGGACATATTTTTCTTGACTGAAATAGCTGTGAGTAATATACTCATTTTCGGTTAAAAAATAGTACCTTAGTACATATTTAAGGAGATAACCATGAAGAAAACTATCATATCTATATTAATTATAATTGTATCCTGCGCAATCTGCTGTGTCTGTGTAATTACTTTGTCAGGGTCAGGACTTAAAGATTCTGAGGAAGTAACCACCTCTATAACCACAGAGGAAATACCTGTCAGTCTTCAGAACGCCGGTGAAGAGGCCATGGTTGGCAACAATATTATCCAAAACACTACTACAACAGAGCTAGAAACTGAGGAGAGCACCCAGGAAGCTACAACAGAATTTCCGGACTGCTTTGACCTAGAGCTTGAACTTATTAATCAGGATCCAGAGCTACCTGCTGGCTGTGAGTCAGTTTCCCTTACCATGATACTTAATTACCTAGGCTATGATTTAGATAAAACACACATTGTAGATGAATATCTGGTGTATTCCGACAACTTCGTTATGGGCTACTGCGGAGATCCTTACTCAAACTCTACAGGCGGTGGCTGTTATGCCCCTGGTATGACCATAACCGCTAATAATTTCCTAAAAGCCAACGGCAGTGTGCACACCGCTTACAATATAACTGGAACAGATTTTGATACCTTGTTAGAGTATGTAGCTGAAGGTCATCCAATTCTTATATGGACCACCATAAATATGGCTGACTGTAGCAAGGCCAATTATAATTACGATGAGGAAGGAAATGCTTACGCCTGGGACTACAATGAACACTGTGTTGTACTTGCAGGCTACGATTTTAAGGCAGGAACTGTAACAATATATGATCCTATTGATGGTGTGGTTTATCGTGATATGGAGAATTTTAAAGTAACCTATGAGGGTATGGATGAAATGGCTATAATAATCAAATAAAAAAACGGGCATAAGCCCGTTTTTTTATTTGATTATTATTCTACATGAACAAAGATTGTTTCCTTAATATCATTCTGGTCATTTGTAACCTCAATTGTTACATCACCAGCTGACTTAGCTTCAATAGAAATTGGTAAAACGTTACCATTTACCCATTCCTCGCCCCAAGTACAATCAACAACTGCCACGTCTGAAACTACATAGCTAAGCTGTCCCTCCTGGCTTGGGAAATATACGTAAACCTCAACTGTAGAACCAGCTGTTGCATACACAACAGTATCACTTACCATCATATCAGTACTTGAATCTGCTGAACAGCTCTCTACAAAGTTGATTAATGGGTCATAAGCAGTATATGAATCTGCAGTTGCCTGTGCCTCTGCCTGTGCAAGCTGGCTATCAGCAAGCTGAGTCTCAAGACTTGCAATTGTTGCCTGAGCATCTGTAGATGATGCATAAAGGTTAGCAATCTCATTATCCTTCTGGCTTAACTGAGCTTCATAATCAGTTATAAGTGTTTCCTTCTCAGTCTTAGCATCTGCCATCTTATCCTTATGGAATATAAAGTATCCATATGCAAGAGTTCCACCAAGGCCCAATATAAGTAATATTGAAATAACAATATATACCTTAGTTCCAACACCCATCTTGCCCTTCTTTTCCTTCTTTGCAGCCTTTGCTGCCTTCTTCTGTTCCTTCTTATCTACCTTTGCAGGCTTCTTGTCTGCTGGTGCAGCTGGTACTGGCTGTCCATTTGCTGGTGCCTGTGGAGTTGCTGGCTGTCCATTTGCTGGTGCCTGTGGAGCCGCCGGCTGGCCATTTGGTGCCATAGGTGCTCCCTGTGGGGCTGCCATCTTTGGTGCCTGTGGAGCCATAGGCTGTCCGTTTGGTGCCATAGGTGCTCCCTGTGGGGCTGCCATCTTTGGTGCCTGTGGAGCCATAGGCTGTCCGTTTGGTGCCATAGGTGCTCCCTGTGGGGCTGCCATCTTTGGTGCCTGTGGGGCCATAGGCTGACCATTTGGTGCCATAGGTGCTCCCTGTGGGGCTGCCATCTTTGGTGCCTGTGGAGCCATAGGCTTAACTGGAGCTGGTCCTGGGGCAAATCCCTTAGGTGCTGCTGGCTGTGCAGGCTTAAGCATATCACTTGTGAGAACTGTTGTATTAGCCTCACTCTCATCTTCCTTATCAACAGATTCCTTGCTATTAGTTACTACCTCGTCAAGGATAACTGTCTTACTATCATCCTGTTCATTCTTAACTTCTGGTTTCTCAGCATTAGCGTTCGCACTTGCAAGAGGCTTTCCACACTCAGCGCAGAATAATGCACCCTCTCTGTTATCGAACTTACATGATTCACAAATCATTCTCTTTACCTCCGTTTAAACTGTGTAATTTTACATAGCTATCTATAATCATACTTTATTTTGCAATTATGTCAAGTAAAAACAACATTTTAGTAACTTTTTCGTAAAATTTTGGTAATTTTGTGTAATTATTGTCTAAGATTTTGAAAGGTTTGCAGTATATCCAAAATACCCCATCCCCACACATTATTTGGATAACTAAGCTCTGGTTCTCGCCTTGCCCCTCTAATAAGCTGCTGCTTAATTATCTCTGTATTAATCCCTAGATTATTTTTATCCACTACTGCCCACTGCAGCATAAGAGCAGCTGCACCAGCTGTAAATGCAGTGGCAACACTGCTTCCACTTTTTCTAGTATATAAGGTCCTATCTCCACCAGCCGCGAATACTCCTGTGATATCTACCCCAGGGGCTGTTATATCCGGCTTAATACCTCCTTTTCTAGTAAAACCTCGGCCAGACTGCACATATATTGCACCATTTACATTATTGTAGGTGCTACTAGTTATGCAGCCAATACTATTTCCAGGACTAGTAACAGTAATATCCGGAGATGGTCTAATAAATGCTACCCTCTCATCTGTAAATGCTCTTATAGGCAACCAAGCATTATAGCCACCACCTAACTGATTAAGGCTTTCAGTTACAATAATTCTCCATATTCCCTGTGCAGGAGATGAAAATCTTAGAACATACACCTGATCTCCCGTCACTGATTCCACCACAATATTTTCAACATATACAATACTTCCTTCAAACAAGAAATCTCCTATGGTTGTACCTGTTTCATTGGCCACTATGGTATTTAACCTTTCCCCAGAGGGAGATTCCACAATAAGCTCCAAAAGTCCTGGTGCATTACCCCAGATTTCCATAGTAAAGCCTGGCACATCAGGCTCCACATTTATCTCCATCACCTGATTAGTGCCCTCAAAATGATTCCTAGAGCCCAACTCATTGCCACCTGGTGCAACAAAGCATATACCCCTAAGACCTGACAGATTCTCTATGTATTGCTCCAGGTTGCTACCTCCATCATGGCCTCCTTGATTTGTTCCTACCCCAAGGTAAATCACCATAGGCATATCAAGCTCAACCGCCTTATTAATCAAATATCTAATGCCCTGAGCAATATCCGTTTCACTATAGCTTATTTTCCCTTGTCTCACATAATAGAAATCCTTTAAAGCTTTAGGGGCAGATTTAAGCTTTACCATGATTATGGAGGTTGCCGGAGCTACCCCACTGAAGTTCTCCTCCAGGTTTTCATTCCCCGCCACTATGGATGCCACAAATGTACCATGACCCTCCTCATCTCTGGCCGGAATAAGATTGTATGGATTATCTGTAGCTTTAGCTCTCTTGATGTCCTCTTTTGAAAACTCTCCACCATAGCCAAAAACTGGCTTCCCTATTCCAAAGGATTCCTGATTTTGGTCCCATATGTACTCTATTCTTGTATTTCCAAGGCCATCTGTAAAAGCAGGATTGACAAAATCTATTCCTGTGTCCACAAGGCCTACCAAAACACCTCTTCCATCTAGCTTTAGCCCTGGAAGCTTTCTAACTGCAAATGCACCAATATCCTCCACTGCATCCACATCAGCAAGACCATACAGCTTAGGTAAATTATTGTAGCCATAGGCAAAAAAATCCTCTACAGCCTCTGGTTCCGGTGCCCTCTTATATGCCACCAAAAATCTGTTATTTACCACATCTATACAATCAGGATCCATAACCTCTCTAACGCCTCTTAGGTCGTTATCATACTTGATAAAGTAGTTTATGTAATCCTCATCATATACATATGCACCACAAGTTGTTTCCTCTCTAGCATTGATATTGCTGTTGTCCATACACTTCCCTCCATCATATTACATCCTATGCAAGGAAGGAGCTGTTCATTCACTTTATTAATCTGAACATATGGAGCTATGGGCTGTGCCAAAAAATTATATTCCGGCCGCGACAGGGTTCAGGTGAGCTGACCGTTTTAAGTGTCAGCGAGGCTGAATCCCTAGGCAGGCAGGCCAATATGTAATATGGCACAGCCCATAATTCAAATGCTATACATTTCTAATCAATATGTAACAATGCACAGCCCATATCGCATACAGGCTCAGGTCGTAAGACCTGAGCCTGTATGTAATACACAAAATTAAATTCTCTTAAGCTTATTAAAGAGCTGCTCATCGCTAAGTCTAAAGACATCATCGATAATCCAGATTTTCATATCCTTGGCGCGTTGCTTAAAGTACATAGTTCCTGTAGTATTATCGCAGGCCTTAGCAAGAATAAGCGCCTTTCTGGCGTACTTGCCTCCAAACTTTCTGGTCACTGTCTCCAGCTCGTGAAGGGCGTGACCTCCAGCCTTTCCGCTCTTACAGGATATAAAAATTGGGCATACATTCTTCATAAGAATAACGTCAATCTCATTCATCGTATCGTAACCAGGGTGAGCATAATCATGAATCTCACCATCCCAGTCTATGTGAGCCCCAATTACTGCATCTGTGAATACGTAGCTATCTCTAGTAGCAACCTCATATACATGAAGCTCCAATATATTACCAGCCTTGCCAATAACCTTTCTTATCATGTTATTCTTAAATCTAAAGGAAACCCTCTTGTTAGACTCGGAATAGTCCTTAATAAGTCCCTCCTTCTCCAAGTCTCTAAGCAGATTGATGGCCTCTCCCAAAGGATTCTTATAAATCTCCACCCAGCCCTCCTTCTGGTTCTGAGTGTTCTTTCTAAGCTCATCAATAGTGGCACAATGCTTATTCCAGTTACCTCTGTAGGCCTTGCATATATCCCACATAACTCTAATATCTTCTCTGAACTCGTCAGTAAATTTCCAGTCTGAGAAGCTACCAGTCTGACCTGTTAACACACCGCCATGCAGAATAATATCCTCAGCAATGCTGATGTTAAAATGATAATCCGAGGTTACAACCTGATCCCCTCTAATATCAATTTCCTTACCGGTAAATGGATCGATTCTTAGCTTACTTATGTTCATCCTAGCTGCGATACATCCAAGGGCAATAAGTATAAGCTCACTACCTCCTGTCAGTTCGAAGCGTACACCAGGATTTTCCCTCATAATGTCAGTGAGAATATCTATGGCACCATTTAAGTCATCCTTAGGAACCTCAATAAATTCCAGCTCTGTATCAGGGCACTTGCTATCCCTAAAATCCTTTAAGTCGTTAATTCTCTTGGTTATCATATTATCCTTATGACCTAAGAAAATAATCTTCTCTGGGCGATATTTAATCATCGCCATAACATTTTCCAAAGGCTCCTCAGAATAAAATTCAACCATTACCTTGGTTCTTTCTGCCATACGCTACCCCCTGTCTGTCTAGTAACCCATCATATAAAGCTTTGCATTTTCATGTCTGTTAACCAAAATGTTAATCAGTTCATATATATTAGATAATAACATTATACATTTTTCCTCTAATTCTTACAATAGAATAAATACTCTCTGCTATAGATTTTTTGCTAGTAAATACAACAAATTTGTGGTAAAATAGGAGATAGATTATTTTGTCATTTTATGTATTTTATTATAGATTTTTTGGAGGTGCCTCATGAACAATTTATATCGCAGAATTGTAACCATGGGAATGATCAGTTTTTCCGCTATATTGGCCTGGGTTTACTGTGTCCTGGCATATAGAGAAAAAACCGTTTATGTGGTTAGTTTATCATTAGTATTAGTAATTTCCTTGTATGCCCTTGCAAATGCAATTTTAAGCTTACACCTTGCCAAGCAGGAGGAGAATAAACAACACATAGCAGATATGATTAATCAGGCCCTAGCTTATCTGGCACCTAATCAAGCAGAAAAGCAAGCTGAGCTTGACCGTGCTATAGAGGCTGAGCGCCTTGCTAAGGCAACCTATGTACAGCTTAGAAAGGTTAATCAGAACCTTACTCAGCTGACAGAGGCAAGCAATTACAATTCGGTTAAGAGCATAGATAATTATACCGCCTTAACTCTTTCTCTTAAGGAAACCCTTACAGAGTCCATAGCCAACACCGCTAAAATCATAATAAAGTACAACAAAGCAGATAATCAAAATATTATTGAAACACTTAATGAACTCACTGCAAGGATGCAGGATATCAACACCACCCTTGATGAAATCAGTGCTAGAATAGATAGTATTAATATTGTGGCACAGCCACATGTAAAAACTGTACTTGAGGATTCCGTATTAGATGATACTCTTCCAGCCGGAATGGACGTATTCTCTATGACCACAGAGACACCAAAGGATACTGCACCAGACATAAGTGAGGCTGAAGAGGATGCCGCAGTTAATTCCTTCTTTGATGAATTCGAAGAAAAACCAGCCGACGATTTAGAGATGTCAGTTCAGTCAGATGGAAACAAAATGCTTTCACAGGATGATATAGAAGCCTTATTCAAATCTGCTACTCCTGTAGCTGAGGAGGCATCGCCTGTTGTAGAAGAACCTATTGCTGAGGCTCCAACAGTTAACGATGACCCTAACAGACAGCTTACTCCTGATGAGATTGCTGCACTGTTTAGTGCCGCTACTCCTAAGGAGCCAGAGGTTGCACCAGAGCCTGTTGCTGAGGCTCCAACAGTTAATGATGACCCTAACAGACAGCTTACTCCTGATGAGATTGCTGCATTGTTTAGTGCTGCTGCTCCTAAGGAGCCAGAGGTTGCACCAGAGCCTGTTGCTGAGGCTCCAACAGTTAACAATGACCCTAACAGACAGCTTACTCCTGATGAGATTGCCGCACTGTTTAGTGCTGCTGCTCCTAAGGAACCAGAGGTTGCACCAGAACCTGTTGCTGAGGCTCCTACAGTTAACGATGACCCTAACAGACAGCTTACTCCTGATGAGATTGCTGCACTATTTAACGCTTCTAAGGAGGAAAGAACAGCAAAGTCAGACAAGGATTTCCACAAAGATAATATGCCAGAAGCTATGGATCAAAGCTTAATTGATGCATTACTTGGTAGCTTAGATGCTGAAGCTACTATAACCGAGGAAGCTACTGCTGATGAGGACAAAATTATCCCATTCCCAGTAGCAGAGGAGAAGGAACCTGAGGAGCCAGCACCTATTGCTGAGGAATTCGATCCTAACAAACAGCTTAGCGCTGATGAAATCGCAGCATTATTCGCTTCCATCAATGGAGGAAATTAAAAAAACACAAGCTACGCGCACATAATAAAAGGCACATACGCAAGTTTACTTGCTGGTATGTGCCTTTTATTATGTGTATATGAATTGTCGCTCTATTTTCCATCCGGCTTATAATACTTCTCCGGATTAGCAAACTTAGTATACTTTCCTATCCATCTAAGATCTATAGTTCCTGTTTCACCACTACGGTTCTTAGCTATATTAACCTCAGCTGTGTTAGGCTTCTCTGTGGTGTCTGGGTTATAATACTCATCTCTATGTATGAACATAATAACGTCTGCATCCTGCTCGATGGCACCAGACTCTCTTATATCCGACATAACCGGCATCTTGTCATTTCTTGACTCAACACCTCTACTTAACTGTGATAAAGCTATAATTGGAACATTCAGCTCTCTAGCCAAATTCTTCAGGGATCTTGATACATCAGCGATGAAGTTCTGTCTAGACTCCACTCTTCCTGAAGGGGACATAAGCTGAAGGTAGTCGATTACTATAAGTCCAATATTATGGTTTTGCTTATGCATTCTAGCCTGAGAACGAAGCTCTGCTAAAGAAATGGCCGAATTATCCACCATATAAATTGGTGCCTTCATCATAACATTCATAGTCTCTGATAGCTTATCCCAATCATCATCTGTAAGGGTATGACTAAGCTTCATTGCCTTAGAATCTACCATAGCATCTATAGCCATAAGACGTTCACCTAGCTGCTCCTTACTCATTTCCAAGGAATATAGAAGACATGGTACATTCTTCTTAATGGCAAGGTGATGCACTATATTAAGGACAAATGCAGTCTTACCCATGGCAGGTCTGGCTGCCACAATAATAAGCTCTCCACCATGCATACCTGTAAGCATACGGTCTAGGTCTGTAAAACCTGTTGGAATACCAGTGAACTCACCCTTATTATGAGCATCAGTCTCCATCCTCTTGATAATGTTAAGGACTACCTCCTTCATGCTCTCTTCCTTAGTGCCACCCATGTAGTTTTGAACCAGCTTGAAAATCTTTTGCTCTACATTCTCAAGTATAGCATCTACTGACTCTCCACCAGAATAGCAATCCTTGGTAGTGTTCTCACAAAGCTTTATCAGTTTTCTAAGGGTTGAATCCTTACGAACAATCTTTGCATAATCCCTAGCTCTAACAGAGGTTGGAACAGCCAAGGCAAGCTCAGCCATATTGCTGGCGCTACCAATCTCATCTGGCACACCCTTAGATTTAAGTCGTTCCGGAACTGTTACAGTATCTACAGGAACATTCTCATTATAAAGCTCAAGAATGGTCTCATATAAAATTCCGTACTGAGCTATATAGAAATCGTCCTTGGTAAGAATTGGCTCTATCTGAGATATGGCATCTGAATCCATAAGCATAGCACCTATAACTGACTGCTCTGCCTTCTTACTATGAGGTTGTATTCTTTTAATACTATTCTCATCCATAGCTATCTATCCTTTTACTTTCCCTCTACTACCTTTACATTAAACTTAGCTGTAACCTGTGTATGAAGCTTAATGTCTACAATATGTGTTCCTAAGCTCTTAATAGGCTCCTTAACTGCAATTTTCTTCTTATCTATATCGTAGCCAAGCTCCTTCTTCATAGCCTCTGCGATTTCCTTTGATGAAATAGCACCGAAGGTTCTTCCACCTTCTCCAACCTTTATGGAAAGAGTTACACTCTGTTCCTTCATCTTCTCAGCTAATTCCTTTGCTGCTGCAAGCTTCTCAGCTGCAACCTTATCCTCATGTGCCTTCTTAAGCTTAAGCTCGTTTAAGTTCTTAGGTGTTGCCTCAAGACCAAGCTTCTTAGGAAGCACAAAATTTCTTGCGTATCCATCTGATACATCTACTATATCATCCTTTTTACCAAGGCTTTTTACATCCTGTAATAAGATAACCTTCATATTAAAGATCTCCTTCCTTATACATATTTTCAAGTAATTCCTTTATCTGAATTAATGCAAGCTCATCTGTAGTGCCTGCAAGCTGTGCACCTGCTACATTTGCATGTCCACCGCCACCTAATTTTTCCATAACAACCTGCACGTTAATATCGTCCACAGAACGAGCACTAACGTAGGCAGTTCCATCCTTTTCTGTTACTACGAAGGAAGCTCTGATTCCCTCTACATTTAAGAGATCATTTGCAACCTTAGCTGCCACAACTGTAGGTGCATCTGAACCATCTGGCTTAACCCTTGATAAGGCAAATGCATCCATATAAATTTCAGCATTCATAATACCCTCAGCCAGCTGCTTAGTCTCGTAGATTCCACTTCTAAACATCTTACGAACTCTAACAGTGTCTGCGCCATTTCTTCTAAGATAAGATGCAGCCTCAAAGGTTCTAACGCCTGTCTTAGTAAGGAAATTATCTGTATCAATCATAATTCCCGCATACATAGCGTCAGCCTCCTGCTGACGAATCTTAACCTTCTCATCAATATACTGAAGCATCTCTGCAACCATCTCACAGGCAGAGGATGCAAATGGCTCAATATAAGAAAGTGTTGCATTCTCAATAATCTCATTGGTCTGTCTATGGTGGTCAAAAACTACCACAGAATTTGTAAGATCAAGAAGCTCCTCGCACTCAGTCATACTAGGCTTGTTTACATCAACTACAACCACAAGTGTTGTAGGGCTAACCTTACTAATAGCGTACTCACTGTTAATGATAATATCATCTCCGTAGAGACTGTTACCCTGAAAACCGCTAACGATTGGACGAGTAGCTGAAGTAACCTCATTTAATACTATATGAGCATTCTTACCTAAAGTCTTAACAAAGCGATAAACTCCCACTGCAGCACCAAATGCATCTGCATCCGGACGCTTGTGGCCCATAATAAGAACTGTTTCCTTGCTCTCTAATATTTCCTTAAAGGCCTGGGCCTTAACTCTTGCCTTAACTCTTGTAGACTTCTCTGTACCAGCACTCTGTCCACCAAAGTAGGATATCTTTTCTCCATACTTAACAACCGCCTGGTCACCACCACGTCCTAGGGCAAGACCTATAGCAACTCTTGCATACTCATAGGCCTGTGCAAAATTATCAGTCTCAGAACCAATTCCTATACTAAGAGTTATAGGAATCTCATTACCAACATTAATGCTCTTAATCTCATTTAAGATAGCAAATTTAGTATCCTTAAGCTGTGGCAAATATTTCTGCTGGCACACAAAAAGATACTTATCATTATCTGTCTTCTTACCTATAGCGTCTATGGAAGCTAGGTACATATTGATTCTTCTATCCACAAGGGCTTCTACCAGAGAGTGTCTAACCTCCTCTGTATTCTCCATAACCTCATCATAGTTATCAATATAAATAAGACCTGCTACCAGCTTCTGATCATAGTTTTCCTGCTTGTATCTCTTAAGCTCTGTCACATCATGAAGATAGAAGGCTATAATAGCCTCTCCCTTTGGATCCACAATGGCATCCTCGTCCTGGAATACCTCATCAAAGGTAATTCTCTTTAACTCTGCCACATACTGCATTCCCTCAAGCTCAAGCTCCATATTGACAGGCTCCTTAGACTTAAAGGCCTCACTGCCAATCTGTGGGAAGAAGGCGGATATATTCTTACGAATACGCTTCTTTGAACCTCCACCAACCTGGTCGACAAAAAGCTTATTGCCCCAGAGAATCTTACCATCTGTATCAAGCAGGGCGTAAGGAATAGCCAGCTCCTTAAGAAGCTCCTTCTGTATCTGTCCCTGCTCAAAGGAAAATGATATAAGTGTAGGCATAACTGCTCTCTTAGTTACCACATAAACCAATAGCTCAATAAGGATAACTAACACAACTGCAACTGTAGCGATTACAGCGCATCGTCTATCTACAAAATACAATGCTCCACACATAAGTATGAGAAACAATGATACAAATATTGGTGTAATCAGATAAAATTCTATTTTCTTTTTAAGAATCTTCTCATTATTCATGATAATCTCCTACGCACCAAGCTGTGCTAATCTCTCCTTTACCTGCTCTAAGGTCTCAGTGTACTTCTGAAGCTTAGCCTTCTCCTCCTCAACCTTTGCTGCAGGAGCCTTGTCTACAAACTTAGGGTTTGCAAGCATTCCAGAAGCTCTCTTAATCTCTCCCTCAAGTCTTGACTCTTCCTTCTTAAGTCTCTCTATCTCCTTAGCCACATCTACAAGCTCTGCAAATGGCATATAAACAACTGCATCATGAAGAACTACTGAAACTGCATCATCAGCAATACCAGTCTTATCCTCCTGTACAATTACATTCTCAGCATATGCAAGGGTTCCGAAGAAGCTCTTACTTGCATTGAATATATCTCTAATGTCACTCTTAGCTGATACCATATAAACTGTAGCCTTCTTGCTAGGTGGAACATTCATCTCAGTTCTAATGTTACGGATTGCACGAACTGCGTTCTTGATGATATCAACAGCATTCTCATCAGCTGCAAACTTTAATTCCTCATTATATACAGGCCAATCTGAAACCATAATAGACTCTTCATCTGTAAGAGTACAGAATATCTCCTCAGTAACAAATGGCATATATGGATGAAGAAGCTTTAAGCCATTAACAAGAACAGTCTTCAATGTATAAAGAGCTGCTGCCTTTGTAGAATCCTCATCATTCCAAAGTCTAGGCTTAACCATCTCGATGTACCAGTCACAGAACTCCTCCCAGAGGAAGTTGTGAATCTTATCTGCTGCGATACCAAGCTCGTACTTCTCCATGTTCTCAGTAACATCCTTAACAAGCTCGTTCATCTTAGACATAATCCACTTGTCTGCAAGTGTTAAGTCAGTAAGCTTAACATCCTTAATGTCAGCCTTCTCTATATTCATCATAATAAATCTTGAAGCATTCCAAATCTTATTAGCAAAATTACGGCTTGCCTCAATTCTCTCCCAGTAGAAACGCATATCGTTACCAGGTGCATTTCCAGTGATGAGAGTAAGTCTAAGTGCATCTGCACCGTACTTATCAATAACCTCAAGTGGGTCGATACCATTGCCTAAGGACTTGCTCATCTTTCTACCCTGGTCATCTCTCACAAGACCATGGAATAAAACAGTATGGAAAGGCAATCTTCCAGTCTGCTCTATAGATGAGAATACCATTCTGATTACCCAGAAGAAAATGATATCATATCCTGTTACAAGCACATCTGTTGGGAAGAAGTAGTCGTAATCCTCTCCCACATTTGGCCAGCCCAGAGTTGAGAATGGCCAAAGAGCTGATGAGAACCAAGTATCAAGAGTATCCTCGTCCTGCTTTAAGTTAGCAGAGTTACACTTTGTACAAGTGCAAGGAGTGTCCTTAGATACAATAATCTCACCACAATCCTGGCAGTACCAAGCGGGGATTCTGTGTCCCCACCAAAGCTGTCTTGAGATACACCAATCTCTGATGTTATCAAGCCAGTTGTAATATGTCTTATTCATACGCTCAGGTATAAGCTTAAGCTCACCCTTCTCTACAGCCTCCTTAGCAGGACGCGCCATCTCAGCCATCTTTACATACCACTGTGGCTTAACAAGTGGCTCAACTGTAGTCTTACATCTATCATGAGTACCAACCATATGCTTATGTGGCTCAACCTTAACTAAAAGTCCAAGGTCCTCAAGATCCTTAACCATAGCCTTACGCGCCTCATAACGGTCCATACCCTCATACTTGCCACCAAGAGCGTTAATAGTGGCATCATCATTCATAATATTAATCTCTGCAAGGTTATGTCTCTTACCAACCTCGAAATCGTTAGGGTCATGAGCAGGTGTAATCTTAACTGCACCTGTACCGAACTCCTTATCAACGTAAGAGTCTGCAATTACAGGAATCTCACGATTTACAAGTGGGAGAATAAGAGTCTTACCCACTATATCCTTATATCTGTCATCCTCTGGATTAACTGCAACAGCAGTATCTCCAAGTAATGTCTCAGGTCTTGTAGTAGCTATCTCTACAAATCTACCTTCCTCACCTGCTACAGGATAGTTAATGTGCCAGAAGAAGCCATCCTGTTCCTCATGAATAACCTCTGCATCGGAAATAGAGGTCTGACATACAGGACACCAGTTTCCTATACGTGAGCCCTTGTATATGTAGCCCTTCTCATATAACTTAGTAAATACCTCGGTAACGGCAGCATTGTTGCCCTCATCCATGGTAAATCTCTCTCTATCCCAGTCAGCTGATGAGCCAAGCTTCTTAAGCTGGTTAACGATACGTCCGCCGTACTCGTCCTTCCACTCCCAGGCTCTCTTAAGGAAGCCATCTCTTCCAAGGTCGTCCTTCTCGATTCCCTGCTCTCTTAAGTGCTCGATAATCTTAACCTCTGTAGCAATAGCTGCATGGTCAGTACCTGGCTGCCAAAGTGCATTGTAGCCCTGCATTCTCTTAAATCTTATAAGTATATCCTGCATAGTATTATCAAGGGCATGTCCCATATGGAGCTGTCCTGTGATATTTGGTGGTGGCATAACGATAGTAAAAGGCTTCTTGCTTCTATCTACCTCCGCATGAAAATACTTGTTTGCAACCCATTTGTCATATAATCTTCCCTCTATGGCAGAAGGGTCATAGGTTTTCTCTAATTCTTTAGCCATGATAATTAAATCCTCCAAAATCTATATCTACATCTTCACCTTAAATGGTGTTAATATCTCTTTTACAAAGCTCTCGAGAGCAGGGTTAAGCTCCACTGAAGCCTTAATGGCAATCTTAGCATTATCACTAATCTTCTCACAGGTTGCCATCTTCTCTCTTATGCTTTGACGTCGCATATTTAAGTTATGCTTAATCTCAACCATCTCTCGTCTATCTATTAAAGCATTGGTCTGCTTAGGCCACACAAGGGGATCCTTCACACCAATCTTCTCCAGCCTTTTAACCAGCTGGTCACAGTAGACTCGAAAATCATTATTTGCCTGAGAATATCTCATTGCGTCCTTATTCATAGTATCATACTGAGCCCACATATATTCCAACTCCTTGGAGGAGTGAACTCCGTATTTTTCATATATATAATCTAAGGTGCTGGTGTTATTAATATATTTTGCCTTCACCTTATTAAGAAGAGACACAGCCCTCTTTACCTTGGCATCTGCCTCCTTAATCTCGCTTTTGTAATCTACATACTTAGCATAGCAGGCTGCGAATACAACCATAACTATAGCTCCTAATACCAGAGATGGTATGGTAACATTAGCTCTGGTGGAAAGTCCATACCAGATAAGTGCCATAGCTGTTACTAAGAATAACACTAACACAGTTCCAAGCACTGCTCTTAGCCTATCTATTCCCACGGAGCAATCTCTCCTACGATACTTTAAGGACTCCTTCTCACCCTCTAGATGTCCCATATCGTTTTTCAGCATAGCGTCTCTTTGCTCCATTTCATTCAAGGTTTTGATGGTATCCACCACCTCATCCTCTAACCTTGCTATGGTCTTATACTGCTCCATGGAAAGCAGATTCTCAGACTGAAGATAGGTATGCCTGTTTTTATCCAGCATCTCTATACGCTTTGCATTCTCTATTAGCTCTGTAGCCATATCTATAGGTAGCTCTTCAATTCTCTGAATATCTGTCAGATAACTGGTTACCACCTGATATTCCTTCTTTAAGTCCTCCATATGGTAGGACACATCAACAAGCTGTTCACAGAAATCCTGAACAGCTTTAACTTCAGCATTAACTGTACGAGTCTGACGTACCTCCTCTAACACATCTTCATCATCCATATTAATGCTATCCTTTTTGCCTGCGACGGAAGCTATCATACTTTTTAGCTTAGCGCCCCAGGTGAATTTTTTAACTGGCTTTCCCTCTTGATCCTCATCCCCATCAAGGTCATCTAAATCCTCATCAAGCTCAGCATTCGCCTCTTCTAACTCCAAGGATTCTTCATTATCCGCTGGATCCTCCTCATTAAGGTAAGCCTTAAATTTATCAAATAAACCCATTAAATCGCCTGCTCTCTAAACTCGTCCTTAAGCTGTCCTAAGATAATATCCATACGCTTGTCATAATCTATCATGTCCTTATTCATACGATTATAGACTGCTCTTTGAAGCATAGAATAGATTGTCATCTCTCTAACATCATCATTTGCGTCACCAATCTCAAGCATAAGGTTCTCAAAATTATCATCACCAAGCTCGTACTTTCTCATCTCCTGCTTAATAGTAATGGAATCATTCTGAGAAGCAAATACCATAAAATATCCCTTCAAAGATTCCTCGTTGTTATTAAGCTCATAGGCCTTAAGGAAATATGTCTTAGCATCCTCCACATCCAAATTATTGGCTGCTGCCACTGCACGATTATGGTATACATTGCCCATAAAGGTTCTATCCAAAAGCTCACTTCTATTCTCTATAATATCATCATATATAGAGGCAGCCTTTATATATCTTCTATATCCCAGATAACCATCTGCCTTAAGCTTCTTTCTCTGACTGGCTGAAAGCTTACGGTACTTAGTCCAAGCCTCCACATAGGTCTTAATCTCCTCAGGCTCGTAGTAATCACCTGCATTTAGGATTTCCACCAGAAGATCCTGGGCAAATAAGGTCTTATTAGAGAGTGCAACCAGCTTTGCTGCAAGCTCTGGCATGCCAATCTCATCTCTAATCCAATCAAATAGCTTGTCAGATAGCGAAGACTTACTTATAAGCACTGTGTTGTTATAGATATAAAAGCACAGCTCTTCGTAGTTGTTTACCTCCATCTTAGTGTTAAGAAATATGAAGGGATGTGATGCCTCTTTAGTTGTACATAAAATAACCTTTGACATTAAACCTCAAACTCCTTACGATAAACCTTGTTGGTGGTTGGGAATAGCTTTCCAAATCCAACATCCTTAATAATTACTGCACCCCTGTTAGGGTTCTCAAATTCTACCTCTATAGAAAATTTAGATGTCTTGTTAGGCCTCTTTGGAATACCATGAAGCTTAACAGTTTCTCTAATTTCCTTATCACTTTTTCTACTCTTATATACAAGTGTGATACTGTCTGTATCATCAAGTATAACTTTAATCATTCCATGAATGTTATACCACTGACGTCCACCGTAGGCTATAGGAATAAACTCTCCGTCATCCCCACTGCTACTAATACCAACGTCGAATATAACGTTTTCCTTAGTCTCTACAAAATATTTTCTGTAGAATTCCTCATATTCTCCACCAACTGCCTTATAGCAAGCACCCTTGGTGTATATGTTTTGTCCTGCAAATACTCTTCTTCCCTGACAGAGTATATTTCTGGATTTGTTCATCCATTTCTCAGAGAAGCCAAGTCCTGTAAGGAATACCGCTGATATATATGTCTTCTTCATCTCCTGGTCAGCAATCTTAGCAAAGGTCTGATCCATAAGAAGATTATCATTACCGAATAAGGAAATGTTAAATCTTTCAGTGTAGTCCTCATGGGTAACTGATATAGTCTCAGGATCCTTACCCTTAGATATATCTATACGATAGTAGTTTAATCCCTCTGTACTATAGTCAAAAAGGGCTACGCTATTGGTTCTAAGCTCACTGCTCTGATTGAAGATGTAATATAAACCACTGTCTAGGTGACTGGTTATCTCCACACATTCCTTAGGTACGCCCAGCTCCTTATAGAAATTAGCCACCACTCTGAATAAGTCCTTACTATATTCAGGAATAGTGATAACCAGCTTCTTAACTGTAGCTCCCTCATATCTATAGAGGAATGAATCCACGTGCATCTTAAGCATACGAAGGAATAGCTGTCTGTAGGTATATTTCATACCTGAAACCTCTACAACCTCCTCGCTTCCTGCATTTCTATAAAGCTCATCAAGTATTTTTCCCTTTTCCTTGAATCTGGCTTCTGAGGCTTCTGAACCAACATACCAATCTCCTGTCTCCTCGCTGAAGAACAGGATGTTAGGCATCATATAGGTTTCCTTATTATTCAATTGGTTTACGGTCTCCGGCTCACGCTTTATATCATTATAAAAGCTTATCTGGGTTGAATCTGAGCTAAGATCCATGCCTATATAATACGCTTCTGCCATAAACTGCCTCCTATGTGTATCTATTTGGTTCCCTGGACGATTCACCAGGGTAACAGATGCCATTCCAGGGGCCGCTTCCGCTTAGTTGCTCCGCGCAGCGGTACTAAATTCGTGCTTCGCACTCATTAAGAGTTGACATCTGCAATTGTCATATATCCGGACGACTTCACTCTTGTGTGCAGGTACCATTCCAGGGGCCGCTTCCGCTTAGTTGCTCCGCGCAGCGGTACTAAATTCGTGCTTCGCACTCATTAAGGACCGGCGGTCGCAAATGCCCCTTCCATGGCACCTACACACTATGAGTGAGTCTGTTTTTTGTTAAATCTCATATGTGTATCTACTACAATACACATACTCGTTTACCTTAAAGTATCTTCAAGTTCTCCTCGAAGAGGTGAACTGTATTAAGATATACATCAAGAGTCTCTAGGAGCTGGTTGTCCTCACGCATCTCCTGATTAACAAGCATACTGTTGATAACCTCGAAACGACTTCTGTCCTTGCGGTTGAAGGATTTGGTTTTGAGGGTTTCACTTTCAACCACGTATGAGGTTCCTTCAAGGTCATCCTCTATGGAGTATACCAGACGCTCTCCGTGGAAGATTACAAATTCCTTGACGTACATACCTGGAATCATCTCATCTATACGTTCTGTCTTGTAGGCTAGGTTCTGTCTAGAGCCTGTGTCAAATGCATACTTAACAGTTACCTGCTTGCCTGGCTCGCTCTTGAAGATAAGGTAAGTCTTAAGGAATACATCCTGTGGAAGCTTAACAAAGCTTCTAAAGCTCTTGTAGAATGGTAAAAGCTTTCCTGCATCCATGAATTTACCTACTGCATCAGTTATCCAGGTTCTCTGATCCTCTGTATATCTATCCAGCTTACTAAAATGTGACAATAATGCCATCTTAGATATTTCATCATCTATGTTGCCCTTCATTATCTCAAGGTAGAGACAATCAAATATACTACCTGGAGTCTGGGCATCCTTGATAAGGTAATTATTTGCAGCATATCTAAGGAATGCCTTAATTACCAAACCTCGACTTCGTCCTCCATAATAAGCTGTGAATATATCGTAAATGTACTCAACATTACCCATGGCAAACATCATCTGTGCCAATGTATTCTCAGCTAAGAAGGATACATCCCTAACTCTGTTACGGGCTGTCTTAAATAATGCAGCCAGCTCCTCAAGGTCTCCCTTGAAGTTGTTTATAATGTATATCAGAATACGCTCATTTACCTTACCCATCTTATAAAGGTGAACACAGATTGCCATAAGGTCTTCATTTAAGAAGCCATTTGAATCTGCCACACCATAATCCGCAAGGGAGAAAAGCTCCTCTGAATCAATCTCGTCAAAGCCGTAGAGCTTAACTGCCTGGAATGCCTTGTCATACAGGTTCATATCAACCATATAAGCTATAAGGGTTCTGGCATTAGCATGGTTAAGATACTCTATATCCAACTTTCCTAAGTACTTAGTCAGAACATCTGCATCTAAGTTCTCATGGTAGTACTCAATAATATTTAAGTAAGCCTGCTGCTTATAGTCATAGGAAATCTGCTCACAATTTACAACATCTCTGGCAGCATTAACCTCTGCTGCATTCTTGTATGTGAAATCTCCCAACTTCTCGTAGTTGTGAAGAAGAACTCTGTAGTCTCTAGGACTATATTTACAACATATGTCCATATATGCCTTCTCATCTACGATTCTCTCTAATCTATATGGAATTGAGCCTGCGTATCTATTACCATCTCCATCCTCAAATATAATGGATGCAGTGTTAGATAGAATCTCAACATAGGCCTCACCATTAATTATAGGAACTCTCTGCTCCTGCTCTAACTCTCTGTGAGTTACAACCACCGCTCTAATACCCTTGTTGAAGCACACTATCTTACGTCTGAAGATAATGTTAATCAGCTTGCTGGCGTAGAGCTGGCTAACATTTGCAGGATCAAGGAACTCATCATATATTACTGTAAGGTCATCACTAACCTTACCCTTGATAATCATATTCTCCATAAAGTCCTGCATAGTTGTGCAGTACTCATGGTACACCTTCTTATGCTGGGCCTGATTATAGATTACGTTGGCATAGAGATATGCCAGCTCATTCTCACTAAGGGTGTTCTTATAGTTAAGATACATAAGAACAGACTGTGGAATCAGGTCGTAGCGACTGAAGTTCATACTCTTAACAAAGCACTCATTAAGTCCTATAAACTTTAAGGACTTATTCACCGCATCCCTGTAGAAGCGATGGTACTTAGTGTCAAGCTTATTTGCACCGATAAGCATAGAACATATACTCTTAAGCACCTCTTCACTCTTGGTCTTATCATATATAGCCTCCATAATTCCGAATATCTTTGTATCGAAATCCTTGAAGGAACGAGCAAGTCTAATAAACTCATCAATAACCTCATCTGATATAAACTTATGACGAAGTCCCCATCTTATAGTTGTAGTCTCAAGCTTTCCAATCTTTCTGAAAAGAAGTGGATTATTATTAAGCATCTCACAAAGCTCAAGATACATAACCGGACTGTTAAAGCCTGCATCAAAAAGGTTGGAAATCTCCTTATATAAAACATTCTGCTCCTCATTATAGGAATCGTCCACAAACATAAGGAGCCAGAAATAAAACATCTTGTCCTTCTCAGTTCTAAAATGTCTCTTAATAAGGTTTCTAGCCTTAGCTATAGACTCATTATCCTTAGACACAAGTGCCTTAAGATAAGCATAGTAGCAGGTCTCCATATTGTTCATAACGGAGTTGTCCACATCTGCCTCAATACGCATAAACTCCTGCTTAACCTTCTCTATCTCACCCTGCATAATATTCATATGCATAGTACCTAGACGATACATAGCATCCTCAGGCACATATCTAGCCAGATTGTCAAAGGCAAAAAGTGAGCTTGAAACATACTCCCTAAGGAGAATCCTATCCATACGATAGTCAAGATAAGCCTTAACTAATCTAATCTGATTCTTCTTGATAAGGGCAACTCGATTACTCTGTCTAGGATTCTTGGTAACAGGTCTGCTATCATTAGGCTTAGACAGATTAATATCTATCTCAATAGTCTGGTAAATATTCTCAATTACAATTCTTCCTGATGTAACTCCCTCAGGTATATTCTCTGGGGAGATAAGCGCATCAAGGGTAAATAAATTGCCACAGAAATCCGCATTAGTTATATTCTTCCTTGCAGGGATAATAAAATCACACAAAGACTTAACAGTGGAATTAGTGTAACCCCAGGTATTCTTACTAATGTTAATAGATATCTTAGAAAGCTCTGAAGGCATCTCAACATTAATCTTCGCCTTAGCAACAGACAGAGTAAGAGCACGCTTCTTATGAACGTAAACCAAAAACTCCTCTAAGGCCTGATTAATAGAATGGGACTCCATAAGAGAGCCATATATCTGCTTAATAGTAGGATCCTTCTCGATAAATGTACGCTTAAAGTCATCTCTTACGAAAACCTTAGCAGCCTCGTTCCAGTTACTCTCCGCAAGGGATGCAAACTTGAACAGGTCGTCTATTCTCTCCTCCCCAACCTTTACACAAGGTGGAATAACATCAATATCGTACATAATCTTGAACTCGCCACCATCACTAATAATACTTATGTGGCCCTTGTAATTCTTACCTGGTTCAAGACATGTAGCGTCAAATGAATAGTTAACATCGAATTTTCTGCTTATGAAGGTATGATTTTCAAACCTTAGCATATATCTACTGTCATAAACTACTGCCTTAATTATATGGTCATTAGTGCTACTAACATGAAAGCTACCTTCATACATAGTTCCGGATTCTATATTTAATTTTAGGAATTCCTCTGAAATATTAAGCTTAGGTCTATCTACTTGGAATTCACCCTTGGCGTAATGTTCTACAATACCCTTCATTTTTCCTCCAGTAAAGCACAATTTTCTTCTTGATATTATAACCTGCGATGTTATAATTAAAGTATATTTTCGCCTAGTTGTGCACTATGTCTTTTATCACAAAGTACATTATATCAAAAGATTTAGAATTTTAAAAGTCATAACAGACTATTTATTTAAAATATTTGGGGGAGGACTAACCATGAACAATAATCAACTTAGAATTGAGCAGTACGATACCGTGCTCTATAATTCAAATCTTAATCCTATGGGAGTGCCTGAATCAGTGAAGAAGGCTATAGCTGATTACGCTGATTCTGTTATTAGATACCCTGATGACTACTATCCAGCCCTTAAGTCTACTATAGCTCAGTACGCAGGCTGCAAGGAGACACAGCTTGTGCTTGGAAGTGGTTCCTCAGATTTACTTAGAACCTTTATCAGTTTACTTTCACCTAAGAAGGCTATGATTTTAGTTCCTTCCTTCTCAGAATACGAGAAGGTGCTTTCTATGTTTGGTTGTGAAATAGTTTACTACGAGCTAGACGAGGCTAATGACTACCAGTTCGATATAGCTGATTTTGTGGGACATCTTGATTCCTCCATAGACCTTATTATTCTTGGAAATCCTAATAATCCTACCTCACAGCTTATCTCTAGAGACGATATGGAGACCATGGCCGAGGTATGTAAGGAGCTTGATACCTTCCTTCTTATCGACGAGATGTACATTGAATTCGTTGAGAAGTATCAGGAGGTTACTGCAGTTCCTATGGTGGAGGACTATGATAATATAGCTGTTCTTAGAAGCACCAGTAAGTTCTTTGCAGTACCAGGACTTAGACTTGCATATGCTATTATGAGCAATCAGGAATACATGAGCATTCTCAATATTACTTCTGCTCCTAATCCTATATCAAGCATCACTGCTGCAGTTTGTACTCAGATGCTTAAGGATAAGAAGTATATTAAGGAGTCTTGTTCACAGATTTACACTGAGAGAAATCTTATATTCTCTGCTATGTCAACTAACAAGAATGTTAAGCTTTATAAGCCTACAGCCAACTTTATGCTGGTGCAGATTCTTAAGGATGGGGTTACCGCAGGACAGATTGCAGAGCACTGTAAGCTTAAGGGTATTATGATTAGAAATTGTGAGAATATTAGAGGATTGTCTGATAAGTTTATTCGCTTCTGCTTTATGAAGCCCAACCAGAATGATTTGCTGGTGAATACTATACTGGAGTTGTTTAAGGATTAATATATTTATAATAATACGCAAAAGGACGAGGGATGTATTGCCTCGTCCTTTTGCTGTTTAGTCTAATGCTTTATTATTTAATGAGGTTTATCTTTTGTTTAACGTTCTATATATGCTCTTGAGTCACGAGAGGTGATTCCAGCATAGGTTGTTGGTGCAGGGTCTCCTTTTTTCACCAGTACTATCTGGATTCCTTCAAGGCGTTTGGAGTGTCCTGCGGTTCCGGCTGGTGCGCCGTTTGATGCCCAGCCTAACCAGCCGAAGGACTCGGCATGTACTCGGTAGTATACGTCGTAGTGATTTGCCATCTCTCCCGTAAGGGTGATGCAGATTGCTTCTAGTCGCTTGGATTCTCCAGAAGTTCCTGCCATGGCGCCATTTTGTCTCCAGGTTGCAGGGTTATTAAGGTCTGTTCCTTGCCATGCGTATTTTTCTACATGAGTTGTATAAGCTATTCCACCTTCGTAGTCCTTGTTAGTAAGCTTTATCTCTATTCCTTCTAGTCGCTTGGACTCTCCACTGGTTCCACTCATCTGACCGTTATATTTCCATGCCTGCCAGCCGTACTTTTCTACGTGAGTTCTATAGGCTACATTTGGAGTATCCTCTCCTGGCACTATAGGATTTTCGTTACTGGTTGAAGGATAATTCACTATAGGTGATTTGCCAGGCTTAGGTACGAATGGCTCTGACCTCTTAGAGGTGATTCCTTCCATATTGCGATTAAAGTCTTCACCCTTCTTAACTACAACTATCTGAATTCCCTCTAATCTCTTGGAGTAGCCAGCTGTTCCCGCAGGAGCACCATTTGATGCCCATCCAAGCCAGCCATAAGACTCAGCGTGTACTCGGTAGTGTACGTCATAATACTGGGCATGTTCACCAGTTAGCTGAAGCTTGATGGACTCTAATCTCTTAGATTCTCCCTGGGTACCACTCATATCTCCATCTGCTGACCATGGTAACCAACCATAGGATTCACAGTGGGTTGTGTACTGAATTCCAAGATCAAGGTCCTCGCTTGCTGTTGCTGGTGCAACCACTATATTAATTCCTTCAAGTCTAAGGGAACGTCCTGAGGTTCCGCTCATAGCGCCATTTTGTTTCCAGGTGCTTATGTTATCTGCTGTACCCTCCCAGCCTATACGTTCTATATGAGTGCGATAGCTTACATTAACAGTAGGTGGTACAAATGGGGTTGCGGTGCCGGTGTTGCCTCCTGTGTTGCCTGAGTTGTTATCTCCAGTGTTTCCAGTGTCCCCAGTGTTTCCGCTTCCAGTATTATCTGAGTTATTGCCTCCGGCGTCACCTGTACCTCCAGCATTGCCACTGTCTCCTGTGTTGCCACTATCCCCAGTATTTCCACTATCTCCTGTGTTGCCACTGCCACCAGTGTTTCCACTGTCGCCACCCACTTGGTCGGCGTCCTCGGCGTAGTGGTGAGTTTTGATAGTTATTCCAGATGCATAATTTCCATACACCAGATAAATTGTCTCATCGTATACATTTCCGGACATATCAAGGATACCATCTCTGGTAACCTTAGTTCCTACAGCCTTCCACTTATTATTTACCAAAGTTTTTACATACACATCCTGTGAGGAGGTTTCCCCATTTTGGTATGTGATGTAAATAGTATCTTCATCAAAGAACATATTCATAGGCACTGCGCTATTATCTATGAATGCATTGGTTCCCAGCTGTGTCCAGGTGGAGTTAATATCCGTCAGATTCAAGCTGTATACATAGCTATCTGCATAAGCTCCCTGACCGTTACCATTTTTCATAAGATAAAGGGTGTTTCCATTTGCCTGAGCAGCTATATTGTCTGCGTACAAATTATCAGAGAATACACTCCAGGTACCAGTGGCATTGAAATATTTACTTACACCTATTTTGTTGTCTGACATAAAATCTCTGGTTACAACAACGGGCTGACCATCAGTTATAGCTACTATAGGATTGCATAAATATGAACCGGAATTGGCCACACCAAAATTTTTAATCCTACCTGAAGAGTAGCTTTCGCAATATGCATCGCTAGTTCCACCATAGTTTTGCGTTACATAGGACAGATATACTGTCTCACCATCTGATGCCATATCAAATTCCTGAGCCTCATTATCCGAACGATGAACTCTGCTCCAGCCATTATTATATTCATAGAGATTTACCCTCATATTATCATAGTCCACACAGGCTACATAAAGGGTATCACCAGCCATAACAAGCTTATGATGGCCACCATTAACATTTACAGTAGAACCAACCTGAGTTAAACTGCCAGTTGTGTCATATTTGTACACGTTAAAGCTACCTAGGGTTCCTGTTGCAGTACTTGTGGAAAGGCCTGCTACCATGTAGATATTGCCCTGGGCATCCATGCAGGAATCTATATCTGTCAGGCCACTTAGTGACTTGGTTGTCTCTGTGTTCCAGAAGCCTCCCAGCGCCTCTCCTCCATCTCCGAAGGATACGTCAAAGGTTATGGTGTCGCCAGTGGCACTACCCACGTTGCTAATTACAATTCCACTGTTGGTTCCGTCGGAATATGTAATTGCACCATCTGATAAGGTATCCTTATAGTCAGAGCTACCGTAACTGGTTCTGCCTGACTCTGCGGAGAGGAAGGATTTAGATAAATCTCCTTCTGCCTTTTCATTACCATAATAATCATAGGAATCTTCAGGTCTGAAAACATATATATAATCCGTCTGGCCTGCCACATTCTTAATCTGCTTGGTATTTACTCTATAGATGATGAGTCCTGAGCCATGCACAATGCTGTCATACTCAGTTGACACATAATTGGAAGTATCCTTATGCCTATACTCCACCACGAAAAACTCTGTGTCAGAATAGTCTGTCTTGAGAATCAGTGCCTGATTATCCTTGGTTGCATCCGTAGCAGCAGAGGCAGAATATATGGAATATCCTGTTACGTCCTCAGTTATAGTAGGAATGTCAAACCAATTAGTGTAGTGAGACCTAAGATATGCCAGTGGATACTGAAGCCTATAGCTAACCTTACTCATTATGTCCCAATAACCTACAGGCAATGCTGCACTGCCACTTGTAGCGCCTACTCTGTACAAATCAGGATATCCCAGACAGTGCATAAATTCATGGATAATTACACCCGACTCCTGCGTACCTAAATATGCTCCACTTTCTGTAACCACATTATAGGTACCTGCTCTTAATCCATTTACAGTTTCGTAGCCACCATATTCAGATTTGTGGCTGGTTATTATATCATTCCCCTCGGCATCTGTACCAGTATAAGCGGCCACCAGAATAACATTATCTATAAGTCCGTCATCATTTAAGTCCACATCTACATTTTCATCTAAAAGCTGTGAAGCCTCCAGCTTAACAAGAGCCTCTGATATCATCTCGGAGGAGTTAGTCCCACTGTACTCACTAACATTTTTGGACAGCTTAAATGGTGTTATAGTCCCCGTTGTGGAATCATATTGAGGAAAAACATTGGTAAGCTCCAGCTGACCATAGGATATATTGCTAATATACTTCGCCAGACCTGTATTCACAGTATCGCTTCCATTGAACAAATCAAAGGTGGTCTGAGGATTGTGCAGGAAGCATTCACTTATTGCAGTATTAGTATGCTGGGAGTGATCTGTATCCTGAAAATCCACGAATAGAACCACATTGGCCATACGGGTGGTGGCTGCCTTACTTGTAATGGTTGCTAGATTGCCTAAATTCATGGAAAATAGCTGAGAAATAATCAACACTGTAGCTATGATATATGTAATTAGTTTTTTAGTCTTATATCTCATAGGGGCCTCCTTGGTATCATACATCTATATTTATTCTACCTTATATCCAAACACAAGGGTTACCACGAATATAAACACTATAGGTAAAAGTGTAGCTATAACTCTATCAGACTCATCGCTTCTAGATGTATTCCTTGTTCTTAGAGATACTCCTAAAAGTACTAAGCCAGGAAGAAAATATCTACCCTGCACTCCCTCTATTACATTGTAGTGACTTGGAGTCCAACCTATAAGCATACCAAGCATTGCTACAATGCACACACCACAGAAGATAAATAACATCCATACTCTGCTGCCTATGGAAATCTCTTGTTCCTCTGATACCTTCCTCATACCAGCAAAAGCAAACAGTAACACATACATCATTATTACTATGTGTGGCACTGGCTGATTAAGCCAACCTAGGGTTGCACCAAAGGTCTGCCATATCAAAGCTTCTCCATTCTGAACTACAGTATTAACAAAAATCTTCACAAGCTCTACAGGATGAGCTATATAGTATCCCACAGGTCTTGCATAGGCATCTGTCCACATTAAAGGACGTCCTGGACCATCTGCTGTAGCAAGCAAAAGCTTTAGCACATAAACACCTACCACTAGCACAACTAACACTAAAGCTATACTACCAACTATGGTTGCCACCTTACGAGCCTTCTTCTGACAAATGCATTCCTTAATATTAGTTCTTCGATTATATATAAATCTTACAACCAGTATAATAGGGAACAAAGCTATAGGAAGCAGTGCGAAGCTCTTACAAGGTGCCAGCAATATACAGATTAATGCAAGCATTACTATATCTCTTATTCTCTGCTTCTTACTTAACTCCTTACGGTCATACATGAGACTTAAGGTTATTGATATAACCAATATACTCATAGCCAATATGGGACTATCGTAATTATAGGACATAGCCTGCTGAAGGGTTATAGGCAGACATGCCCAGACGAATACCACCGCCTTGCCAAAGGGAAGCTTCTTAATAGCATAATATATTGCTGTTATGAAAACAGCCAAAGAAAACCATCTTCCCAGCATAAATGTAAGGATTGGACCAAAGCCAAGCAAGCGCCCAACGGTAATACCTATTCCCATAGGATAATACAAATAATTAGGATTTGTCAGCATAGGCTTATCAGACTGCATCAAAGTATCATCATTAATTTTATCAAAAAAGCTATCATAATACTCCACATAATAGTTTCTGTGGAAATCCACATCTGCAAATCTGAATCTGGCGTCATCCGCTCTCATAATCAGAAGACCCGAATCTCCATTATCTACTCCTAGAAGCACATTTGACACATAATAAGCTGACCGTGAATGAGTAGTCTCATCTGGTCCAGTCATAAGTGGCATAAACAAGGACATTGCTAAACCCAGACATATGGCAGTTACCAGATACACCTGTTCTAGCTTAAACTCCTTACTAAATAATGCCTTGAATAGTGAATATCCTGTAGCAAGGATAATCAAAGTATAAATCACCCACATAGCCTTCTGAAGAGAATCAGAACCTGCAGAATTCATCTTAATCACAGGCCTAAAGCTTCCGTCTGATTGCTGCTCACACAGCATATACACTTCATCATCAATAATGTTAGTAAATGATATAATTATCTTAAAATCCTTACCATTAACATCCTCTATCAGTTGACCCATATCCACCATGAAGAAAGTCTCTTGGGTAACATTTTTACAATCCACAACAGATGAACGCAACACCTGATTAGTGGCTACATCAATTAATTGAAAATGCATCTCACCTGAGGTTATTGTAGCTTCTCCATGTGGGCCTGCTTGAAGTCTAAACTGGAATGCCCTTATCTTATCCTCAGAGCTGGTAAAAGCATATTCATAAGTAGCACCATTAGCTATAGGAGAAAAACTCTCTTCCCCACTTGTTGATACCAGATAATGGGCAGGACCATTATTATAGAAAATAGTTTTAACTCCAATAAAAACAACTATCTCAACCAGAATAACCAAGAGAAATAATACTATCTTGAGGATATTCGAAATTCTTTTATTATCCTTTAAATCACTCATTTTTTCCTCCTGCTCTAAGGTATAATACCAAACTTCCAACCACGTTCCTTGGAAACATTAGGATTATAGAAAGGATCCTCTTTATCTAAAACATGCTTCCACTTATTCTTCATATACTTAACCTCATTCTGGAATCTATCCTGATTACCCTGCTTCTCCTCATAGCCTCTAGAGATAGACTCATAATGATAAGCGTCTGCAAATGGATTACATACGATAAGATACCCTTTCTCCCTAATTCTAAGACAAAGATCCACATCATTATAAGCAACAGCAAGCTTCTCATCGAAACCACCAAGCTCATCAAAGAGGGACTTCTTCATCATCATACAGGCAGCTGTAACTGCACTAACATTCTGAGCAAAGAAAGCTCTACCCATATAGCACACATCGAAACGACTTTCACCAGCCAAGCTGTGAATAGCCACACCATCTGCTCCCGCTCCTATAATGACACCATTGTGCTGAATAGAATTATTTCCATAATAAAGCTTTGCCCCTGCAGCGCCCACATCCTGACGCTGGGTATACATAAGCAGCTCTTCCATCCAACCAGGAGCTATAATCTCTATATCATTATTCAAGAATACCAGATAATCACCTGTAGCCTCTCTAGCTGCAAAATTGTTAATCCTTGAATAATTAAACGGCTCCTCAAACCTTATAACCTTAACCTGATGCATATCCTTAATTAAGTCGTAGTATTCAAAAATCTCCTCAGTTGTAGAATTATTCTCAACTATAATAATCTCATAATTATCATATGTAGAAAGCTTAATAACTGAATCCACACAATTAGCCAAAAGCCTTAAGGAATCCTTATTAGGAATAATAATAGAAACCTTCGGATTACCTATTATCTCATAGTTAATCTTGTAAATAGTAGGAAATGCAGGCGAGCTCTCCACTGTTGCCTTAAGACCTGCTCTAGCCAAGCTATCTGTCACAGCTCTCTTACCTGCCTCAATAGCGTAGGTCTTAGAATTAATATCCTTGGACACTGAATTACCATGAGAACGCCACAGATATAAGGTCTTAGGAATATGATATACATGCTCCGCTGCGGCAGTAAGGCGGAGAATCATATCGTGATCCTGACTACCATCATACTTTGTACTGAACTTTCCAACCTTATCTACAAGTTCTCTACTGAACACACTAAAGTGGCAGATGTAATTATTTGCCCTAAGATTATCTATAGCAAAATCTGGTTTGAAATGATAAGTCACAATATCGTAGATATCATCACCATTAAAAGTAGCCTCGTCTGTATATAAGAAATCCGCATTGTGTTCACATATAGCAAGTGCATTCTCATAAAGAGCTGTAGGAACCAATATATCATCATGGTCAAACAAAGCTATATAATCTCCTGTAGCCATATCTATACAAACATTAGTATTCTCAGATATGCCAAGATTTTTCTCCAATTTCTTATAGACTATACGCTTGTCCTTAGCCTGATACTCTCTAACTATATCTCCAACAAAGGAGTGCTCATCATCACTTCCATCTGCCAAGCATAGCTCCCAATTCTCATAGGTCTGTGCTATAACAGAATCTATCATATCTCTTAGGAACTTCTCAGGAGTGTTGTACAGTGGGGCTAAGATGCTGAATTTTATTTCTCTGGAGAATTTGTGCCCTCTATGGGCTTTAATAGTTACCTCATCTGGCATGAGACTGCTAATGTACTCCTTGGAAAACTCATATATTCTTTTTTTGTTACCAAACGCCTTGAAAAATCCCACACTTTTAACAGTAAAATAAAAGTGACGCATATATGCGTACACTATTCTAAGAGGCTTAAGATATGGCCAAAGCTTAGTTCTCTTCAAAAACTCAAACCTAGACTTTCTAGCGGAAAGCTGACCTCTAGCATCCTCGTCCATAGTATCTATACCCAGCTTATGGGTGGTCATAAATTTCTCTAATTGAGGGGTGTATATTTTATTCATAATTGCTCCCTTTTTGTTTATGAAACTTGCCTGTTATCAACAAGCGGAAATATGTATATATTATTGCGCATACACAATTATTATAATCCATAGGATAAATTTGTTCAATAAATAAAAAGCCCAACACTAAAAAATTGAAAAACCTATAAATCTATGTTATTCTATAAAAGAGTATAATTTTGAACTTATGCAATAAAGGAGAGCCTATGAATCAGGATAACATAAGACAACTGTTAGAAAAATATGGTCAGACTCATCTTCTTCAGTTTGAGGATTCCATCTGTGATTCAGAAAAGGATATATTATACAACCAGATAGCTTCCGTAGACTGGGATTTCCTAAAATCCCTAAACAAGAATTCCACAGAAAATTTATCTGTCATCGAACCATTAGATGCTCTTTCAATAGATGATATAAATGAAAAAAAGTCAGTATATAACAGCATCGGTACTAAAGCAATTCAGGAGGGAAAGCTATGCTTACTTCTATTGGCTGGAGGTCAAGGAACAAGACTTGGTCACGACAGGCCCAAGGGTTGCTTTAATATGGGGATAACTAAGGAGATGACTATATTCAGTCTACTTATGAATCACACTCTTAAGATTGTGCAGGAAACCAACACTTGGATTCATATGTATATTATGACCAGTGATATAAATTATAATGATACAACCCAGTTTTTTGAGGAAAATAACTACTTCGGTTATAACCCTGATTATATTCATTTCTTTGTACAGGAACTTAACCCAGCTACAGACTTTAATGGAAAGATTCTTATGAATTCACCGCATACACTAGCTCTATCACCTAATGGCAATGGTGGTTGGTTCAGCTCTATGAACAGAGCTGGACTACTTCAAGAAATCTTTGATAACCCTATAGAATGGATTAATGTGTTCGCAGTTGACAATGTGCTTCAAGGTATTGCGGACCCAGTGTTCCTAGGCGCAACCATCGACTCTGGTAAGATGTGTGGTGCAAAGGTTGTTAGGAAGGCATTCCCGGAAGAAAAGGTTGGAGCTATCTGTAAAGAGAATGGCAAGCCACATATCATAGAGTACTACGAGCTATCTGAGGAGATGACTTACCAAAAGAATGATGATGGAACACTTGCATATGGCTTCGGAGTAATCCTTAACTATCTGTTCCCTATAAGCAGACTTAAGGAAACCTTGAATAATAAGATGCCTCTTCATGTGGTGAAAAAGACTGTTCCTTATATTAACAATAACAAGGAGCTTGTCGAACCAACAGAACCAAATGGATTAAAATTTGAGACTTTGGCGCTAGATCTTATTCACGAGATGGATGATTGTTTGGTATTCGAGGTTGATAGAGAAAAGGAGTTTGCACCGGTTAAAAATAAATCAGGTGTGGATTCTATAGATACTGCTAGAGAGTTATTAAAAAAGAATGGATATGAGCTATAATGCTCATATCCATAATAGTATCGTACTTTTTATAAAGAATGTGTCTTTTCTTCTTTTTCATTTGCCATATGCATATAGCCTATAACTAAAATAGGCAAAGCAAGGCAAATTAAAACAACTAGATAAGATAATACGCATCCCCACATATGCATTTGTTTTATCATAATATCTGGCACTATAACTGATAACAAAAAAACAATAACGTATATAACTGATGCTATCATCTGTTTTCTCAATATCACTAACACATGGTAAAAATAATTAATAACCGCAATTATCCCACCATTAATCATCATAGCAACCGCCATTTTTTCATATCCATTTAAACTAATATCATATAAAAATTCAAGTATAGGAATTCCTGGCATAATAATTGCTACACAGCCAATTATTGTTAAAGCAAAAATGCTCACAATAATCTTATTACTAAATTTCAACAATTCTTTATTTTTGTTATTTCTCATATCTGTCATTGATACTATAAGTGGCTTAAATATAAAACCTGTCAGCAAGTAAATAACTTGCGCGGGAAAATACAAAGCATTAAAAATCGTTTGATATGAATAAGCCATATGGTCTTCCAACGCATACTTAGGTGAGTTAATAATAAATGTAAACAAAAACAATGATACAAACATAGGAAAACATTGTTTTAACACTTCTATAACATTAACCCACTTGAATACATACGCCTTTTCTGAAAATTTATTTGCAGGAATAATTGCAAAAATAATCATACAAATTGCATCAACACATAACATTCCTACACTAGCAGCCAAGAGTTGTTTAGAAAAGTATAAAAATACCAAAAAAACAAATAAACCTGCTACTGTTCTAAAAAATAATGCCTGTCCTGCTTTATACAAATATCCCTTCTGTTGTAGTCTGGCTTCAAATACATCAGAAAACGCATCAACCATTTTACAAGCGCAAAGAACTGTAAATAACGCAAATACCTCTTTATCATAACTACGCACTAAACAAAAAATAGTATTAGAAATCAACATTACAACACATGTAATAAGTCTACATACAACATATTCTACATAAGAAAATTTCTCTTCTAAATCTGAAACCTGAAAGACTCTTACAGCATAATTCCCCAAAATCATAAATAACTGCGCTGTTACAAATCCAACTGAAAACAAACCCGACTTAGAAGAATCTAATATATTTGAGATCGCAATTGTGAGAAGTGGGTACATTGCTGCGAAAGCAATACTCCCAGCAAAATTCCAGATATAATCTTTTTTTAAATTTATATTTTTCTCCATTATCATTTATTCTCACTCATCATTTCAATAATGTTATTCATATCACGAACAACTATCTCGTTTAGTTCGTGTGCTTTTTGAATTAACATATTAGATATATCGTCATAATTATCTAGCATATGGTCAATTACACTTTCAAACTGGAAGGTATTAATTTCATTAAAATCAATTGAGTATTCCAGCATATCTACTCTCTTCAACAAATTTCTCACTTTGTTATCATAAATTGTAGAAACAAAAGGCACTCCACTCCTTATTGCAAATATCATAGAATGCATTCTTGTTCCAAACAAAAAGAAGCTATTTTCTACTACATATGACATTTCCTTACAATTATAATTATGTTCAATAACCAAAAAGTCATCTATATTGATTTCTTCTTTAAGTAACTGGCCCAGTTTATAATCATGCATCACAGTAGGTAAAAATACCACTTTTTTCCCAAACTTGATAATTAATTTATTTATTGCACTAATTAATTTATTTCTATCATCTGAGAAATCCATTTTATCCATATTCCAAAAATTATCTGATTTAAACCAATGACATGCTGTTACAACAATATACTCTTTTTTTGTCAAACCATACTTTGTTAAGATAGTAGCTGATGACTCATTGCTGTTTCTAACACAAAACGCCATATCTGCTGATAAAACAGCATTATTTACACCTATTTCCTTAAGTAATCTATAATCTATCGGATCTCGAACAAATACTTTTTTACTCTTATTCAAAAACTTTCTGGCTGTTTTTCTTCCTGCTTTTGTCTGTAAGGGGCCTGCTCCTACGCCCGCATAAATAACACTTTTCTTTCGCACTTTTGCCAAAAATTGTAGCAATCTAAAAAAAGGAAGATTGTACTTGGTAATGTCATGAAGCAAGCTTCCTCCACCAATTATTACAAATTCAACATTTTTAAGAACCTTATAATATCTTGGAAAAAAAGATATAAGATTGATTAGTACGTTAATATTAATTCCTTCATTCATTCTACAGCTAATCGTACTATGGGTTTCGCCCATTATTTCTTTTAATTTTCCATACTTACCTTCTGTAGAAATGATTTCATACGTCTTTCCCAAAGTGTTCTTAAAACCTTCAAGGATAGCATCATCTCCCTTATTTCCACATCCATATGCTCCTACAATTAATATTTTTTTCATAATATTTTTATCCTTCCAATCATTTCACAAAGATAACAATCTCCATTATTATTTTACCAACCAATCATCTTTAAAAATAACTTATTAAACCTTCCAATAAAATAAATAAGTTTTGTCTTGTAACAAAGCATAATCAAATATATTTTCAACAATCTTTTGTGCATAAATATTGACAAATATTTATTTCTCTTCCAATTTTGAAAATGATTTTCCAAATAATTATATACTCTTTTTATGCATTCTTTTGACTTTTTTGCCTCAGCCCTTAATATAACCGACAAGCCCATATGAATCAAAACAAAAAGCTCAACAACATCCTCCCATACTACTCCACCGTTATTTATTACATACTGTTGTGTAATTAACATACTTTGCTGAAAAACGTTCATCTCTTCTAATCTAAAATATGTCATAGCAGTATTCTTTCTTACATAGTAATAATATAGAGGTTCAGCAATTAATTCTACTTTTTTTATGCTTGGATACACACTTAGTAATAGCATCATATCTTCAGCAACTCTTGGTGGTTTATCAAATTTCACATGTTTCTGAATGATATCCCTACGAATCATTTTATTCCATGGTGCAGTATTAAACAAAGCAAACTGTTCCTTCTCTTCAGTCATATTCAAGGTTGCATTTCCCCAACCATTCATCTCTGCTTTACCTACTTTTCCTGTTTCATCATCAACCCTAACAAAAGCGCATATAACCATGTCTGCTTTAGATTGGATTATACTAGAATACATTTTTTCATACATACTTTTATCAACTATGTCATCACAGTCACAAAAACCAATATATTCTCCTGTTGCTACACTGATACCAAATTCTCTTGCTTTCCAAACACCTTGATTTTCTTTATGATACACTTTTATTAGTTCAGGATATTTCCTCTTATATTCTTCCAAAACATCAAAGGAGTTATCCGTTGATCCATCATTTATGCATATTATTTCATATTCTTCAATTGTTTGATTTACAACCGAATCAAGGCAGGTACTAAGGTACCTGCCTCCATTATATATTGGAATGATAATACTAAGCTTTATTTCATTATTCATCCATACTCACCTTAATAAAATAGCTTTTTAATTCTAAATCTTATATAAGTAAAACCAGCCTTAGTTACTCTCTTGAACTCCTGCCATGATAAGTTTCTCAAGAAAGTCTTAACAATATAAGTAAACGAGAAATAATATCTCGACATAAGCTTATCTCTCAATTTTTCAATCTCCTTTGAATTAGCATATGGATAATTCACCAAGCAATCCAAATAACCTTCCGAATTAAGCCACTTAGAATAATCCTCTGTCTTTAAATATCCCTCTGTTTTTACCCAATCATAAAATGCAGTTCCCGGAAACGGTACAGCCTGTTGGAAAAATACCATATCTGGATATACCTTCTTTGCAAACTGGAAGGTTTCCTCTATGGTTTCTAGATTATCACCCTTCAAACCTATCATAAAGCAACCAAATACCTTTAATTTTAATTTCTTTGTATTTCTTGCAAACTCTAATGACTGTTCAAGCTTGATACCCTTCTTAGTTTCATTCAAAACATTCTGATTACCAGATTCATATCCTACTACCAAAAGTCTACAACCTGCCATCTTCATCTTTTTCATAACTTCATAAGGCAAATCCGCTCTTGTATTGCAAGACCATACTGGTTTTAAGCCTCTCCTTATTATCTCGTCACAGATTTCAATAACTCGTTTTCTGTCGGCAGTAAAAGTATCATCCTCTATAAAGATTTCTTGAATTTCAGGCATTTCCTTGCATATATATTCTATTTCATCTACAAAATTTTCTACAGATCTCTTTCGTAGATTTCTACCGCTCATGGTCTCTGGATACGAGCAAAAATTACACCTAAATGGACAGCCTCTAGAACTAAAGATCTGAATCATAGGCTTTCTAGCAAAAGCATAAAAGTAATCATTAACATTTAAATACTTCTGATATATCTTAGATACAAACGGTAATTCATCTAAATCCTCTGTCCAAACTCTATTCTTGTTATGCTTAATAATTCCATTCTCTCTATAAGAAATTCCATCAACAGTGCTCAACTCATCACCTGATTTTAATATCTCTGGCAAGATAAAATCATATTCCTGACGTACAACTATATCAATAGCAGAACATTCAGTTAATACCTGCTCTGGTAATGCAGTAGCATGAGTTCCACCTATAATTATTTTTCCATCTGGATATCTCTTTTTTAATTTCTTTAAAAACTCATAGTCCTCCAAACAAGATGAAGTTGTGATTTCACCCATAATATAATCTGGTTTAATACGCAATACTTCTTCTATAGACTGTCGAATTGTCATCTTCCTTGTTATACAATCTATCAATTCTACTTCATATCCTTTTTCAAGACATACTCCTGCAGCATATGATAGCCAATATGGATAATAAAGAGTACCACTCTTTGTCTTTTCTGGCCATCTACTTGCACGACTTAATGTAAACTTATAAGGCAAATTCAAAAATAGTATTTTCATAATTATTCCTCTTTTTCTTTTCTTCCAATTGCAACCTCTTGTACTAATTGTTTTAATTTGTCTTCTGTTTCTGATACCTTCCTAGACAGGAGAAATACTTTTACCAAAAGCAAAAATATCATTAGCAAAAACACAAAATTCACTGTAGACTCAAAACCTAACAAATCCGCAAAAAATGAAGGGATTTGAGGAACCACACTCACTAATACCAACACTAAAGACAAACATATCCAAAATATCGAATCCTCGATTTTGAATTTTGATTTTCTTATTTTTCTCTGAATATATACGCAAGTAAATACAGAAGAAAAGATCAAAATAATTCTAAGTATTAAAGACATTATATTTTTTTCCTCTCTCTAAAATTTTGAAAAATCAATATCGAAAAACACATCTTCCACATATACTTTATTGAATTAGATAAGTTCAAGTAACTTTCTCCAGTTTCTCGGTCGCTCATCTCGACCTTATACTCCTTTACTTTTGCTCCACATTTTATTAGGTAGGCTACAGTATCAGGTTCGGGCCCCATATTAATGTCATGAGACATTACCTTAACCACTTTTCTATTAAATAATCTCATCCCTGACGTTGGATCAGATAATCTCTTCCCTGATTTTATTCTAATGATTAAATCAATGATTTTACTTCCAAACATACGAAGAGAGAAGGGTTTCTTTTCCCCAACAAACCTTGAACCAATAACGATATCTAGATTTTCTGAATCTGCCAGTTCAAGCATACCTTCTATGTACCTTGGATCATGCTGACCATCTCCATCTAATTGAATAACATACTCATATTCTTGTTTTAACGCCCACTTTAATCCTGTTTGAAATGCCCCTGTTAACCCCAGATTAACTGGTAAATCTATAATATTATATCCCTTATTACGACATATATCTGCAGTATTATCCGTAGATCCATCATTTACAATGACATAGTCATAACAAGAGTAGTTTGTTATAATATTATTTATTACCTTTTCTATACTTTCTGCCTCATTGTACGCAGGCACTATAATACATAGTTTTTTTTCTTTCATTTGTTTTCTCTTTCAAAATAATTAATTTGATATATCGTATACATTGATAAATTCATCACTATAAATACACTCATATTTTTCAAAGCAAGTGTTATCAGCATCTGCATATACACCCACATAATCGGTTTCAAACAACCTTAAATCCTCTATTATACTATCATTATACTCTTTTAAAGTAAATAACCTTGAGTAAATGTCTTGTAATATAGAATAAGTCTCCAGATCATCATTCAACAAGTATTCTGAGCGAACATATCGAGAGTAAACCAATTGTACTTCACCTGTGTACTGCCTTATTTCAATAGCATACTCTAAAGGTAACATCAACTTAATAGATTCCTCATCCCTATTTTTCAAACAATCCACTACATTCTTAGAGGTATCAGATATATTCTCAGCATTAAGCGCAAAATCAAAATTATCCCTTGTGTATATATTCTTTCCACAGCTAAAAATAATAACACCAAACATAAACAGTATTAAAATTCTTTTAGACTTTAACCAATCCATTATTATAGAAAGTGCTCCAACAATTATAAAAGTCATCTGCAAGGTCCAGAATAATCTCCAATATACCCATATTCCAGTAATCTTTTCAGCCACAACCTGGCATATTAGTGGATTCAAAAAGGTCACAACACATAATATTGGATATATACCTAGCAAATATCTATGCTTGTCCTTTCCAAAAATTATGTTTATAACAACTGCCAGTATTACCACATACATAAAGTAACCTGAGCCATTTATATTTTTTAGAACATCCGAATACACTATTTTCATATCAGGAAGAATAAGTGGCTCCACACCTGTGCCTTGCATAAGGTATAGCTTCATTACTAAAAATGGTAATGAACATATCATTGGTGTGCACAGCATAAGGCAATTCCTTACATTTCTTTTTACTATCAAATATGTTAACGTATATATAGCATAAGCCAAAGGAAACAAGTACAAACCAACAGATGTTGTATTAAAAGCACAATATGCACATAAGGTTAATATTAATATATCTTTCTTCTTTACCTCTTCAGCCTTATACACATCCCAAAATAATAGTAATAGCAATGGAATAACAATATTTGTAAGCACAGCTTTTCCTTGCCAAATTCTAAAAAGCAAAAAGGCACCTCGGGAATAAACCGAATATCCACTAAACGTGTTTGCTAACACAACAAAAAGCAAACAATACCATTTATTTTTTTCTGATATTCGCTTACATATTTCGTATGCAACTGCATAATGCAATATGATTAAAAAAACAGGCAAAATTGTGTGACATAACGCAGCAGGATTAATGTTAAAAAACTTACTAGCTACTCCTATCAGCACTTCGTGTCCAACCATCTCATATTGTGATTGAAAAACAAAGTTTTCATTGCCTGTAGACGGATCTATAACGAAAATTCTATTACTATCAATTACAGTATTAGATATTGCCAAATAGTAACTATCATCAGCATCGCCATGAGATAATATCAAAGCCAATATAATTTGAATAGATATCACCCCAAAACATAGCAAAGCAATTGTATTAACTTTTGGTAACCTGAGTTTATTATATGTTTTAATAAAATCCATAATTGAAATAATTGTAATAATCCCAACTACAACTAAATATAAATAATATAAAACATCAAATCTCGTATGAAGAAACAAAAATGGTATGGAAATAACACTAAATCCACCTACTAAAAATAGCCATCCAATTATCAAATAATTAACATCACTATCTATTATAACTTTATTATATATATATCTACCACATAGCAAACATACAGAAAAGATAATGAATATGCATAATAAATAATTTAAATACATTAGTGTTCCTCCAAAAATGCATCCTTTTAATCAATTAGTACTTTTTGCTTTTTGATACTTAGAGATTCCTCAAATCCTACAATTAAAATCACAAACCACACAAAATATATGTATAAAACATATCTATCATTTGGTTTCGAATTATTAACAACTCCCCATAATCCCGTTAATAAAAACGCCATCACAAAAGGAGCAATTACAACTCTTATTTTGTCCTTAAGAATATTCTTTTCTTTCCATATCAAATATGCTATCACAACAATTAAGAGCATTAATCCAAAATATAACGTAAAATTATAGTACAGCTTCGAAAGAGTTGGTGTATTCATTATAAACCTACTATAATTCCAATCCAATCCTCCTACATGTACTAAATTAAGCTCTAACACTCCAAACATAAGGGGATTAGCATACAGAAAACAATCTTTTAACACATTTGCAGTTTGCTTCCTATAAGTGTTTTTAAACACCTCCCAGGAAATCGAATAAATCATTTTATTAGCTGTGTCTTGTCCTACACTTTGTTCTATATAAATAATAAAATCACTTGTAGAAATTTCTCCTCTGTCATATGCACCAGCTAATTCTAATGATACAACGCATTTGGCGTCATCAGACAAATACTCATAACATTCTTCCATATATCCCCTTGCCACCTTAGGTAAAACAACCATGGTAGCTGTCTGTTCATGTCTATTATCATTCTCAACACTTTTTGAACAAATATCCGTTACTTTTACAAACATCAAAGGTATAACTAGTAAACAAGCAAGAATAAACACATTTTTCTTAGAAATTTCTTTATACTTACTGAGAATAATAAAAATCACAATCAAAAATACTATATGCAAAATTTTTCTTTCATATCTTAACATATTGCCAAGGAAAATAGCTAATATTAATATAACTAGGTCCTTCTTATTTAAATTTCCTTCGCACACCCACTTTATACCATTTGCAACAACCAGCAACAACATAGAATATGCTAATGAATCTGAAAGTACGGATAAATTAAACTCATTTATCTGTGGAATAAAATGCAAAAACAATGTGTAGATAATAACATCATTTTTATTCCATCTATCATTTAAATTTTCTTTTAATACATTAAGGAAATAATATATGCACAAAATACTACATAAGCTTTGAATTGTATAAATCACAGCACAGTAACTTATATTCGTTAGCTTTTCTATTTCCATAGATATCCTTATCAGTAATGGATATAGCACAGTTCTTATGGATGTCTTCCTTAGCGGATTGCTTTGATACACATATGCTCCTGTATCACCAAATTGCGTTATATAGTCAAAGTTATTACACGTCCATAGTATACCTAACATACATTGAATATAAATGAATGCTATAAAAATATATTTCGCTTTGCCAGGGTCTCTGTGAAGTCTAGTATCCTTGATTTTTGTTATAAAGATATAATTGTATAACGAAATACTAATTAATAATGCCAAGTATTTTATTATAATTTTCATCTTTAGCACCTTCCATTCCCCATACAGTATAAAAATCTACACATGCCTCTTCCACCCATATCATCATCGTAAACAACAGTCTAGTTAGCTGCAACTATATCAATCATTTAAAAACCCATTTTCTTTGAATAAAATATCTTAAGAAAAACAAAGTTGTATCCATAACAATTTTAATAAAACCCTATGGACAAATAGATATTACATTGACCAAAAGTGTTACAAATAATGCACTAGCTGCCATTTGAACAACTGCATGCTCGCATATTTCACCTATTTTTCTAACTTATCATCACAATTTTTGTCTATCTTAAACGCCCAAAACTTATTAATCAAGAAATTAACAGGTACACTTATTATAAGATTAAGTAGTGGTGCAATAAACTCTGATATACCAAGCATATCAATCCATAATATCAACAACATACTACTTAAGAACAAGCCTGTGAAGGAATAGCTTATATATGTCTTGATTAACACCTTCCATAAGCTACGTTTTTCGTCATCCTGTTTTACAAAAACCATCTTATTGTTCCAGTAAAATGACCAAAGTACGCTTAAGACAAATGCTATTATCTGGGCTACAAGATAATCCAACCCAGAAAACACATTAGCTTTCTGAAATAATATCAAGCTACCTGAGTATAGAACATAAGAAATAAGTGTATTACTAACACCAACAATACCAAAACGCACAAATTGCATTAATGCTTCAAACTTAACTTCAGAAATCCCTTTTCCTGTTAGCTTGCTTAACCAGTTAAGAATTCCTCTTATGATTTTCTCAATTAAATTATATAATTTTTGTCCAACATTCATCACAATATTGCTCCCAGCTTGTTTTCACGAAATACGATGCCTATTATTTATTCAAAAACTCTCTAATCTGCTTTTTCATACACTCAGCAACATCTCCACCTCTAAGGTATTCCACTGACCACTCAACTATTTTCTCCATAGTCTCTTCCACGTGCCATCTAGGATTCCAGTTAAAGGTTTTCTTTAGCTTTGAGCAATCTAGCTTTAAGAAATTAGCCTCATGTGGTCCACCATCATATTTGTTCTCCCACTTGATTCCATCACCAGTAGCCGCATTCCACTTATCACAGAACAAGGTTACTAACTCACCGGTTGTCCAACAATCAGTATCATCTGGACCTACATTGTAGTTGCCTGCGTAGGTTTTATCCTCATATTGAGCCTTTGCAATCATAAGATAAGCAACCACTGGCTCTAACACGTGCTCGTAAGGTCTGGTAGAAAAAGGATTTCTTACTATTATGTTCTCTTTATTCTCTGCTGCTCTAATACAATCAGGTATAATTCTATCTGGAGCAAAATCACCACCACCTATTACATTACCTGCTCTAGCTGTAGAGATAGCTACATCCATATCATTGAAGAAGGAGTTAATATAACTGCTTGTAACTAACTCGGAGCATGACTTTGAATTAGAATATGGGTCATACCCATTTAATTCCTCGTTCTCACGGTATCCCCACTCCCATTCCTTATTTAAGTACACCTTGTCTGTTGTTACGTTTACAAAGGATTTTACTGATGGTGTCTGTCTTACGCACTCTAATACATTTACAGTTCCCATAACATTAGTCTCATAGGTATATACTGGGTTCTTATACGAATCCCTAACAATTGGTTGGGCAGCCATATGAATAACTATTTCTGGCTTAACATTATCAAAAACTTCTTTCAATTTTTCGAGGTCTCTAATATCTCCAATAATTGAATTAACCTTATCTTTCAATCCAACCATATCAAATAAGGAAGGGGTTGTTGGCGGTTCTAAGGCATAGCCTGTCACTTCAGCACCAACCATAATAAGCAATTGACACATCCAAGTCCCTTTAAAGCCTGTATGTCCTGTTATTAATACTTTCTTTCCATTGTAAAATTCTTTACTAAACTTCATCGTAGTCCCTCTCAATTTAAATAATTTTATCTAAATCTTGTAAAATCAAATCTGGTCTCAAATGATTTCTTTCCATCACTTCATTAACATTATATCTATCAAGAAATTCCTTCTTCAATCCATAATTCATTACTCTAATCTCACTTGGCCCATAGTAGCTTGCAATCTTCTGTCCCCATCCTCCATCAAGAACACCATCCTCTAATGTTACTATTATATCGTGCTTGTCCTTCAAAGATTCAAATAGTTCATAATCAAACCCAGTTATATATCTTGGATTGATTAGTGTTGCTTTTACGCCATATTTAGTCTCAATTTCTTCAACTAGTTCTTCTCCCATCTGAAAGAAATCACCTAATGCCATAACAGCTACTTTTTCGCCTGATTTAACAACCTTATACTTATTCAAATCGCTATAATCAGTTTCTACATCTTCACTAGCATAAAACACACCATTTCGAGGTGCCCTAATCGCAACTGGATAATCCTGTTGGTCTAAACTCCAATCTATCATAGCCAAATATTCCTGCTTGTTCGTCGGTGCAAGATACACCAAATTCGGGATATTTGACATCATAGGAATATCAAATATTCCTATGTGAGTAACATCATTTGCAGCATATACTGATGCATTTACAACAATCAGTGTCGCTGCAGCATTATTTATACACAATTCCTGTGAAATCTGGTCATAGGTTCTTTGAAAAAAGGTTGACATAGTAGCAAAAACGGGCTTACATCCATTTTTTGCAAGACCTGCTGCCATAGATATCGCGTGTTCTTCCGCAATCCCTACATCAACGAACTGTTTTCCTACCATCTTTCTATGTTCCTCAGTAAAATTTAGAGCATCTGGAACGGCAGCTATCATTGTAACAACTTTAGAATCATTCTTCATTTTATCAATTAAATGATCTCTTACAATTCTATCATATCGTTCTCCGCTAAACGGATTCTTCTCATCACCAGTCTCTATATCAAATGGTCGCACCCAATGTGTACTTTCTTTGTTCTCTTCAGAGTATCTGTACCCCTTACCCTTTACAGTACACATATGAACAACAACTGGACGATTTATATCTTTTACACTTTCTAACGCTTCAACTAACTCGCAAATATCGTTACCATTTTTCACAAATCTGTAGTCAAAACCAAACGCTTTAAACAAATTGTTTTCTGCTTTACCTTCCGTACTACGTAACTCCGCTAAATTCTTGTATATTCCTCCGTGATCCTCCGCTATAGACATTTGATTATCATTAAATAATACAATCAAATTTCCATCTATATCAGAACCAGCAAAATCCAATCCCTCAAATGCTTCGCCACCACTCATAGAACCATCTCCTATGACTGCTATCACATTTTCTTTTTCTCCATTAATATCTCGTGCTTTTGCCAAACCACACGCTAAACTTATAGATGTTGCAGTATGTCCTACTCGAAACAAATCATGCTCACTTTCTAGAGGATTGGTATATCCATTAGCATTATCATATTTGTCTTCATATAAAAATGAATCTTTTCTTCCTGTTAATATCTTATGTGTATAACACTGATGAGAAACATCAAATACAATTTTATCCTTTGGGGAATCAAACACATAATGCAAAGCTATAGTTGCATCCACCATCCCGAGATTAGATGCAAGATGCCCTCCTCTCTTTGACATTCTTTCTATTAAAGTTTGTCTTATTTCGCTTGCCAAAACCTTGCATTCTTCAATACTTAGTGCCTTTAAATCTTTAGGCGAATTAATTTTTTCAACAAACATTCTTTTCCCTCCATCATAATCCATTGAGCTTATCTTCTAGTGAACAATCCAAATCAGGATACATATTTTGAATTTTTCTACCCTTAGGAAGCGTTGGTGTTAACTCAATTGTTTTGTCTATCATTATTTCAAATATCATAGGACCATCTAAGTTTAACTCATCCATTTCATTAGCAAATGGGATGCCATATGCCTTGGCAATTTTTGCAACATCCAAAGCCATATATCCATTTTCTTTTGAAACATGAATACTATTTTTTAATGATTTTTTCTCATGGTCACATATCATTCCTGAGATTTCATTATTAATCACAACTACGCATATTGACAATTTCCATTGCGATATATACTGTAATTCTTGAACATTATACTGAAATCCTTGATCTCCAATCACACAAATGATCCTTTTTCTTGTAGCATAATAGGCTCCAATCGCACGTCCTATGGCTACTCCTAAAGTACCAAATGATTTCGAACATAAAACTTGTCCATATGGGTGCTCTTTTTCAAATGCTCGCGAAAACCAAAACTCATTATTTCCAACATCACATACATATACGACTTCCTCTTTTTTTGCGCATTTAATAAAATCAGCTATTCGGGTCACTGGTTGTGTACAATCACAATCAAATAATTCATTTTTTATTTCTCTGCATATTTTTATCCATGTATTAAAGTCTTTACTACAATATTGTGATATTTTATTTAACTCCTCACCTAATGATGACACATCAATTAAATAATTTATACTATTTGGAATATTTCTTTTTAATTCATCATCATCTACATCTAATCGAATCAGCGTTGCATTTTGAAATATAGGTCCAAAGCTCTCGGATTGTATTGGAAAAGCCAACCTATTTCCTATTGCAATAATCAAATCTGCTTTTGATAGAATAAAATTAGCATATCTAACTCCATGGCTACCAACATATCCAAAATAATTTGATGACCATACAGCGAGATCCTGACTTCCTCTACTTGAAATAATTGGTATGTTCATATTGGTGAAAAATTCAATTATTGCGTTTGTATTTTCTGTATATCTTAAACCATCTCCAATTAATACAATTGGTCTATTAGATAATGATAATTTTTTACCTATTTCTTGTGCTATGGAATCTACATCTTCTTGTTTTGTGCTCAGTTCTTGTTTTTCACTTATATATTCTGTTATTTCCTTATCAAATAAAGTTGTAGCAAAATCCAAAAGTACAGGCCCCTTTCGCCCATCTAAAGCACTTTTCAGAGCCATATCAACCAACATTGAAACATCTTCTATGGTTTCAATGTTAGCAGCATATTTTGTGAATTTTTCACATGCTGCTACCACATCTATTTCTTGGTTATATTCAAATCTAAGTTCGTTGTTCGTTCTATTTCCATGTGCTGTAATAAAAAGAACAGGAATGCTTTCTTGATAAGCCTCTGCAATACTAGTAACCATATTGAGTATTCCAGGACCTCTTGTGGCATAAGCAACACCTAATCTCCCACTCGCCTGCGCATAACCACATGCTGCAAATCCAGCCATCTGCTCATGATAACACAAATGTGGAGTGATTTCTGGTTCCATTTCTTTCATTGCATTAATTAACCTTAGGACTACTCCACCAGGAATACCAAACGCATCCGTAACACCATATTCAATTAATTTTTTTACTATAAAATCTGCAACCTTCATCTTTAACTACCTAAAATATTTTTTAAGTTTTCCTCTGTGTACCTATGTCTAAGCTCATCCGGCATTTTTTCCAGTACCATATTTATTTCTTTTAATGTCATATTAAATCTTGAACGCATAACAGTAGCATACTTATAAGCCGTATTATGAATTGCTGGAATGAATCTTAATGGGGTATACCCCCATGTCTTCATATCCTCTTCTCTGAATTTTTCGAGTATTTCACATACGTCCAATATTTTATCAAAGCCATAAGATGTTCCATAATGCTTGTTCATATAATTTACAAGTATTTCTGTTTGCAAGTTACCTGCCCCTTGACCCATACCAAAGGCACATGAGTCAACTATACGATTTCTATCCGAAAGCTTATCAACAAAATACTTGGCATTAATAAATGCGTTATCCATATTATTATGAGCATGAAAACCTATATTAATCGATGGATTTAAATCTTCACAGTAAAAATTATAAAATCTATCAACATCATTTTCCGTCATATAACCAAAACTATCAACAAAATATAACGCATACGCCCCCATCTCGTTAGCTGATGACACTAACATTTTTAACTCATCATCCGTATACCTCATTGTCAACATCGGCTGAATAAAAACTTTATACCCTTTATCCGCCAACATGGCACAAAAATCAACAGATTGTTGTAATTGAGAGTATCTTAAAATTACTCTTATACCCTCTACCAAATCCTCTGATGCTTTTGGAATAGACTCAATAGGTGTATCGGGATCTATAAATAATCCCGTATATAACTGATTTTGTCCACGTTCTTGTGGTAATGACTTAGATAAATCTATCACATTATTATAAATTGCATATCCTTCTTGGCCTCTGCTGTTAGAGCTCATACATCCAATTTCTATTATATCTATCCCAGCATCACGTGTACTTCTTATAATGTTTTCCTTATCCTGCTCTGAAAAAGACTCAGTTATAATACCATTGTTATTTATGGCTTCTAAACCTTGTCCACCATCTCTCAATGTACAATCCAGTATTTTTATTGTCCCTTGCATGTTCTCTCCTTAATTTAGATATATTATCACTACATAATTTCGAATGAGTAAACTAATCATTAATATATAACTTGATAGTTGACATTATCCCTTCTTTTAATTCAGTCTTAACACACCATCCTAATTCTTTTATTTTTGAATTATCTAAAATCAAACCGGGTTTCCTTGGCTCTGTCATAGGTTTAACTTCTGCTGATGAATGTTCATTTATATTTAGTTCATATGCACACTTTGCAATAACGTCAGCAATCTCATCAATTGCACTAAAATTTCCCATATCATTTCCAGAAGAAATATTATATGCCTCACCAGAAACTCCATGCACTGCAACTGTCATCAAGCCATCTACTACATCCTCAACATATATATTATCACGTCTACCCATTCCTGAATTATTTAGAGTGATTTTTTCTCCATTAATGGCTTTTTTTATAAACTCATAAAATGCTGTATTGGGCATACTCTTAGAATATCCATACACATAACCAATTCGAACAATTACTGAATCAACTTCATATTGTTTATAATATGCTCTAGACAATACTTCAATCATACGTTTCGACTCAGAATATGGAGCGTTGTCCGAATCTAGCGTATCAGTATCATTGGTTTTTTCCTCAGAAGCTATATAATCTTCCGAAAAATGGTTACCATATACTGTTGCTGAGGAAAAGACTATTAACCTTCCTTTTTTGCCCTTTTTAAGTTGCTGTTTCCTTAAATATTCTAAACAACTTCTACACCCTGACAAATTTGCTTCAATAGTATCAACAGGGTTTAGTTTGATTTCTGCACCAGATATTGGACTCGCTGCATGAAATATAAAATCAAAGTCATCATCTATTTCTGGCAAACCACTTGATACATTTGTAACAATATACTTTATCCTATTCTCACTAATTTCTTTCTTAAAAATAAGTTTTATTTTTTCTTCATTTCTTCCACATATCGTCACATTGGCTCCTATACAAACTAACGAATCAACTAATGCACTACCAATCAATCCCGTTGCACCTGTAACCAAAACACTAGTATTCTTCCATACTTGTTCTGTCTTCATCTCCATTACCTCTATTATCAAAATTAATACGCTCCCTTTCAACTACCAAAGGTCTTTTCATAGTTCTTTGATTAATGGTTAATATATACTCTCCCATAAAGCCCATGAAAATCAGCTGTATAGCACCTATAAAAAACATTCCTATAAGTATAACAGGAATCCCAAATCCAAAAGATTCCCAATGTATCAGCTTTCGTATTAGATATATGAATGCAATAATTGCACTTACACCTGCTACTCCAAACCCCAAAAAAGTACACATTCGTAAACCAATTTTTGTATACGATGTAATACTTCTCATTGCCATATCATACAAAGTGAAAAATTTTATGTGACTCTTTCCAGCTCTCCTCTTTTGCTGTTCATATTCTATAGCTTTTCTATTACCAGCAAATTCTGCAACTACACCTCTCAAAAACGGAACGGGATCATTTAAGTCTCTCAAAATTTGAAGAAAACTCTGATCATAGCAACCGAACCCTGTAAAATGCTCAATTATCTCCGTGTCAGAAATTTTCTTAATCATTTTATAATATACGGTCCTCAAAAATCTTACTAATTTATTCTCCTTGCTTTCAGTTTTTATTGCTGTAACCACTGTATATCCTTTTTCCCATTCACGAACCATTTTATGAATCATCTCTAACGGATCTTGAAAATCTGCGCAAAACAAAATAGCACAATCTCCTGATGCTTGCATAAGTCCATAATACGGAGAACTATCTGGTCCGAAATTCTTTTCATTAAAAATTGCTTTTACCTTTTCGTTTTCCTTACATAATTCTCGCACAATAGCTTGTGTCTTATCTTGAGAACAATTATCAATTATAAGAACTTCATAATCATATTCAGGTAAATTTGTCTTAATTTCATCAACTACAGCCTCTGTCACTGGTCTAATATTTTCTTCTTCATTATATGCAGGAATAACTATACTTACTTTTTTTGATTCTACCATCTTTATCTCCTAATCTTTCCACTTCTTCCATGGTGCAGTCCCTGACTCTAATAGTTTTTCAAGCATCAATTTTTCTCTTGAATTATCCATACATTGCCAAAAACCTTTATGCATATATGACATTAATTCACCCCTATTTACCAACTGCTCCAATGGTTCCTTTTCAAACACAGTACAATCACCTTCAATAAAATCGAATATTTCAGGTTGTAACACCATATATCCCGCATTGATTGGTGCCCCATCAGAGAGATTCTTCTCTCTAAAAGATTTTACTGCATTATCTCCACCTATATCCAACACTCCCTTTTGCTGCTCCTGAAAAACTGCTGTGAGTGTTGCAATTTTACCATGATCATTGTGAAACTCAAGCAATTTAGCTATGTTAACATCACATACTCCATCTCCGTAGGTCAGCATAAATGGCTCATTCCCTACATATTTTTGAATTCTCTTTACACGTCCACCAGTCATTGTATTGAGTCCAGTATCAACAACAGTAACCTTCCAAGGATCCATATGTGACTCATGAATTGTCATTTCATTTTTTCCATTAGTGAAGTTAAATGTTATGTCACTGTTATGAAGGAAATAATCTGCAAACCACTCTTTAATTACATACTGCTTATAACCTGCACATATTATAAAATCATTAAATCCATAATATGAATACTCCTTCATAATATGCCACAAAATTGGTTTTCCCCCAATTTCAATCATTGGCTTAGGTTTAAACTGTGACTCTTCTGATATTCTAGTTCCATATCCTCCTGCTAAAATAACTACCTTCAAAACACTAATCCCCTTTCGTATATCTTCATCACCAAAAGTATTTATATAGTTTCTCTTTTTTATACCTATAGTATATTACATAGACTATTCTAAATTATGTTTAATGTATATTTATATTCCGTTTCCTTTTTCATTTTTTAACCATTAGTATCCAGATAAATTAACTATTATATAGCTTCCTTGATCTGATACACTTCCATCATGCGGCCAAATCGGCAAAGTAGGCGCTATATTTTTTGCCGCCTGCAACTCTTCTCCAGAAGGATGTTTAACATTATATCCACTTAAATTTAAGAAATTCAATATTCTATTATTATCTCCTCCTGCAAAATCAAAAAAGGATTCACAACCGCTAATATGCTCTAAGCTATATCTATTGTCGAAATCATAAGTTCCAACAAAACATATTGCTTTACCCTCATGGCCTTCTATCTTTTCAATTTCCATCATTACTTCACTAGCCATTTCAATATCTAATTGATATCTGAGCTGGTCTGCATAAACAAATTCATTATAATGCTTCAACTGTACGACTACTAATGCCACAGCAAATACACCAACCATTTTATATACAACCTTTAACTCTTTTAAATCAGCGAAAATAAGATACCAAATTATACCTAACATTATAGGAAATGCTTCTAAAGAACGACCAAGCATCACAAATGTACCAAGCGCTAATGGTATGACAAACGGCATAACCACCATAAAAGGAGTAAAAATCAACATATATATTCTGTTACTTCTACTTGCTAATGCTATACTCACAAATGAATAAATAATAAAAGCCAATACGGAATATTTCACCACTTCTCCAGCTGTTAAATTAAAGTATGTTCCATTTAACAATTTTGACCAATTTTCCCAAACATTATAAAATACCCAAGAGTTTGGTTCCCATTTATTCCACCCAACAAATGTTGACTCTAAATATGCCGAAGATGAGATTATATATTTTTCACAAATTACATTTATTATTTCATATGTGACAAAGGCAATGGCGAAAATCATAACTGTTTTCACAATAAAAAACAATATTCTTTTTATTTCCTCTTTACTTTTTAATTGTTTTATAAAAATGTAAACTAAGCATACTACCATATATACATATACTGCCAAAAATGACTGGTATATTCCAAATGTAAAGGTTAGTAACAATATGCTATATAAAAAGAATATCCATTTGTGATTTGTTTCTTTTTTCTCTGTATACGAAAATAAAAGTACTGCAAAAAATGATAAAACATACCCCAATGCAATCCACACACCAAAAGTAGAAAAATTAAGACTCTGTCCTATAACATATGGCATACACATAAATAAACTTCCACATATAACCCCTGGCAAAATCTTATCATCTACGCTGATATACAATCTTAATACCATTAACATCAACACAGAAGCACCATACATGAAGAATGCCGCAAAAATAGTATTGATAAACGGTGAGTTCTGGAATAATTTCAGCAAGAACGCTAACGAAAACCTTCCACACGATAATACATAAACGTATTCATCTGGGTTAATTGTAGCATTTTCTTCATCTATAGATAATGTATAATTAAACATCTGACCGCCAAATGCAACTAGAGCTACTACCCCTAATACAAAAAGAGTCGTCTTATTCTTAGAAACAAAATCACACAAATCTCCCCAAAACAATTTAAATGGTTCAAAAATATAATCATATATCTTATCATCACACTCTAAAACCTTATTTTTACGTTCCTTTAAATTTATCAATAAAAGAACTATACCTACAATTATAATATACAATGGAACTATTATTTTTAAATCCATCCATAGTCTTGAATAACGATTTACAGCATTAAACGAGTTGAACGCAAATTCTGTTCCTACATCTCCTTGAATATCTATTCTAACACTACTGAAATCCTTCCTATATGGTATTACGAGTTTGTTCATTCCCTCTTCTAGAACATACTGCTTGTGATATCTATCAGTAAAACTTTGGTTATCACCAGCAAAGTATATAATACAGCTTGCATTACCACCAGGTAAAGTTTCAATATCTATTTCAATTGTTCTATATTCATCACCAGATATAATAATGCAATGATCAGACGCCTCTATCTTATATTTGTTCCCTTCAAAAGAGCTACCATTACATATAACTTGTTCAGACGTAAGTACATCAATTGTTGAAGCTTTTTTAAAAGCATCAAATGGTATGCCCAAGTAATTATAAATGCAGTAAATAGCTACCAACATACAAAAAATAATAATATAATGGTGTATCCTTAGTAATTTAATGTTTTTCATTATGTCCTCCTTACTATTTTCTTGCTTTTTTATTTTTTAATTATATTTCCAACCTGTCGAATGGGTTTTGTCAATTTCCATGACGTAGAATTATTATATCCTTCTATAAGCAACCTTAACTTGTGATTTTCGTCACTCAGTTCTCGTATAGTCCTTTCTTTATCATTAATAACATTCATACGATTATCTAATTCCTTTAATCTATTATCCAGTTCAATATCCTTTTCATGCAACTGGTTTTTCATTTCACAAATAAGGGTATCCCTATCATTAATTACATTCATGCGATTATCCAACTCTACCAAACGATTATCCAATTCAATATCCTTCTCATTTATTTGTCTATTTTGGTCTATTATTATCCTATCCCTATTGTTGATTTCCTCCTGTCTATGTTCTAGCTCAACTAAACGATTATCAAGTTCAATATTCATCTGCTGCTCTCTTTGCAAAAAATCTTCATTAAGCTTTATTAACTTTGGTATTTCATCATTTTGTTTTACTAACTTCGCAACTTCATCATTTTGTTTTTTATATTCTTCTATGCATATCCCAATCATCTCAGGGCTAACGCATGACAAAGAAAAAGAAATATTTATTTCAGTAAAAGTATCATCTATTTCAGTCAACACCCATTGAGGATCATCGGTATTGTAAGCAAACAGCGACTCCCCTATCTCAACACCGTTATTAAAAAATGTATTCTCAATTATTTCATCATTTTGACTATATTCGCTTTTTTTTATTTTAAAGTCGCTTATTCTTGCTAAACAGCACTGATTTGTAGGGTCAATTCTAACAGACTTGACATTATCAAGTCTATTTATTGACAACTTATACATACCCTGTTCATCTTTTAAACAATTAACAAACTCAGAATTATCCTCCGAAAACCCTTCACCATAATCATAAAACACCTGAACTTGTCCAGGTATATATGTTGTAAGTAAATCCTTTACAATATATTTTGTATTATTAACATTTTCATTAATTTGAGCCAGTGATTTTGTGTCGCCACTTACATATTTATGAAAAGCTCTATCCATTTCCTGATATATCTTTTTCTCAGTCTCATCTATTCCAAATAACTGTAATAATTCCAAATGCCACAGTTCATCTCTTTTATTTGAACGGTATAAATAATCACATATCGCTCTGTATAAAATAAAATTAATAGGTACCTCAAACGCAAAGGTCCACTCATAATCTATAATGTTCCACTCGTTATCTTTGTCTACAATTATGTTACTAAAAATCAAATCAATATTTGCTACAGAAACTGCTTCCAAGGATTTGTTCAAATCAACATTGCCGAACACTCGATTAAATCCCTCTGTGGGAATAAATTGTTTGGTAGAAATCCTGTCTAGAAGTTTAGATTTATATTCTCTTATTAAATCTATAATTCCCAGAAAATCTTTTCTGGCAAGATGCTCATCCAATATTTCTTCAAAGGTAATCCCATCTAAAAACTCAAACCTTATCCCTTTATCATATGGGATACATTTGTTTATTTTTATACTTGTTCCTGAATATAATTCAGTCAACATATTATACATATTGTATATCGAATCAATATGTAATTGGGCTGCATCTGTCATAGGCAACTTAAGTATATATCTTTGTTTTTCACTTTCCATTATATGCGTTTTTATACGTAACCTAGTATCACGCTCATTGGAATATTTTGTATATATAATTCTATCCATCCTATGCCTCCTTACCTACAACCAGCAAATATGAATTAGCAAACTCTGTATACATTCCATCCTCAATCAAGCTATCGTATACCTTAGCCTCATCAAAAGATAGTATCCTCTCATTATCTAAATTTATAAGATTGTTATTTAGCTCTCCCTGTTTAGGTAAGTACTCATCTGAATATATTTCAAGTGGTAATTTATAGTCGGGATAAGGATAATAAAATTGTTCTACTTTCATCCCACATGCTGTAAACAAATTATCCAATCCTTTTTTTGAGAATGTTTTTACGCTTTTAGTATGTGTATAACCCTCTATACCTTCAAAGTATGCGCTGACATGATCCTCTTTGCAACCAGCCCAATACTTTAAACCATACTTATTTTCTATAGCAACAATCAGTTTGCCTTCCGGTTTTAAATGCTTTTTGATTATGTTAATAAATTCTTTATATGAGTCTTCGGCATTGCTGATATAAGATGCCGCATATTCTAAAACACCAATCAAAGTAATATAATCATAATTCTCCGGAAGCTTAGGCTCTATGTCTTGAAAATTCCCTACAATAATGTCAATATTTGAATATTTCTTATTTCTATTTGCATTAATAAGACTTCTCTTCTTTGACAGCTCTACACAGGTAACACTATTACACTTAGCAGCCAACGCACCAGTAATAGCACCACATCCCGCACCAATTTCCAAAACCCTCTCAGTGCCATTAAAAGGATACCACTCTATAATATTTTGTCTAATATGAGATAAGTGATATAATATCGGCCATCTTTTTTCCCTAGCAATTATCCCATTATATTTCTCTTCCTCATAATTGGTTACTATAGATAATAACTCATCCTCAACCTTGCCATCAGAATAGAGATCTGCCCCAGAGTAAAAATCGTAATTTAATTTTACATTTCCAACACACTCACTCATCTTTGCCTCCACATAATCTATTTAAGTGTAATCTTACTGTTTAAGTCAAAATATCCTACTGAATTCTTTTCAGACATAACCATTATATTAAATGCATCATATAATCTATGGTACACTACAAAATCCATATGCTCATAGCTTGTACATCCTAGAGATACCAGATAGTCTCCTCCATGAAGTGTCATAACCTGCTTAAAAGTAACTTCAACGATATCTCCTTCTTTTTTAGTACCAACCTCAATATTTTCATATAAAGTATTCGTACCAGTCAAATCATTACCCATTCTGTCCTTTATTGTATACGCAAATATAGGTTCCTGTATTGTCCCATTAAATTTGACCTTCATTTTAATATAAAAATCTTTGTCTTTTTCTATATTGTTAGTTATAACTTTATTTGAATCCATCATACAAAAATCAATGATTTCCGCACGTTTATCACCATATTCTACAACACTTTGATTTGTATTAAAGTGTGTTTTCCACAGCACCCCATCATTATATGTTGTTTCGGTGCTTGTCTCATCAATTTCTGCACCTTCTTCTTGCTTTTCAATTGATTCCTCATCATACTGATTAACAAGAATCTTCTTATAAATATCAATTATATCCTTAGGTGTACCTTCTTCTACTACATGACCCTTATTCAGTAAGATCGCTCTATCACAGTACTTATTAATGCTACCCAAATCATGACTAACAAATAATATAGTCTTATTCTGTGCTTTAAACTCCTCAAATTTTCTAAAGCATTTCGCTTGGAAGAATACATCGCCCACGGATAATGCTTCATCAACAATAAGCACCTCTGGCTCAATATTAATAGCAACAGCAAAAGCAAGTCGCACGAACATACCACTTGAATAAGTCTTTACAGGCTGGTGAATAAATTCTCCTATATCTGCAAATTCAATTATATCATCAAGTTTTTCTGTCATTTCCTCCCTAGAGTATCCAAGCATAGTGCCATTTAAATAAATATTATCTATTCCTGAATAATCCGGATTAAAGCCTGCACCTAATTCAAGTAATGCCGAAATTCTACCATCTACTGTAACAGTTCCTTCTGTAGGAGTAAGTACACCTGTGATTATCTTTAAAATTGTAGACTTACCAGAACCATTTGTTCCAATTATTCCCACAGTTTCTCCCTGCTTAACAGTGAAATTTACATCCTGCAATGCATAATGTTCTTTATATCTAATATTGCCTTTTCTACTAAATGCCTCCTTTAATCTATCCATAGGATTATCGTAAAGTTTATACATTTTAGTCAAGTTTTTTACAGTTATTACATTCGTACTCATATAAACACCTCAAATTACAATACATCAGCAAAATGTGGTTTTAATTTTTTCATTAATCTAATTCCTACCACATTAACAGCTATCGTTATCGCCCAGAACCATAACATCATATAAAAATTGCTAAAGAACCATTTGCCATCAATCAACGCATCTCTATATCCGTTAATGACATAAAACAATGGATTGATTTTGTATAACCAACTCAGACTAACAGGTATCATATTATAATCCCACATTATCGGAGTTAACCACATAATAAACTGCATTGCTATACTCAAAAACTGTCCTACATCCTTCATAAACACATTGAGTGTAGCTGAAATCATCGAAAGTCCCCATGCCAAAAGTGTTAAACACAGAGAAAAATATAACATATCGATAAGGTGAATAACTGGGATTCTACCATACAATGCATATACTACAATAATAATTAAGTTGAATATAATGTTCATTATTGATGAGGCAAGAATCTTTACTACCGGCAGAATATCAATATTAAACACTAATTTTTTAACAATATAGCTATATCCCGTAAAAGAATTATTACCATTTAACCATGCATCCGAAAAGAAATTCCAAGGTATCATACCTGCTACCAACCATAATATAAATGGGGCATTAGATATAGGCTGCGACCTAAAGCCCACCTGGAATACAAACCAGAACAAAAGTATTGTCATAATTGGCTGGATAACTCCCCAGAACACACCTAAATAGGAACCCGAGAACCTACTTTTAAAGTCACTGATTGCCAAAGACTTAATCTGCTTTCTTGCCGCCCATATGCCCATAAGCATATCAATTATTATTTTCTTGTTGCACAGCATAACTAAAAGTAACACAACAAATGCAACAGACATTACTATCAAGCGATAATCCAAACTCTTATCTATCGTGGCTACAAAATCACATTTAGTCACTAAATAAGGATCTGAATCACCAGTTCTTAATGTAATATATCCCTCTGAAACAGCTACAGCAGGTATATCATTCTTGTCATATAGATCTATCTGGTTAGGATTATAAACAGTCTTTTCACCATCTACATCCACAGTAATACTTTCTATATCCCAAAATTCAATCTCCGTGTCACAGTCAATACGTAACACCTTAACTCCCTTAACAGGTAAATCAAAGATATAGTCCTTAAATTCAGGACTAGCTTCCACTTTCTTAGATACACATTTCGCCTCTGAGAATTCCTCATCTTCACTTTCCAAGTAATATATCTTTACTGTTGTTAAGTTATCAACTCGCATACTAATATTAAAACTGATATCACCCTGTCTATATATCAATTCCTTCGGCATTACCGCCCCAAGAAAAAGAGCAATTAACAAGCTCATTATTATTGCTACTATTGTATACTTCTTACTCATATCCTACCTCTAATTTCCCTTAAAATTGAAATTCCTTTGTTTCCTCATTCCAATACTTAGTCATCTTTTCCACGCCAATATCAAGGCTAATCTTAGCTCTCCAACCAAGTTCCTTTTGGGCCTTGTCACAATTTAAAACGTTAATGTTTACGTCTGCTGACTTAGCTTCTATAAACTGCCTTGTAATTGTCTTGCAAGTAGCATTCTCAACGCTTGTCAGAATGTCAAGAACTGAGCTGCCCTCACCGCTACCTACATTAAACACCTGCTCACAACCAGCATAATCCACAGTTTTTACAAATGCATCAACTAAATCATCTATATAAATATAATCTCTTACAGCCTTTCCATCTCCCCATATTTCAACTGTCTTATCCATATAGGAACTTGCAATAAATGTTGAGATCACACCCTGTCCTCTAAATGGTTGCTGCCCTGGTCCATAAGGATTAGAAATACGCATAATATTAACCTTTATGTCATAGAGCTTTGAATACAACATAAGATACTTTTCTACCGCCAGCTTATGTATGCCATATGCACTCTGAGGATTAGTTGGATGATTTTCATCAATAGGAGTTTGCTCTGGAATACCATACACCTGTCCTCCTGATGATGCATATATTATCTTTGAAGCTTTATTCTTTATACATACATCAAACAATTTAATAGACGGAATAAGATTATTCTCTGCATCACCTAGAATATTCTGATTTGACATATTAGGTAAGCTTGTGCTGACTAAGTGAATTACACAGTCTCCCTCCCGAATCACATCTTCAATTCCAGTTCCAGAAACATAATCACAGGCAACAAAATCAATACCAGCAGATTCAAACACTGCAGCTGGTACCCTGTCCAATACAACTACCTCATATCCATTATTTTTTAATCCCAAAGCAACATTAGTTCCTATAAAACCAGAACCACCTAATAGTACTACTCGCATAAGTTTTCCTTTCGCAAATGATTTTACTTATCGAACAATTCACAATATTGTTTAGCAATATTTACTGCCGAGAAAAAGTCCAAAATTTCCATAGAGTACTTCTTCGAATTTTCAGCATACTCGTCTAAATTCTCATACCACTTAACGAAGTTATCTCTATCGCTTATATTTTCGTCAATAATAACTCCACCATTTGTCTTATCAATAAATAGTTTCAAATCTCCTGTATCTGTTGACAAAACTGGAACACCGATACTCATGGCCTCTATACTTACTATCGCCAAGCCCTCGTACACAGAAGTAAGAACCAAACCATCGAGAATCTGGAATAACTCCGGAGTACTATCAACAAACTTAATTCTTGTCACGCAATTTTCAAGATTATAGCTTGCTATACGTTCATCCACCTGTTCACTAAGAGCTCCATCACCTACTACAAGAAACTCAATTTCATCATGGTACTCCTTTACAGAATTAATCATATCTAAATATCTCAAAGGATTTTTCTGATCTGTCATTCTTCCAATGAGAGCTATATGCTTCTTATCTGGATTGACTCCATACTTTTGACACAAGGACACTCTATCCCATGATTTGTTTATAGTATTTCTAATACGACTATCATCTATCGCAGAATATATTACACTAATCTTTTCTTCACTAAGTCCATACTTATCCATGAATACTGTCTTTATCTTCTCGTTAACTGCAATATACTTATCAAGCGTATGGATACCTTCCGAATCATAGTATTCTATCCAACCATACTTTGTATCATACACATCCTGCGCAACAATAGTCTGTTGGTTAAAGATTTCCCTAAACTTAAGCATATTTGTCTCAAGCCATGGGGAATTATTACACAACCATACTACATCTGGCTTGTACATTTCTTTAAATCTATTTAATGCATCGAAATAATCATCAAACTCAACTAATTCCCTAAGGTCGTAATTTGCTTCGCACAAACCATTTAGCTGATAATTTAAAGAACCCTGACCCTTGGCGTGTCGTTCCATAGTAATGACACAAAAATCATACTTGTCCTGAAGAGCTCTCATTATCTCTACTGTGTTTCTTTCAACCCCACCAACCGCCATGAAAATTGGTAACACAAACACCATTTTCTTATCACTCTTATAGTTATAGGACATATTAACAGGCTGGTAAACCGGTATCTCCTTATTACCCTGAACCAAGAAAAACTCATTTTTCAGTTCTATATTAGCAATTGCGTCATTTAGATTAAAGTTTTCCTCTGTAGCATTATATCCCGGAAGTCTTAAAAGTCTTCCACAATATGACTGATTGCCATCTGTAATATTTTTCACAGATTTACAGGTGTCTGCAGAGTAAATAATACAATCTTCTAAGCCGGAAGCACCAACCACAGGAAAGTCATCTAAAGTACTTGATACAATCACATAATCCAAGTCTCTGCATAAGAGTGTATATGCAACCTCTAACATCTGATTAGCATCTATACAATTCTTTGAAGGCTTATAAACAAACCTTCTGGCAACGCTATCTGTAAAATCCTTTACTACATTAACCTTTTCTTTAAGTATATTGCAATTAGCCTTATATCCCTCAAACACAGCCTCATCAGAACAATCAACTTTTATCTGTATAGAATCAACAAAGCTTTGCTCTATATTTACTTTTTTCTTAAATCTTCTTAAAAAACCAAACATTGTAATCCTCTTTTATTCAACCACATATTCCAGCATTCTATTTCTTATTTCTGCATTATCTAACAATACCTCTTCCGGCTTCTCCACTCCCTTTGCCTTCTGAGCGTCTAAAAATACCTTAATCATCCAGAATATCTTATCATTACCCTGAAGATTAAGAGACTCTGCTATCTTAACAATACTATCAATATCATCCTCGTTAAATATCTTGCTGTTAAAAAACCTCTCTAAATTTGTAGCCCACATCCATGCAATCTCAAACAACATCCACTTTCTGTTACTTGAAATAGTATTACTACTATGGACTCTGTATTCCATAAGAGGTTTTTCTATCATCATACATTCTGTTACCTCTGCTGCTCTTAAAGCAAAGTCCCAATCATGAGCAAATCTAAGATTTCTCATTCCACCTATCTTCTCATACAAATCCCTTGTGAAAAGGAAATTACTGGTTGTAGAAGTAAAATTTGTCATAAGAAGGTTTAATTTAAAGTCATCTGTAGCCTTAAATGATAACTCAGGGTGAGGTACTGTCCAAGGCTCCATATTCTTCCATCCTTCCTTAAGCCCTAGCTTATTACCTTCTGTATCAATAATCTGAATATAGGTACATGCAAATCCAACCTCTGGTTTCTTCTGCATCTCCTTTATCATTATCTCGAATCTGTCCTTAGTGAATATATCATCTGAGTTTAATACAGCTAGATACTCTCCCTTTGCCATACTAAGTCCTTTATTAATAGCATTATGTGCTCCTGCATTTTCCTGGCACACCAAGGTAAGTCTATCATCCTTGTATGACTTGATAATGTCGATAGAAGAATCCTTTGACCCATCATCTATTACAATTAATTCAAGATTCTTGTATGTCTGATTTAGAACACTATCAATTGCCTGTTTTATAAACTTCTCATGATTATAACTAGGGATAACCACTGAAAGCAATGGCTTGTCCTTCTTAAATAAATTAAACATTCTTTATCTCCTTGTTAGTTATGTTATAAACATTTAATTTCTTCTTTTCATCATCAGATAATATATTCATGTAAATTACATCTCCATTACTAAGTCTCATACCTGAAATATTATCCTCATATATCTTTCTTATTACCATCAGTAAGTCTTCGTAGGATACAGATGTATCCTTCATCTCGTATACATAATTACTTCTAAATTCATATTCACAAATTTCATCTGTAACAATTACATCATTATTGTTGTATATAAGATTAAACATTTGATTAAGAGCGCCTACCTTAGTCTGTATTAATTCCCTATCATCACCCACTATACAGATATTAAGCTTAGGATTCTGATAGATATTCTTAACATAGTCTCTATCAAATGCCAACTCTTCAGCAATAAGCGACTCAGTTTTTTCTGATATGTCAAACTGTGGAAATACATTCATCTCAATTTTTACTTTGTATTTATTCTTGTTTGATAACCCAGTTAAATACATCTGAGAATCATCAATATTAGTAAAATCTAAAGACTTATTAACTCCATTTGTAAGTTTAATCTTTAGTTGCTTATTTGCACCTTTTTCATTCCACACATTTGCCTTAAAATCAGTCACCTTGCATTTTACATTCAATGGATCTAATCTTAGTTCTTTGACATGTTCTAGATTATCTTCAATAACCACCTTAAAGCATCTATGCTCATACCTTGTAGAATTTTCTTCTGTCACTTCACCATTTATCGGCCTAAACAGCTGATTAAATCCAGGATACATAAAGCAGTATATTGCCTCAGCAACTACAGACTCATCAACGTCTTTATCCTTTGTTAATCTGAGAGCCCAACCATAATACATATAGAATTGGAATATCATTCTATAAAGTGCTGAACACTCTGCTCTATATTCCTTTTTATCATTCTTAACAATTAATTCTTCTAGTTCTCTAGTTCTTTCCTTCTTTGACTCGAAATGCTTGAGAATCTCTTTACCTCTAACAGATTCCTTGTCCTTGTAACAATCTACAGAATCAAGCAAGCATTTTTCAAACAATTCTATTCCCATAATAGGATTCTTTTTTATCTCTTTATGAATGCTAGCAAAAACTACCATCTGGTCTCCTGCTGACATCTGTCTATTACAGAATTTATCTACATCTGCATATACATGATGATGATATGCCAACAAATCAGGATCGTAATAAATTCTTACACCATTTTTATGGAGTCTATATCCTAACTCTATATCCTCAAATCCATATCTGTCAAAGGTCAGGTCGAAGTGTTTATCCAACTTATCCAACTGTTTCTTGGATACACTTATATTAGATGTATAAAAATGCCTAAAATCTGTAATTCCATAAGGAATAAGCCCAGCAAAGCCAAACTGTTCACATCCAATATTAGTAATATGATACATAAGATGATTCATCTTAACATCAGAATGCCACTCTATACGTCCTAATGTACATATCTTATCGCCAAATTTAAGGTAGTTTTCATAATGATGATTAACAAAATCTAGGTCAGGAAAAATGTCATCTCCAGTAAATATGACTATTTCACCCTTTGCAATCTTTAATGCTGCATTTCTAGCTCTACTTGCACCACCATGTTCGTTTCTAAGTATAGTAATTGGCAGATCTGTAAATTTCTCTATTATCTCAACTGTGTTATCGCTAGATGCATCATCTGAGCATATTATCTCGTAGGAATATCTTGTGTTCTTATCCACTTCTCGCCACTTTTTTAATACATCCTCTATTACATCAGACCTATTATAAGTAGCAAATATAACGCTTACATTTATTTTATCTGTCATACGTAACCCCTCAAAATACTATTATTTCTTTAACTCTTTTATTCCACTCCACTTCTGATCCTTATCAGAAATAGTCAAATCTTCCTTAGTCATACCCTCTGGTAATGGCCACTCTACACCAATCTCTGGATCATCCCAGTAAAGTCCGCCCTCATCATTTGCATGATAGAAATCAGTACACTTATAACAGAACTCTGCGCTCTCTGAAAGCACGATAAAGCCATGTGCGAAGTTCTTAGGTATAAAGAACTGCTTTTTATTCTCTGCTGACAAGTGTACACCATACCACTGTCCGTAGGTCGGTGAACCTTCTCTAAGGTCTACTGCTACATCGAACACCTCTCCACTTACAACTCTTACAAGCTTGTCCTGTGGATAATTTATCTGGAAATGAAGTCCTCTTAATACACCCTTCTTAGAGCTTGACTGATTGTCCTGTACGAATTCACAGTCAATTCCTGCTGCTGCGAAATCATTGTAATTATAAGACTCCATAAAGTATCCTCTCTCATCTCCAAATACTGATGGAGTGATTACCTTAAGACCTTCTATGTTACAGGTCTCTACTGTTATTTTGCCAAATTTTTCTACTGCCATACCTTTTCCTCCTACAAATGAACACAGTTTTTCCATTATCATTACATAATTATATTTATTCTACTACACTATGCTGAAAAAAGCAATTATTCTGTACACTTGATTATGCACTGTTTTTGCAATAAAACATAAAATCTGTGCACACTATGTCTCTATATTACACAGTATGCACAGATTTATTATACTTTCATCGCCCAATCTGTCCTATCCAATGCCAAGTTTCTATTATAGTATGGATCTCCTCCATTGATTAACTCTGGCCATTTGCCCATAAATCTCTCTATCTCACCTAGGAATCTGTCCATTCTTCCAGGTGTATCCTCTGAACCTCTGGACTTTGATTCGTAATGGTAGAGTGTAGCTTCCGGATTATATACCACCAGCTTATCCAACTCTCTTATCTTTAGGCAGAAATCTATATCGTTGAATGCCACCTTAAAGTCCTCATCAAGTCCTCCCACCTTAAGGTAGTCCTCTCGTCTTACCATTAGGCAGGCTGCTGTAACTGCGTTATAATCGCAGGCTACATAGCTTCTTCCCTGATATACCTGAGTTTTCTCCTCTTGACCTGTGAATATATGTCCCGCTATCCCGCCTAGTCCTATGATAACCCCCGCGTGCTGAATAGTCCCGTCCTCATAGTAAAGCCTTCCACCTACTGCCCCCACATCCTGTCTCTGGCAACAACCCAACAACTGTGATATACAGCTAGAATTGATGATTTCTGTATCATTGTTAAGCAGTAATACATAGTCTCCTGAAGCATACTTTACTCCAAAATTGTTGATGGCAGAGAAATTAAATTCCTTCTCCCAACGAACCACCTTTGTATTCTCTCGTTCTTCCAAAGTCTTATAGTATTCAATGGTTTTTGCCTCGGTGCTATTATTTTCAACCACTATTATCTCGTAGTTTTTGTAATCTGATTTATCTATAGAAGCTATGCACTTATCTAAGTCTTCTATATGGTCTTTGTTAGGAATAACTATTGACACCTTAGGATTACCTGCCACCTTGTATGTGGTCTTATAATAACCTGTATTAAGTGCTTTCTCCACATTTTCAATATCAGGGATTAACTCTACCTTAGCATCTATTCCAAGTCTATCATAGTGCTCCTGCAGCATAGCTACACCTGCTTCTCTATCATAGGTTGCAAGGGCGGCTCTATCCTTATTCCTGTGATACAGCACCTGAGGTATGTGCCCTATATTTCCACCCTTTTCATAGGCCTTAAGCAGTACACTGTGCTTCTCCACTGGATTGTTAAGCTTGTCTTGCAGATTATTCTCCTCCAAGAATTTCTTGGATATCGCAAATGTATCTCCTATGTAGTTATATCCCCTTAGCAAATCCAGATTAAAATCCGGCTTAAAGCTTGGATTCTCATAGCATATATTGCCGTTAGTATTTGTGTATTCATCATGATCTGAGTAAACTATCTGGTACTTTCCTGTCTCCAGTGCTTTGGTAAAGCTATACATGGCATCTCTTGTAAGTCTCACCCCTGGCTCTGTTACCAGTATATATCCTTCTGGAAGAGTTTGTTTCTGGCAAGCTTCTTCCTTAAGCTTCTTCAACCTATCTCCCACGTTATTCTTTATCCAAGCATCATAATCTACCTTAGTTGAACGTGTTAGATAGCTTATTCTCTTCTTTATCTTTCTAAATGTAGCTGCATTTCCCACATTGTGTCTATAATCGTGGAATTTTACATAGTTTTTCTTGATTTTTGTTCCTAGGTTTAAATTGGCATCTCCTTCTAACCATAGAATTCTTCGAACAGCTAATGTGCGTTCCTTCTCATCACTAACCTGAAGATAGATCTTTTTACTTTCCTTTGGACAGTATATTACAAAGCCAACATTTTCATCACCTTTATACTCTGGGAATTGATTTATTACATCCTGTCTCTCAATTCTCTCTATAGCCGCATCATTTATTTCTTCTCCATATCTGCCATCCCTTAGCGCCATAAGATTAAGCTTCTTATTGTCAATCAGCCATCCCTTTATGGTTAGCTCTTCTCCATCATCTATTACAGAATTTACCTGAAGATTTATCCTCTTCAATGCCTTCACTATGTCCTTGATAGTGCCTCTCCACATGTCTATGGTCGTAGAATCACTCTTACTTTTTGCCACCACCTCAAGGTATCCACCATTCATCCTCTTAAGAGGTAGCTTTACTGCTACGCTTACCATATGGTTAATATCTATGTCATTTACTTCCAAACGAGCAAAAGCAGGCATTCCACCCACCATTATCTCTTGCTTTAGATTCAGTGCCTGGTTCCCCTGCTTGTATTCTACAATCACATCGTAGTTTTCTATAAATTCTTCGCTACAATATCCTTGTATCACTATTTCATTGTCTGCTCTAGTGCTTTTGCGCACTCTGTGGAAGATGAATTCTTGTTTCATAATTGTTGCATTTTTTTCAGCCAACATAATGATCTCCTCCCAGGTTTTTGCACGAAACAGCTGTGCGTAAGAGTACAATTCTGGCATGTTTGCCTCATCCTCAACATTTCCTAACTGATTTAATTGTAGCATACGAATTGAGATTTTGTCACTATAAATATGATTAGTTTCCTTATTTTCGAAGTAATAGCCCTACACCCCAATCAAAAGCGGCACCACAACAACCGTTACAATTCCAGCCACTGCCACTGCCAGACCGCTCATGGCGCCCTCCACGTCTCCTAGCTCCACCGCCTTAGAGGTGCCCAGTACATGAGCTGAGCTTCCTATGGCAATTCCCTTTGCCACAGGGCTTTTTATCTTGAATAGTCTGATTATAGTCTCTGCTAGCAGGTAACCTGTATTACCAGTTATTACTATCATGGCTACTGTTATATTAACCACCCCACCGGTTTCCTCTGACAGCACCATTCCTATAGCTGTGGTTATGGACTTTGGAGCCATGGTTGCGAAGATGGTTTTGTCTAAGTTAAATGCTACGCACACACCCCATATAGTCAGCAAATTAGCTGCCACTCCGGCTATGATTCCTCCCATCACTGCCAGCAAATTGTCACGAAGTAGCTTTAGCTTCTCATAGAGAGGCACAGCAAGACATACTGTGGCTGGTGTTAGGAATATGGATATCAGCTGGGCACCATTATTATAGGTGTCGTAGCTTATTCCGGTTACATTTAATATTATGATTATCAAAGTCATAGAGATTATGATAGGGTTTAATATTTTTAGTTTGAATTTTTTCTGCACTATAAGTCCTATGGAAAAGCACACAAGGGTTAACGCTGCTCCGAAGAACATAGTAGCAGAGATGGTGTTTATAAGGGCTTCTAGTTTATTCATGGTTTCCGCCCTCCTTTATCTCATTATCTACATGGTAATCTTTTGAAATTTCTCTATTCATAGTTGAAGCTATCTTTTCTGTCTGTTCTGGAGTTTCTTTTCCCACATCACCGCCACCCTGCTTCATAGCAATTGCATTTTCTTCGTACTGGCCTTCATCTATAATTTCTCCGTCTACAGATATCCCATCTGTGGCAACAGTTTTCTTCCCAGTCAGTCCCATAAGTATATCTACTGATTTTCCTGACACTATCATTACTATCAAGGTTCCCAACACAGACACTATTAACACTGGCACAAGTATCTCCTTCAACAGTCCCCAGCTAACCATAAGTCCCACTGACGCCGGAACGAACATTATCGGCATTATGTCCATAAGGAAATCGCTGGTTTCCTTTACCTGCTCCACCTTTAATACCTTGGTTACCAATGCCAGAAGCATCACAAATAAGCCATACACGCTGGCCGGTATGGTAAATGGAAGTATTTCCGCCAAGATTTCTCCTATAAGGGATATGGTTATTATTATTGCTAGCTGTTTAATGTATTTCATAATTACCTCGTAGAGTTAGTTTTCTTTCCTCATATTAGTATAGCCATTTTTCTTGATGTGGCAACTAGGAATTTAAACATATTTAGAAAACTGTGTATGAAAAAAGTGGTGGATTCCCACCACTCATCTTTCAGCGGAGACGGGGGGATTCGAACCCCCGTGCCGGTTGCCCGGCTAACTGATTTCGAGTCAGCCCCGTTATGACCACTTCGATACGTCTCCTTGTGTTTTTTTAGGAGAATCTTTATCATATTGCTATAATAAGTTACACCTGATTTCACTAGGGAATTTTATCACAATCTCCAATCTGTGTAAACCTCCCCAAACTCGTTTTTCTTTTCCGCGGGTATACGGTTCTCACGCATACACTCCATACCCGCGCCATCTCTTATTTTTGCTTCACGCGGGTATACGGCTCTCACGACTATACTCCATACCCACGCTATCTCTTATTTTTGCTTCACGCGGGTATACGGCTCTCACAACTATACTCCATACCCGCGCCATCTCTTATTTTTGCTTCACGCGGGTATACGGCTCTCACAACTATACTCCATACCCGCGCCATCTCTTATTTTTGCTTCACGCGGG
>JAFWZV010000018.1 GCA_017517305.1 Lachnospiraceae bacterium | reverse complement strand
GCTGCGAACCAGGCTGCCTTCTTTTGTAATTTTACCATTTCTCTCGCCAGTCTGCCAAAACCTAGTAAAATTGCAAGGTCTTCACCAACTACTTTCAGGCAACTATTGAGTTTTACATTTAAAGCTGCAATCTCCAGCACTAAAACTTCACCTTCCACCTTGAGCTGACATTTACACTTTATATCCTTGAATATTTCATTCGCAATCATGTAATTACCGCAAGCCGCTCTGAAACTATCCGGAATATCCGTCCGCTCATACTTACATCCGATAACACCCTTTGTTTTATGATATTTACCGGACTGTTCAAAGAGCATGATATCTTCACTCAAATATGTTGCAGGCTTCAGACGCATCCCTTGAATAGAACTTTTAAAGATAGGAATTTTATGTATTACTTTCACGGGCGTGCATTGATAATATCCATCCTTACATGGACACAAACGAATCGGGATTTTTGACACCTTCGTAACCAATTCACTTTTATTATTTCGTTTGATTTCCATCATGCCAAGACCAGTTGCATATTTGCCAACCATATCGTTACTGTCACACTTTATATGCTCACATTCCGCCTTACTTTCTTCTACAAAAATTCCTTTTTCTTTCAGATATTCTACTAAAACAGTCATGCCTGCCGTTGCATAGAATCCAATCGCGTTCTGACTGTTTGTCATGACTACAATACCAACATCCAGTTCCGGAATATAGTTAAACATGGAATGATGACATGTGGTATTTCCTCCGTGTCCAAGTACCTTCCTCACCTGCTCTCCCATATCATACTGTTTATGAATCAAACCAAAACCTACATTATACACTTCCTGATCAATCGGATCTTCTAAGTCTAACGTCTCCATAAGTTCCAACGTTTCTTTTTTCAGCAAAACACCATCTTTCTTTAAAAACATCTGTCCTAACTTTATAAAATTTGAAAGTGACATATAGGTATTAGAACCTGCCGGAAGCAACGTTGACAAATTATCCTCTACTGCTTTTCCCTTTTTGTCATAGCATAAGGAAACTGAGGATGCGAACTTATGTCTGTCTTCCTCATTTAAAAGAAAATGTAGCTGAATCCCCAATGGTTTAGCGATTTCCTTTTGTATGTATTCCGTATAAGACAATCCGGAAACACGCTCAATTACAATACCAAGCACCGTATAACCTACATTGGAATAGGAAAACATTTTACCCGGCTCAGCCGTCAGATATGTTTCTCTCAATTCCGGAATCACTTCGTGGTAATCTCTTGTTTTTCCTAATATCAGATGAAACAAATCGGAAACCAGTCCTGACCGATGCATCAGAAGGTTTTTAATCGAAATCTTATCGTATTCGAAATACGATTGCACCTCGAATTCCGGAATGTGCTTTTTGACATCATCCTCTAAAGAAAGTTTCCCTTCCTCCATTAGCTTTAAAATAGCTAACGCTGTCAGAACCTTTGTATTGGAACCAATCATATACAGACTATCATTATTACTTTTAATTCCTTGTTCCTTATTTGCAAAACCGTAGTTATAGTTATAAATGATTCCTTTGCTGTTAAACAGAGCAAGATTTACGCCAACCGCCTTACCCTTTTTACTGATTTTATCCAGTTTCTTATTCAGGTTCTGTACTTCCACGTTTTAATTCCTCCCATTGCTCTCTCATCTGCTCTACTGCTTTGGATTTATATGTTTTTTCAAACACAAATTTCTCTACCGCATCTATTGCCGTCTTTCCCACCCCATCGAGAAAAACTCCGTCCTTCTCCATTCCTTTCAACAAATTAATATTCTGTACTGTATAAATCGGTGATGCATCAAATTGTTTTGCCAACAAATATGCTACCTTCATGTACTCGTTTGCTTTATCCTCTTGTCCAAAATAAGCTTCCCAAACTCCGCATTGCGCTAACAATATCGCTTTGAGTTTATCAAGAAAAGTGACCGCATCTGCATCCTCTTTTAAACTATCAAAATAATGCATCAGCCATAATGCTTCTGTAATGCAAACCGCATCGCCTTTCAATGCATGCGCGCACGCCATTCCCTCCACAGTGTATATCACTTTATTAATAATCTCAGACATAGAAGATAGCAGATATCTTTCTGCTTCCTCCGGTTTATTTAATTCTACTGCATAAATGTAACCAATCTGACCACTGTTAATATTGCAAATGTTGTTTTCTTTTAACAACTCCAGTCCTTTCTCTGTATCACCTGCCACAAGATAATTGCTTGCCATGTGATTTAAAATAGTTACTTCATTGATGCTCTTTTCAGTGTTCTGATAGAGCAAAGAAATCGCCTTTTCAAACAACTGATTTGACTTTATCTTAGCCTCTTCACATTTCTCTTCCAATAATTTCATCCTATACAACATCGCACCAGCATAAGTAACATTAAAATTATTCGGATACTTCTTCAGTGTCTTCTCCACCTCCGAAGCTCCTTCTTCATAATTCTTTTCTATGATGCACTGCTTTATTCTGTGAATTCTATTTTCAACATTTCCGTTCTGCTGTTCATATCCCAAAAGTGTATCAACTGAAATTTCAAAAAAATCTGCAATCTCCATAATCAGCTTTATCTCCGGCATGGATAATCCTGCTTCCCATTTATAAACAGCTCCTACAGTAACTCCCAATGCCTCTGCCATTTGTTCCTGTGTAAGAGAATGTGCTTTTCGCAAGTTTTTTATATTTTCTGCAATTCTTATTTTCATGACACAGCCCTTCTTCCTCTATTATTTTAACACTATTATATTTTGATTTGAACACACTGGCAATACGAGTTGTTTATTTATTTTTATACTGTTGGTATGTGTCTATTCATCCACAGACATATTCGTACATGTAATATTTTGCAAAATATTAAAAGCTAAAAAACACCCCAAGCAGTATCTCTACCACTTGGGGCATCCCTTATCGGTCCATGTTTCGTTTTCACTACTGTACTACTCCGGTATCCGTTTTGGCACCGGAATGCATCTCTTAACCAAACTGAAATTTTCACATGCTCTACTAATGAAATTTATATTACTCGATCGTAAAACTTTCTGTTTTCAAATCACAATAGTATCTTCCGCTTTCTGCGTTAAATCTCAAAACACAATAGTCGGGGTCAGTAACGCCGCCATTATAGAACATCGTGTCCCCTTTGCGCCAAATCATATCTTTTGTCTTTTGGTCAGTTAACACTTCCATTTTACCTTTTAACATAACACCAGTGTACTTAATCAATCCTTTATGATAGAAGTAAATACTGGCATTCGGATTATTTATATACTGTTTTACTCTCATTGAAGAAGTGTTTGTTGAAAAATAAAACTGGCTTAAGCCATCGATTTTTCTCGGTCTAAGCATTGCTTTTACATTGGGAAATCCCTCTTCGTCAACAGAACAGATAAAAGCCACTTTTTGCTTCTTGATAAATTTTGCAATTTTGTTGTTATCCATAATATTCCTCCGATAAATTCAAGTAAACGCGTACTTTCAATCTCGCTGTGAGACTGAAATTTTCATCAGTGTTGGGCTAATTCAATAAGCTCTTCAATATGTATTGCTACACTGTCCAAACACGGAAGTGTACAGTTATCGTTATTCAGTATCAACGGCAATTCTGTGCAGCCCAAAACAATTGCTTCTATTTCATGCTTTTTTTGCATTTTGTTAATTATTTCACTAAACTCTTGCAATGTAGATTCTTTCACAATACCCACTTCAAGTTCTTCATATATTCTTTTAGCAACAAGTTCTCTATCGGCCTTATCCGGGACAATTACATCTATTCCTGCTTGAAGCAAATCTTTTTTCATATAATCCTGCTCCATCGTAAAAATAGTGCCCAATAAGCCAATTTTTTTATAACCTTTTTTTATAACTTCATTGCATACCGTTTTCGGAATACTCACTAAAGAAATATTTGTATTGTTTTCTATTTCTTCAAATACAATATGCATGGTAGCTGCAGTTAACGCTATGATTTCAGCTCCACTTCCAGCTAATTTATTAACTTTTTCAGAAAGGTAATCAGCTAATTCTTTATATTGTTCCGTCGAAACCAATTCCCATGCTTTGCGGAAATTCACACTTTCTATTGATAATTCTGGCATATTCATGCCACCCGTAACCTCATCAATTTTTGAATTCAACTCCTTATAATACATAATAGTGGATTCCGGACCTGTTCCACCAACCAAACCAATCTTTTTCATATTATTTGTCACTCCTTATCATTAACCAAAATTAATCACGCAAATAAATTCGACAAATTCAAGTTTCTCTAACTGTTAGACATATTGGAATTTAACGAGTGATTTGCTTGGATAAAAAATACTTGCATAAATTTGGATTATTATCTTCTCGAATGAATTCAACAATATACCCAAGTTTCTTATAGAATTCAGGAGCTTGAAACCCAAAAGTAGTAAGTGTAATTTTATCATATCCTGCATTTTGAAAAGCTTCCTCAACTGTTAAAACAAGTTTGCTTCCTAATCCGCTTTTTCTGTGAGCTTTATGTATAATCAAATCACCTATATGCACCTCATTGTAATACGCACGACCTGTAATAGCACCTAATATTTCACCACTATCGCTTTCAGCGATAAAACAGAATACACTAAAATTCAAATTAACATTGTTCTGCTCGGCATAAGATGAGAATTCTTCGTTGATAAAGCCATCTATTCTGCTATCATCATCATTTACACGCCTTATATTCATTTTCAATCACCCTCCTAAATGAAATATCAAAATTCATCATACAAATTCAAGATTTTCAATATCTAAATTGTTTTATATGGTATACACAAAAGCATATAATTGATTATCAATTTCAACAACATAAATGCACACTTCAACAGATAACGAACGCTCTCCAGAAGGACTCACTACCTTTCCTTCTCTAAAAAAGCCATAAATATGCTTAATAGTTCCTGATTTTATATTATTTCCTATTGATGATTTAGGAATTGGTGCATTTTCTTCGGGCCATTCTTCACCATACTTGTTAAGCAAAACAGTTTCAAGTTCAACTTCACATCCATCTTTAACTTTAAATTGCAATTCATAGATATCTTCATCTGTGTAAATTGATTCATCGTACTCTAAATACTTACTAATATTTATTCCACACTCTTCATCAACCATTTGGCTATAGTCAATCTGTTCTTCTGTAGTTTCTTCTGTAATTTCTTCTGTGGTTTCTTTTTCAGAGTCTTCTTTGATTTTTTCAATCAACAATATAACTATAAGTAAACATATAACCACAACTATACCCAAAATTAGCAATATCTTTTTTGATTTCATTCATTTTCCTCCACTTTTTATCTAATGGTGTGAAAAAGCTCACAAAATGAGTAACCTAGAAAAATCACTCTCTATCCTTTATACATCATATCAAATGCCGGGCTCATCTCCTCTATTTCACTTCTTGATAATCCATATTTCGAAGCCAAGCTACGCCAATTTTTCTCTACCACATTCTTAATATCGTTTATCGATTCTTTTGCTACATTTTCACTAATATCATATAATTTAGACACCGAAAGTGCTAAACCAAAGTCTATACTATTATTGTTACTATCTATATTTAAGGATAAAGTTTCCCCGTAAATATTAGGGTTTACATCATATACAGGTGATAATCTCCAACCTTCTTTACCTAGCAGAAAGCCATGATTCCTTAGATGATCATCTCTGTTTGACACTGCCATACTAAAAACCATTCTCTTCCATAGTTCTAATAAATCTCTCTTAGGGGATTCGCCATACTGTCTTATAATTGATGCAATATCTAAATAACTACAACCATCTGCACCATCTGTCTTTCCTAACAATGTCATGGCTGAAGCAAAATGTATTCTTTTGTTTTCATTTCTATCAAACCTCTTAACTATAAAGGTGTCCCCATTCTTAGAAAACCTTTCTAATTTAGCTTCTGGTACATCAAGGTCACAAAGCACCGCTAAATCATGAACCACCATCTCCCAAGCGCCCACATTTATCTCATCATGTTTTGATGGAAATTTCGCTATCCAAAGTGTGTTATCCGGGGCAAGTACAGACGCCTTGGGCCTTGCTCCACCCAAGGATGAACCCGGTGCCACTAACTGTTTTAACCATTTTTCTTCTAAGCCATCCTCATTTTTTTCAAATGCCATAGATGCATTCTCTAGCTTACGCAAGGTAGTCCATGGTGGAGTTGATAATTCATTATCATCAGATAAGAAGGGACCTCCCGACCGATCGGAAAATCTTAATCCTCCCATTCTGGTTTCATCATGTACACCTAACAGAAAGTCAACCTCAGTTAATGTTTTTGGCTTTCTTGCTTCCTGCTTAGCTCGTATAGCCTCTCTTCTTTTCATTAGAAGCCTTCCCCATCTATCAGGACAAGAATCTGCAAACATACCAAATATCAACTTATCTGTAGGTGCGTATTGTCTGCCCTTAAAAGGTTTTATATCTGGATCAATATTTACAGCATTTAAAACATCGCCTAACCACTCATCATCATACTCAAAGGACACAATCTGCCTTCCACGTCCACCATCTGCGTACAGTTTTCCTACCAAAGACGGATTATCACATTTCCAATTTTCATATACAAATATTTCCTTATGATTATCCATATATTACTTACTCCTTTTTGCTCGCTTAGGCATCATCAAATTCATATCCTGAAGTCTTCTACCAAACTCGTCATCCTTGGCTATCAGCTCTAAATCTTTATCCAAACCACCTAGAGCATGTAGCACTGCTGCATATATCCCCATCGCAACAGTAGGAGAACCTTTTTCAACAGCCCAAAGTGTGGCCCTACTAATTCCTGCTCTTTCTGATAAAAGCTCTGTAGATAGATTTCTTCTTAATCTAGCCAGTTTTATCTGTTCTCCCATATTCTCAAGCACTTTTTGTGTGGACGGCATTATAGCCACTGTTTTCTTGCTCATAAAATCACCTCTTTATGTTTATTATTTTAAACACATTATTAGTATTTGTCAATTTTTTTATACATAAAACAAGATGTGATTTTTTGTTCAATTTTCATTATTTCTCAAATTCTTTCTCATGACTTTTGAAGAAATCATAAAAGTACCTAACATTCTCCAACTCATTCCACCTTGCAACATCATATTCCTTTGAATCTATATTATATATCTTTGCATTCAAGGTCCCCAGCATAAATGGAGAATGTGTGGCAATTATGAACTGGCACTGCAATAGCCTAGTCATCCTATTAATCTCCTCCGCCAAGGCCACCTGATTGGCAGGGGACAGAGACACCTCTGGCTCATCCAACAGATACAGCGCATTGGGATTTAGATGATTATGAAAGTATTGAAGTGACGTCTCGCCATTAGAATACTTTTCCTGGGCAAACATTATACGTCCCAACTGTTTCACCCCCAAATCCGTATTCAAAAATGCTCTTGCCTGACTAGGCGTCATCCCCTTCTTTACATAGTCATACTCCATACCATCTTCTAACACCTGTTTTTGCTGAACCTTCTTTATCTCATATAATATGTCTTCACTTTTTATGTAACGACTATTTGCCGGAATAGATCTTATAGTTTTTCCATCCTCATCCTCTCCTAATCTATATGAACACTCAGATGAAAATCCACCACAATAGTCTACCTTTCCATATACCGTATTCAGCCCATACTCCTTACCTTTTAGCTCTAGCGTATTAGCTATAACATTTAGCAGGGTTGACTTGCCAGAACCATTGTTACCATAGAACACAGTAATAGGAGAAAATATAAAAGGTTCAATATATTTCCCTCTAAATACATTATATGGATAAATATTTGGATTACTTACTTGTCGTTCACTTAACTTAAAACTACTTAAATATATCATTTGTTTGCTCTCCTTTTTTTCTTTACCAAACCGAGGAACCAGTATGTTTCCCCGCCTTAATGCCATCTTGTCTTTACCTGTTATTATTACTTGATGATCTAATATTATTATCACAATCATCATTTTCATCTAAACTACACTTGTTAAGGTTCTTATATATGCCATATTTCTCCATAACCAATTTGTAGTTTTCTTCTATATCTGCAGGTAAATCGATCCACTGCTCTGTATTGATTGGATTATATACCCTCATATGTAATCACTCCTTATATTTTTTCACTCAAAATCATCTAATGTTTTATATTAATGCATTTGTAAGTCCTATATCCAATTATTCTCTATAATTCTATCTTATATATAATTTGTTGTCTTTTAACTAATGGTTTAAAATTCAAAAACAATAAAGCTCGTGGTATAAAACACCACGAGCTTTATGTATGGTTAAACTAAGCATCCTTCCCACTCTCAAATTCTCTAGACAGCATTGCAAAATTCTTTAGCTTTCTATATACCATACCGTGAACACTGTCTTCTGGGAAATCACCATTTTCATCCTTCTGCCCTGCAGAGCAACTCATAAGAAGTTCAATTCCTTCATCTATATGTGTTATAGGATAGATGTGGAAATTACCTTCCTTTACAGCTTCTATAACTTCTGTCTTCAGAACCAAATCTTTAACATTAGATACTGGAATCAATACACCTTGTCTTCCGGTCAAACCTCTCTTCTTACATAAATCAAAGAAACCTTCTATCTTCTGAGTAACTCCTCCTATAGCCTGTATCTCACCCTTCTGATTAACAGAACCAGTTACGGCTAAATCCTGACGTATAGGAAGCTCTGCCAACGAGGATATAATACAATATAACTCTGTACTTGATGCACTATCTCCATCTATCCCATTATAGTTTTGCTCGAAGCAAACTCTACATGACAACGCCATAGGGAATTTCTGTGCGTAAGTCTGTCCTAAAAATCCTGTAATTATCTGAACTCCCTTATCATGAGTATGACCACTCATGCGGGCTTCTTTTTCTATATTAACAATGCCTGACTTTCCAACGTAGGTTGTGGCCGTTATTCTTGATGGTGTTCCAAATGCGTAGCTACCCATATCAAGAACTGCCAAACCATTAATCTGACCTATCTTGGCCCCATCTGTATCAACCATTATTACATCTTCCTCTAGCATCTCATTAAGCTTTTCCTCATACAGCTTAAGCCTATCCTCTTTTTCAAAGATAGTTTTATGGATGTGGTCTGCTGTTATAATACTGGCACCCTCAAGCTTTGCCCAGGTATATGCCTCACCAAGTATCTCTGACAGATAATTAAATCTTGTAGACAATTTATCCTGTCTAGCTGCAGCTCTTGAAGAATATTCTATAATGGCACACACTGCACTTACATCAAAATCCAATGTATTCTCACGCTTTACAAAGCTCTTGATAAATCCTGCGATTTTAGATATATTTTCATGATTATGATCCATCTCATCATCAAAATCTGCCCTAATCTTAAAGAACTTATCAAACTCCTCATCTCCTTCACTGAGCAGTTCATAGAAATAATCACTTCCCACCATAATAACCTTAAGCTGTGCTTCAATAGGTTCCGGTTTAAGAGATGGTGCTGTTATAGAGCTTAGCATCTCTCTGATTGAATCTAAATTAATCTCCTTGGTCTTAATTACCCTTCTAAGAGACTCCCATGCATGAGGAACAGTACAAATATCTTGTGCCTGCACTATTAGGTATCCACCATTTGCCTGATGGAATAAACCAGGCTTTATCTTCATAAAATCTGTGGTAAGACTACCATACTCTGTGTCATATTCAGTTTCACCCATAAGATTAGTATATGTAGGGTTAAATGTAACCACAACAGGCGCCCCTTTGCTGTCTGAATGGTCAACAATAAGATTAACCTCATATCTGTGCATTACATCTTCATCCTGCTTCTTTCCCAAGAAAGGCAATAATGCAGAGAGAACATCCTGCTGGTTTTCCTCTTCTTCCATAAAATAATCCAAATTATCCAGAATGTCTTCCTTCACGTCATTAATATACTCTATAACTCTCTCATAATCTTTATATTTATCTATAAAGTCTTGAATATGATGCCCAATAGTTTCATCTCCAACTTCCTTGTCCAATTCTTCAAGCTTTTTCTCGCACTCCTTCTCCATCTCATGAAGCTCACGCATAAAAGAGCTTACCTTCTCCTGCATAAGCTCAGATTTTTTCTCAATTTCCTTAACCTGATCTACTGTGAGCATTTCGTAGCTTTCTTCATCTATTGGAGAACCATCAACGATAGGTTGAAAATATACACTTGATTTATTATGTTTAAGTACAAAGTCATATTCTTCTGCAGTTTCACTTACCTGATCAATTAATTCATCCTGACGATCTTCGTACTCGGCCATAAGCTCATTCTTCTTGTTATCATACTCCTCAGACTGAAAAACCTTTGAAAGCTCCTTCTCCACAACAGACATAAGCTCTTCCATATCATTTTTAAAGCACTTACCTATTCCCGCCTTAAATCTAAGTGCTATAGGTTCCTTTGGCTTATCAAAGTTATATACATAACACCAATCATCCGGTACTGGCTCTGTCGCAGCAAGCTTCTCTATATTTGCTCTTGCATAGGAGGTTTTGCCTGTTCCTGAGGAACCAGACATATAAATATTATACCCCTTCATCTTAACTGCAAGGCCAAATTCAAAGGCTTTAACAGCTCTCTCCTGTCCAATAATCCCCTCCCAAGGTGTAAGCTCTGCGGTGGTTTTGAAATCAAAATCACTAGGACTACATATTTTCTTAAGTTGTGTATAGTCTAATTCTTTAACAGTGTTCATAACATTGTACCTCCTTGTGGGAATTAAATTTATATGTAAATTATATCATTATTTGGAGTGTATCTCAATGCGATTTGTTATATTATGTAACATTATGATTTCTGATTTGACGCCACGAATTGCTCTGCTGTTTTACCTTCATATTCATCAGCTCTTATAATAGTGTCTCTATTAATCCCCTGCCAACCGCAACGTTCCACCGCTCCTATTTTTGCCTCTTCTAGAGTTCTATAGCTTCTAATGAAATCACCATAGGAATTAACGCCATTATGGGTAAATGTGTTTTCCTTATCTAGACCCAAAATATCATGACCATTATCTCCTTTTTTTATTGGTTCAGGATAGCTCATCGGTCCCTTTACCTCAAATATCCTTTTCATATATACTTTCTCTCCTCTTTTCAAGATAAATTCCAATATTTTACTCCATGTTTGGTATCAATTATTCTACTATTTATTCTGACTATTGTCATTTTACCTGTGGTTTAATATCATCGCAAAAAAGCCAAACCCAATAATATGATATATAAATATTAAACTGTAAGTTTATTGTTCTTCTTTATTTCTTTAATTACAATATCATATAGACTGTTATAATCGCCCCCTAGACTAGATATATTTTTATGTACGAAGCCACCAGAAAGGAAAACAAATATATGAATTTACCTATATCAGTTACTCAAAGTGAACTATTAGATATTTTATTAAATGTCGCCACTATTCGTCCTGTATTTATATGGGGTGCTCCCGGCATAGGCAAATCTGCTCTTGTGGAAAAATTTGCAGATGAGGTGGGACTCCCTTGTGTATCACTTTTAGGAAGTCAGCTTGCTCCTGAGGATATTATCGGTATACCGCAAATCCAGGACGATGTAAGCACATTTCTTCCACCTAAGATGATTGCAAGAAAGGAACCCTATGTACTCTTCTTAGACGAGCTTAATGCCTGCTCTCAGGAAGTACAAAAAGCATTCTATAGCTTAATTCACGAACGAAGAATCGGCGAATATCACTTACCTAAAGGAAGTATAGTTATTGGTGCCGGCAACAGAGCACAGGATTCAGCAATTGTTAAAACTATGTCCTCTGCTCTCATTAACCGTATGTTTCATGTTCAGTTAAAGGCAGATCCAAAAGAGTGGCTTAATTGGGCTTACGAAGAAGGCTTACACCCTTGGGTTATCAATTATATAACTCAAAGACCTGATCATCTCTTTTCGGAACCACCTAAGACCGAAGAGCCTTACTCTACCCCCCGATCCTGGCATATGCTTAGTGATGCCTTAAAGGAGTATGGCGCCGAGACAAATAATATACCCGATACAACATTAAAAATGATTACATATGGATGCATTTCTGCTAGTCATGCAGGAATGTTTATGGCTTTTGTTAAACAACTTGGTAATACACATCTACTTACAGACATAATTAAGGGCGAAGCAAAATGGCCATCCAAGCCTGAGGAGCGTGATGTATTATACTTTATCTCACAATCCTTCCGCGCAAAGCTACTCCATGAATTGCCTGAAAACAAACAGAATCTTGGAAAGGATGGTCAATATCTTGTTCATCGCGCAAAAGCCCTTATCAAGGAGCTATCAAGCATAAGCTATGAAATTGCTCAAATGGTAGTCTCTGCTGATGAAGGAAAGGTTTTACCAGAATGGTTTATGATTGAAATAGTTCGTGACCTTCCAAGACTTATACAAAGCAATTAATTTGTCTTAGAGAGGTGGTTATTCATATGGCAAAAAAAGGAAATAAAGAGAAGAAGAAAACACAAAAAGAAATAAATAGAGAGAATTTACAAAGCGGTATATCAATCATATATCAGCACCCTCTTTTCAAAGGTTGTACACCGATAATACATATTGCCAATAAAACGGACATTGGTACTAATACCATGTGCATAGTCCATTCTGATGGAACAATTAAAGCAAATGAAGATTATACATTGTCACCAAAACAATGGTCCTATGTGTTAGCACATAATATTCTTCACTTGGCATTTGGGCATTTTGATGCCGAAAAAATGCCAGGCTACTGCATCACACTCTCCGATGGTACAAAGGAGAAGAAAATCGAATGTGACATTGCCCTTTGGAATATGGCATGTGATATTTATATAACTAAGTTTTTAGCTGATATAAAATTTGGTCAGCCAATTAATAATGACAATGTAAATATTATCTCTGGAACATCAAACGACGAAGCAAAAATATACCAATCCCTTTGTGACCAAAAGATTTCTGCAACACATAATCACTATGGAACTGCTGCAATGGGCACACTAGATATGAAGGGACTTGACAAACCTTTAGTTTATAACAAGGCTAAAAATCAATACAATACATTTACTAGAAACTTTTCCATCGCATTAGCTAATTCAGTATCTGATGTCATAAGTGAAGCTGGAGGACACAGCCCCAAGCGACATCTTTCTCTAACAATAGGGCAAAGAGCTGCCAATTGGTTTATAGACCACTATCCTCTTCTAGGCGGTCTGGCATCACATTTCAAAATAATAGAGGATACAAACTACTGTAACAGAAATGATATTCATATAGCTGCTATCGATGTTGTTGATGGTGAAATCTATTTGAATCCAAACAGTAACCTATCCGAGGAAGAATGGAAATTTGTACTAGCGCACGAATACCTTCACGCTGGCTTGCAACACCACAACCGATGCAATGGTCGTAACCAATATCTATGGAATGTAGCCTGTGACTTCGTAATAAACAGCTGGTTAGTGGAATTACAGGTTGGTGTTATGCCAGCAGACGGACTTCTATACGACGCTAAGCTTAGTGGTTTATCTGCGGAATCCATATATGATATCCTGCTGGAAAATATGAGAAAATACGAGAAATTAGGCACCTTTCGTGGTTTTGGAAAAGGTGATATTATAGGAGATAAATACAGAAAAGAAGGTATGGGAAATGTAACACTTGATGAATTCTGCAAAAACGCCCTTAGCCAAGGATTAGAATATCATCAGTCCACCGGCAGAGGCCTAATCCCTGCCGGTTTAATTGAAGAAATCCGTTCTCTAGCTATGCCACCAATTCCATGGGATGTCGCTCTAGCTAAATGGTTTGATATATACTTTGCCCCCTTAGAAAAACACAGAACCTACTCTAGGCCAAGCCGTAGACAGGCATCTACTCCTGATATACCACGTCCAAGATACACCCCTGCCGACATTCCAACTGACAGCCGTACCTTTGGCGTTGTCATAGACACATCAGGCTCTATGGATGCAAAAACCATAGGCAAAGCATTGGGCACTATCGCAAGCTATTCCGTATCTCACGATGTTTGCTTCGTCCGAGTTATATTCTGTGATGCTGCCGCCTATGATGCTGGCTACATCTCCCCAGAAGATATAGCTGGTCGCGTAGCTGTAAAGGGACGAGGTGGCACAATCCTTCAGCCCGGCATTGATGCACTTGAATCAGCAAAGGATTTTCCTAAGGATGGCCCTATCCTTATAATCACTGATGGCGAAATCGAAGATCATCTAGATATCAAGCATGAACACGCTTTTCTTCTGCCACAGGGTGCAAGACTTCCTTTTAGACCAAGAGGGGAGGTATTTTACTTTAGGGAGTAAACCTACAACCTACTCTCCGCATCATCTACATCCATGTAACCATACAGCCTTGCAGTATTATTCATAATCATATACGCCAGATTTTTTCCCTGCCTATGGAGATTAGCTATAAACTTTCCATACAGTACAAAGGTTCTCTCTGAATAAGTGCTTATCTCCCCTCTAAGGTAGGTCTCGTAGGAGGTGTTATATTCATTATCAGTATGAGTTCTGATGCTTCTAGAATTTCCAGCCATCTTAGGATACTGAGCAGCAAAGCTCTCCATCCACTCTACCTGGATGGCAATGATACTTTCCTGTATGGCGATTCTATCCTCTGTCAGTCTAGGCAAATCCTTCTTCAGCTCATCATACTTAGCAGGGCAGGTGCTCTCCATCATTCTAGCGTACTTTTCCATAATCATATTCCAGCCCTTTGAGCTTGCTATTTCCAGATCTGTAAGGTAGCTTTCCTGAAGTTCTCTAGTCCATGCCATATACTGACTTTTCCTCATTATAGAAAATGTATTCCAGTCATCCTGGCAGTCTGCTCTTCCACCTTCATTTTTTACCTTGTCAAACATTTCCCATTCCATTTCAATAATTTGCTTAACTTTACTATTACGCAAATGTCTGGTTATGTATGGCTCGTGACACTGTAAAAATAGCTCATCACCTGTGGCTAAATCCTTGCTCTTAAGCTCAGACAGCAAAGCTTCCGCGATCTTATCTATAAGCACAAGCTTCTTGTCATTGTAATTCACCACTGAAGGGTCATATTTTACCCCCTCCCAAGCCTTTGCCTGACCTGGAAGGTCTGACAGTTCAACAAGAAGCCCTCTTAATTCAAACAGTTTATCTATATTAATCCATTTTCTCTCATTAATTAGCTTCTCTAAGCCCTTAAATTTCCATTTGTAGTAAGGAGCATATGATCTAGCAAGAAGATATGTTAAATCCATAGCACTTTCCACGGCTTTTCCTATGCAAATATTTGCAGTTACATAATCTTTTCTCGCCATCATTCTAGCATAATTACTCTGTCCATACTGTGAGAAATTATGGACTGCCTTTACGAGTTTAAGTCCCCAAGCCCTGTCATTATAGTATTCTAGCAGTCTATTTCTAACTTCAGTGAACTCTCCTAAATCATCTCTAAAGACCTCTCCATTTGTAGCTGCAGCCAACTGATAATCCTCATATCCGAATATTGCACCACCTAAATTATAGCCTTCCCCTAAGAATTCTCGGTAGAAATCTCTAATCTCGAATACTCCTCTTCGCTCTATTAATCTTCCATAATCGTCCTCATCTACGCCAACCTTTTTAAGCAAATCCTTGTAAGCCATTATAAGCTGTTCACCAATTTCATCATAAACCTCTGGTGTAAGCCACATACAAAATCCTATATCATAATCATGATCAGTAGATATCTCATCATCAAAGCCAAAGCAATCTGAGCCCATACCAACCACTCCAACAGCAATCTTATCCTCATATTCAGGGAAGCTATCATGAATCATCTTTTTGCCGTAGTTTTCATAAAAGGCTCTGCTTCGATCCATATTATTCTTCCAAGCACTACTATCATCAACCTCAACTACACTATCTTCTTCTATATCTAAGCATTCCTTCTCTTCTACAGCCATGCTCTTTCTTAGCATAGATTCAGTTTCTCTGTCCTCATACTTCTTGATGGCATAGTCAAGCTTTTTCTTAACTCTGTCATAATTCTCATTTCTACCAACATGCTTTTCTAACTCGCCCAAGCCTCTTTCATAGAAATCCACTGCTTCAACATAGCATTTCTTTTTGCACATAAGATCTCCAATGGCAACCAAGGTTGCATTGTAGTGAAAATCTTTCCCTCCATCTCTTTCAAATATGGCTAAAGCACGAAGCAAAAGCTTTTCCGCTTCATCACAGCTTTCCTTGGTTCCTATAGCAACCAAGCTACTTCCAAGATTTGTTCTAGTTATAGCCTGTTGAACCTCTGCCTCCTGATAAGAATCTACTACCCTAAGTGCTTTGTATAAGCAATCTCTTGCACTCTCAAAATCTCCCATCTCCTGATAGAGAAGAGCCCAGTTATTATATAGATTTGCATAACCAAAATCATTGTCATCAAGCATTGCATTATATATTTCCAAGGTTTCCTTATAACATTCCATAGACTCATCTGAACGTCCAAAGGCACGATAAGCATTAGCTATATTTAGCTGTGCTGTAGCATATTCAAATGTGCCTGCTATCCCCATGTCTCCCATAAGAGTGGTTAACTGCTGACAATACATAATACCCTTGTCCTGCTGCGTTGTATCTCTGCAAAAGCCAATCATCTCATTAAGTAAGGTAAACTGGCTTGATGTATCCCCCTCATCCTTTGCCATTTCAATATTATCTACCAAAAACTCTTCAATATCCCCTAAGTCATAGCTACCAAACATTCCATCATACTGAATTAAAATTTTATTAATATCCATAATTTTATAACCCTCCAGCCTTCCCAGACAGACACGCCTCTGCCTTTCATACATACTTTACCACCAGCTACATTGCTCTTACATATATGCACCTCAAGGAGAGGTTTCCCTCTCCTTGATTACAAATATTAATATTTCAATTATTTCATCATATCACCAGGCGCGTTATATTCACCTACACAAAGCTATATTATTCATACGCTAATGTGTCATACTACATCTTAAGTGCCATATAGGTATCAACAAGCTCCACTACAGCATCCTTATCACCTGAGCTTACCACATCATATAAGGCGTCCATAAACTCCTTATCCTCGCCCTCGTACTCATAGGATAACAGTCTGTTCATAGCATTGTTTACCTCGGTAAAATCCTCAGCCTGAGCACTTCTCTTCATAGCTTCTAGTTCACCAAAGATTCCATCTGAAGGAATGTCGCTTATATCTATCACTGCATCTTCCTTAGATTCATCTAGATTCTTGTATTTATTCTCATACTCCTCGTCGCTTAAGCCTGAAACCTCTTCTATAAATGTAAGATATTCATAGATATTTTCTAAGGTCTCTCTAAGCTCACTCATAAGGTCACCTAGATTATCCTTGACGTACTCCTTATTATTGATATTAATCGCCGCCTCTAAGGTAGCAGCCTTCTTGGCAAGCTCTAGGGCACCTATATTAATACTGTTAGTTCTAAGAGAGTGAATCCTTGTCTTAAAGCCTCTCGCGTCCTTATCTATCTTATCATAGAGCTCATCTATTATGATAGTGTTATGATTATAGAAGCTACTTACAAGCTTATTGTACATATCAATATTTCCACCAATCTTCTCGATGGCATATTCAATTTCTATAGTATTCTTAAGTTTAACTAAACCATCTCTATATCTAGAATTATCGATATGTTGCTCTGTTTCACTACTCTTCTCCTTAATCATATCCTCAGGAAGACAATCCTTAAGGATTGCAGCTACTCTTCTATGTTCTAGTGGTTTTACAACACTGTCTGTAAAGCCCTCCTCTATAAGACTTTGACCATGCTCCTCTATGGCATCTGTATCCATTGCAATAATAGGAAGCATCATATACTCAGTGCCTTCTAGCTCTCTAATTTCCTTCATGGCCTCTACACCATTCATAATTGGCATTGTAAGATCCATAAAGATTACATTGTACTGCTTATTCATTATCATATCAATAGCAGCCACACCTGAGGTAGCCACATCTATCTTCATATCGAATTCGCTGAGGGTTTTTATTGCAACCTGTCTACTAACTTCTTCATCATCTACCAGAAGCACCTGTACATCAGGAAGCCATAAGCTATCTGCAACCTCCTTAGATACAGTTTCCTCCACTCGAGATATCTTCTGATTTGAAGAAATATTATCTGCCAGCTTCTGGTCTAAGGATAGGGTAAATGTAGAGCCCGCTCCGTAAACACTTTCAACCTCAAGCTCTGCACCTATAAGCTCTGCAAATCCCTTAGCTATAGCTAAACCAACTCCATTGCTGGAATGTGGGCTATTCCTCTTATTATCAGCAATATTATATACCTCGAATATGGAATCTAATCTTTCTTCCTGAATACCAATTCCGGTGTCTGACACTGTAAATGCAATGTTTACTCTATCCAAATGTGCCTTATCTGGATACTCATAGCAATCTACAGAAAGAGTTATTGAACCCTCCTTGGTATATCTTACAGCATTGCTGAGCAATCTTCTTAAAATATCTTTAATCTTATGCTTATCTCCCACAAGATTATCTCGAACATTTTCTCCAATTTCTACGAAGAACTTAACTGTCTTTTCCCCAAGGTCTTCCATTACAATCTCTGATAAATCATACATTAAAGTTGTAACCGAATATGGCTTCTCGACCTTCTCGTATTTTCCAGCCTCAAGCTTGGCTAATACAATAATATCATCAACCTTATTAATAACATTTCGTCCAATCTGCTGAATATTCTCTATATTTTCCTTATATGCCTCATCCTCCTTTGACATATCAAGAAGTTCTCCGGCTTGAGCCATCATGGCATTAATTGGAGTTTTGATTTCATTACTCATATTTGCAAGGTAGTCGTTCTTGGCACTACTTGATTTAACTGCCTCCTCATGCTCCTTAGAAAGCTTCTCCAAGGCACTATCCTTACTCTTAAGTATCTTTCTCACACCAAACACTGCAATAATTATCACTATTATAGCTGTTACAAAGATAAATATTATTCCTATTCTTGCCATAGGACTTTCTGTCAGCTTATTTTCCTTTTCAATAACAAATGAAATAGGTGCTTCACAAGGAGTTCCATCACTATTGTAGGCACTGACCTCGAATTCATATACACCACCATCAAGGTTAGTATATACCGCTTGCATAGTATCATTTCCACTAATTACTATAGGTTCTTGATCAAAGCCCATCAAGGAATACTGAACCTGAATGTTGCTTCTATTCGAGAAGCTAAACACCGCAAAATCTATAGTAATTCTTGATACATCACTCTTAACCTTAAGACCATCCTCTAAGTCATCAAACTCATAGGTAACTCCATCTAAGGATATAGCTGTAACCTTTATTCTAGGCGCAACTAGATTATATGGAATATTCTTAGTATCCATGGTACATATTCCATCGTTACAACAGATAAACAGCATACCATCTTTATCAATATATGCATTACCAGTTGTATTTATAGTTTTAGTAAGACCATCATTATTGTCATAATATCTTCCTGATATACCCTTACTTCCAAGAAGCTCCTCCTCTGTGGTTCTAAGAACTCCTCTAGAGCCAACCAACCACATAAAGTCCTCATACATAGCTATATCATATATATTATTAGTGTACTCTATATTACTTATAGCTCTAAATGAATCCTTATAGAAGCAAAGTCCATTATCAGTGGCTATCCAAAGTCCCTGCTGCCCCTCATCTATAGAAGTGATTACGTTGGAATTAAGACCATCATTACTGGTGTAATTAACTATCTCATCATCAGATAAGTCAATCACATAAAGTCCACCCTCGTCTGTTCCAACATATAACATACCATTCTTATCCTGATATAAGCACAAGGAATTATTATTATAAATTTCCTGCTCCCTGCCATAGGTTTTTAGAATTTTTCCCTCTTGGTCTAATATTGCCACACCTTCTTCTGTAGCAACAGCAATATTTCCATCCTTAAGAGGAAGTGTAGCATTAATATATATACTTGGAATTCCTGAATTACGTCCAAAATTAGTGATTGTTCCATCTGATGCAACCTTCACCACACCATATACACGACCTGTACTAATCCATAGGTTCCCCTTATCGTCCTTTACTATATGTCTAACACTAATTCCTGACAGGTAATCTGTAAGCTCATTAGTTACCTTTTCGTAGGCAGCATCATAAATAATAAGTCCGTCATCTGTTCCTATATACTTGTGATTTCTATAGGTGTACACTGTATTTACAATGTTCTCTGCCATTCCAACTGACATATTAAAATCTGTAAATTTGCTCTTGCTAAGAAGCAGTACACCCATTCTATCTGATGCAACCCAATAATTACCCTCATAATCCTGAATCATACCTGACAGATAGCTATCAATCTCACAGTCATTTATTTTAACGAATTCATCTGACTTTTTGAAATAACCCAAGCCATTATCAGCACATATCCAAACATAACCATTAGAATCAATCATTATGTTATTGATTCCATCTACCATAGCAGTAAGTGTGGTAGCCGGCTTATCCATCATAGGATATTTGATTATAGTTCTTCCTGATGTACCAATAAATATACTTCCTGCCAGATTAGCCAAACAAGTAAGATCATCATTGGTAAACTCCTCTACCTTAAGGTTTTTCACGAGACCTGTCTCGTCAAATACCAATACCTCGTTATTACCAGTTATAGCCCAAAGCAAATTCCCCTGAGACTCTAGATCAACTATATCATAGCCTTGATTTCTCTCCGCAAAAGGAAACAATCTCATAGTACCTGCAGTATCCTTTTGGCAGGTATATAAACCATTTTCTGCCGCCACATATATAGTACCTGATTCAGTCTGGCACACATCAGATATGTCTTTTACACCATCATAATACTCATCTTGTAGATGTATACTTACACCATCCTCTATGTAGAATAAGCCATAATTATCAGTGGATATCCACATTCTTCCATCAGTATCCTGCATTATAGAATTGATGGCGTATATATCCGCTCTATCAGTATCCCACAGATTAATACTTTGAAAGCTTGAACCATTTGAACGATAAAGTCCTCCCTCAGTACCAATCCATATGTATCCAGTAGAGGATTGATATAGGCAGTTAACCTCATTACTACCTATACCACTCTTTTGGTTATATACTGTCTGTATATATGATGATACAAATGAATCCTTTGCAACTACATTAATTTGTGGCACAAAGGCAAGGCACACCATCAGGAATGCCATAGTCCATACAAGTATTTTATTGATAACACGCTTCATCTTCATATAGTAATATTCCACCCAAATTATGCTTCTTTAAGAAATACCTTATATCCCTTAAATGTTTCATATACATCAGCCTTTGATGTAATCTCCCATGGAGCATGCATATTTAACACTGCAACTCCACAATCTATAACCTCCATACCATAGAGGGATAAAATATATGCAATGGTTCCACCACCACCTACGTCAACCTTACCCAACTCTGCAGTCTGGTAGCATATCTTTGCATCATCCATCATTTTTCTAATTCTTGCAATATATTCTGCATTGGCATCATTAGAGCCTGATTTACCTCTTGATCCAGTAAACTTGCTAAATACCATACCTCTTCCAAAGTATGATGCGTTATTCTTCTCAAATGCACTGGCAAAAAGCGGATCATATGCAGCATTTACATCAGATGAAAGCATACTTGATGCAGCCAAGCATCTTCTAAGAGAAATTTCACTAAATTCTCCCATAGCATTCATTACCTCTGCCACACAGTTCTCAAAGAACTTAGACTGCATACCAGTAGCGCCAACTGAACCTATCTCTTCCTTATCAGTGAGAAGGCAGCAAGTGGTTTTGGTTGGCTCATTAACCTCAAGCATAGCCATAAGTGAAGTATAAGCACACACTCTATCATCCTGGCCATATGCCATAATCATACTCTTATCAATACCAGCATATCTAGCCTTTCCTGCAGGCACAACCTCTATCTCTGCTGATATAAAATCTTCTTCCTCTATGTCATACTTTTCCTTAAGGAGAGCAAGTACATTCTCCTTAACCGCATCCTTGTCCTTATCCTTAACAGGTTGGCTACCGAAGAGAACATCTAAATTCTCGCCCTCAATAACCTTAGCTGCCTTCTTCTCCATCTGCTCTCCAGCAAGATGAATAAGAAGATCTGTCACACAGAAAACAGGGTCCTTCTCATCCTCACCAATATTAATATCAATAACTGTTCCATCCTTCTTAACAACAACTCCATGTAGTGCTAATGGAAGAGTTACCCACTGATACTTCTTGATTCCTCCATAATAATGAGTATCAAGATATGCAAAGTCACCATTCTCATATAAAGGATTCTGCTTAACATCCATTCTAGGTGAATCAATATGGGCGCCTAAAATATTCATACCCTTTTCCAGCTTCTTAGTACCTATATTAAATAAGGCAACTGTCTTACCCATACAAACCGAATAAACCTTATCTCCACTCTTAAGCTTCTTCTTATTCTTAATTACGTCAGCAAGCTCTATATATCCTGCTTCCTTAACCATATCAACTATAACCTTTGCGCACTCACGCTCAGTCTTACCCTTATCAAGAAACTCAAGATATCCCTTAGAAAACTTATCTAATTCGCCAAGTTGCTTCTTGTTATAGGTCTTCCATGCATTTTTCCTAGTCATTTTATATCTCCTCAAATTAACGTTTTTACTATTATTTCCATTCTATGAAATAATAATACAGTTATTTCACAAGCTCACTAACAACCTTATTAAGAATCTCCCATGCCTTATCGCAATCATCTCTTGTAACGTTAAGGGGTGGAACAAATCTAATTACTGCAGGTCGAACTGCTGTCATAAGAAGTCCTTCATCAGCTGAATTATATTTTACATCATTAGCTATATTCGAATTAAACTCCACACCAATCATAAGTCCCTTACCACGAACCTCTTTTACATCAGGTATGGATTTAAGCTTCTCCATAAAGTAAGCACCTACCTCCTTGGCATTGTCAGCTAGCTTTTCCTCTATAATCTCACTAATCTGCGCGTATGAAGCAGCACAGCACACAGGATTTCCTGCATATGTACTTCCATGAGCCCCTGGCCCAAAGGTTAAGGCAAGCTTAGCACTTGTACACATAGCACCTATAGGCATTCCACCACCCATAGCTTTAGCCATACTTACACAGTCCGGCTTTACATCATAGGTCATAAAGCCCATAAGCTCTCCTGTTCTTCCCCAGCCAGTCTGTACCTCGTCAAAAAGTAGAAGCATATTCTTCTCGTCACAAAGCTTTCTAAGTCCCTGTAAAAACTCCTTAGTAGCAGGAATTACTCCACCTTCACCCTGTACAGGTTCAACCATAACAGCTATAGTATCTTCGTCACAGGCATCAATAAAGGACTGAAGATTATTATATTCAGCATATGTAAATCCTGGTATAAATGGATCATAATTATTCTGAATAGGAGTTCCTGGCTGTCCTGTTGCAGCAAGAGTAGCCAATGTTCTTCCATGGAAGCTATTTGATGCTGTAACTATCTTATAGCGATTAGGTCCAAAATTATCCTTTCCATACTTTCTTGCCAATTTAATCATAGCCTCATTGGCCTCAGCACCGGAATTCTGGAAATATATCTTCTCCATTCCTATGTTTTTACATATAAGCTCAGCAAGCATAACCTGTGGCACTGTATAGCAGTAATTAGAAGCATGAATCATAGTCTCGCACTGAGCCTTAATAGCCTCTACAACTCTCTTATTACAGTGTCCTGTACTATTAACAGCAATACCTGCCATAAAGTCCAAATACTTTTTGCCATCCTCAGCTATAATATATGAGCCTTCGCCTGTCTCAGCTATAAAATCAAGCCTTTTAAAGGTCTCATAAAAATATGTATTATACATATCCTTAATATCATCTTTTGTCTTATTTACATCCTGCAGTTTCATAATTTAATTCCCCTTGTAATATAATTAATGAATGCCGGCAGATAATCCACCGGCATATATTGTCTAATCTTATCCGTAAATCTGACTTGCAATAAGTTCGTCAAGAATCTTAACGAGCTTTCCAATCTCCGGCTTAGTCATCTGGGCGTTAGCTCCCAAAAGCTCTCCCTTACGCTTCATATCCTCATTAATAAGTGATGAGAAAATAACTACCGGTATTTGCTTTAAGCCCTCTGTATCTCTAATAAGCTTAAGCAACCTGTGTCCATCCATCTGTGGCATCTCAATATCAGTGATAACACACTTAGCACCATATTCAACACCATTTTTTCTCTTAAGCTCGCAGAGGTAATCCCAAGCCTCCTGACCATTATTCTTGATAGTCAGCTTAGTATAGCCTGCTCTATTAAGAGAATCCTTAATAAGCTGGCAAAGCATCATGGAATCCTCAGCTATAAGTATAGGAATCTCATTCCTCTCTCTAGACTCAAGGCCTTCAATCTGAGATACCTTAAGACTTGTCTCTGGACAAATACCCTCTACAATTCTCTCAAAATCAAGAATTATTAATAGGTTATCTCTATTCTTAATTATACCTGTAGCAATACCAACACCAGGGCCACTTACTGTAGCGTCTGGCTTAACAACCTCTGACCAAGATACTCTGTGAATACCAAGCACAGTCTGAACATCAAAGGCAATATTCAAATTATTAAAATTTGTAACGATGAGGAAATTATTCTTCTTGTTATCATTAGTAAACCCTAAGGCCATGAACAAATCGATAACTGTAATAATCTCACCTCTAGGCATAAATATACCCTCAATACATGGATGAGAATTTGGTACCGGTGTAATCTCCTGATAAGTAAGAATTTCCCTTACCTTCTCTACATTAATACCATAGTGATTACCATTAATCACAAATTCAAGCACCTCAAGCTCGTTACTACCACTTTCCAATAAAATGTTGTTATCCATATATTCTACCTCCTCATCTATTGTAATGAAATAATGACATCATTGCCATTATATATAGTCTTTAGCTTTAAATCTTTTATATTAAGTGCAATGTCATCTGATATCTGAAACAGTAACACCGCTTCATTATACATACTTCCCGCAATTGTTCCCTCATAAGTATAGAGATCATCCATAAGTATGGTCAGCATGGATTTCGCGCTCTTGCTATCATCTACTATTATTTTGTATTCGATATCTTTACTATACAAGTCTATGTACTGGTCCTCGTTGGTTTTATTCTCAATCTTAAACTTTAGAACAAGTAGCTTATACCCCTGTGGCGCTTCTATAGTTATAAACACGCCATCCCTATCATAAGATGGATACTCATCCAACACCATATAATAATCATACTTAATAGATACGTTATTCTCTTCTAAAAATGTAGCCAAATCATAGTTTTTATCTGCGTCTGCTACTATTCCTGATACATCCTCAGTAGAATTAACATTAGAGTTTACAACTCCCTCCTGTTCCAAATCACCACCAGAAGACTCTGTACCTTCACCATCAACAGCAGTCTGAGTTGATGCTTCTGTGGTAGGTTCTTCTACCACTGGAGCCTCTGTAGTCGGTTCCTCTGTAACTGGTGTCTCTGTAGTCAGAAATTCAGTTGTAGCATATGGATCCCTATCAGAATACTCATCATTGTAATATTTTGAATCGTTGTTCCTATCATACTTTAGTAACAGCTCTGCAGCATACTCAGCCACAAGCTTACTTTCCTCATCTGTTAATTCAATTGTTTTGGTACATCCAACAGCAAAAAGTGATAAAATCACTATACTGCATAAAAGCTTTATCCTTCTCATGGATATCCTCCATCTCTTGACATAGTCATATAGTAATTTTACCACTAAATTAAGTTTCCATCAAGGCAAATTAGCGTCTAAATCAAAATAAAATACAACTCCATCAGGAATATTATATACTCCGTAGTTCTTACCATGAGCCACCATAGTTGCCGCTACAATTGATAGACCTATTCCATTGCCTCCATATTCTCTTGTTCTAGCCTTATCAGCTTTATAAAATTTGTCGAATATCTTGTCAATATCCTCTTGGGCAATATTTTCCCCCTCATTAAACACATTAATTCTAACCAAATTTTGATACTTTTCAAAATATATTCTTATCTCACCATCAGGCTTTACATAGTGAATAGCATTTACTAAGTAATTAGTAAATACCTCCTCTATCATGTATTCATCAGCCCATACATATAAAGGGCCTTTCTCCTCAAATATTATCTTAGCTCCTGAATCTCCTAGGAGCAGACTTTTAGTAGAAATAATCTCCTTAAGAAATTCAACTAACTCAAAACGCTCTATATTAAGCTTTACACCACCAAATTCAATCTCATTAAGAGTAAGCAGTCTCTTAACCATTGTATTCATCTTCATAGACTCATCAATAATAACCTCTGTGTAAAACTCTCTACTTTCCTCGTCATCACACAGATTGTCCTTTAACCCTTCCGCATATCCTTGAATAAGGGCTATAGGTGTCTTAAGCTCATGAGATACATGTGACAAAAATTCTCTACGCATCTCATCTATCTGAGTCTTCTTCTCTATATCCTTAGAAAGCTCAATATTAGCACTTTTTAGCTCTGATATAGTTCTCTCCAATCTATCCGACAAAGCGTTCATAGAATAAGCCAAATCACCAATCTCATCCTTTGTAACAACTGGCACCTTAGCGGAGAAATCCAGATTAGCCATCTTTTTTGCACTATTACTAAGCACCTTAATAGGCCAGGAAAAAATATTGCTAAATATTAATATAAACACAGATCCAAATATAATAAGACCAACAGCTACTGTATTAAACACATCATTAACCAAAACAATCAGACTTTCTATCTGAGCTATAGGAGTTCTAATAATAACGATATATCCATTATCTAATCTTCCTGTCAAATCATAATAATCTGCATTCATTAAAATATCATGATTTCTCTTAATAGTATAATCCCCTGGTTTTTGCTTTAATTGATCCTGAGACTTATTCAAGGTTTCAATTATTCTACTCATACTGTCCATCATCTGGCTTTCATCATTTATAGTAGAAAAAAGCCTTTTGTTGACAGGATCGTAAATAATTACAATTGCTTCCAGTGGATTTTCTATTTGACCATACAAATCACCACTATCAGCATAAGGCGCATTGGACTTAAATATTTTATTACATGATTCATAGGTGGTTTTTAAGTTGGATTTAAGATTACTTGTAAAAATGTCACTAATCAGGTAATTACAGATAAACCATGATGCTGTAACTACAAAGGCCGTGAAGGCAACCACCATAAATGTAATTTTCATTCTTATTGAAATCTTCATTAACTAAACCTCAAAAACCATTTTTAAAATATAACCTTGCATTATACCTCAAACTTATACCCCATACCCCATATAGTTTTAATATACTCACCTTTTGCTCCCAGTTTACTTCTTAGCTTCTTAACATGAGTGTCTATAGTTCTTGCATCACCAAAATAATCGTAATTCCATACGTTATTTAATATCTTTTCTCTTGATAAGGCCACTCCCTGATTAACCAAGAAATAATTAAGAAGCTCAAACTCCTTATAGCTTAGCTCAATAAGTTCTCCATCAACCGAAACCTGATGGGCCGCAATATCCATATTGATACCACCTACAGATAGATTTTGCTCATCAGAAGACACATTGCTTCGTTTCAAAACAGCTCCAACTCTGGCAACAAGTATTTTCGGACTAAATGGCTTTGTAATATACTCATCCACACCTATCTCAAAGCCTTTAAGCTCGTCTCTCTCATCACTTTTTGCAGTCAGCATGATAATAGGAATATCAGATATCTTTCTTATTTCCGACGCTGCCTCATATCCATCTAGCTTAGGCATCATAACATCCATAATAATAAGAGAAATTTCCTTGTCTGCAACAAATTTATCAACAGCCTCTTCACCGTCCGCTGCTTCTAATACTGTATATCCACTTTTAACAAGAAAATCTTTAACTAGCTTTCTCATTCTACTTTCATCATCTACTACCAATATTTTTAAACTATCCATATAGTTCACATACCTCCATAAATATTGTTAAACACGATTATACCTTACCTTTATGTTTAATCTGTGAAATATTTACACAAATTATTTTCCTTGTTCTGAAAGCTCTGCCTCTCTTCGAATAAGCTCATCCTCCCAACCAGACAGACGTTCCTCCCACGCTGCATACTTATTCAGCACCTTCTCTTCAGCATTAAAATACCCTAGATTATCATTGGTTATAACAATAAATACCATACCAACAATAACTACAAGCATAGCAACAATAGCTATAATAAGCTTTTGCTTAATATTATTCAGACTTTCATTCTCCTGCTTCAGCTTCTCAAATTGTCTATAATTCAGTTCCATATGTCCGTTATTATCATTTCTCGGTGTTCTATCAATCACATTAATTGGTTTTAGTTCATCTTCGCTATAATATTGCTTTAGATAATCTCTCATCTCTTTAAGAAAGGCCAAGCCTACAGGTGTGGTAAAATAATTTTTAGAAACAAGCTTATTGTATGTTTCATATACACTTTCTGTATTATTAATATCTATACTTTCCTGCAGCTTTCCTATAGCATTCTTCTCTTTGATAGCTAGCTTTGTATCTCTACTACTAGCGAATTTATATCCGTCCACAATCATTTTATCCAAACCTATCACCTCTCTTAATAAAAATAAGCGACAAACCTAAAAACGTTGTCGCTTAATCTTTTTACTGTGCCTGTTCTGTAGTTACTTCCTCTACAGCACCAGAAGAAATTGTGTCACTATTTATAGTTATCTGGTTACTTGCTGCAATTGCCACAACCTTATCCTCATAATCCTTCATATAAAGCTGCGCCTCAACAATAAGGGCCTCGGCCTGAACTAAGTAATCAGGCATCTCACTTTCTATAGCATTAACAACCATCTTCATGGCTTCATATTGCTTCTGAACTCCCATAAGATAAAGCTGCTTAATCTCAGCCACCTCAGTGGTCTCAGTTTCAATAGCATTCAAATTAGTAATGTATGTTTCCATACTTGGAATAGCATTATTCTTAAGGTCTGCTACAAGAGCTACGTTATCTATATCACCACCTGTAAAATACGAATTATATATAGATAATGCATTATTCTTGTCTGCTGCAATTGCAGGAAGCTCTTCATTAATAAACTCTACCAAATCCTCCTGAACCACATTAGTCTCTTCAACCTTTACTTCTTCTGTCTTATCTTTACCACATGCAACAAGAGCGCATGCCATTATAATTCCAGTTAAAGCTACACATATTTTTTTCTTCATAATAATCTCCTTACGAGTTTTTTATGAAGTTATTATACAACATTTTGCATTATTAGACAAGAATAACCTTACATCTTGATTTTTCCCTTTTTAACAAGTTTATCCAGCTTATCTTTATGTTCAACTATATATTTTTCATATAAGTCAGGTCTTCTTTCCTTAGTTCTCTTAAGAGATTGTTCCAAACGCCAATACTCAATATTTTGATGATGTCCACTGGTAAGTACCTCAGGTACCTCCTTGCCCATAAACACTGGCGGTCTAGTGTACTGAGGATATTCTAACAAACCATCATAGAAGGACTCATAGATTGCACTTTCATCACACCCTAATACTCCAGGAATAAGTCTGGACACAGCATCTACCACCATCATGGCAGGAAGCTCTCCACCTGTTAAAACAAAGTCTCCTATAGATACATTGTCTGTAACAATTTCCTCTAACACTCTCTCATCTATGCCCTCATAATGACCACACAAAATCACCAAGTCCTCTTCCTTGGCAAATTCTTCTGCCATAGCCTGATTAAAGGGGGTTCCTGTAGGTGTCATATATATAACTCTAAGTTTTTTCTCAGGATCAATGTTGTGATTCTTGTGCAAACCATCTCTAATATACTGATAGGTATCATAAACTGGTCCCGGCTGAATAAGCATACCGGCTCCACCACCATAGGTGTAATCATCCACATGATTATACTTATTATTAGCAAAATCTCTCATATTTACAGCATTTACAGAGAATATTCCATTATCAATTGCTCTTCCGGTTATACTTTCCTTTAACCCATTCATAATCATATCCGGAAATAATGTCATTATATGAAATCTCATTAATCAAGCATTCCCTTCATAAGCTTAACATTTACCCTTCTTGCTTCATAATCAATATCTATAACACACTGCTTAATTACAGGTATAAGTAATTCTTTTCCATCTAGAAGCTTTATGGAGAACACATCATTGGCTCCAGTTTGTATTACATCATACAATTCGCCAAGCTTCTTGTTCTCCTCCCAGACCTCCATACCTATAACATCTGCAATGTAAAACTCGTCCTCATCAAGAGGCATAGCATCCTCTCTTTTTACATATAACTCACAATTTTTGTACTTTTCTATCTCATTAATATCCTTAAACTCCTTGAAGGAAAGGATTACCATATTTTTGAAGAATTTACAGCTATTCTTCTCCACTTCCATATCACCCTTAGGTGTTCTAAGTATACATTTCTTAAGCTTTTTAAATCTATTTACATCATCTGTGGTAGGGAATACTTTAACCTCTCCCTTAAGTCCATGTGTGGATGTAATCACACCAATTCTAAAAAATTCTTCCATTCATTCTCCTTTTGCTTTAAAAATAACAATTCCCCGATTAAAAAACCGGGGAATTCTAGAATTATTTAATGTCTACAATTACCTTTTTGTCACCCTTTGACGCTGCTGCCTTAACAACAGTACGAATAGACTTGGCAATACGGCCCTGCTTGCCGATTACCTTACCCATATCATCTGGTGCAACCTTAAGTTCAATTGTAATAGTATCTTCCTCGATTGTCTCATTTACAACAACTTCATCAGGGCAATCAACGAGGGATTTTGCAATAATTTCGACTAATTCTTTCATTACTAGCACCTCCCTAGTCTTACTTCTCGATACCTGCCTGCTTAAATAACTTAGCAACTGTGTCAGTTGGCTGAGCACCATTTGCAAGCCACTTCTTAGCTGCTTCTGCATCAATTGAAACTGCAGCTGGCTCCTGATTTGGGTCGTAAGTACCTATCTCATCGATGAATCTACCATCTCTAGGTGATCTAGAGTCAGCAACGATTACTCTATAAAAAGGATGCTTCTTATATCCCATTCTTCTTAATCTGATCTTAACTGCCATGTCATTTTCACCTCCTTAAAATTCTTATCTATATAATAGTAAACCTATTATCAAAATCCAAACGGAAGCTTAAAGCCTCCTCTTTTCTTACCTCCGAACATTCCAGACATTTGCTTCATCATCTTCTTGGACTGCTCGAACTGCTTAAGAAGTCTGTTAACATCCGCTATCTGAACTCCTGCACCATCTGCAATTCTCTTCTTACGACTAGGATTGATAATATCCGGATTAGTTCTCTCCTTCATAGTCATAGACTGAATGATTGCCTTAGGCATCTTCATAGCGTCATCATCTATCTCCACATTCTTAAGCTGCTTATTAGAGCTGAAACCAGGCAGCATACTGAGCATATCTCCTATACCACCCATCTTCTCCATCTGCTCCATCTGTTCAAGGAAATCGTTAAAGTCAAAGGATGCCTTACGCATCTTCTGTTCCATCTCCTTAGCCTTCTCCTCATCGATGGCACTCTGTGCCTTCTCAATAAGGCTCTCCACATCTCCCATGCCAAGAATTCTACTTGCCATACGTGATGGATGGAATTGCTCCAAATCCTCTAGTTTTTCACCCATACCAGCATAAAGTATAGGCTTGCCTGTTACGGCTTTTATAGAAAGTGCAGCACCACCTCTTGTGTCACCATCAAGCTTAGTAAGTACAACACCATCAATACCAATTTTTTCATTAAATGTAGTTGCAACATTTACAGCATCCTGACCAGTCATAGCATCTACTGTAAGTAATGTGTAGGTTACAGCAACATTTTCTTTAATTTCCTGAAGCTCAGCCATCATATCCTCATCTACATGAAGACGTCCTGCTGTATCTATAAATACAAGATTGATTCCATTCTTAGAGGCATGCTCTATAGCCGCCTTAGCTATATTAACTGGCTTATGACCATCACCCATAGTAAATACAGGAACGCCAACCTTCTCACCGTTAATCTCCAGCTGCTTAATAGCTGCAGGTCTATATATATCACAGGCTACAAGAAGTGGTTTCTTACCTTTATTCTTAAATTTACCTGCAAGCTTTGCAACGGTAGTTGTCTTACCTGCACCCTGAAGACCACACATCATAATAACTGTGACTTCATTGGAAGGAAGTAGCTTAAGCTCTGTAGTCTCAGAACCCATCAGCTTATCCATCTCTTCCTTAACTATCTTTATAACCATCTGTCCTGGATTCAGTCCCTTAAGAACCTCCTCACCAACAGCTCTCTCACTTACGGAATTAATAAACTGCTTTACAACCTTAAAGTTTACATCCGCCTCAAGAAGCGCACGCTTAACCTCCTTCATAGCCTCCTTAACGTCAGCCTCAGTAAGCATACCCTTGCTCTTAAGCTTTTTAAATACATTTTGCAATTTGTCTGTTAAGCTATCAAATGCCATGCATATCCCCCATTAATACTCTAAAACTCTTCCAACAATTTGGCTGTTTCTATATCAATTTCTTCAATCAATTTCTCTAATTCACTATCCTTATTATCACTCTTTAGCTTGATAATATTGGACTTCATAGTGGCTATCTTCTCTCTGGCATTAACAAACTTCTCCACAAGCTTTAGCTTTGCTTCGTAGTCCTCTAATATCTTGTCACACCTTTTAATCAAATCATATGCACCCTGTCTGGAAATACCATATATTCGACCTATCTCAGAGTAGGACATATCGTTCATAACCACTTCTTCATATATATTTTTCTGATGGTCTGTAAGTAGCTCACCGTAAAAATCATACAGCAAAGACTGTCTTACTATCTTCTCCATAATAACACCACCTATTTAACACACGTAAAGTCAATTCCCTTTACACACCTCTAGTATAATACAACAGCAAAATATGTATGTCAAGCATTTTTTCTTGACATATTTTTTGTTTATAAAAATAATATTACTCATTTTTTTATTCCTATAGAAATATAATTAACAAAAACCATTATGAGGATTATTATGGACAATAATACAACCATATCTGGAACTGACTTTGGCTCTCTAAGAATATCCGTTGTAACAAATACAGGTTATACTCCTATCCCAAATGCCAGAATTCAGATAGCAAGCTCTGGTGAACCAGACATAGTGATAGAAGAATTAACTACAGATTCTAGTGGAAATACTCCATCCATAAGCTTACAGGCACCTCCATTAGAATACAGCATGTCCCCTACAGATAACCAACCATACTCAGAATATAATGTAAAGGTTTTTGCTGATGATTACGACGAAGAAATCATCACAAATATACAGATTTTCTCAGGACAACCAGCAGTACAACAGGTTCGCCTCTCTCCTGCTATATCTTCACCTATCTATAGCCCAACAGTCATACCTGGCCATACCTTATGGGAATTCTTTCCACCAAAAATCGCAGAATCCGAGATAAAAGATACAAATAGTAGTGGCGAAATAGTTTTAAGCAGAGTGGTTGTTCCCGAAACCATAGTTGTACACGACGGTGTCCCTTCAGACGATACAGCCACAAATTATTTCGTCCCTTATCTAGACTACATAAAAAATGTAGCCAGCTGCGAAATCTATACAACCTGGCCTGAAGAAACAATTAAGGCTAATATTCTAGCCATAATGTCCTTTACACTTAACAGAGTATACACTGAGTGGTACAGAAACAAAGGATATGATTTTACAATCACATCTTCTACAGCCTTTGATCACAAATGGACATATAACAAAACCATTTACAACAAAATATCTCAAGTTGCCGATAGTCTATATGGAAGCTTCATCGCAAGACCTAATGTAAAGCAGCCAATTCTAACACAATACTGTGACGGGAAGCGTGTATCCTGCCCTAACTGGATGACACAATGGGGTTCAAAAACCCTAGGCGACGACGGTCTATCTGCCATTCAGATTTTGAGATACTATTACGGTGATGATGTTTACATCAATAATGCGGAAATAATATCCGGCATACCTGCCTCCTATCCAGGCTATAATCTTACAATTGGCTCAACAGGGGATCCTGTTATAACCATACAAGAGCAGTTAAACCGAATTGCAAGAAACTATCCTGCACTTCCCACTGTCTCAGTTGATGGAATCTTTGGTAACAATACAGCAAATGCAGTTCGAAGCTTCCAAGAAATATTTAACCTGCCTGCATCTGGCATCGTAGACTACCCAACCTGGTATAAAATCTCTCAAATATATGTAGGTGTAACCAAAATAGGTGAAAATGTATAAATTAACATAAAAATAGAGCCATTAGCAATAAGCTAATGGCTCATAATTAGTTTATTTGATGTCTGGTACCTCATAGGACTCAGTTTCTATCAACCAATTATCCTTAACCTTAATAAGTGTAAGATCTACCTCTGAATTCTTCTCAACTGTCTGTCCTGAAGCATTAAGAGTTGTACCATAGAAGCGAACCTTTACCACTACTGCTTCTTTAATATTAGCAGTTTTTGTTGTAGCAAGCTTGATTTTCTCCTGCAATGCAGAAATCTCACTACTATTAAGATCTGTTACCTTAATTATGTCGTATCTCTTAATGTTTACATTCTTTAACTCTTCAAGAATATTCTTAGCTGGTGCACTTGGATCATTCAAATATGATGGTATTATCTTTAGCATCATATCCTCATCAGCTTCATTTACCGCAGTAACATATATGCTTATAGCTTCCTCGTGAGTCTCTACAGTATCTCGCTTAAGAGCAACATTAACTACAAACCAATATATACCATATGCTATAGCAGCAAAAATAATAATCTTTATTACTGTAGCAAAAACCTTGCCCACATCACTCTTCTTCTTGCCATCATCCTCAATAACTGTCTTAGCCATACTAAGAGGAATAGAACCACCAAAATAATCATCATCAACATCAACACTGTCAAATTCTGATTCATTTCTAAGAATATCTGTAAGGCCTGATCCTGTACTAACAGTCATTCCCATAGGATTAAGCTTCTTCTTAGATTCCTCCGCACTCTTAATGGATAAAGATCCACTATGCTTTACAACAGTTGCGCCACAATCCGGACATACTAACTCTCTATCATCTACTTCACATCCGCACACATGACAAGTTTTCATATTACCCCTCCTCTAAATGTATTTCTCCTTTTACATCTCATCCATTCCATCTTCATCAAAGCCTTCATCATCCACAAGGAATTCCTTGCTAGATACTTTCTTTCTAGAACGTTCCTCTTCAACATATGAGGAAATCAGTTCCTTAACTTCACTAGGCTTCTTTATATTCTTAATCTCAAAAGTCCCCATTGACTTATCGGATGAATGACAAGTAATTGTACCAAGTCCAAACAATCTCTGCCAAAGCTTTCTAGTCAGAGAAACATCCATAATTCTATAAAGACGAACCTCATTCTCATTCAAATTAAGAATTCCTGTCTCTATAAATAATCTATCTTCAGATAAACCATACTTAGTAAAGGTCCATGGTAAACCAAATATTATTCTCTTTCTATCCTTCCACACTACATCAACCATAGCTTAGTCCTCCTTTTTTACCTGAGTAAAAAATCCAAAAAATCAAGTTAAGTATATTATATTTCCAATAAACATTCAAGTGTTTTAGCATAAATTTACTATATTTTGTGTTATATTTCCAAAATATTGAGTTTTTTCCACCTAATCCAACAAGATATAGTTTGTTTTTCTTGTAATAGAATTAAAAAAATGCTATTATTCCCCTATAGAGTCTCTGGAGAGAGACAGTAAAAAACACTACACTACATATTAGAGGAGACGTATTATGGGAGTTATTGATCAGATTAAAGACACTGTAGAGAAAATCACAAAGGACGAAAACCTTATGAAGGATTTTAAGTCAGATCCTATCAAAGCAGTTGAGAAGGTAATAGGTAAAGATTTACCAGATGACGCTGTAGAAAAGATTATCGATGGAGTTAAAGCAAAAATGTCAGCTGATAAAGCTGGAGATATGCTTGGTTCAATCAAGAAGTTATTCTAAGAAGCTAAGGAAACCCTTAATTTATAAGGGTTTCCTGTTTT
>JAFWZV010000017.1 GCA_017517305.1 Lachnospiraceae bacterium | reverse complement strand
TGAGGGTGGAATAGCATACACCACTCACGTGGAAAAATACGCTTGGCAGGGAACAGACCTAAGTAACCCTGCAACCTGGAGACAAAATGGTGCTATGGCAGGAACTTCTGGAGAGTCTAAGAGACTTGAGGCTATATGCATTACTCTTACAGGTGAGATGGCAGAGCATTATGATATCTACTATAGAGTTCATGCTGAGGCCTTTGGTTGGCTTGGTTGGGCGTCTAATGGTGCACCGGCAGGAACAGCAGGACACTCAAAAAGACTTGAGGGAATACAGATTGTTATTATGCCTAAGGGACAGGCGCCTACTACAGCATATGCTGGAATCACCTCTAAGGATTCAAGAGCTTATATAGAGAAATAATATAGTTAGACACAATCTTTTTTAGGATTGTGTCTAATTTTTATAATTAATAAAAGTGATAATTATTATCATTTTATCTATAGACATTAAATTTATTTGATGATATTATAGTTTTATCAACCAAATGCAACAAATTCCAAAATTTGCATATGATAATATAGTGCTATAGGTAAGAAATATAATTTCAAGTATGGCACTATTTGCGGAGATAATTATTTAATCCTAAAAAAGAGGAGGGATAAAATGAGAGAGGTTTTAATTGCAATATGGGTACCATTTCTTGGAACTATGCTAGGCTCGGCCTGTGTGTTCTTTATGAAGGGAGCCCTTAATGATAAGGTGCAAAAGGCTCTTTCCGGTTTTGCAGCCGGAGTTATGATTGCTGCTTCAGTATGGTCCTTGCTTATTCCAGCTATTAATATGGCCGAAGCCAGTGGAATGGGTAAAAAATCCTTTGTACCAGCGGCAGTTGGATTATTGTTAGGTGTAATATTCTTATTATTACTGGATAAATTGATTCCACATTTACATCTTGCTGATGAGCAGGCGGAGGGGCCTAAAGTTAATCTTAAGAAATCAACCATGCTTATACTTGCAGTAACCTTACATAATATTCCAGAGGGAATGGCTGTGGGTGTTACATTTGCAGGAATGCTATCTGGTGAGGCCAATATAACCTTTATGGGTGCTATGGCACTTACAATAGGTATAGCCATACAGAATTTCCCAGAGGGAGCCATAATTTCTATGCCTGTATGCGCTGCTGGCGAGGGTAAGAAGAAAGCATTTTTGTATGGAAGCTTATCTGGTGTAGTTGAACCTATAGGGGCGATCATTACTATACTGTTATCCACATACCTTATAGGTGCAATGCCATATCTATTGGCCTTTGCTGCAGGAGCCATGATATATGTTGTTGTGGAGGAGCTTATACCGGAATCAGCCGTGGGAGAGCACTCAAACATTGGAACCATAGGCTTTGCTATAGGCTTTGTGATTATGATGATACTTGATGTGGCGCTTGGATAAGTGTAATGTATGTATAAATGTAATGAAGGGGATAATCTTTCATATCCCTAAGGAGAAGGAGGAGCATTATGGATGCAAAAGTAATGAACAATTTAAGCTATGGAATCTTTGTATGTACTGCTAAGGAGGGTGACAAGGATAATGGTTGCATTATCAACACCACTACTCAGCTTACGACTACGCCTAATGTGGTGTCTGTAGCACTGAACAAGAGCAATTACACTCATGATATGATACTTAGAACAGGTATGTTTAATGTATCTGTTATCAATGAGGATTGTGAGTTTGATATGATTAAGCATTTTGGATTTCAGTCAGGAAGAGAAGTGGATAAATTCTCTCCAGCTTCAGGAGAGTGGATGAAGGAAAACTTAGATTCCTGTAAGAGAAGCGCTAATGGAATTATGTATATTGCTAAGGGCGTGAATTCTTATATTTCTTGTAAGGTAAAAGAAACAGTGGATCTTGGAACCCACACTTTGTTTATCTGTGAGGTAACTGATGGAAAAATTATAAATGATGTTCCTTCTGCAACCTATGCATATTATCATCAGCATATTAAAACTCAGGTGGAGCAGATAGGTACTACTCCAGAGGGTAAGGTAATATGGAAATGTAAAATATGCGGATATATATACGAGGGTGATCCAATACCAGACGATTTTATCTGTCCATGGTGTAAGCACCCAGCTAGCGATTTTGAGAGAGTTGTGCAGTAATAAAAAGCAAGGATGAGTACATTACTCATCCTTGTTTTTTATATCATATAGAAGCATAATAATATTGCCAAGAATAAAAGGTTAACTACTGTAAATTTCATCATATACATTTTCTGGTTGCTACCACTTATTTTGCAATAGAATTTGTATGAGATTAGGCTGGCCATAGAGGCTATAATGGTTCCAAGTCCACCTATATTTGTGCCTATTATTAGGCGTTGGTAATTAGTGGTGAAGCCAGATAAAAGCATGGCAGCAGGTACATTGCTAACAAGCTGGCTGGCAGCTACTGAAACATATACCTCTCGGTTATTTACCACAGAACCCAAGAAATCGCTTATTACCTGAATGTTCTTCATATTTCCTATGAATACAAAGAATGCAATAAAGGTAAGTAATAGAATATAATCAGCCTTAAGCAATAGCTGTTTGTTCATTATAAAGATTGTAACTATAACCACAGCAAGCATTATCCTATAGTCCACTACATAAAGCACTGTAAGTATGCAAAGTAGGAACAAAGCTATGTATATTACAAGTGGAGCTTTGGATATGTTACCCTCAGGGAAATGGCTTCTAGAACCACCGAAGGGCTCATTGTCCACGAAGTATATGGCTATTACAAGTAATACAAAGGATAGGGCAGTGTATGGGAACATTAGCTTTAAGAACTCTCCCATGCTCATACCTGATATTGAGTATAAGTATAGGTTTTGAGGGTTACCTATAGGAGTAAACATACTTCCTAGATTTGCTGCCACAGTTTCTAATACAATAAGGTATATGCTATACTTAGAATCATCACAAAGTGCCAAAACCATTATGGTGAAGGGAACAAAGGTGATTAGGGCAACATCATTTGTTATAAGCATACTTCCAAAGAAACAGAGACTAACCAGCATAAGTGCCAGTGAGCGCTTAGAGCTAACCTTTTTTACCAGGGTTGCAACTAAGGAGTCGAATAATCCACAGCTTTTTAAACCTTGAACCACCAGCATAAGTCCCAGTAACAGTGCTAGGGTTCTAAAATCTATGTATTCTATGTACGCTTTTGAAGGTGGCACTATAAATGAGGATATAATGGCTAGCACCATAGCTATGGAAAAAACTATTTCATTCTTTATAAAGCTTAATATTTTGCTCATATGAAACTCCTTTTTGAATATAAAATAAGGCATAAAAATGACCTCTCATAGGGTGATGCTCACAAGAGGTCATTACATTTTTAATTATCTATGAAAGCTTTTCAAAGTAGGATTTAATTGCATTAAAGCTTTCATCACTAATATGATGCTCCATACCACATGCGTCCTCGTAGGCAACATCCCTGCTAACTCCCAGCTTCATAAGAATCTGAGCCAGCATCTCATGGCGCTCATCTATACGACTGGCAATCTCCATACCAGTATTGGTAAGGGTAATGTGACCCTCTGAGTCCACATTGATATAACCGTTGATTCTAAGGTTTTTAAGGTATACACTAACGCTTGGCTTAGAGTAGCCTAAGTGGTGAACCACATCTATAGAGCGAACAAATTCTAATTTTTTACTGAGGTGAAGTATGGCTTCTAAGTAATCCTCAGCTGATTCCTGTATCTTCATTATAAATCCCCACCTTATCGTAAATTGGTATATTATATAGCTTTAAAAAGTATAGCATAAATTGAAAAAATTTCCTACTAAAACTTAATTTACACTTGACAAAGTTTCCCAGTGGTGATATTGTAACGGTGGTTAGGCAAGGATAACTACAAACTTAGAGGTGAAAGTATGAGTTTAGCTGAGGCATTAGAAGGAAAAGATTATATTATCGAAGAAATTTTGACTGATGATGAGGAATTGAATGCATTTTTGTTCTCTTTGGGTTGTTATAGCGGTGAAAGTATCACAGTTGTGGCCAAAAGGAAGAAGAACCTTACAGTTTCTATCAAGGATGCCAGATATAATATTGATATTCAGTTAGCGTCTGCAATAATAGTTCGGTAAAATGCTATTATTACGAAACCAAAATTTTTTTGGGTAATGAGTTAGGAGAAACTAACATATTATCGATAGTAAGTAATTATTTTCACTTTATTATATATTTTAGGAGGAAAAAACAATGAGAATTGCTTTAACAGGTAATCCAAATAGCGGTAAGACTACGTTATACAATGCAATTACTGGCAAGAATGAGCGTGTTGGTAACTGGGCTGGTGTTACCGTAGATAAGAAAGAAAGCCCTATTAAGAAGAGTCTTTATGAGGCAGGTGAGGAGCTTGTGGCAGTAGACCTTCCAGGGGCTTACTCCATGTCACCTTTTACATCTGAGGAAAGTGTTACAAGTAGCTATGTTAAGGAGGATAATCCTGATGTTATCATTAATATAGTAGATGGTACTAATCTTAGCAGAAGCTTATTCTTTACAACTCAGTTATTAGAGCTTGGTATTCCTATGGTTGTAGCTCTTAACAAGAGTGATGTTAATGAGTCCAAGGAGACTATAATTGATGCGGATACCTTGTCAGAGAAGCTTGGTTGTCCTGTAATACCTACTACATCAACTACTGGAGAGGGCCATAAGGAGCTTATTGCTAAGGCTGTAGAGCTAAAGGGTACTTCTCAGAAGGCACCATATATACAGGGCGATGTTGATCTTACAGATAAGGCTGCTGTTGAGGCTGCTGATAGAAAGCGTTTTGATTTTGTAAATGCTATTGTTAAGGATGTAGAGACTCGTAAGGTTTTGACTAAGGATAAAAACTTCGGTGATAAGCTTGATAATGTACTTACTAATAAATGGCTAGGTATTCCTATATTTGCAGTAGTTATGTACTTAGTGTTCCAGATATCTCAGGCATGGGTTGGACCATTTATCGCAGATACATTGGTGGCATGGTTAGAGTCATTCCAAGGATGGGTAGGAGACAAGGTTGGTGATGCGTCACCACTTCTTTACGCTCTCTTAATCGATGGTGTTATTGGTGGTGTAATCGCAGTTATTGGATTCCTTCCACTGGTTATGGTTATGTACTTCCTCATCGCTTTATTAGAGGATTGTGGATATATGTCACGTGTGGCAGTAGTACTTGATCCAATCTTTAAGAAGGTTGGTCTTTCAGGAAAGTCAGTTATTCCTTTTGTTATCACTATCGGTTGTGCAGTCCCTGGTATTATGGCAAGCCGTACAATCCGTAACGAGAGAGAGAGAAGAGCAACAGCTATGATCGCTCCATTTATGCCATGTGGTGCTAAGGTACCGGTTATTGCACTTTTCGCTGGCGCTTTCTTCGATGGTGCTGGTTGGGTAAGTACAGTAGCTTACTTCGTAGGTATCTTACTTATCTTCCTTTCAGCATTACTTGTTAACAAGATTGCAGGATACAAGGCTAGAAAGTCATTCTTTATTATAGAGCTTCCAGAGTACAAGGCACCAAGCCTCTTGGGGGCATTTAAGTCAATGTGTAGCCGTGGTTGGGCATATATCGTAAAGGCTGCTACTATTATCTTACTTTGCAACACAGCAGTGCAGATTATGCAGACCTTTAATTGGAGCTTTAAGGAGGCTGCATCAGCTGATGAGTCAATCCTTGCTTCTATCGCAGGACCATTTGCGTACATACTTGTACCATTTGTAGGTGTACTTAGCTGGGAGTTAGCAGCGGCAGCAATAACAGGCTTTATTGCTAAGGAAAATGTAGTTGGTACCCTTGCAGTTTGCTTCGTGGGACTTGATAACCTTATCGATACTGAGGAGCTTGCTATGATGGAGGGTTCTGGAGCTGAGGTTGCCGGTGTTATGGCCATCACTAAGGTTGCAGCTCTTGCATATATGATGTTCAACCTATATTCTCCACCGTGTTTTGCGGCTATTGGCGCTATGAATTCAGAGATGAAGAGTGCAAAGTGGATATGGGGCGGAATCGGACTTCAGCTTGGAGTTGGTTTCACAGTAGCATATCTTGTATATACAATTGGTACACTTGTTACAGATGCAGCTTCACTTGCAGCTGGTCCGGCAATTGCAGGTTTAGTGGCAATTGTTATCATGGTGGCAATTGTTATAGCACTTATTAATAATACAAATAAGCAGTTAAAGAAGGAGTATGCAATTAGTAAATAATTATGGTAGATGTAGCAATAATTTTAATCGTAATTTTAATAGTGGGAGCTATATCCCTATATCTATACAAGGCAAAAAAACGTGGAGAAACCTGTATAGGTTGTCCTTATGCCAAGCAGTGTAGCTCTAAGGGTAAATGTGACTCCAGGGTACCATAGTATCCTGGAGTCACTTTTTCTTGGAAAAAATAATTTCATATGTTATAATTAAATATCTATGATTTTATATAAGTGATTTAACGATGTGAGGTGTGATTTGAAAAGATATATTGCTGTGGTTTTAATGCTTTGCTTGACTTTGATGTTTGGTGGATGCAAGGAAAAAAGTAAGGAGTTTGTTGCTGGTGATAATGAGCTTATTCTTCTTACCAGTACACCAAAGGGTGGAGTTGAAACCTACGAAATTTATACTACAAACATAATGATATATGTGGATGGAACTGTTAAAATATACGCCAGTGACTTTGTCAGATGGTTTGGTGCAGAGGGCATTCCGGAGATGACACTACAATTAACTCCAGAGGAGATAGAGGAGATAAAGGGACTTATTATTGCAGAGGACTTATATAACCTTAGGGAGGATGTAGGCAATAAGGACGGAATATCAGGCACAGTAAAGTATATGACAATTTATTCGGCTAATGGTACTAATAAAACAGGTGGAATAAGTGTGTCAAATAGGCAGTTTGTAAGAGCCTATGATCGAATAGAAAACCTAGTCAGAGAGGAGTTATATATTTACACCAACGAAATAGATGAGACTCAGTATACTGGACATATTAATTTTAACAATAGAAATATTGCTATACAGGACAGAGCAGGCAATACAATACTAGATAATGAATATGTCAATGATGTATATGCTTACTCTGAGGAAACTACAGAGGGGATGAAGTATTATACAGTCATTGAGTATAATGACTATGGTGGAGAAATATTAACTAAAGCTACCATGGGAGCTAACAGTGAAAGCCCAGTTGTGTTATCCTTACATATCAATAATTATTTTGAGACAAGTGTGGCTGTTTATGAAACGCCATATGAGAATAAATTATATATATTACAAAACACACAAGAGGATGCTAATCAGCTTACTGAGAAAATAAAGACAGGTTTAAAATAGGCTAAAAAGAAAGGAAAGAAATGTTATGAATAAGTTAAAGGCGGTTATTTTGGCAGCTGGCAAGGGGACAAGAATGAATTCGGAGTTACCAAAGGTTGTACATAAGTGCTTAGAGCAACCAATGGTGCATTATGTAATTAAGGCAGCAAAGGATGCAGGAGCCTTAGATGTATGTGTTATAGTTGGATACAAGGCAGGAGAAGTAAAGTCTGCAATATATGATATTGTGGATTATGCAGAGCAGACTGAACAGCTTGGCACAGGACATGCAGTAAAATGTGCCAAGGACTTTATTGGCACAGAAGGGGATACTATAGTTTTGTGTGGAGATACTCCTCTTATTACAGGAGAGACACTTAAAGCCCTTGTGGACACTCATAGAAAGGAAGCAAATGGTGTAACAGTTCTTTCTGCTATAGTAGATGATCCAACTGGCTATGGAAGAATAATAAGAGATGCCGATGGCAACTTTACAAAGATTGTAGAGCAAAAGGATGGCAGCGAAGAGGAGCTTCTTGTCAATGAGATTAATTCAGGAATGTATATATTTAACTCAGAAGCATTGTCAGCAAGCTTAGAGCTTTTAAGCAATGATAATGCGGCTGGAGAATATTACTTAACTGACACTATTGCGTTGATTAAGAAGATTGGACTTAAATCTTCAGCCATGCCAGTGACAGGCGAAAAGGTTAATGAGATAAAGGGCGTTAATACCATTGCCCAGCTTCAGGAAGCAGAAGAAATTATGATCAATAGATAATTTGTACGAATATGCTTGCCTGAGAGATTTGTGTAATGGGCTAGATTTTTGATAAAAAGGAGCATATTTATGAAGATAATAGTCGGGTTAGGAAATCCCACAGATAAGTACGCAGGTACAAGACATAACGTAGGTTTTTCAGTAATATATAATATAAGCGACGCTTATGGCATCGCGGTAGATACTAAGAAGCATAAGGCACTGATAGGTAAGGGTATAATTGAGGGTGAGAAGGTAATTCTTGCTATGCCTCAGACATTTATGAATCTTAGTGGAGAAAGTGTTAGAGAGCTTTTAGATTATTATAAGTGTGATGAGACAGACTTGATTGTAATATATGATGATATAAGTCTGGATGTTGGAAAGCTCAGAATAAGAAAAAAGGGTAGTGCTGGAGGGCATAATGGAATAAAGAATATTATAGCTCATCTGGGAACACAGGAGTTTACCCGAATAAAGGTAGGCGTAGGAGAGAAACCACCTAAAATGGATTTGATAGACTACGTGCTAGGACGTTTTACTAAGGAGGAACAACCTGTAATAAGAGAGGCGGCAGAGCTTGCCACAAAGGCGGTGGCCACAATTATTACAGAGGGAGCAGATATGGCAATGAATAGGTTTAATTAAACCGGGAGGAGCTTTATGCAGGCTATTAAGAATGCATTTAAAGAGCACCAGGGTTATAAACAGGCCAAGGAAGCTATAGATAAGGGTGTATTTCCCATAAATGTATGGGGAATAGATGGAAGAGTTAGTCCTTTAATTATGGATTCTCTAGGGGAGAATAGTAGAGTAAAGCTTATTGTTACCCACAGTGAGAGAAGGGCCAGACAGATAGAGGAGGACTATCGTTTCTATGACAGACGAGTGCATTACTATCCTGCAAAGGATTTGCTGTTTTACTACGCAGACATTCATGGAAATGCCACTGTAAAGAGCAGATTAGATATATTTAAGGAGATATCTTCGGGAAATCAGCTTACCATTGTGACTACAATTGATGGTCTAATGGATAAGCTCCCTAGGATGTCCCACATAACAGGAAATGTAATAGAAATCAGTCAAGGTCAGACTGTAGATATAGCTAAATTATCGGCGCAGCTTGTAAGCTTGGGCTATGAGAAAACATCAATGGTAGAGGAAACAGGACAGTTTTCAGTTAGAGGAGGAATAATTGACATATTCCCGCTTACTGAAGAGTGTCCTTATCGTGTTGAGCTGTGGGGAGATGATGTAGATTCTATACGAATGTTTGATGTGGAAAGTCAAAGATCTATAGAGACATGTAACAGCATAAGCATTTACCCTGCTGTAGAGATGTCTCTTACAGAGGATATGATAGATAAAGGTCTAAAGAAGCTTCAAAAGGAGTATGACAAACAGTCAAAGCTTTTGAAGGAGCAATTTAGGACTGAGCAATATGCCAGACTAAAAAGAATGGTGGAAAATATTAAGGAAGAGCTTAAGGAATTTAATTCTACAACAGGTTTGGATAGCTTGGTGGAATATTTCTATGATGAAACGGTATCATTTCTTGATTACATTCCAGAGGAGAGTTTTATATTTGTTGATGAGCCAGAGAAGGTTTATGAGAAGGCAATAACCTATACCATGCATATAGAAGAGTCCATGAAGGACCGTTTGGAGGGAGGTTACGTGCTTCCTACACAGGCTAATATTTTGTATGATGGTAAAGCTATAGTTGGAAGACTTGCAGGTAGAAAATGTATTTTGATGGAAACTCTCTACAAGAAGGCAATTGCTTGGGGAGAGAAGGAAAGTGTAAATATTAATTCTAGAAGCATTATAAGCTACAAGGATAATATTAATTCTCTGGCTAAGGATATTGCCGGATTTAGAAAAAAAGGTTACAAAACAGTAATTCTTTCTCCTTCAGGAACTAGAGGTAAGAGACTTGCTGGTGATTTGAGAGATTACGATTTAGAGGTATATTTTTCAGAGAATACAGATAGAGTAATGACACCTACAGAGGTTATGGTCACTGTGGGAAGAATTGAGGCAGGTTTTGAAATTCCTGAGGCTAAGCTTATAGTTATAGGTGAGGGGGATATATTTACTGATAAGGAGCTTAAGAAGAGAAAGCGACTCCCTAAGTTTCATGGAGATAAGATTAACAGCTTTGCAGATGTATCTGTAGGAGATTATGTGGTTCACCAAAATCACGGAATTGGTATATATAAGGGAATTCAGGGTGTAGAAACCGATGGAAGACTTAAGGATTATATTACCATAGAATATGAGAAGGGTAGCCAGCTTTTTATTCCAGTTGAACAGCTTGATATGATAGGCAAATTCTCCGGTAAGGAGGGGGCTAAACCAAAGCTTAATAAGCTGGGTGGTTCAGAATGGCAGAAGGTTAGACAGAGGGTTAGAGAGCATGTGGACGACATTGCCCAGGAGCTTATTAATTTGTATGCCATAAGAGAGTCCAGCAGAGGATTTTCCTATTCTGAGGACTCCATTTGGCAGAGGGAATTTGAGGAAATGTTCCCTTATGAGGAAACCTTAGACCAGCAGAAAGCTATTGATGAGACCAAGCAGGATATGGAAAGCGACAAGATTATGGATAGACTTGTATGCGGAGATGTGGGCTTTGGCAAGACTGAGGTGGCTATAAGAGCAGCATTTAAGGCTGTACAGGATAACAAACAGGTGGCATATCTTGTGCCTACTACTATATTAGCAGAACAGCATTACAATACCTTCTGTGATAGAATGAAGGATTTCCCTATTAATATTAGAATGCTGTCACGTTTTTGTACTAGAAAAGAGATAACTGAGGCTCTAAAGCAGCTTAAGGAGGGTATTGTAGATATTATTATTGGTACCCATAGAATACTCTCTAAGGATGTGGTATTTAAGAATCTTGGTTTGCTTATTATTGACGAGGAGCAGCGCTTTGGTGTAAAGCACAAGGAACAGATAAAGCAGATGAAGAAGACTGTAGATGTGCTTACCCTTACTGCAACACCAATTCCAAGAACCCTTCATATGAGCATGGTTGGGCTTCGTGATATCAGCTTACTGGAAGAGGCACCAGTGGATAGGTTGCCTATTCAGACCTATGTTATGGAATATGACCTTGGTCTGGTTAAGGAAGCTATTAATAGAGAGCTTAACAGAAATGGACAGGTGTACTATGTATATAATCGTGTAAATACTATTGCAGATATAGCTACTGAGCTTAGAGGTGTACTTCCTGATGCTAAGATTGAGTTTGCACATGGAAAGATGAATGAGAGAGAGCTAGAGGATATTATGCATCGGTTTATTAAGAAGGAGATAGATGTGCTGGTGTCCACCACTATTATAGAGACAGGTCTTGATATTCCTAATGTTAATACCATTATTATTCATGATGCAGACAAGTTTGGATTATCACAGCTGTACCAGCTTAGAGGTCGTGTAGGAAGATCTAACAGAAGCGCCTATGCATTTCTTATGTACAAGAGGGATAGGCTTATAAAGGAAACTGCGGAGAAGAGGCTTAAAGCCATAAGAGAGTTTACTGACCTTGGCTCAGGCTACAAGATTTCTATGAGAGATTTGGAAATCAGAGGAGCAGGTAACCTGCTAGGCCAGGAGCAGTCTGGAAACATAGAGGCAGTGGGCTATGATTTATACTGCAAGATGCTTGGAAATGCTATAAAGAAGCTGTCAGGTCAGGGAGAAAAGGCAGACTTTTCATCCTCCATAGATTTGCCTGTGGATGCTCATATTCCTGAAAATTATGTGAAAAATGAGTACTTAAAGCTTGACTTATATAAGAGAATCTCTAAAATAGAAAGTCAGGAAGGGGCGGACTCTATTCTTGAGGAGGTAAAAGACCGATTTGGTGAAGTACCAAAGACTTTTATGAGACTTCTTAAGGTTGCGTGTCTAAAGGCTCTTGCTCACAGTGCATATGTTACAGAAGTAAAGCTTGTTGGTGGTGAGCTAAGCTTTAAGCTTTGGCAGGAGGCACCACTTGATGTTAATCTTTTGGATGCTTTCATGAAAACCTTTGATGGCAAGCTAAGGTTTGTTGGAGGTCCTCAGGGTGGCTTTAGATTAAAGACTGCTGTTAAGGAGCAGGATGAACTGTTAGAGCTTGTAGGTGATACGTTAGAGAGAATGCTTACTCTTACTCAGACTGATGCAAAGGAAGATATTAAGGAGGACGAATCATGAATAAGGGATTTGTGTCCAGAAGGTACATTAGAATAGTAGCGCTTATGATGGTACTACTTTTGGTGCTTTCAGGTTGCAATAAAGATAAAAAACAGGAGAAGGTAGATGCCAATGCTACAGTTGTTTTCCAATACGGAGACAATATTGTAACCTTAGGCGAGGTGTACATTTACTCTAAGACTGTTGGGGAAAGATATGTGAGACAGTATGGCGAGGATGTATGGTCTTTAAACCTTGACGGTAAGGACGGAGAAAAAATACCTATGACTGATGTGGTAAAAGAAGAAATCGTTGAGGAAATAGTACGAGTTAAGACGTTAGTTGCTCATGCTGGCGAGTATAAAATAGAACTTTCTGATGTGGAGAAAAATAATATCACTAATGAAGCAACAGTTTTCTATGAGGGATTAACTGATCAAGATATAGCTGACATGGAATTAAACTATGACAAGGTATATAAGGTCATGGAGGAAAATACCATTGCAAGGAAGGTTAAGGAAAAGGTTTTGAAGGATACTCCTATAGAGGTATCTGATGAGAAGGCTAGAATGACTACCTTTTATGATATGTATTTTCAATGTTATACTATAGATGATAATGGGGTGATAACACCATATTCGGCAGAGGATAAGGCAATTCAGTACCAGAATGCACTTCAAGCCTGTAGTGCTCTAGCAACGTCATCTATAGATGGAGACCGTGAAGCAGGAAATATTGAGACCTTGGCAGAGTATTACAATCTTGAGAATGCAAAGGAGCAAACTCTTTCTCCGGAGGCCATATATGAAACCTATGGAGAGGACGTGTATAATCTACTGTACTCTATGAAAAATGGAGACTACTCCACAGTAATTGAGACTGAGTATGGATACCATGTATTTCAGATGATAGCCTTAACGGACCAAAAGGCAACTAATTCCAGGAAGGAAATTATTAGAGAAGAAATGATGGTAGAGGCTATGGATAACCATCTTACTGCATGGCGAATGACCATTGACAATGATTTTTCTTATGAAAAATCTGTGGATATGGAAGTGTATAATAAAATAACATTTAAGTAAAAAATAGGATGTGCATCTTTAATCAATTTAGGATGCACATCCTGTTTTTTAGTGACTTCCAGTGGAGCCGAAACCTCCGGCTCCGCGGGTAGTCTCATCTAGATTGTCAACGGTGTTGAATACCGCTGCAATATATGGTGTAATAACAAACTGAGCAATTCGCTCTCCTATGGCAACTTCAACCATTTGGTTTGAGTGATTATGAAGAGCTACCATTACCTCTCCACGATAGTCAGAATCGATAACTCCTACTTTATTAGCTGGTGCTAAGCCTTTCTTACAAGCTAAACCACTTCTGGCATAGATAAGACCTGCGTAGCCTATAGGTAGCTCCATGGCAAGACCTGTAGGGATAAATGCTGTCTCACCAGGCTGTATAATAATTGGTTCAGGAATACATGCATAAAGGTCTGCTCCTGCAGCAAACTCTGAACCGTAGGTAGGGATAATAGCATCATCTTTTAATTTCTTTATATTAACTGGAATATTTGTAATCATTTATTTTACCTTTCTGTGTTTTATATTCTATATGGTATCAGCTTCATTCCAAAGCACTACATCTCCTGAATCCAAAGATTTCTTTACATCAATAATTCTTTGATTAGAGGAACCTCTAAAACGAAGTGATAAATTCTTCTTGTCCTTTTCAAATCTGCCGTCAACTAACACATCTATATAACTAAGAATTTCCTTGGTCTCTGGCCATTTTGTCATCATGTTATCCCGTATTTCTGTATCAAATAGGTACCCTGTCCAGCACCATATATCTTTGTCTGGATAAACCTCTTTAATTCTGCGAAGCAAAGGAAGAATTCCCTGTTGGTTAGTAAATTCAAAGGGTTCACCTCCCAGGAGAGAAAAACCTTTTATATGGTCTTGGGACATGTATTCAATAATGGTATCAATTTCCTTTTCTCCAAATAATTGACCAAAATGGAAATCCCATGTTTCCTTGTTAAAACAGTCCTCGCAGTGATGGCTACAGCCTGACACAAAGAGGGAAACTCTAACTCCTGGTCCGTTGGCCACATCGATTGTTTTTATATCTGCATAATTCATTGTATAAACTCCATCATATTATGTTAATGGAGTAGGTGTTAACCTACTCCACTAAAGTCAAAATCTAATTTACAGGTGAAGAGTACGCTGCTTAATCTCCTTGGTTTTTCCAACGTTCCAGAAGTTTTCACCAAGGTAACCACAGGTTCTTCTTGTAACATTCATCTTAGAATGCTCCTTGTTACCGCACTGTGGACACTCCCACTCGTTATTATCATTAATAATTATCTCGCCGTCATAATCACATACATGACAGTAGTCTGACTTGGTATTAAACTCAGCATACTGGATATTGTCATAGATAAATCTAACAACCTCCTCGAGAGCCTCTAGGTTGTGTCTCATATTTGGAATTTCAACATATGAGATTGCACCACCAGATGAAATATTCTGGAATTGACTCTCAAATCTAAACTTGCTAAATGCATCTATCTTTTCACGAACATCTACATGGTATGAGTTAGTGTAATAACCCTTATCTGTAATATCCTCAACAGTACCGAATTTCTCCTGATCAATACGTGCAAATCTATAGCAAAGACTTTCGGCCGGAGTACCATATAGACCGAATCCAAGTCCTGTTTCCTCTTTCCACTTATCACAGGATGCCTTAAGCTTCTTCATAACCTTAAGAGCAAATTCCTCACCACCTGGCTCAGTGTGGCTACATCCAGTCATAAGCTTAGTTACCTCGTAAAGTCCGATGTATCCAAGTGAGATAGTAGAGTAGCCGTCATGTAGAAGCTTATCAATCTTCTCACCCTTCTTAAGTCTTGCAATGGCACCATACTGCCAGTGAACAGGGCTCACATCAGATGTGATTCCGTGAAGTGCGTGGTGACGACACATAAGTGCCTCGTAGCAAAGGTTAAGTCTTTCCTCTAAAAGCTTCCAGAACTTGTCCTGGTCACCCTTGGCGATGAGACCAATCTGTGGAAGATTAAGACTTACAACTCCCTGGTTGAAACGTCCTTCCCACTTGTAATTACCATCCTCATCCTTCCATGTAGAAAGGAATGAACGACATCCCATACATGAGAATACATTGCCTTCATAATTTTCTCTCATCTTCTTAGCTGAGATATAGTCAGGATAAAGTCTCTTAGCTGAACACTTAACAGCAAGCTTAGTGATATAATCATACTTGCCACCCTTTAAGCAGTTATGCTCATCAAGGACATAAATAAGCTTAGGGAAAGCAGGAGTTACATAAACACCCTTCTCATTCTTGATACCTTCAAGTCTCTGACGAAGAATCTCCTCTATAATAATTGCGTTCTCCTCAACATACTCGTCTTTAGGATCTAGGTTAAGGAAGAGAGTAACGAATGGTGACTGACCATTTGTAGTCATCAATGTATTAATCTGGTATTGGATAGTCTGAACACCTGAGCGAAGCTCATCATTAAGTCTATCCTTAGCCATCTTCTCAAGGATTTCGTCATCTATCTTATCACCAAAATCCTCTACAAGCTTAGTCTTATATTTGTTGTAGCTTTTTCTTAAGTATTTACCCAAATGTCTTACATCTACAGACTGGCCACCGTACTGGCTGCTGGCAACAGAAGAAATAATCTGAGTCATAACTGTACAAGCTACCTGAAAGCTCTTAGGACTTTCAATAAGCTTTCCATTCATTACAGTGCCGTTATCAAGCATATCCCCGATGTTGATAAGACAGCAGTTAAATATAGGCTGGAGGAAATAATCTGCATCATGGAAATGAAGAACTCCCTCGTCATGTGCCTTTGAAATCTTCTCAGGAAGAAGAACCCTTCTAGTAAGGTCTTTAGAAACCTCACCTGCAATAAGGTCTCTCTGGGTGGAGGCTACAGTTGCGTTCTTATTTGAATTCTCCTCCATAACATCCTTATTACGATTCTGGATAAGACTTAAGATAGAATCGTCAGTAGTATTTGCTTTACGAACAAGCTCTCTAGTATAACGATATATGATATAGGTCTTAGCCAATACGAACTTTCTTTCATCCATAAGCTTTTGCTCGATGATATCCTGAATATCTTCAACTAACATTCTGTTACGATTCTTAGCTTCGATTCCCTGAACTATCTCCTCGATTTTCTCGTCTGAAATTTTCTCGCAAGGTTCTACCTCTGCGTTTGCCTTCTGAATGGCGATGATGATCTTTGAACGGTCATAGGTTACGGTATGACCATCTCTTTTAATTACCTTCATTTGTCCTCCCCTTTTCTATTCTCTGTTATAAATCCTTATATGATGTCGCTACATAAGCCTTCCGAAGTGGAAGGCTTATGCAAGTAATTGTACTCAAAGAATTTAATTATTACCGCTTCTTTCTGCAGTGTACTCATTATAGCAAAGGAGTAGTGGGTTGTAAAGAGGAAAGACACTAAATATTGTGTTTTTTTATAAAAAAATTACTATATGTTGCGATTTTTATGTAAACTTGGAGGTGGTAAAAAACAGGCTAAAGCCTTTATTTATAAGGGTTTTAGGGGGATGAATAAACATTCACTATATAGTGGTTGATTAGTGGTGTTAAGTTGTTTTGACACTATATATAGTGTTGCATAAGAGCAATGGTGTGATTTAAGTGTGAAAATGCTAAAACTGCTTTATTTTTATAAGAAAATGTGTTATAAAAGTTAGAGTGCTATTATATTTAGTAGGATACAATTAATTATAGAAGGGAAATGAAACAATGAAGAAAAATTTAAAGAAGCTAAGTCTTGTGTTTTTAGTTGCAACTAGCTTGGTTCTTACTACAGGTTGTGGAAAAAAGGGTGAAAAGCTTGCTAGCAATATGGTAGATAAGTATTCAGCTTACTGTACTCTTGGAGAGTATAAGGGAGTAGAGTACAATGAGATGAAGACAGAGATTACTGATGCTGATGTTCAGTATCAGGTTGATATGCTTTTAGATGCATATGCCACAAGTGAAGAGGTAACTACAGGTGTTGCAAATGACGGAGATACAGTGAACATAGATTTCGTTGGAACTCTTGATGGGGTTGAGTTTGATGGTGGTTCATACGCTGGATGGGAGCTTGAGCTTGGTTCTGGTCAGATGATACCTGGCTTCGAGGAGCAGATAGTTGGTCACAGTGTGGGTGAAAGGTTTGATATCAATGTAACCTTCCCAGAAGATTATGGTGAGGCTAGTCTTGCAGGTCAGGAAGCAGTATTTACTATTACTATTAATTCTAAGGTAGAGAAGACATATCCTGAGTATAATGATGCATTCGTTGCTGCTAATACAGATTATGATACTGTTGCAGCATACGAGGAGTATATTTTAACCACATTAACTGAGAATGCAACTTCAACTGATGAGGATTACAATAAGACAGCCGTTGTTACAGCAGTAATTAATGCGTCAACAGTTAATGAGTATCCTCAGAAGGAGATGCAGCAGCTTATAGACGACACTGTTGCTCAGGTTGAAAGTGAGGCAATAAGCTATAACTATTCACTGAATGACTTTGTTGTTGCTTATTATGGCTTCGAGTCATCAGATGCCTTCAAGGAGGAGGTTTCAAATTTGGTAAAGGACTTCTTCACAGAGAAGATAGTAATGTGTGCTATAGCAAAGGCTGAGAATATTACTGTTAACGATAAGGAAATCGCAGATTTTAAGGCTGAGATGATGGAGAGCATGGGAATTACTGATGAGAAGGTATTTGCAGAGACATATACTGATGAGGATGTGGCTTACTATGCATTATCTGAGAAGGTAGTAGACTTCCTTGTGGAGAACGCTACACCTGTACAGGCAACTGCTACAGATGCCCAGTAAAATTAGAGAAAACTGTATTATTTTAATATAAGATGATGATTGACAATCCGAACTTAAAAATGTTATGATGCTATATGCTGTAAGCAGATGTGGCGGAATTGGCATACGCGCATGATTCAGGTTCATGTCCACGTAAGTGGGTTCGGGTTCGACTCCCGTCATCTGCACGAAGGGATGCAAATTGAATGGTTTCAGTTTGCATCCCTTTTTCTCTTTTACAGATAAGGAAAATGTGATATAATCAAGCTTAAGTATGGTAATATTTTGAAATGTATGGAGGATTGTTATGAATATACTTGTAACTGGTGGGGCTGGATTTATAGGAAGTCATACCTGCGTGGAGCTTATAGAGGCTGGATATAAGGTGGTTGTTGTGGATAACCTGATTAATTCCAGCAAGGAAGCAGTAAGAAGAGTAGAGAAGATAACTGGCAGTAATATACCATTTTATCCGGTGGATTTACTTGATATAGATGGATTAAGAAATATCTTTGAAGTAGAAAAAATAGATGCAGTGATTCATTTTGCAGGACTTAAGGCGGTAGGTGAGTCTGTGGCTAAGCCATGGGAATATTACAATAATAATATTACAGGTACCCTAAATCTATGTAAGGTTATGCAGGATAAGGGTGTTAAGAATATTATATTTAGCTCTTCGGCAACTGTATATGGAGATCCTGCGGAGATTCCTATAACAGAGAACTGTCCTAAGGGAGAAATTACAAATCCTTACGGACATACAAAGAGTATGTTAGAGCAGATGCTGTCAGATATTCAGAAGGCAGATAAGGAATGGAATGTGGTATTGCTTAGATATTTCAATCCTATAGGAGCTCATGAAAGTGGTCTTATAGGTGAGGATCCAAGTGGAATACCTAATAATCTTGTACCTTATATTGCAAAGGTTGCAGTGGGTAAGCTGGAGTGCTTAGGAGTATTTGGCAACGATTATGATACACCAGATGGAACAGGTGTGAGAGATTATATTCATGTTGTAGATTTAGCTAAGGGTCATGTTAAGGCTCTCAAGAAGATAGAGGACAATAGTGGCCTTTCTATATATAATCTTGGAACAGGTACAGGATATAGTGTGCTTCAGGTGGTTAAGGCTTACGAGAAGGCCTGTGGCAAGCCAATTAATTATGAGATTAAGCCTAGAAGAGCAGGAGATATAGCTACATGTTATGCTAATCCTGACAAGGCCAAGGAGGAGCTTGGCTGGGAGGCTATGTATGATATAGATAAGATGTGTCAGGATTCCTATAGATGGCAGAGTATGAATCCTAATGGTTATAACCAGTAATATACTAATTTTGAGGTTTTTATGAGAAAAAGAGTTCCCCGTAAAAAACTGAAGATGGATAAGGAAAAGCTTAAAACCCTAGTGCTTAAGAAGAGGAAAAAGTACTATCATAAGCTGCCTAGCTTTGTGGAGAAGAAGTTCGAGGTTACTGAGCTTAAGGACGCAGGCTGCAAGAGCTATCGTTTGGTGCCTAAGAGTGGCTTTGATGGAGAGTACATCATATATATTTATGGTAGCAATATGTGTCATAACATTTCCTTGGAGCAGTGGAAGCTGATTACAGATGTTGCTTTGGAGACTGGAAAGGGCCTTTATGTGCCTATGTACCCTCTGGCACCGGAGGCTTCCTGTAGAGAGCTGTTTGATATGCTTTGTAAATCCTATGCAAACTTTTCTAAAAGCTTTGATGTTGAAAAGATTATACTCTTGGGAGATTCATCTGGCGCAGGGTTAGCCCTATCTCTTACTCATCTTGCGTGGGAGGATGGCCTTAGAAAGCCAGATCAGCTTATTATGCTTTCTCCGGCTATGGATACAGAGTTCTTTGACAAGGAGCTTGAAACACAGATTGAAGAAAATGTAGTCTATGAGGATAGATATTTCTTTAGTGAGGGAGCTAAGGATTTTATTAACACATACTGGGTTAAGGATTATGCTGTTAAAACCCTTTATACAAGTCCTTATTATGAGGAGGATTTAACTGATATTTGTGATGATATGGTGATTTTCTCCGGTACCTATGATATGTTCAATGCTTATGCAAGGAATTTTTATAACAGAGCAAAGCTACAGGGTATAAATATAAGATTTTTCGAGTTTGAGGAGGAAAATCATAACTTTATAGTGCATTCAAAATCACAGAACGCTCTTATGGCATACAAATATTTGGTGGATGTTGTTGGGGGAACCTATAAGGCCTCCCTGCCAGATTTGTTGCCTTTGAAGCGAATTTCCGATTGGACAAAAACCTATCCTGAGGTTATGAAGGATGATTGGACCTTAAAATTCATATTTGAGAATAAGAAGTCACTAACCGGTGCAAAGCTACCTAAGGTTAGGAATGAATATAGAAATATGATCACCATGGCTAGATATGCTGCCTGTGATAAGCTTGTTAAGAGATATATAGACCAATACCCAAATTGTACTATAATTAATATTGGTTGCAGACTAGACAATATGTTTAACCGAGTGGATAATGGTAGAATTAGATGGTATAGCATAGACACTCATAACACCATGGCCGTTCGTCGTAGAATGTATGGTGTAAACTCCAGAGAGATTACTGTTGGTAGAAGTGAGGGGGATTTATCTTGGATTAACGAGATAGAATGCAAGCGTAATCAGGGAGTGCTGTTTGTATGTAATGATGCCTTAAACTATATGTCTACAAGTGTAATCAGACTAATGTTTGACACATTGTTGGAGAAGTTTCCTGGATGCGAGATGGTGTTTACAACTACCTCAAAGGGAGTGGCTACATGGCAGAATTTGAGACCAGGAAAGGGTATATTTAGAAAGAGAAAAAGGAAGCTATCTATAGATGATGCTTATAAATTCTTCAGTGGTTGGAATTTGGAATATAGATTAATGGATGAAATTCCATTAAACAAATATCTAGAGCCAATAAAGGAGAAGAAGCTGTCTACCAAAGCAAGGCTTGCTTACAATGGGCTTACCTATAACCACAAGATAATTCGCGCCAAGTTTGGCAGTGAAAAATATGAGATTAAGATTTAGGCTAAGGGGAGCTTAAGTGAGATATTAGAGGATATATGTGCTGCCAAGGTCGCAAAGCTTTGGCAGCTTTTATTTTATTGAAAATTGGAGGAGAACAATGGAGAATATATTGGTTGCAAATAACCTAATTAAAACCTTTGAGAGACATGAGAAAAAGCAAAAGAAGATAAGCTTTAATGCAGTGGATGACATATCTCTTAATGTAGGTGCAGGGGAAATCGTGGGAGTTTTGGGACCTAACGGTGCAGGTAAAACCACATTGCTTAGAATGCTTGGCATGCTTATGAAGCCAACCTCAGGAGAAATTCATATGAGCATTGACGGACAGATTCAGTCAGACGTGACTAAGATAAAGGCAAATATCGGTTATCTATCAGGCAATACAAAGCTATATGGAAGACTTAGCACAAGAGAGCTTTTAGATATATTAGGGAACATATATGGTTTAACCAAGGAAGAAATCGATTTTAGAATAGAAAAAATTTCTCGTATACTTAATTTGGGAGAATTTATAGATAATAGAATAGAGAAGCTTTCTACAGGCCAGACTCAGAGAGCTTCCATATCAAGATGCCTTATTCACAATCCTAAGCTATACATTTTTGATGAACCAACCTTGGGACTTGATATTATAAGTAGTAACTCCATTATAGAATTTATGAAGAGTGAACGTGAGCAGGGAAAGACTGTGCTTTATTCTACCCATTACATGGAGGAGGCAGAGTACCTTTGCGACAGAATCATTCTTTTAGATAAGGGAAAAATAATTGCTCAGGGCACCTTAGCTGAGCTTAAGGCCATGACTGGTGAGGATAAGCTTAGAGATATCTTTAACAGTCTTATTAAGGAGGTGGAGTAGCATGAATGGCAAGATTATAAAGCAGCTCTTTAAGAAGGAAATGTTAGATGTTCTAAGAGATAAGAAAACGGTGCTTATGATGGTGGTTGTACCACTTGTGATATATCCTTTAATTATGCTTCTTAGTATGCAGGTTATGACAACGGTGTCACAGGATATGGCCAAGAGCACCTACAACATATGTGTTCAGGGGGATAAGCTAGAGGAATATTCACAGCTTATAAAGGATGTGGATGAGGAGTCCTACAGTGTGAACCTGGTATCAAGTTCGGATATAGAAGGGGATTTGTTAAATGGCTCCATAGACGCTTATTTGGTTGTTGAGGAGAAGGATGGCAGTGATTTAATTAATATCCACTATCTATCTGCATCTACTAGATCAAATTATGCAGTGGATGTGGTGCTTGAAGTGATAGATGAATATGCAAAGGGTGAAACAGAGGCTGCCCTTGTGGAAGCAGGTCTTGATCCTGACAAGGTTTTAAATCCTGTTAAGGTTCGCTATGTTGATAAATCTACAGCAGAGGAATCTACAGGAAGTCTTATGGGCTCTATATTGCCATTTATGTTGGTTGTAAGCATTCTTATGGGAACTATGTATCCTGCTATAGATACAACCTCAGGTGAGAAGGAAAGAGGAACCTTAGAGACAGTTTTAACTCTTCCTGTAACAAGTCAGGAATTGATATTTAGTAAGTTTTTGGCAGTAGGTTTATTCGGTATAGCATCTGCACTGCTTAACCTTATCTCCATGTGTGGTGTTATGGCATATATGTTTAATATGATGTCTTCTCTAGGAGCAGAGGTTTTCGGAAGCTTTGATGTAAGTAAATTCATACCACCTATGATTATAGGAGTGCTCTGCGTATTTGCCTTCGCTATATTTGTCAGTGCTCTATCTATGTGCGTGTGTGCATTTGCTAAGAGCTATAAGGAGGCAAATAATTATATTACCCCTGTTACTCTTGTGGTAATGTTAGCTTCATTTATATCCTTCATACCTAATATTGAGCTTACCAGAAATATGTCCTTAGTGCCGGTGGCAAATCTTTGCTTATTGCTTAGAGACTTATTGGTGTTCAAATTTAATTACATTAATATAATGCTTGTCTTAATTAGCAACATTATCTATGGCGTTGTGGCAGTTTTAATTCTTGGAAAGATATATAACAGTGAGTCAATTATGTTTGGAGACGGCCAAGCAGGTATTCAGTTATTTGAAAAGCGTTCTAATATGAAAAAGGGTGGAGTGCCTACCTTAGGAGATTGTGGATTTGTTGTAATTCTTATGGCATTAATATATCTGTATGTTGGTAGTAGTCTGCAGTTAAAATATGGTTCTGCAGGACTTGTTGCAAGTCAGTTGCTTTTTGTGGCATTTCCTTTACTTGTGGCTTTGTACTCTAAAAAGAGTATTAAGGACACCTTTAAATTGAGATTATGTAAACCACGCAAGCTTTTTGGCGGAGTGATTTTGGGTGTAGGAACCATAGCCTGGTCACTAGTTATTTCAGGCATATCTGCTAGCATATTTAAGGAGAGCGCTAAGGCTTCACAGGAGGGACTAGAAGGTTATTTTCCAGAGGAGTTTGTATTAGGCTTACTTGTGATGGCGGTGACACCTGCGATTTGTGAGGAGCTGTTCTTTAGAGGATATGTGTTCTCAGCCTTAGAGAATAGATTAAAGCTTATAACTGCTATACTTCTCAATGCAGCATTATTTGGTATATTCCATATGAGCTTGGTGAAGTTTTTTACAACTGCATTCTTAGGAGGAGTAATAGCTTATATTGGGCACAAGTCAAGAAGTATAATTCCAGGTATGCTGGTGCACTTTATGAATAATACCTTAGCCTGTGTGGCAATGTATTATCCACTTGGCTTGGTTAAAGCATTTTCATTTTTGGAGATGACAAGTGCCACTGATAGAATGCTTACAGGTTTATTTGCAGTTTTGGTGGCTATTGTTTGTCCTGTGCTGGGGTATAAGCTTTTGGACGACAAAAAAGAAAAAATTAGTATATAAAACAACGCAATCATAGTTGTGATATATGTTTTTTTATGATAAAATTATTAAGGTAAGATGCACAGATTATGCTATGAAATAATACGATATTTTTGATGATTTGTAGATTATTGAGGAGAAATACTTCTTTAGGGGATATATGCAACGAGTACAACTTATTAAAATAATACTTATATTGGGTTCGCTGCTTATGTTAGTGTTAATTGGAGTAATTATTGGAATTAATATTAAGGAGAAGCATGAAACCTATCCGGAGATAGTGGTTCCATCTGAGCTTGCTTGGACCTTTGAACCAGGCTATGAGGCAGAGATGATTCAGAATAATTTCTGGAGCTTTGCTGAAGCTAGCTACATTCTTATAGGTGAAATTCCTAATGTGGAATTTTACAAGATTGCAGAGGGAGCACCTAGGAACGACTATGAGACTGAGAATTTTTATATAGAGAATGGCAATGAAATGTATTACCACAATGAAGCTGGAGACAGACTTACTACCATAACCATCGACGTGTCAGAATTTCAAGGGTATATTGACTGGCAGCAGGTTAAGGATGAAGGTGGAGTTGATATGGCCATAGTTCGTGTTGGTTATAGAGGCTACAGTGGTGGCTCTGTGAATTTAGATAGCATGTTTTTAGAGAATGTATCTGGAGCTAAGGAAGTAGGCTTGAAGGTGGGAGTATATTTCTATAGTCAGGCTATTAATTATGATGAGGGCTTAGAGGAAGCCAATTTTGTGTTAAATAATATTGCAGGACTTGGAATAGATGGTCCTGTAGTTATAGATACTGAGGATGCATTTACAGAGGGCGCCAGAACTAATGGAATCTCTGTAGAGGACAGAACAGACAGTGTGGTGGCCTTTTGTGAGACTGTAAAGGCAGCAGGCTATGAACCTATGATTTATGCTAATAGAAACTGGTATGCTATGAGTCTTGATATGTCAAGATTATACAATTACAAGCTTTGGTTAGCTCAGTATTCTAATATGCCTAACTTTCCATATGAATATGTTGGTTGGCAGTATACGGATACAGGATATGTGTACGGAGTTGAGGGCTCTGTGGATATGAATGTGTGGTTTGAGTAAAGAGGGGTATGGACCTTAAGCTTAAGGATTGGTTTAAGGGGTGCAGATGAGGAGATGATAGGTATATGAATATATCTAATTGGGATTTGGCCTACGATTTTGCGGCAGCATTTGGTTTGGTGATGCTGTTCATATGGTATGGCAATGAAAAGAGAATACCGTCTAGAGCTCATAAAGCTTTCCTCGGTGTATGCGTAGGAATAATGCTTGTAATTTCTGTTGAGATTATAGAGGTTTTCTTCGGCAGATTTAGAAATTATATTGACGATAGAGCTATGTATATAGTGCTGTATGGTCAGATGCTTGCTATACTTACTGCTTGTCTCTTCTTTGCTTATTATGTAAAGCTACTAACCAAGGTTCCACAGAAAAATTTAGAGATTTTTGTGAAAAATATCAAGATAGCTACAGTTGCTTGTGTGGTCTTGATGATATTAAATCCTTTTACTGAGTGGCTATTTGTTATAGAGGATAAGAAGATACTGGTACACAAGGGCTTTGTTATACCATATGTTATAAGTGTAGCTATGATGCTTACAGCCTTTAGTAACATTGGTAAGCTTTCCAAGGAGATTACATTTAGAAAATGTATTATAATGATTCTAAATTTTGTATTCTGTATAGTAGCGTTAGTGTTACAGATAACAGGTATCGCAACCATGTTCTCCTTTACTTTAGTAACAGGATGTATGACTATATATCACTATTTACAGAATCCATATGCGGTTATGGATACAACTACGGGACAGTTTAACCGAAGATTTATGAATGATTATATTACATATAGATTCGAGGTTAACAAAAGCATGGGTGTGTTCCTTATTGCTATGGATGACTTTAAGCTTATTAATAAAACCTATGGTATCGATGTGGGAGATAATCTTCTGCTACAGGTTGGGGAATATCTTAACAGTTTAAAATATCCTGGTGAGGTATTTAGATTTGGTTCAGACCAGTTTTGCGCTGTTATGGATAAAGACCTGTCTCAGATACCGGAGATAGCAGAGGAGGTTCATGAGAGGTTTATGCACCCTTGGTATACAGGGGATGGTGAGGCGGTTATGATGTCTGCATCTATCTGTATAGTCAAGTGTCCACAGGATGCTGCTGATATGGGTGAGCTGGTTGATATTATGGATTATTCCATGGCCCTAGCTAAGAAGACCAAGAAGGGCAATATAAGCTATGCTTCAGATATGAAGCTTGACAATGTGAGAAGAGAGAAGGCTGTGGAGAAGGCTGTAAAGCTTGCCATGGACAGAGAGGAAATAATGGTTCACTATCAGCCTATATTTTCTATTGGAAAGGATGCTTATAATTCAGCAGAGGCATTGGTTAGACTTAAGGATGATGAGCTTGGTTGGATATCGCCAGATGAGTTTATACCGCTGGCAGAAAAGCACGGACTTATAGTTGAACTTGGAGATATGATACTTGAGAAGGTTTGTCGATTTATCAGGGATTTTAATCTTAAGGATTCAAGTATAGAGTACATAGAGGTTAATATTAGTACAGTTCAGCTTATGCATAAAGGCTTTGCGGGAAGAGTTAAGAAAATTCTTGAGGAATATGATGTTACACCGGATCAGATTAATATAGAGATAACAGAGACCGCAACTATAGGTGATGTGTCTGTGGTTGATGCTAACATCTCTGAGTTAGTGGAGTATGGAATCAAGTTATCCCTTGATGATTATGGCTCAGGCTATTCTAACATTGATTACATTAATCAGATGCCATTTTCTATTATTAAGCTGGATAAGAGTATTATCTGGGAAGCATTTAAGAATGTTAAGGCAGGTATAACCCTTGAATATACTATCAGAATGCTTAATGAATTACAGCTTCTCATAGTAGCCGAGGGTGTGGAGACCGAGGATATGAAGAATCATCTTGCTGATATAGGATGCCACTATATGCAGGGATGGTACTATTCTAAGGCAGTAAGTGATCAGGATTTTATGGAGCTTATAGAGAAGTCAGCGTAAGTTAATATTTTAAAGATTAACAGCCAGTACAAAGTGTTGTACTGGCTGTTGTTGTTTTGTGGGTATGAGGGGGTGGAAGTTAGTTCGTATACCCTAGGATTGTGGAAATGTATGCCTTGGTGGGTATGAGGAGGCAGAAATTGTTTTGTATACCCTAGGATTGTGGAAATGTATGCCTTGGTGGGTATGAGGAGGCAGAAATTGTTTTGTATACCCTAGGATTGTGGAAATGTGTGCTTTGGCGGGTATGGGGAAGCAGAAGCTAATTCCTGTACCCTAGGTTTGAGAAAAAGCTTGCTTTGGTGGGTATGGGGAACTGATTTTCGGGAGGAATAAAAAATTAGTTTTTTATGATACATTTTAGATACAATTACATTTTATAATACAGTGTAGAATAACTTATGATGGGGGTGTAGGTATGTGGAAGAGATTGTTTGTAGGAGTTATGATACTTATTTTTTCACTATCAGGCTGTAATAACAAAGAAGGTCAGGAGATAGATGAGAAATTATCTTCTCTCGATAGTGGTGAATCCATAGTGGGGGAAGAAAATAAAAAGGATGATGAAACATACAGTATGCCGGAGTCAGTATCCTATGAGTTATCAAGTAAGCTTAATTCAGGAAGGTTTATTAAGGTAGATGCTAAAGTATCAGCCACCCAGACAGATGACATTTCAGTATTCAGCCTAAGCTACACACCTATGGATGACGCCTATATCAGAGACTATGCTGATAAGCTTTTTGATAATGGAGAATATACAGTGGTTAAGCCTTACCAGATAAGCAATCTAGAGGAACTTAATGTAGAGCGAAATCATTATATGGATATATGGAGCTATTATGGAGGTACAGATGGTGCAGGAGTGAAGCAGCACTATGGAGTGCATAGTCCCATAAGTATAGGTCCGGAGCAAAATATTACTATGATTGATCAGCAGATGTCAGAGTTTCAGGAAAGTAATGTGGTAGAATATAAGGGAAATCAGATTTTATATCAGGAAAGCTATGAGGACTTTGATGATGAAGGAAACATAGCAGGAGAGGTAATAGCTAAAAAGGGGAAGCTAAGAGGAAATGTGGATGGTGATGAGTGGGAGCTTAGAGCCTATGGCACCAACGAAAATAATAAGCATGATTATGATGTTATGATTATGTATAAGGTTTACACAGATACAGAGATTACCCAATGTGTAGGTGTAAATGATTTTGCTACAAGCTGTTATGGAAACAATTTGCTTGACATAGATGCTGCAAGAGCAGATTCGGAAGAATTTTTAAAGAAGCTGGGCTTTGATAAAATCGATAACATAAGTACATTTCAGTTAGTGACCAAGGTGGATGATAAGGAAGTAAATGACGGTTATAGATTTATATTTGCACCTAGGTATGATAGTCTGCCCCTGGCATTTTTGAATAGTTCCTATGTTATTGATACACCTACATATGCAAAGGTGCATGGTATAGAGCAGGCATGCTTTCAGGAATATATTCATGTGAACATTACTAGCGAGGGAATTCTTGAGGTATCATTTTACAAGGGTTATGATGAGCCGGTAGAATTAACTGATGATGCAGAGCTTTTAAGCTTTGAGGATGTTGATATAATAGCTAAGAAATATATAGAGGAAAGTTTTCCGTTTACACTTACAATTTCCAATATAGAATTAGAATATGTAATAACCTATTATGGTGAAGAGGACTATGCCTTGGTGCCTGTTTGGTTATATTCTACGGAGATTGATGTTGGTGGCTGGGACTCTACCTGCTTTGGTGTTAACGCCTTAGATGGAAGTATTATAGAATTTGGATTTGAGAATTATGCTGCCCATGTATGGAGTTATTGATGAGTAGGGAATAGAAGAAAGGATACGAGAAAGATTATGAAGAAAGTATTATTATCAATATTATTAATTATAATCTTATGCACTGGCTGTGGCAGGGGTAAGAACGACGACATACAAGACAAGCTAAGTGCTGTAGAAGGTGAAAATGTAAGTGTAGGAAGTGCAACTTCTATGGATGCCCAAGCTACATACACCTATCCGGAGACAGTTAATTATGTGTCAAATGCGAATGTGGCAGGAGACCAAAAGACGATTATCGATGCCAAGGTTATTGCAGAGACCACAGAGAATATAGGGGTGTATGGATTATCCTTTGTGCCTATAGATGATGAGCTTGTAAAAGGCTATGCGGACAAGCTTTTTGATAATGGTGAGTATAAGGTTATTAAGCCTTTTGAAATATGTAATGAAGAGGAGCTTTATGCTGAAAGAGAGCATGCTACCCAGCTTATAGAGTATTATGGGGGAGAAAGCAGAGCGGGGCAAAAATATTATAAGTTACCTTGCTGTACTATACCATATGCACCAGAGGATGTAATTAACAGTATAGATTATGAACTTTCAAAGTATGAGGAAAGCAATTATGTGGAGCTTTCGGATGGTCAGCTACTTTACAAGGAGACTAGAGAAAGTTATGAAGATACACCTGATGATTCCATTACTACCCGCAAAAGTAAGACTAGACTAAGAGGTAAGGTTGATGGAGAAGAATGGGATATGACTGTGCAATATGTGGAGCCTACAGGTGGGGTGCCATATGGTGTAATAAGCATGTCAAATGTTTACTCCGATTCAATAGTACATGGCTATGAGATGATTAATGAGAGAACAACTATGTTTTCTGGAGAGAATGTAGTTGATGAAGAGGAAGCTAGAAGAGATGCCCTTGATGCTTTGAAAAACTTAGGATTTGAAGAAATCGACAATATCTACACCTACTGTGTTATGACCTCAGATTACTATACCATAAGAGATGGTGAGGCAGTGTACGGTCCACAAAAGGCTAATGGATACTGCTTTATATTCGCCAAAAGATATGGAAATTTAGATGTGGGCTATGTAGCACATGGATATAATGGTTTGAAGATGACTCAAGTATATGGTGAAGAGCTTGGGAATTTTCAGGAATACATATATGTAACTGTAACCGATGATGGAATATATAATATCTCATTTTCTACAGGTTATCAGGTGACAGAAAAACTTTCAGACGATGCCATTCTTATGGACTTTGATTATATCAATGATATGGCCATAAAATATGTTGACGAAAGACCTATTATAGATAACGACATAGGTACTATAGAGTTAAAATATATTGCTACATATTATGAGGATGAAGGATATGCATTGGTTCCTGTGTGGGTGTATTACTATTCTATGGATATACACAAAACCACCTATTATAGTGAACCCTGTGCCAGATTCGGCGTCAATGCTCTAGACGGCTCTATAGTAGATTTTATATGGGCTGAGGATCCATTTGATATTGACTTATATTAGAGATGACATAGTGTACAATTTACTGATATAATAGAAACTAGTTTAAAATCAACTTAAAAATATCTTAACCTTTTGGAGGCTATAATGAAAAAGAGTTTAGTAGGAATTATAATTTGCTTTCTTGGATGTTCCATGCTTCTTACAGGCTGTGGGAAGTCTAACGATCAGGAGAGGGCAAATGTTAGAATAAGTGAATATGAGAAAATCACCTACGAGACAGTAAGTGTGGAGAGAGGAGATATAGTGCCTACTCTTACTCTTGAGGTTACCTCGGATACATTTCAGAGGAAGAACTATTTCCCAAGGCAGGATGAGATGGAGGTAGATCAGATATATGTAACTGAGGGCGATATGGTGACTGAAGGACAGACCTTGGTTAGCTTTAAGGCAGGGGATATTTCTGAGCAGATAACCAGCTATGAAAACCAGAGAACTGAAGATCAACTGCTTATCGACCACTATACTAAGCTTATGGAGATAGATAGCGAGCAGGATTATACAGAAGCAATCAGGACACTTAAGCAGGATATGGAGGTTTGTAGTCTCTACATTCAGGAGCTTAATGCAAAGCTAGAAAGCTACAGTATAAAGGCTGAGGGTAATGGAACTGTAATTATGGTTTCAGATTTGCTTGATTATGGTGTGGTTAATTCTGGTGACAATGTGCTTACCCTTATATATGGTACAGGGGAGTACTATGCCACTACAACAGATGAATTTGATTTTAAGGTGGATGAAATATACGAAGCAACCTATGCTAATTCCACTTATAGCTTGCGCCTTGTGTCCATAGAAGAGCTAGAGGGAGAAGAAGGTAGAAAGCTTAACTTTACTATGGCCATAGATGGAGTGACAGGTGTGGAGAAGATGACTATGGTGCTTAATAAGCCAGCTCTTAAGGATGTGCTTTATGTGCCGGAGGATTGTGTGTTCTCTGTAGATGAGGCTACATATGTTTACACTCTTGATGAGAATGGTTTTAGAGAAGCAGTGTCAGTTACCGTGGGTCAGACTATAGAGGGTATGACTGTAATTGAGACTGGTCTTAACCAGGGTGAAAAGGTGGTGATTAACTAGTGAAATTAAAGAATGTAAAAGCTAAAATTTCATATATGTTATGTGCCATGCTGCTTCTTACTACAGGCTGTGGCAAGGAAGCTATGGAAGCACCAGAGCTTCAAAAGCCAGTAGCGGTTAATGAATCCTATCGCCCTGTTGAGATGGGCAATGTAGGTGATATAGAAATAAGAGATGGTGTAGTAGTGCCTACAGATTATTGTCACTTTTATCTTACAACTGTAAAGGTGTCAGAGGTGAAGGTTGAAGTTGGTGATTATGTGGAGGCAGGTACTGTTATTGTAGAGGCGGATAGTGAGGGCGCTACAGAACAGATAAGCTCCCTTAGTGGACAGAAGTCTCTTAATTACAATGCCTGGGATATAAACTGTAAGATATATGAGCAGAACAAGAAGGAGCTTGAGTACAAAATAAAAGGTGCTCAGGAAAATGGTGATGTAGAGGGAGAGGAAGCGCTTAAAACTCAGTTGGCGGTTTTGCAGGAAAATCACAGCTATGATGAGCTTTTCTATAATCATCAGCAAAGAGCCCTTGATGAGGAGATTGCTAAGCAGCAAAAGGTTGCAGGAGATGGAACACTTGTGGCATCTCACAGTGGCTATGTTACATATATTAAGGATTTGGCGGATTCGGATACTGTAAATAGCTGTGATAACGTAGTGATAATATCCGATTATGAGGATTGCTACATAGAGCTTCCAGGAGATGAGAAGGGGCATAAGCTGGAGAAAATATATCCTGTATACTATACCATCAAGGATGGTAAAAGGCAGATGCTTAAACTGTATGAATACCTTCCAGAAGAGCTTATGACTGCTCAGGCAAGGAGTTTAACCCCTCCTATAAGGATGAAGTATGAAGGTGAGGGTGATATGCCTGAGGTTGGAAGCAATGTACCTGTATTCCTTCAGAAAACAGAAACTAGGGATTCGTTGATAGTAGGTAATGACTCCTTGTATGAGGATGAGCAGGGAGACTTTGTCTATGTAAAAAATGGTGAGGGAAAGGAAATCAGATATGTAGAATTAGGTGCTTCGGATACATTTTATACAGAGGTAATCTCAGGGCTTTCAGAGGGAGAAATGGTGTATTATACATCTGATTCCGTGCTTCCTGAAAGCTATGAGGAGTATACTGTAGGTTACGACGATTATCTGGCAACAGAGGAGTCTGATTTTTATTCTATTAAGGAAACCACTAGGAAGAAGTTTTATTCAGAATACGAGGGGCAGATAGAAAATATAGCCGTAACTCAAGGACAGGAGGTTAGCGTAGGAGATTTAATCTGTACTATAAGAACTAATGAGGGTAGTGCAAGTCTTACACAGATGTATAATGGAATCATTAATTTCAAGGCAGCCCATGTGGCAACTATGGAGGCCATCAATAAGAGTATAAGCGAAAAAGAGGATGAGATTGAGGCTGCATATATTGCAAGGAAACAGGCTGAGGAAGAGGCTGGAAATGCTGATGACAACAGCGGTGATGAATCGGAGAATAATGGAACAAATTCATCAGGCGATGGGGAAATGTCAACCCCTACAGATGCCATTGCCCCACAGGCAACACCAACAGATGCAACTTCATCAGGTGATAATGCTGAAGCTGATACTACCACTACACCTACAGATGCTACACCAACTGATGCTGAAGAAGAGAAGGTTAGTCCATATCTCTACGAAGAGCTTAATTGTCAGTTAGAGGTGCTTAAACTGAATAAGCAGTTGGAAGAGCTTAATTACACCTATCAGCTTGGTGTTATGGAGCAGCAGTATAATAAGGTTAGCTGTAATAATGATGGCAATGGAGCTGTAAATATATACGCAAAAAGGTCGGGTAAGATTACAAATCTAAACCTTAAGCTAGGCAAAAATATTAAGGTTGGAGATAGGCTATTCAACATAGAGGTTCCATCAAGTAGTTTGGTGGAGCTTAGAAGTGAGGATGCACTTAAGATTAATCAGTCAATTAAATTTGTACATGGAGACAGTACCTATGAAGGAACTGTTGTGGGAATAAATGGCAATGACGGAAGCTTTTATTTTACCCACATTGATAACAAGGTTTATATAAGCAATAATTCAGGAGATCAGGCTGCTAGATATTTTGTTAAGATGAATGACGAAAAATTTTATGGCTTGGATAAGGACTATGTAGCCCGTTATCCAAAGAAAAGCATCAAGAATTCTGTAGTGATTCCTGGAAACTATGTCTATCGTGAGGATAGAGTGAAGGCTGGTGAAGGTACTGTTACCTACACCTTTGTGTGGAAAATAGTAGATGGTCAGCTAGTTAAACACTATGTTCAGTGCGTAGGAACTGCTGGCTATACAGAAGATGTTTGTATTATAAGTGGTCTTAAGGCAGGAGATGTTATTGCTGTGGAATACACAGAGAAGGAAGAAGATAAATAAGAGAGTAAAGAGGTTTGATGTATGTTTCATATGATTATTAAGAAAATTAAAAATAAGCTATGGCTTACCCTGTGTCTTCTTCTTGGTATGGCATTTTTGGTGGCAGTTTTTTCTTGCCAACCTATGTTTAAGAAGGGTTCTCTTAACATGCTTTTAGACAGTAGCTTTAGACAGGTTGTGGAGGAGGACAATGAATATCCTGTTGTTATAGGAAGGCCTGGCGCTTACAATGTGGAAGGTCTAAATGGAGTGCAGGAGGTGGTAGCTGGTGTAGAGAATTACCATAAGGTATGGACAGAGTACCTTACAGATGTGGATGTGCTGGCTAAGCAGACTATTGTTTACTTTGATGAGGAAAGCTGTCAGGGTAGCTACGGAAGCAAGGGTAATTATCTTAAGATTACCTATATGCCAGATATTGTAGAACACAGTGAGCTTCTTAAAGGCGATGGATTAGGTGCAGCCCCTTCCACAGGTGAAGGACTAATTACCTGTATCATTCCGGAAAATGTAATGGATGAGTACGGTCTTATAGAGGGTGAGATACTAAACTTTGTAAATTGGAAGGATGAAAAGGGTGACACTTTAAAGCTTCAGATTACTGGTATATTTAAGGAGAGGGACAATGCTGATCTTTATTGGCAGATGGAGCCAAATGCATTTACAGAGCATGTATTCGTAGATGCAGAAGCCTTTGATTATATCATGGCTAATTACAGAACAGACAGCACTAGCTATACTGTGAATTACAAGCATTATACTATGCTTGATTATATTGATATTACCAGCAATAATGTGGATGATATAGAGTACTATATGCAGGAGTTCGTGAAGGCAGATTCTAATTTTTTCTATTCATTTCAGGAGATAATAGATGATTTTAAGTTAGAACGAAAAACTGTAAATATTATTCTATGGGTACTGGAGCTACCTATACTTGGAATGGTGCTTGCCTTTATCTTCATGGTTTCTAAGCAGATAGTAGAGTCAGAGAGAAATGAAATCGCTATGCATAGAAGTAGAGGTTTAAGCAGATTGCAGGTTATAGCAATGTATGCCCTTCAGGCAGGAATAGTGGCATTCTTAGGACTTGTGGTGGGATTACCACTGTCTTATGTGCTATGTAAGCTGGCAGCAGGAACCACAGACTTTTTAACCTTCTCCTTTGATAATATATGGATGTATACATTTGCTCCAGAGATGCTAATCTATGGACTGATAGCAGGTCTTGTTGGAATAATATTTGTCCTAGTTCCTGTTATATCAGCCACAAAGGTATCTATAGTGGAACACAAGTCTGATGCATCCTCAGGCAAGAAGCCAGTATGGGAGAAATATTTTGTAGACGTTATTATCTTAGGTGTGTCCATATATTTGCTTTATAACTTTAATCAGGATTTGGAAAATATAAGAGCGAATGCTATCGCAGGAAATAAGATGGATCCTATGATATTCCTGGATTCTCTGATTTTTATAATAGGTCTTGGTCTGGTGGTGTTAAGACTTACTCACTATCTGGTAAAGCTTGTTTATAAGCTTGGAAAGAAGAGATGGAAGCCATCTATGTACGCATCCTTCTTACAGATTACGAGAACCACAAGAAAGCAGGGCTTTATATCTGTATTCTTAATACTGACAGTGTCCTTAGGATTATTCAATGCCAATACGGCAAGAACTATAAATAGGAATAACGAGGATAGAATATACTACGAAAATGGTGCGGATATAGTTCTTCAGGAAAAATGGGAAAACAAGATATTCTTTATTCCTGTTAGAGACGTGGATTACGAGTTTCAGGAGCCAGATTATAATAAGTATCAGCAGCTTGTCGATAAGGGAATATGTGACAATATAACCAGAGTAATATGTGATGATAAGGCTACAGTATCATACTCTGGCAAGGATATTAAGAACTGTATGCTTAGAGGTATTATTACAGATGAGTTTGGAAGAACGGCATATTTTAAGGATGAGCTTAATAAGGATACTCATTGGTATAATCATCTTAATTCTATGGCAGCTAAGCAAAATGGAGTTGTTATATCATCAAATCTTGCTAAGGAGCTAGGAATAAATGTAGGAGATAGCTTTAGAGTAAGTCGAATGGGTGCCATCCCTCAGAAAGCAGAGACTGTAAGAGGCACTATGGTGGGACAGGTAACGGCTATAGTGGATGATTGGCCAGGCTACGATAGATATTACTATGATGAAAATGGAGAATTAAAGGAAAATTACCTGGTGGTTGCAAACTACGCTACTGTGGCAAAAAGCTTTAAGATATCACCATATCAGGTGTGGATGCATTTGTCAGAGGGAGCAAGCTATCAGGATGTAGAAGGCTTCTTAGATGCTAGTAAGGTTGATGTAGAGAGCATAGGTATTCTTGATGAAGATATTACTAGAATGAAGAATTCACCTATGATTCAGATTACCAATGGTATGTTTACCCTAAGCTTTGTTATAGCCCTTATCCTTTGTGCAATAGGATTTTTGATTTACTGGATATCATCTATAAGACAAAGAGAGCTTTTGTTCGGTGTATATAGAGCTATGGGTATGTCCCTTAAGGATGTAAATGGAATGCTTATTAACGAGCATATATTCAGTACATTCTTATCAGTTATAGCTGGTGGTGTGGTTGGAATGGTTTCTACCATTTTGTTCGTAAAGCTTTTCGGTATTGTTTATCTGCCAGAGAAGCATAACTTAGATATTTATATTTATTTTGAAATGGGAGATATAGTAAAGCTTTCAGTGGTTATAGTGCTTATGATATTGGTTTGTATCTTGGTACTTAGAAAGCTAATTAAGTCCCTTAATATTACACAGGCTCTTAAGCTGGGAGAGGAGTAGGCTATGCAAATGTATAATTATGAAGAGAATATATTGATTGGCACTGGCATAGTTCGTTGCTTTAAAACTGGCGGAGAAGATTTCTATGCTCTTAAAGGTGTGGATATAAAAATTCCCAGAGGTTCACTTACCATACTTAAGGGTCGCTCAGGCAGTGGAAAGACAACCCTGCTTAACATACTTGGAGCCTTAGATAAGGCCACAGACGGACAGGTAATATTTGACGGAAATGAAATTGGGGAGCTGTCAGACAGCGAACGTGAGGCTATGAGAAGAAAGGATATAGGCTTTGTATTCCAGTCGGTTGCATTGATTCCCATTATGAATGCTTACGAGAATGTTGACTTTGCCATGAGACTTGCAGAGTGTGAGGGTGAGTATGATGAGAGAATCAAGCAGTGCCTTAACATAGTAGGTATGGGCGAGAGAATGCAGCATATGCCGGGACAGATGTCTGGTGGTGAACAGCAGCGTGTTGCTATAGCAAGAGCCATTGCCCATAGACCGAAGATTATATTTGCAGATGAGCCTACAGGCGCTTTGGACACAGAAACAGGACTTAAGGTTATGCATCTCTTTAAGAAGCTGGTAGAGCAGGAGGGAATAACTATAGTAATGACCACCCACGACCCTAACCTTATGGAGATGGGAGATGTGGTTTACGAGGTAGAGGATGGTGAGATAGTTGGAAGATATGAGAACTAGAGAATTAAATAATGCAGGGCTAGATATGGAAGAGTCTACTCATAACTACAACGTTCCTTCACACATAGATTATGCTGATGAAGCTGTAGATATAAATGATGTACCTGGTGACAAAATATCGGTAACTGGCAGAGATGGTACTATGGTTGACGAAGATAGCTTGGCGTCAGGCGGTGATGGTGTTGCTGCTGGCAAGGATGTTTTCATCTCCTGCGATAGCTTGGTTAAAATATTCAAGACAGAGGACGTGGAGGTTATGGCTCTGCAAGGTCTTGATATGGAGATAAGAAGAGGTGAGCTGCTATCAGTAATCGGTAAAAGTGGTAGTGGAAAAAGTACCTTGATGAACATAATCGGTGGCTTGGAAAAACCATCGGCAGGTAAGATTACTGTAGGTGGTAAAAACTTGTCGGAGATGACAGACAAGGAGATGGTAAGCTACCGTAAGAAAACAGTTGGCTTTGTATGGCAGAAAAGTGGTAGAAATCTACTGGGATATCTTACGTCTTTAGAGAATATAGAATTTGCTATGAACTTTACTGGAATTAAGGGTAAAGAAAAGCGTGAAAAGGCATTAAAGCTTATTGATATGGTAGGTATGAGCCATAAGAAGGATTCCTATCCTCATCAGATGTCCGGTGGTGAGCAGCAGCGTATAGCTATAGCTGTAGCCTTAGCTAATGAGCCGGAAATCTTACTTGCAGATGAGCCTACAGGTGCGGTAGACACCAAGACTTCAAATATGATTCAGGATTTGTTCCGAGAGTTAAACAGGGAGCTTGGACTTACCATTATCATAGTTACCCACGATATGAAGCTGGCAAATAAGGTTGATAGAGTAGTTATGATATCTGACGGAAAGATTAGTACTGAGAAAATTATGAAGGCTCAGTACAGAGAAAAGATTGACAACATGGAAGGCATGGAGCTTGGTGACGATGCCCACGAGGAATACTCAGTGCTTGATAAGGCCGGACGAGTTCAACTTAATCAGGAAATGCTTGAGGCAGCAGGTATAGATACCAACAAGGTTAAGATTTCTGTTGAGGATGGCAAGGTTGTAATTACTGCGGAGAATTCCTAATATTTAGGTATTGAAAAATACTATAATAATAGTATAATAAGCATAGTGTAAAATTAAATAATACTTCAGGGCAGGGTGGAAGTCCCTACCGGCGGTAAATGCTTTGTGCATAAGCCCGCGAGCCGTAAGGCATGAACCAGTGAGACTCTGGTGCCGACAGTATAGTCTGGATGGAAGAAGTTGAGAAAGTCGTGGGATATGTTTTAGGTCTGTATAAGAAATGACGATTATGCCTGCGACATTATCTATGCGAATTGTTACTGCCCTGAATAAATTCAGGGCAGTTTTTTATATACTTGATATTTTGGGCATATATGAAGAAACTACCAGCCAGTGCCCAGGAAATTCGAAAGAAACAGAAATGGTGCCAAAAATTTGGGCATATATGAAGAAACTGCCAGCCAGTGTCCAGGAAATTCAAAAGAAACAAAAGTGATAGGAAAAATTTGGGCATATAGATAAAAAGAGACATCCACTGCCCAAGCTGGAATGAGATGTGCATTGTTATAGATATGTGCATAGCATATATGGCAGTATTTGCTATGGAATTGTAAGAACGTAAGGTGATTCTCAAAAGGAGGAAGCTATGTACCAAGAAAGATATATGCTTAGAGCCATAGAATTGGCTAAAAAGGGAATAGGCGCAGTGAATCCTAATCCTTTGGTGGGAGCAGTAATTGTAAAGAATGGAAAAGTGATAGGCGAAGGATATCATGTAAGATATGGAGAGCTACATGCAGAAAGACATGCATTTGCTAATCTTACTGAGGACGCTGAAGGTGCAGATATGTATGTTACCTTAGAGCCTTGTTGTCATTATGGAAAGCAGCCACCATGTGTGGAAGCTATAGTAGAGCACAAGATAAAACATGTATATGTAGGCTCTGATGACCCTAATGAGATGGTGTCGGGAAAGGGCTATGAATACCTTAGAAAACATGGAATAAAGGTAACAACACATGTGCTTAAGAATAAATGTGATGAGATTAATAGAGTGTTTTTTCACTACATTACAACTAGAACACCATATGTTGTTATGAAATATGCTATGACTATGGATGGCAAGATTGCGGCATACACTGGAGAGAGCAAATGGATCACCAATGAGGTATCCAGAATGAAGGTTCAGGAAAGTCGTAATCAATATGTGGGTATAATGGTTGGTATAGGAACAGTACTTGAGGATGACCCACAACTTACCTGTCGCATAGAGGGAGGAAGAAATCCTATAAGAATAATATGTGACACCAGACTACAGCTTCCTGAGACTTCAAATATTGTAAAGACAGCAACACAGGTTCCAACCATAGTTGCAGTGGGAGATAAGGTGTATGAAGCTTCATCAGATAAGATAGAAAAGCTGGAACAGCTTGGAGTGAAGATAATCCCTGTAGGTATGGTAGATGGACATATAAATCTAAGAGAGTTAATGGGAATTCTTGGAGAGATGAGCATCGACAGTATATTGCTTGAAGGTGGAGGAACACTTAATTACAGTGCGGTTATGCAGGGTATAGTAAGTGAGGTGCATATGTATGTTGCTCCAAAGATATTTGGTGGTAAGGATGCGCTGACACCTGTAGAGGGACAGGGAGTAGATTCACCGAGTCTTGCAAAGCTGTTTGATTTAGAATCAGTAGAGAAAATATTTGATGATATAAAGGTTGTTTATCTAAATAAGAATAGATACAGATTGCCTGAAATAATCGTAGATAGAGAGGAGTTCTATAACAACTGGGATGAGGATACTCTAAGTCAGCTTAGTGTGGTGGTTGACAAAAAGGCTACAGCTCCATACTCTACCTGTTGCTATAAGGAAGATGAGCTATGGCATATAGCAGGTACTAACAATGATGATAAGCTTATTGTTGTGGAATCAGGAGAAGAAGCATATATATTTACCAAGCTGGACAAATTAGTGCGTCTTAAGATGTCTCTGAGAAATCAAAGAGATTTATTGGACATAGATGAGCTTATGGAACAGTTAGAACAAGCATAGAATAAAGCGCAATGCTTTGGGTAGCATTAGGTACCATAGAAATAATGCTATGTATGAATGGATATAATGATAGAAAGGAAACAAATATGTTTACCGGAATTATAGAAGAAATCGGTGAGATAAAGAGCATAAAAAAAGGTGCAAAATCCGCAACCTTAACTATACAGGGCTCTGTGGTCACCAAGGATTCAAATATAGGTGATAGTATAGCTGTTAATGGCGTGTGCCTCACTGCAACAACCATTAGTGGCAATACATTTACTGCGGATGTAATGGCAGAGACTATGAGAAGGTCATCCCTAGGTGAGCTAAGTACAGGAAGCAAGGTTAACCTGGAGAGAGCGATGGCTGCAAATGGTCGCTTTGGAGGACACATAGTGTCAGGACATATAGATGGCTGTGGAACTATTAGAAGCTTTGTGAGAGAAGATAATGCGGTATGGGTGACTATAGATGCTCCTACAAGCATATTGAAGTACATTATAGAGAAGGGCTCCATAGCTATAGATGGTATAAGCCTTACTGTGGCATATGTGGATAACACTTGTTTTAAGGTGTCTATAATCCCACATACTGCTGGGGAGACCACTCTTCTTATGAAGAAGCCAGGAGACACTGTTAATCTGGAAAATGATGTTATAGGAAAATACGTGGAGAAGCTTTTGGGATTAAGCAGTGGTTCGCAAGCTGCTGTGACAGGTGCAAGTGAAACTAGATTAAGTCACACTAGAAATGCTAGGCATGGTCAAGCAGGGAAGTCCAATATCGATGCAGATTTTCTTATGAAAAATGGATTTATGTAAACTAATCAAAGAGGAAAATCAGACAAAATAATAATATAAAATAATAAATCTATATTACTAACAGGAGGAATAATACTAGATGAGTAATAAAGTAGAATTTAACTCAATCGAGGAAATCCTAGAGGATTTAAGACAGGGTAAAATAGTTGTAATCCTTGATGATGAGGACAGGGAGAATGAAGGAGATGTAATCTGTGCAGCTGAGTTTGCAACAACTGAAAATGTAAACTTTATGGCAAGCTATGCTAAGGGACTTATCTGTATGCCTATGGCACCAGAGTACACAGACAGACTTAATCTTCCACAGATGTGCATAACCAATACTGATAATCATTGCACTGCATTTTCAGTTTCGGTTGACCACGTGGATACAACCACAGGAATTTCAGCCTATGAGAGAGGAATTACAGCTAGAAAGTTTGTGGAGGATGATGCCAAGCCATCAGACTTTAGAAGACCGGGACACATGTTTCCATTAGAGGCTAAGCCTGGTGGAGTAATCGAAAGACAGGGACATACTGAGGCTACTGTGGATCTTGTAAAGCTGGCTGGATTAAAGCCGGTAGGTCTTTGCTGTGAGATTATGCGAGATGATGGAAATATGGCTCGTTTAGATGATCTAGTGGAGTTTGCTAAGAAACACAATCTTAAGATATCAACTATAGAGAAGCTGGTACAGTACCGCAAGGAACACGAAGTGTTTGTAGAGTGTGTAGCTAAGGCTAAGATGCCAACTAGATATGGTGAGTTCACAATTCACGGATACATCAACAAGCTTAATGGTGAGCATCATGTAGCACTTGTAAAGGGAGACATAACAGATGGTGCACCTGTGCTTTGTAGAGTACATTCGGAGTGTCTTACAGGTGATGCCTTAGGCTCAGCTCGTTGCGACTGTGGTCAGCAGTATGATGCAGCTATGAAAATGATAGCTAAGGAGGGACGAGGAGTACTTCTTTACATGAGACAGGAAGGCCGAGGCATAGGTCTTATCAATAAGATTAGAGCCTACCAGCTTCAGGATAATGGTAGAGATACAGTTGAAGCAAACTTAGAACTTGGCTTCCCAGAAGACGCAAGAGACTACACTATAGGAACTCAAATTCTTGTAGACCTTGGAATTAAGCAGCTTCGCCTTATGACTAACAACCCACTAAAGATGTACGGTCTTAAGGGCTATAACCTAGAAATCGTAGAGAGAGTTCCAATCGAAATGGAACCAGGAGTGCACGACATCTTCTATCTTAAAACCAAGAAGGAGAAGATGGGACACATCCTTAATAATATAGAAGACTAAATAATTTTAGACGACGTAGGGTAAAACAAATTTTATATGATGTCTCATAGGGCGTCCGGGAAACCGAGAATAAAAAACATATATCAGGAGGAAAAAATTATGAAAACATTAGAAGGAAAGATGGTAGTAGAGGGAGTAAAGATTGGTATAGTAGCAGCTAGATTTAATGAGTTCATCGTTTCAAAGCTTATTGGTGGTGCTGTAGATGGTCTTACAAGACATAATGTAAGTGAGGATGATATCACTCTTGCATGGGTACCTGGCGCATTTGAGATTCCACTTGCAGCTAAGAAGATGGCTAAGTCAGGAAAGTATGATGCAGTAATCTGTCTTGGAACAGTAATAAGAGGTGCTACAAGCCATTATGACTATGTATGTAATGAAGTTTCTAAGGGAATTGCGGCTGTATCTATGGAGACAGAGGTTCCTGTAATGTTCGGTATTGTTACTACTGAAAATATTGAGCAGGCTATTGAGAGAGCAGGTACAAAGGCTGGTAACAAGGGCTATGACTGTGCTCTTGGAGCTATCGAGATGATTAATCTTATGAAGCAGATGTAATTAAGCTAGATAATTTACCGTATATACTGGATTTGGTTTTAACATAGCTGAAAATACACATAGTAAAATCCATGCAATAGGAGTATGTATGAATAATCAAAACATGAAGTTGCTGTTCTTTGATATAGACGGCACTCTTATAACTGACGATTCTGAAAAATATTATCCGGAAAGTACAAAGGAAGCTATCATAAAAGCTAGAGCAAAAGGACACAAATGCTTTATAAACACCGGCAGGGTATATGCAACAGTTGATGATTATATTCGTCAGCCTGGTTTTGATGGCTTTGTATGTGGCTGTGGAACTAATATATATGCAGATGGTAAGGAAATATTATATGTTCCATATGGTAGAGAAGAATCTGTAAAAATAGCTGAGCTTTGTAGAAAATATGGCTACAAGGGAATATTTGAGCACAAGAATCATGTTGCCTTTGATGGGATTATACCAGGTGGAGAGCACAGAAAGATTTTGGACTACTTTATTGGTATGGGTGTCAAGGTTGTAGATGACATCCACTCAGAGGATTTTGTTTTTGACAAGCTGGCAGTTTGGCATGGGGCAGGTAATCCTAATCTGGATAAATTCAAACAAGCGGTAAGTACAGATTTTCAGTGCATTATAAGAAGTGATTCCTTTATGGAGCTTGTTCCACATGGTTATTCAAAGGCTACAGGCATAAAATTCCTTATGGATTACTATAATGTGCCAATAGAAAATGTTTTTGTATTTGGTGATAGTAATAACGACTTAGAGATGTTAAAATATGTACCAAACAGCATTGCAATGGGTGTGTGCTCAGATGAAGTTGCCAAGGTAGCTTCTTATAGAACAGACACTGTTGAGAATGATGGAATATATAAGGCTATGAAGCATTTTGGAGTGATTTAATCAATGAATGAACGAAAGCTAAAACAACTTAATATACTTGTTATAGCCACAATTTTATTAGCTATAGGTTCGGCAATTTTATTTGCCACAAAGTTTTCACCTATGAATGAGAATAAGATTACTGGAGCTCAAATTAGAGATCTAAATTCCAACTGGATTTTAAGAGACTATAGAGGAGAGGCTGACCAGCTAATTGATCTTCCTACTAAGATAGATGCAGAGGCAGGAGAGACCCTTCTTATAATGCATAAGGTGCCTGATGATGTAACTGAGACCTCTGTGCTTTTATTTGAGACCCAGTTTCAGAATGTGGTGGTAACTATTGGTCAGGAGAAGATATACTCTAACGGAGTTTTGACTAACCAGACCTATATGAATAACGCTGTTCCTTGCCAGAATATAATAAGCATAGGTACTGCAAAGCCAGGCGATATTATATCTATATACATTGCTTCCGCATATGGCAAATACAGTGGTAACATTGGAAGCATTTATTACGGAACAAAGGGAGACGCCATTGCCAATATTATTAAGGAAAATGGTGTAGGCTTTATTATAGCTGTAACTCTTATTATAGTTACAATTCTTCTGGGAATATCTCTGGTATTTATGAAGAATGTAAATGTTGACAAGAGAAAATCTATATACGCCTTTGGATTTATACTATTAACAGCCCTTTGGTGTATAAGTGACAATCCTATTGTTGAGTTATTTAATGGAAATGTGTTCGGAGTGTATATGACTAATATTATCATATTGCTCCTTATGCCAGTGGTATACATTATGCATCAGAGATGCTTTGCAGTTAAGCGAAGATTTGCCAAAATCTTTGAGATTGCAATGTATGTGTATGCCGTTAACTTTCTCACTGGACTTGTGTTCCAGTTTATGAAGGTGTGTGATTTTGCAACCTATGAGACCTTTACTAAGGTGTTAATAACTATAGGTCTTATACTTTTATCTGGAATTATGTATTTGGCAGCAGACACATATTCAGATAAGACTATTTACAGTAATCTGTTTGCCAACCTGGTCCTTACCATAGCATGTTTGGCAGAGGCTATATTATCAATATTCGATTTTTATCTGCCTTACGATGGAGTGGCACTTCAGACAGGAGTGTACATTTTCCTTATACTTTTGGTGGTTGCAACCCAAAAGAGTATAATCAAGGAGATGAATAAGGAAAAGGAACAGGCTATAAGCCATGTGGAGCATGAGAGGGATGATATGGTTAAGAATATCAATACAGCTCTTATATACAGCGGTATGAATATTGCTGTAAATGCTCTTAAGGATAACGATAGAGAAAATAGTAGACTGGTATATGATACCTCTATGTACATGAAATATAACCTGATGGCCATCAATGAGAAGGATTTAGTACCATTCTCTCAGGAGCTTGAGTATATAAAGGCTTTCCTAGGTATTCAGAAGAGGAAAAATCCTGACCTTGAGATAACTGTGGAGGATAAGGTAACAGATTTCTTGGTACCATTTAACACTATAGAGCCATTGGTTGAAAATGCAGTTCTTATGGGCGCATTAAAGTCTGATGCAGGTAGCAGAATAGTGTTTAGAAGCTATGAAAGATTAGACTGCTATGCTATACAGATTGTAGATAACGGAAAGGGTATTGGCCCTGATAAGAGATTTGCAGGTAAGCAATCCTTTAAATCCATTAGAAAGAGAATAAAGAATGGTTGTAAGGGTGCGGTTGAGATTAAAACTAAGCCTGATAAGGGAACAATAGTGACAGTGAAGATTCCAAAAGAGGGATTTATAATTAAGGAGTAGAAAGATAAGATGACGTTTTCAGAACAAATATGGTACGGACTTTTTAAGCCCTCAAAGTATAAAGAAATATTGGGATTAAAAGCAAGCAGATCAGTGCTTTTTGTATCGGTTGTAGTGCTAGTTTTAGGATTGGTTACCTTTGTAGTGCCAACTGCCGCTATTATTGCAGGCTTTGGTGGTATGAATAAGCTATTTAGTGAGACTATGGCTCCTATTACCTATGATGGTGAAAAGCTTACTATAGAGGAACCCTTTAGAATGACTGCTGGTTCCGCAGTGTTTTTGATTGATACAACCTATTATACAGTTCCTGATAAGGAACTCACTACAGATGGAACATATTTTGCCATAGGTAGCAAAAACATGAGAGTTGTAACTGTAATAGGAGAGGAAATATGGATGGATTCCATAGTACCACTAGAAGAGATATTTGGAGAAGGATTTTCCAATGATAGTCTGGTGAGTTTAATACCGGCTATATATGTGTCCTTATTCCTATGCTATCTGATAATGAGTTTTCTGTTCTTTTTGAAGTATGGCTTTTATGCATTGATACTTACTATAATGTATAATTCTATGAATAAACAATTTGAGCTCGGACTATCCTTTGGGCAGGTATTTATGCTTTGCTTCTATGGTATGTCCCTTGGTATGATTATTACCAATTTTAACATAGCCATGAGATTAATTAGTCCAACTATAGTAAGTATGGTAACCATATTTGTATCCATACATTTTATGACTACTGCTATGGTATCAATGAGAAAGGACAATCAGGTCTGAGATTTCCTCAGGTGGCATAATACTCATATTGCTATTATGATAACGCTTATCAAATGTAACCTCTCTAAGAATAAAATCAGGGAGGTTATATTTTTTTGCTTCATCCTCATCTGAGAACTCGATTTCGCCCATAACAAGACCATCAAATAAATCCTTGAAATAGTCAAGCTCAAGGGTAAGGCCATTGTCAAGAGGGATAATATAGCGTCTCTTAGTAATAACATTTCCCTCAGCCTTCTTGAGGAGGTTTTGGTAATCCTCCTGTGTAAGCTGAAGCTCGAATTCCTGACGGCTTAGCATGCCCTTGGATTTTACTGTTAAAATATATTCTGTAGCTTTAGCTTCATCGGAAGCTGCAGTAACGATGCATCTTTTTCGTACACGTATTACAGGAGATGTGGATATATATGCTTGTTGTATCTCAATATAATCATATTTTTCTAAATCAAAGGCATTATTCTTAATTAAAAATTTTCTTTCTATCTCCATATATATTTCACTCCTTATTTGGTTAATTTCAAATATTAAATTGAATATTTTTCCTATATATTATATACTATCTCTGTATGGTTGTATAACTATTTTTATACATGCATAAAAATATATTTCAAATAATTATTTGTACGACTACTATAATATTTGGAGGATTATATGAGTAAGGTAAATATGTATTTTGCAACTGGTTTTGAAGAGGTTGAGGCTCTTACAGTTGTGGATTTGTTAAGAAGAGCAAAGATAGAGGTTGATATGGTATCAGTTACCGGTATTAAAGAGGTAAAGGGTGCTCATGGTATAACCGTTAAGATGGACAAGGTATTTGACAAGGCTGATGATGACGTGGATATGCTTATTCTTCCAGGCGGAATGCCAGGAACTACTAACTTGGCTGCACATCTTGGTCTTGAAACTATGATTAAGACATATAATAACAGGGGAAAGTATATTGCTGCAATTTGTGCGGCCCCAACTATATTTGGTAAGATGGGTTTGCTTAAGGGCAAGTATGCAACCTGCTATCCAGGTATGGAGGATGGTCTTACAGATGCCATCGTAAAATATGATCCTGTAGTTATTGATGAGAATATTATTACAAGTAGAGGACTTGGAACTGCTATAGATTTTGCTCTTGCTATTATATGTGAGCTTATAGATGAGGATACTGCCAATAATTTGGCTAAGGCTATTGTTTATAAGCTATAAGTAAATGTATTAGAAAGCAAGAGATTATAAAAAAAGGAGATAGACATGTTTGACATAACTGTTAAGGATGTATTAGAAGCCACGGGAGGAGTTCTTCTAAGTGGTAGCGAGGATGTTCAAATTAAAGATGTGTGTGATGACTCCAGAAGGATAAAAGAGGGAGATTTATTTGTTCCATTCGTAGGAAATAATGTGGACGGACATAGATTTATAGAAAGTGCTATGGAAATAGGTGCGGCTACATTTACTTCACAGCACACAGGAATTGTTATCTCAGAGAAGCCATACATTTATGTTAGTGATGTGTTAAAGGCACATCAGGCTTTGGCAAAATATATTAGAGAAAATCGCATTAATAGAATACCTGTTATCGGTGTTACTGGAAGTGTTGGAAAGACAACAACCAGAGAGATGATAGCTACAGCTTTAAGTGAAAACATTAATACATATCAGACTGAAAAGAATTACAATTCACAGGAGGGGTTACCTACCTGTGTGGACAGAATTACCAGAAAGCATAAGGTTGCGGTACTTGAACATGGAATTGATGACGTGGGTAAGATGGAGATTCTGTCAGATATATCTAAGCCGGATATATGCGTAATAACTAATATTGGTCTGGCTCATATGGAGAGATTTGGTTCTATAGAGGTAACTAGAAGAGAAAAGCTTGCTATTACAACACATATGAATCCAGATGGATTAGTGCTACTAAACGGCGATAACCCTATGCTTGCAGAGCTAAGAGGTCAGATGAATGAGAAAGCACAGTTCTACGGTACTGAAGAATGGTGTGATTATAGAGCAGAAAACATTCGCCAGGAGAATTATAAGTATTATTATGATTTTGTGTGCGATGACGTTAGAATACCTGTGGAGCTTAACGCCTTAGGCAAGCATAATGTTGGCAATTCCTTGGCAGGACTTGCAATAACAAGATATATGGGACTTGATTTAAAAAAGGCAGTTGAGGGATACAAGAATTTTAAGGGATTAAGACAAAAGCTGATTAATGTGCCTGGGAAATACACCATAATTGATGATACCTATAATGCCAGTCCTGATTCTATGAAGGCAAGCATAGATGTTCTTGCAGACTTAGATTCAGAGGGCAAGAAAATTGCGGTACTAGGTGATATGTTTGAGTTGGGCGAAAATAGTGAGGAATTCCACTATGAAGTGGGCAAGTACCTAGCCACTAAGAATATAGATGAATTAGTTGTGGTAGGAGAGCTTTCACAGCAGTATGTAAAGGCTGTGCAGGATTCAGAGTCTCAGATAAAATGTTATTCCTTTAAGGATAATGGAGAGGTTGCACTTTACCTTATGTCTGTTATGAATCCAGAGGATATAGCTTTAATAAAGGCTTCAAATGGCATGAATTTGAAGGAAATAGTAGAAAATATGCAGGGTTAATTCCCTGTATATTTTTTACATAAATATTTGTGAAAAAAATTATCAAAAAGCAGTTGACATATTAAAATCCTTGTGGTATATTGAGTTCAGAACAAAACAGTAATGATTATCATTATTAAATAGCAAAATCATAACTGTTAGATAAAAATTTTTTCTACATTGAAAGGAGATAAGATTATGAGTAAATTTGTATGTAGCGTATGTGGATATGTTCATGAGGGAGATGCGGCACCAGAGAGATGCCCACAGTGTAATGTACCAGCTGAGAAGTTTGTAGAGCAGGCAGCTGAGAGAGTTTGGGCAGCAGAGCATGTTGTTGGAGTAGCTCAGGGTGCACCAGAAGATATAATGGAAGATTTAAGAGCAAACTTTATGGGAGAGTGCACTGAGGTAGGAATGTACCTTGCTATGGCTAGAGTAGCACATAGAGAGGGATACCCAGAGATCGGTCTCTACTGGGAGAAGGCAGCTTACGAAGAGGCAGAGCATGCAGCTAAGTTCGCAGAGCTTTTAGGAGAGGTTGTAACTGACTCAACTAAGAAGAATCTTGAGATGAGAATTGAGGCTGAGAATGGAGCAACTTTAGGTAAGTTTGACCTTGCTAAGAGAGCTAAGGCACTTGACCTTGACGCAATCCATGATACAGTGCATGAGATGGCTAGAGATGAGGCTAGACATGGTAAGGCATTTGAGGGACTTTACAACAGATACTTCAAGGCATAAAATTACTTTTATGGTAGCGCTTTAAAGCGCTACCATTTTTTATATTCCCGTCGAAATACATTGAAAAAATGCAGGAAATCATTTAAAATTGGACTAAATATTGGAGTTGCATATAATAATGGAGGATTACTTGTGGGAATAAGATTATCTGAATTAGAGGCAGAAAGCCGAATAACTCTCTTAGTCAGCACCGCAGACAACCAGATGAGACTTGAAGGCTACATCAAGAAGGTAATTAATGATGCGGTAGCCATTATTGGTATTGATTTTGAATCCCCCCAAAAACTTAATTTTGACAATGTTAAGGTTCAACTTGAGTGCTTGTTGGATGAGAATGTTCCATATTTGTGGAAGCAGGCAAGAGTAGTGAATTACAAGAATGAATATGTGCTTCAGGTTGCCTGTGAGGGAATAAGGCATAATAGGCGAGGTAGCTTTAGGGTGTCGGTATCTAATATAGGAACTCTGAAGATGGTTGGTCGTGGCTCTATGAAGGTTATGATTAAGGATGTAAGTGCTACAGGCTTTGGCTTGGCAGATAGAACTAAAGAATTAGGGCTTAATATGGGCGATAGAGCAAATCTGATATATGAGGAAAATGGTTATGAGCTAAATCTAACTGGTATACTTGTTCGTATAGAAGAACGTGAGGATATGAATATATATGGGTTTGAGATTACTAACCTGTGTAGAGATTTACCAAAGTATATTAGCTTTAAGCAACGACATAAAAATTAAAATACATTTTGCGCAAAGACAAAAAAATCTTTGTGCAAAATGTATTTTTTTTTTGAACTTTATCAAAATCCATTGGTAAATACTTAAGAAAATGTCGAAAAACCTTGCAAAACCTAGAAAAAAGGGGTATTATCAATCCTAGCGAAAAAGAAACAGACATCATTGGTGAACATATAGAATATTATAATACTTTTATGGAGGTAGTAACAATGGCAGTTAAGAAGGCAACAGTTGATTCAACTATGGCTAAGGTAGAGGCAGCTAAGGCAGCTAAGGAAGCAGAGGCAAAGAAGGCAGAGACTAAGGCTCCAGCTAAGAAGGCACCTGCTAAGAAGGCAGCTCCAGCTAAGAAGACAGAGGAGAAGAAGGCAGAGGCTCCAAAGGCAGCTGAGAAGAAGACAGAGGCTAAGGCAGCTCCAGCTAAGAAGGCACCTGCAAAGAAGGCAGAGACTAAGGCAGCAGCTCCAAAGGCAGCTGAGAAGAAGGCAGAGACTAAGGCTCCAGCTAAGAAGGCACCTGCTAAGAAGGCAGCTCCAGCTAAGAAGGCAACTGAGACAGTTATCATCGAGTATGCTAACGGTCAGGTTAACACAGCTGATATCGTAGCTAAGGCAGTAGAGGTAAGTGGAAAGAAGTCAATCAAGACTCTTAACGTATATTACCAGCCAGAGACAGGAATGGTATACTTCACAGCTGATGGCGAGGAAGGATCATTTGCATTATAATTTCATATAAATAACATTATAAGAAGTTGAAAAGCTGACCAGCTTAAGCTTGTGCTTAGGTTGGTCAGCTTTTTCGGCTTAAGGCCCGAGAGGTATTACGCTACACGCGTCGTCACAATGTTTTTCTAGATGTCCGAGAAAGGTTTTCACAGCTTCCGCCACCGCCTCAGAGTCGCCATCCGTGGCTCCGCTGAGGCTTGGTTTGACGTCCTGTCAAACCATGGCTGTTATATGTAATCGGACATAAGAAAAACTATTGCTCCTTTGCTATCGTAGCTTTAATACCTCTCAGAACTTAAGCCTTACATATCTAAGAATTAAGCACAAGCTCAAGAGGTCAGCTTTTCAATGCCTTCGGCAAGTGACTTTATCGCCAAAGGCGATAGCAAAAGTTTTCCCTGCTATGCAATTTTGTGTGTGCATTGTTTGTTAAAGCTTAAGGTTCAGGTGATATGGGTGCTTGATAACGATAGCGTAGGAGTGATAGATTTTTAATATTCGGCTGACTACTAGAGGGCACGCTGGCATGGATGCCAGCGTAGCTTTCACGTACATGGACGTACGGTTGAAAGCGGCCCTCGTCCGTCTTAGATAACCTTACCCGAATATTCAAAAAATCATCACGACGAAGCGTGTTTTAAAGTACCCATATCACTTGAACCGGAGCATAAGAAAACCTGCACATACAAAATTGTATATGCAGGTCTGAAAACTTTTGCTCTAACTTCCTATAATGTTATTTACAGCCCCTTAGCCTTAGCAGTGCAAGCCTTCATGGCTTCGATGACAGCACTGCGGAAGCCTTTTTCTTCTAGGACACGAACAGCCTCGATGGTAGTTCCACCAGGGGAGCATACCATATCCTTTAGCTCTCCAGGGTGCTTGCCGGTTTCTAAAACCATCTTAGCACTTCCCAGTACTGCTTGGGCTGCGAACTTGTATGCTTTGTCCCTTGGCATTCCATCTGCTACTGCAGCGTCAGCCATGGCTTCGATGAACATGAATACGTATGCTGGTGAGCTTCCACTTACAGAAACACATACATCCATAAGGCTTTCTGGTATTGCTTCAGCCATACCAAAGCTTGAAAGTAAGCTCATAACATATGTAAAGTCAGCATCAGTAACATTAGAGTTCTTGCATACTCCCGTTACACCTTCACCTACGAGGGCAGGTGTGTTAGGCATAGTTCTTACAAGCTTAATGTTATCTCCTAAGATTGACTCTACCCAAGCAATTGTCTTTCCAGGAGCGATGGTTACTATAATTTGATCTGGTGAGATAATATCCTTGATTTCTGTAAGAACAGTCTCGTAGAATTGAGGCTTAATTGACAAGAATAATACCTCGCATTCGGATACAACTCTGGTATTGCTTCTTGTAGCATTGACACCTAAATCATCAGCGGCCTTTGCAATAGCTACTTCTGATGCGTCAGAAACAATAATATCATTATTCTTAATATCAGTCTTCTTGATAATACCCTGAATAATGGCTGAAGCCATATTTCCACAGCCTATAAAACCAATCTTGTAATTCATATAAATACCCTAACCCTTAGAGGCCCTTTCCTTTATAGTAAGCATCCCTGACTGAAATTGCTATGTCAGGGGAATCAGTTATAATTCCATCAACTTTTTTCTTAAGAAGCTTTTTCATAATTGCTTCGTCGTTAACTGTCCACACATAAACCTTCTTCTTGAGAAGCCTCATACGAAGCATATAATCCCATGTTACTAGCTTATGGTTTGGAGAAACGAAATCCACATCCAGTAGCTTAAGTCTTCTGCTAGGAAGGAATTCATTTACACGTCTTTTAACATCGGCTTTTTTGTAACCTAGAAGAAGCCCTGTATTTACTTTCTTGTCTAGAAGCTCTACCTTTTTTACAGCAGTATCTAAGAAGGATTTTATCATAAATCCATCATAGGAATAATATTTTTTCACAAGAGACAAAACCTTGAATTCATAACCGGTTTCCTTTAACTCTATGTCAAGCTTGATTTTTCCTTGGCACAGCTTTAATACATCTTCAAATAATGGTACCGAATAACCTTTTTCGGAAGCCTTATTATTAAGCTCCTCAAAGGTTAGAAATTTAATAGGCGTGTCATCCATTATATCATCATGAAAAACCACCAGTTTTTTATCCTTAGTCTGTCTAATGTCCATCTCCACATAATCAGCCCCAAGACAGATGGCAAGTTCAAAGCTTTCGATGGTATTATCTGTGCCCGCTAGCTTTGAAGCCCCACGGTGGGCTATAATAGCAGTTCTCATATAAAGAACCTCCCCAAAAAGTTTCTATATTATTTAAAATGTTCCCCTAAGCTCAATAATAGGTGAACCTGTACCCTTAATATAATCCCCAGTGATGGTGACTCTACCAATGCTGTCATCTCTAGGAATCTGGTACATAATGTCTAGCATAAACTTCTCAATAATTGAGCGAAGTGCTCTGGCGCCAGTCTTTCTCTCTAAGGCAAGCTCTGCGATGGCTTCATATGCGCTTTCGTCAAACTGAAGATCTACCTCATCAAGAGCTAGAAGCTTCTTGTACTGCTTGAGAATCGCATTCTTAGGCTCCTTCAAAATCTTTATATACATATCCTTGTCTAAAGCATCCAATGTAAATAAAACTGGAAGTCTACCGATAAACTCAGGAATCATACCGAAATCTCTAAGGTCTTCATTGGTTACCTCTTTGATGATATTCATATTATCCTTGTGCTTATCCTTAAGGTCTGCGTTAAAGCCTATAGCTGATTGCTTATTAAGTCTTGCTGCAATAATTTTCTCAATCTCAGGAAATGCTCCACCACAGATAAATAATATGTTCTTAGTATTCATTGTAGTAAGAGGAGTCATAGCATTTTTACTACTAGAACCTACAGGAACCTCCACCTCAGCTCCCTCTAATATTTTAAGAAGACCCTGCTGAACTGACTCACCGCTCACATCTCTGCTATGAGTTTCCTTCTTCTTGGCAATCTTGTCTATCTCATCGATAAATACTATACCACGCTCAGCCTTCTCCACATCATTATCAGCTACAGCCAAAAGCTTAGAGAGAATACTCTCAACATCATCACCTATGTAGCCGGCCTCAGTTAGAGAGGTTGCGTCAGTGATTGCAAGTGGAACATTCAATAGCTTAGCAATAGTCTTAACCAGGTATGTTTTACCACAGCCTGTAGGGCCCAGCATAAGCATATTTGACTTTTCGATTTCAATATCATCCATAGTGTTAGTTATAACCCTCTTGTAATGGTTATAAACGGCTACAGAGATACATTTTTTGGCATAGTCCTGTCCAACCACATATTCATCAAGCATAGCTTTAATCTTATGAGGGGCAGGAATATTCTCCATAGTAAGAGGAACCTCCTCCTTCTTTTCCTTAGTCTTTTTCTTCTTAACCTTCTGAGATTTAGGAAGGTCGTTAAATGGCATAAACTCTGACAGGTTTATATTAGGCATTTTACTTAAGTCTAAGAAAGACATAGGATTATTGCTTAATGCGTCAAAGCTTTTTTGCATACACTGGTTACATATATGCATGTTACCTGGCATAGAGATAAAAGGACCTGCACTTGACTCAGGTCTTTTACAAAGGTAACAATACTTTTCGTAATCATCCTTTTCGTCGTCGTTGTTATTGTTATTTATATTGTCTGGCATAATTTCTCCTCCGTATTTCAAACTAATGCATATTATACCACCAATTTTTATTGATTACTATGTTATTATAAGGAAAAAATCCGATTTTATCTTTCCAAATCTATGAAAAACGTTTAAAATAACATACAAATAAATACAAAGGTTGTGATAGGAATGAAAAAGAGGGTACTTGCATATTTAAAATACATTGATGAATTGATTAAAACAGATGATGCTGATTGGGATGAGGAGATTAAGAAGCATTTGGTTCAGATTGGTTTCTTTGCACATGAGAGATTGGTGCACCTGATTGTAACAGTGCTGTTTGCTTTGATGACAACAGTTACTATGATTTACTGTAATTATACAAGCTCTATGATAGCCTTGGCCCTTACCGTAGCGTTGTTGATTCTTCTTATACCATATATAATGCATTATTATCTATTGGAAAATAGTGTTCAGAAAATGTATGTACAATATGATGAAATGCTTAATAAAAAGGATAAGGCTTTCTCTATGCCCAAAGATGATTGAAATAACTGTTTAAAATAATGACCAGGAGATTATGATTCATAATTCTCCTGGTCTCTTTGTTATCTGCTATTGTTACTGCTAGATTCAGTTGTTGTTTCTGTGGTCTTGTTATTTGAGTTATTGTTAGTGTTGTTGCTGTTGTTGTTGTTGGCATTGTTGTTATTGCTGTTATTGTTCATATCATTGCCATCTGTAACATCCTCAACACCATCTACAATACCGTCTGTAACATCTTCAACACCGCCTACAATACCATCTGTAACATCTTCCATACCATTTCCTATATCGTCTGTGATGGTATTTCCATCATTCCCAATATTGTTGTTAGAGTTCTGTGTGGTTTCTGTTCCACTAGTACTCCCAGTGTTATCGTCCTTGTTCTTGTTGCCACAGCCTGCGAAGAAGCAAGAAAATACAACAAGAGATAGAGAAAGTAATAAAGCCTTCTTGAATTTTTTCATATTATTTAATCTCCTTATATAAAGAATTATACACATAGTATTGCCTAAAATAAGGAGATTATTTATTTTTTATTTTGTTAAATAATGGAAAATTAATCCTGGTTGTTAAAATTTAGGCAACTAGTAATATCTGCTAATTCACATATCTGCTTCTCTGAGAGAGGGTCGCAGCTTTCTAATGGCTTTATACTTCTACCTAAAAGATTACCCTTTACAAAATCAAGACAAAGAGAGCCTTCTGTCTGAGATGTGCTTCCCTTAGATATAACAGACTTGCCATTATGAGGTAGCTGGTAGTGGGTGAAGTAAATGGAATTTAATATAAGAGAAAGTCCCACTGTAATAGTGCCATCTACTATATCCAAATCAATTACCTTAGGGATAGCCATAAGATTTAATCCTTGCTCAAGCTGACTGTTGGTGGTTGAAAAACCTATAACATTGAGTGCAGGAGAGGCTATATCACCCCCTGTGTAAACAACACCATATGGAGCAAATAAATTCACAACCAGAGAAGTTGGGTTGGTATCTTCGTTATAGCTCTCGTCTGTTGTAACAGGTGGAAGATAAATTATACCTGCTACTTCAACTGTGCCCAGTAATCGCTTACAGCAATCATAAAGCTTTATGGCAAAGGTTACAGAAAGGTTAGTTAAGGTAATTTCGTAGCAGTTAGGTCTTGAAGTAATAGGCTCAACTGTGACTGTGGAATCTCCAGTTGTTAAAAATGCTATATCTATAACCTCAGCGCTGGCGTAGACAGCAGTAGGGTAGGTTGTAGGAATAGTATCAGGTAAATCGAAGGTTCTACAAATGTTGATACCAAGCTGGTCATAAACCACAGGAGCTAATACTGTGAGAAATTGTGGCTCTCCACACTGAGGATTGATACACACATCTACACATTCGTGTCCAGACATTCCGTTATTTATCAGGTCGCTTACAATTGTTTTGTTGCAGCATCCGCTTTTTGACATATATTTTTCCTTTCAAATATGCTTACAATAATATATTCAAGGTAGGATTATTTGTTGACTTAAAGTAGAGATAAAATTAAGTGTAAGATTATGTATTCGCGTTATGTAAACTAAAATGGGTGATATAATTGTTACAAAAATGTGTGGATAACTATGTGGACAAAGTGGAAAACTTAGTAAATGCGTGGTTGTCTTCTGTGGACAATATTACGAAAATGTTACATTTAATTAAAGTTCACTTCACATATTTACTTGACATAATATTAGAAAAGGTTTACAATAAAAAATGCGACCTTTTTTTCGGAAGTCCGTAAAAAGTCGCACCATAGAATTTGTATTTCGTGATTATTATAACACAATATATAGAAAAGTAAAGGATTTTTTTATGAGAGACATTGACGAGACAGAAATTGAATATTTAGAAGAAATAATGGATTATAATGAAGAAAATTCTTATAACAGAAGGAATGTGGATAACATTAAGAGGTTTATCATGTGTGGATTTATTGTGGTATGCCTTGTGCCTGTGTTCTTCTGCCTTTATCTGATGGTTAAGCTTAATAAATTGGATGCTAGAGCTGATGAGTTAGCCCAAGAGCTTAGTGTGAAGAGTCAGGTAGAGAGTATAGTTGAGGCACCTGAGACAACAGAGCTTCTTAGCAGTAAGGATGCTTTGATTTTAGACCAAGGTGCGGCTGCTGACCTAGAGAAGGATCCGGGAGAATCAACACATGTACTTATGGGAAGTGATGATGCCGCAGGCGGAATAGAAGATATATCTATTTCGGATGATGGGGTAAGCCAATCCACACCAACAACAGAGAGTGAAAGCATATCTGTGAAAAGTAAGTACAAGGTATATCTTACCTTTGATGATGGACCAAGTGAGCATACTGATGAAATATTAGATGTATTAAAGGCTAATGATGTAAAGGCAACCTTCTTTGTAGTATACAATCCTGATAAGAGCCTATGGCCTATGTATAAAAGAATTGTAGATGAAGGCCATACCTTAGCTATGCATTCCTATACTCATGTGTATGATGACATTTATGCTAGTGAGGCTACATTCAAGGAGGATGTAACAGCTATACATGATTTTATATATGAGCAGACAGGAGTGGATTGTAAGTATTACAGATTTCCTGGTGGAAGCTCAAATTCTGTATCGGGTGTTGACATTCAGGATTTAATGGGTTATTTATATGAGGATGGTATTACATATTATGATTGGAATTCTCTGTCAGAGGATTCGGTAGACTTTTCCCTTACTCCAGAGGAGCTTAATGAAAATGTTATGAGCTCTGTAAGAGCAAATAACTGTGATTCCATAGTGCTGCTTCATGATTTGAGGGACAATCCAAATACAGCTCTTAGTTTGCAACAACTGATAGACACTCTTAAGAGCGAGGGATATCAGATTTGCCCAATCGATGATAATACCATACCAGTACAGCATGTAACCTATGAGGGAGAATAGTATATATGGATTTACCGTCGGCGAAACAATTTATAGAAGATAAAAATAAGCTGGGCATTACGCCCGGCTTAGATAATATTAAGGAGCTACTTACCAGATTAGGAAACCCCCAGAAGGATGTAAAATGCCTTCATATAGGTGGTACTAACGGCAAGGGCTCTATTTTTGCGTTTTTGCAGGATATATTAATAGAAGCAGGAATGAAGGTGGGAAGATATATTTCGCCTACAATAATGACCTATCTAGAACGCTTCCAAATTAATAAGGAGAATATGCTTGAGGAAGAATTTCCTAGGTATGTTTCCGTAATTAAAGAGCAGGTGGAGGCTATGGAGGCGGAGGGGCTAGGTAGTCCTAGTGCCTTTGAGATAGAAACAGCCATTGCATTTTTGTATTTTAAGGAAATGAAAGTTGATGTGGCTCTTATTGAATGCGGTATGGGTGGTGCTCTGGATGCTACAAATGTGCTTGAACACCCGGTTGCATCAATTTTCGCATCCATAAGTCTAGATCATATGTCCTTTCTGGGAGATACAGTGGAGGAGATTGCTTTGAATAAATCCAAGATAATTAAGGAGAATTCTGTCTGCATATCCCATCCACAAAGTGCTAAGGTATCAGAGGTGTTAAGGAATAGATGTATGCAGCTTAACACAGCATATATTGAGGTTGAACAGGAAAATATAAACGTTATATCAGAGGATGTGTCAGGAAGTGTATTTACTTATAAGAATGGAGAGTATAGCATAAGCTTGTCCGGTACATTTCAGATAGAAAATGCCTGTACTGCTATTGAGATAGCTCAGGTGGTATTTGAACTAGATTATGATATTATAGCTAGAGCAATTAAGAATACTAATTGGCTGGGACGATTTACTGTGGTGAATCAAGAGCCTCTTACTATAATAGATGGTGCTCACAATGAAAAGGCTTGGAGTGTGCTTAACTCAAGTCTGAATAAATATTTTACAAATAAGCAAATTATTTATATAATAGGAGTGCTAAAGGATAAGGAATATGACAAGATGGTAGACATACTTAAGGATACTATGTCATATGCCATTGCCATAACTCCAGATACTCCAAGAGGTTTGGATAAGGAGATTTTATCAGAGTTACTTTTGGTAAATGGAGTGCCTGCCACTACAGCTTGCAACGCTGAGGAAGCCATAACTATGGCTTATGATATGGCAGAGCCTGAGGATGTGGTTATGGTGTGTGGTTCCCTTAGCTTTTTGGCAGAATATATTAATTACGACTATAGCAAGCATAAGGAATAATGCTTTGGAGATTATAATGAGTAAGATAGATAACATATTGGCTAATGCTACATTTAAGGAGCATTTAAGTAGAATAAATGAAGCTGAGATAGATAGAATATATTGTCTTCATGGTATAGAACATCTCTTAGATGTGGCGCGAATAAGCTATATAATTAATTTGGAGGAGAGCTTAGGCTTTGATAAAGAAACAATATATGCCATGGCTCTGCTTCACGATATTGGCAGAAATTTGGAATATGAAAAAGGTGTGTCTCACCATGAAGCTGGAGGAGATATTGCCTTAGGTATTTTAAGAGATGCCGGCTTTGATGAGGCTGATTGTCGGTTGATATGTCAGGCTATAAAAAATCATAAAGAGCTTAAAAAGGGAGAGGATAAAAGGTCTCTAAATTATCTTCTTTTTAAGGCGGACAAACTATCTCGTAACTGCTTTAGCTGTAAGGCTTATGATAGCTGTTATTGGGAAGAATCAAAAAAGAATAAAGGTATCACAGTATAAGAGGAGAATGCGGTATGATTATAGGTAGGAAGGAATTTCACGTTGGTAAAAGACCATATATAATGGGAATCCTTAATGTCACACCGGATTCTTTTTCTGATGGTGGACAGTTTTATAGAGAGGGAGATATATCTGACGTTGATAAGGCCCTAAGACATGTACGGGATATGATTAATGATGGAGCAGACATAATAGATGTGGGCGGAGAATCCACCAGACCAGGCCATACCCAGATTTCTGTGGCAGAGGAAATAGAAAGAACCTGCTTTATAATAGAAGCAATTAAGGAGCATTTTAATGTGCCAGTATCTCTGGATACATACAAGGCTAAGGTGGCGCAGGCAGGCATATTAGCTGGGGCTGATATGATAAATGATATCTGGGGCTTAAAGTATGATGAGGATATGGCAGCTGTAATTGCTAAGTCAGGAGTGGCCTGCTGCCTGATGCATAATAGAGATAACACCAACTATTATGATCTAATGGATGATATAAAGGACGACCTAAATGAAAGTGTAAGAATTGCCTTGGCTGCAGGCATTCCTAAGGATAAGATAATGCTAGACCCAGGTATAGGCTTTGGCAAAACCTATGAGCAAAATGTAAAGGTTATGAAGCACCTTAGCGAGCTTAAAGCCTTAGACTATCCAATCTTACTGGGAACCTCTAGAAAATCAATGATAGGAAACCTATTAGACCTACCTGTAGAAGAAAGAGATGAAGGCACAATGGCCACTTCAGTATACGGATACATGAAGGGTTGCACCTTCTTCAGAGTGCACAACGTAAAGGCAAATTACCGCGCCCTTAAGACCGTTTATGGCATTATGAAAGAGTAGCCATACATGAAAGAATTAAACGTGATTTTTGGTAGGAATTAAGTGAGAAGAACGGTAAGAAGAATATACAAAAATGATAGAATAATGTAGCAAAATATGTTATCATAAAAAGAGCGTGTGAACAAAAAAATATAGACAAATGAAAGTGTCAGATGATATGAAAATGAAAATTGCCTGTAAATACAAAGCCTAGAACAAAACAGGGCTGGGCCAATAAATTATATTCCGACCGCGCCTGGGTAAGGCGGAGCTGACCGTTTTAAGTGTCAGCGAAGCCTTATCCCTAGGCAGGTCGGCCAGTATGTATATTTGCCCAGCCCGTCGCTTGAGGTATAATATGGATAAAATACTCATTAAGGACTTAGAAATATTTGCATATCACGGTGTCTTAGAGGAAGAGAAGCAAAAGGGCCAACCTTTTTTCATTTCTGCAGAGCTATACCTTGACCTGCGTGAAGCAGGCATTAAGGATGACCTCTCTAAGACTGTTAATTATGCCACTGTATGTGAATTGATTAAGGACATTATGACCAGAGAAAAATTCGACCTTATAGAGGCGGTAGCTGAGACAGTGGCTGGAGCTATACTTCTTAATTACGAGTTAATTAAGGAGATACATCTTGTTATTAGCAAGCCTAAGGCTCCAATTCCTATGAGTTTTGATACAGTGTGTGTTGATATTGTTCGTAAGAAGCATATTGTATATCTTGGACTTGGGTCTAACTTAGGAGACAAAGAGGGATATCTTGACTTTGCCATAGATCAGCTTAATAAGGATGAATATATTAGGGTGAATAAGGTGTCAGAGTACATTGTTACAGAGCCATATGGTGATGTGGAGCAGGATGATTTTTTGAATGGTTGTGTGGAGATAGAAACACTGTACACACCAATGGAGCTTCTCAGTGTAATCAATGATATTGAGCAAAGCGCCGGAAGAAAGCGACTTATACACTGGGGACCTAGAACTCTAGATATTGACATATTATTATACGATAGAGACATAGTGATGGAGGAGAAGCTTAAGATTCCTCATGTAGAGATGACTAAGAGAGAATTTGTGCTTAAGCCTTTATTTGAGATAGCTCCATTTGCAGTGCATCCAGGGGTGGGAAAGACTGTTATGGAACTGTATGAAACATTAATAGGAGAAGATATAAAACTATAGATTTCGGAGGTGGTTACATGGCATACAAAATGTTCGCAGCTATTTACGTTGGCTCCAATGAGATAGCTATGAGAATATATGAGATTAACGGCAGAAAATCATTTAAGTCCATTGATAGAGTAAGCCGTATTATAGAGCTTGGTAAGGATACCTACAGCAATGGATTTTTGGGTACAGACTCCATTAATCAAATATGTGATGTTCTGAATTCCTTTAAGAAGAAAATGAAGGAGTATCAGGTTACAGAGTACAGAGCCTTTGCTACCAGTGCGGTTAGAGAGGCTGAGAATACTGACATTGTACTTGATGCTATTAAGCGTAATACCAATCTGGAGGTTAAGGTCTTAAGTAACTCGGAGCAAAGATATATTAACCTTAAGGGCATGGTGGCAAAATATGAGGACTTCCACCAGGTGGTTAGCAAGAACACAGCTTTTGTAGATGTAGGTGCAGGTAGTGTTCAGATATCTTTGTTTGACAAAAATAACCTGATAGTAACAGAGAATATTCCTATCGGTGCAGTTCGAGTAAGAGATTATCTTTCTATGATGGGCTCTAAGTCAGGTCGATTAGATAAGATAATGTCTGAGTACGTGGAGAATGATATTGTAACATTTAGAAATATATACCTTAACGATAAAGAGATTAAGAATGTTATTGCCGTAGGTGAGGTTGCCGCATCTATAAAGAAACTGGTGCCGGAGCTTGGCGTGGGAGACAGGATTAGTAAGGAGCAGTTTGAGGAGCTTTATAAGCTTATAATCGGGCACCATCCTCAGGAGATATCAGAAAAGTATGGTATCCCTTATGAGAGAGCAACCCTGATGCTGCCTAACATAATTATCTATCAGTCCTTCCTGAATAACTGTAAGGCGGAGGAAATATATTTCCCAAATGTTGACTTTAATGACGGTATTACAGCTAACTACATGGATGAGGGAAGCAGGGTTGTATTCGACCATAATTTTGAGGAGGATGTTATTGCGTCAGCTCACAATATTGCAAGAAGATACAGATGTAATAAGAGCCATATAGAGAGAATTGCAGACTATGCCCTTAAAATATTTGATGCGGTTAAGAAGCCATATGGTATGGGTAAAATTGAAAGATTACAGCTTCAGATAAGTGCTTTACTTCATGACTGTGGTAACTTCATAAATATGAATGATGCAGCTAAGAATTCTTACTACATCATAGCCAATACAGAGATTATAGGCTTCTCTCACAAGGAACGTATGGAGGTTGCTAATATTGTAAAGTACAACACTCATTATCTTCCAGGTAAGAATAAGGTATCTGCGGAGCTTGATGGTTGTGATTATATGAATATTGCAAAGCTTACCGCAATTCTTAGAATTGCAAATGTATTAGATAAGAGCCATACCCAGAAGATAGAGGATTTAAGTGTTTCAGTAAAGAATAATCAGCTAATTATTACAGCCAGTACCTATGAGGATATAGCTCTTGAGGCAGGACTCTTTGAGTCAAGAGCAGATTTCTTTGAGAAAATATATGGTATAAGACCTATTCTAAGACAAAGGAGGACTGTGTAAATGTTAGATAAGAAGCAGTTAGAAAAGTATGACAATTATTATAACAGAGAATATAGTTGGCTTTTGTTTAATTACAGAATATTAAATGAGGCAAAGGATAAGACGATTCCTTTATTCGAAAGAATTAAGTTCCTTGGTATTACAGCCTCTAATTTAGATGAATTCTTTATGATTAGAGTTGCATCTTTATATGATTTGGTGGATGCAGATGTTACTAAGAAGGATATTGCAGGACTTACTCCTAAGGAGCAGCTTGACTTGATTATACCAGAGACTAAGGAAATGATGAATGCTCAGTATACCACACTTAATCGTTCCTTGCTTCCAGCCTTAGAGTCCAACGGACTTAAGCTTATAAAGAGCTACGAAGCGCTTTCAGAGAAACAGTCAAAATATGTGGATAAGTATTTTGAGAGAGAGGTTTATCCGGTTCTTACTCCAATGGCGGTGGATTCGTCCAGACCATTTCCTCTTATATCCAATAAGACTCTTAATATAGGTGCTCTTATACATGATAAGAAGAGGGATGTAGTTGATATTGCTACAGTTCAGGTTCCATCAGTGCTTCCTAGAGTTATTGAACTACCTAGTGAGGGAAATGTTAGAGAGATAATCCTCTTGGAGGAGATTATCGAGAAGAACCTAAATAAGCTATTCCTTAATTATGAGATTATCTGTGCACATCCTTATCGTATTATGAGAAATGCGGACCTTACCATTGATGAGGAGGATGCAGCGGATCTTCTTAAGGAGATTGAGAAGCAGATTAAGCAGAGAGCCTGGGGTGAGGTAATTAAGCTTGAGATAGATGCTGATATGGATAAGCGTCTTTTAAAGGAGCTTAAGAAACAGCTTCAGGTAAATGCTGACGCAGTATATAAGATTAACGGACCTTTAGATTTAACCTTCCTTATGAAGGTTAATGGTTTGGATGGCTTTGACCATCTTAAGAACAAGAAATATATTCCTCAGCCAGTGCCTGGACTTAATCGGGAGGAGAATATTTTCGACCAGATTAAGAAGAAGGATATTTTGCTTCATCATCCGTATGATGAGTTTACTCCTGTTGTGGACTTTATCAAGCAGGCAGCAGTTGACCCTGATGTTCTGGCTATTAAGCAGACCCTGTATCGTGTCAGTGGTAACTCCCCTATAGTTGCTGCTTTAGCCCAGGCTGCAGAAAATGGTAAGCAGGTTACAGTTTTAGTTGAGCTTAAGGCTAGATTCGATGAGGAGAACAATATTATCTGGGCCAGAAAGCTTGAGAAGGCCGGATGTCACGTTATCTACGGTTTGGTAGGTCTTAAGACCCACTCGAAGATTGCTCTTGTTGTAAGACGAGAGGAAGAGGGAATTAAGAGGTATGTTCACTTAGGAACAGGAAATTATAATGATATAACTGCAAAATTATACACAGATATGGGTATGCTAACTGCATCAGACTCCATTGGTGAGGATGCTACAGCGGTGTTTAATATGCTGTCAGGATATTCTGAGCCACCAGCTTGGAACAAGCTTATGGTTGCTCCTATCTGGCTTAAGGATAGATTTGTAAGTCTTATAAAGAGAGAGACAGAGAATGCACGAGCAGGCAAGGAGGCGCGTATTATCGCTAAGATGAATTCCCTATGTGATCCTGTAATAATTAAGGCTCTTTATGAGGCGTCAAACGCAGGTGTTAAGATAGAGCTTATAATAAGAGGAATCTGTTGTCTTAAGACAGGTATAAAGGATTTAAGTGAGAATATCACTGTAAGGTCTATAGTTGGAAACTTCCTTGAACACTCTAGAATCTTCTATTTCTACAATAATGGATTTGAAGATGTTTATATGGGAAGTGCAGATTGGATGCCTAGAAATTTAGACAAGAGAGTTGAGATAACCTTCCCTGTAGAGGATGAGGATTTAAAGAAGAAGGTTATTGAGATTCTTCATATTCAGCTTGAGGATACTCTTAAGGCTCACATTATGCAATCAGATGGCACATACGAGAAGCACGATTTAAGAGGAAGAGATAAGCTTGAAGCTCAGGAATTTTTCTGCAAGCAGGCTATGAATATTGCATCGGAAGATGACAAAAAGGTTGTATCACGTGTATTTGTTCCAAGAACAAAGAGTGAATAAGTATAAGACGTTCAGAGGTGACTGGACGTGTAAATAAAAATAAAGGAGGATTAATTGAATGGAAAATCTATTCAAAATCAGCGAAAGAGGGTCAACAGTTCGTACAGAGATTTTTGCGGGAATTACTACATTCTTTGCCATGGCGTACATTATATTTGTTAACCCTAACCAGGTAGCAGCAGAGGGAGCCAACGGATGGCTGGTAGGACTTGGTGCAGACCCTGCAATTATGGGACAGATATGGAACGCAACCTATATTGCATCTATAATGGTAGCTATCGTTGGCACATTGCTTATGGCATTCCTTGCAAATATGCCATTTGCACAGGCCTGTGGTATGGGTCTTAACTCATTTTTCTGTACAATGTTTGTATCAGGAGCATTCTTTGCAGGTGTAGATGTAATAACAGGCTATCAGTCAGGACTTGTTATTATATTCTTGTCAGGTGTAGTGTTCCTTATACTTTCTATTACAGGACTTAGAGAGTACATTGCCAAGGCTATGCCAGAGTGCTTAAAGAAGGCAATACCAGCAGGTATCGGTCTTTTTATAGCGTTAATCGGATTTAAGAATGCAGGTATTATTGAGGACAATCAGTATACATTTGTACAGTTCTTTGATTTCCACGGAAGAATTAAAGCTGTTGGAACAGAGGTTAATGGCGTCACAATTACAGCTATGGATGCGTGGAAGACATGTGTTCCGGTAATAGTAGCCCTTCTTGGCGTTCTTATTATTGCAATTCTTGCTAAGAAGAATGTAAAGGGTAATGTTATAATTGGAATTCTTGCTTCAACAGTGCTTTATTATCTGTTTATGTGGGAGCTTCCAAGCTTCGATATAAGTGCAGTTGGTCAGTCCTTTAAGGATTTTGCTGAAGTAGGTTTCCTTGGTGCCTTTAATGGTGATGCTTGGGATGCTGTATTCAATGGAGCTCATATTGGTGGTGTATTCTCGGCAGTTATGCTTATTATCGTATTCTGTCTCGTAGATATGTTTGATACAGTTGGAACTATATATGGTACAGCTGCTCAGGCAGATATGCTGGATGAAAACGGTGACCCTATAAATATCAATAGGTCTATGATGTGTGATTCTATTGGTACAGTTGCAGGCTCAATACTTGGTACTTCAACCTGTACAACCTTTGTAGAGTCAGCTTCAGGTGTTAGTGCCGGTGGTAGAACTGGTCTTGCCAGTGTAGTTACAGCAATTTGCTTTGCGATTTGCTTATTCTTAAGTCCGCTTGCAAGCGTTGTTCCAAGCTGTGCAACAGCTCCGGCCCTTATCTTCGTAGGTGTTCTTATGGCTAAGAACTTTGCTAAGGTTGATATGGATGATATGCTTTCAGCTGTTCCTGCATTCCTTGCCCTTATCCTTATGCCACTTACCTACTCAATCTCCAATGGTATTGGAGTAGGCGCTATCGCGTATGTGCTTATAGCAATCTTTACTGGTAAGTATACTAAGAAGGATATTGTGGTAACTGTAATTGCAGCACTCTTTGTATGTAAGTTTATATTTGTAACAATGTAATGATAAACTGACTTTGGTTTATATTCAAAAGCAGCTATTTGACTTGGTCTAATAGCTGCTTTTTATACGTTCTTATACTGACACTAACACATGTGATTTATACTTGACAACGTTAGGATTGATGTCTGCTATACTCTGGGACAATCTTCGTAAGCTAAGTGCTTCCCTGCCCTTTGGAAGAGGGTACTTACTCCACAATGTTATCTTGAAGGTATTGTCAGAAGTGCAGGTTATGCTGGTTATTTCCTTTGGATTTGGTATGGCAGTATGACTGTTAAAGGTGTTTTGCAATGATGCTGATACGCTGCTAAAATTCTTTGAACTATATTTTGAGTTGATGAATTTCATCTCGAAATCATAGCTGTAATTTCTATTAATCATAATTAATCCTCCTGTGGTGCAGATTCTGAATTTAATGCTGTAAGAATAGCTTTTATCTCCTTTAAAGCATTCTTTTCTTTGGCTGGCAACGTGCTTTGCTGTTTATAACAAAGTCTTATAATTGCGTGAAGCATCTCCTCGTTATTCATGGTTGGTTCTGATACAGTAGTGTCTGTTGTTTGATAGAAAGTGAACAGCTTACCATGGAATGCGTTATCGGCAAAGAATGAATCGTATTCCTCAGCTTTTATATCAGCTCCGGAGATTAACGAACGGGAAAAATGGGCAAGGGCACGCCCGGGATATTCCAGTGGAACTTCTGAATAAATATTAAGCTGGATTCTGTTAGGGTTATCTTCAATGGTGGTATATTCTATAAGTCGTTTGTTGATAGTGGAATTTTCACTTTTGTCGTTTTGGTTTTTGAGCACCTTTGAGAAATAATCCAAATGATTACATAAGTTATCAGTTGGATTAGGGTGTGCTAGCTCTGCCATAAGAGATTTTGAATAAATTAATTCTTCTTTGGTCATAATACTTTCCTCCTTTTGATAAACGTTTTAAGGGCACTAGAATTGTGATGTATGGTATAACACAATATAAAGTTGCTTAAATCAAGATTGCCAATTCTTGACTTAATAATAATATAACAGCAATACTGGTGGTTGTCAATACAAAAAATCAAGAATTTTCAAAATAATATAAATAAAATTTCACATATTCTCCACATATTGAACATTGACCTTTTTGATATTGAAACATATAATAAAGTTCGATATAAAACTATTTGTGATTGGGTGATTAATATTAGTTTAAATATCTACATACATATAAAAGTGGACATATAGAAAGGAGACAATAAGAGACAGTATGATTAAAACATTAGGTAAACACTTGAAGGAATTTAAGCTTCCTTCTATACTGACACCGATTTTTATGATTCTTGAGGTGTTCTTCGAGATTCTGATACCATATCTTATGGCATCTATTATAGACCAGGGTGTACAAAAGGGAGATTTAAAGCACATAGTCACAGTAGGGCTTTTAATGCTTGTTTTGGCGCTGGGAGGTCTTATGACCGGTTTGCTTGGAGGAAAGTATGGTGCTAAGGCGTCAACTGGCTTTGCTAAGAATCTAAGAGAAGCTATGTATGCAAATATTCAGAACTTTTCTTTTGCCAACATTGATAAGTTCTCTACAGCAGGACTTATAACAAGGCTTACCACAGATGTCACCAATATCCAAAATGCTTATCAGATGCTACTTAGAATGTGTATGAGGGCACCGGTCAGTCTTATAGCTGCTATGATAATGGCATTTACCATAAGTCCTAGATTAGCAAGCATATATCTGGTTGCAGTACTTATACTTGCAGTGATATTGGCTATAATTATTAAAGCTGCTACAGGATACTTTACACAGGTGTTTAGGCGATATGATGACCTAAATGCTAGCGTTCAGGAGAATGTATCTGCCATAAGAGTGGTTAAAGCATATGTTCGTGAGGATTATGAGAAGAGCAAGTTTACCAAGGCCAGCGAAGCGGTGTATAAGCTGTTTATGAAGGCGGAGAAGGTAATTATATTAAATGGTCCGGTTATGAATCTTACAGTATATAGCTGTATCCTTCTTATAAGCTGGGTGGGCGCTCATATGATAGTTGATTCAGGCAGTGTGGCGCTTACCACAGGTAACCTGTCAAGCTTACTTGCTTACTGCATGAATATTCTTATGAATCTTATTATGCTTTCTATGATATTTGTTATGATGTCTATGAGTGCACCAAGTGCCATAAGAGTAGCAGAGATACTTAATGAAGAGCCGGATATTAAGAATCCCGCAAATCCTGTTATGGAAGTAAAGGACGGTAGTATAGAGTTTAAGGATGTTGCCTTTGCTTATAAGCACTTTAAGACTGTGGAGAATAAGCATGGTCAGGTAACAGGAACTGTAGAGGTCGAGAATAAGAAGAATGTACTTAATAACATAAATCTTTCTATAAAGTCCGGTGAAACCATAGGAATCTTAGGAGGAACCGGTAGCTCTAAGTCCAGTCTTGTTAATCTTATCAGCAGACTTTACGATGCTACAGAGGGAGATGTTATAGTTGGTGGAGTAAATGTTAAGGATTACGACATTGAAACCTTAAGAGACCAGGTATCCGTAGTGCTTCAGAAGAATGTGCTTTTTAGTGGTTCTATCTATGACAATCTCCGTTGGGGCGATAAAAATGCCACAGATGAGGAGTGTCAGAATGCATGTAAGCTAGCATGTGCTCATGACTTTATTATGGCTTTCCCTGATGGCTATGATACCAAGATAGAACAGGGCGGAACCAATGTGTCCGGTGGTCAGAGACAGAGACTTTGCATTGCCAGAGCACTTCTCAAAAAACCTAAGATACTTATATTAGATGATAGCACCAGTGCAGTAGATACTTCCACAGATGCAAAGATTAGAAAAGCATTTGCGGAAAATATTCCTGATACTACTAAGATTATTATTGCACAGAGAATTAACAGTATTCAGTTTGCAGATAGAATAGTTGTTATGGAAGAAGGTAGGATTAATGCTGTAGGAACTCATGAGGAGCTTCTTGCAACTAATGAGATATACCAGGATGTCTACGAATCACAGACCGGTGGAAGCGGAGACTTCGATGAGCAGGGAGGTGATCAGTAATGGCACAGGCAAAAGAGGTTAAAGGACCTATGGGTCCAAGGGGCAGAGGCAGAGGGCCTGCTCCAAAGATTGAAAACCCAGGAAAAGTATTTGCCAGAATAATGGGATATGTTGGTAAGAAATATAAGTTTCACCTATTGGTGGTGCTTGCGTGTATATTTGTAAGTGCCCTGTCTAATGTACAGGGAACTATGTTTACTAAGACACTTATAGATGAGTATATAACTCCTATGCTTGAAACAGGTGTTAAGGACTATGGTAGTCTTCTTAAGGCTATGGGAAGGGTGGCCACATTCTATGGCTGTGGAATTATTGCATCATTTACCCACGGACTTATTATGGCTTATGTAACACAGGGAACTTTAAGAGACCTTCGTGTAGATATGTTTAAACACATGGAGAGTCTTCCTATAAAGTACTTTGACACTCATGCTCATGGTGATATCATGTCCCTTTATACAAACGATATCGATACCCTAAGACAGATGATAAGTCAGAGTATCCCACAGTTTGTTAACAGTGTGGTTATGGTAGTTAGTGTATTTATCAGTATGATTAGCCTTAGTGTGCCACTTACCTTTGTTACCCTTGTTATGGTAGGAGTAATGCTTTTTACCAGTACTAAGGTGGCGGGAAAAAGTGGAAGCTACTTTGTAAAGCAGCAGAAGGCCCTTGGGGAGCTTAATGGTCACATAGAGGAGATGATGGAGGGCCAGAAGGTTGTCAAGGTGTTTAACCACGAGGATGAAAGTATAGAGGAGTTTAACCAGCTTAACGACGCATTATATGATTGTGCTAAGAATGCAAATGGATTCGTGAATATGCTAGGACCTATCAATGCTCAGCTTGGAAACCTAAGCTATGTAGTGTGCGCCATAACAGGAGGTGTTCTTGCTATAAATGGCATCGGCGGTCTTACCTTGGGCGGTTTGGTGAGCTTCCTTACATTTAATAAAAGCTTTAGTATGCCTATAAATCAGATAAGCCAGCAGATGAATGCGGTGGTTATGGGTCTTGCAGGTGCAGACAGAATATTTAAGCTTCTCGATGAAGAACCAGAGGTTGATAATGGATATGTAACCTTAGTTAATGCAAAGCGCCAGGGTGATGGAATTAATGGCGAGATAGTTGAAGCTGCTGAGAGAACCGGTATGTGGGCTTGGAAGCATACTCATCAGGCGGATGGCTCTGTTACCTATGTGGAGCTTACAGGTGATGTAGTATTCGATGATGTGGACTTTGGTTACACTGATGAGAAGATGGTGCTTCACAATGTAGACCTTTACGCTACACCGGGACAGAAGATTGCCTTTGTAGGCTCAACAGGTGCAGGTAAAACAACAATCACTAATCTTATAAACCGTTTCTATGATATCCAGGATGGTAAGATTAGATATGATGGAATAAATGTAAATAAGATTAAAAAATCAGATTTAAGACGCTCTCTTGGAATGGTACTACAGGATACCCACCTCTTTACAGATACAGTTATGGAGAACATAAGATACGGCAGACTTAATGCCACTGATGAAGAGGTAATAGCTGCTGCTAAGCTTGCAAATGCAGATGGATTCATAAACCAGCTTCCTGATGGCTATAACACAAAGCTTACAGGAGATGGAGCAAACTTAAGCCAGGGCCAGAGGCAGCTTCTTGCCATAGCAAGAGCCGCTATAGCAGATCCACCAGTGCTTATACTTGATGAGGCTACAAGCTCTATCGATACTAGAACAGAGAAGCATGTTCAGGCAGGAATGGATGGTCTTATGAAGGGCAGAACCACATTTGTTATAGCTCACAGGCTTTCTACTGTTAAAAATAGCGATTGTATTATAGTTTTAGAACAAGGTCGTGTAATAGAAAGAGGTACACACGACCAGCTTATAGAACAAAAGGGTAAGTATTACCAGCTTTATACAGGTAATGCACCAGCCTAATTGAAAAAATAGAATAATAAATACTCCTATGAAACGCAAAAAATCTCAGTTAAGATGCAAGGATTTCCATTGACTATTTTACTTAAAATAAGATAAAATAAAAGATGGTGGGTTAATAATTTGTCGCAAGGATACACATAATAGGGTGGATTCATGTGATGGGATTGTGTTTAGAAGTAGGAGTATTTTTTATGAGAAAAAAATCACATATTTCATTGTCAAGAGGAGTAATTAAAGGGTTAGGTGAAAGCAATATAATAAAACACAGATATACATTTTATATAGGAAGTATAGTGCCTGATTGTATTCCTTCGTTTATAACAAGGCGTCATAACATGGAACAGACCTTTGATATATTTGTTAAACATATGGAGAAATTTGTTCGTGTACTTAGTAAGAAGAATAAAATCGGATTTAGACAAAGTATAAGAGTGGGGATGATAACTCATTACATCGCAGATTACTTTACTTTGCCACATAATAGCCATTATGAGGGTGGTTTTAAGGAGCACTGCGTATATGAAGGTCAACAGCTTAAGTTTATGCGAAGCTTTGTGGATAAGGTAAGGCAAGGACAGCTTGATGTAAAACGTCCTGAAGTCCTTCCGGATATTAAACAGGTGGTAGATTATATTAAGAGAAAACATCAAGAATATGTAAAGCTCCATCAAGGAGTTAAAGAAGACTGTGAGTTTTCTCTGGAGACGTGTTTGTGTGTAGTGTTATCATTGTTTGGTATAGCGGGAATTGATTCAAATGTTCTTGACTTGTCACTGGCTAACTAAATAATTAGCAGGATAATTTTTCTGTTTTCGTGACATGATAAATTTGTATAAAAATGTTTGTATCGTAGCATACTAATAAAACTTATTATACAAAATAAGTTTTATAATAAAGACAAATTGGAGGGTATGCTATGAGAAGTTCAGCAGACGTGTACAAGAAGGTTGCAGAAAGATGTAGCTCTTATGATAAGAAGGACAAGAAGGATGCCATGACAAATATGGCTGGTGATTCAAAGAGCTGTCTTAACTGCAGACATTTTGCAGAGGACGAGCATTGTAGATTAGATCTCTATGATCCAATTGCCAAAAATCTAGGATGTTAATTTAAGGTAAGGGAGACACGATTGTTTGTGTCTCCTTTTTTGTTTGATATAAACAGGGCTGCACAGCCCGTTGCTATTTTCCTTGACACAAAATCGGCCAGTTGTTATACTCTACTTTGGTTAAATGGATAATAATGCCCTTATGTTGGGCACATATATAAAGAAAGGATTAGTAAAAATGATTAGTGCAGTTAATGTAACACTTAGACTTGGAAAGAAAGCCTTATTCGAGGATGTAAATATCAAATTTACAGAGGGCAACTGCTATGGACTTATAGGAGCAAATGGTGCTGGTAAGTCTACATTTCTTAAAATATTATCAGGTGAGCTTGAACCTACAAATGGTGATGTAATTATGAATGCTGGAGAGAGACTTTCAGTGCTTCAGCAGGATCACTTTAAATATGATGAGTTTATGGTTCTTGATACTGTAATTATGGGTAACAAGAGACTTTACGAGATTATGAAAGAGAAGGACGCTATCTATATGAAGGAAGACTTCTCTGATGAGGATGGAATTAGAGCGTCTGAGCTTGAGGCAGAATTTGCTGAGATGGATGGCTGGAATGCAGAGGCGGATGCAGCCACACTGTTAAATGGTCTTGGAGTAGATACAGATGTACATTATAAGATGATGAGCGAGCTTGATGGTAACCTTAAGGTTAAGGTTCTTCTTGCGCAGGCTTTGTTTGGCAATCCAGATGTACTTTTGCTTGATGAGCCTACAAACCACCTTGACCTTGATGCTATTGCATGGCTTGAGGATTTCCTTATTGATTTTGAGAATACAGTTATTGTAGTATCTCACGACAGATACTTCTTGAATAAAGTATGTACACACATTGCAGATATTGATTATGCTAAGATTCAGCTTTATGCTGGTAACTATGATTTCTGGTATGAGTCAAGTCAGCTTATGATTAAGCAGATGAAGGAAGCTAATAAGAAGAAGGAAGAGAAGATTAAGGAGCTCCAGGAGTTCATTCAGAGATTCTCTGCAAATGCTTCTAAGTCAAAGCAGGCTACTTCTCGTAAGAGAGCCTTAGAGAAGATTGAGCTTGATGAGATGAAGCCTTCAAGCAGAAAGTACCCATATATTGATTTCAGACCTAAGAGAGAAATCGGTAATGAGGTTCTTACAGTTGAGAATATTTCTAAGACTATAGATGGTGAAAAGGTTCTTGATAACATTTCCTTTACTATAGGACGTGAGGATAAGGTTGCATTTGTTGGACCTAATACAATCGCAACAACTACACTCTTTAAGATACTTGCAGGAGAAGAGGAGCCGGATGAGGGTACATTTAAGTGGGGTGTTACAACTACTCAGGGATACTTCCCTAAGGATAACACTAAGGAATTTGATAACGACCTTGTAATCGCAGACTGGCTTGCTCAGTACTCAGAGGATAAGGATGTTACTTATGTTCGTGGATATCTTGGAAGAATGCTCTTCCCAGGTGAGGATGGAGTTAAGAAGGTTAAGGTTTTATCCGGAGGAGAGAAGGTTAGATGTCTTCTTTCAAAGCTTATGATTATGCAGTCAAATGTACTTATCTTAGATGAGCCGACTAACCATCTTGATATGGAGTCTATCACAGCTCTTAACAACGGACTTATTAAGTTCCCTGGCGTTGTGCTTTTTGCTTGCCAGGATCATCAGTTTGTTCAAACTACAGCCAACCGTATTATGGAGCTTACTGCTACAGGACTTATTGACAAGCAGACTACTTATGATGAGTACCTTGCTAATGACGAGTTCGCAAGAAAGCGTCAGATTATGAACATGGTTAAGGAAGAAGAGCCTAAGGAGGAGTAAAATGTTAGATGATAAGAAAGTAATGATGTCCGGCATGCAATCAACAGGTATGATTACCCTTGGTAACTACCTTGGTGCACTTAAAAACTGGGTTGATTTAAATGATGATGAAAACTTAAAATGCTTCTATGGTATTATGGATTTACACTCAATTACTGTAAGACAGGATCCTGCAGAGTTAAGAAAGAGTGCTAGAAATCTTCTTATGCTATATATTGCAGCAGGACTTGACCCTGAGAAAAATTGCATCTTCTTCCAGTCTCATGTATCTGCCCACCCAGAGCTTTCTTGGATACTTAACTGCTTCACATATATGGGTGAGATGAGTAGAATGACTCAGTTTAAGGATAAATCAGCTAAGCATGCTGACAATATAAATACAGGCCTTTTCACATACCCTGTGCTTATGGCTGCTGATATTCTTCTCTATCAGGCAGATTATGTTCCTGTAGGTAAGGACCAGATGCAACATTTGGAGATTACAAGAGATATTGCAAATAGATTTAACAACATTTACGGAGATGTATTCACAATTCCTGAGGCTTATGTTGGTAAGGCGGGAGCTAAGATTATGAGCCTTCAGGAGCCAACTAAGAAGATGTCTAAGTCTGATGAGAATCCTAACGCAAGTATCTTCTTGTTAGATGATAAGGACACTATAATGAGAAAGTTTAAGAAGGCTGTTACAGATTCAGATGGATTTATAGCGTATTCAGATGATAAGCCAGGAATCAAGAACCTTATAGATATTTATCGAGCAGTTACTGGAAAGACTGTAGATGAAGCTCTTAAGGAATTTGACGGTATGGGTTACGGAAAGCTTAAAGAGGTAGTGGGAGAGACTGTAGCTAATGAGCTTGCGCCACTTCAGGCTAGATTCAAGGAACTTTCAGCAGATAAGGCTTATATCGATGGAGTTATGAAGAATAATGCAGCTCAGGCAAGCTACTATGCTAACAAAACTCTTCGCAAGGTGAAGAAGAAGGTTGGATTTATAGAATTGCCTAGATAAAGTGTGAAAAATAGGGGCTGTGCCAATAAACTGTACTGGCCGACCTGCCTAGGGATTCGGTTTCGCTGACACTTAAAACGGTCAGCTCAACCGAACCCTGTCGCGGTCGGGATATAGTTTGTTGGCACAGCTCCTTTTGATTATATCTCTATATCCAACTCTAATACGTAATTTAAGAATCTTCTCACGTTTGTGATGTTCTGCTCGCTACCTCCGGGGAAGCAGACATAAACCTTGTCGTACCCTACGTTAAGGTCCTTGGCGAACTGGGTGTTGCTAATATCTATGGCGTACTCTACCGGGTCTTCATCGTAATTTAGAGAAGTCACAATTGCTCTAGGGTACTTGTCCTTAATTGCTGTATAGATGTCATCATAAAGTCTGTCTTCAATAGGCTGAATCAATCCGTTGACGGAGCAGTAGTTAAGTCCTGTTTCGTTAGTTATGATGATGTCGAAATAGTTGTTCCAACAAAGGGTAGGGAACTGAGTGTAGCTTGAATCGCCCTCCTCCTTGCCAAATTCATTCTCGTAATCCTCTTGACTTAAGGTAACGTAGATGCTATTGCGGATTTGGTATCCGTCAACTAGATTGTAGTAAGCTGCATATTCGTTGAATAGCTTTTCGTTGATTTTTTCTGGAGCAGGGGAATTTACCACTGCGTAGGAGATGGATACAGGTCTGCTGTTTTTGTATATAGCCGTTGGAATTGCTATTATACAAAATATAGCTAAAGCACCTAATATTACATGCCATTTGTAATAATATACGTAGTATTTGAATTTTTCCCAGTTTGTCATACCCTCGGTATTAGTTTTAAGACGTTCTCTTTTGGCTTTTATACGAGCAGCCCACTTCATTCGGCGAAGCTCTAGGTTGTCTTCTGGATTGACAGAAGCTGTCTTGGTATTGTCTTTGTCGTCAGAAGATTCTGTGCTATTTTGTGAGGATACATCCACACCTGATACGGTTTTTTTGTGCGGAGGTTGATTGTCAATCTCAGCTGGAATTTGCTCGGATGCTGTATTTGTAATCTCAATTGAGGTTTGTTCGTTTGTTGTATCTGCAATCTTCTCATTGATTGGTGTATGTTGATTAGTGTTCTGATTCATATTTTTCACCTTGTCTATTATTTGTATTTCTTAAGTTGAACTATTTTATTCTAACATAGTTAATATCATATAAAAAGTCAAAAACTGTGAAATTTTGAAAAACTATTTACAAGATTTTTAAAGTTTATTATTATAAGAAGGATTACGAATAAGGAAAATGGAGATAAAAATATGAAGCCAAAGTCAAAATTAAAAGCATTTTTACATAAATTCTTTAAAATATTTATCATATTCATGATAGCTACTGCTGTTATTAATGTAGTGTTATTTGCGGTTATATATGGTAACCATCAATCTAAGCTTAAGGATGAGGTTGCTTACCTCAATGCTCCGGGTAAGTTTGTGGAGGTTAATGGTCATAGCATGCATGTTATGATAGAAGGTAATGAAGAGTCAGAAGTAACTTTACTCTTTTTGCACAGTGCAGATGTATCCGATGATTCTGTAGCCCTTGCACCGTTGTTTAAGGAGCTTAAGAATGAATATAGAATAGTATTCGTAGAAAGAAGTGGAGTTGGTTTTAGTGAAAATAGTGGCTCGGATAGAGACATAGACACTATGCTTAAGGAAACTAGGTTAGCATTAGAAAAGGCAGGGGTAAAGGGACCTTATGTTGTTGTACCGGTGGGAACAGCTGGTTTAGAGGTTACATATTGGGCTAATATGTATCCTGAAGAAATACAGGCAGTGATAGGAATTAATATTACTTATCCGGAACAGTATGCAGATATTACTACGGAAGAATATTGTGGATTTTTTGACTATCTATTAGTACCTTTCTATAAGCTGGGTGCACATAGATTTGTAACAAGCATATATCCAACTAATGCATATGGAGTATATACAGATACTCAGATGCTTACTCGTAAAGCCCTCATATCTAAGGGTGGGTTTACTGAGGATATGTACTGTGAAAATCTTGCCATGGTGGATAATGCCAATAAAGTGGCAGAGTTAGGATGGCCTGCTGAGGTTAATATGTACTTAATATATGCTAATCCTCTTATGGAGCCATATAGGAGTACAGATAAAAGTGTTAGTGCGTCTTATGAGTCAGCATTGGAGGATAATCCAGAGGTGGATTATATTACAGCCTACAATGAAAGTGTTAGAGAATACTTTGAAGATAAGGGAAATGTAACTGTAGAGGAGATGGCGGGTCCTGCTAGATTATACACTTATAATCCTAAAGGACTTGGTGAAATGATAAAGGGATATATCGAAGGACAAATATTACAATAGTGTTACAAAAGAGTTATATTTGGTAAAAATGTACAAATCAACAAATAAAATTTGAAAAAGTACTTGCAAAATTGTTTAATATGTCCTATAATGACTTATGTCACGACGGGATAGTTGCGACATACTATAAGGAACCAACAGTCAAAGACTGATTATGAATAGGTTCATAGATAGTAGTTCTTTGATAATGTACATATTTTTGAAGAGAGGTCTAAGCTAACTTGTTTTGAGAAGGGTTTCAAAGAAGTGATTCTTAGATGCGTTTCAAGAAGTGAGATTTATGAAGACTAAACTTTAGAAGCATGAACGTTGATTAGAACAAAATACACACACATTATAAAAGGAGGGTTTTTTTGTGAAAAAATTCAAAAAAGCATTAGCTCTTTCTTTAGCACTTGCAATGGGATTATCACTTTGCGCTTGTGGCGATAAGAAGGACGAGACAGAGGCAACTACTACAGAGGCAGCTACAACTACAGAGGCAGCAGCTACTGACGCTCCAGCTGATACAGAGGCTCCAGCAGACGGCGCTCCTATTACTGTAACTGATACTGCTACAGCAATCCAGGTTTATTCATGGAATGATGAGTTAGGACAGAGACTTGACTTAACTTTCAGAAGCAAGTATCCAGAGCTTTCTGACTTAGTTGTTTACAACAACCTTGATTTGTCAGGTACTGGTGAGGAGTACCCAGCTAAGTTACAGGCAGCTATCGATGCAGGTGGAGATTTAGTTCCATCAATCATCGCTGCAGATAACGACGTTGCTCTTTCATTCATGCAGAGAGATTATATCGTTCCTGTAACTGATATCGGACTTACTATGGATATGTACGCTAACGCTTACGACTACACTGTAGAGTACGCAACTGTTGATGGCGAGCTTAAGGCTATGACATGGCAGGCAACTCCTGGTGTTGTTGCTTACAGAACTGATATCGCTGAGGAAGTTCTTGGAACTTCAGATCCAGCAGAGGTTCAGGCTAAGATCGGTGACTGGGATAAGTTCTTCGAGACAGCTGAGGCTATGAAGGCAGCTGGTTACTACATGACTTCAGGTCCAGATGAGATTAAGTACGCTATGCTTGATCAGAGACAGTCAGCATGGGTAATCGATGGAGCACTTAACATCGATCCAGCAATCAATGATTACTTAGAGTATTCAAAGAAGCTTTACGATAACGATTACACTAAGAAGGCTGCTATGTGGTCATCAGAGTGGACAGCTAACATGGCTGACGACGTATTCTGCTTCTTCGGATGTACTTGGTTCATTCCTTGGTCACTTTCAATCGAGGATACAGATGCTATGGGTAAGTATAACGTAGTAACTGGTCCATGTTCATACCACTGGGGTGGTTCATACCTTATGGTAACTGATAAGTGTCCTAACAAGGAGCTTGCAGCTCTTGTAGTTTACACTATGTGCTGTGATACAGAAGAGATGTACAAGATCTTCGCAGAGGCTACTGATTTCTGTAACAACCAGGAAGCAGTTGCACAGCTTATCGCTGATGGCAAGGGACCTCTTGAGAAGCTCGGTGGACAGAACCCACTTGAGATGTATGATGCAGCAGCTAAGGGACTTAGCTTAAAGAACGCTACTTCATACGATAACATCTTCAACGCTTACCTTGATACAGCTTCACAGTCATACAACTCAGGTGACCTTGCAACTGTAGATGATGCTATCATCAACATCAAGGAGCAGGTATCAGCTGCATACTCAGACATCGTTGTAGAGTAATTCATATCTAGAATAATTTTAAATTGTTCACATAGTTATGCACCGGATTCGTCCGGTGCATAATTTAAAAAAAGACATAATTATCGCTGTTGGGCATTTTGTAAGGGATACTATTTTTTAGTGCTTCTTATAAAATGTCTAACGGAGGATACGTGAAATATTGTCAAAAAAAATATAAAAAGGTTGGGGAAGTGAAATCATGAAAAGAAAGACAGTTGAATATGGAAAGTATGGATACATATTCATAGCTCCATTCTTCATAGTATTCTTATTATTCCAGCTGTATCCTTTACTTTACACATTTTACTTAAGTTTTGTAGAGTATAGAATGACACAGGGTAAGTGGTGTGAGCCTAAGTTCTGTGGATTTGACAACTTCATGTCAATCTTAACTAAGAAAGACTTTAAGTCAGGTGGAACTATTTGGTTCGATACTTTACCAATGAACTCTATTAAGAATACAATTGTTATGTGGGTAATTAACTTCATCCCACAGATTCTCTTAGCGTTGTTATTATCATCATGGTTTACTGATACAGTTGTTAAGCTTAAGGGCCAGGGTGCATTTAAGGTTATGATGTTCTTACCTAATATCATTACTGCATCATCTATCGCTATCCTTTTCTACAACTTATTCGGTAATAGTGGTCCTATAACACTCTTGTTAAGAAGTATAGGAATTATTGATAAGAACTTTAGTTTCCTTGAGAGTAAGGCAGCTACTGTTGGTATTATTGGATTCATGCAGTTCTGGATGTGGTATGGTAATACTATGATTGTACTTATTGCAGGTATTCTTGGTATTAACCCATCACTTTATGAGGCTGCCATGGTTGATGGTGCTAGCTCAAAGCAGCAGTTCTTCAGCATCACTATGCCATTGCTTAAGCCAATTCTTCAGTTTACACTTGTTACATCAGCAATCGGTGGTTTACAGATGTTCGATATTCCATCATTGTACAACGTAGCACAGGGTATTGGTCAGCCAGGACGTATCTCACATACAGTTACTATGACTATTAAGGAGTATGCGTTCTCACAGAATCCAGATTATGGTAAGGCTGCGGCAATTTCAATCGTATTGTTTATCTTTACTTTAGCTATTTCACTCTTGTTCTTTGCTTTAACAAGAGACAAAGAGCCAAAGCAGAAGCATGCAGTTATTAGATAAGGGAGGTGCGTAGATAATGGCTAAAACTACTAGCGTTGAGGAAAGTTACTCAGCTAAGATTAAAGCTACAAAAATATTTAGAACTGTTATTTGCGTAATTCTTTGTATAATAAGTATTTTCCCTTTCTATACAATGATTGTTAACGCAACACATACATCAGCTGTTATCGAGAGAGGTATCCAGCTTATTCCTGGAGGACAGCTCTTTAAGAATATTAGCGGTTTGCTTGAGAGAACTAAGGATGTAGGAACAAATGTATGGGAAGCTTTGCTTCACTCATGTATGATTGCTGCACCTGCAACAATTCTTCAGGTTTACTTTGCTACATTTACAGCATATGGTCTTACAGTTTACCAGTTTAAGCTTAGGAACCTTGCATGGTCATTTATTATGGCTATCATGATGATTCCTGCACAGGTTTCAATCATCGGATTCATGAACTTCATGATGAAGATTAACCTCTATGATACGTATTGGCCACTTATTATCCCTGCTATGGCAGCACCATCTACTGTTTACTTCATGAAGCAGTACATGACTAGTGCTCTTTCAGTAGAGATTATTGAGGCAGCGAGAATTGATGGTTCTGGTGAGTTTGCAACCTTCAACAAGATTGCTTTACCACTTATGAAGCCAGCTATGGCTACACAGGCTATCTTCGCATTCATTGCATCATGGAATAACTTGTATACTCCATCTATGATGATTACTAATAATAGAAAGTATACACTTCCTATGTTCGTACAGGGACTTAGATCAGACGTTATCAGAACTGACTATGGTTTCGTATACGTAGGACTTACACTTACAGTATTACCACTTCTTGTTGTTTACTTTGCATTTTCAAAGTACATCATTGCCGGTGTTGCACTCGGTGGTGTAAAGGAGTAATATATAATATTTGTAATTTTCGGCCACGGTTTTTACCGTGGCCTTTTTACGTGTAATTTCTGTGAAAACAGTTGACGGAAATCTTTTATTGTCTTAAAATAGAATGGTATTTGATTTCAGGATGGAGGAAGCTATGAAAAAGATAGGTATTATAAAGAGATTAATAGTAATTACTCTTGCAGTGACATTAGCGTTAGGCATGCTTACAGGTTGTAAGGACAAGCAAGTGTATTCACAGGAAGAAGTATCTAAGACAGAGGTAGTTAAGATAGGTGATTATACAGTATATTTGGATGAAATGATTGTATATGCAATTCAGGACTTTTATCTTCAGGGTGGAGATTCGGCCACATTTGATGAAGTAAAGGATGCATATAGAAAGCTTACAATTCTTTCTACACTTAGAGAGAATAAGATAATATATGATGTATCGCAGAATAATGATTTGGTTCTTAATGAAGAGGATATGGCCTTTGTTAATCAGTCTATCAATAATTTCAAGGCTAAAATTGGACAGGAGCTTTTGGATAGATATGGAATATCAGATGAACTTCTTGAGAGACTGTTTTATGAGCAGGCTTGTGTAACAAAGTTCGAGAACGATATGAAGAATGACCTAGGAAAAACAATCCAGGAGGATTTAACAAAACAGTACGCTGATATTAAGTTTATTACATTTTATTATATGACATTTCCAACTGTACAGGTTACAGATGGTCAGCCAACTACAGATGCATCAGGAAACTACGTATATCTTTCAGATGCTGAGAAGGAGCAGATTAAAGCAGATGCTGAGGAAGCTGCCAAGAGAATCTCAGAAGGCGAGGATTACACAGCTATAGCCCAGGAATATGGCATTTCTTCATATTGTCAGGAGACAAATGGTTATACAGGTGCTTATGGCGATGAAATGAATGCTGTTGTTGATAGCTTGAAGGATGGTGAGGTTTCAGAACCTATAGAGAGTGCATTAGGATATAATGTAATAGTTATGATTAATTCTGATGATAAAAATCTCAAAGAAAGCTATATTTATTCTGTAACATCCGAGGGTGTAGAATCAGAATTTGAAAAGCTAAGACAAATGTGGCTTGGAACTATTGAAATTGATGCCGAGGGTGATAAGATAGGAACTACTTGGGATGATTTTGATTTAAAGGGACTTCTTGTTGATATGGAAGAAGCAGGATTAGTTGAATAGTTTTCAGTGATTAATTAATAAAAACAGAGAATCTTAATTGTTGGATTCTCTGTTTTTTGCGTTATTGGATGGATTTAGAACGATGAAATTTCAATGATTTTATCAAAAATAGTAAATTTAAAATTTTTTTTATATAAAAAAAGGTTTTTGGTGAATTTTAAAGAATAATAATTTTGTAGGCATATTTTCGTATTAATTCGAAAGGCTTATATAGAACCTTGTGACATATTTTTAGAAAATATAGGTGAATATGAATATAAGAGAAGAGCAGGAAAAAAGAGAACACAAATTGTATAGACCATGCGCAAGCTTTAGTGATGAAACTAAGGGGAGAGATGTGCCTGAGGAAAAGTGCGATATTCGTACTGAATATCAACGTGATAGGGATAGAATTATACACTGCAAATCATTTCGAAGATTAAAGCACAAAACTCAGGTTTTTTTGTCGCCAGGAGGAGATCATTATAGAACAAGACTTACACATACCTTAGAGGTGGCACAGATTGCTAGAACTATAGCTAGAGCATTGTCTTTGAATGAGGATTTGACTGAAGCTATAGCATTGGGGCATGATTTGGGACATACACCCTTTGGCCATGCGGGAGAAAGGGCTTTAAGTAGATATACCTCTAAGCCATTCCATCACAATGAACAGAGTGTAAGAGTTGTGGAAAGGCTTGAGAAGAATGGTAAAGGCTTAAATCTTACCTGTGAGGTAAGAGATGGTATTCTCAATCATCGTTCTGCATATAAACCAGCTACCTTAGAGGGAGCAGTTGTGCGTATATCTGATAAAATTGCCTATGTAAATCATGATATTGATGATGGTATTAGGGCAGGGATATTATCGGAGGAGGAATTGCCTAAGGAGTGTACTAGCATCTTAGGAGATTGTACTAGAGATAGAATTAACAATACTATACATGCTATAGTGAAACATTGTATTCATAAGGATGTGGTTGAATTACCTCCGGACTTTGAGAAGGCACAGACCACACTTAGAAAATTTATGTTTGATTACCTATATACAAATCCTGTAGCTAAGGGTGAGGAAACCAAGGCTGAGAGAATAATTGGATTATTGTATCAAGAATATATAAAGAATTTAGACAAGCTACCACAGGAATTCCAGGATTACATAAAGCTGGGAGAGGATAAGGAGATAGTTGTGTGTGATTATATAGCAGGTATGACGGATAACTATGCCATAGAATGCTTTAATCAGTTGTTTGTTCCAAAATCGTGGTAGATAAGGAGAGTTTATGTATTATTCTGATGAGATAATTGAAGAGGTAAGAAGTCGTAATGACCTTATTGATGTAATAAGTGGATATGTAACCTTGAAGAGAGGTAATGGAAATGATTATTCTGCTTGTTGCCCATTTCATCATGAGAAAACACCATCATTTCATGCCAATAGAGATAAACAGCTATTTAACTGTTTTGGTTGTCATGCAGGTGGAAATGTTTTTACTTTTGTTATGGAATATGAGAATTTTTCTTTTCCAGAAGCTGTAGAATTTTTGGCTGAAAGAGCTGGAATAGAGCTTCCTAAATCCGAGTATAGTGACGGAGATAGAGCTAGAGATAATTATAAAGCTATGCTTAAGGATATGAATAAAACAGCGGCTAATTATTTTTATTATCTGTTAAAAACAGATAGAGGAAAGGTTGCCAGAGAGTATTTGGAGAATAGAGGTCTTACTCAGGAAACCATAACCAAATTTGCTATGGGTTATGCAGATATATATGAAAATGATTTGTATAATTATCTAAAGAGTAAAGGCTATACAGATAATCAGATGAAGGATTCAGGCCTGGTAGATATATATGAAGGGCGTGGAGGTAGAGATAAATTCTGGAACAGAGTAATGGTTCCTATATTAGATATTAATGGAAAGGTCATAGGCTTTGGCGGAAGAGTTTTAGGTAATGCTGAAGGAATTCCAAAGTACATTAATACTAAGGAAACTGCTGTGTTCGATAAGAGTAGAAATCTTTTTGCCATGAATGTGGCCCGAAGGTCAAAGCGTAGAGGAATAATCATCTGTGAGGGATATATGGATGTTATTTCCATGCATCAGGCAGGATTTGACAATGCGGTGGCATCTCTTGGAACAGCATTTACAGTTGGACAGGCGAACCTGATCAAGCGATATTCTGATGAGGTATATCTGGCTTATGATAGTGATGGTGCAGGTACCAACGCAACACTTAAAGTTATTGCTATGCTTAGAGATGTGGGATTGACTACAAGAGTTATAGATATGAAGCCTTATAAGGATCCTGACGAGTTTATAAAAAATCTTGGTGCTGATGCCTATCAGGAAAGAATTGATAATGCTGTAACAGGCATACAGTTCGAGGTGGCTACAGTGTCCTTGAAGTACAAGCTAAGTGATCCTGAGGATAAGATAAGGTTTACAAATGATGTGGCCAAGCGACTATCAGCTATAGAGGATCCAGTTTCCAGACATAGCTACATTGATGCCATAGCATCATCCTATGGCTTGGATAAGGACAGCTTTAAGGCTACTGTTTCCAAATATGGTGCTCTAGGATTAGCGGAGAGAGAAGTGGTTCCAGAAATCAATTCCTTAGAGCATAGTATAGCTAAGGCAGAAAAGTCAGATAATAAAAATAAGCCTCAAAAACTGTTGTTAACCTGGATGGTCAACGAACCTGTGCTTTTCGATAAGTTAGATGGGATAGTTACTATCAATGACTTTATTGATGAAAATCATAGGCAGGTGGCTGAGAAACTGTTTGAACAGTATAAGACTAAGGGACAGGTTGATCCTGCATCTATAATAAATGTGTCGGATGACCTAGAAAAACAGCATATAATTGCTGAGATTCTTCAGACAGAGCTTCCATTTGAAATGTCAGATGGAGAGAAGAATCAGGCAATCAATGATGTTGTAAAAAAGGTTAAGCAGGAACGAATAGAGTATGAGCTTAATAAATGTGCTACTGATCCTAAGAAGCTTCAACAGCTTATTGTGGAGAAGGTAAGCTTAAATAAACTGAATATTTCATTATAATATGGAAAAAATATAATCACTATGGAGGATAACCTAATGGAAGTAAACAAGACTAAAGAGCAGGAAATTGAAGAAAGATTTAATGTGAAGCTGGTAGAGTTATTGGAGCTAGCGAAGAAGAAGAGAAATGTTATCGAGGATAACGAGATAATCAATCATTTCAATGATTGTAAGGATATTGAGCTTACAGCAGAAAGACTTAGTACAGTATTTGAGTTTTTGGAGGAAAACAATATAGATGTGTTAAACATCACAGATGAAGATGAAGATGTGGTAGATGATGATCTTCTTTTGGAGGCTGATGTTGAGCCAGATGTGGATCTAGAGCAGATTGAGATGAATATCACAGATGGAGTAAGCATTGAGGACCCTGTAAGAATGTATCTTAAGGAAATCGGTAAGGTGCCACTTCTTTCTGCTGAGGAGGAAACTGTACTTGCTCAGAGAATGGAGGCTGGTGATGAAGAGGCTAAGAAGAAGCTTGCTGAGGCAAACCTTCGTCTGGTAGTAAGTATTGCTAAGAGATATGTTGGTAGAGGTATGCTTTTCCTTGACCTTATTCAGGAGGGTAACCTTGGTCTTATTAAGGCTGTAGAGAAGTTTGATTATAGTAAGGGATATAAGTTTAGTACCTATGCTACTTGGTGGATTAGACAGGCTATTACAAGAGCTATTGCTGATCAGGCAAGAACTATTCGTATACCTGTTCATATGGTAGAGACAATTAATAAGCTTGTAAGAGTTCAGAGACAGCTTCTTCAGGAGCTTGGAAGAGAGGCAACACCTGAGGAGATAGCTGAGAAGATGGATATTCCTGTGGAGAGAGTACGTGAGATTCAGAAGATTTCCCAGGAGCCAGTATCTCTTGAGACTCCTATTGGTGAGGAGGAGGATAGTCATCTTGGAGATTTCCTTCCAGATGAGAATGTACCAGTGCCAGATGAGGCGGCTGCATTTACAATGCTTAAAGAGCAACTCAATGAGGTTCTTGGAACTCTTACTGATAGAGAGCAGAGAGTATTAAAGCTTAGATTTGGATTAGACGATGGTAAGGCAAGAACTCTTGAGGAGGTTGGTAAGGAATTTAAGGTTACTAGAGAGCGTATTAGACAGATTGAGGCTAAGGCGCTAAGAAAGCTTAGACATCCAAGTAGAAGTAGAAAGCTTAGAGATTTCCTTGATGATGATAAATAAGAGGTAACGCTATGGATATTAAATTGTCAAAGCGTATGCAGGCTGTAGCAGATATGGTAAAGGAGAAAAAGGTGGTGGACATAGGTTGTGACCACGCCTTTGTGTCCATCTATTTGGCTCAAAAGTTCGGCACGGAACGCGTTATTGCTATGGATGTGAAAACTGGACCGGTGGAAATAGCTAAAGCTAATATTGCTAACTATATGCTTGCTGATAAGATAGAGGTTAGAATGTCAAATGGTTTTGACAAGCTTTCTGTGGGGGAGGCTGATGTGGCTGTTATAGCTGGTATGGGCGGATATCTTATGATAGATATTTTAGAAGCTGGTAAGGAACATTTAAAAGCTGGTATAAATTTGGTGCTACAGCCACAGTCGGATATACAGCAGGTTCGACAGTATTTGGATTATGTGGGGTATATTATTGAAGCAGAGGATATGCTTATTGAGGATGGTAAATTTTATACCATAATAAGAGCGGTACCGAGAGGTGAAAGTACAGTAACTTATAGCAAAGATGATTATATATATGGACCTGTACTTCTGGAGAAAAGGCATCCTGTGCTGAAAAGCTATCTAGAAATGTTTAGAGATAAGAATCTTGAGCTATGGGATAAGCTTAGGGCTACGGATAGTGAAAAATCCAGAGAAAGAATGATGCAGCTTATAGATGAACTAGATTATAATAAAGATATTCAGCAAAGATATTTTGGAGAAGGTGTATGGTGATATAGCAGATTAAAAGAGATTATTTGCTATATTATAAAAGGAGGGTTACTTATGGATACAATTAATGTTGTTTGTAATGGACAGAAGTATCAAGTGGAAAAATTCACTACTGTAGGCGAGTTTGTAGAGAATCATTATCCAGATGACAGATTAAAATATGTCGTTGCTACTAGAAATGGAAAGCTTAGTGAACTTAATGCTGTTATGGAAAAGGATACATCACTGGAATTGTATACAAAGAGTACAGTGGTGGGTATGGATACATATAAACGTAGTCTAACACTTATTATGGTGAAAGCTTTTGCAGATGTGCTTGGCAGCAAGACAAACCATAGAATAAATGTTATGTACTCTATGGGCAAGGGTTATTATTGTAAGCTTATTTCTGATGAGGTATCAATAAGTGAGCAGCTTATTGCAAAAGTTAAGAATAGAATGGATGAAATAGTTGCCGCTGATATGGACATAATTAAACAGAGCGTAAGCACGGATGAGGCTATAGCCCATTTTGCTAAGCAAGGTATGACTGATAAAGAAAAGCTGTTTAAATTTAGAAGAGTTTCAAAGGCCAATATATATAGCCTTGATGGATATGAAGATTATTTTTATGGATATATGGTACCGTCAACAGCGTATATTAGTTGCTATGACTTGATTCCTTACGATGAAGGCTTTGTTCTGTTGGCACCGCATAAGGAAAATCCAGATGTTTTACCTGAGTTCGTACCACAGAGAAAGTTATTTGAGGTGCTTAAAACATCAGATGCCTGGGGTAAGACCTTGCAGGTAGAAAATGTAGGTGATTTAAATGAGAGTATCACAAGTGGTGATATTAATGAGCTTATGCTGGTTCAGGAAGCTCTGATGGAGAAGCAGATTGCTGAGATAGCAGATAAGATTTTGGCTGGAGGTAAAAAGATAGTTCTTATAGCTGGACCTAGCTCCTCTGGTAAGACAACATTTTCTCACAGGTTATCAGTGCAGCTTAGAGCTCAGGGCTTAAGACCGTATCCTCTCGCCTTAGATAATTATTTTGTAGATAGAGAGTTTACTCCAAAGGATGAGAATGGAAACTATGATTTTGAATGTATAGAAGCTATGGACCTTGAATTATTTAATTCAGATATGTCAAAGCTTTTAGCAGGGGAAGAGATAGAGATGCCAACCTTTAATTTCAAGATAGGAAAGAAGGAATACAAGGGCAAGAAGATGAAGCTTAACGATGGCGATGTCTTAGTGGCAGAGGGAATACATGCTCTTAATCCACTTATGACCAGTGAGCTACCTAATGAGAGTAAATTTAAGGTATATATCAGTGCTCTTACACAGCTTAATATAGATGAGCATAATAGAATACCAACTACCGATGGAAGACTTATCAGAAGAATTGTAAGAGATGCCAGAACCAGAGGAAATGATGCTGAGGGAACTATACTTATGTGGCCTTCTGTAAGACGTGGTGAGGAAAAGTACATTTTCCCATTCCAAGAGCAGGCAGATGCAATGTTTAACTCAGCCCTTATATATGAGCTCAGTGTAATTAAGCAGTATGCAGAACCACTTTTATTTGCGGTTCCAAAGACTAGTCCTGCATATATAGAGGCCAAGAGATTGCTAAAATTCTTGGATTATTTCTTAGGCTTAGAGGTTACAAATATACCAAAGAATTCGATACTTAGAGAATTTGTAGGCGGAGGATGTTTTGACCTATAAAATTATAATACAAAAGACGCGTTGGATTTTCTGACGCGTCTAATATAATGTTAAGTTTAGTATCTTAAGGATGCTAAAAGGCAAATTCGTGTCAGGCGTAATGTCAAATATAATATTCGAATTTAGCTATGGAGGAAATGTAGATATGTGTGGAATATGTGGATTTACAGGAAGCATTAATAACAGACAAAATATTCTTACCAATATGATGAATAAGATTATTCACCGTGGACCAGACCAGGAGGGCCAGTATATTGATGAAGGGATTAACCTAGGTTTTAGAAGACTTAGTATTATCGACCTTGATTATGGTCAACAGCCTATGCAGGATGAAACTGGTGATGTGGTTGTTGTATTTAACGGTGAAATCTATAACTATAAGGACATAAGAAAAGAGCTTATTGCTAAGGGCTATAGCTTTGCTAATAACTCTGATACGGAGTGCTTGATTCATGGCTATAAGGAGTATGGAGAGGATTTGGTTAATCACCTTAGGGGAATGTTTGCCTTTGTTATCTGGGATAAAAAGGCTGGCAAGGTTTTTGGTGCCAGAGATCATTTTGGAATAAAGCCTTTTTACTATGCAGTAGTTGATGGGGAGCTTATATTTGCCTCAGAGATTAAGAGTATATTGGAGTATCCTAAGTATGAGAAACAGGTGAATCTGGAGGCTTTACAAGCCTATCTAACCTTCCAGTATTCAGTGCTTCCTGAGACATTTTTTAAAGGTATATATAAGCTTATGCCAGGACATTATATGAATTTTAGCAATGGCAAGCTGGATATTCATAGATATTTTGAACCAACCTTTGAGCCAGAGGAAGGACTTACCTTAGATGAGTGGGTGGATAGAATTGATGAGGCTACAAAGGATTCTGTTGATTATCACATGATAAGTGATGTGGAGGTTGCATCTCTTCTTTCTAGTGGCGTGGATTCAAGCTACCTTGTATCTAGATATAGTGGTAGTAAGACCTTTACAGTGGGGTTTGAAAATGATGGACATGCTGAGATAGATTATGCCAAGAGGCTGGCTAAGAAGCTGGAGCTTGAGAATTACTCAAAAACCATAACACCAGAGGAATATTGGCAGGTTTTGCCAAGTGTTCAGTATCATATGGACGAGCCTCTTGCTGATGCTTCCTGCGTGGCATTATATTTTGTGGATCAAGAAGCTGCAAAGCAGGTAAAAGTAGTGCTTTCCGGCGAGGGAGCAGATGAGTTTTTCGGTGGTTATAACATTTATCATGAACCATTTTCTCTAAAGCCTTTTAAGAAAATACCTAGACCAATAAAGACTGTTATGAGAGGATTGGCTACTATAGCACCTGATATAAAGGGAAAAAGCTTTATATTACGTGGATGTACACCTCTAAGAAAAAGATTTGTGGGTAATGCGTTTAGATTTAATGAGAAGGAAGCTGCCAAGATAATGAAGCTTCCTACAGGAATGTCTAAGAAATATATTGAGAAAATAACAGGCTCATATTATGACAAGGCTGAAGCTTCAAATTATGATGATGTGACCAAGATGCAGTATATTGATATGAACTTTTGGTTGATAGGAGATATTCTGCTTAAGGCGGATAAGATGAGTATGGCTCATTCACTAGAGTCGAGGGTTCCGTTCCTTGATAAAGAGCTTTTTGAAACTGCTAGAAGAATTCCTACAGAGTTTAAGATTCATGGCAATACCACAAAGTATGCATTTAGAGAATGTGCAAATAAATACCTTCCTAAGGAGGTTGCAGATAAGAAGAAATTGGGATTTCCTGTTCCTATTAAAACATGGCTTAGACAGGAGGATTGCTATGAGAAAGTGAAGACATCCTTTACTGGTGAAGGGGCAAAGAAGTTTTTCCATGTGGATGAGCTGATGAAGCTTTTAGATAAGCATAAGTCTGGAAAGAAGGATAACAGCAAAAAAATCTGGACAGTCTATATGTTTTTAATGTGGTACGATATATTCTTTGGTAAAAATGTAGAAAAATAGTTAAAATTTTGTTGAATTTTGTAAAAAATTAATGACATATTTTCGAAAATAATATATAATTAACTTATAAGTTAACAGCCGGGTGAATTAGGGATTTTCAGCCGGCTGTTTTGCTACAATTTAATATCTTGCTTGTCGTAACCATCCCTTTACCTATCTGCATATTTTGCATGTGGCGAAAGGAGGAGGCCTATGAGTTACACTAATAAGGTTAATCTTCTGCAGATGCAGAGGTATTTTGAGGGACAGGTAGACAAAATTCGAGTTATCAGCGATTTAAAGCTAAGTGAGAACGAGTATAGAAGCCTAGGAGTCAGGCTGAAATCCTTAAGCTTTTTCGATGGTAGCGAGAAGGATATAGAGGATTATATGTTGTCAATATTAGTTTATTGCACATATTCTCTTATCTATGGTGATATAGGCACAAGCTTTGAAGAGGTCTTTTGGCAAGTGGTTCCTAAGAATCAGTATATGAAGAGGATGTATCTTAGAATGTATAAGGATGTTTTTTATTCCTATGGTATATCTATATATGACGTGCCACGCATTGATTTTCTTCCAAGGTGTATCCAGTTAACTGCAAGACACGCAGGTATACCAGACGAGGATAAAGCCATATATTACCAGATTCTTAGTAACAGTTGTTTTGATGATGATGGGGATGCATACGATAGAGTTCGTGATGTACTTCCTCCGAGAACAAGATACATATTTGATATGATGGATGAGATGAGCAGAGATAAGCTGCTTAGAAAATCCAAGGAATTGGTGGATGATGTGCTTAGCACAAATCATACACACAACAGCGCATTTATTGACAAGTATCCTGATTTGGATTTAAACCTTATCGTGGATTGTATAATGTGGGGATTTGACAAAGATTTTGTCATGAAACAGGCATTTTAATTAATGTGTAAGCCAGACTATAAGCCGGGTTATGTCGAGAGTGATTATCTATCTAGGCCTTATGTTACCATAAGGCTCAAGCGACCTACCTGAAGACCCAGCGGGCAACTGCATAGTCTTCTATTTGGTCTTGCTTCGGATGGGGTTTACAGAGCCAGCCTTGTTACCAAGACTGCGGTGAGCTCTTACCTCGCCTTTCCACCCTTACCTACCTAAGTAGGCGGTATATTTCTGTTGCACTAGCCTGGGAGTCGCCTCCACCGGACGTTATCCGGCATCCTGCCCTATGAAGCCCGGACTTTCCTCACCTGCCGAATGGCAGCCGCAATCACTTATCTGACTTACACAGTGTTTAGAGTAACACATAAGCGGATGAGTTTCAAGAAGATTAGGTCCAACTTGTCAGTGAAATTTTTCATAATTTTATTACAAGGAGAATTATTAATGGACGCAATAGAATGCATAAAGTCTCGTAGAAGCGTTAGACGCTATACAGACGAGGTGATTAGTAAAGAGTTAATGGATTCCATTATTGATGTGGCGAGAACGGCTCCTTCCTGGAAGAATACACAGACTGCTAGATATGTGGTAGTTCAGGATAAGGCAATCATAGAGAAAATCAAGGATGAAACCTTACTTGGATTTGAAGGTAATATTAAGACCTTGGCACAGTGTAATACCCTGGTAGTTCTCACCCAAATTAATGGAAGATGTGGATACGAAAGAGATGGATCATTTACCACAAGCAAGGGTGCTGCATGGGAGATGTTTGATGCTGGAATTGCTGCACAGACATTTTGCTTAGCTGCACATGAAAAGGGCGTAGGTAGCTGCATACTTGGTATATTTGATGATGCAAAGGTAGCAGAGATAATCGACTTACCAGAGGGACAGACAGTGGCAGCACTTATTCCAGTTGGAATCCCTAAATTCATACCAGATCCTGTACCTAGAAAAGAGGTTAGTGAGCTGGTGTCATACAAGTAGAATGCATATAATGTTTGATGATGTAGGTGTATTGAACATCTAAGCTGATAGAAGAACAGTATGTATATAAAAAGCTAATATTGCACTTTAAGTGCATTGGAGGGTTAAAGAGCACAGTTGTATGGGGACTGTGCTCTTTTGATCTTTGTGAAGCTTTTGTGTAGGAAGAAGCTAATGCTTGATTAATTAAGAAAATAATTGTATTATGTAGGGTGTGGTTTTTATTAGTAATATAGATTGGGCCAGGAGCAAGGAAATTGATTCATAGGCCCAGGCTATAGAAGAAAGCAAGCTGTTGAATGGCGAAACATGGGCCAGGAGCAAGGAAATTGATTCATAGGCCCAGGCTAGAGAAGAAAGCAAGTTGTCGAAAGGCAGAATGTGGGCCAGGAGTGAGGAAATTGATTCACAGGCCCAGGCTATAGAAGAAAGCAAGTTGTTGGATGGCGAAACATGGGCCAGGAGCAAGGAAATTGATTCACAGGCCCAGGCTAGAGAAGAAAGCAAGTTGTCGAAAGGCAGAATGTGGGCCAGGAGCAAGGGAATTGATTCATAGGCCCAAGGCATTGAAATATAAGTTGTGATATACAGATTATAGAATACAAATTTTTATACAAGGAGAAAACCATGGATAAGGGAAGAACAGAACAGATTATAGAGAAGTTAATTGATTCAATTGAAAATGGTCAAAGCGTTCCTTTTGGAGCAGGTAAGGTTGCTGTGAATAAGGACGAAACCATTATGATGCTTAGAGAACTTGAAAGCATTGTTAATGGCGAGCTTAAGATATATAGAGAGTTTAATGATAGAAAGGGCAAGATTATCAACGATGCTAAGAAGGAAGCTGAGGAGATAATCTATGAGGCAGAGCAAACTGCCAGCCGTATTAGAGTTACTAAGAGAATGTCTACTATTGGCACTGCATTTAAAGCAGAAAGCTTGGATAAGGAAGAGAGAAAAGCTCTTAGAACAGCACATGATATATATGCGGCATCTCTTATTTATACAGATGAGATGCTTACAGAGGTAAATGATGTGGTTGCTCAGGCCTATGACTTAGTAGCAAATCAGTATGGAATTATGATTAATACTCTTCAGGAGAAAGCAGAACTTATTGCTAAGAATAAGGCAGAGCTTATGGGTAGCTTGAAGGAGTTAAGTAAAGAGGATAGATATACTCAGATATTAGAGTTAGGACAGCTTCTTTCCCACGAGCTATATAATGAGCGTATGAAGGCTAGGGCTATGGAGGAAGATGGAAGCTATCAGATGGAGATGATGTTCGAGGAGCAGGTAGCTGCTACTCAGCAACCTATGGATTCAGCCTTCGCAAATGTACAGCCAGAGATGGCAGTGGATTCAGCCTTCGCAAATGTACAGCCAGAGATGGCAGTGGATTCAGCCTTCGCAAATGTACAGCCAGAGGCAGCAGTGGATTCAGCCTTCGCAAGTGCACAGCCAGAAGCGACAGTGGATTCAGCCTTTGCAAATGTACAGCCAGAGGTAGCAGTGGATTCAGCATTTGCAAATGTACAGCCAGAGGCAGCAGTAGACTCAGCATTTACGAATGTGCAGTCAGAGGCAACTCAGCAGGTAGCATCAACCCAGGCTACAGCTCAGCAGACAAATTATGTTCCTGATGAGGAGCATTCTATACAGGCGGTTTCTAAGACTCTCGAAATGTTTAAGAATTATAGACCAGGTGGAAATAAATAGTGATGTAAAGATTATTCGTATCATCACACCAAATTATGTAAACCAATTATAGGCTGGTTTTGTGGCATAATTCAAATGCATAACAATATAAGTTTATAATTTTGTTTGCGGAATTATGTAAACTGGTTTGCTAAAAATGGGGACTAAGACAAGGAGAAAAAATGGAAAAATTTCAGTTTTATGAGAGAGAAATAAATTACTACGAGACAGATAAGATGGCAGTGGTGCATCACTCAAACTATGCCAGATACCTAGAGGAATGTCGTATAAAGATGCTTCAGCATTATGGCATGCCTATGGAGATGTTCGAGGAGATGGGATACATGATTCCCGTTCTAGAATTACATGGGGAATTTAAGGAGAGCATAAGGTTTGGGGAAACCATTAAGATAGTAGCTAAGATTGAAAAGGTTACGCCACTTAGATTTTATTTTGACTATGTAATTTATGACGAGACCATGACTCATATTAAGCACAAGGCTAAGACTTCGCATTGCTTTATCAATAGCAAGTTTCAGCCTGTTAGTATGAAGAAGGAAGCACCAGAGCTTTATGAGAAATTTTTAGCAATTGTAGAAAAGGGGGATGACAATGTTAAGTAAGGCACATGAAGGAAAGACTAGCTTTTCCTGCGAGGTTTTTCCACCAAAGAGAAATGATGATATATATGAGATATATAAGACACTTGATGAGATTAAGCTTCTAAAACCGGATTTTATCAGTGTTACCTATGGTGCAGGAGGAAGCAATTCCAAGAAAACTGCTACCATAGCTGCTTACATACAAAATATTTGTGAGGTTGAGGCTTTAGCTCATATGACTGCAGTCGGTATGGACGAGGCAGGTTTAAATAGCTTGCTTTTTGAACTTAAGAAGAAGGGTATCAATAATGTCCTTGCCTTAAGAGGTGACCAGCCAAAGACTATGAGTGATGAGGAGTTTGAAAACAGATACTTTAGATATGCCTCAGACCTTATTCCTAAGATTAAGGCATCGGGAGATATGTTTATAGCAGGTGCCTGTTATCCAGAAGTACATCCTGAATCAGCAAATCAGGACGAGGATATTAAGTATCTTAAAGAGAAGGTTAATAAGGGACTGGATTGTCTTATTACACAGCTTTTCTTTGACAATAATATATTCTACAGCTTTATGGAGAAGCTTGATAAGGCAGGTATAAATGTTCCTGTTCACGCTGGTATTATGCCTATTACAGGTGCTAACCAGCTTGGAACTACAGTTAAGCTGGCAGGTTCATCAGTGCCTAATGCACTTAGCTCAATCATTGCTAAGTATGGTGATAATCCAGCGGATATGAAGAAGGCAGGAATAGAGTATGCTATCAATCAGGTGGCAGATTTAAAGGCGAATGGAGTTGCTGGTATTCACATTTATACTATGAATAAGGCGGATGTGACAATGGCTATACATGAGGCTACATTTGGGTAGAGTGAATTCTGAATGATGGAAATTGGAAAGATGAAGATTGTGGAAAAGAAGCGGATCTTAAAAAAAATAGCATTAAGTTTTTGTATATTGGTTGTTGTATTATGCATTTCTATAGGTGCGTATTGGTGCAAGTATAATTGCAGAAAGTTTGGTAATACAATAGGTAATACTATGAATCTTTTTGGTAGTGGTGTTCAGACGAAGGATGGTTTTTTGTATTTTCACAATGATACGCTATATAATATACAAAACTTAGATAATATTGTTATATATGATAAGCTTCCGATTGAGGATTATGGTGATTTATTTTATTACAATGGTGAGGTTTATTGTGCTGTTTATAGTCCGAATTTTATTACAATGACGATATGCAGGGTTGACCTTTCTAAACAGCAACTTCATGAGATTACCACAATTGGTGCTCGTTCTGATGTTTCCATCGTCAATGGGAAAATATACTATGTGGAGTATAACCAGGAAGAGCATAAGGATAAATTGTATTCTATAGACCTAGATGGTAGTAATAAAAAATATATAGGGGAATGTTGTTACTTAGAGTTTGTTCAGTTTTTTGTAAAAGGAAAGATGAATAAGCTTGAATGTGAATCATGGATGTATGTTGAAAAGGCTTTTCAATCTATGTACCAGGGAAACAAGGACTGGTGGTATGTATATGAAGATGTAGAAATAACAAGTATGGATTCCTATCTAGAAAAAATGATAAACTACCCAAGAAAGCTTTACAGAGTAAATGGTGAGACAGGGGAAAGACATTTGTTAGATGAAAATGTAACTGTCTACAATTTAGGAGAAGAGTACATATACTATGCAAAACAATCACAGGATGAAAATATAAGTTACATATATCGTTGTGATTTGGTTGGAAATGATAAAACGCAAGTTGCAGAAATTAAAGAAGATAACCTTATGACTGGTACTGGGTTATTTGTTGGAGACGATGTCTTGGTGTGTGTTATGTTTGATTTGTCTGAAACTGAGGATGAATCAGTAACATATGTTATAGATTTGAAGTCATCAAAGATGATTAAACTACAATAAGGCGGGGAGAGTTCCCTGCTTTTTTACTTGTGATTAGGAAGGGAAGCATTTTTTCTTTTCTACTTTGTTTACATCAAGTACCAAGCATAAATGTTATGTACTTGGGCACCTTTTTACTATGGCTTTCGGCCATGTATCGTGCACGGGCGCTGTAAGATTTAGCTTTATTTAAGGTTTTTTGTGCTTTATTATGAGTTAGATATGTGATAGTGTTTTGTGTAGATATTTTACTATTTAAGAAAAGGGGAAAACAGGAGAAACGATATGAACTTAAAGAAGAACATTTTTAGCATTGTGCTTATTGTTGTAGGGGGAATAGTTTGCCTATTTCATCTTGGGGTAAAGGCTAAGAATATGATATTTATGGCAGGGGCAGAGGAGACAACGGGATATGTTGTAGATTTGCAAACTAGAGAAACTCATACAAGAGGTACAAGAAATAGTTTTACTACCAAAAGTCATGTGATATCAGTTGAGTACACGGTGGATGAACAGGTATATACCAGAACATTCAACTCAGGTTCATTTGGTATAAGTGAGGGTAGAAGGGTAACTGTTTATTATAAGGAGAAGAATCCTAGTAAGGCGGTTGCTGATATAGAGATGGAGAAGGAACTTGATTTTGTGTATCCGGTGATGCTTGGAGTGGGTATACTATTTCTATTTGCAGATAAGAAGGAAGAAAATTAAAGGTTTTATATTATTAGGAGGTACTTATGAAGAGAGAAAGCAAAGCATTTATGGTTATATATGCTATCTTTATGGTGGTTTCTGTATTTTTCTTTTTGACTGCACAGGATATAGGCCAGAGTGCCCTTAGAAATCAGTTGATTAAGATGGTATTCGTGGTAGGGTTCGGTGTGGCTTGTTTGGGTATGGCTATATATAAATTAGTGGATTTGATAAAGTCTAAAGGTGGCTATACATTTAAGGAAATATTTTTTGACATTATAATTGGATTTGCTTTTGGAGCATTGATTTGTTGGGCCGGAATTTGGAGTGTTTCTGGATGTATTAAAGATATGAAGGAAGGTTATCAGGTTTATTACATAAAGGATGCTAAGATTGAGTATGCAATAAATCAGAGTACAAGCCGTAGAAGCTTTGATATGAAAAGTAAGTACAAGCTAATGGGTAAGTGTGAAGGACAAAAGGTAGAGTACAATGTTTACAATACTGATTTTCCTGAGAGTCTAAGAAATTTAATTAATGATGAAGCTCCAGATATGGTGGTATATTATTACGAGCATAGTAATACTATATGTCAGATACAAATTCATTTTTCTAACGGTGTTAGAGTGGTTCCACAGGGAGATGAAGCCATAGGTGGTGATGTGGATTTGATTGAGAGTGAGTCAGATGTGGTAGGATACGAATCACCTAAGGCTTATGAGGAAATAAATGTAACTGATGCAACAGATTATGAGATAATAATAGGTGGTTATTATCCTGAGGTGGCTAGCGGATTTTTGTCGAAAAATGGTCTGTTTTATTCGGAGATACAAAAAAATAAATTAGAGGATGAGATATTAGAGCAGGTTAAGACTTATTTTAATATAACGGAGGAACAAAGCTATAGCATATATAAGAGTTCAAAGGGAAATGTTATTGTGATGATTTTCGGGAAAACAGATCTCATTATACAGGATGTGAGAGCATTTAAGGTTGTGCAGTAGAAGGTGTTATGAGAATGATATATCTGATGAAATAAGTGACGAGGAAAAAATGTATGTAGAGAAGGCGGAAATATTTCCGTCTTTTTCTATTGACAATAAATAGGTAATATGTTACCTTATGGAAAAGAGTAATATATTACCTATTTGAAGGGGTGTTGAAAACAATGAATATTAATGATGTTATTCGAAGTGACAAGGTGGACTTTACCGGAATTGAGCCGTCATACTTTTTGCTAGGCCTTTTAAGCGCATTTGACAACAGATTTCAGGCTATGGCAGATAATGACATGAAGGAGATTAGCTGGAAGCAATTTTTTGCAATCATCTGTATTGATATGTGTAAGGAAAGTCCTACGGTGAAGGAACTGGCTGAAATAATGGGAAGCTCACATCAGAATGTAAAGCAGATATTGCTTAAGTTGGAAAAAAAGGGTTTTGTGCGCATAGCTGTGGACGAGAAGGACAAGAGGAAGCAGCGTATAGAGCTAACAGAGTATTGTAGGGAGTTTTGTCAGAGAAATGATGAGATGAGTACAAAGATTATGACCAAGATGTTTGAAGGTATTCCTGAGGAACATATACAGATAACTATAGCTACCATTATAAAGATGGAAGATAACCTTATGAGTAGGGTTAATGAAAATGTTGAGAAAAGATAAAGTATAATTATATTGGAGGATAAAAAGATGGGTAATGAAACAATAGTTATTTATAATTCACAGACAGGGTTTACAAAAAGATATGCACAGTGGATTGGAGAAGATTTAGAGTGTGAATGTGTTGAATTAGGTGATGCCAGTAAGCTTGATTTTGACAAATATAGCACCATCATATTTGGTGGATGGGCCCTAGCAGGAAGCGTTAGCAAATTAAAGTGGTTTAAGAATAATATGAAGAAATGGAATGATAAAAGATTAGCAGTATTTTGTGTGGGTGGTAGTCCTAATGACAACCCGGACATAGAGGTATCTATGAAGAAATGGTTTACAGAGGAGGAGCATAAGAGAGTAAGCATATTTTATTGCCAGGGCGGTTTTAATTACGAGAAAATGTCTGCACCTTCAAAGGCTATGATGAAGATGTTCGTTGGCGCCCTTAAAGCTAAAAAGGATAAAACTGAAGAGGAAAAGATTATGGTAGAGATGATCTCAAAGTCCTATGATATATCTGATAAGAAGTATATTGAGCCTATAGTAAAGTGGGCGAAGGGTGAGGAGTAATAATACAAAGAGGTTATGATATGAAAAAAGCGAGGAAACACAATATGTTTATAGCCATTGGAATTTTATTGATTATAATAGGTGTAGTTTTAATATGGTTTCATATTCCATATTCACCAACGAAGAAGAGTTTTTCTGAGGATATAGAGGCATTGAAAAAATCTAATCATCTAGAGGAACAGGGACAAATATTTAAAGCTGAAGATTTCGCTCATTTGCCACATGTAGTTCAAGAGTATTTGAAAAATTGTGGGTACATAGGAACACATCAGATGAGCTACTTGAAAATGGAATATTATGATGTGGATTTTGCTCAGGGAAAGAAAGGACCTAAGCTAAAGATTGATTACACTCAATACGATTTTGTGTCAGAGCCTTGTAGAATGGCGCTTATTGATAGTAGTATGTTTGGAGTGCCATTTGAAGGATATGATTATTATGAAAATGGTGTGGGAGGAATGAAAGGAGTTATTGCTAAGGGAATAACCTTGTTTGACCAGAAAGGCTCAGATATGGATAAAGCCTGTCTGGCCACATATCTTGCAGAGTGTATGTTTGCACCGTCAATTTTGTTACAGGATTACGTTGCTTTTGAGGAAATTAGCGATTACGAAGTGAAAGCAACAATCAGCTATAAAGGTCAGACTGTAAGTGGAATATTTACCTTCAATGAGCAATATGAATATATTTCATTTAAAACAAATGATAGAGCGGTGGCTAATAATGACGGAACCATGGAATACATTCCTTGGACTGCTCAGTGTGGAGAGTATAAGATTAGTGATAATGGAATTAAGTATCCTACAAAATTTAAGGCTATATGGAACTATCCTGATGAGGATTTTGTTTATTTTGATGGTACAATTAGTGAAGTGAGTTATGAGGAATAATGATGATATTATATGAAACTCTACTTTTCGTAGGTAGTAAACCCTACATCCTTCAGTTATGATATACATACGGAGGTGCATAATATGAATCAATATGTTACAGGTGCAGTCATTAAGGAACTGCGTGAAAAAAATCATATGACACAGGCAGAATTAGCGGAGAGATTAGGCGTTTCAGATAAGGCAATATCCAAGTGGGAGACAGCCAAGGGCTATCCGGACATTTCCTTGCTAGAACCTTTGGCAAGTATTTTGGGTGTTTCCATAACAGAGCTCATCTCTGGAAATGCTGTTAGCAATGTGAATGTATCAGCAAATATGTTACGGTCAAAATTTTATGTTTGCCCAGTATGTGGAAATGTTATTCATAGTATGGGAGAAGCGGTTATACATTGTCATGGGATATTGCTTTCGCCTTGTCAGGCTGAGGAAACAGATGAGAATCATATGGTATTCATTGAGAGAGTCGAGGATGAATTCTATATTCGCATAGATCATAGTATGACCAAGGAACACTATATATCCTTTGTGGCTGCATTATCATCAGATAAGATACAGATGGTAAAGCTGTACCCAGAGGGAAATGCAGAGGCAAGAGTGAAGATAAATGGGGTAAAAAAGATTCTGTTTTATTGCAATAGAGATGGTTTGTTTTCTATAAATATTGTAAAGGGAATTGATGACAAGCAGACCTCTTATGATGATGTAGAAGAACGTAGGGCGTTAGAGCAGGCAGCGAAGATGTTGTTTGGATAAATTGAGATGGTATATAATGTATAAAGCAAAGGGAGTTTAAAAACTCCCTTTTTAGTTGCTGTTTTTGTCTATATCTATTGCAAACGTAAGTTCGTTATGATAAAATAAGAACATAAGTTCGATAAAATAAGGAGGATATTTGTTATGGGTAAGATGGTAAAAGAAGTAATACATGCAAAAGACATTGATATCAGTATATATACAACTGATTTTGAGAATGAGTATATATCGCTGACTGATATTGCGAGATACAAGAGCGATGAACCAAAGGATGTAATTCAAAATTGGATGAGAAGAAAAGATACCATAGAATTTTTGGGATTGTGGGAAATGTTACATAATCGGGATTTTAAAGGGGTCGAATTCGACGCCTTTAAAAATCAAGCGGGATCAAATGCTTTTACATTATCTCCACAAAAGTGGATTGAAAACACCAACGCTGTAGGAATCGTATCTAAATCTGGAAGATATGGTGGTACATTTGCACATTCTGATATTGCTTTTGAGTTTGCATCTTGGATTTCAGCAGAATTCAAACTATATATTATTAAGGATTATAAGCGTTTAAAAACTGATGAGAATAGCAGACTGTCCTTAGACTGGAATCTTCATCGCGAGATATCCAAGATTAATTATCGTATACATACAGACGCTATAAAGGATAATCTAATATTGCCTGAGCTCACACCGGCACAGATATCCTTTACATATGCTAATGAGGCTGATATGCTAAATGTAATACTATTTGGCATGACAGCTAAGGAATGGCGAGATAGTAGTAATGGGCACCCGGGAAATATACGAGATGCAGCATCTATTAATCAATTGCTTGTATTAGTTAATTTGGAGAGTTACAATGCAGTATTGATTAACCAGAATAAGTCTCAGAAGGATAGAATGATATTATTGAGAGAATTGGCTATAAGTCAGTTGCGAACAATTAACGGATTAAGTATTGCCAGCTTGCCGAAGAATGATTAGGGGGAGAACAAATGAATCAAAGACCAGATTTAAACACAGAACTAGATGCAGAAACCTTTCGAAGCTTTTATTACTTAAAGGAGGAACTTGTTAGTTTTTGCAGAGAAAACAATTTGCCTGTGTCAGGCGGAAAGCTGGAGCTTACAGATAGAATTGCCTGCTTTTTAGATACAGGGAAGGTGTTAGAGACATCTACCAAAAGAAAAGCAACAGTAGATGTTGGTGTAATTACTGAGGATACAGTTATAGAAGCTAATATTGTATGTTCTGAAAAGCATAGGGCATTTTTTAAAGAGAAAATCGGTAAAAGCTTTTCCTTTAATGTTGGGTTTCAAAAATGGTTAAAGGCAAATGCGGGGAAAACTTATGGGGATGCAATCAATGCCTATTATGAGATTTTAGAAGAGAAGAAAATGGGGAAAACAACTATAGATAAGCAGTTTGAATATAATACATATATTCGTGATTTCTTTGAGGACAATCAGGGAAGAAGCTTGGAGGAAGCTATTGCTTGCTGGAAATATAAAAAGAGCTTGCCAGGACATAATGGTTATGAGAAATCGGATCTGAAAGCATTGAATAGGTAACGGGCTTGTTATGATAAATATATTCAGAACCACAACTTTGTGGTTCTTTTTTTGTCTTGACAGCTAATTTGGATTAGCCTATAATAAAGCTAATTCAAATTAGCCAAGGAGATACTATGGATACAAAGAAAAAGATATTAGATGTTGCTTTGACTTTATTTTCAGAGAAAGGATATGGAAATGTTTTTGTAGGACACATAGCAGAAGGTGTTGGGATAAAAGCTCCATCTTTATATAAGCATTATAAAAGTAAGCAGGATATATTTGAGGCAATACTTGAAGAGATCCGTAATAGATATGATAGGGAAGCTGCTTATTTAAATATAAGCGGAAATGACTCTGTCTTGGATGCTGACACATTTGCAAGGATTTCTGAGGATGAGCTAGTAAAGATAGGTATGGGACTTTTTCATTTCTTTTTGCATGACGAGTATGAATGTAAGTTTAGAAAGATGCTTACCATAGAGCAGTTTTCGAATGGTGAATTGGCCCAGATATTTTCACATCAATATATAGACGAGCCCCTAAAATATCAGACAGGATTGTTTCAGATGATATTGATGCAGGGACAGATGAAAAAGGAAGAAGAACAAATTATGGCATTGCAGTTTTATTCGCCAATATATTTGTTGCTAACATTATGTGATAGAGAGCCACAAAGAGAAGAAGAGGCACTGCAGCTATTAGAGAAGCATATTAGACAGTTTAACAGAATGTATAAGGGGTAAGGACATATGAAGGTTGTAATAATACACGGTCAAAATCACAAGGGAAGTAGCTACAATATTGGTAGAATGATAGCTAATAAAATAAGTAGTGAAGAAGATATAACAGAATTTTTTCTCCCTAGGGACTTGAATCATTTTTGCTTGGGATGTTATGCTTGTATAGATGATGATACAAGATGTCCATTCTATGAGGAAAAGAATAAGATTATGTCTGCGGTGGAAGCTACAGATGTATTAATATTTACCACACCTACATATTGCATGAGAGCATCTGCGCCTATGAAGAGCTTTATTGATTTGACCTTTAATTACTGGATGGTGCACAGACCAAGAAAATGCATGTTTACTAAGAAAGCTATTGTGGTGTCAACTGCGGCTGGAAGTGGCACAAAGTCAGCTATTAAGGACATAACAAATACATTGCTTTACTGGGGCGTTCCATATGTATTATCCTATGGTATTAGCGTTCAGGCTATGAATTGGAATGCAGTTGCAGATAAGAAAAAGAAAAAAATAGAAAAAGATACAACAAAGCTTGCTGATAAGGTCTTGAAGAAAAGACAAGTGAAAGCAGGCATTAAAACAAAGACTTTATTTATGATGATGAGAATGATGCAGAAAATGGGCTGGGGCTCAAGTGATTCAGAGAAAGTATATTGGGAGCAAAAGGGTTGGCTGGGTAAGGAAAGACCATGGAAGTAAGTAATTGAGATTTTAAATTTCTAAGGAGAATTTTACATGAACATAACTCAAACATTTTATAATAATCTAGCAACTAAATATGATAAGCTGTTTCTTGACTGGCAGGGAACTACCAGAGAACAGGCGGAAATTCTAGATAAGATATTTAAGAGTAGTGGATTTAATCACACTGCAAAAGTCCTAGACTGTGCCTGTGGCATAGGGACACAAGCTATTGGAATAGCTGCGTTAGGATACAATGTAACGGCTTCCGATATAAGTGATGGAGAACTTGTGGAAGCTAAAAAAAGAGCTTTAGAGAATAAGGTGGATATAGGCTTTAAGAATGCAGATTTCTGTGCATTAGCGGGCACATTTACAGAGAAGTTTGATATTATTATTGCGATGGATAATGCCTTGCCACATATGCTGACAAGAGAGGATTTGGAAAATGCCATAAAGAGTATTGTTAATCAGCTTAAGGTAGATGGTATATTTGTTGCAAGTATAAGAGATTATGACAGCATATTAATGGATAAGCCATCCTACTCCCCACCTTATATTCATAAAACTGATAAGGGCCAGAGAGTTTCCTTCCAAACCTGGGAGTGGAAGGATGACATCTACAAGCTTATTCAGTACATAGTTGAGGACGAGGATGAATTGCAGGTAAGCAAGTTTGAATGTGAGTATAGAGCAACCACTAGGGAAGAGATGACAAAGCTTTTGCTGGCTTATGGATGTAGTAATGTAGAGTGGAAATTTCCTGAGGAGACAGGGTTTTACCAGCCTATAGTGGTGGCTAGAAAAGGATAGATTTAGGTTAGGATGGAGGTATAGTGTGATGGACAAGGTTTGGACCGAAATGTATGAAGCAGCCAAGGCTGTTTTAGGTGGAAGGACGATTTCTGATTATGTTACTGCTGGAGAGGTTTCCGCAGCAGTTTTATCAAAGTCAGGAAAGATATATACAGGTGTATGTATCGACACATGTTCTACACTAGGAATATGTGCAGAGAGGAATGCCATTTTTAATATGATTACTAATGGGGAGTATGAGATTGCAAGAGTATTATGCATTCCGCCTAATGAGGGAAAAGGAGCACCATGTGGCGCCTGTCGTGAACTGATGACTCAGCTTATGCCAGGAAAGTATAAAGATATAGAGATTATGATTGATTATGCAGAAGGCAGGATTATGACCTTAGGAGAGCTAACACCGGAGTGGTGGATTGATTAATGACATACAGTTTCCACCTGACAAATGATGTCTAGTTGGTAAAAATACGGCATTTCTCGCTTTGTGTCGTGTTTTTATAAGGGTGGATTAAGTATTCTGTCTGTGAAAGGAGGTAACAACATGGACCAAAAGAAAACAGGTCTTTTTTTAAGAGAGCTTCGCAAGGAGAAGGAGCTTACACAAGAACAGCTGGCGGAGCAGTTTAATGTATCAAGTAGAACTGTGTCACGCTGGGAAACTGGATCTAATATGCCTGATTTAAGTGTGCTTGTTGAACTGTCAGACTTTTATCAGGTGGATATTAAGGAAATCATTGATGGAGAAAGGAAAAGCGAGAATATGAATGAGGAAACAAGGGAGACATTGGTAAAGGTGGCGGAGTACACCGAAGAAGATAAGAAAGTACAGCATTATAAGATGAGAAAAATAATAGGTGGAGTGCTTATGGGATTTGGAGCATTTTTGGCTATTTCTGCAATGACCATATTTCCACCAGATAGTAGCTGGGGCTCCATATATTCTGTTATCGGAGCCATAATAATATCAGCAGGAGTGTATCAGCTGATTTGCAGGAACAAATTTAAGCTATTATATTCAATAGGGTGCTTTATACTTATGTTTGGATTGTTGATATTTACAGATTACTTAGGAGTAAAATTTGGGAATCAGGTTCCTAGATTTGCTTATTCAAAGGAGTGGAGTGATGATGAGATTGTATATAAAGCTCCATTTTATAAAGTGATTTGGCACAATCCTGATACTGAAAATGAATATATCGAGTTAATTGATTAGTGATAATATAAACATAGCAACACCTACGAAGAACGTTATAGTTTTTCGTAGGTGTTTTTTATTTGGCACTCTTTTTTAATATTCAGTTAATGTTAATCGATTTTTCCTGTAAGGTATTTAGAATATTATATGACTTGTAAAACATACAAAAAGGAGAATTGATATTATGAAAAGAATTATTGCAATGCTTGTTGCGACCTTGATGCTGGTTATGGTAATACCACAAAATGTGTATGCAGCGGAACAGCTTACACCTTCGGGGATAGCGTATGAGGATATTGGTGAAGAGATAGATAACTATGTTAATGAGTACGAGGCTGGACTAGTATCTGTTGGTACTTGTGTTTTTGATGAAACAGGAATTATCTATGAAGGCTACTATGGATATTCTGACATGGAAGCAGGGATTCTTGCCGATGAGGAGACTGTATATGAATGGGGAAGCACCTCAAAGCTTCTTGTGTGGGTATCTGTTATGCAGTTAAAGGAACAGGGTAAGCTTGATTTTGAAACAGATATCAGGGAATATCTTCCGGAGGGTTTTCTTACTAAACTTCAATATGAAGATGAAAGGATTACAATGCTTAACTTAATGAATCATGATGCAGGCTTTCAGGAGTCTATGTATGAAAACCAGATGGCAACGGAAGATGAGCTTTATGGTAGTCTTGAGGAAGCGGTAAAGGCATGTGAGTGTTATCAGGCTTATCATGTAGGGGAGCATACAGCATATTCTAATTGGGGAACAGCGCTTGCAGCACTTATTGTAGAACGTGTTAGTGGAATGTCCTATGTGGATTATGTAAATGAGTATATTTTTAAGCCATTAGGTATGGAGCATACATCCATTGGTATGCATATGGAAGATAATGATTGGGTAAGAGAGCAGAGAGAAAAGCTTAAATGCTACGGACGTTACGCTCAGGAAGAATATAATGAAAATTATGGAGTGTGTCACTCTTGGGTTCAGCTTTATCCGGCTGGTGCAGCCATAGGAACTACAAGTGATTTGGCTAAGTTTGCACAGGCCTTTGTGGCAACTGATTGCCCATTTTTTGAAAATAATGAAACAAGAGATGAGATGTTTACAGCCACATCTTTTTATGGAGATAGTGATATTGCTGAAAATTGCCATGGATTATGGACTGAGCAATTTAAGATTCCTACATTGGGACATGCTGGTAATACAGGTGGTTGTACAGCGAATCTTCAGTTTGATCCGGAAAGTGGACTTGGAATCGTAGTACTAACAAATGAACCCGGGGAAACTATGTTTTCCACAGGTCTTGTAAGCTTGTTGTTTGGTGATGTGAGAGATAGTGAATTGGTAAGAAATAATCCGATACAAGAACATTATGACATAAGTGGTACTTATGCACCTACAAGAACCATTGTAAGCGGGTATGGAAGTGCCTTACAATATGCATATGGATGCTTTTTTGCAACCAAGACGGATAATCCTGATGTATTTGACATGCCTCTTACTGGTGGAATGCAAATGATTCATATTGGTGACCATATGTGGCTTCAAACATCAGAAAGCGGTGCAAACTTTTTTGTATATGAAAGTGTTAACGCCGAGGGTAATCGACAATTTGAAATGATGAGTACAGATATGGTTCAAAGCAATCATCATATTTTGGGAATAACAGTATATTTTGGTTTTGCTATATTTGGAATTGTTTGTTTGATTATTGTACTAATAAAAGGATTGACTTTACTGCTTCGTAAAATTACAAAAAAGGAAAAATCCTTGACTATGGCTGACAAGCAAATTAGTGTACAACAACTAATTCAAGGATTATCCGGTGTAATATTGTTCTGCCTGATTAGCGTAATAGGAGTAAAGGAATATGCATTTGCAGTGTTCTCCTGCATTATGGCAGTTGTGCTTGCATTGATAAGTCTGGCTAATGGAATAGTGTTAATTAAGAATACCTGTAAGGATAAAGAGCTTGGAAGATTTAAAAAGTCAAAGCAATATATCTGGGCAGTCCTTATGTTTGGGTATGTGGCTGTAATTGTATGGTTCCAGTTATATGATTTTGTACATATCTAAAGCTTAAGTAGAATTGGACATTGAATGTTTGGTGCTTTATAATAAATACTATAAAGCATTGAAAGCAGAGGTGTACCAATGGCAAATATATTGATTGCAGATGATGAAAAGGAAATTGTGCGATTGCTTCGTATGTATATTGAGGCAAACGATAATATTGTATACGAGGCAAATGACGGACGGAAAGCCTTGCAGATTTTACATAAGGAAAATATTGACCTTGCCATTGTGGACATTATGATGCCAAAGGTTAATGGCTATGAAATTATTAAGGAGATTCGCAAGGGGCCATATATTCCTATACTTGTGATTTCTGCCAAGGTGGAATTATCTGACCGAGTGTTTGGAATTGATCTAGGAGCAGATGATTACATTACCAAGCCATTTGAACCTTTGGAGGTGGCTGCCAAGGTGCGGGCACATTTGCGTAGGGCAGGAGCGCAAACCGCTGCTTCAGAAGAGAAAAATGTTATAGAGGTAGGCAATCTACTTCTAAACTGTGATGAATGTGTAATAATTCATGATGGTGTCACTAAGGAGCTTACCAAAGCAGAGTATAAGGTGCTAGAGCTTTTTATGAAGCAGCCTAAAAGGGTATTCACCAAGGAACAGATATATGAGTATGCATGGGGAGATGATTATGTGGTGGATGATAATACCATCCGCGTTATAATTAGTCGTCTCCGCGATAAGGTTGGAAATGATACCATTAAAACCATTCGTGGTTTAGGGTACAGATTGGAGATTCATGAATAAAGTAAAGAAGAAAATAGTCTTATATTTTATATTGTGTATGTTTGGTTGCATTGTGGTTGAAGGAATTGTTGGAAGTATTCTGGATATTGTGATGGCGAAGGTGGAAACACCTACAGGAACTGTAGCGCTAGTGACCATATGCACTTTTATAGTGTTGTCAGTAGCTAATATCATAGGTGGTGCATATATATTTTCTCGTTTGACAGGCAAGGCATTTGAGAAGGAAAGTATGCGTCAGATAAATGAGCGAAATATGCTCTATTCTTGCATAGCTCATGATCTGAAAACTCCTATGACATCTGTTCAGGGCTTTGCTTCCGCTTTGAAGGAAGGTAAGGTAAAGCCGGAAGAGCAAAAGGAAATATATGACATTATCTACAACAAAAGCTGTTACATGAATGAATTGCTTGATACAATGTTTGCATTTTCAAAACTTAATACCAAGGATTATAAGCTGTCTTGTAGAGAACGGGATTTGTGCGGTTTGGTGCGAGAGTTAGTAGCACTTAATTACGATGAATTTGAAACAAGAAATATGAATCTGGATATTGATATACCGGAAGAAGCTTTGAAGTGTAATATAGACGAAAAGGAAATGAAGCGTGCCATCAGCAATCTTCTTGTGAATGCATATAAGCATAATGAAAATGGTGCTAACATATTAGTTAGGGTGTCTAACCAAGGAGATATGATAAATGTTATTGTTGCAGATGATGGAAATACAATAACCAAGGAAGATGCTAAAACATTATTTGAACCGTTCGCAAAGGGAGACGAATCTCGTTCCGGAGGAAAGGGAACCGGACTTGGACTTGCCATATCAAGCTTGGTTGCGAAGAAGCATGATGGCAAATTGTATATCGATGATAAAGTTGATGGGTATACAAAGGGATTTGTGATTTGTTTGAAGAAAAGATAATAATTGTGGATGAAAATGCAGGGCATAATATGCCCTGTATTTTTTGTGTAAAAATAAGTTTGTCATGATATAATCGTTACAAAAAAGATGAGAAATTAAAGTTTTATTTGAGTTCTATTGAATTATTTGCAACAATGTGATAATATAAAAAGAACAGACGTTCGCAAAAAAACAAGAGCGAATTTGTAATTAATGTATATTTCAACAGAAATGGTGTTATACAGGTCTACATTTCAATTGTATACGGAAGAGGTTATTATGTGTAATATTGGATGTATATGAGGAAGATAGGAGGCGTTCATAGTGAAAGAATTAAAAGCGAGAGAGTATAAGCGCTTTGAGGATATAAAGCAAATTAGAGCAGACGGAACTGAATATTGGTCTGCTAGAGAGCTTGCACCTGCATTAGAATACACTAAATGGGAGAATTTTCATAAAGTAATAAAGCGTGCAATGTTAGCTTGCGAAAACAGTGGAAGAAGTGTACAGGAATGTTTTCCTGAGGTCAGGAAAACATCAAATATGCCGAATGGTGGTACAAAATCTATAATTGATTATGAACTCACTAGATATGCATGCTATCTGATTGTGCAAAATGGTGATCCTAGAAAAGAAGTAATTGCATTGGGACAAACATATTTTGCAATCCAAACATATAGGCAAGAGGTGGCAGATCATTTCAATGAATTAGATGAAGATAGAAGACGTTTGGTTGTGCGAGGAGATATAAAGCAGTGGAATCAAATGCTTGCGGAAACTGCTCATAATGCTGGAGTAATTACGAATGAAGAATTTGCAATTTTTCAAAATGCTGGTTACATGGGATTGTATGGTGGGTTAGATGTTGATGATATTCATAAGAGAAAAAATCTTCAGGTAGGTCAAAAGATACTTGATTATATGGGTAGCACTGAGCTGATTGCTAATCTATTTAGAATTTCACAGACAGAAGAAAAATTAAGAAAAGATGAAGTGGATAATTCAAAAACAGCAACTTCTATTCACTACTCTGTTGGTAAAGAAGTACGTGGTGCAATAGAAAAAATTGGTGGTACAATGCCTGAGGATTTACCAACGCCTGAGAAAAGCATACAAGAAATTGAAAAAGAGCAGATGGCTCTATTAAAGGCAAAAGCAAAAGCAGGAAAACTGATGCTTGATGAGTAGGTGGATTTGAATTATAAGGAGAAAAAATATGATTAGAATAAGACCATATAAAGCTACAGATGCAGAAACCATATTATCCTGGTGCCAGGATGAAAGAGCATTTTATCAGTGGTCCGCAGGGGTGATGGGAGAATATCCCATTACAAATGATGAATTTGCATTTGTGGAAAATTTAATGCCATTCACTGCATTTGATGAAAAAGGAATTCTGGGCTTTTTTACATTTCGAAATCCTGGCGAATCAACAGATGAGCTACGTATGGGATTTATAATTGTGGATTTAAGCAAGCGTGGTGCGGGATATGGAAAAGCTATGATTCAACAAGGATTAAAATATGCTTTTGAAATATATGGTGCCCAAAGAGTATCCCTAGGTGTATTTGAAAATAATGCTTCTGCTTATTATTGTTACAAAGCAGTTGGATTTGAGGATGTAATTCTTGATGATATAGAAACATATAGTGTTTTAGGCGAAGAATGGAATTGTAAAGAAATGAAGATAGATAGTAAACTATTCGTAGACAACCAGTAATAGCTACTTTTTGGGAAGTAAACGATGGGTCGGTTGAATTTTAGCTTTGATACATATAGGATTTCAATTGGAGGTGATGAAAATGGATGCAAATAAATTTGGTTGCTTTGTAGCTGAAAGAAGAAAAGAATTAAAAATGACACAAAAGGATTTAGCTACAAAAATTCAGGTGACTGACAAAGCTGTCAGCAAATGGGAAAGAGGTTTAGGATTTCCTGATATAAATACTATAGAACCTTTAGCAGACGCTTTGGATGTATCCATAATAGAGCTTATGAAATCAGAAATGGAAAATGTATCAAAGGTGGAAGCAGTAGTTGAGGATGTTTTAGACATTGCAGGGAAAGAGGTACATAGGAAGCAGAATAGGATTCTGATAATTCTTGTGGTGACCACATTCCTGTGTGCACTGGTGGAAATGCTACTAAGCATTAACTGGAACGCTAGTGATTTGACTATGTCGGCTACAATTCCTTATACCGCTATGATACCTGGGGTTGTGACGATTATTGTTTCTATAATCTACAAGCTTAAAGGCGAGAAGACAGATAATCTTATAGCTATGGGTATTTGTATGGTGATAATTCCTGTTATTATATTGATGGGAGCGTATCTTGTTTTAGGCATATTTGCTGGATAATGGAAAATGATACTATATGCAGAGCGTAAAAAGCTCTGCATTTTTAATGAAATATAATATTTTGCGTGTTATAATGACGGATATAGGGAATTGTGAAAAAGGGACTTTAGAAGAAAGGACGAGAAATTTTGAAAGAAGATATCAGTGTTTGCGGTATGGAATGTAATGTGTGCTATTGCTTTGGCAAAATGTGTAACGGGTGCAACTCCTGTGAAGGAAAAGTATTTCACGCACCAGAAGGAAAAGCCTGTCCGATTTATGATTGTGTCAAAAAAAAAAAATGTTTGCAAAATTGTGGGGAATGCGGAGAAGTACCTTGCAAGATATGGTTTGATACCAGAGATCCAAAGTTTTCAGACGATGAATTTAATGAAAATGTAGCTATGAGAGTGCAAGCATTGAAAGAGGAATAGGTGTTTATGTCGAAGAATAAAGAACTTGCTGATTATGTAATGGACCAACTATCAGATTTAGAAAATGTACGAAACATTTCTATGATGGGTGGGTATATTTTTTATTATAAAGAGCGGATATTTGGTGGGATTTATGGCAATGGTTTTCTTGTAAAGATTACTGAGGCTAGTAAAAAGCATATGCCAGATAGTGAACCTGAATTACCATATGAAGGTGCAAAACCTATGTTGCCAGTAACTATTTTAGATGATAGAACTGCGTTGCAAAATATGGTGGAAGAAATGTATGCAGAATTACCAGAGAGAAAAACTAGAAAAAAATGAAGTGTGTATATAAAATTTTTAGTAAGCCCGTGAGTTTTACTGAGAGACAAATTTGAAGTTTCTGTTGTATGATATTTGTCTAAAGAGACTAATTGACAAGTGACCGTTTGGTCACTATAATTAAAGGTGACCGAGTGGTCACCTTTTTTGCTGACACAAATTACAATCATTTTAGGAGAATAATATGGAAAATAACACAAAAAGCAAAATTCTAGATGAAGCCCTGGTAATGTTTGCTGAAAATGGCTATAAAGGAACCAATCTTCGTGATTTAGCATCTCGACTTGGATTAAGTAAATCAGCCTTATATAAACATTATTCTAGCAAGGATGCTATATGGAATGCTTTGCTTGATAGAATGGAAGCTTATTATGCAGAGCATTTTGGTTCGGCAGATAATTTACCAAATCAACCAAAGTCTATGGAAGAATTATATATATTAACTATGAAAATGGTAGATTTCACTTTAAATGATGCAAGGATTATTCTTACGAGAAAATTGTTATTAACTGAGCAATTTCATGATGAACGAGTATGTAGCTTGGCAACTAAGCATTTTATGGTTGGTACGAAAAATATATTTGCAAATATATTTAAAAAAATGATGAATGACGGGATATTAAAAAATGATGACCCTGAGATGCTTGCATTTATTTATACTGCACCAGTAACATCACTTATTCAGATATCTACAAGAGAGCCTGATAAAAAGGGTGAGGTGTTAGAACAGATAGAAACTTTTGTTAAGTATTTTATTGCTACATATGCAGTAACTTAAAATATATAAGGAGGTGTTTATGAGTTACGAGGTTTATATGCATGGACAGGTGCTGGGTACCCATTCGTTTTGGCTGAAAGAGGGATTTTTACAGCCGGATGAGTATTCAGAGATAAAGGCAAAGTATTTCTTGCCAGGTGGTGAAACTGGCACAGCTGCTACTGTATTGGCATCACTTGGAGTGAGTGTAAAGATAGATGGCACACATATTGGTACAGAAGTGGCGCCTCTGCTAAAAGAGTTTTATAAGAATAAATCAGTAGATTTATCCTCCTTATATTTTGATAAGGAATATGAAGGGTTAATGGATTATGTAGTTATAGCCGGCTTAGTGCGTTCTCCTATGGGAGTATTCCAGTCATTATACGAGCCGGGAGCTAAAAAGCGTTGGAGTATGCCTAAGGAAGAAGATATTATTGGTTGTAAGATTGCGGCAATAGATCCATTTTTCTTGGAAGAAACTCAAGCCACTGCGGAACTTTGTGTAAAATATAATAAGAGTTATGTGACTATAGATTCAAAACACGATAGTTATCTGCACCAGCATTGTGCTGTTAATGTAGTTTCCAAGGAATGCACTGAATCGGATGGTTATAAAGATAAAAGCATAGAAGAAATATATGAGTTATTAGTTGCAAGTACGGATGGCCTTGTAATTATCACTTCCGGGGGAAATGATATGATATACGGCAGGAAAGGTCAGTTGATGAAGCGAATGAAGCCGTTTAGTGTAGATGTAAAGAGTACTCTTGGAGCAGGAGATACATTTAAGGCGGGCTGTGTCTATGGATTATTACATGGAATGGAAGATGATGAGTTGGTACGTTTTGCAAGTGCTTGCTCAGCAATTGCGATTTCAAGATTTCCTCTGCCACTAAACCCTCCTACATTACTTGAGGTGAATTCGTTATTGGAAAATACAAAAAAATAAGTAGCATGAATTTGGAGTTATGGGAGAGATATAATGGCAAAAGAAATTCAACTAAAAGATACAACAAGAGCTATGGCATATGAGCTTTGGATGAAAGCCCCAAATCCAATGGTAACTTTTTTTAAGACTTTGGATGTAACAAATCTTATTAAAATTAGTAAAAGAAAACATATGAAGTTTAATATGCTTTTAGATTATTGCATTGGAAAAGCTGCTGTGAATGTAAAAGAGTTTTACGTACTTCCTGTCGGTGATAAACTTATACAGTATGATACGATTGCAGTTAATACAATTGTGAAAAATAGAGATGGTGAAGTAAACTCTTGTGACATCTTGTATGTGGAAGATTTAAATAAATACAATAATGAATATTTAGAATATACTTCGTGGGTTGCAGAAAACTGTCAAGATAGAGATTTGTCAAATGATAGTATGGTAATAGGGACATCGGCAATTATAGATACTGAAATTGATGGTGCAGTTGGTATGAATAGTGGTATTTTTAATAATCCATTTATCATTTGGGGCAGATACAAAAAGAAATGGTTTAAGTATTATCTTACACTTTCTTTTCAGTTTCACCATACACAAATGGATGGCGCTCATGCAGGTAGATTTTTGGCGAATTTGCAAAAGGAAATTAACAGTTTGAAATAATAAGTTTTTAAGCTGTTGGAAAGACAAAATCCAACTTTTGTGGAACAGGAAATTTGAATTTGGTGGTGAGGTGGCAAAATGATTAGAGTTATGGAGAACATTGACTTAGCACAATGTGGCATGAT
>JAFWZV010000016.1 GCA_017517305.1 Lachnospiraceae bacterium | reverse complement strand
TGCCATAGCACCATTTTGTCTCCAGGTTGCAGGGTTACTTAGGTCTGTTCCCTGCCAAGCGTATTTTTCCACGTGAGTGGTGTATGCTATTCCACCCTCATAGTCCTTGTTTGTAAGCTTTATCTCTATTCCTTCAAGTCTTTTTGACTCACCGCTAGTTCCACTCATCTGAGCGTTATACTTCCATGCCTGCCAGCCGTATTTCTCCACATGAGTTCTATAAGCTACATTAGGAGTATCTGCACCTGGCACCACTGGGTTAGTGTTGCTAGTTGATGGATAGTTTACTATAGGTGAGTTGCCTGGCTTTGCAACAAAGGCTTCCGCTCTCTTAGAAGTGATATTCTCCATATTCTGATTAAAGCTTGCATCCTTCTTAACCACAACTATCTGAATACCCTCTAATCTCTTAGAGTAACCTGCTGTTCCTGCCGGTGCACCATCCTTAGCCCATCCAAGCCAGCCATAGGATTCAGCATGTACTCGGTAGTACACATCATAATACTTTGCGTGTTCACCAGTTAACTGAATCTTAATAGACTCCAATCTCTTAGATTCACCCTCTGTACCACTCATATCTCCATCTGCTGACCATGGCAACCAACCGTAGGATTCACAGTGAGTTGTATACTGAATTCCCAAATCAAAATTATCATAGCTAGATGTAGGTGCAACTGTTACATTGATTCCCTCTAAACGAAGTGAGCGACCAGAAGTTCCGCCCATAACACCATTTGCTCTCCAGCTTTCCCAGCCTACTCTTTCAATATGAGTACGATAAGAAACGCTAACCTCTGGCATTACCTTAACTACTTCTGGATCCACAGGTTCCTCCGGAACCTGGGTGCCTGGGTTAGTATTTCCAGTGTTGCCGGTGTTTCCACCTGTGCTTCCTGTGTTGCCTGTGTTACCACCTGTGCCTGTACCATCACCGTAGGATGAGGATGAATCAATATGATAATTTCCATCCACACGCTGAGTTGTTGTGTCCCCAGTGTATTCGTCATATAATGCAGCTGCTGCCGCTACTAAGGTAGCATTATAGTCTATAGCAACCTCATTACATACATAATCGCTGGCTGAATCTACATAGCTTCCATCACTCTTAGGACCACCAACAAGAGCTCCCATAAGTACATATTTCTGTGCTGTTGTTCCCTTATCCCCACCTGTATAGCCTGAAGCTGCTCTGTGGTGTGGATAGGTTGCACTATTACTGTTATAACCTACAACAAAGCACTTATTATAGGAGTTATCTCCCAAAATATATCCCATCTGACCTTCAGCCCATGACCTATATGAGTTTGTTCCAGTCATCTCATCATATAAAAGTCCTGTGTACTGCATAGATGTGTTATATCTGGCTGAACCCCAGTTATCTATACATCTATATCCATCAGCAAAGGTTGTTCCATTGCCAATGTTCATAAGAGTGTATAGCTTTCCTGAATCACCTGCATAATATGCCACTGCAGGGCCTACGTTGTCCCATCCTAGTGGCCAATATGGCTTCATAGCTGCTGAAGCTGATTTATATTTGTCAAACTCTGTCTTATAGCTTGAATCTCCAGTGATTTGATACAAAAGAAGAGCCGCAAGACAGTAATCATCCTCCCAGTTTGATGACACATAAAATGTAGATGATGTTGTACCAACCGACTTGCTATTATTCTTAGCATATTCAAATAAAAGCTTTGCTGTCTTAAGATACTCATCTCCTCCAAAATTCTTATACTGCATCGCAAGGGCTGCTGCTGAAAGAGATACTATATCTGTATGAGGAGCAGATGAACTTGAAAAATATGCAGTTCTATTATTCTGTGGCTGAGCCTCAGGAGCTCCCCAATAGCCATGGTCGTAGCTACCGCCACCCTGTCCTACCTGAACACAAAACGCTTCAACAGAATTACCTGCTGAATTAAGCACTGTACAATCCACCAGATAGTCTGCAAAATGTGTTGTAATAGTTTGAAGATGCTCCACCTGTGCCGCCTTTACATAGGCATTTTTGTCAGTGTCGTAGCTCATCCCAAGTGTAAATGCTGCATACGCCTCAGGCAAACCAAATTTAACATGGTCTCCTGCATCATGGAATCCACCTGTCAAATCAACGGTAACAGAAGAACCATCACTTCTTCTATAGCTATACTTATCATATGTATGGCAGTCGTTTCTCCAGCTAAGAAGAGTGTGTTCTCCAACCTCATCTCCACACATATTTGCATCATAAAAATACAGTGAATACTGAAGTAGCTTGGCATAGTTGTTATCCGGAGCTACTGCTGTTCCTCCTGTTGTTCCTCCCGTTGAATCTCCACTCAATGGATTAGAATCTGCAACTAAGTATGCTGATGTAATATTATATGTAACTGTTGAGTTCTCAGCCAAATTACAAAGCTGAATTCCTATCTTTCCAACCTTAGTACCACTACCCCAATTAAGATTACTCATATCTAAGGTCGCTGTTACACTTCCTGATGAAAGATTCTGCCATCCTCCACCGTTCCAAGTCCAGCTTGAATTATCCATAAAATATGCCATAACACCGGCAGTTTCCCCAGAATAAGCCGAATAATTAGATACTGTGAAGGTTACAGATAGGCTTTTCACCCCTGCACTTTGAAATTCCGACTTCTCATTTAACGCCTCCGGCAGATTGATATTAAGCTGTACTGCCGGCTTTTCTCCATTTGCTAAAACTGTAGCTGTAGCGCTACCACTAGTTGTCATATATGGCATTAAATCAATTGAAGTTGCTGCCTTCGTGGACATGCCACCAACATTCAAACTAACAATAACCATAATTGCAGCACACATTATTGCTACCAGTTTTTTAATAAATCTTTTTCCTTTCATTTTTACCTCCTTATTCTCCCACGAGATGAACTACTGTCATATCATGTTTCATCGCTTCAAGTATCTTACCAAACAAATCCTCTGTCTTTATCTTAAGACTTGATGTATTAACACAAGGGTGACAGCCTACATATTCACCCTTTAATATATCCTCATCCACAAGAAGCTTAACCACATTATTCTTATCATTCATAAGCCCCATAACACTTACTGCCCCAGGGGTAATGTCCAGATATTCTTCCATATGTTCAGGGCCTGCAAAAGAAAGTCTTGCACTATTTATCTGGCTTGATATCTCCTTAGTTTTAAAGGGCTTATCACCTGGCATCATCAGTAGATAAAAAGCTGTCTGCTGTCTATTACACAGGAACAAATTCTTGCAAATGGTTGCCTCTAAAACCTGGTCTATAGCCTTACATATCTCCATATTATCTGCTGCTTCATGATCCACCCTCATATATTCAATTCCTAGCTTATCTAAGAAATCGTATACTCTTATTTCCTTATCTAACCTTCCCTCCAAATCAGAAGGTCGTCCACACACTAATTTCATAGTTACCTCCAAGCAAAAAACTATTATATATTTTATCATACAAGCCTTTCTTCTTCAAGAAAATCACTATTCTCCTAGGGTACATTTTTACACAAAAAAGAAAAGCCCCAAAGGTATGGCACTAACCTCTGAAGCTTTGTCTTGTATGTTAATATTAAATCACTACCCACTTTAATTAGAAGTTCATCTTAACGTCTGCTCTCTTGCCCTCTGATGCCTCGAAGAATGGCTTCTGAACTGCACCCATTGCACCTGCCACGATGCTGTTAGGGAATACAACTATCTTAGCATTGTATGCATTGACGTTTGCATTGTAAAGACGTCTTGCTGCCTGAAGATGCTCCTCAACATCTGTAATAGTAGCCTGAAGCTGTAAGAAATTGTTGCTTGACTTAAGCTCAGGATAGCTCTCTGCAAGAAGACTAATCTTACCGAATGCTGCGTCCATTGTTCTATTTGCCTGATTCATCTCATTCATAGACATTCCTCTACGAAGAGCGATTACCTCAGAGAGAACCTCTCTCTCATGCTTCTGATAGCCCTTAACTACATCAAGCATCTTTGTGAGAACATCATATCTCTTCTCAAGAGCAACCTCTATACTTGAGTTACCCTCCTGAACTTTAAGCTCTGCTCTCTTAATGCTGTTACTGGTTCCCACGTACCACAAAAATAATACCACCACAATTCCTATAATTACATATACACCTGTCATTTTAAATTCCTCCTTTTTATCTGTTTAATCATATATAAATGTCTTGTAAGACTCTTATTGCTTTAAGGTAAAGCCAAAATTACTTTCTATTGGCTGTTGATTAAAATATGTATTCTCCTCTTGTGCTTCACCATTTATCTGCCCAGTCTGCTGATTGGTTCTCTGGTTAAGCTGTGCTATAGGATCCATAACTCCTCCAAAGTTTCGAATCTGCTCTTGTCTAGCATTCTGATCAAGCTTTAAGGTTCTTACTATATCAATAATAACCTGAGTATCTGCCTTGATTTTTGCAATCTCATCAGCATACACAAGTGGTCTATTCATTCTTGCATCAAAGGCTCCCTTACCACCGGAATTAATTCCCAGATAAAGCTTGTTATTAGCAAAATGAAGTCCCACGCTTTTTGCTTTCATAAGTATATTATCTATACACTCCATCATCTGTGGTGTCAATACATAGAAAGCATCTATGTCTCTAGCCGCCTTAATCTTAAACCTTTTGTTAAAGGCTTCATTCTCCATCTTTATCTTCTCATATCTAAGACCTAAACCATGCCCCGGATATTGATAATTCTTAGAGAATAAAAGGGTAGATACATTTTCATCTAGTGGGCAATCGAATTCGAATAATCTGCCACTAAAATGTACATATGTATGCTTGTTTTTTCCACTTCCAGTTACTCTTTTAACCACTACATCTGACTGCCTAAAATGTACTCCATCCCAGTAGCCTTCTATGTAATCCTCTGATGAAAATCTATTACCCATCTGGACTATACCAGTTTTGGCAACATCATATTCAGAGAATCCAAACATTGGGTTATATGTTACATTGCCCAATATTTCTCTTATGGCACCAACTACAAAGGTATCCTTGTAAATTTGCTTGAATTCCTTTCTCTCCTTTGCTGTTTGAAATGAAAAGAATACTATAAGACCCATGGAGCCAAACATAAGCAACGGAAAAAGGGTAACCATGGTTGCGTTCATCATAAAAGTTTGCATTCCGAAAAAAAGTACGAAGAATACTACCATTGGTAGAATAGATTTTATCTGTATACTTTTCCTTCGCCGTTCCAAGTCCCTCATTACATCAAGTGTATTCATTGTACTCTCCCCCTATTAAAAGTCCATACATACTCTGTTCTTAGTATATGGTCTTACCTTCTCATCTGCCACCTTTACGTGTTCTGGATGAACTGCATAAGCTTTAAGGGCTTCTACACTTTCAAATGTAGAATCAAGCATTACATCTGCATTTGAAGATGGAAGAAAATCTGTCTGTACATGAATCTCTGTAAGTCCTGGAATTTTGCCCTGAAGACCTTCTAGTCCTTCCTTAATTCCCTGTCTAATCTGAGTTTTTTCTTCCTCTGATAACTCATCCTTTAACTGCCACAAAATAATATGTTTAATCATAGAACCTCCCCGGATAAAAGCAAAAATATGCAATCCTCAATTTAAAATGATATTAACATAGCTGATTGAATTTTGATATTTTAAAAATTCCACATTAAATAATTATACGATACATTTTAGTTCAAATATTACACGTTATTTTCTTTGTACTTTTGAATTACTATATCAGTTTATACATAATTTGAGAAATTTTATCATATGCACCCTGCTATGCAGCTTGAATTATATACTATTTTTCTACATTTTTCCACTCTTACCTACAAATTGCTACATTAATATAGAAAAAACTTCTTTCTTTTTGGTTATATTTTTTGCAAAAAACCTTAAAAAATCTCTTGTTATTTTCCTCATTTTCTATATAATATTATGAGAATATAAGGAGGACATTACTATGCCAAAAAGAACAGATATTAATAAGATACTCATTATTGGTTCCGGTCCTATCATAATTGGACAGGCATGTGAATTTGACTATTCAGGTACTCAGGCTTGTAAGGCACTTCGTAAGCTTGGTTACGAAATTGTTTTAGTTAATTCAAATCCTGCAACTATTATGACTGATCCAGAAACTGCTGATGTTACTTACATTGAGCCACTTAATGTAGATAGACTTGAGCAGATTATCGCGAAGGAGCGCCCAGATGCACTTCTTCCTAACTTAGGAGGACAGTCAGGTTTAAATCTTTGTGAAGAGTTAAACAAGGCAGGAATTTTAGATAAATACAATGTACAGGTTATCGGTGTACAGGTTGACGCCATCGAGCGTGGAGAGGACAGAGTCGAGTTTAAGAAGGCTATGGATGCTCTTGGAATTGAGATGGCTAGAAGTGAAGTTGCCTACACTGTTGAAGAGGCACTTGCTATTGCAGACAGACTTAACTACCCTGTAGTTCTTCGTCCAGCATACACTATGGGTGGTGCCGGCGGTGGTCTGGTATATAATAAGGAAGAGTTAAAGACTGTATGTGCTAGAGGTCTTCAGGCTTCACTTGTTGGACAGGTTCTCGTTGAGGAGTCTATCCTTGGTTGGGAAGAGCTTGAGCTTGAGATTGTTCGTGATGCAGAGGGTAATATGATTACTGTTTGCTTTATCGAGAACATTGACCCACTTGGCGTTCATACAGGAGATTCATTCTGTTCAGCTCCTATGCTTACTATTTCTGAGGATTGTCAGAAGAGACTTCAGGAGCAGGCATATAAGATAGTAGAGTCTGTAGAGGTTATTGGTGGTACTAACGTACAGTTCGCTCATGACCCAGTATCAGACAGAATAATTGTTATCGAGATTAACCCTCGTACTTCACGTTCCTCTGCACTTGCATCTAAGGCAACTGGTTTCCCTATCGCTTTAGTATCAGCTATGCTTGCAGCTGGACTTACACTTAAGGATATTCCTTGTGGTAAGTACGGTACTCTTGATAAGTATGTTCCAGATGGAGATTATGTAGTAATTAAGTTCGCTCGTTGGGCATTCGAGAAGTTCAAGGGCGTTCAGGATAAGCTTGGTACTCAGATGCGTGCCGTTGGTGAGGTTATGAGTATCGGTAAGAACTATAAGGAAGCTTTCCAGAAGGCTATCAGAAGTCTTGAGATTGGTCGTTATGGTCTTGGTCATGCTAAGAACTTCGATTCACTTTCAAAGGATGAGTTATTAAAGCTTCTTATCACTCCTTCTAGCGAGAGACATTTCGTAATGTACGAGGCTCTTAGAAAGGGTGCAACTAACGAGGAGATTCACGAGCTCACTAAGGTTAAGAATTACTTTATCGACCAGATGAGAGAGCTTGTTATGTTAGAGGAGGAAATCCTTAAGTCTAAGGGTAGCTTACCAGCAGATGAGCTTCTCATTCAGGCTAAGAAGGATGGTTTCTCAGATAAGTATTTAAGCCAGATTCTTGAGATTTCAGAGGATGACATTAGAAATAAGCGTCTTGCTCTTGGTGTTGAAGAGACCTGGGAGGGTGTTCATGTAAGTGGTACTGAGAACAGTGCTTACTACTACTCTACTTACAACGGAGAGGATAAGAACCCAGTATCAGAGAATAAGAAGATTATGATTCTTGGTGGTGGTCCAAACCGTATCGGTCAGGGTATCGAGTTCGATTACTGCTGTGTACATGCAGCACTTGCTTTAAAGAAGCTTGGCTTCGAGACAATCATTGTAAACTGTAACCCAGAGACAGTTTCAACTGACTATGATACTTCAGACAAGTTATACTTTGAGCCTCTTACACTTGAGGATGTTCTTAGTATTTACAATAAGGAGAAGCCACTTGGTGTTATCGCACAGTTTGGTGGTCAGACTCCACTTAATCTTGCAGCAGACCTTGAGAAAAATGGTGTTAAGATTCTTGGAACTTCACCTTCTGTTATCGACCTTGCAGAGGATAGAGACTTATTCCGTGAGATGATGGAGAAGCTTGAGATTCCTATGCCTGAGTCAGGTATGGCAGTTAACTTCGAGGAAGCTAGAGATATTGCAAATAGCATTGGTTATCCTGTTATGGTTCGTCCTTCATACGTTCTCGGCGGACGTGGTATGGAGGTTGTGTATGATGAGGAAGCTCTTAAGGGATATATGGCAGCTGCAGTTGGTGTTACACCAGACAGACCTATCCTTATAGACAGATTCCTTAACCACGCTTTAGAGTGTGAGGCTGATGCAATCAGCGATGGTACACATGCATTTGTTCCTGCTGTTATGGAGCACATCGAGCTTGCAGGTGTTCACTCAGGTGACTCAGCTTGTATCATCCCTTCAGTACACATTACTGAGGAGAATGTTAAGACTATAAAAGAATACACTAGAAAGATTGCTGAGGAGATGCATGTTAAGGGTCTTATGAATATGCAGTACGCAATCGAAAATGGTAAGGTATACGTGCTTGAGGCTAACCCAAGAGCATCACGTACAGTACCTCTTGTATCTAAGGTATGTAACATTAGAATGGTACCACTTGCTACTGAGATTATTACTTCAGAGCTTACTGGTAAGCCTTCACCAGTTCCTGCACTTAAGGAGCAGAACATTCCTAACTATGGTGTTAAGGAGGCTGCATTCCCATTCAATATGTTCCAGGAGGTTGACCCTGTACTTGGACCTGAGATGCGTTCAACAGGTGAGGTATTAGGACTTTCATCATCATATGGTGAGGCGTTCTTCAAGGCTCAGGAAGGTATCGGTTCTAAGCTTCCTCTTGATGGAACAGTTCTTATCTCAGTTAACCGTAAGGATAAGGAAGAAATTGTAGATGTTGCTGCTATGTTCCATGAGATTGGATTCAAGATTATTGCAACAGGCAACACTTATGAGTTAATTAGTGGAGCTGGTATTCCAGCAGAGAAGATTAAGAAGCTTTCAGAGGGTCGTCCAAATACACTTGATGTTATCACCAACGGTAAGATTGATCTTATTATCAACTCCCCAGTTGGTAAGGACAGTGTAAGTGATGATAGTTATTTAAGAAAGGCAGCTATTAAGGCTAAGGTTCCTTATATGACTACTATCGCTGCTGCTAAGGCAACTGCTGAGGGTATCAAGTATGTTAAGACACATGAGGCTGGAGAGGTTAAGAGTCTTCAGGAGCTTCATGCGGAGATTACTGATAAGTAGAATTTTTTAGATATAAAATGATACAGGCTGGATGCTAAAGCATCCAGCCTGTTGTGTTTAAGAAGGGGATGTGCGCAAGCGTACTGTACTGGCCGGCCTGCCTAGGGAGGGGCACCCGCAGACCTTAAAACGGTCTGCTAAGACCCCATCCCTGGCGCGGCCGGAATGTAATTTATTGGCGCACATCCCCATTTAGTTAAATAATAATATCCTGCACTGTAGTAGCTAAGTCAACTTTTCTTGGTTTCTTCTTAGAATCAGCATACTGACGAGAATACTTAAGTACAATCTCCTCACTGCCCGAACCACTCCAGTAGTCGCTTAATGCTTCCAAAGCGTAAGCTAGCTCAGGGTTATCCTTAGTTTTAGGCATTTCCACTTCTAGATAGATTGGATTAATGTGCTCATGACTCCACATACCATCCTCTGTTATGAATACTACAGTAAGTGACATGTCAATGTAATCAAGCTCCTTGCCATCTCCAAACTTTTCTATAAACTTATCCCACATTTCACTGCCCTGTGCTATTATTCCATACTCTCCAGTTGTTACAAGCTTTACAGGAATTCCTCGCGTAAAGGTTTCTGGAAAGGGAATATTAATAAATTGATTCTCAAAACGCTCTGTTGATAATTCAGGTATGGCATAATCCATCTTATTATCACACCATAGACTTTCCACGTTTCCCTTTTCATCAATTTCTACACCAGCCACAGCTAGATCTAGATACTTTCCAACATCCTGTTCCTCAGTCTCGCTATTAATAAACTTATGATACAAATCCTTATATTCAGATAAAGGAGGAAGCTTATTATCTTTAACCAGCAGATACTTAAGTATACTACAATTTTCCTTTCTATCTGAAGCAAAGCTCATAGCCATACTAGCTTTCTCAAAATATCCTATATGAATACCATCTTTATCTTCAACAACATATACAAACTCTCCATTCGCATTCTCCTTAAAATCAGCCAACATCATAAGCTCATATCTCAAACGCTCTTTTATCTGTTGCTTCAACAAAGGATCCTCTGTAGTTAAAGATAAATCTTCCAAAGCACTTAGCTTCTCAGCACGGCTACATTCTGCTGCATTCCATATAAGTGTTGCTCTCTGGAAATCTGTAAATTTATATCCTATATCATCTAAATATTCGCTCACTTGCTTAGATGGTACTAAATTAATCAAATTATCACTCTCCTATCTAAGATAAAATATTTCTTCATCCTCTAACCTTATACAGGCCATATTAGCTGACTTTGTCTCATCCAAAAAACCTGCCCCACAATCTATGTTATAGATTACAGAATTAATCTCTGGACGCTCTCCTCTGAATACCTTTCCTAAATTAAAGAACACCGAGGTAGAAATAGTTGGTGTATGTCCAGCTATAATAGTTGTATCCCTCTTACCACCAACTATCAAAGCCTCATCTCTGGCAGTTGTATAAAATACCTCCTTAGAAAGTGCCATGGTCTTAAGCTCACTTGGTGTTGAGTTATTAGCCAACGGAGAGTTAGCCAAGCTATCCTCATCCATATAGCCTGCGTGGACTATAAGATAATTTTTGTTATTAATGTTAAGCTCCTTCAGGTAAGGAAAATCCTGCATTATATCTGCCCACTTGGATAGCTGTTCTAAGGTAGTGCTATATCCGTCAATAAGCTCTATCATGGTACCATAAAAGTCAAAATACGCATCCATCTCCTTTAGATCATCATAACACTCCAGCAAACTAAAGTTAGGATTCTTTTTATGTATAATGGTTAGCAAATCAACGTTTGATATAAAATCCTCGTCATGGTTTCCCTTAACAAATTCCACATTAGCTGGCTTACTTTCCATCCACTTAAGCATGGCATAATTTTCCTCGCCTCTGTCACAGATATCTCCTGCTATAATAAGCTTGTCATCTTCACCAAAGTTTATCTTCTTAAGTAACTTCTGCAGTTCTGTAAATCTGCCATGTAAGTCTGCCATAACGTATGTACTCATAATAATCCCTCCCTAGTTGAAATTCTCAAATTGTATAATTTTGTATTTCTAGTATAATTGTACAATCCAATATAAATTCAATCAATCAACTGGTGGTTCAATCAATTTTTCTCACCCTCCAACAAGGAAAATGGCTCTTTGGCTATTCGCATAATCACTTCTCTCTTATGTTCCTCGGTCATCGTGTCCATTTCTGTATGAGAACTATCCAATTTTTGCATTTTTATAGTTACATCGTCTGCGCTATCCTTATCCTCAGCAGGCTTCATATCCTTACCTGATTTCACAATGTTCCACCACACAGTCTGCTCTATGCCACAATCACCACAGGTTCGTGGGCCTATAACCCCAAATTTGCCCATCTTAGGTGGATAATCCCAGCCCTTTATAAAGGCAGCCTCAGCAGTCATATATTCTTTCTTGCCACAGACCTCACAGATATGCCAGAAGGGTTTATATTGAAGCTCTTTTATAAGCTTTTGCCTCTCGCTTAGCTCTTCTCCTTTTTCCTGCCTTTGCTTTATCTCCTCTGCTTCCTTAGCCAATTCCTCCTTGGCCCTATCCACCAGCACTACATCCTCTGACACTATACTTTCTCTGATTTCACCATCTGTGACACTGTATATCTTATCAAAGCCTTCCGCAGGATTAGGGTACTCTATCTGAGACATTTCATCTAAAAATCTATCTAAAAATGTTTCCCCTCCTGGTTTATATAGCTTCAAATTTTCCCTAAGTCTGTCCCTGCTTGGCATCATAACATAGATATCTATAGGCTCCGTTGTAGCCTGTCTGGCTGCTTCAACATATACTATACGACGTTTTGCTTTGTACAGAGTATGTTCTAAAATAACATTTTCACCAGCCTGAAGTGCCTCCAACATATCTTCCTTAGCCTTTTCATTACATTCTGCAAGGTAATCAAAATACTCATGAAATCCCATAGCATCCACCTCTTCATCGGTTTTTGATTCACGCTGGATTTGACCTATGGATATATGCTTGTAATCCATAAAAGAGAAGTTTTCCTCTATAAAATGTGTTTTGCCAGATGCAGCAGTTCCCATTACAATAATTAGTTTTGCCATGCCAATTCCTCCATTTCTTCACAGTGAAATTTTATTCGTAATTGTGGTTTTGCAAGGATAAAAACCTCTCACGAGTTATGTAATAATGTGCTAAATATATGGGCTTTCCCAAAGCAACATCCTCATCATCATCTGGTATACGAAACAAAATACACAAATCTCCCTTCTCCTTATTCTCCAGAAAACCACAGCTTTCCATCAAAGATCGCGATGGCACATTTTCTACTTTAACTGAAGAAATAATTCTTGAAAAATCCTCCTTAACTGTGTCTTCAATATTACCTTCAAAGGCCTCCTTCAACATAGTCATCAAGCACTCTTTTCCATAACCTAGACCACGAAATTCCTTTAATATGTAAATTTCAATTTCATAGTCTTCATCTTCCCGACTAAAGCCCACATAACCTATAAAAATATTTTCAAGGTCAAAGATGTTGTAAAATCCCTTGAAATTGATGTTTATCTGCTTTAAACGTTCTTCTGTTTCTTCTATCCCATAGTACCACTCAAATTCATCTGCCTCATGAATTGCATTTGCCAGCTCTCCGCTTTTATCAACTACAGATGCCGGCTCTATTATTAACCTACTTGTCTCAATTCTATGTATTTCTGCCATGTCTACCTCCGCATAATTACTCTATACCCATTATAGGTGCTAGCTTATCAGCCCTCAATCAACCCGTAGTTCAATATAATCTAGTACATACCATCTCCATCCTCATAATCCGCCAGCTCCTCTATCTCCTCGTACATAATTCTGACACTTGCCTCCTGGTGCTCCACGTGCCAATGACCTGCGTACCAATACTCATAATTCATCTTCTTTTCCAGCTCATCCAACCACTTTTCTGTAGACTTATCAACTGTAGACTGGTCTATGGTAGGAAGATATGCCCAGGTTGGCTCAATGAATTCTGGCACCGTATGAGTCAGCACATAATCCACTCCCCAGCCAACCTTATCCAGCTGCTTCCTCACATATTCCTTTGTTTCCTCTGTAGGTTGCTCTGTGTCAAACCATGGAAGCCCTTTAGCTAACCTATAGTATTTATCCACCGAGTAAGCTCCACCTATTACTATGGCTGTTCTCTCTCCAAAGTTATATATTTCCCCATCCTTTGCAAATAGAATGTTAGGATACTCAGGCTCCATATAAACTATGCCACCATTCCACTCTATTTCCTCATAGGTATCTATCTCTGATGGTCTTTCCTCATGATTCCCATGTATACAGAATAAGGTTATCGGTAGCTGTACCAGATCATCCTTCAACCTCTCGTCTCTCTCATCCAGATAATAGTTAATTCCCGCATCGCCTAAGATAATCATTACATCATCCTGAGAAGTGCAATAGTCATTACAAAATTCTTCGATTCTATCAAATTCTCCGTGAGTATCTCCTGTAATATAAAACATACAAATCACTCCTTTTCGCTAACTCTTTTTACATGACCATAATTTCAAAAAACATTTCCAATAATATTCTTATATTTCAATTCTTATATACCAACTCTTCTACACCAGTTCTTACATACTTATTCTTCTATTTATGCTAATTATTAATTTCAGCCAGCAGCCTCTCACACATTCTTATTCCTCTAGTCTTTATAGCCTCGTTAACACGGATAAAGAACTGTGTAAATTCCTCCTCAGTAGATGGACGGTTATAATCCTGAAAGCCATCAAAATGTCCATCCCAAAGTTCCTTTGGCATACCAAAGATTTCTTCATTCTCCGCATTCTTTGAACCTTCCACGAGCTCCACAAGCACTACAAATTCCTCCATAAAATTATCTCTAACGAACTTGTCCCAGGAATACTTTCCCTTCTCATCCTTAAAGTTCTCTAACCATTTCTCCACCATCTGGGCTGACTCTGTGTTCTTTACAACATCTATAAGCCTAAGGTTATATTTTGGTATCTTCCCGTTCTTTTCTAGAAACCAGTTATATATAGAAAGTAGCGTTAGATCCCAATAATCATTTATCTTAAGGTTATTAAAGCCCCTGGGAGAATTGAATTCCACTCCCCTCTTCTTATATGGAACAGGTGTATAGTTACCAATGGTGTGGGTAAGTGCTGCAAACTCCAGTGCTACATCAGGTAGCTTTTTTCCGTAGCGTCTAATGTAAGCATTAACTGTACCTGCACAGGAGTTCATAGTATCACCTCGATATACAAAGTCATGACTATATGCATCTCCTATTTCAAACTTAAGCTTCAGCTTGTTATGATCCAATGGATTCTCGCTACTCAAGGATTTGTATAGCTCGATCTCTCTACCTTCATTTCTTACATAGGGAAATATCTGGGTGAATATGTACATAGTTCTGATTGATACGTCCCCCTCGAAGCTTATTCCAAGGAGAGAATTATCATTTCTATAAGCGAGGAATCTTTCGTAAGGATTCTCAATATCATAGATACTCTTTCCTGTTTCGACCGCCTTAACATCCAGCTTACTGTCGTATAGTGCAAGCTCCACTGCAGTATGATTTTTAAGCTTCTCATAGGTTCGTATGATATTTTCCTCGATATACTTATCACTTTCTTCCTTGCTTAATTCCAATGCTACACTCTTTTCATTAACTGTCACATTTTCCATAGTAAAAGTCCTCCCATTCATTTCTATAATATTCAATATCACTGTTTACATTTTTTATTATAATGGCGGGTTGGGGGGCTTTTTCCACCTTATATGTTTTCTTTGACATTTTATATATATTTTTTATTTAGCTCTTTAATTTTTCTCTTTACCTCATCACGCACAGCTTCCGGCTCAAGCACCTCCACCAGCTCAGAGTACTGAAGCGCCCAGTTTGCCATACCATAAGGAGAGCATAATACATTTACAATATCGTAATCCGGATTATCCTCATCAGTTTTTATAAATCTAAAATTATCCCCAAACCAATCATGAAAAAATGTATATCCAGGCACTATTCTTTTAGCTTTGTCATCCTTTGTCTTCTTACTTAAAACCCTTAAGGTTATCCACTCCGGCTCATCAAAGGACATATTAATATGTGACAGATGAAACTCCTCCGTCCACTTGTCAGGTAGATTTGCAACCTGCCTCATAGGAATTCTTGCTTCACCGGCAATTCCCAGTTTTTCATTCATACCGTAGATATCTACCTCCGTCATTAGGTCCACACGCCATATGCTCATGGTTTTTATTTCCTCACCATCTTTATTATACGGCATACAGCCTAGCAGATAGTATTTTCCATGATTTGCAACCAGATAATATGGGCTAAGCTTATATTTAAATCTTCTGGTAGGTTCCAGCTTTTTGTTATAGGTATAGCCATTAAATCTAAACTCGATCTGAACATTTTTCTCTATGGCCTTGTGGATAATATCCAAATTATTCTTAAGCAGCTTTTTATCACACAGCACTGGCTCCTTAATCTTGCGAAGTTTTCCAGGCTTATACTTATAGAATCTAGTTCCCAGGTTTTCATAAACCTTTCTTGATAGCTCCTCAGCCGTAGTCTCGTCCAAGCTGCCGTTAGCCCAGATCCCCTCTATCAGAAGATCAAGCTCTTCATAGGAAAATGGACCACTATAATACAAATCATTAATACGCATAGATATAAGCTCTCTGCTATCTTCATCTGCATACTGAAGGCCTTCTCCCTCATCGTACATTTTCTTCCAATCCTTAAAATGTATCCTCCAGTCCTTCTCAGCCTTAAAGTCATCATCCTCAGTATTGTAGTACTTAGCCATGTCCTTTATTAAACGGTTAAAGGTCTGCTTGTCACCCATATATTCATCCATCTCAGGATATCTCTCATCCCATCTCATCTTCTCCTGGGTTGTAGGGTGGTCCTTGTCGGTGTTCCACCTTAGGTAGTCTAATATTCTTGCAAACTTTTCTACTCTTGAAGTTTTATCAATTTTTCTAAGTGCCATATGTGTACCTCCTGGTTTCATTTATGTTAATATAATGTAAATAAGTCGTATTTTTCCACCTTATTGTATTAGGGGATAAAAAAAGTGGAGGGGCCACTTTTTTAAGTTACATATCCAATACTTTCTGTATGTTTTCACTTCTTTTTATGATTAATCTACTCACATTATCTATTATTATTCTCAATGCTTCTGAATCATCAATTTCTCTAATTACTCGTTTCCGTTTTCCTTGATCCAATAACACGTATTCACCTTTTGAAATATTAGATTTCACAATATTGATAGGAATGTAATTATTATCGCATTTATTTACAATGGGACCAAATCCAAAGAATTTAATATAATTTTCAAATGTCTTAAAGTGCTCCAGCCATTCATTCATCCCAGTATTCACATCACATACTGCTGTATGTAACAAATCGCATTCAAAACAATGACCTTTGATTTTATCATTTTTAATCCAATCATAGTAATGTTTTATTTCCAAAAGAGTCAAATCAACTCTATCTTCAATATAGCTTCCTATGCCTCTAGTTGTGTTATATTTTGTTCGTTCTTGCCCCATCTTATTAATCGGCCAAATAAAACCTCCTCCTATAGTTCTGGTACTCCAAATACACTTAGCCAGCCAATTCACATCTACATCTTTAGCAATGCAAAGGTATCTATAATATAAATACCCCATTTTACCAACCGTGCCTTCATGAATTGCGCTAAAACCCAACTGATCAGATTTTAAAACCATTCGGGTTTCTCCATTTTTCTTTACTTTAATCCCATCTGGTTCATCTTTATTATTTTCGAATATATATTTCCATCTCTTTTCTTCATCAATATACTTTTCTTCTTGTTTATTTAAAAATTTTGTTAATTCTATATAATACTTTGACTGAGCGTCACCATATGTCTTATCTGGGTCAATGTATGGCGCTTTAATTTTAGTACTCATTTCTCTTACTTCTTCTATATACCTAACATATGCACCAAAATCACTTCCACAATAGCTTTTAATATCACTCATATCACCACTCCTTATTATCCACATAAAACTCTTCCCCTGTATCAAGGCATATGCATCCTAGCCTTCCACCTTCACCCTTACAGGCACTGCCACAATCTATAGCTATATGATTATTACCCTTAAATATCTTATCCTGATGATTATTACCCTGTATGCATCTGGTTGGTAGATGACCTGTTACAAGGTACTTATCAGTATAATAAACTCTGTTGTAATTCGGCACCTTGAACAGAAGCTCGTAGTAGTGATAATCATCCAGCGGTCTATCAGGTGCAAAATTTATTAATCCTGCATGTACCATAACGTAATCCTTACCCTTAACATTTACTTCCTCGTAAAGGCTAAACTCCTCTATGTAATCTATAATGTCCTGCTTCTCCTCAGCATTTAGCTTATGGAATTCATCTATGGTAACCTGTCCACCTACGTTCTGCCATTCCATAAGACCTCTAACTATACCCTCATCTAGAGTCTTTATACTGTCCTCAGTTATTTCCTGATTAAGAAATTTCATGCAATTAATAGCCATGTACTCATGATTACCCAAAATCGGTATTACATTAAAACGCATCATCATATCCTGAAGTATTTTGATACCACCTCTGCCCCTGTCGATAACATCACCTAGCACAAACAAGGTGTCATCATCTCTAAGATTGATTTGCTCCAACATCTCCATATAGCCCTCATAGTATCCATGAATGTCTGACATGCAATAAGTCATATAGCAACACCTCCATAATATGAAATGAATCTACTATTACAATAGATATTATTCAACAAAAAAACACAAAAACCTTTTATTTCATCAAAATAAATCAAATATCCCTTCCTCAAGACTTAAAGTCTTGAGGAGTCTTTTTTATATTCCCTGATAATCTGAACACGAAGCTTCTTAACCTTTTTTTCGGCACGTTCATATGCCTGAAAGCCTGAAAATATGTATAGAAATCTACCTGACTTTTGCTCTTCAGACAAAGATTTATATAAATCATCTGCATCACCATCAAAGGATACATTATCTACTCTGGCATAATGTTCTTCCTCCACAACTCTATATTTGGTGCCTCTTCTGTATATACTGCCAACACGAAAAATCAGTCCAGGCTTACCTACCATCTGTTTATCAAACCAGGGCTCGTATTTCTTCTCATAACGAACCTGCTTTTCCTGTAGGCTATCCTTTAATTCCTTTAATCTTCTTCGCCTTTTTATTATATAATCAGAATCTGAAAATGAGTCCGAATCCTTAGGAATTTTATCCTCCAAAAGCTTTATCTGTCTCTCTAAGGTTTTACGAATCATATCTCCAAACCTACTGTCAAAATAATCTATAGCCTCACTTTCTGTCTCAAATTCTTTCTTGTCTAAAATCTTCTTGTTAATCATCATAGTCACATAATTCATATGCATGCTCCTCTCTTTAAAACATCAATTTGCTTGTTATAGGGTAATATTTAATTATCAATGTACTCTTTATATTGTTATTATAATAAGTGTTGGGGTGATTTTTTCCACCTTCTTCCTTTTGTAACAAAAAAAAGCGGAACCACATTCCGCTTTTTTCACATATTTCCTCCTTATTCTTTAACTTCTTTTTATCAAATGAGTTTTTTTAAAAAAGAGACTAAAGTCTGTCTTAACGTATAAGTGGGAGTTCCATATAACACTCCCACTTACCTTAAATATTACAACTCATATTCAGACTTGTATGTAGTCTCTAGGGCTGCGGCAACAAGCTTTACAAGATAGGAATATCTACAGCCTATCTTGGATGTAATCCCCATATCTGTAGCCAGCCTCTAATTCAGAAGCCTTAACTCCTGTGAAGTGCTCAGAGCTATCTATCCAGTACTTGGCATGCTCCACCAAGCGGTCACGGAAACCTCGTCCTGCCTTACCCACTTCACCAATATACATCAGGATTTCCTTTCCATATCGGTTCCTCCAGTACAATTCTTAGTAAATTTCGACAGATATTCATGATTTCCGAGTATAGGTATCACATTAAAACGCATCATCATGTCCTGAAGTATTTTGATGCCACCTCTGCCCCTATCAATAACGTCACCCAGCACAAACAATGTGTCATCATCTCTAAGGTTGATTCTCTCTAACATTTCCATATATCCCTCATAGTTCCCATGAATATCTGACATACAGTAAGTCATATAGCAACACCTCCATTATATGAAATGCATTTTATCCCACAATATATATTATTCTACAAAATTCGCCAAAAACCTTTATTTTAAACGAAAGTCACTCAAAAAAATAAGTGGAATACAATTCCATTTGAATTCTATTCCACCTAGCTCTACTTATATTTTATTCAATTTATTTGATACCCTTTATCTGTGGTCTGCTGGTACTACAGCGTTTACAAAACTTAATATTTATCGGATTTCTCATATCACATTTTGGACATCTCCACTCCACATTTCCTTTTTCTAAAACCATTATTGAATGTGATACTGGCTTGTCTAATAAGCAAGTAACTACGGATAAAGCAAGACCTATAAGCAATACATAAAATGCACTTTTAAAGGATAAGTTTCCACTTTCCCCTATGGCAAAAAAGAACATTATGAAGGTTGCTATTATACTGGAGGTTACTAAAATACGTTTAATTTTATATAAAGATACAAAAAGACCTGCTACTAAAGCCATGCACATTCCAATCACAAGCATTGGCACAAGAGAAACCACAATAGCGGCTAACTTTTCACCTAAAGAGTGGCAATAGGAAAGATCACCATAACGTCCACAAAATTCTACAAAGTTATCTGAAACCTCATAATATAGTACCTTAATATAAACAAATTCTTTCATGCAAAATGTTCCAAGGCAAAATGCAGTTGCTAATATAGAACATATTATATGTGCTATACTTCTTTTTGTAATTGATTGCTTTTGGTCCACAATGCTTCCTCCTATAATCTAGTAAATATCATACCCTACATACTTTATCACACAATAACTATCATTACAACCTGAGCCACACCTACAAAGTTCTTTCCTTAGGTAGCTTCCTTCTCACAATTATAAAGCATATTACATGAGCCATCAGAGTAAGGAACCAGGACACTGGATAGGTTATATATATCATCTCTATAGAGTGAAATTCTGGCATCTGAAATACTGTTGCAATCCATACAAGTCTAAGTCCACAAGCCCCGATTAGGGACACTATCATAGGCATTATGGCATAGCCAAGTCCCCTAAGAGATCCAACCATGGTATCCATCATACCACAGAGAAAATATAAGCTTACTATGTATTTTAATCTGACTAAGCCTGCGTCCACAACTGCTGGACTGTTAGTATAAAGTCCAAGAAGTGGTTCTCCTAAAGCAATAACTATCATGCTAAGTCCTAGCCCTACTAGGAACACATAGGTTTGGGCAGTGTATAAAATCTTATTAATTCTGTCGTATCTTCCTGCCCCCACATTTTGACTTGTAAAGGATATGGCAGCTTGATGAAATGCATTCATAGCCACGTACACAAAGCCTTCTATATTTGCCGCTGCAGAGTTTCCTGCTACAATAGTTTCTCCGAAACCATTTACAGAAGACTGAATAACTACATTTGACAATGAAAATAACATTCCCTGAAATCCTGCCGGAAGTCCCACCTGAAGTATCTTGATAAAGTTTCCTTTATCTATTCCAAGACATCTTAGGTCTAGGTGAATTCCTCCAGTTTCCTTTATCAGACATCTGATTACAAGTACGGCGGAGATGCACTGTGATATAACAGTTGCTAACGCTACACCAGCCACATCCATGTCTAGCTTTATTACAAAGATAAGATTTAAAACTACATTTACAACTCCAGAAAACATCAGGTAGTATAGCGGTCGCTTGGTATCGCCCACTGCACGAAGTATGGCTGCGCCGAAGTTATAAACCATATTTGCCACCATTCCAGCGAAGTATATTCTGAGATAGGTGGTAGCAAGGTCTAAAACCTTGTCAGGAGTATCCATCCAAACAAGGAACTGTCTGGCACCGACAACTCCTATTACTGTCATTATTATTCCACTGATTATACTTATGGTTATTACTGTATGGACTGCTTTTTTAAGATCATTAAATTCCTTAGCACCATAGTAATGGGCCACCAATACATTGGCACCTACTGATAGTCCCACGAAAAGGTTTACTAGAAGGTTAATAAGTGATGATGTAGAGCCAACTGCTGCCAAAGAATTGTCTCCTGCAAACCGCCCAACCACAACTACATCCGCCGCATTGAAAAGCAACTGTAATATACTTGAGAACATAAGTGGCACTGTAAACAGAAGCATCTTCTTCATAATAGAGCCAGAGCACATATCCATCTCATATTTAGTTTTCTTCTTTCTTAAACTAAACATACTAATCACCTCTTTAAAATGTTTTACTCTTTTTTGCAGGAAAATTCAATCTCAATAATTACCAAAAATGTAGGCGAAATGAAGGGGGTTTTTGTATTTCTTTATTTCCAATTTCTTTTAATGGGTATACCGTTTAGCTTCCTATGTCTCATACCCTCTCCAACTTACTTTTCTTCTTTGCGCGGGTATACAGCTTAGCTTCCTATGCCTCATACCCACGCCAGCTGACATTTTTTCTTTGCGCGGGTATACAGCTTAGCTTCCTATGTCTCATACCCTCTCCAGCTGACATTTCTTCTTTGCGTGGGTATACAGCTTAGCTTCCTATGCCTCATACCCACGCCAGCTGATTTTTCTTTGTTTCGTGGGTATGTAGCTTAATATCGTCATTTGCATACCCAAGTAACTCACAAAAAACCTGGCGCAATTTTGCGCCAGGTTAAATTCTACAACAAAAACTATTATACCCATATCAAAACAAGAGCTGTGCCACTGCTTCTCCCTCAGCATTTCTCTTTCTGAACGCTATGAAGCAAAGTGCACTTACAACCATAAGCATAGGGTAGAACATATAAGGAATTATATCAAATGGTGTAAGTCCTGTAAGAGTTGCTGCTGAAAGAAGCTGGGCGCCATAAGGTATAAGCCCCTGTCCAACCGAAGCAAATATATCAAGCAGTGATGCAGAACGCTTAGGATTTACGCCAAACTCTGTGCTTATTTCCTTGGCTATAGGACCAGCCATAACAATTGCTACTGTGTTGTTAGCAGTACAGCAATCTACTGCCAATGCAAGTCCTGCTATACCAACCTCTGCACCCTTAGGTCCCTTAATAAATTTCTTGAATATTTTAAGAATAAACTCTATGCCACCATACTCCTTCATAAGAGATACGATACATGCTACAACAATAGATATTACTGTAATATCATACATGCCTGTAACTCCACCACCAACTGCGTTAAACATATCAGCCGGTGCAATAGCATCTGTTGCAACACCTACAATAAGAGATACCACAATTCCTCCGATAAGAACTACAAATACATTAATACCTATAAGCGCGCCAACTAAAACCAACAGATATGGAATAACTCTTACTATGCTATATTCCAGCTCCCCAGTATCCACATTACCTCCATCCTTAGTGATGAAGAAAAAGATTATAATTGTAATAATAGCTGCTGGAAGAACGATAAAGAAATTCTCCTTAAACTTGTCCTTCATCTCACACCCTTGAGTCTTAACTGCAGCAATAGTTGTGTCAGAAATCATAGAAAGATTATCACCAAACATAGCACCACAGGCTACGGCACCAATGCATATAGCCATGGAAAAGCCGGTCTTATCACTAATACCTACAGCAATTGGTGCAAGTGCTGCTATAGTTCCCATAGAGGTTCCCATAGAAACCGATATAAAACAGCCTATAACAAATAAACCTACAACCGCAACAGATGGTGGTAAAATTGAAAGTCCCAAATTAACAGTGCTTTCCACTCCCCCTGCTGCTCTTACTGCTCCTGAGAATCCACCTGCCAAAAGGAAGATAAGACACATGGTAATAATATTGTCATCTCCCACTCCTCTGGCGATAACCTTAATCTTGTCATCAAACTTAAGCTCTCTATTCTGTACAAATGCTACACAAAGAGCAATAAGAAATGCCACTATTGCCGGCATAGCATAAAAGTCTCCTGTTACAATTCCTGAACCTATGAATATTACTAGGAATACTAATATTGGAAGCAAGGCAATTGCTCTTGGCTTCGGTGAGTTAATTGATGATTCGTACATATTTTGTTTTCCTTTCTCTTTATATTGTCCTTATAACAAGTGATTAAATGTTTCATCCTGTCTATAACCTAAGGGTAATTCTATCATAAAACCATAGCAATTAAAAGGAAATGCGTCTCACTTTTAAATTGTCATCAGCACATTAATATGCTAAAATATTAATGTGTCAAATTCTGTCAATAATCTAAATTGATATGACACATATTGGGGATTTAAGGGGATTTGTTACTCGTTGTTTTTTAGTATTCACATAAGAGGTTATATATGCGTTATATTAAGAAAAATTATTGGGCCATAGTATTGGTATTTATTCTGTTACTTACTTCAATTAACACGCCTTCTTCCTATGCTTTCTGGGAGGAGAAGGAAACTTCCTTTGTTACAACTGTATATAATGACCAAAATGGTCTTCCTACTGGAGAGGCCAACACCATTCTGCAGACAAAAGATGGTTATATTTGGATAGGAAGCTACGGTGGATTAATCAAATATGATGGAACTACATTTCGTAATTACAGCTTAGATGGTGTCATTGATTCCTCTTCCATACGTTCCTTATATGAGGATAGTCAGGGTAGACTTTGGATTGGTACCAATGATAAGGGTGCTATTTTAAAGATCGATAATGACTTTATCCCTATATCAGGTCCTGATAATCACTCTTTCCTCTGTATAAGAGACTTTGTAGAGACCTCAGATGGAACTATCTACGCAGCTTCTAGCTCAGGAATTGCTAAGCTTAGTGACCAGGTTCTAACACCTATAATAGATGAAACTATTACAGAGCAAACTGTTTACACTCTAGGAGTGGACTGTTATGACAGAGTATGGTTTTCCATGGATGCAGGCTGTGGAGTTCTTGATAATGATAAGGTATCAGCATTTTTCTACTCAGATACATTTTTTAATTCCTATGATATATATAGTGTTGCATGCTTAGATGATACTGTGTTCATGGGTTCTAGCGAAAATATGTATGCTGAGGTAAAGCTTTTATCTAGAGAGCTTAATAAGGATGCATTTGCCATCACTTACCACACCACCGAGAAGGTTTCCACTCACAACAAGATTAATATTTCCCAAGCTGGTGATTTGTTAATCAGTGGTCTTACTGGATTTTATATAAGATACGCAGACGGAACTGTTCTTGAATTTGACGAAAGTGATTCTGCATCTTCCGTTAACTGGGCTATTAAAGACTATGAGGGGGACCTGTGGCTTGCTTCATCAAGTACAGGTGTCACAAAATACGCCAAGGGATATTTCTACAACCAAAACAAAATATCAGGTCTTGAGAATATTTCCCTTAACACAATTACTAAAACAGATGATAAATATTACATAGGCTCTGACGAGAAGCTTTATATCTGCGATTTAAACTGGAATCAAATTGACAACAACTTAACCAAAACTCTTGATGGTGTGAGAATCAGGCAGATTATCACTGACAAGGATAACAATATCTGGATTGCCTCCTATGCTGGTGTTTATTTCTACAACACCAAAACCGAGGAAATCAAGGTTTATAACACTGAAAATGGGCTTCTAAGCGATAAGGTTCGAGTGGTGTTTGAGTGCGCTGATGGAAGTATTGCAGCTGGTACACAGTCAGGTATCTGCTTTATTGGAAATGATAAAATACTAGCCACCTACGGACATGATGAGGGACTTACAACCCCTTCTATCCTGTGCTTCTTACAGAGTGAAGACGGAACTCTCTACGCAGGTAGTGATGGTGGTGGAATATATGCCATCAAGGAAAATAGCGTTACCAATTACGGTTTTGAACAGGGACTTGAGGAGGGTGTTGTTCTTCGAATAATTGAAAACACCGATGACCCTGGCTTCTTCGTAAGTGCAGGAAGCAGTCTCTATTATTGGGATGATATAGGCTTTAAAAAGCTTACTAATTGGTCGAAGGGCGCCGGAAGTATATTTGATATATATGACAAACAGGGATACCTTTGGCTATTACAAAACAACGGAATTCTGGCGGTTAACAAGGAGCAGCTTATCCACGATATTCCTGCTGAAACCATAACCTATAGCTTCCACCATGGACTTACTGGTTCCCTTAATGCCAATACATGGAATTACTTAGATAACAATGAAGATTTATATATGGTTACCAGAAATGGTGTCTGTGTATTCTACTTTACAGAAATCAAGAATTCTGAGCCTAAGGGTATTATTAACAATGTAGTAGTAGATGATGTGGTATACGACAACCCAAGTAAAATAAACATTTCCAGCGATGCTAATCGTATCACTATAACATTTTCCACATTAACCTTCTCTGGTACATCTACCCTTAAGATGTCCTATATGCTGAAGGGCTTTGACACCCATAAGACAATACTTGATTCAACCCAGACTGAAAGCTTAAGCTACACTAATTTGCCTGGTGGTGATTACACATTTATCCTGGATATATACGACTCTCATAATCCGAATATGAAGGAGCGTTATACAGTTACCATTCATAAGGAGAAAACATTGTGGGAGGTTCCTGCATTTTGGATATTCCTAGGAGCTATGCTAGTTCTTATTACTACCTTAATACTATATTTGATTTCAAGAAACAAAATTAAGAAGATTGAGGCTAGACGAAAGGAATATCAGGGTATCGTAGAACAATCACTGCTTACATTTGCTAAGACCATCGATGCCAAAGATTCTTACACAAATGGTCACTCCACCAGAGTGGCTATGTATGCCAGAGAAATTGCAAGACGTTATGGTATGTCTGATTACGAACAGGAAAGAATCTACTATATGGGACTTCTCCATGATATAGGTAAAATTGGTGTACCAGACGACATTCTTACCAAGGAAGAAAAACTTACTGATGCTGAGATGAATAAAATTAAAACTCATCCTGCTATCGGTGGTGATATACTGGCTGATTTCAATGCAATTCCCGGTATATCAGATGGTGCCAGATACCACCATGAGCGTTTCGATGGAACTGGATACTGCGAAGGTAAGAAAGGTACAGATATTCCAGTGGTTGCTCGTATTATTGCTGTTGCTGACACATATGATGCTATGTCCAGTGACCGTTGCTATAGAAAGGCTCTGTCTACAGAGATTATTATCTCTGAATTAGAGAAGGCAGCAGGCACTCAGCTGGATCCGGATTTTGTAGCTATTATGCTTGAAATGATTGCTGAGAAAAGTGTACCTTATACCCTTGAAAAACAATAGAATTTCAATATAGTCACTGGTTTCAAATGTAAGAAAACACATTTGGAAAAGATATACTAAAATATAAACAAAAAATCTACAAAATTTTTACATATTTTCAGTAAAAAGTAAATTGTCAACATAAAGATTTTGTGTTAAATTATCTTTGGTAGCATTTTCACCAAACTTATTATTTTTATAAAAGGGAGAATAAAATAATGAAGAAAGTTTATGAAGGAAAGACAAAAGACGTTTTTAGTCTTGACAATGGCAACGTAATGTTAAAGTTCAAGGATGACTGTACTGGTAAGGACGGCGTTTTTGATCCAGGCGAGAATTCAGTAGGACTTACTATCGAGGGTATCGGTAAGGCGAACCTTCAGACTTCAATCCACTACTTCGAGTTACTTAAGGCTGCTGGTATTAAGACTCATTACGTAAGTGCTAATCTTGACGAGGCAACTATGGAGGTTCTTCCAGCTACCGTATTTGGTCACGGTCTTGAGGTTATCTGCCGTCTTGTTGCTACAGGAAGCTTCATCCGTAGATACGGCGAGTATATCCAGGACGGTACTGTTTTAGAGGGTGGTTATGTAGAGTGTACATTCAAGAACGACGCTTTAGGTGATCCACTTGTAACAAGCGAGGGTCTTGCAGCTCTTGGTGTTATGACTGAGGATATGTTCAAGAGCATGAAGGAGCAGACTCTTAAGATTACTAAGATTGTTGCTGACGACTTAAAGACTCTTGGTCTTGATCTTTGGGATATTAAGTTCGAGTTCGGTTACAACAATGATGAGGTTATTCTTATCGATGAGATCGCATCAGGTAACATGAGAGTTTACAAGGATGGCAAGATTGTAGATCCTGTAGAGCTTACTAAGATTATTAATAATCGTTAATTATATTTACGAAAAATGGAGAGTGCCGAGGCACTCTCCATTTTTCTGTTATTACTCTGGGCTACGCAGCCCCTTTTTATATTAACCTCTCGTCATAAACTGCACGCTCACCACCAATAAACTTGGCCCTTGTTCTAGCACATACAAGATGTGCCTCTCCAATCTTATCAGTGCTGATTCTGAGTGGAACAGCCACATCCTTAAGATGCATTCCGATCAAGGTGTCTCCTATATCCATTCCCGCATCAGCCTTTATATGCTCTACTGCCACAGGATTTGCAAATGTTTTGTATGCAGTGGTTGCAAATGAACCTCCTGCTTTAGGCTGAGGTACAACATTTACTAGCTGTATACGGTCTCTAACTGCCAGTTCCTTCTCTATGATAATGGCACGATTTAGATGCTCACAGCACTGAGCTGCAAGGTATATTCCATTTGCGTTTAACGCATCATATATTCCTGCAAATGTAGCCTGTGCCACATCTATACTAGATGCCTGTCCTATGGTTTCTCCGATTATCTCGCTGGAGGAGCAGCCTACCACCAAGACATCTCCTGCCTGAAGTTTACTCTTCATAATAACCTCTTGGGTTGCGGATTTTGCTTGGTTATATATTTTGTCATTGAACCTTTCTGTTGTTAATATGTTATTGTTCATAATAGTTCTCCGCTTTATATTTTCGATATATTTTAGCCTTATATCATCTTGTATTTTGGATTAAATAATGCGAAAATTACAAAATCTATCCCAAAGCATTACTACACAAAATCTTTTTATGCATTCTAAAGTGGCGAAGCATATTGCGAATGAAATTTCTATTCAGGTTACTCATTTTATTTGGTTCCATTAGCTTCGCCTCCTTCCAACACATAATTATTAAATTACATTTTACCATACTTATATGTGAATTCCCAGATGTTATTTTACTTAATTTTTGTAAACTCTTCATACTTAAAATATTATATTATTATAGAAAAAACTTTACCCTATCATCTGGCAATACTCCTCTAAGCAACTCAAGTTCTATAATCTTTTTATTTTACCATTCTCCATCTCATATACTTCATCACATAGTATATCTATATCTTCTGTATTGTGACTCGAAATAAGCATTGTAACACCTTTATCTTTCAAGGAAGTCAATATATTTCTCACATCTATCACTCCTTTTTTATCCAATCCATTTAAAGGTTCATCTAATATTAATATGTCTTGATTCTCCATTATAGCTTGCGCTATTCCCAACCTTTGTCGCATTCCTAGCGAATAATTACACACCCATTTTTTGTCATAAGGATTAAGGCCAACTAATTTCATAATCTCCTTAACTTTTCCTTTATCAATACACTTTCTTATAGATGCCAAATTTTCTAAATTTCGTATTCCTGACAAATAATTAGAAAAACCTGGATTTTCAATTATAATTCCTACATCAGGAGGAAAATCAAAATCTTTTCCCACTATCTTACCTTTCACTTTTATTTCTCCACAATCAGGATTAACAAAACCACATATAGTTTTCATTAAAATTGTTTTTCCAGAACCATTTTCACCAATCAATCCACAAGACATACCTTTTTTTATGTTCAGATTTACATTTTTTAAAACCATAGTATTCTTATAAGATTTACTTACATTTTTAACAGTAATCTCATCTTGCATAATTCATTTCCTCCATAAGCGATTTCCAAAAAAATATATAAAGATAATTAAAAAAAACGATATAACCAAGGTTCCTTCATAATCAAATCCATATAAATTCATAACATTTGAACGCCTCAACATCAAAAAATTCCCATAAAAGACAATACATCGATTATTGAGTTTTCCATAAAAAATGGATATAATTTCTAGTAGTATTAATATATTAAAACTCAATTGAGGATTCAAATAAAAACTTAATAATTTGAAAATATAAGTTATACATGTTAGCACCATTATCCACAGCAAAAATGCATATATAAAACTTAAATTTACTTTCCCATACATTCCATATTGCATAAGATAATATATAAAGAAACAGATAGACACCAACATAGCAACAAAAAATGCGAGTTCTCTACATTTTTTCCTCCACCACTTGCTTATTTCTCTGTATCTTATCAAGATTAAATATTGATATTCTGTATCTTGTTTATGTATTATTTTGCTAATCAACGCGAAAAACAATACTACAAACAAGGTATATGTTACAATTTTAAACACATTATAGTCTGATATATCATAATTCAATCCAAATATTACGTCTTCCATATTCACTCCATTTTCAACACATCTATCTTTTTTACAATGTAGATACCAATATTATATAAAATGATAATACTACAAGAAAAAAAACATATTGAATAAACAATCGTTGGACGATAATTATTAACTGATAATCTATAAATTCTCGATAGTCCATAATATGAAATGTATTCAAAAACACTAAATACTGGCACAAACTCAACTATCACATCCAGAAACCATAATAAGAGTACAGTTATTGCACCTACAATTGTCTTCTTCATTATGTCAAAATATATTATAGTTATACCACTTACCATTCCTATCATCATACTTAAAACGAAGGTTATAATTCCAATAAAATTAGGATTATATTTTGTCAAATTGTATGAAAAAGAAACTATGCTTCTTATTCCAATCTTTTCCGGAGAAAATTGACTTGCTGTCAAAAAAGCATCACTCCATTCTGGTTTTAAATCACATAAACCATTACTCGCAACCAAAATACAAACCATAATAAACAAATTCAAAAGGGTTATCTCAAGAAACACATATATCCATTGAGTATTTAACCATATTTTTTTGTTCATTCTAACCAAATAGAATGTCATACTACTATCAGAAAAACATCCCCCTTTAATCAACAATATAATTGCAACAATATAAATCAATTGAGATTGTCTTGTAGACATAAACGCAACATACAATTCAAAAAAATTCATACTTTGGGAGTTTTCTATTAAATAATCAGATACATTGGAAAAACAATACTGAATTATCAAAAATATGCTTAATAGCAACAAGTATACGCTTACATTATGTACTTCAAGTTTTATTATAGCCTTCACATATCTAATTACTTTTTTATATTCCACGTTTCTTATACCTCATTTTAATTTCAACAAATATTATTACTATAAATAGTGTTGTCAGCAAAATATTATACAAAACACTATGAATAACTCCACCATACTCCATATACATAACCGAACCCTTTAATAAAGTCAAACCCGGATCCAATCTCTCAAGTGATAACAACTGAGTTATGTATGAAATAAAAACAAATGCTATAAATGGCGACGCAACAATAACATATCGGTTTCTTAAAATATACGAAGCCATAATCCCTACTAATGGCCAAGGTAATGCATATAATACAAAGCATACACAATATACCATATATACAAATAAGCTATTTCCATTAACGATATACTTCTCCCAAAATGTCCCCTCATAATAATATGCCATAGTTTGACCTGGTTCCCAAGTTGCTCCAAGCAACAAGCATAGTATTGTAAAACATAGTATGGAAACTATAGTTACAATTAACACCGTAATAATTGCTGACAAAATCTGTGCCCCATAATATTTTACTTTGTCATTAGCTCTGATAATTTGATAATAGGTATATTTGTGGTCAATCTCGTCAACATAATAGTAAAGGAATGGTATTGAAACAAGCAATGGCGCAACAACGTGGGAGACCCCCAACGAGTTAGTTAAAACAAAGCAATACAAAACCCCTATGTTGTTATTCTTTGCATATGATAAATCTTCGCAGCATCCAATGATCATCAATAATGTTAATACTATTATACAAACATAAATCACAGGACACTTTATTATTCTTTTCAAAATCCACATAATTGTTTCTCCTAATTTAAAGCATATATATATCCAGACTTTACGTCAACTAACGTTCTTAATTCTATGCCGTCTATCTCAATTAAGATATCATATACTGGCATAAGAACATATTGATTATTTCGTAAATATGGCATATATATTATTTCTGATTCTTTCACAATAAAATCAGTATCCATTTCCTTACTTGTATCTTTTTGTATCTCATTATAGTACAATAATATTTTTTCACATACGTCATCTGTTGTCAAAAAATCTTCTTCATACAATTCTTCATCTATTCCTTTTATATCTAATAAATTCGAAACAAAGCAATACACACCATACTTTTCATCAATACAAATTTCAATATATGACCCAGATAAAGTTTTATCAGAACCAGAAACGGATATAACCTTATTACCCAAAAGCATTTTTCCACCATATTCAAAATTGTATTCAAAAACAAAACTTCCATTTGTACTTTCTTTAGTTTTTAATATTCCACTCCACTCATCTATATCAAGAGCCGACAAAATATCTTCGGATATTTTTCTTGCAGTCTTATCGTCAATATCCATTAATATTTTATCGTTATAATATATAAAGCTCGTATCATAAATGTCCCAGTAATGTGTTACACCATCTACAGCAATTTCTCCTCTTCTAGTTCCGTCCCAATCACATCCACATATTTCTTTTATAAACTTGTTATAATCTATTTTTTTATTTTCTACTGCGAGAATGTTGCATTGCCTCTGTCGTATTTCTATATCGCTTTGACTCTTCTTAGCAGTATGATCTACACATCCAAACAGAAAAAGCAAACACACACCATACAGTATGACAAAAATCTTCTTCATCTTTTCTCCTTAAAACAGGCATAGTAAAAACTATGCCTGCCCATCTATGGTTTCCATGTGCCTGAAACTGAAGCTGCATAACCAGAACTAGTATCAGTTTGAATTCTAAAATAATATGGATAATTATATTGCCCATATCCCGAGTAATATGTAGGACATTTTAATCCAGTTCCAGATAAGGCTGCCACATCAGAAGCCGCATCATCATTAGTTCCTGATCGCATTCTATACCACAAATAATAACTTGAATTGTTGTTATATGTTTCAAAAGAATAATATCTAGTGCTATACACGTTATTTTTTTACTTGCATGATAACCACCCACATATCTCCTCGTAATGATGAAGACAAACAAAAAAACGACGGTTTCTAGCAACTGTTCAAAAATGAAACCAAATATAATCAAAACAATTATTTGATTTAAGCTGTTTAAAAGTATTGCAAATCCATATCGATATATTTTTATCTCATCCTCTTTTATATAGTTATTCTTATACAAATAAAAAGCTATGATGTTCGAAAGCATTTTCCTCTCCTTTTCGACATCATAGCTAATTATATTTATTCTTTCAACAAAGCGGCAAAATCAGCAGGTTTTAGGCAAAAATAGCATTCCTGATTCCTTTATACAGGAATGTAAATTATAGTTTGAAAGTATTTACACTCTTCCTTAACGTAATATATACCATCCATCTGCTTTACTCTTTTTTCAACACTCTTTAATCCAAATCCATGCTGATGCTTATCAGTTTTTGTGGATTCTAATGTTGCGTTTTTCGCCAAAATTGATTCTGATATTTTATTTTGTAGCTTTATATTTATCATTTGACCACTATTACTTATGTTAAGTTTTATTTGTTTATCCTCTTCTTTTTTCTCAGCCTCAATTGCATTATCAAGCAAATTGGACAGTATAACGCATACATTTATTGTTATTTTTTCCGGTATTACACATGTCATATTAATCTCCAAATCTATGTTATTTTCTCTACATGTAATTATCTTATGATTCAACACAGAATTTAATTGTCTATTAGATGTAAGAAATACGTTATCCTTTGACAACCAATCCTTGGTTATACCATCCAATATTTTATCAATATCATCATATTTTTTTTGTTTTAGTAAGTCACCAATCACTACAATATAATGTTTTATATCATGCTTTATTATATTCGTATTTTCATATATTTCTTGAATTTTTTGTATATATTTTTCTTCCTCTTCAAGATGCATTTTCATCTTTTCATTCTCTATTTTATAATAATCTTGTATGTTAATTATATGTTGACAAACACATATGCCAAAGCTCATTGCAAACAAGGCTATCGAAATTAATACTAAATACTTCTCGCTTTCATAAGCAAAAACATCTTGTACATATAATTTCACAAGCATTATTCCTATAGTTATAGTTCCTATAAACAAAATAACAGTTACTGCGCAATGTTTATAGTCCAATTTATGCTTATCATTATAATATATGAAAAGAGATGCCAAAAATAATAATATAATCTTATTTACTATAAGCACTAAAACTCTCTCTATACTTCCCGACTCAAGAATTATGTTATTACTCAATTTTAATATAAATGCAATTCCGTACACCGCTATCATATTACTCAGCATTAATATTACGTTCCAAATTATATTAAAATATATTTTTTTACCTATTCCTTGCTCTAGAAAAAAAACTTCGTAGAGTAACGATAATAAAAAAACAATAATAACTTGACCTAAAATATTTCTAATTTGTACTGGAAAAAAGCTAACAGCGACTGAGAAACTCACTGTTCCTATAACATATATTATTGTATTTATATTTTTTCTTCTACCACATATTAAAGACAAAAAAACAATCGCTCCAAAACCGTCCAAAAGAGTTGCCATTAACTCACTCACCCTAAATAACAATTCCATTTACATATTTCTCCATCTCTACAGCATACAACAGTTTTATTTTTTCCGCATTACTACGACTCACTGGTAACTCCACGCCATTTTTCAAAATCACTTTTTTTGTACCAATCGTTTTTATTCGTCTTATATTAACCATATAGCTCCCATGTGTTTTTATAAACCCGAAATCCTTTAACCTTTCATCACATGATGATAATTTGATTCTTAGTTTATATACCTCGTCATTTACATAAAAGTACACATAATGTTTTTTACTTTCTAGAAACCAAATGTCATATATAGGAAAACAACAAGTTTCCTTTGAATTAGAAAATGTAATAATATATGTCTCCTTTGCTATTTTATTAATTAGATACAATATAGCTTCCTCTAATTCTTTATTTAAATGACTTTTTCTTATAAATCTGATAGGATTTGAATGAATTGCTTCAAAAACCATATCATCACGATTCGTAACAAAAACAATATTAATTCGGGAACTTATCCTCCCTAAGTAATCCGCAACTCCCAAACCTGACAATTCCGGCATATCTATATCCAGAAAGACGATATCAAATTTGATTTCATCTATAGCTTCAATCAACTGTTTTCCTGATGGAAACTTGTGTAACCTACATTTTTCTTTTTTATCATCAAATATTTTTTGTATTTTATTATCTATTGATTCAAGAAACATTAAATCATCATCACATATTGCAATTTCTATCATAAATTCTCCATATACAATATAAATTTATTACATAATATCACTAATCTTTAGCTATCTTTACCAACCTACTAGTCCCCAGTCTGTCAGCTCCTAGCTCTATGAACTTCTCTGCATCATCAAATGAAGTTATTCCTCCTGCGGCCTTAATCTTTACCTGTGGACCTACGTACTTTTTCACAAGAGCTACATCCTCGAAGGTTGCTCCTGAGGTTGAGAACCCGGTTGAAGTCTTAATGTACTCTGCTCCAGACTCTGTCACTATCTCACACATTTTAATCTTCTCTTCCTCTGTGAGAAGACAGGTTTCTATTATCACCTTAAGTAGCTTCCCCTGGCAGGCTTCCTTGATAGCTTTTATCTCTGCGAGCACGTCGTCGAAGCATCCATCCTTTACCCAACCTATGTTGATTACCATATCGATTTCCTCAGCACCGTTAGCCACTGCATCGGCAGTTTCTGCTACTTTTACAGCTGTTGTGGAGTAGCCATTTGGAAACCCTATTACTGTACAGATAGGTAGCTTTCCTGCTACATAATCTGCTGCCTGCTTTACATATGATGCAGGAATACAGGCTGAAGCTGTCTCATATTTTATTGCATCATCTAGTATTACCTTTATCTCATCCCAGGTTGCTGTCTGGGCTAAAAGTGTATGGTCAACTATATTTAATATTTCATTCTTATTCATGGTCTTATCTCCCACCTAATTTGTATTATTACACCAGCTTATCTAGCACAGAATATCCAATAGTACCCTCTGGCATCTTCACGCCAAAGTTATCTGTAATACTTGCTCCTAACACTGCAAATGTATCTGCATCACCCATCATTCCACCCTCCATAGATGGTGAGTATGCGATAAGGAATACATTTTCCCTAGTATGGTCTGTGCCTACGTGAGTTGGGTCATTGCCATGGTCTGCTGTAAGGATAAGCAAATCATCACCACCCAGCTTTGCCATAAGTTCTCCCAGCTTCACATCAAAACGCTCTATCTCTTCACCGTAACCGATTGGATTTCTTCTATGTCCCCAGTTAGTATCGAAGTCAACCAGATTAACAAAGCAAAGTCCTGTAAAGTTCTTGTCTGCTATCTCAATAGTCTGCTCCATACCGTGAACACTAGTCTTAGAACGATGGCTCTCAGTAATTCCCTCTTCTACAAATATATCACTTATCTTGCCAACAGATATAACGTCTAGACCTGCGTCCTTTAAAGCATTTAGCGCAGTAACACCGAATGGTTTTATGGCATAGTCATGTCGGTTGCTGGTTCTGGTAAAATTACCTGCCTTATCTCCAAGATATGGTCTGGCAATAACTCGACCAACCTTCCACTCGTCCTTCATGGTTATGTCACGAGCGATTTCGCAGCAACGGTAAAGCTCCTCTAAACCAAATACCTCTTCATGTCCACATATCTGTAGCACTGAATCTGATGAAGTGTACACAATCATAGAATCTGTAGCAAGCTGTTCCTCTCCTAGCTCATCTAAGATAGCTGTGCCACTGGCACTCTTATTACCTATAACCTTGTGACCTGTTCTCTCCTCTAACTCCTTGATTAACTCAGGTGGAAAACCGGTATCTGTAAATGTCTTAAATGGCTTAGTAATATGAAGTCCCATCATCTCCCAATGTCCTGTCATAGTATCCTTGCCTAAGCTCTTCTCCTTGAGCACCATACATCTTCCCAATGGATTGTCCACTGGTGGCACCTGCTTTAGTTTACATAAGTTCGCCATTCCAAGCTTCTGCAGGTTTGGCATATTAAAGTCATCCATTCTTTCGGAAATGTGGCCTAAGGTATTAGTACCCTCATCTCCATACTTTGCTGCATCCTCCGCAGCACCAATTCCTAGAGAGTCAATGACTACCAGGAAGATTCTTTTATATTTTCCCATAAGCGTTCTCCTATTCTTCTATGAATTCTGCGCTGCCACCTCAAGTGCAATCTTCATCATGTCTGTAAAGCCTGTCTGTCTATCCTCTACAGAAAGCTTCTTGCCACCGTAGATATCATCTGAAATAGTAAGCATACAAAGGGCCTTCTTACCTGCTCTAGCTGCATTCATATAAAGAGCTGCTGCCTCCATCTCAACTGCAAGAACTCCCATCTTCCTCCACTTATCAAATGCTTCTGTGTCATCGTCATAGAACACATCAGATGAAAGAATGTTACCACACACTGTTGGAATTCCCATCTTCTCTGCTGCCTCAACTGCAGCTCTTGCAAGACCAAAATCTGCAGTTGGTGCAAATGTACCCGGAAGGTTATACTGATGCGCAAAATTAGAGTCTGTACATGCTCCGATACCAATTGCCACATCTCTTAAATTAACCTTATCACTGATAGTTCCTGCTGTTCCGATTCTTATAATATTTTCCACTCCATAGAAGTTAAAAAGCTCATAGGAATATATTCCGATAGAAGGCATACCCATTCCACTTCCGAATACGGAAACCTTCTTGCCCTTATATTCGCCTGTAAAACCAAGCATATTTCTAACTGTATTTACACATTCATAATTCTCTAAAAATGTCTCTGCTATAAACTTTGCTCTAAGTGGGTCACCAGGCATAAGAACTGTCTTTGCCACCTGATTAAGTTCAGCTTTTATATGTGGTGTTGGAATATTGCTCATAGTTTGTACCTCCAATTTTTACTTTCACTCAGCAAGGCTAACAAGTTCGCAAGACAAGCTTGCTCACCGTTTGCCAATAGTAAAGCCTGCTAAAAATATTGTACGAAAAATCCAGTAAAAAGTAAAGGCATTTACTGTCATATCCGCACCCATTTTTAGCAGGCTGGGGAAGTTGAATTTATGAGATTTTATGCGCTTAGCTGACCTTTGGTTATACTCTTTTCAACCCAAATATTTTGCTTGTATCGAATGACTCCCACAGTGCCAGCTAACAGCCATGTAAGTCCTGTAGCTAACCATACAGACCACTGTCCTGCTCCTGCCACAAACACCATAAGCACTGAGAAAAGTATTCTTCCTGTAACCTCAATTCCACCATTAATAAATGCATAGGTGGAGTCATTTGCACCATTTAGAAGGCCTCTGGTTACATATATAATTCCTAGTGGGAAGAACATTGTGCTTATAATCATAAGACCCGTAGTTCCAATCTTTACCACTGCCAAATCATCCACGAAGCAACGAATAATTAACTCTCCTGCTCCGAAGCAAGCCAACAGCATTACTATGCTTATAACACCCACTATAGCTATAGAACGATGTAATGCTCTTCTCACACGTTGCTCATGACCAGCACCCATATTCTGCCCTGTAAATGTAGATACTGCCATAGCCAGTGAAGAATAAGGCTGCTGTACAAACTGCTCTACTCTGCTAGTTACAGTAAATGCAGTAACTACATTTTCATCAAAGCTATTTACAAATGCCTGTAAAATCACACAGGATATGGCTATTGCAAAGCCTTGCATTCCCAGAGGAAGTCCCACCCTAAAGCAAAGCTTAGTTAGCTTTATATCAAAAGCAAAATGCTCTCTCTTAAGTTTAAAATACGGATTAATAATGGTTGCTGTAATAAGGCTTCCTATAGCTGAAACTCCCTGGGCAATAATAGTTGCGTAAGCCGCACCTTCAACACCCATATTAAGCTCTATAATAAAATATAAATCCAGGGCAATATTCAAAATTGTTGCCAGGAAGATAAAGTACAAAGGAGTCTTGGCATCTCCCAAAGCTCTCATAACCTGTGAGGCATAATTATATATGGCAACTGCAATTGTTCCTGCACAGGTAATGTGCATATATTTTACAGCATCCTCTATTTGGTTAGTTGGTGTACCCAAAAGTTCTAAGGCTGGTCTGGTAAATACTACTCCTAAAACGCTAAGGAGTATACCTGACAAAGCAACTATATAGAATGAATTGGTAAGGGTCTTTTGAACCTGCTCTTTGTTACCTGCACCAAAATACTGTGCAACCATGATTCCTGCTCCCATACCCAGACCCTGGCATATGGAGAAAAACAGGAATGTGATTGGGGCGGTACAGCCTATGGCTCCCAGTGAGTCTGACCCCACATGCTGCCCTACTATTATACTGTCTGCAATGTTATAGAGCTGCTGAAAAATATTGCCCACCAGCATAGGTAGCATAAAATTAATCAGAAGCTTAGTTTCATTTCCTGTGGTCATATCTCTAACCACTGATGTCTTAGCCATAGCTTTTCCTCCCTTAAGTGTGAATTGGTGGTAAATATTCATTTACCGTCACTTATTTAATCACTTTTGAAAAATATATGATATAATAGACCTATATAAAAATTGTACAAATCTCTTCACTAATGTTTTAGGAGGAATTATTATGTATACATTATTCGAAGTAAGCGATACGCTAAATATGCCCTTTGAGTGCTTTATATTTGATACTGCCAAGGAAAGCTTTCCTATACGTCCCCACTGGCATTATTTCTCTGAAATGATATATGTACTTGAAGGTACAGCCGAAATATTTGACAATCATATCAGCTATACTGTACCACAGGATGGTTTTATCTTCTTACATCCCAAGACCATCCATTCAATCTATGGGGTGGATAATAAACCACTTAAGTATGCTGTAATTAAGCTAGATATTAATCGTTTGTCAGCTACTCCTGCTTACTCACCTAAGCTAACAAATATAATCAAAAGCGGTGCCGACAACCAGATGCAGATATATTTCCCACCAGAATTTACCACTAAAACAAATTGTAGAAAGCTATTTCTTGATTCAGTGGAGGAGCTAGAACAAAAGAACTATGGTTATGACCTAATAATCCAGGCAAATCTATATAATCTAATGATGATTATAATTAGAAAATGGCAGGATAATGGATTTTCATTTGAAAATGATATCTACAAGAAGGACACCTCCTATGATATCGATAATATTACTGAGTATATCGATCAGCATATTAACCAACATTTAGAGGTTGCTGATATTGCCCAGCTTTGTGGTATCAGTTATTCCTGCTTTGCCAAAAAGTTTAAGCGAATGTATGGATTTTCATGCAAGGAATACATTGAGAGATTCAAGATATTCAAGGTTGAGGATTATCTATTATTTACTGATTTTGATTTGAATTACATCAGTCAGGAAACAGGCTATGCTGATTGTAGCCATATGATTAAACAATTCAAAAAATATAGAGGAATCACCCCTAAGCAATTCAGAACCAAGGGGGGAAGCAAATAAAAGTGGCTTTTTTACAGCCACTTTTTTCTATGTGCTCTCACTTATAGATTTTCTTCACAACAGTTCATCATAGCCTGAACCGCAGCTTCCTCGTCTTCCCCTGACACAGATACAGATATTGTATCTCCCTGCTTTATACCAAGAGCAATAAGCTCAGTAAGTCTTGTGGCTTCTAAGCAGCTATGATTCCCCTGAATTTCTATCTTAGAGTTAAAGCCTTCGGCTATTTTAGCAAATGCTAGTGCAGGCTTTACATTTACACCAAAATGGTCTTTTATTTTATAATCAAATGTCATCATAATATTTGCCTTTCTAATTATCCTTTATCTTAAATTATGTGTTAGGATTATTTTCTGCAAATACATAATTTCATATACAAAAAAGCTTTGACTGGTACATTTTTCTTGTAACCCTTCAAAGCTTTTTTACAATATTATTCTAAATTTTTATAGTGTCTAATATATTTTAGCATCAACAGCAATTTTTAGAATGTTAGTTACATCTTCCGCTCTAAGCTCCATGAAGCCGCCACGAACACCGTCTCCTACCCCAAGCATATCAACCAAATATGGGATATCCTCTTCCTTAGCCCCAAGCTCTGCAAAGTTAATAGGCATTCCTATAGATTTAAGGAACTTACGGAAGCAGTTAATTCCCTCCTTGGCTGTGCTTTCAGGATTCTCGAAATTCATCTCACATCCCCATACACGCACTGCCATCTGAGCAAATCTCATTACATTGTGATTCATAACGTACTCCATCCAAGATGGCATAACCACTGCAAGACCTGCTCCATGAGCACAATCATAAAGTCCAGAAAGCTCGTGCTCTATATTATGGCTGTTCCAATCCTGTGAACGACCTACTCCAACAATATCATTGTGTGCTACCATACCAGCCCACATAATATTAGCTCTTGCATCATAATTATTTGGATCTGCTATAACTCGTGGTGTCTCCTTTACCATAGTAAGAAGCACTGCCTCACAAAGTCTATCAGTTATCTCAACCTCAGTTGTATTGGTGAAATATCTCTCAAATACGTGAGCCATAATATCTGTGGCACCGCAGGCTGTCTGATAAGCAGGAAGTGTACAGGTAAGAGCAGGATTCAAAATTGAGAACTTAGGTCTAATCAAATCAGAGCCTGCGTCTCTCTTAAGCATTCCCTCTTCCTTAGTTATAACTGAGCCTGTTGAACCCTCACTTCCAGCAGCTGCAATAGTAAGAACTGTACCAACAGGAAGGGCTGTAGTTATCTCTGCCTTTCTAGTATAAAAATCCCAGAAATCTCCATCATATGGAACACCGATAGCTATTGCCTTTGAGCTATCAATACATGAGCCACCGCCCACAGAAAGAATAAAATCTACGCCCTCCTTACGACAAAGCTCTATTCCCTCATATACCTTAGTATCTCTAGGATTTGGCTTAACACCGCCTAACTCAACATAAGGAATATTAGCATCATCCAAGGATTTTTTGACTCTGTCCAAAAGTCCTGAGCGAACTACTGAGCCTGAGCCATAATGAATAAGCACCTTTGTTCCTCCATGCTTAGCTACATAGGTTGCTACTTCAAGCTCTCTGTCTTTACCGAATATAAACTCAGTAGGACTGTAAAAGTTAAAGTTTTCCATCTTGTTCTCCTTTCAAAAATATAATATTCACACCCAGCCTAAGAGCTGGTGCATTTTTTACACCCAATTCACTAATTTGATTATACACAATATAGTAGGAAATAAAAAGTTTTATTTTATACCAGTTTTTGTATTTTGATTTGTTTTCATGAGTACTTATTGATGATCTTGCCACCACTGACCTGAATATAACATTTCATGATATTATACTTCATTTATACTTGCTGATTCCTGCCACACAGTATAAAATGTGATATAGTCCAATTAATTATTACAATACACAGACATATAACATAAAGCGAGGTTTTATTATGCGTAAAATATTCTACGAGGATGTAAATATAACTGAATTCGAAGCTCAGGTTGTATCCTGTGATTTCGATGAATCAAGAAAGCTATACAAAATTTTACTTGATGCAACTGCATTTTTCCCTAAAGAAGGAGGACAATCTGCAGATGTAGGTACTCTGGATGGCCAAGAAGTTAAGGATGTTCAGATTAAGGATGATCTAATATATCACTATGTAGATAATGCAATAGAGGTAGGTAGTAAGGTTGTAGGTCAAGTTAGCTGGGAGCAACGCTTTGATTATATGCAGCAGCATTCCGGTGAGCATATATTATCCGGTCTGATTCATAACAAATATGGCTACAACAATGTAGGCTTTCACCTTAGTAACAACGAAGTTACTATGGACTTTAATGGAACTCTTAGCTGGGAGCAAATTCGCGTACTTGAGCTTGAGGCAAACAAGGTAATATATAAAAACCTTCCAATTGAAATCACCTATCCATCCCAAGATGAATTGGCAAATATGGAATATCGCAGTAAGATTGAAATCGAAGAACAGGTGAGAATCATCACCATCCCAGGTGTGGATGTATGTGCCTGCTGCGCTCCACATGTAGCTTACACTGGACAAATTGGAATACTTAAGGTAGTAGGTTTGCAAAGCTACAAAGGTGGCGTGAGACTTAACATATTGTGTGGCCAGCGAGCACTTAAGGATTATAGTGAAAAGTACCACAGCGTTAGCGCTATGGCACAGGATATGTCCATCAAGCAAGAACAAGTGATAGAAGGATATGAGCGATTGAAGTCTGAATGTCAGACCTTTAAAACTAAGGTTAACGAGCTTCAGAGTATGCTTCTTAATATGAGCTTAGCAGCTCTCCCATCCCCAGAGGAATCTGCTAATGCAATACTTTTTACTGAAATCACAGACAATATGGCTATTAGGAATGCAGTTAATGAGCTTATGGAAAAATATAGTGGCTATTGCGCTGTGTTTGGAGGTTCCAATGATTCTTATCGCTTCATCATAGGAAGCAAGGAAATGGATTGCGCCCAATTGGCAGGAAAGCTTCGTGGTGAAATTGGAGCTAAATGCGGTGGAAATAAGGTTATGATTCAGGGTAGTGTTGATTGTAGCCCTGAACAAATTCGTAAATTAATTGAATAGTATCAAATAAAAAGTAACCCAAAACATAAGATAGAATCTTCTATTTATGTTTTGGGTTACTTTTTTACTTTATTATACTTTATTATTGAAGAAATGGTCCAATTTTATTTTAGACACTCTCCATTAGTCTCTATTACTTCTTTATACCAATAGAAGGATTTTTTCCTACTTCTGGCAAGTGTACCTTCACCGGCATTATTCTTATCAACGTACACAAAGCCATATCTCTTGTCCATCTCTCCTGTTGAAGCTGAAACTATATCGATAGGAGCCCACATAGTGTAGCCAAGTAAATCAATTCCCTCATACTCCACTGCATCCATCATAGCCTTAATGTGGTTGCCAAGATACTCTATACGATAACTGTCGTCCACAGTTCCGTCCGCTTCCATTTTATCATAGGCACCGAATCCATTTTCAACTATCATAAATGGTACGTCAAATCTATCTGCAAACCAGTTCATAGCGTAGCGAAGTCCAGTTGGGTCAATCTGCCAACCCCAGTCACTAGCTTTAAGGTTAGTATTTCTTACGAAATCGGCCTCGCGATAATCATAGTATGGGTTATCAGCCTTTGCCTCTACCGCATAGGACATATAGTATGAGAATGCGATGTAATCCACTGTTCCAGCTTTGAGAATATCAAGGTCCTCTTCTGTAATATCTAAGTTGTAGCCCTTTCTAGCAAACTTCTTAGATAACCAGCTTGGGTACTTACCCTTTACATGAACATCTGTATACCAGTATTTGCCCTGCATAAATCTCTGTGCCGCCAACACATCCTCTGGCTTACAGGTAGCTGGATAAATAGGGCACATTGCAATCATACAGCCTATCATAAAATTAGGGTTGATCTCATGTCCAGCCTTCACAGCTAATGCACTTGCCACCAGCTCGTAATGAGCCGCCTGATGCATTACTTCTTCCAAATCCTTACCTTCTAAAAACTCTGGAAGAATGGCTCCCTCCTGAATAAGGTGATGCTCATTTGGATTAGCCTGGTTGTTAATCTCATTAAATGTCATCCAGTACTTAACTTTATTCTTGTAACGTTCAAAACAAACTGTAGCAAACTTTACGAAGAAATCGATACATTTCCTGTTAGTAAATCCACCATATTCCTTAGCCATGTAGTAAGGCATCTCAAAATGTGACAACGTAACAATAGGCTCTATGCCGTATTTGTGGCACTCATCGAATAAGTCATCATAGAACTTAAGACCCTCTTCGTTTGGCTCAGCCTCATCGCACTTTGGGAAGATTCTGGTCCAGGCTATAGATGTTCTAAAGCACTTAAAGCCCATCTCCGCAAGAAGGGCAATATCCTCCTTGTAGTGATGATAAAAATCTGAAGCCTCATGGTTAGGGTAATTCTCTCCAGGGATAACTCCATCAGTAACTCTTCTAGGTGTCTTAGTAATATTGTCACCGGCAGTCATAACATCGGCAATACTTATGCCTTTGCCACCCTCCTGCCAGCCACCTTCTATCTGATGGGCAGCCACCGCGCCACCCCATAGGAAGTCTTTGCGTAAGCTCATAGTTAGTCTCCTTTCTTGATTTACATATTCTTGCATATCCTTATATATATTACCTATTGACATTATCCTTTGTTATTCTGTCTAATACCTTTACAAATCCAAGTTGTACTTCTGTTTGAAATTATATAAGGCTCCAAGTAGGTTGGAATCATTTAAGAACTTGCAAGTGTTCAGTTTAATGTTAGTAAATACATTTGACAAGCGTTTTAGGTGATCCACATATTTTTGTATACCCTTTATAAAGTCTGGCTCGGCACTGATTCCACCACCAATAAGTATAATCTCAGGATCCAGAATAACGAACAAACTTAGACACATTTTCGCTATGTTAAAATATACGTCCTCAAGCATATTTGTTACAAGCCCATCGCCTTCTCGTACCCACTGATAAACCATCTCACCAGTAACCGACCCATACGGTAACCCCTTTGCCTTGGCAATATTTTGGCACATGTTTACCGCGGAGCACTGAGTGGTCCAGGTATACGGAAGAGTTTCCACCAAAGTAGGTACATTCATGGACTCCATAAGATTATTCCCCTCTGGAAGCTTGTCCAAATCTGCACGGTCCATATTGCTTATTATAAATGACATCTCACCGGCTAGTAAATGCTTTCCATGAATTACCTTTCTGCCACGAATAATTCCACCGCCGATTCCTGTTCCAAATACCAGCACACAGGCATCCTTAACATCCTTAGCATTCCCCTTCCAGATTTCAGCTAAGGCAGCACATTTGCCGTCATTCTCCATGGAGACAGGTGTGTTGTTGCAGCGCGCCTGAATCAGCTCCTGAAGATGAGCCTCATGGAGATATCTAATGCCTCCACCATTGTATACGATACCACGCTTCACATCGATTTGACCTGGGAGTCCCATGGCGATACCTTGGATGTCCTCTTGGATTGCGTACTTGTCATATATGGTTCCTATGGTTTCCACGAAATCCTTAGTGTTCTTACCCTCTCCCACTGGTGTAGAAGTTTTTCCCTTCTCCAGGATATCTTCTTCACCAGTCATAAGGGCATATTTTATTGTGGTTGCTCCAACATCAAAGACTAGATACATATGTCCTCCTTAGTGTTAAAATTCTAGATATAATTTTACAGTATAGCTATGGTTTCAACAAGTAGAAAGTTGTAGCATTGTAATAAATATAAAACAAAAAAACGGCAACCACTACTTTATATGTAGTGGTTGCATGATATTATCTCCTTCACCTTTTCAATCACTTCTTCCCTAGTCTCTACAATTTGAAAAACCTCCGGATCATACAATTCCAGAATATCCTTCTTAAACCCAAGTCTTGGTCTAGGATACCTCTTTTCATACAAATTTCGACCTAATTCAAATATCATCTGTCTATCATCATCATCATCTAAGCTTTTCAAAGGATATATAACTGCCTGTACATATAAATCAACAAACACACAAAACTCTGTCTTTATTTCCCGAATAGCTTCTTCTAGGTTTTTAATTTTTTCATCAGCTACAGGTTCCACAGTTCCAAATTGCGACTTAAGCTGTCTAAGCTGAGGCTCTAAATCCGATAGATATTGGCCTGCTTCCATAACCAAATTTACAATTTTATCACTATTCCAAGCTGCGCCCATTCGCTTGATACTCCCAATGATGCCATCCCAATTATCATAAAAAACTTCTAAAAATGCATCCGAGTTACCTCTAGCCAAATATCGATTTTTATACTCCTCCTTTAAGGATTCATCTGGATAACATACAACAACATTTCGCCCATAATTCTTAACCAAACTGTAAATGATATCTTTCGCCGTTGGAATTATGACAAAATCATATTCCTTCTCCGCCTTTAGAATATCCAAAACATACTGACTGGTGTATAGTGGGTTAGACACAAGATAGTCCGCCGCCTTAAGGCTTTCTGACTCCTCATCAATGCCGTGTTTTGCTGGTAATATCCATCTGCGTGGCATACTAACTATATCTTTTGAGTTACTTACCTTCTTGGCAAATTCCGACTTACCGACACCTGCATATGCTGCTATTATCATACTATTCCTCCTTTGTACTTGCATTCGTCTGAGCAAACGTAAGCATTTGATTCAATATTGATAAGCTTTGTCTCACATGAACATACAGAGCAACACCCTGGCTTTTCTCCAACCTTGACACCTCGTCGTCTCAGCTTGTCCTTATATAACTCCTCTAATTTTGCATCAGTAAATGAAATCTTAAAGCGTTCACCTGCTCTTTTATATGTTTCAATATGAGACTTGAAGTCTAATAATTCATCGTATTTTTCATGCCAACATAATGTAGGATGCATGTCATTGCATCTCTTGCAGTAAACTCCATCTATCTCAACAGTTATCATAATATCATCTCCTATTTGTTATAAAGGTGTCTATATATAATTATAAATGTAATTGGTGGGGAGTGCATTAAACTTGTGGTTAAAAAAAGAGACTATGGGTTATATAGTCTCTTTGATGTATATACTAGTTCATATTATATACCTTCTTGAATTTGCTTGTATTTATTCTACAGCACAGTCTCTTCCTAAATAATCACCGATTTCAGCAATATCCGATATTTCTTTAACCGGCAGGGTTACTGTTTCAATATACCATTTAGGGATATCATTCGCTCCAAAGCTGTAGTGCACAGGTGAATCAATCAATATTTTATTTCCATTTTCATCACAATAAGAATCCTTGATATATCTAACTACTTTATTGGGTACAGTTATCAATACCATTCCACCTTTTAGTTTTACCTTTTCCTTTTTTACTAGTTTGTAAAAAAGTATTCCATCCTTCTCGTATGTGAGATTTTCGCTTTCTAGGTATTGTTCATATAATATTTCCATTTCGCTTTTTTCTTTCATGAATGTGTTCCTTTCTTCTCTAGGTTGAAGTTTGTTTATAATATAATGTGCAGGTTTGTATAGAAATTGCCAGATGTTGTATATTACAACATCTGGTAATATTATAACTTTAATTGTTTCATAATTCACTATACCTGTGGTTAAAAAATGAAGAGGCTATGGGTTATATAGTCTCTTCAATATACTGATATGACTGTGGAGCACACTTTATGCCGTAGTCCTTTAATTCTCTTGGTTCTCTGTATTTTATAACATTGATAAGCTTATATGCAACAGCTTCATCACGATCCTTGTAGTATGCATCAAAGAAGTTTTTGTCTATGCCTGATTTACTCTTGGTAATATTCCAAACCTTGCTAGGCTTGTCAATCAGCACCTGCTCCACTTCAGCTTCACCAACAACCTTCATAACAGGTGTTGTGGAATAGATAATAATTTTATCTACTTTTCGCTTGCAGGCTTTTTTTCTGAATTCATATTGTTTTTTCCCAGTTAGTATGTTGTTAACGTGGACTGGGTTGATGGATAGTAGGATTGTGGACATGGAAATGCTCCTTGTGAATATTTTTTTGCTGTTACTCCAAAAACAAATATGGTGGTCTTACCAATTTGTATTATCTATCTTGTTGTTTTTATTCTTGACACAATAAAAACAACAAGGTATACTTTCTTAAGATTAAGATACATAAGTAAGGACTTAACTACCAGGGTAGCCAAAGCTTACTTACTGTATCTTTTTATTCTCTATTATAGCATTATAGCTATGCTGTTTAAAAAAATCCCAACAAATCATACTTATTACGCCCTTATATGCTATGAAAAATCAAATCTCATTTCACCACAAATAATAATTCTCACCTTCAATCCATAAACTTGAATTCTTTTGGATACGATGTACTAATTTATTCTAATGTCCTTTCTCGTTTCAGAATAATATATATCTTTCTTGTATTTTTCTATCCCATATGAACATTATCAAATAAATATGTGACAAAATCAATAGAAAAGTTCCTATCATCTTCAATAGTATTATCTTGAAAGGTATGAGAGCCCGAATTCAATTCGTTTCGGAAATAATGCAATTTTGTTTTTACATCAGGCGTTATCAAACCAAGATTTGCTAATTCATCAATTCGAACTCCTAATTTTTCCTTTTCCAAATTAAGTTCAGCATACTGTTTAGCAAAAACTGTTTTCAAATATTCCTCTAAAAAAATTCTCAACTCATTTTCTGACATATCTTTTGTTTCTGAACTGTTAAATTTTGCAACTCGTAAATAAGCTTTATCAAATCCTGTCATAAACTCTTCTCTAGAATTCATTTCAAATAATCCATTAGACTCCCCCGTCATACGATCTATCTTGTAAAAATTAATCTGATCAGAATACCTATCACTGAACATTTTAGAAAACATAAAATGATGTGAAAAAATAAATGTTTGTTCTACTGCATCTGAAACATTAATCAAATTATTCACAACATTTCTCATCCTATTATCATCAAAACTTGTAATTGGATCATCGAGCACTAAAATAATGTTTTTCTTTTCATCCTCAGGCATACATTCAAGTTTTGCCATAAAAACAGCAAGGGCAAGAGCTCTTTTGTCCGATTCACTAAAAATCCTTTCCGTCATACCTGTTTCAGATAATATCACATTCTTAAATGAGATTTTAACACCAAATATCTTTTTATACCCTTTATTACTAAAATCCCCTCTCTCAATTTTGAATTTATGCGCTCCAAATCGTCTAAAAATTTCATCAATTGTATTAAAATAAATATCCAAGTATTCTTTTTGATCCAATTCTAGCATTTCTGACATTTCTTTCACTTGTCTATTCTTGTCCTCGACTAACGCATACTGATTTTTCCATTTTTCACAATCATTACTTTCATTTAATCTTTCTATTTTCAGCTCATAGACTTGCAATTTCTTTAACAACTCAGCATTTTTGTTCTCAAAAGAGCTACTATCAATATCCGCCTGTATGCCATAAATCACTTCGTTAATTCTATTTACAATCTCACATATAGACTCTAATTTTTCATCATAATATCTTTTAATGTCCTCTAAAATCGATGTATCAAGAGCAATTTCCACATTGCATAATACGACTTTATTTTTTAAAGCTAAATTAACCTTTTCTCTAAACTCATTAACCTCAGTACAATACTTCTTTTCCTTCAAAATCATTTCTTGATAAAGTTTATCTATATCATTATTCCATAATGAAACACCTTCCCCGAATATTTTCTCCGCATTTTGAATTTGCTTTTTTATTTCCATAACATCATTAGCTACAGATAAAACATCCCAATTAATATTCACCGCAAGAATTTTTTGCTTCAAATTCTTTTTAAACAACTGATACTCTTCACTCATATACTCTGAAAATGCATTAATCAAGGATTTATCTTCAATTTCCTGTCCACAAAATGGGCATATTGTATCACCATCCATTAAATGGATCCCCTGGCTAATCCACTCTTGTACCCCTTTTATTCCATGACATACATTTCTTATATGTTTCTCAAAAGTAACAAGCGTATTGGCAGACATAGAATAATTTGTCTCCAAAATACATTTAACTCCCTCTATTTCTTTGATTAGTGATATTAGCTTAGCACAACTAGGTACAGTAATAGCTTTATATCCTTTAATATCTGCTCTATTTTTTTCTCTCTGATTATTAGTATTAATTTGCTTTAATATTTCTTCCTTTAAACCTTCTAAATCCTCAAGTTCTTCTTGAACTTGTAACTTAACATATTTCTTAATTGTCGCATCACTCTCCCCTCTTTTTGAATAGGGTGTCATCGATTGAAGTTTTCCTTTTTCCTCCTTGACCTCTCTTTTAAGTTCTTCTATTTTCTGCGCCAAGGCAACACCTTTATCACCCAATATAAATTCAGTAAAGTTTTCCTTGGTTGCTCTATCCTCAATTAATTTAGTCCCATCAGAAACATTATTTATCACAAACTCTGTATCAAATACCATTATTTTATCTTTTAATTTGTTATTCAACCAAGTTTCTCCACTTAATTTCACAACGCCTACACCATCTGTCAAACTCAAAACAACATCTTGATTGACTCCATTAGGTATTGTGAGTCTTTTTTTTATTCGCTCAACCGAATCATCTGAAATATCTTTTAAGATATCACACAATGTAGATTTACCATATGTATTCAACCCATATATATAGTTTTTCTTTCTAAAATCCCTCACCAAACCAGTCTTTCTTTGTTCGTAATCTTTAAAGACGCCTATATCTTTAATTTTTTTTACACTTGCTATCATACGTTCCTCCTAATAATTAAATTACTTAATTAATACTTTTTTATCACACCCACAACAACACCATTAACAAAAAAGTCATTAACATTAATATACGTATCTTCATATTTTTTATTTCCCGGATGAAGCATTATATATTCATCACTATATGGCAAACATTGCTTTACAGTGGCCTCGTTTAACATTTTGCTACCGGCTACAATTATATCTCCATATTGAGCAGACTGGTTACCATCAACTACTAGCGTGTCACCATCATCAATTCCGAACTCTAGCATACTATCTCCAGAAACTTGAAGCAAAAAGAATTTTTCATAGCCAGCTACATTTCTTACTGGAACAATTTCCGTCCCCAAATAATTATTATATGCGTACTGTAACCTACCCGCTGTTACCACACCAATAATAAATAGATTAAATGTACTATTTATTTTTTGTGTTCTGTTTTTTATATATATTTTCCCGTCAGAGTCCACCACATACTCATACTCTTCGTTATTTTTTATATCACGATATTTATAGCTAGTACAAAACTTATATCTTTCTAAAGGTATATCATTACAAGCAATATACCTTCCATCAACAAATCGTCTGACCAATATTATATTTCCATCAGTAACAACTAAATACTTGGCAGAGATACCTTTCTCATTGTAACTTTGTAATTGCTTCAACGCATGTTGTAAATTTTCACCTGGTGATTTTGTTTCAACATAAATAAATGGATTTTCACAAGTATTATCATCATATACAGCAATATCTACATAATAGGTTTTACTTCCATCTTTTATAACATCCTCAATTCTGATTTGCTCAACGGAATATCCATAATTGTTTTGTAACACTTTTAGGTACCATTGACGAACCTGCTCTTCAACTTGATTAACATCTTTCACCTTGTCCAAGAACAAAAAATCATCTATCGATATACAATGAAATTGTTCCTTTTCATCATCTGACAGTTGAAGCATATTACTATCAATCTCATGTATAAATTGTGATTCTTCTCCATTGCTAGTTAAATATAGAATATCCTTTGCTCTAGTCATTCCTACATAGAGCAGTTTCCTCTCTGCATCTACTCTGTCACACTCCAAAGGAATTATGTCTTTATTCAAACCAACAATAAATACAACTTTTGCCTCAAGACCTTTGATAGAATGCATAGTTATTAATTTTACTCTATCAGATGTAAAGAAATCCTCGTTATCGTTTTTTCTATCAGTAAAAACCTCTGCATCTACTTTATTTTTTAAAAGATATTGTTTCATATTATTTAGATAGCCTTTATTTCTTGCAACAATAACAATATCTCTTAAATTATGTGTATTAGTACACTTTTTTATTTCATGAAAAACATAATCAAATTCCTCAATTTGGTTGCAAAAATGTCTATATCGAGGTTTAAACCCATCTCTATTAATCAATTCTGGTTCTACAAAGTCATTACTGGATTTTAGCTCACTATCATTATTTATCAATGAATATGAGGCTTTTGCAATTTGTTTAGTAGTTCGATAGTTCTTGGATAATATATTTGACCTACCTGACATATCAAACCCGATACTTTTAAAACTTTGTTTTGACAACCACGACTGGTAATATATACTCTGTGCTACATCTGTTATAAAAATTATATTACTGTCTGGTGCTTCATCATATAATTCCTTAACTATTTCTAATTGAACTCTTGATAAGTCTTGACTTTCATCAACAATAATATACCTATATCGTTGTGGTGTTATGTAATCACTTTTTATTTGTTCCAATGTTTTTAATGCTTTTGAATAATAGTCAGTTAATCCATTTCTCTTTAGCAAATTTTCATATTGTAAAAACAATTCAAAAATCGCTTCACGACTTTCTGAATTCTTAGCAAGTCTTAATGTATTTTCACCTATACTATTTCTGCCTAATCTATCAATATTCATATATTCATTTTTATCAATATATCTACAGCACTTTATCCAAAGTATTTCTTCTATCAAAAAATTTAAATTTTTACTATTAATAATTTGACAATTAGGAAATTTTTCTGCAGTTTTCCAAATAGCATAGTTCATCATCTCCCTTTGTTGTTTCGTATCTACATTTGGAGTGTTACCATTACAGGAATTATACAGTTTTGCAATAACACTATCTATGGTACTTATATTAACATTATTTGAATCAAGTGATATTCCATACTCTTCACATAAAAACTCCATGTATCTTACTAGTGTTTTATTATAGGTCACCACTAATACTTTTTCTCCATCCAATCCATTTCTCAACAAATTAGCTAACTTAAAAAGCGCTACAGTTGTTTTTCCACTTCCCGCCACACCTTTTATTAAACTACTGCCAACAGACTTGCTATTTACTATCCTTAACTGCTCAACGCTTAAATTTATTCTCAAAGCTTGTTCCATATAATTCACCACCTATAGATTTATTAATATGCCTAAAATAATTATTTGTATTTAATAAATACTACACCCCCCTACTCCACCAACCCCTTCAACTCCTCAATCATCCTCTCAACCCTTCTCCTCTTATCTACCGATAACTCACTTATCCACTCATTCCCTGCGCAACCATCCCTTGCAACGCCAAATAAAATATAATCAGCTGTTGTCTTATAGTAATTTGCTAAAATACATACCATAGTAGCTGATGGAGATCTTTTCCCTTGCTCCAATTTGCTAACTGTATCTGCAGAAATGCCCATTTCAGTAGCAACTTCATCCTGATGCATATTTTTATCCATTCTAAGCTGCTTTAACCTGCGTCCGCACGCCTTTTTATCAAACATATACTCTTCTCCCACAATACATAAAACTACCCATTTCGACTTATTATTCATTCTATCTACTTCTAGGGTTTCACTCAACTACCCTTGCATAAGTGATAGTTCGTTTTGCGTAAGTGATGTATTTTGACAACAAAAAAGCCACCGTTCATTCCCGGTGACTTTCTATGCATTCCCACATTCATATTGTCTCTTTAAGTAAGCTCTATTAAATTCTGCAGCCTTTCTCTGTGCTATGTCGATGTTATCTCCATTTTTTAAATAAATAATTTTCTTATCAACCCTGGATATTTCATCCAGATTAACAATGTATGAATTGTGGCATCTGAAGAACCAACTTGCGTCAAGTATTGCTTCCATTTCTTTCATAGTATTATTACATTGTATAATTTTTTCATTTGTGTGCACCAGAATATGATGCTTTTCTGTTTCGATATAAATTATATCTTTCAATACTAATTTACGTATTCCAACATCTGTGATGTTTACTTCAATCTTTCTGTTACGTCCCAACAGTATCTCTGCGGACCTCATGGCTTCAATCATTTCATCCACCAGCTTGAGCTTGTCAATGTATCTAAATGCATTAACCAGATAACCTTTACGACTCATCTCAGTGTGAGTGGTTAATATAATAAATATCCCTTCCGGATTATATTCTCTCGCCCTCTCTATGGTGGTAAACCCATCCACACCAGGCATCTCTATATCCACAAATGATATGTCATATTTTACCTTGCTCTTTAAGTATTGCTCTCCATCTTCATAGATGTCTATATTTACCTCAACATTAGCGTAATATTTGCTTACAATCTGTTCTGCCGAATATCTCCAATGTTGTTCATCATCAATTATCGCTATCTTCATAATTTCCTTCCAGTCTATCATAATTAAATGATATTGTTATAGAATATACATCCTCTTGTATATCAATGTCCCATATACCGTTATATTTTTTGATGCTTTCCTTCACATTCTCAAGACCAAACCCGTGATTATTGATATCCTTCTTATGGGTATTCGCCTTACCATTTCTTACTTGATTTGTGTTATCAAATGAATTCTTCACCACAACTATTATGTTATCATCAGTGTATCTGCAATCAACACTCATCCATTTATTCGTTGACTCTACGGTCGCTTCTATTGCATTGCTCAAAACGTTTGAAAATATTGTACATAAATCGTATGCATCAATCTCACAATCGCTAGGGAAACGGCCTTTTACCTCCATATTAACATTATTAGCAGTGGCCTCTGAATAATACTTATTAATGACGGCATCAACTATACCATTTTGAACTGTGACATTATTACCAAAGCTATCAATCTTAATATTAATTTTATCAACATACTTATCGAATTCGTCATATTTGTGTTCTTTGACCAATACTGATAACAACCCCATATGGCTTCTTAGGTCATGTCTAAACTTCTTGGTTTCGATTTCACGCTGTTCCAGGTATTGATAGTGACCCTTTTGTTCTTCTAGGTACTTTTCGGTGATTTGTTGACCCTCTTTGTAGACGTTTCGTTGAACTAGAATTAGAATTACAGCGCCTAGCTGGAGGAATAGGCCAAGTATGACTAGGATGAATGCGATGAAAAATACCATCTGGTTGGTTACTTGCTTTTCCACACGTGTAATAACTGCTAAAAACATCACTATAATTGTATCAATACACGTCAATGCAGTAAATGCTAATATGTTACATATACCAATCGAACTTATGCTTCGTCTGTATTGCTTGTTATATATCTTCCCAAAAATTACAATTAAAAAGAAATCAAACACAGATACACATAATCTCAATAAAACATCATTGTTATATCCCACCAATTTCCCTATCAATTCAAGAAGAATGATAGACATAGTTTCAAGCATTGCTATTATTGTCATTATCCACAAACCAGATACAACAATATTTAATTTCTTTTCATCATAACTAAAACATAGTATGACAACAATTACTAATGTAGATAATATTGTTTTTGCTATTAAGTTATTCATCAAATATATACTTATAGACAATATCAGTATAACTGTTGTGATAATAAGTTTATATATCCTATTTTTCACTCTATTCTGTAACTTAAATTTGAACAATACCGTACATAATAAAAATATGGATATAATATGGAATATATCAGTTATAATATAAAATAGAACTGTCATTTTCATCCTCCGTAATTAGCATTATACTTTACTTAAATATATCAAATATAAACTAATTACGGAAGAATAATTTGTTCTATACCTCTTAATATCCTAATAAATAAACAAAGAGGTCAAACCATAAACCACACACAATCTTGTCCTTTCCGTATATACTATATGTATTGTCCGGACAAGTTCATAATATCTTTTTGGCTACAATTGTAAATAGGGTTTGCATAAGTGATAGTTGTATTTACGTAAGTGCACCAAAAAAAGGTGGCTTGGGGGCCAAGTCACCTTTCTAATACTAGTCATTTTCTTCATTTGTTTCTTCACTCTGGATTTCTAATACAAGTTCACTTCCATCTAACTCATACATTGAAAACAATTTTTTCAACGCACTAATTTTTGACATGGTAGATGTTGCAACATACAAGAATACCTTGTCTTCGATTTCAACAAAACCTTTCTCCTCTTTATCAGAAAAATGTATTCCTAAACCAGTATTATCAGTTACTAGTTTATAAATAATAGTTGCATCCAACTCAAACAAGAATTTTACAACTTGCTGATACATATCAGACCAACTATTGGCTGAATATGGTGTATCTAAAAAAGAATATGAGACAAAATACTTTCCTTTAAAGTCATAATCCTCATCCAAGGTATGCATCTCATTTAATACCTTCTCTGGTTCATAAGAACTCGTTGGGTACGACCACAATACAAGGAACTTACCTTTTAACATATTATTTCTCTGGATTATTTCATCCTCTGTCCATTTTTCACATTTTGCAATTTCTGCATTTATATGTAAATGGCTATCTTTGAATCCTTTCTCGGTATCTCTTTTTTCCAAAAACGATCTATTACTATATTGAGAATTATATCCTGTTAAAGTTAGATTTGCTAATCTATTTATCCACTTGTCATGTATTTCCAAATAGTTTGTTCCCAAATCTTTTTTCCAAGCATTAGATAATGTTTGTGGCATAATATGCTCTATAGTGTACACACCATCTTGCATCATTTGAATTACATTTGTATGTTCAACTGAATCTTCATTTTCAAGACGATCAAATAAATACATTTTATTCTTAGCTTGCATAGAGTATATATTCTTTTCCTCTATACTCCTTAAGAACTCACTATCTTTTGGCATACGTCCAGAAACAACTTTGCTATTCAAAAGATACTTTAATACTTCTACATATTGATCATTATCTTTTTTGTATCTAATACAGTCTTTATGCAACATTGCAAAAATCTTATTTAACGCATTGGTAGGAACACCACATATCATTCTTCTAAATATATAAGTTTCTATGACTGTTAATACTTCTACAAATTCTGTATCTATCATGCCAACGTTCTCTCTATATTCCCATAATCCCATCAAGTACGGAATAGAAACACTCATGTCTAATACGTTTAGTCTAGATAACACAATATTTGCTTTGTACACATTAGTACTTGAATTCTTAATCTCTTTATAATACTTGGCATATTTAACCATATTAAGAAGTAATTCTTCAGTTTCAAACTTATTTTTCTCTACATAACTTTTAAAGCAACTATATACCTCTTTAATCGCTGGTGTTCTACCCAAAGAAATAGTCAGATAATGCCTTACATAATCACTAACCTGGTAATCCGTATCTTTTTCAATCTTATTCCAATATTTATTATAATACCTTTCCTGTTTATCAGAATCCAAACCCATTAGTATGAAATTTCTTATTTTATCACCTTCACTCAAGTCCAATCCAGTTGAATTTAAGCTTTCAAATATCAATTGAGCATCATCCTTAGTCGGGTCAAGAGAAATATCTATAATAACAAGAGAACATATGGCATTAAAAATTTCTTCTGGAGTCAATTCACCTTTCTGAATTCTGTTATAAAAATACATATAATTTTGAGTAACATTAGAAGTCATATTATATTCTTCCTTGTCCCCAAATAATTTCAAGAAAGCATCCTGATCATCTTTGATTGGCTTTAACTTAACTTTTTTCTCTTCTGGTTCATAAGGATCAATAAGATATGTATTCTGAATTTGATCTGCTAAATATGTTTTTTCAGATTCAACCCTTCCATCTTTCAACAAATTAACCAGTGCCAAAAATAATAAGGATATTGTTGTTATTCTTTGTTGACCATCTATAATCAACATTTCACTTGAAGCACCCTGTATATTAGCTACAGACACCACACTGCCAAAGAAATGCGAATCTCTATTCGGTGTCTTTACAACCTTTATCAAATCATCAAACAGTTGTGTACAATTCACAATCTTCCAGTCATAGTTTCTTTGATAAACAGGTATTATAAATCTAGTGCTTGAACCATCCAAAAATTTAACTAAAGGTTTTGCGCTACCTATCATTTGTTTTCCTCCTCACTCGAACAATTTAGTTATCCATCTAACAAAAACACTCTATATGCGTAATAGAATAGTATCAATCACAAGTCATACCAATAACACTAACTATCAAAGTGATTAATGCAATAAAGCTAGCAGAATAGGCATATAAACAATTTTTGTCATCTTGTTTTTCAAATTCATCACCTGCAAGTATAAACAAACTCCCCATAAGCATTAATACAATTCCTACAAGAATAACATTTATTATTACAAACAAATTAACATCTTTATTAAATGCATCTATCGAAAGGGCAATTGTAAGAACGATAGAAATAATTCTAATAACATGTCCAATCAGCTTAAATACACCAGACACAAATATACTTAGTAATATATCATATACTCTAACATCTAACCCAAGATTCTCTTGCGCTTTACCAGGCAACACAAGCATATAAAATATAAATCTTATTTTATCTTTTAAAGTCTGTTTTTCTAGCTCGGATTCTTTTTTAACTTCTTGCGTTTTTTCGTTTTTTCTATCCAACTCCAGTTTTTTCAACGCATTATAATACGCTTCTTCTTGAATTGAAGCGAACTCCTCTATCGAAACACTTAATACACTTTTTTCCTCTACTTGTCTATTTGAAATCTTTTTCTTATTCTTATTTTTCTTTCTGCCTTTGCTCATTTTTCATCCTCTAAAATACAAATATGTGCTATATATTTCTATGCATTTACCGCTTTATACGCTTCAGCTATCTTATCAGCCAATCTCTCAATAACAGACACACAAACAGAATTACCAGCCTGCTTGTAAAGACGCGCATCACTCATATCTTTAGGCAATTTAAATTTCTTAGAAAATCCTTGCGTATTGAAACATTCATGAGGAGTCATTTTTCTGATTCCATGTTTTGTTTTAATCAAACATACATTATGACCGCCCTCACCTTGGTTAGCTGTTAAGGTTGGAACTACTCCACTCTTATTTTTTCTTACATATTTTCTTCGCCACTGATACACCGCATTCTCATCATCCATCGCAGCTACTAATTGCTCATATATATCCCCTTTATACTTTCCCTCTGTATAATAATACTTATCATCTACTTTTGTTTTAAAATCTATAATATCCGACAGTTTCTTCTTGAGTGGTATTGGCATAAGTGGGCGGAAATTTTGATATACTCTTTCATCCTTAAAACACACCAAATATATTCTTTCTCTATTCTGGGGTATGTTTCCGTATTCCATAGCATTAAGAACCATAGGATATACCTTATAACCGTTCTGCTCTAAACATTCATTTATTACCCTAAATGTATTTCCATTATCATGTCCTACTAAATTCTTTACATTTTCAAGGAATACAATTTCCGGTTCTTTCGCTTCTATAATTCTAACCAACTCGAAAAACAAAGTACCCCTTCCCTTTTCATCCTCAAAACCTTTTCGGTATCCAGCGACGCTAAAAGCCTGACACGGAAAACCTGCCAACATCACATCAAAATCAGGAATTTCATCTGGCTGTACTTCTTTAATATCTCTACAATCCACTTTCAACTTTGAATTTAATTCGTATGTTTTCACTGGATACGGGTCAAACTCATTAGCATATACTACTTTAAACAACTCATTATGTTCAAATCCCTTATCTATTCCTCCAACACCAGCAAAAAAAGATGCACACTTTAACATAAAAATCCTCCTAAAATACTATGGTAAAATTGTACCAAAAATCGCGGCGCGCCGCAATTATTATTTTCAATTTTAATAGGCTGATATTATCAGCCTATTAAAACTATTCTTCTATACTATAAAATTTCTCGTAAGTGCCTATTTCTGCAAAATCAATGGAGTAATCCAAATCTGAATTCTTAGTAAAAACAACACTATCTATACCAAACTTTTCAAGCATTTCATAGGTTAATACAGTTCCTTCTTCTAACTCAAACACATCTCTAAGTAGCCACTTACCTAACACTTTATTTGGGTTACTCATAATTGACTTTCCAATTACAGGATTATTCTTGTCAGCTTCTTGGCAAACTTTAGCTGATATCTCTGAACCATCTGGCATATGCAAAGTAAAAGCTGTATCTCTAGGAGGGAAGAAATCTGATTTTCTATCTCTATCTACCTTTTGATATGGTATGTAAATTTCATTAATATTCCTCTTACGACCACCTGCATTCCATTGATTCAAGCCACTTTTTTCTCCAACAAATTTCACACCCTTCTTAACTGAATAAAGCGGCAAACAAAGTTGTTCCTTTTTCTCGTTTTGAATAACTTGATCAATTGTAATATTATCTGTAAAAATATCCCCTTCGAAATATGTTTCTCCACCATCAGCATCTATTTTATTAAATCCCAACATTGTATTTACATGTTCTTTTGTAGCATTCTCTAACAAAGTGTATGGATCATCAAGAATATTTACATTTATAGTATCCATCAACTCTAAGTCATCAAAAATCATATACAAAGTATTCTTTGATACACTAAAATGATAAGTATGTTTACCATCTGTGAAATATGTATTGTTTTCATTCCCCCTGTCAGGAATCAATTTTATATTATCGATATTAATATAATCAAAAGTACACTCCATTATCTGCATAGCACCAGGAATTCTTTTTACAACATGGTATATCATATCTGTAATTCCATGAAGATTTTTTGTGACTCGAATTCTCTCATTTCTATACTCCGAAATTTTTTTCACTAACTCAAGTCCAGTTAAATCTGTATAAAATTTCTTTAACTTTCCGAATTCTGCAACTTTTTGATCGTCATTTCCAACCCATGTTTTTAAGCCAATACCAATAGTGTCTTTCTTCGCATCAGCAGAACAATCCGTTCTAGCTAGATTTTCAGCATGAAAGTATTTACAGAATACATTTTCATGAACTCTGTACGCCAAGTAAGGGGCATCGTTTTCAGAGAATAAGTGTGATAATTGACCTATTATGGTTAGCATCTTTTTATAGTTTTGTCTGTTTGATTCTGGTTGTTTTTTATAAAACATCTCATTCCTCCTTAATCATTTGATCCCCTTCTTTATACCACATATTAATTCTACCATATATTATACTTTCGTCAATACCTTCTTCGCACATATGTTCGTTTAGTTATAAAATAAAAGCATTGTACTATTATAAAACAGACAACGCTTCATCACTATAATTTTGAAAACATTACCTCATTACTCGAAAGAAACTCCACTTCAACGTAATCGCCTACTTCTATGCCACAAGATTCATACCATGGTGTGAATGCTTTGCATGCACCTTTTCCTATGCCTACAAATTGCTTAGCATATTGAATCCCCCCTTCATACGGACCATTTCCTGATGCCTTAATTTGAATCGAAGGATATCCATCAAAAAAATGAGCAACAAAAACATCTCCTCGTTGGATATTATACTTCCTAGCATATTTTACTGGTATTGGAACGTAAGTTTTACCCTTTATTAGATTTCTATTTGTAGGATTTCTGAATTCTCCCCAATCTCCATGAGGATTTTTATTTGAACTATATATTTATACACTGATTCTATCATTCATTTTCTCCTAATATTACTTTTTAACGTGTTTCTCCTCAAAGATATCATTCCACAACATATATTATTTGTTGTTATCTATTAAGCTTTCTCTTCGAATTTGCCAAATATGTGTGTTTTGAAAACGGACCTTTAAATGCTTCTTCATCCAAAAATCCCAAGATAATTTTCACCTTCTCCTTATCATTTGGAATCACTATTTTTTTGTCCTTTACATCAATATCTATATCAATTGCTTTTGCCTCTCTTTTTATTTCATTAGCCGAAAATTTATCTAATACTTTTGAATCATTAATTAATGCAATTTTTCTTCTTATAATGGTATTAGCCATTCCTTCAAAAGCATCCGCATCCTCTAACATCAATTTTGAATTCTGGGTGAATGTATGTACCTCTTTATCTGTTGCAGAACGATAATAATCATTTAAGTCAAAAATCTGCCTTGTAAAATGGAATGACGAAAAACATAATTCATTATCAACAACGAAACAATCTACTACATCTGAGATACTAATTCCAAATCTTTTTTCCTGTAAAAAAGTATCTCTATCAAAAAACAAGTTATACCATGCCGTAGAAATATACTGATCTTTCTTAAAGCGCTGAAAAGCCACTTTAAACTGTTCTCCATTTGAATTTTCTTCTCTTTCACCCACAAATATTGCCTTTATTTCTGGATAATCATCATTCTTTTTTCTAAATCCTTGTACGCCTATTGGATTCCTTATTGCATCCTTAATTTCATCAGACAATCTAAAATTTTCAATAACTAGATATTCATCATCATTTGGCTTGTAACTACCGTCAAATGAAATTCTAGTTTTTTCTCCTGTCAATTCTTGTATTCCTTTTGCAAAAGTTTCCACTATTTCATTCTGTGTATCTGAATTCATATCCAATCTATATATTTCATCTACTGTGTGGTTTGTTCCTATAATCATAATTGAGCAATTTTCGAACATATTATCCTACCTCCTCTGAATCCACTAATAAAAATTCCATCATTCTATACACTGTATTTAATTGTTTTTTACTTCTATATTTTTGTTTTGATATCAACAAATAATTTGATACTCCATTATCTGCAGACACTTGATAAAAATGATACTTCCCTAACATTAATACAGGATTTGGAAATGCAGTATTGCAAAATATCATTCCACATATAATCAGCAAAGATATACAAAAAAGTATAATTAGATTAAATTCTTTAATTACTATACTGGCAAACGGTAGAAGATATGTAGGCAAATACGAAAATGCCTTTTCATCATGTGGCGAAATTTGTTCAGTTCTTATTTTTATTGGAGCCATATGTTTCAAAGCATATCTAAACGAAACCTTAAATACTATAATAATTGTAATACTTATTGATATTAATAGTATTGGAATACAATAAGTATTATTTTGAATAACCCAAACCATCGACGTCATTATCAACAGTGGCGCTATTATCGATAAATTATATACTATCTTCTGCGAAATATTTGCCATTTGTCCCCTCTCTTATGCTATACAAAATACATTATTCGACAATTTATAATCTGATTATACACCCATACCTACTAGATTTCACTCATTACATTGTCCCACTATTCAACGTCTTGTCCTACTTACTTTTCCTCCCCACCATCTTATGCTATAATCCCCCTAAGAACAAAACACCCCACAGAAAGGAAGTGACACCTATGTCCAAACCAAACATCACAACCAACACCCCAAACTTCACCCACCTCATGTCCACCCCCGCCTACGACTTCCTCCGCACTGACCCACACCTAGGGGACCGCATTATTCTTCTAGGCCTAGGCGGTAGCCATGCCTATGGCACTAACAACGAAAACAGTGACATCGACTTCCGCGGTATTGCACTTAATCAGCCATCCGACATTCTCGGCCTTACTGAATTTGAGCAATTTGAAGACAGAGTAACTGACACGGTTATATATTCATTTAATAAAATCATCAAGCTTCTCCTTGAGTGCAATCCTAACACCTGCGAGATTTTAGGGCTTGATGATGACCAGTATCTGATTAAGACTAAGCTTGGTCAGGAGATTATTGACCATACTGAACTTTTCCTTTCCAAGAGAGCTATCAAGTCCTTTGGTGGATATGCCAGCGCACAGCTTAGAAGACTGCAGAATGCTTTAGCTAGAGATTCTATGCCTATGGCTGAGCGTGAACATCATATTCTGAAATCGGTGCAGAATGCCCTATATGATTTCAACCTAAAGCATGCAAATTTTGAATATGGTTCTATGAAGCTATACATTGACCAGGCTGTCACTCCAGGCCTTGATACAGAGATTTTTATCGATACAAATTATACTCATTATCCACTTCGTAACTATGAGACTCTGTTCTCCACCCTTACAAATGTTATTAGGGAGTACGACAGGATTGGCAAGCGAAACAAGAAGAAGGATGATAACCATTTGAATAAGCATGCTATGCACCTTATTCGCTTATTTATGATGGCTATTGATATCTTAGATAAGGGTATTATTAAGACTCATCGTGCGGATGATTTGGAGCTACTTCTTAAGATTAGAAATGGTGGTTTCCAGAAGGATGACCATACATTTACAACTGAGTTCTATGATATGCTGGCTCATTATGAGAGTGAGCTGGAGCGTGTTTCTAAGACTACATCTCTACCTGATAATCCTGATATGGACAAGGTAGGCGAGTTTGTGGAATATGTAAACAGAAAAGCTATAGAGGGGGATTACTAATATGATTTCGACTATACAAGAAAAGCTTAGAGAAATTGAAGAACGGGAAAATGTTACTATTCTCCTTGCCATAGAGTCGGGCAGTCGGGCCTGGGGCTTTGCTTCACCTGACAGTGATTATGATGTGAGATTCATTTATATGAGACCTATGGAAGAGTATCTCCGCCTTGACTCGCCTAAGGATACTATTGAGTGGCAGTTAGATGAGGTTCTTGATATCAATGGCTGGGATTTAAGAAAGGCACTCATCCAGTTTAAGAAGGGTAACGCCACCCTATTTGAGTGGAGCAATTCTCCTGTGATTTACAAGCGTACTGATACCTGGGACAAGATTTACCAGATTGCAAAGTCTTACTTTTCTGCTAAAACTGGCATATACCACTACTATGGCACCGCTAGGAATACATATGAGACCTATCTTCAGGATGAGCTTGTAAAATACAAGAAATATTTCTACGCATTAAGGCCTCTTCTTGCTTGCAAATATATCGAAGAATATAATTGTCCTCCACCAGTGTTATTCAATGATTTGCTAAAGCTTGATTTGCCCCATGAGCTTCGTCAGGGTATCGATGAACTATTAGAGATTAAGAAGGTTACGCAGGAGTCTGACCTTAATCCACAGATTCCGGTTATTCAGGATTTTATCGCTAGTGAGTTAGTCAAACAGAAGGAGCTTGCGGATGTTATAACAGATGATCACAACAAGGATTGGACAGCGCTTAATAAATTGTTCTGTGACGTAATAAGAGAGGGCTAGATTTGAAGTGCACCTCCAAATATTAAACATATTTTTGTCTAACATTTGGGGTGCACTTCATTTTTGCCCTCTCTTACTGTCTCTTCATCCCCTTTATCACCCCAACCAGCTTAGCTGCTGCCTTATCATATGTAACCACTGTGGGATGTCAATACGCTACATATCCATCCTCTTTTATAAACCTCAAACTTCACATTTCTTATCTAACATTTCCTTCCTCCCAGCCTATACTTAAAATCCTCATAACCAAACTCCACCACAAGCTCAGTGCTTCCATCCTCAGCAAGCTTATATATATCCGGAAGCTTCATACCGTTAAATGTATTATTTTTACAGGTAGAATATATGGCCATATCTCCTAGCACAAGCTTGTCCCCCACACTCAAGCTTTCATCAAAGCTGTAGTCTCCAAGCACATCGCCCGCCAGACAGGTAGGTCCACCAAATCTGTAGGTATAAGCCTTGTCATCTGCATCATATCCATTCATAAGGGGCGGTCTGTATGGCATCTCTATAACATCAGGAGTATGACATGCTGGCGACATATCAAGTATAGCGATGGTGCCATCATTTTCCACCATATCAAGCACCTGGGTTACCAGATAACCCGCATTTAAAGCCACTGCTTCTCCCGGCTCTAAGTACACCTGCACCTTATATGTATCTGCCACATCTCTTATACATTTGCACAAGGTATCTATATCATAATCATCCCTGGTTATGTGATGTCCACCGCCAAAGTTTACCCAGGATAGCTTGTGCATATATTTCCCAAACTTTTTCTTAACCTCAGCAACTGTTTGGACCAAAGCATCTGAGTTTTGCTCACAAAGAGTGTGAAAATGTATTCCATCCAACATGTTAATAAGCTCATCTGTCATATACATCTCCCACTGTGATATTGTAGTACCCAGCCTGCTTTTAGAAGCACATGGGTCATATATCTCACCCTCTCCCTGGGTTGATAGTTCGGGATTCACTCGAAGTCCAATACTTTTCCCCGCAACCTTTGCTCTTGCCCCAAACATTTTTAGCTGTGATGGTGAGTTAAACACTATGTGGTCTGCATATTTAAGCAGCTCTTCAAATTCATCCTCTCTGTACGCACCACAGAAGACGTGGCACTCCTTATATCCCATCTCCTCACTTCCAAGTCTTGCCTCATAGAGACCACTTGCCTCAGTGCCATCCAGATAAGGTTCTATCACAGGGTATAGGTCATAGTTGGAAAATGCTTTCTGAGCCAGAAGTATCTTAGCTCCGCTTTCCTTTCGCACCCTGTCTAAAATCCTGCCATTTTCCACAAGCCTTGCCTCGTCTATAACATAGCAGGGTGTAGTAAGTGTGGCTATGGTATTATATCTTTTTTCATCCAGCCCTCTAAAGGCCGGCCTGTTATCACCCTTATACATAACTAATCCACCAGCTCCGGATTTTCCTCTACACTCCTTGGCAAGCCGTACTTGTCAAGTGCATCTAAGAATGGATCCGGATCAAACTCCTCTACTGTATATACTCCCGGCTTGTTCCACTTTTTAGTAAGGAGCATCATGGCTCCGCACATAGCCGGTACTCCTGTGGTGTAGCTTATAGCCTGTGAGCCAACCTCCTTAAAGCATTCCTCATGGTCACACACATTGTAGATATACCAGGTTTTATCCTTACCGTCCTTCTTACCGGTGAATATACATCCTATATTAGTCTTGCCCTTAGTTCTAGGTCCAAGAGAAGCAGGGTCCGGAAGAAGAGCCTTTAAAAACTGTATAGGAACAATCTCCTTACCCTCGTAATTAATAGGTGTTGTGGAAAGCATTCCCACATTTTCAAGACATTTCATATGAGTAAGGTAGCTCTGTCCAAAGGTCATAAAGAATCTGATTCGCTTAACCCCCGGAATATTTACTGCAAGAGACTCTATCTCCTCGTGATGAAGAAGATACATATCCTTCATACCAACCTGGTCAAAGTTGTACTCTCTCTTAATGCTCATGGCAGGTATCTCCACCCAATGTCCATCCTCCCAGTAGCTTCCAGGAGCAGAAACCTCTCTTAGATTTATCTCAGGATTAAAGTTTGTGGCGAAAGGATAGCCGTGGTCACCACCATTACAGTCTAAGATATCTATAGTTTCTATCTCATCGAAAATGTGCTTATTGGCATATGCACAGTAAGCCTGAGTTACGCCCGGGTCAAAGCCAGAACCAAGCAAGGCTGTAAGTCCCGCTTCTTCAAATTTCTTCTTATATGCCCACTGCCAGGAATAGTCAAAATAAGCCGAAAAGCCCTTTTCCTTACATCTTTTCTCGTATATGGCCTTCCACTCTTCATCCTCTATATTTTCAGGCTCGTAGTTTGCAGTATCCATATAGTTTACTCCGCATTCTAAGCAGGCATCCATGATTACAAGGTCTTGATATGGAAGTGCTATATTCATTACAAGCTCCGGCTTGTAGCTGTTTATAAGCTCAATAACCTCCTCCTTCACATCCGCGTCAACCTTAGCAGTTGTGATTACTGTCTTAGTATTAGGACGAAGCTTATCAGCTAAAGCATCACACTTTTCTTTGGTTCTGCTTGCTATACATATCTCTGAAAAAACCTCACTTACCTGACAGCACTTTGATATAGCAACTGTGGCAACTCCTCCACATCCGATTATTAATACTCTACTCATTATCTCTCCTCCATATTCTGTAATAATGCAAGCATAAGCTCTCTTAATATCTTGCAGGCAAGAGCGGTTGAAGCTCCTGACATATCAAGCATAGGAGCAAGCTCATTGATATCAGCCGCGATAACATTTGCCCTAGACACCTTTAACACTGCTCCAAGTAATTCCTTAAAGCTTATTCCCCCTGCCTCAGGTGTTCCTGTTCCCGGAAATTCTGAGGGGTCTAAGCAGTCAAGATCTATAGTTAAGTAGACCGGACATTTTTTGCTTTTAAGCTCCTCTAACAGCTCATCTAAGCCGTTCAAATCAAATCTATGCATATCAGTGTGCTCTTTTGCAAACCTAAACTCATCCCGTTCTCCGCTTCTTATGCAAAACTGATGTATCCTTCCGTCTCCCATCAAATCATGGCAACGTCTCATAACACAGGCATGACTTAAGGTAGCCCCAAGGTAATCCTGTCTCAAATCTGCATGGGCATCAAAATGTATAACATGCATATCAGGATATTTCTTAAGAGCCGCTTTAACCGCCCCAAGAGTTACAAGATGCTCCCCGCCCACCATAATAGGCAGCTTTCCATCATTATGTATAATGTCTGCTCTTGCTTCTATATCATCTAATGCCACACGGGAATCTCCAAAGCAAAGCTCCAAATCTCCACTATCAAACACCTTATAATCCATAAGGTCCACATCCTGATATGGACTGTAGGTTTCCAACCCGAAGCTCTCATGTCTTATTGCGCTGCTACCGAATCTGGCTCCCGGTCTATAGCTGGTTGTGGAATCAAATGGAGCTCCGAAAAGAACTATTTTCGATTCCTCATAATCTGCGTCACAGCCTATAAATGTTTCTATATTTCTCTCTAGCATTATTCTACCTCCTGCAAAACTTCCTCCAAGAATGCAGGCAGATAAAATGCCCCCTTGTGCAATCTTGTTGTATAGTATTTTGTCTTAAGATGAAGTCCCTTCCATCTTTCCTCATCCATGTCATCTATAGGATGATACTTTTTGCTGGCAAAGCCAAACAGCCAGTAGCCCGCAGCATAGGTTGGTATATGAGCCTGATAAACCCTGCTTATAGGAAATGTATTCACTATCCTTCCGTGACTTCTCTTCATGGCATCAGCATCCTCCTGATAAAATGGACTGCCCTGCTGATTAACCATTATTCCATCCTCTTTTAATGCCTTGTAACAGCTACCATAAAATTCTCTGGTATAAAGTCCCTCTGAAGGACCATATGGATCATTGGAATCAACTATTATGAGGTCATATTCTTCCTCATGCTTTCTGATATATTTTAGGGCATGCTCATAATATATATGAACCCTTGCATCATCAAGCCTGCAGGCATTGGCCGGTATGTATATTCTGCATGCCTCTGCAACCATCTCATCCATCTCAACTAAGTCAATTCTTTCTATGGAGTCATATCTTGTAAGCTCCTTTACAACTCCACCATCACCTACACCGATTACCAAAACATTTTTTATGTTGGGGTGTACCGCCATAGGAACATGAGTTATCATCTCGTCGTATATAAATTCATCCCTCTCCGTAAGCATTATATTGCCATCTAGTGCCAGCACCTTGCCGAATTCTGCTGTTTCAAATACATCTATCTGCTGATAATCACTTCTCTGGGAAAAGAGCTGCTTGTTTACCTTCAGGCTAAGCTTTACGTCCTTAGTGTGAAATTCACTAAACCAAAATCCCATTTTCTTTCCTCCATAATTTACTTTAATACATTTAACTGCTCTATCTCAGGGTCCTCCGGACCGGTTAAGCTACAGCCCTTTTCCTTGGCATAGCTAATGTATTTTAGTATATCTCCTGTTATTTTCTCCCCTGGAGCAAGTATAGGAATACCAGGCGGATAGCACATAACAAACTCGCTACACACCTTGCCCTCTGTCTCCTCTATTGGCAAGCTATACTTCTCTGCGTAAAATGCGTCCTGAGGACTTACCACAACCTGCGCCGGTATATACTCCTGTGTCAGCATTCCTGTAGGGTCCTTCATAAAGCGTCGTCTAATCTCCGCCAAAGCACTTACCAGGCGCTCCACCTCCTGCATTCTGTCTCCTATGGAAATGTATGCAAGAACATTTCCCAGGTCTCCAAATTCTATCTGAATATCATAGTCATCTCTTAATATGTCGTAGACCTCGATACCGGCCAAACCTATATCTAAGGTATGTATACTAAGCTTTAACGGGTCAAATGCGTATACGGAATCTCCATTAACAAGCTCCTCCCCAAAGGCATAATATCCATCGATTTCGTTAATCTCCTTGCGAGCATATTCCGCAAGTTTTCTTACCTCTTGAAATATTTCTCTTCCCTTAAGAGCTAAGCTTCTTCTTGATATATCAAGACTCGACATCAGAAGATAGCTGGCTGATGTAGTCTGTGTCAGGTTAATTATCTGTCTTATGTATCCCTGATTCATGTTAGGTCCTGCCAGTAGAAAGCTTGACTGTGTCAGACTTCCACCACTTTTATGCATGGATACTGAGGCCATATCTGCTCCCGCAGCCATAGCCGATATGGGCAGATTGTCACCAAAATAAAAATGAGTTCCATGAGCCTCGTCTGCTAAGCATAGCATCCCGGCCTTATGTGCCATATCCACTATAGCCTTAAGGTCAGAGCATATTCCATAATAGGTTGGATTATTCACCAAAACTGCCACTGCCTTGGGATGCTCCTTAATAGCCTTTTCTACCTGCTCTCTTTTCATACCTAGAGATATTCCAAGGCGCTTATCAACCTCTGGATTTACATACACAGGAATAGCGCCACATAAAACCAAGGCATTTATGACACTTCTATGTACATTTCTGGGAAGTATAATCTCATCTCCCCGCTTACATACTGTAAGTATCATACTTTGCACAGCGCTGGTAGTTCCTCCCACCATCAAAAATGCGTGTGCTGCTCCAAATGCTTCTGCCGCCAGCTCCTCAGCCTCTCTGATTACAGAGATGGGATGACACAGATTATCCAGTGGCTTCATACTATTTACATCTACTCCTACACACTGACTTCCAAGAAACCTTGTAAGCTCAGGATTGCCACGTCCTCTCTTATGTCCCGGCACATCAAAGGGCACGACTCGCATATTTCTAAACTGCTCCAGGGCCTCATATATAGGCGCTCTTTCTTGTCTTATTCTTAATTCAAAATCCTCTGCCATAAGCTACCTCCACATTTCCCGTACAAATAAAACAGGTGACATACCCTACGGTACATCACCTGTTTTGTGTTATATATCAGTATACGGCGAGAATATTATACATTATGCATATTTTGCATGTATTAAAACATATTCTTACCACTATCCTATCGAATTATAATCACAATTAGATCAGAGTCTATATAGCAAAGATTACTTTTACTACTCTTATTGACCATTTCACAAGTTGATGCCATAAGGCGATTCGGTTTATAGTAACCAACTTATAAAACTGAGCTTTTAACTCAATCAATAAGGCAACTAAAGTTGCCAACCGCAAGCGGTTTTCGGCATTCGACCCGGCTGTCCGTGTGGCCTTGGCCGGCTATTACCGGCGGTCGTATTATCCTGCTTCGGAAAAACTCTTTCCAATTGAGACTATGAAATTGTAGCATTATTATATGGTTTTAGCAAGACTTTTTTTGCTAATTATTTTATTTTCGACAATTTTTTCGGCTTCGATTCTATATTGTCTATTCCACACTCTTAAGATATTCCACAGCATACTCAAGCTCATAATCTCCTTCACCGGAGAACATCTTAATTGCAGCATCATTATCAAATGGAATCTTCACATCCAGTGGATTTCTTCCCACTCTGTCAGCTCTTGTATCCACAAGTGGCTCTTTATTTTCATCAAGTACAAGACCTACTGGGTAGCTTAGCACTGCTCCACCTGGAAGGAGGCACATACCGCCAGATTCCTGGTTGCTTCCGTTTGGCTCTGTTATACCCATTATAGTAACATTTGGCAGCTTGGATAAGTGATATGCCAGACCGTCACCTGCATCCATACACTGTCCATTTACTAGAACTACTACCTGCATCTGATGGTAGTTGCCATTTGCTTCTATGTTGTGGTTTGCATTTACCTTGTACTTTCCATCCTTGTTGTATCCCAGTCCGATTCCGTACTGATCCTCCATGGCAAAATATGATACAAGTGGCATAACCACCTGGTCTGTTCCACCGTAGTTATTTCTAAGATCTATTATAAGCTTTGTAGCACCCTGATCCTTTAATTCCTTAAGCTTTACCTCGAACATTTTCTTGGAGTTTTCATGTTCTCCCATAAGGTAAGCCTGCTCGTCATTTGAATCGTAGTCAGCACCCATTATGACAAAGTAACCTGTGTCCTCATTAAGCATCTTGGTAGCGTAGTTACCCTGCTCAGCGTCAGGCTCTCCAAAATATAGCTTCCAACTCTTCATAAATCTATCGTAATAGCTACCCTTGCTTGCAAGCTCTACTGTGCATTCCTTGCCTGACTCATCAAGGTATGTTACCTCAACCGTAGCTTCACCCTTGCCGGCTAGGAATAACGGCTTTACAGCCTCCTCATTTGCAGCAACAGGATAGCTGTTAAGGGTTGAAATACATTCCACATCAGCTAATGCTTCTTCTACGGTCACTCCGTTCCATTTTACTATCTGGGTGCCCTCCTTGATTCCGACCACTTCAGCATCAACAAGCACTGCTACAACCTCTCCCGAATCTAATCCAATCATAGAAAGTCCGTAATCATTACCAAACAACCTCTCGTCCACTGCACGCTTAGTCTCATCATCCGGGAACACCACGCACACATGACCATCGTGAATCTCATAGCTCATACGCACCATAGCTTCCAAAAACTGTATTTCGTCACCATTTTCATCAGCCTGCTCCACCATAGGAAGTAGCTTCGCCTCTATTGCGTCAAAATCAACTTCCTTCCACTCCTCAAGCACATAGTTTTCCTCCATAGCATCTATTGAAGCCTTGAAGCTTTCTGCGTAGCTTTTGTTACCTAGGTTATCAAGTGGTGATAGGGATAGCATATTGCTTACAGACATTGTTATTACTGCAAAATTTATTACAACTGCTGATACCACGAAGAACCTTTTGTTCTTAGTAAATAGTGGCCACATCATAGGTATCAGTGATGGAAGGTACATGGAAAAATAAGACACTAACATTATCTGCCACATACTTCCCAGTCCATTGAACATGAAATGTAGTATGCTAATAGTCACTGGCATAAAGCATAGCATCTTCCATATCCCTAGTTTCTTCTCATCCTCCTTAATTTTACCATAGAGGATTGTAAGGGCTATAGTTATTACAATGATGCTTAATATGTAAATAAGCTGCCCTGGCTCTATTATGGTTAGCTTGTGAATTATTGTTCCCAGTAATTTCTTCATGGTAACCTCCGTGATAATACATGTAGATTTGTAATAAAATATATCTTGTAGCTATCTTCTTAATATCCTTGCTTTTCAACTTACACATGCATTATACTATGAAATTCTTGCTAACTCAATGGGTTTGGGATAAAAAATGTAAGCGTTTACACTTTTTTTACATCAATATTTCAATTAACAATTTAGCTACCATCAATCCAACACTCATAGCAACTACATTTCCATAAAACAAGCAACGATTTATAGCTTCTCTTCTCACGTAAGTACACTCTTCACGATCCTCTAGCTGGTTGTCAATCAACTTAAAGCTTCTAACAAACATACACATACCAAACAGCATTACCATCATCGAAATCACATATATCATATTCATAGCAATTTCCTCCTTATCTATTATTTTTTTAAATGTAACAAAATATAATAAGATTATAGTTTATTTAGAGAATAAAATCATTAAACCTGTGGTCTAAAAAAAGCCAGTGCGTTTTTACACACTGGCTTCTACTACTTATTCACTATGCATTTACTATATTCTTAATGTCTTCTAACGGCATTGGTCTTCCCCATACAAAGCCTTGAATAAAATCACAGTCTCTGTCTCTTAGTACCTCCACCTGTTGTTCTTCCTCTACACCTTCGGCAATAACCTCAAACCCTAGCTGATGGCCCATGGAAATAATCGCTACAACAAAGGATGCACCATTATCATCAATTAATATGTTGTCCACAAAGCTCTTATCAATCTTAAGCATATTTACTGGAAGATTCATTAAATAGCTAAGGGATGCAAAGCCTGTTCCGAAATCATCTAAGGCTACGCAGATACCCATCTGGCGAATAGCCCTTATCTTCTCCACAACATCATCCATTCTCTCTATAAATGAGGTCTCAGTAATCTCTAATTCCAGATTCGTAGCAGGAAATCCTGTTGCCTCTATGGCCTTCTTCACATCCTCCACAAAGGAATCATCCTGTATATGTATAGCTGACATATTTACGGAAATCATAAGCTCAGGGTTTTTCTCAATCATAGGCTTACATTCTGTCATAGCTGTTTTAAGTACAAATCTATCAATCTCTAATATAAGATTTGTCTTCTCTGCAATAGGTATAAATACACCCGGACTAACCAGATTGCCATCATAATCACGCATTCTGATTAATGTCTCAAAGCCTCTTAGGCTTTTACCATCTGTATGATACTGTGGCTGATACATAAGGAAGAAGCCATCATTGTTAAAGGCCTGTCTCATCTGGCTTTCTAGCTTTACGTCACTTTCCATGTTTTCATTCATAATGTTATCGAAGAAGCAGCTTCTAACCTTACCTGTCTTCTTGGCATGGAACATAGCTGTATCAGCATACTTTAATAGCTGGTCAACATTTTTGGTATCCTTTGGATAACAGGCAACACCAAGACTTCCTGTAACATAATAATCTCTACCTCTAAGCTGACATTTCTCACTGAGGGTTTTTGAATAAATTTCTACTCGTTCTCTCAATGCTTCTTCTGAAGCATACCCCTTTATAATAACAGCAAACTCATCTCCACCCAAACGGGCAACAAATTCATTATCTCTCAAAAGTCTTCTAAATCTTGTAGCTGTACCTACCAATAAGGAATCGCCCCACTCATGACCTATGGTATCATTAATCAGCTTAAAGTTATCTAAATCTATAAATACTAAGGCAAACTTTGAGTCACCCTCATCACACAGCTTTTCCAGATAATTGGTCAAGGCTCTTCTGTTAGGAAGCTCTGTCAGCATATCTGTATCAGCAAGCTTTATAAGCTCCAACTCACGTTGATCCACCATACGAATAAATCTAAACATTATACTTACAATAATCATTCCAACTACAGCTATGATAAATCCTGCCAAAGCAAAACGGTCCTTGCCACTAATAGCAACTCCTGCTGTCATAATGGCATTAAGCCCCAACATAACCATAGCTATAATGTAGCCCTTCTTCCACCATATGGTTATACAAACCGCATCCAAAATGGTTAATATCATTATAATACCTGACAAGTATGCATTATCTCCCCCACCCCCGGTACGGCCGTTTTTTACCTGCAACAGAAGCAATATTAGATAAATTACTATCAATGCGCAAAATACTAACTTTCTCCAATTTATATTTATCTTTTGTTTTTCATCCATATGTACGCCACCTTATTTTTACTTTTGTATAATCTGAATATATTATAACTCTTTTTTCAAAACAAATAAATAGTGCATACCATAAATTAGATAATATTTTAATATGCATGTTTTTTCCTTCAAGCTATTTTTTCTTGTGCAAATATTCCGTAGCAAACTGTATCTTTGTAGCATTAAAACCATCCTCCAAAGGATATATAAAGTAAGTATTAGTATCTGTAGACAAAGTGACACACTGCCCATACTTACTTCTGTAATCATATTCTGTATGAATAGAAAACAGTGACTTAGATGAGAAAAACATAGTCTTCTCCTCATTATCTCCATAATCCTTAAAGGTAAGATAAAAGCCTTCCTTCTTATGAACCAGGATTCCTTCTCCACATGGGATAAAATTCTTAGCATTAGGCAATGCGTCAATCTTAACTTTACAGCTAAGCTGATACTTGCCTTCATTTATCTGCTTTATAACCTGACTTTTCTCCCACTCATACCAATCAGGAATGTGAATATGAAGTTTGTTATTTATCTCATCATTTTCATCTGTTTCGGTGTTAGCTATATCTACATTTTTCTGTTCCGCTTTATCTACAATCTTCGTCTTCACTAATCTACCCAACTCATCCATCTCCCATGTAGCGCCACAGCTATTACAAGTAAGCTTGGTTCCCTGACCCTTCATGGCAAATTCCTCTCCACAGCATATACATTGGTACAAAGGCATATGAAGCCCCTTTGCTCTGTCCTTGTAGGTTATTCGCATATTGTTGTCAAATTGGTACTTATATTCATCATAAGCTAAATGCTTGCTAATAAGTTCATTTATCTCCTTCACCGACTTAGATTTCACTTCCTCTGAAGTAAGAACCTGAGTCAATGTAGTATCCAGTTTAACCCCTGACCTTTTCTTTAAATTCCATATAGGAGACTGAAGGTAATTGCCCTTCATATTTATAGTAACAAGAGGAACTCCTAGCAATTTAACCAGCTTTCCAGTTGATGTAGGAAGCTCTGAGGAGGTTCCCACATTGGCGTATCTAGCTTCAGGATAAAGCACCAGAATACCTTTACGCTTCATAACCCTCTGAATGTTCTTAACAAGATTTATGTCGTTGATAAATTTTCTAGTTCCAAGACACCCAACCTGTCTATACAACCATTCACCGTAGTTCTCAAAGCCTTCTAGTTCTGACACGTAATTTGCTCTGTGAGGAAACAAAGCAAGGGGTGTTATGTAAAAGTCCATAAATGCATGATGCGTACCAAGGACAAGATATGGTGGTTTAAGTCCCTTCATATTTACCTTATGAATCTTTAGTTTTCCTGACCTAGTCAGTATCCAACAAAGCATCCAAATAAGTGGCATAAAAAATAAATTCTGCTTAGGTGGCATCTTCCTTGTGTCAAATGGAGTTGTATCATATGTTTTTCTTCTCATATGTTATTTCCTTTTATTATCTTGATTCTGGAAAATCATAGTTGTTTATGTTCCCTAAAATAGTGTTCATTATTTATTATAATGTATAATTTTAAGGAATGCTACATTTGATAAAAGTATTATTATAAAATTTATAATGTAATGTGGTTTTTGTACAAGCATATTATCTTCTACTTTAACTCTATATCTTCAACTATCATCATACTCTTTAATCTCATTGAAGGATCTCTCTCCACTCTCACTGGAACATCTGTCAGAACAAATTCCCTCGCGACCTGAGATATGGTCTCCTGCTCCATTCTAGTCATTCTCGCTGCCCACTCCAGAGGTTGCTCGTTGCGTAACTCCGGTGTTATCTCACCTGTGGCTATGGCTTCTCTCTCTTTTCTCTCCATTATCTTCTTATGCATTTGCTCAGCTTCATCCTCCACCATCTTTAAGTGTGGCATTAACCTACACTCGTTATCCAACACCTTCACTAACTCTGGGTGATTAGCCTCCATATACTCCTTGTGCATCATTCCATACCTAGTTATGCTTGTCTCCTCGTACCCTGTTAACATGGCTGGATAAAGGTAATCTCCAAAAAGAAAAGCAATAGTTTAACAAAGCACAATACACAGATTAACTACGAGGTATAACATGCAACAGCAACAGACATACAACTTAACAGAGGGAAAGGTTTCCACCCTAATACTTAGGTTCTTCTTTCCTGTATGTGGCAACTGCATGGGCAAACACTGTTGCCTGGCTAGGAGCACTGGTACTAAACTTTGTGGCGTTTGAATTAAATCTGAGAAAAAAGCTTAGAAATCATAGTTGAAACACATAATATAACATCAAAAAAATGCCGAGCTACAAGGGTAAACTTGTACTCGGTATTTTTTTATCTACATATGCTTTCAAAACATTTTTTATCCATTTAATGCACCGCCACAGTATTCACAGCAGCCATTAGCATCTGGCATAGTTGTTGCACCACAGCATGGACAAATTACTGCTGTCTTTGGTGCTGCCGCTGCTCTGGCATCCTCTCTTACCTGCCTACGTGCCTGAGTTAAGATTTCCTTAATCTCTCTGCCCATATCCTCGTATTCTCTGTAGTCTGGATTAGACTGTGGATTTGGTCTTGTAGTCATTCCATTGTGTGGATTGATTTCAACATCAGATGTATTAAGGTTAAAGGAAATCTCATCAAAATATGGATGATTAACCTTAATTATCATACGGAAATCGTAGCTATAAAAATAACGTGGTGGACGGAAGCTAACTTCATTTCCTTCGTTATCTTCTCTCATCTCCTCTGTTTGATGCTCATCAATGTCAAGGATACAGCCTGTTACCTGTGAGAAATCAAGAACATCAGGATTTGCCTCCATAAGATTTCTCTCTCTTGTTACCATGAATTTGCCAGCATCCTCGTCCATAAGCACCTTCATATCAGTTCCCAATGAAAGAGTTACGTTAAATGCTTCCACTGCCTTTTTGTTCTCTTCACGGTACGCAAGCTGTTCTTCAATCTGTGCTACAGTGCTACTTCTGCGTTCACTAAACCATGGTGATAGCTTTTGTGCACACTCCTTACACATATTTCCATCCTCTAGTTTACGATTGCCAAAAAGTCCAATTTCGTTATCACAGAAAGCGCATTCCTTTTTATCAAATAATTTACCAAATAATCCCATATTTTATCCCCTTTTCCTAGTATACTAAATCTCCATCATCAAATGGGTCTCCACACTCTGGACAAAACTTTGGTGGCTTCACACCCTTTTCAGGCTCCCAACCACATTTGTCACACTTGTACTGTGGTACTCCTGCCGGTTTCTTACTTCCACATTCCGGACAGAACTTTCCTTTATTTACAGCTCCGCAGCTACAGGTCCAACCTTCTACTTCTGGCTTCTTACTTCCGCATTCTGCACAGAATTTTCCTGTTACCACTGCTCCGCAGCTACATTGCCATGCGTCAGCTGACTGGGTTTGTTGTGGTGTCGCCTGTTGTATTGGCTGTGCCTGTTGTGCTGGCTGCACCTGCTGTGGTGCCGGCTGTGCCTGCTGTCCCATAGCAAACAAGCTTTGAGCATCTATTCCACCTGCATTTTGTACCATACCCATTCCCATCATTGCCATAGCAGGACCTGCGCCCTGATTGGATGCTGCCGCCTGTATAGCCGCTGCCTGTGCACCCACCATATAAGCTGCTGCCATTGTTGGATTTCTAAATGTTGCATTTCTCTGCAACTCCTTAATCATAGCCTCATCTTCGTCAGAGGCCTTTACACTTGAAACACCAAAGGACACAATCTCAACACCACGGAGATTTGCCCATTTTGCAGAGAGAATATCATTCAATGCATTTGCAATTTCCATAGTATGACCCGGAAGGGCACTATAACGGATTCCCATCTCTGAAATCCTTGCAAAGGCTGGCTGAAGGGCTGTCAGCAATTCAGATTTAAGCTGACTATCTATCTTATCTCTAGTATAAGACTGCTCCACATTTCCACATACATTTGTATAGAACAAAATTGGGTTTGTTATACGATAGCTATATTCACCAAAACAACGAATGGACACATCCATATCTAAACCAATATTGTTGTCCACTACACGAAATGGCACCGGACTTTGTGTTCCGTATTTGTTACCCATTAACTCCTTGGTATTAAAGTAGTATATTCTCTGATCATTAGGCGCTTCCCCACCAAAAGTAAAACGCTTTCCAATATTTGCAAACACATCATGAATACTTGTACCTAAATCCCCACTAAAAATGGATGGCTCTGTAGACATATCGTATGTATATTCTCCTGGTTCAGCACATACATCAACAATTTTGCCCTGCTCCACAATAATCATACACTGTCCGTCTGCAACCGCAATAACAGAACCATTGGAAATGATGTTATCACCTCCAGGTGTTCTTTTCTTTCCTTTTACCGCTAAAACATTCTCAGGAAGAGCTTCACAGTAAAAATAATCTTTCCATTGGTCTGCAAGAACTCCACTCGCCGCACCAAAAGCTGCTTTTATTAATCCCATACACCTTCTCCTTTTTTGTTTATTTTATGGTTTTTCACCATTTTCAGCTGTGCTCATCAAAATTTACATTACTGTAAATTTTGATGCTTCTAGCCAAATTCTAAGGGTAGGATAGCACGGTAAAATAATTATGGTCAAGGACCATCGGGGGTACCCATAGGGTACCATTTCTTTTATATGGTACACTGTGGGGTAATTTTGAGGTGATGAGAATAAAAAGAGAAATGGTATGCATAAAAAATACGACCACACTTTAATTCGTGTGGTCGTACATATGCATTTCGTTTTAGATATTTGCCCTGTCTTCTTGACAGGGGGGCATATCAGAAGCACAGCCATTTATATTTTAACGTTGTATATAAGCTCTTGAATCCTTAGATACTATTCCAGCATAGGTTGCTGATGGAGTTTCTCCTTTTTTCACCAGTACTATCTGGATTCCTTCAAGGCGTTTGGAGTGTCCTGCGGTTCCAGCTGGTGCGCCATTTGATGCCCAGCCTAACCAGCCGTATGACTCGGCATGTACTCGGTAGTATACGTCGTAGTGTTCTGCCATCTCTCCCGTAAGGGTGATGCAGATTGCTTCTAGTCGCTTAGATTCTCCAGAAGTTCCTGCCATGGCGCCATTTTGCCTCCAGGTTGCAGGGTTATTAAGGTCTGTTCCCTGCCAAGCGTATTTTTCAACATGTGTTGTATAAGCTATTCCGCCTTCGTAGTCCTTGTTGGTAAGCTTTATCTCTATTCCTTCCAGTCGCTTGGACTCTCCACTGGTTCCACTCATCTGACCGTTATATTTCCATGCCTGCCAGCCGTACTTTTCTACGTGAGTTCTATAGACTACATTTGGAGTATCCTCTCCCGGCACTATAGGGTTTTCGTTGCTGGTTGATGGATAATTCACTATAGGTGATTTGCCTGTCTTAGGTACGAATGGCTCTGACCTCTTAGAGGTGATTCCTTCCATATTGTGATTAAAGTCTTCACCCTTCTTAACCACAACTATCTGAATTCCCTCTAATCTCTTGGAGTAGCCTGCTGTTCCTGCAGGAGCACCATTTGATGCCCAACCAAGCCAGCCATAAGACTCAGCGTGTACTCGGTAGTATACGTCATAATACTGGGCGTGCTCACCAGTTAGCTGAAGCTTGATAGACTCTAATCTCTTAGATTCTCCCTGGGTACCACTCATATCTCCATCTGCTGACCATGGTAACCAGCCATAGGATTCACAGTGGGTTGTGTACTGAATTCCAAGATCAAGGTTCTCACCAGCAGTTGCTGGGGCAACCACTATATTAATTCCTTCAAGTCTAAGGGAACGTCCTGAGGTTCCGCTCATAGCACCATTTTGTTTCCAGGTGCTTATGTTATCTGCTGTACCCTCCCAGCCTATACGTTCTATATGAGTTCGGTAGCTTACATTAACAGTAGGTGGTACAAATGGGGTTGCGGTGCCGGTGTTGCCTGAGCTTCCAGTATTATTCTGCTGATCAACATACGCAAGAGCATATGTTGAAAATTGGTCGGTTTCAAAAGAGATGGTTTGATTTGCTGCATTATAAGTACAAGGAATGACTGTGGCTACTCCACTGTGCACTCTAATCATCTGGTATGTTCTTGTTACGGATGAATTTGAATTCATAAGTGAACTCGGCACTTTCAGCGTAATTGTCATCGCACCATTCGTTTCTGTAATATTTACAGGACTGTCTGAGCCAATCTGCTTAAGCAAATCTATATCCAAGCACATTCCGATCGTAGCATTTCCTTTCTTGGAATCTATCAAATTTTTATCTGTCTGACTCACACTTGCAGAAATGTCCGTTGCTTCAATCCAAACCTGGATATTCTCACCATTCTCGATTCTGGCTACCTCCGCAGCTGAAAGTTCTAATTTTTCAAAGAGTACATCAGACGCTTCTTCCAATACGGTATCGCAGGCATTTTCTTCTGTCTTGTCAACGATTTCCATATTTCCAGGTTTTGCTACTACCGCAAAGGTCAAAGTCGCTCCGTAAGGCGGCAGCTTTACTCCATCACGGGTAGATGCCAATGTGGTATTGCCGTTTTCGTCGATTTCCAGATAGATCACAGAACCGTCACTTACTGTTAGGGTAATATCCATAGTCTCGGAATCAAAGTTCTCCAACATTTCCGTAGGAATAGGTTCTGTATCAAGTATCGGTACCACACCGCTCATACCTTCAGGCGCAGAAACGATTACATCACCAACGGTCCAGGAACC
>JAFWZV010000015.1 GCA_017517305.1 Lachnospiraceae bacterium | reverse complement strand
GAAGATAAGTTGCTCGCAGGCCCGTGAAAGTCGAAGAGGTGAAGGAGCAACAGACAGAAGCTGGGCCTGTGGAGAGGAAAATCAGTCACAGGCCCAGACTGTGAGAAAAAGCAAGCTGTAGAGAGAGTGGACATGGGCCTGTGGAGAGGAAAATCACTCATAGGCCCAGGCTGTGAGAAAAAGCAAGCTGTAGAGAGCGCGGACATGGGCCTGAGAGAAGATAAGTTGCACATAGGCCCGTGAAAGTCGAAGAGGTGAAGGTGCAACAGACAGAAGCTGGGCCTGTGGAGAGGAAAATCACTCATAGGCCCAAGGAAGAAGAAAAATAACTTGAGTGTTATTAACTTGTATCTATCCACACTTAATGATAAAATTATTCTAATTGAACTTTTTTGGGAAAGTATTAGAAAGTTGAGGGAATTATTATGAATTACATTAACACATTGCGCGAGGGAGATATGATTTCTGAGGTGTATCTTTGCAAGACAAAGGTTACAGCTCAGACTAAAGCAGGTAAGAATTATTATTCTATGACACTTCAGGATAAGACAGGAACAGTGGATGCTAAAATCTGGGACCTAAATAGTGGTATAGCTCACTTTGAACCTATGAATTATATAAAGATTGATGCCCAGGTTACAAGCTTTAATGGCACATTGCAGCTTAATGTAAGACGCGTGAGAGTTGCTGATGAGGGAGAGTATGTAATGAGTGATTACATGCCTTGCTCAGAGAAAAATGTGGAGGAAATGTATAAGGAGTTAACTGATTTAATTGGAACTGTTAAAGATTCACATCTTAAGGCACTTCTTAATAGCTTCTTCATGGATGACAAAGATTTTATTAAGCGCTTTAAGATGCACTCAGCAGCAAAGTCTATACATCATGGATTTATGGGTGGACTTTTGGAGCATTCTCTTTCTGTGGCAAAGCTTTGCAACTATATAGCTGAAGCTTACCCGGTTATTAAGAGAGATTTACTTGTGACTGCTGCCATATTCCATGATATAGGAAAGGTAGACGAGTTATCAACATTTCCTGAAAATGACTACACTGATGAGGGGCAGCTGGTAGGTCATATAGTTATGGGAGCTATGATGCTTAAGGAGAGAATAAAGACCATAGAGGGTTTCCCTAAGGTATTAGCAGATGAGCTTATTCACTGCATCTTAGCTCATCATGGAGAGCTTGAGTTCGGTTCACCTAAGAAGCCTGGAATTATTGAGGCTATGGCTCTTGCTCATGCAGACAATATGGATGCTAAGCTTCAGACCTTTACCGAAATTATAAAGAGCAATCAAGATAAGTCAGGTTGGCTTGGATATATTAAGATGTTTGATAGCAATGTGAGAATTACAGAATAAAAAATTATAAAACTTCCATAAAAAATACATTCATAAACGTATTAATAGGTAATTACTTTTTAGCGGAGGAACAGCTATATGAAATGGCATTTTAAAAATAAGTCAATATGGGGAAAGTTAGTTATATTCTTTGGAACTATGTTTGGCGTGGTTTTATATTCCATGTCAAACCTTACCGGTATTAAGAGGGATAGTTTAAATGCATATAATGCCATAGCTATTTCCTCTAGTGATGCGGAAAAATGTTTTTTGGAGGAATATTTTCTAAAGGAAATTAAGACACCATATAATTCTTTGTTTTTTGTGCTTTGTGTAGTTGGTGTATTCATAATTTTATGTGGTTGGAAAAGATTTAAGAATAGATACTCGGATGGCATTGTACTATACAATGCTGGAGTGGGCTTGCTTTCGGCTACAATGCTAGGATATGGATTTACAACTATATTTTTACTTAAGGCTTTCTCATGGGAGGTTGTGCCTGCATTTTCTGTAGGTGCTTTAATGTTGGCTTTATTTGTAAAGAATATAATACATTACAGCAAAAATAAAAGAATTATCAAAGACGAAGACGAGGAAGATGCTAAGAAGAATAGGATAAAAAAGCTACTCAGGGTGGGAATACCTTCTATTATCGCTCTGGGTTTTGCTGTGCTTAGTGTAGTTGATTTTTCTAAATTCTATAGTCGCATAAGTAAAGATGCGTTGGAGGATTTTTGGGAAAGATACGAAGATGTAAGCTTTCTGTTAAATGATGAAATTAATGAAAATGATTATATAGTAGTAAAGTATGTTAATTATTTTAATTCTGAGGGAAGAACTATATCCTATGAGGCTGTAGAGCAGGAGATAAAGAACTATATAAGCGAAGATAATTATCACAGTATAAAGAACTGTGATAATTTGTGGTACTGTCTTGAGTACTTTTATTCTACTAATAAAAAATATAATCAGACAAATGTATTCAGTAGCTTAGACTACGAATGGCAGGACACTTACGCTGTATTTGTATCAAAAGTAAAAGACAAGCTTCTTGCAGATGGTTTGTCTTCATCTGAAGCTACTCACCAGCAGTTAGATGAGGCATGTCAGTATGTGTATGATATGTATGTAGGCCAGACTCCTATGATTCGCTTAGGCGATGATGAGGGAGAGCTTGTGGTGCATATTGATATTCCTGAGTCAAAAAATGTGGACGATATCAAAGTCTCATGGGAGGGAGAAGGCTACCGAGCTTACATTAACGATTGGTATGAGATGGATAATGTAGGTGATTGGAGTATAAATGGTTTGGAGCCAGCTACTACCTTAGAGGATGGTAAAATATATTATGCTCGCGTAAGGATGCAGCTTGTACTTCCTTACTATGCATCGGTAGAGTCAAAGCTACCATTGGTTAGTATAGATGGTGTTATCTATGAGGAAGTAAAAACCTCTGTTAGAGGAAATGATACTGTATATGCTGATATCTGGGTGATTCCAGGCAAGGATAACTAGGAGGTGTGGCATGAAGAAGAAAAGAAATATTAAGGATATTATATGGATAATTATACTTGTAGTGCTTGTGATTATAATGCTTCTTGCTATACCGCTATATGATAAGAGCATGTGTTTGGCGAAGCTGGTAGAGGATAAGGCTTACTATGTTAATCACCTGTGGCCAAAGCTTTATACTTATGTAAATATATTTTTTATTATACCGTTAATTACGGCTGCCTTTTACCATTCAGAGCGTCTTATGGATTTAGACGAGAAGGTTGGTGCCAAAGAGGAGCTTGCAATTAAGAATTCGGCACTTGGTATGATTAGTGCGCTGGGTGTAACCTATACCTTAGTTTGTACATTTGGATTAAAGCTTTTTAATTTAAGTGTGATAGCATTTGTGGCTGTTGTAATATTCGCTATTATGAGCATAAAACATAATTATAAGGAGTATAAGGATATAGATGAGGACGTAACCATAGACGACATATGGGGCGGAGTTGGAATGCGTCTAAATGTATGGCTTGTAATTATTGTGGTTTTAGGTCTTTTGCTTTTTAATACAATGGCGAAGAATGCATTTTTGGCCAGAGAGGAATATATGAATGTATCTAAGGCAAAGGTTGATCTTTGCTTTGGACATATTCAGGATTTTGAGGAAAACCTTGCCACTGTGAAGGTGGAATTTGTTAATATGTATGGTAACTCAGACAGGGAGTACACTTTAGAGCAGCTTGAACAGGAGTATACTAACTTTAAGACTGGTAAGGGTTCATGGAGTAATCTCTGGTATTTTTGTGAGGAAAGTTTAGATATAGAGCTACAAACACAAAGCTCATTATCAGAGCTAGGAAACATACTTTTGTATGATGTCAATATCAACTCTCTGTGGAAATATTATTTTCCAGAGGAAAAATATGAGCGTGAAGAAAAGGAACAGAGAGAAAAAGACGGAAATGATAAATTTTATGACATTCACTACTTCATAGTGTGTGTGGAGGATGAGCTTAATCTTAAGGGGCTTACTTTAAGACAGCTTAACGACAGTGCTGATTTAAATGAGGACCTTCCTAACTTTTTGGAGCTTGAATATGAGAGCGCAACTAAGGAGCAGGTGGTTGAAGCCTGTCATAGCTTTGCTGCTAAGAAGGAGCCTGTGGATGGAGCCGCACCTTTAATTGAGAAGGTGGAGTCCATAGATTTATATATTAATGCAAATCCTGGTATGAGAATATCAGAGATGGAAATTACAGAGTCTAAAGGACTTGATATAGATAGGATAGATTGGTTTTATGCAGTGGGTGCGGATAGCTATAGCTACATAAATAGTGAGACAAGATATGAGCACGACGAGGAATATATGATTTCTCTGTATTTTAAGCTACCTTTGGCCTATGATGTGGCAGATAATCTGGCCCTTAGCTTAGAAGGAGTAAAATATAAGAGCATAGAGATAGACGAGAAGTATGATGGAGAGCTTAATGAGATAAAGGTTGATATTAAGCTTGAGGAGGCTGGTGTTGAAGAGCAGACCTTTAAGGGTGTTCAGATTGGTCTTGAGAGCACAGAGCCTGGCACTGATGTGGTTGATTGCAAGGGCTGGGATGAAAGCAGAGTTTGTGACTCTGAGTACATAGGTTGGAAGGTGTACGATATTAAGACCGGTCAAGCTACAGATTACGAGGAGGAAGAGTTCTCAGGAGACAATCTGTGCTACATTGCAACTATAAAGGTTACTCCTGAACAGGGCATAGCCTTTGATGATGTGGAGGTTGTATATTACGGAGACAAAGTAAGTATTTATGAGTATGATTCATCCATACATGACTATAAGGCAGGGGAATATCCTAAGGCATATTTTGAAAAGGTTAATGAAAATGGAAAGGAATATATCTTAGCATACGTGCCTTACTTCATGGCCTACACTACAGGTGAATATGGTGATTTGTGGAATCAGTTTAACTATACCAATAACGTGTACCTGCCAGAGGGGGCAGGATTTGGAATCTATCAGAGACCAAATCTGGGATATGATTATGTGAAAAATGTTGTAACAGATCTTGACGGTAATGAGATAGATGTGGAGAAAAATTCGGCTACAGATATTACCATTTATATGCCGGGAGAACCTATAATTGTTACCGGATATTTTGAGCCGGAGGAATAATAGGCTAGCGAATTTTTATCATGGAGAATAAGTATGGGAGATACAAATATAGAAAATAAAAGCGTGGAAGAAAAGAATATGGAGGAGGAAAAACTCCAAGTGAGTGAGACAGATGAAGCATATGTAAATGAAACAAATAAAGAAAAAACAGAGGAAGAGACAGTAAAAAAGAAAAAATCCAAGGTGGGTAAAAAAACGAAGAAAGATAAAAATGCTAAGAAATCCTTGAGGGGGAAATTCACTGGCTGGTATGTGGAGCATAAAAAGCTGGTAACAGGCTTATTATGTGCATTTACCGTAGCCTGCTGGGTGACAGCAAAGCTAGGTCTTACAAAGGGCGTGCTATTTCTAGGCAAGCTGGGAAGACCGGAGTATACAGACATGTATATGAACTTTCGAGATAAGTATCTGGCTGTGGATACAAGCGAAGTAATGCTGGAGTTTAAGGTTATTCTCGCTGCTGCTGCCATGGTACTTTTGATATGCAATGTGCTAGTGCCAGCCAGATATGAAAGTGATAAGTGTCCTGTAGCTTGTAATTTCATTATTAATTTTACACTTATTACTCTAGGTGCATCTATGATTTTATATGGTGCGATTATGATTGGCTTATATAAGATATTGTCTGTCACATCGTTGGTGTATGTGTTAATAGGTGTCATTTGTTTATTGTTACTGCCATTAGCAGCTAAGGATTTTGCCACAGAGCATCCGGATAAATCCGTGGAAAGGATTGGCTCGTACATTTTCGGTATTATTGGTGTAGCATTGATAGTTGCTATGGGAGCCGAAAATGTTAAGAATGACATGACTGAATTAAGGGCTAGAGAGGAGAGATATTATAATGTATATAAGGTGCAACTATGGGTAGTTGATCAGGATGATTTGGTGGATACAGATAACAGAATATATCTGAAGCTTCACTTTTATAATCAGTATAACACAGATGGGAAATGCTATGATTACCGAGAAGTGATGGAAGGCTTTCATAATTTTTATAATGATGATGGCTCCTCCTGGAAGGTGTATAAGGATTTTAGTGATGATTATTATGAACTTGCCCGTACTTCGTTATTTGATAATTATAATATGACGGCATATGCTATGAATGACTATGAGCAATGGGTTCAAAAGCAGCTTTATTACGATGGATACTGTTATGGCTTTGAAAATGGTCAGCCTGAAATTCCAGAGGAGGCAATGGCTAATGCTTGTCAGAAGGTAGATGAACATTTTGAAGCAGAGAAAAGTGTTGAAGTGTATGATGAAGACATTGAAATCACTGTAAATGGCAATCTGGTTGTGGGAGAATCTCCTAATCTTAGTGTGGTTTGTAGTGACAACTCAGGTGCGTATAGTGCCTACATATATAATATATCAAGAGTAAGCTTTGTTGGTTCTGACAAGACTTTAGAAGTACATAACTATAAATCTCAGAAAAAATTTGTAATTAAGGATGACAGTGCCTATCTGTTAAAGCTTATGATTGCTTCTGATTTGCAGCATAGATTTTCTGAGGATATAAACATTTCTGTAAAGGGAATAGATTACAAGAATATAAGCATAGATGAGGAGCTTTTTGGATACAGGGATGAGTCCTTAGAGACTGAGCGTGGAGCTTTTCCTGTGTATATTTGGGTGACAACAGGTGACTATGATGGAAGCTATCAGGTTATAGAGGACTTAAAGTTTGATGTTCCGCAGGGGATTTGTGAGGGCGATAGTATAAGAGCTGTGTCAGGATTAGATGTAGTTAATCCTAATAATCCAAATGTTGTGGTAAAAGATGTGTCATGGTCAGCTCATTATAAATCTAATGATTATGAAGAAGGGGCTACATTTTCTAAGGAGCCACTGATGTATAAGTTATATGCTCCACTATTAAGTGAAACTGGTTATGGCTTTTCAGAGGATACAATGGGTAGTGTTAATGGAAAGCAGCTTCCGAAATATTATGATGATTTGAATGATTTTTGGAGTGGCGGATTTACAAACTTATGGGGGGAATCCGGAATAAAATTTAGCGCATATTATTACAGAATCGACATAGGAGATTCCGAGCATGGAGACCTTCAGGTAAGTTTCGATTATGCAGTAGCGGGAACTACTATAACTCTTGAGCCTAATCCTGCCAGAGGCTATAAGCTTAAGGAATATGAAGTGGAGATAGATTTAGTTAACGGAGCTACATTCGAAAAATGGGAGCCGGTTATAGAGAATAATACATTTGTTATGCCGGCGGCACCTATAAAGATTACTCCGGTATATGAGAAGGAATAGTGAATAGACAAATAGGTTATGTAATTAATGTTGCAGGTTAAGGGCATACTTAAGACAAGGAGGATAGCTATGGAGATTTTAGAGGTTTTACAAACAGTATTAGAATATATAGTGGAAGCGGGAATTCTTATATTCGAGTATATCGGAGTTGGCATTATAATCTGGACCAGCTTGGTAAGCTTGACTAAGTATGTTCGCAGGAAACCTGATACAAGAATTTATCTGGCTAAGGGTCTTGCCATGGGTCTTGAGTTTAAGCTTGGCAGTGAGATTCTTAGAACAGTAATTGTAAGAGAGTGGAAGGAGATTGCTATAGTTGCGGGAATTATTGCTTTAAGAGCAACATTAACCTTCCTTATTCACTGGGAGATTAAGCAGGAGGAGCTTAATGAGCAACGTGATATAGAGACTGAGAGTATGCGTAGAAAGCATAAGGAGAATCAGGGAGAATAATTCTGTTGTAACAGTAATATTATAAGGAGAAATAGATGGGAAAAGACAAAATAGATGCTGAAAATATAATAGATGAAAGTCAGTCAGCGCAGTCTGATACAGACAATCTAACTTGGTATGAAAAAAATAGTAAAAAGCTGTGCACAATTAGCAAGGGGCTAAGCTTAGCAAGTACCTTGCTTGTGTTTTCACTGATGGTAATGCATTCTGTTGGAAGAATAATAATTTCAGCTCCTGAGTATAAGGAGTTTTATAAAAGATATGTGACAGAGAATTTTATAGTGGATATGCTGATTTTGGGTGCAGCATTTGGTCTTGCTACTACATTATTTGCCTTTGTGGGACAGGACTATAACCAAAAGTTAAGAAGTGGTGTAGTGCGTTACAACATGGCTATTATAGCTGAGCTTGTGGTTATAGCTACATTTATCATAGAGGATATGATAATTTTTAGAAGAATAGATTTGGTGGGAATTGTACTTGTACTTAGCTTTGTATACTATGTTTTTGTACTGGTGAATGTAATTAAGAATTATTATGCAAATGAGTCTAAATTTTCACCAAATCCAGATAGTGCAGGGGTTGGAGTTATTGTGATTTTAATGTTGGTAATTGGAGCCGTTACTGTAGCTCCTTTGTGGGACATTAAGGCAAAGGTGAAGACCTTATCAGACAAATATTCTGCAAGAGAGTATGGAAAGCTCATCGACGTTATGTTCCTAGAACCGGACGAAAAGGTTACGGATAGTCCTAGTAATTACATAGCCCTTCAGTATGTTAACCTGTTTAATGATGAAGGCAGAACATTTTCTACAGAAGAGATGGAGACAGCAGTTAATAATCTGTATTACTACACAGGCTCTTGGTATAGCATAATGGAATTTAATGAGTTATACGATGAGATTGAAGAAAAGTATGAGTTATCTAAATATTTTAATGCTGAAGATGCTTCTGGAAGGAATAATTTTGAGCTGTATAGATCTATGGTGTATGATAAGCTAGAACATATAGGAATAGATTATCCAAACCTTGAGGATGAAGAGGTTAGGAAAAAGGTGGATGAGGCATGTGTATTCGTCCACGATATAATATTGACCAAAAAGCCTTTAGAAACCATAGGGGAAAGAAATGATGTGATAACTGTTACCTATGATGAGGGGATGGGTATAGGACAAGAGGTTAATTATACTTTAAATCATGATTATGATTTGACGTATGCAGTTATTTCCAGGTGGGAAAAGGTACCATATGTGGGTAGTAATGATTGGATAGAGTATTCAACACCTGATACGAATACCAATATAATAATTCAGGACAACAGTGTGTATAAGGCAACAATTGCTATATATCCAGAGGTTACATATAAGCTTAATGAAGATATTACAGCTGAGCTTAAGGGCTTAGACTATGAAGAAATAGAGTATGATGTGTCTGGTGATGCTATTAAGATGTATGTATGGATAATAGTTGGTGATAAGGAGGAGATATCTCAGGTTAAGCAGGTTGATACTGTGGAAATTAAAGAGATTCCAGGACTTGTACTTGCGGGAAATGTAGCTGATAGAATGGATGCAACTGAGATTTCCTTAGGGGAAAATGTATTATGTCAGGATTTGAACTGGCTGTATTTTGATGCAGAAAAGGTAAATTATAAGTACTGTAATCCTGAGTATGAGGGTAAGGATTCTGTTAAGACATTTGTCCATAAAAATCCAGTGTATTGTGCCAGATTACGAATTCATCCTGACACAGGCTATGCATTTTCTGAGGAGCTTAAGGTTACATATAATGGATTTGAGCTTGAAAGAATAGATAAAAAACCACCGATGGTGGATATTACCGGCTACTATAAGATGGATAGCGACGGTGAGATAATTGTTAATATATATTTCTATGCAGTGGAAATGTATGGGGAGCATGGAATTATAACCTCAGATGTGGCATTTGCAGCTCATGGAACTGTTGTAACTATGAATCCACAGCCAGATGAGGGTTATGAGGTGGCTGGATATGAATCAAGATGTTTAATGACTGGAACTCCAAAGGATTCTAAGATAGAGATAGAGGATAATAAGCTTTATATGAAGACATATCCAGTGGAGATAAAGTGGACGTTTAGAGAGGATTAAAGCTAAGGAGAATTAGTGTTATGAAATGGTACAACAAATGTAAATTCATAGTAAATAAGCTGGTTTTGACCTGCTCGGCTATAATGGGATTTATCCTGCTTACCGGTAAGGGTTTATTAGGTGCAACAGGAATTCATAAGTTTGAGGAGATAAATTATTTTGTAGAGAATTACTATGTACCTTCAGTTTATAAAACTCATAATTATTTCTTTGGTGCGTTGATAGTGCTTGGTGCATTAATTATGATTTTTGGCTGGAAAAGCTTTGACGGGAAGAACAGGGATGGAATCTGGCTGGAGAATATGAGTATAGGTTTTCTGGCAACTGCATTTGTAGGCTATGGACTTACAACTCAGCTTACTTTACATGTGATGTGCTGGAGTGTGATTACTGCTTATATTATGGGTGCACTTTTGCTAGTGCTTTTTGTGATAAATCTTATATATTTTACGAAGTACAAGGAGATAAGAAGTGAGCATACCGGTATGAAGAAGGCGCTTTTGGGTGTGATTGTTACTGTGGTATTTACAGTAGCTGGTGGTATATATTATGGTCGTGATATAGATGATAAGTGGGATGAAAAATACCTGGAATTTTGTGAGATTTATGAGGGTGAAATATGGGGGCTGCTTCGAGATGATCATGCCCTTATATATAACAGATTACAGTTCGTAAATTATTTTAATCAGGATGGCAAGAGCTTTACTATTGAGGAATTAGAGGAGAGTATAGCTAATTTTAAGAATAAAGAAGGCTCATGGTACACTTTGTGGTATTGTATAGAGTTTTTGAACGATGTGTTTGCGTTTAGAGAAACCCCTGTAAGCTTTTCTGATTATGACTATAATGGTAATCCGGCAAAAGGCTTTTGGGTTTATACATGTAGATATCTTATATTGAAGGATATTGATGTTGATACTGCCAGTGATGAACAGCTAGATGAAGCGTGCCGTTATGTATATGAATGTATTACCAATCAGGTACCTATCGAGCTTGTAGGGGAAGAAGAGGAGCTGGTATTCCATATTAGTATACCGGAAAGTGGAGATAAGTCGGATGTGTCAGTAATTGTGGACAGTGATAAATTTTATCCTTCTACAATGCTATGGTATGAGGCTGGCAGTGTAGGTGAAAGATTTCAGAGTGGAAGTGAACCGGTAGATGTAATTAGAGAAGGAACAATGTATAGAGTGCAACTTGAAGCATATTGCGGTATGCCTTATGCGTTTTCAAAGGATGCTAAGGTTGCAATCAATGGAGTAGAATACGAGGAACTTGAGGTAGAGGTTGAACATGATAATTTGACTGTGTACATATGGCTAACACCTTCAGGAATAAATTAGGGGGTATTGCATAATGGAGAAAAAAACTATCAATATAAAGAAATTAATCAGAGATATATGGAGCATTATCTTTCTTCTTATTTTTGTAGTATGTTTAATCTTAAATCATAATCATATTGATATAGTATGCTTGGCACAGGGGCTTATACAGCGAGAATATTATCAGGAGTTTTTGTGGCCGGCAGCTTTTGGTAAGCTTAATAATATATTGGCAATAATTACCTTTATATGTGGAGCTGTTCATCTGCATACACAGATGGATATGAATAGTAACACAGGTGAGAAGGGTGAACTTTTTGCTACGAATGTAGCTGTTACCGTTCAAGGGATAGCAGGTGCAATATATTGTTTGGTCACTATGTTTTGTATGAAGAGCTTTAGCCTTCTTAATGTACTATTGTTATGTGCCATTATATTTGCCATATTCTCAGTGATTTATAATAGCAAGGCATATAAGAATATAGAAGTAGAGGTCATAGCGGAGGATTGTGACTATGAATTGGAGGTATTAAAGCAGGCAGGAAAGAAAATTAGTGTTATATTATTAGGGGTGGCTATAGCATTTGCCCTTAATTTGCCTGATACCATAAATGGAGTGGTAGATGCTGGAGAAGAATGCAAACAGGTAAGTGAGGATAAGATAGAGCTATGCTTTGGGCATCTTCATGGTATAGAGGACAATCGTGCCACAGTTAAGGTGGAGTTTGTCAATTTATATGGAAGCTCAGGAAGAGAATATAGCGTGACTGAGTTGGAGCAGGAATATGAAAGCTTTAAGCGTGGCGAGGATGACTGGGAGAATCTGCTAAGGTTCTGTGATGAAAGCATAGATATAGAGCTTTCATATCATAAAATTGATGCATCAACGGGAGCATATCCTTATTTTGAGGATTATGGTAGTTTGAGTGAAACATTTGGCTTGGAATATAATAATAGGGATAAAGAATCAAGTAATAAGGTATCGGATAAGCTGGGAGATGGAAGATTTTTTGCGACATGCGTAGAGGAAAAGCTTAACCAGGATGGGCTTACTCTAAGACAGATAAATGATACTTCTATGCTATCATCAGGCTCACCTATATACTATTATGAGCTAGAGTATGAAACTGCCAATACTGAGCAGGTGAAGAATGCTTGCATTAGTGTAGCTGCAGAAAATGGTGATGCAGATAGTCAGGAAAAGTATGTAGAAAGCATTGACCTTAGCATGTCCTGCGGAATAGGCGATATGGTAGGTGATGTGAATATAGTTGAAAATAACGGATATAAAATTGAATCAATCCGTTGGGAGCAATATATAGAAAAGTATACTGGAACAGGTGATTATGAGTATATAGATGATAATGAAATTATAGGATATGGTGGAAAATATAAGGTTACAGTAAAGGTTTCATTTCCCATACCATATGTAGCTACAGATGATGTTCCGGTTACGGTGGATGGTGTAGATGTAGAGCGAGTGGAGCTTAAGGGCACATCTAAGGATTCTATGTTTTACAATAGCAGTGAAGAAGCCCATGAAGCACTTTTGATTGAGATATATTTTGATGTGGGTGTGTATAATGATATGTCTCTAAAGCGTCTGGAGTTAGGCTATGAGGTATTTCGTCCTGGTGAGATTCTGGATAACATTGGTCCTATAGATGAAAATGATGTATGCACAGGAAAATGTGTAGGCTGGAGAATATATGATGTTGAAACCGGGAAGGCAGCATATTACGGACAGAGCATAGCATCCGAGAATAACCTTTGTTATATCGCTGATATAAAGATAACTGCTGACCAGGGACAGTCTTTAAAGGATGTTAATTGTATAGTTGTAGATAATTTTTATTTTAAAGCTAACCTTAACATATCTGAGTATGACGAATCACAGCATAAGTATACTGCAGGCGCGTATCCAAAGGCTTATTTTGAGAAGCATCTTGATGGTGATGATGAATATATTATGTTGTATCTTCCATACTATAGGGTGGCCACAACCGGCGTTGATGGAGATGTGCAGACAACATATCATCTTAATGGATATGACTATGGGAATTATATCTATCTGGTAGAGGATAGTGTAATTCGTTTGCATGATAAACCAAAGCTTGAATATGAGCTTGACAGATATGAAATTACAGATTTTAATGGAGATAAGATTAATCTGGATTGGGTAGAAGCTGATATAAAAGCATTAGAGGGTTATGTTATGCCGGCATATCCCATAACTATAACAGGATACTTTGAGGAGATTCATTAATTTGAAGTAATTAATATAGTGAAAATATACTTAGAAAAGATAGGTTAGAGCTATGAATTAGCTTAGAAAAATAGTAGTAATAAAGGAACAGCACTTTCATGAAGAAAAACGACGTATATGAAATTACAATTGAAGATATAGGCAATGACGGTGAGGGCATCGGACACATTTACCAAGAGGGCTCTGACAAGGGCATTGCAGTATTCGTAAAGGATGCTGTAATCGGTGATGTTGCCAGTGTTAAGCTTATAAAGGTGAAGAAAAATTATGCCTACGGTCGTCTTATGGAGGTTATTACACCTTCGCCATACAGGGTGGAGCCGGTGTGTCCAAATGCCAGACGCTGTGGTGGCTGTTCTATTATGCACATGGACTATGAGAAGCAGCTTGATTACAAGTGGAACAAGGTTAAAAGCTGCTTAGAGAGAATTGGCGGAATTGCTGATGTGACTGATATTATGGAGCCTATTTACGGTATGGACAAGCCTTACAGCTTTAGAAACAAGATGCAGTTTCCGGTAGGGTTAGATAGAGATGGCAAGGTGCAGATAGGCTTTTACGCAGGAAGAACCCACAGTATTATAGATTTGGAGCAGTGTCATATCGGTCATCCTGTAAATGATTATATAGTGGCAGAGCTTCGTCCTTGGTTACAGAAGTGGCAGGATAAGACAGGTGTGTTTATATACGATGAGGAGGCTCACAAGGGATTAGTTAGACATATCCTTACCAGAGTGGGATTTGTAACCGGTGAGCTTATGGTGTGCCTTATTATCAATGGTAATGGCATAGGTAAGTTTGTGGGAGATATGAGCTGTGAGAAGGAGCTAAAGGCTGCAGTTGAAAAGGCTGTGGAGAGGTATAATCAGAACCAAGAACTTAAGTGTGCTGAAACTAAGGAAAGCTTCCTTAAAATTAAGCTTACCAGCTTAAGTATAAATATTAACCGAGACAAAACCAATCGAATACTAGGGGATAAATGTAAAACCCTATGGGGTGAGGATTACATTTCCGATTATATAGGTGATATTAAGTTTAATATATCCCCTATGTCCTTCTATCAGGTAAACCCTACTCAAACCAAGGTGCTTTATGACAAGGCGGTGGAGTATGCTGATTTATCTGGCAATGAAGTGGTTTGGGATATGTACTGTGGTATCGGAACCATTTCCCTTAGCTTGGCGAAAAAGGCGGGTAAAGTGTATGGAGTTGAGATAGTTCCCCAGGCAATTGAGGATGCAAAGGTTAATGCAAGGGTAAATAATTTGACCAACACTGAGTTTTTCTGTGGCAAGGCCGAGGAGGTTGTGCCAGCCTTTTATCGTGGAGAGCTTGGAGGAGTTAGTAATTTGTCAGGTGACAGTGCTACAGATTGTAGTGACGCAACAGCTACTGGTAAGCATCCTGACGTAATAGTTGTGGACCCTCCACGAAAGGGATGCGATAGTGTGCTTCTTGACACCATACACGCTATGGCACCTAAGAGACTTGTGTATGTTAGCTGTGATCCGGCAACATTGGCTAGAGACGTGAAGATACTAGTTGAGAAGGGCTTTAAGCTAGAGAAAGTCGCTGTAGTAGATCAGTTTGGACATAGTGGGCATGTTGAAACGGTTGTCTTGATGTCCCAATAAATGTGGCAGCAGGGATGCATTTATAATTTGAGTAAAAATTGATATAATTATTGTACTACAAAGGATAATGTTTGTAAGTGGATGGGAGAGGTATATGTTTACATTTATTCATTTGTCAGATTTGCATTTTGGAAAGATCTTGCATGATGTGGCATTAGTTCAGGAGCACCAGCCTTATTGGGTGGAGCGATTCTTAGAGGCAATGGATGAGGTTAATCCAGATGCTGTGGTAATTGCGGGGGATGTCTATGATACGAGAAATCCGGATCAAGAGTCTATTCTTTTATTTGATTATTTTCTTACAGAGCTTGCTAAACGAGGTAAGTATGTATTTATCACTCCGGGAAATCATGACAGCCATGTGCGTCTTTCCGTTGGAGCGAAGCTTTATGAAGATAAGAAGATATATATTGCAAGAAATATAGAGAAGGAGATTATGCACATAACAACTACAGGAGAAACTCCAGTGACCTTCTGGCTTCTTCCTTATGTATTTCGTAAGACAGTGGCATCCCTTTTGGAGGATGAGTCCATAGATACTTATGATACTGCTTTAAAGGCTATCATAGATCTTCAAAAGGTGGATCATACTCATCCAAATGTTTTAGTGGCACATCAGAATGTAATTGCTTCGGCAGAAGATAAACCAGAGCCTAGTGGTTCAGAGTCCGTAAATATCGGAGGGGTGGGAGAGGTGCTTGCCTCTCGCTTTGATGAATTTGATTATGTGGCATTAGGACATATTCATAATGGACAAAAGGTTGGACGAGAGACCATTCGTTATAGTGGTTGTCCAATGTACTATGATTTCTCTGAGGTGAATAGAAAGAAGGCACTTACCATTGTTACTATCGCAGATGATGGTAGTATTAGCCATACCTATAAGGATATTTATCTTCCTTATTACTTATATCAGGCAGAGGGCACATTTGAAGAATTAAAGAAACAGGGCCCAGCGTGGGTTGCTTCCGTAAAGGCAGAGAATGAAAAATTACGCAGTGCTGGTTGTCCTTATGAAAAGCTATATTATGTGAAACTTATAGTGAAAGGTGGAATTCCTGCAGGTGGACAGGACGTGTTAAAACATGTTTATGGGAGAAATGTCTTAAATATTGACCCTGTAAGCGGTAATAATAGTACAGGTAGTTCCCCAAAAGTTTCTTCCGAGGTGAAGGATCTTGATTTGGCGGAACAATTTAAACAGATGTATCAACAGAGGGATCCAAATGGAAGGGGATTATCCGATGTGCAGCAGAAGATTTTAGAGGTGATACTCGAATCCCAAGAAACTGACGGAGAGTATATTGATAACGATAAGAAAATGATGTCGGATAGTGAAGTCGATGCTCTCTTAGAAGAAATTATGCAGATTGTTAATGGTAGTTCAGAATAGATTGTATTAGATGAAAAGGAAGGGGATGTATGCATGAAACCTCATAAACTTCATATGAAGAATTTTGGACCCTTCATAAATGAGACGGTGGACTTTGATAAAATAGGCGATGTGGTATACCTTATTGTGGGAGATACTGGAGCTGGTAAGACCATGATATTTGATGGTATTTCCATTGCATTATTCGGGCAACCTTCGTCTAAAAAGCGTAGTGGATTAAAATTGGAGGACTTTTACTGCAACCGTGTGGAAAAGGATGACAAGGGAAAGCGACCACCAATGGTGGTGGAATTGGAATTTACAGAAAATGGCAATGAGTACCGAGTGCGTCGCGAACTTTCCTGGGGATCAGGGGGAAAAGCTAAAAGCGCAAATTTGAGTCACCAGCTTTTTGAGGGTGGTGTAGATAAAACGGATCAGGGTGGAGATAAGGCTGCAAATCCTGAGAAGAGTACAGTTACCCAGGCTGTGGAAAAGATTACAGGCTTAAAAAGAGATGATTTTAAGAAGATTGTTATGTTAGCCCAAGGAGAGTTTCAAGAATTTTTGGAGGCGAAAGGAGCAGATCGAAATAAGATTCTTGGTCGAATATATAATAATTCTCCTCATATTGATTTGGAATGCCGTCTAAATGGTGTTCGTAATTGCTTATCGGAACGAAAGAAGACCTTGGATAAGAATATGCAGGAGGCATTATCTTCCTGTAAGATTCCAGAAGGATTAGACGAAGATGATAAGGCTCGTCTTGATTTATATGTGGAGGATAAGAATGATTTATTTGAAGCACTTTCTAAGGTGGAAGAATTATTAATTAAAGAAAACGATAAAATCAATGAAACTATAAGAAAGCAGGAAGAGAAGAAGACTGAACTCATTGATAAAAAAGCTAAGGCGGAGCAGAATAATGCTCTATTAGATCAAAGAAATAAATTAGAGGCAGAACTGGAAGTCTTATTAGAAAGTGCCACTAAATATGAGGCTTTAGAACAGAAGAAGAATGATGTTAAGAAGGCAGGTTCTCTTCTACCTTATAAGGAGACCTTCGATAACGTATCCTTGAAGCTTAAAGAGGCGAAAAGTAAGAAAGAAGAATTAGAAAAGAAGAAGGACAACTGTGAAGAACAAGTTTCTCTTTTGGGAAAGAAGGCACGTGAATTAGAGAATGAAAATCTTTCAACAATTGATGAGAAAAATAAAGAAGTTATACGGCTTCGGGAGCTATCACCAGTCTATGATGACTTAGATAAGCATACAAAGAGCTATAATGATTGCAAAGGTATAGTGTCGAAGCTTTCCGAAGAATTAGATAAGGTGGTTAAGCAACTAACCGAAGTAGAAGAGAAGAAAAATGAAAATGAGGCAATTCTTTCCGCCTATGAAGATGCTGGTGAAAGTGCAGTGGCCAATGCTGCTTCCGTATTAAAAGGGGTGAATGAGCAGTCACAGAGAATAAAAACATTTGCCCAAGCGTTAGAGGAGACAAAGCTTTCGAAAGCTAATATGATTTCCTGCAACAAGAAATTTCTTGCAGCGGAGGAGCAAACTAAGAAGGCACAGGAAGACTATAATAAAGCAAGCCGTTTGCTCCGAGAAGGTCGTGCAGGTAGTCTTGCAAAGGAGATGATAGATGCCTTAAATTCTTCTAATGAAGTGTCAGTGTCTTGCCCTGTGTGTGGCGTGGTGCATACAAAGGAGGATATTGGGGGATTTACCAAGGTGTGTGAAAAGGTCCCTGACGAGAAAGAAGTAGATTCTCTCTACAATGAGCTTGAGAGGGCGAGAAACGAGGAGCAAAAACTCCATGGAAACTACAGTCTGTTAAAGGGTAAAGTGGACCTTGCCATTAAATCCATAAATGATGATGCAAAGAAAATTTTTCATAAGGATCTTACTTATGAGGAGTTATTATCCTCAGATGTAGTGGCTAAGGAAGATGAGCGCTTGAGTTTAGAGCAGGAAAAGGCAAACAAGGCATATGAGGATGCAATTAAAGCTAAGGAGATAAAAAATAAAGCACTTCTAAAAAAGGAGCAATTGAAAGTAGAACACGAGGATTTTGCAAAGAAAAAAGAGGATCTTACAACTAAGATGCAGGCCGAAGATAGGAAGCTTGTAACTATTTCTCGTGATGTAGAAAATGCCAAGAAACAATTAAAAGACGCTCCTGCTACTAAGGACTTGGCAGAAAAAACCATGGAAAAAGCGCAGAAGGATATACAGTCCTTAAAAGACTCCTATGAGAAAGCAAGGAAGGCCTATCAGGATATGGAAAAATCCTTAGGCGAGGTGATTGGTCAGCTACAGGAGAATTCAAAGCAGATTGATGCTCTTCAGGAGGAAGAGAATAAGGCAAAGAAGAATCTGGAAGGTAAATTAAAAGACCTTGGATATGAGAACATTTCCCAAGGGATGGAGGTTCTTAGGGTGGATGGAAGAGTTCTTTCTTCTCTTGATGAGGTGTCAAAATGGTGTGATAAGACTGAGAAGGAAGTGACAGAATATAGGAGTAAGGCATCAGACGTGGAAAGCCGTCTAAATGAGAATCAGAAGAATACTAAGGATTTATCCTATGTGGATATAAAAGGTTTATCTGATGAGATTGCCAAATTACTTAAAGAAAAGGAAGCCTTAGAGGCTAAGACCAAGGAAGACTACAGCTCCTTAATGAAGACAAGAGAGAATATTGCCTGTATTCATAAGGGTATGGACAAGCTGCAGCAGCTCCATAAGGTTGAATTAGAATTAAAACCAATGGTGGATAATACTGCAGGTCGTACCTATAAGTTAAGGGATTATGTATTAGGAGATTTCTTTAAGCAGATTGTTAAGTACGCTTCTCATTATTTTTCGAAATTAATGGATGGAAAATTTAGTTTAGAAGCGGTGGATAGTGATAAAAAATCTACGGAAAATGATTCAGAGGATGCTTGTAAGTTGGAAATTTATGCAGTGGATGAGAAGGGAAATTATAATGGTATGGCTTTACTTTCCGGAGGCCAGACCTTTGAAGCTTCTCTTGCCTTAGCTCTTGGTCTTTCTGAAGTGGTACAGATGAAGAAAACTGGTAAAGTTAACATTGAGAGTATGTTTATAGATGAGGGATTTGGTACCTTGGATGGTCAGCGCCTAAAAAAATCCATGATGGTGCTAAACGATATGACTAAGCAGCATCGTCAGATAGGTATTATTACTCATGTGGAGAAGCTGGTGAATGAGGCTACTTACAAGAAATTGGAGATAAACCAAAAGGATGGATTGGCTACTTTGAATTTCCTTGATAATAAATAGGTAAGTTCAAATAGATTTTTCATAGGAGGAATGTGAATAATGGATAACAACAATTTAAAACCTAAGTCAATAGGAGGGGTGTCTTTTAAGGAAGAGCCGGCAAATGGATATCAACCATCTTATCAGAATAATCAGCCTCAGGGAGGAGGTAATTCTTCTGGTAACAACAATAATACTATCCTGTGGATAATTGTAGGTGTGTTGGCTGTTGCTTTGCTAGTGGTGATAGTAGTTTTAATTGTAAAAAAGAAGGATTCATCTGGGGATAAAACAGAAGAAATAACAACAGAAGCAACAACCTCTGTGGAGGCTACAACAGAGAATACTGCAGATACACAGGGGACAACGGAAGCTTCAACAGAGGCAACAACACAGCAGGTAGCTACTGGTTCGAGTTATGAGTATGTTGCACCAACTTCATTTAGTGGTGATTGGACAGATTTTCAGATATCTATAAATGATGTGTATTATCAGTTCCCATTCCCATATTATGTGTTAAATGCAAATGGTTGGGTAATAGATAATGCCCCAACCAGTGTGGGTTCTGGTGAAACTGAGATTGTGTTTGCTGCTAGCCCTCACAGTGGAAAGGATTTTACATTTTATGTAACTAATCCTAACGCTACTGCACAGCCTATAGATGGCTGTATAGTTACAGGACTTTTGATTGAAAGTGACTGTACAGAGGATGTGGTAAAGCTTGGAGATAACTTAGTATTTCTTACTGCAACAAAGAGTGATTTCAAGGCTGCCTTTGGAGCTCCAGATTGGGTTCAAGAATATGGCGATATGGAATATGTGTCCTACATTACAGATGATTACAAGGGTACCTTGGATATGGAAATGGATGCAAATGGATTATGCTATGAAATAGCTATAGAAAATATGGCCATGCCTGAGGGATTAGAGGTAAATACAGAAATATCTACTGTAGCACCTGATATTAACAATTCTTATGTAGCGCCTTCAGGTCCTTCAACAGACATAAAAGACAGTATCATAACCATAGATGGATATAACTATCAGCTTCCATGTCCAGTTTCAGAGTTTACTAAGAATGGTTGGATGATAGAATCTATGACAGAGGAGTACATCAATGCAGACTCTTGGACTTTAAGTGCATTTGAGAAGGATGGAGAGAAGTTCTTCTGTGAGATTAAGAATTTTACTGATGACACAATATACACTGCAAATGGAATGGTTACTATGATCGATGCATATGATGACTATTCAAAAACAGTAGAAATTGTATTCCCTGGCAACATAGCCCTTACAGGTAATGCAAGCGAATTTGTGGCGTTGTATGGTGGCTATGAGAACTATATGTGTGATAAGGATGATGAGTACGAGACCTTATGCTATAGTGTTACAGTTTACTTAGATGAGAGTGAAGATGAGAGTATATTTATATGGTTAGATTGTGACTATGCTACTGGTGAGATATTGGAGTATCAGTATGAGTATTGTGATTAACAAAGGGAACCACTATTATAGAATACATATTTGACTAATAAATGAATGAGTTTAGGGAAGCTTGAAAGAGTGAGTGCTTAAAGTCTGATACGAGGGAGAAAGATTATGGGTGATATTCAATTAACAATAGTAATACCTTGTTATAATGAAGCCAGTAGGGGTGATTTTAAAAAACGGCTACAAAGTGTAGAAGAGTATATGGAAGCCACAGGTATAAATTATGAAGTCATATTATTTGATGATTGTAGCAAGGATAATACATACTATGTTTTAAATGAATTTGGAGAAAATAATGACAAGGTAACTGTTGTTCATATGGATACAAATCGTGGTAAAAGCTATTCCTTAAAGCAGGGGTTTGAGATGTCTAGAGGGGAATACACCATGATGATGGATGCTGATTTAAGTATAGAACTAGAACATATAAAAGAGTTCTATGATGCTATGCTTAAGCAGGGATATGATGTGGTGCTTGCTTGCAGACAAAATAATGAAAGCAATAGAGGAATACAAAGACGATTAATATCTAAGCTTTCTGGCTTATGTACAAAATTTGTGCTTGGAATAGACTATAAGGATACTCAGTGTGGCTTTAAAATGTTTAATACGAAGCAATTAAGAAAAGTAATACCATACATTAGGAGCGATAGGTGGCTGATAGATATAGAGTTATTGATTTATATGCAGGCTATAGGCTCTAAGATCCGTAGTGTGGATGTATTAACAATAAATGATTTGGAATCTACCCTGAGGAGCGGTGAAGCATTAAAGTCTTCCATAAAAGAACTAATTAATATATTGAAGGTAAAAAGAAAGACAATAAAACAACTTAGATGTAATGTGGGTAATAATATGTAAAGTAGGAGAATACATATGGAAGGACGTAGATTTAACATAAAGAACATAATATATGGAGTGATTTTTGTAGGTGTTATTATCTTCTCCTTTGTTTGGACAAGCCAAAAGGAAGGATTTTTTGTGGACGAGCTGTTTTCATATGGTCTATCAAATAGCTACTACGTTCCATTTATTCAACAAAAGGGTGAATATATCAATACCTATCATTCCGGAGAAGAAATATTTCAATATTTAACCGTGTCTGATGAGGATGCATTTCAATTTGGATCTGTGTGGTATAACCAATCACAAGATGTACATCCACCATTTTATTATGCTTTGATTCATTTGGTGTCATCTGTATTCAAAGAAACAATATCCCCTTGGATAGGAATTGGAGTAAATTATGTATTCTATATTCTGTCAATGTTTTTGTTTTTCAGCATTGCAAAGGAGTTATGCTATGAAAAGCGATACGCTATTATAGCTAGTGTGTTCTTTGGGATATCCGTAGGGACAATTAATTGTCTTATGTTTATTAGAATGTATATGATGCTACTGTTTTGGATATTGCTGTATACACGAATGATGATTGGATTTTTTAAACAGGAAAGGCCACTAACTAAGAAACATTATATTTTCATATGCTTGGTAATTATTTGTGGATTCCTAACACATTATCATTTTATTATTCCTGCGGTAATATTGTCTGGATTATATGTGATGTATTTGCAGTTAAATAAAAAAACTAAGGACATATTGTATTATGTGATTACCTGTGTTGCTGCTGCAATTGGAACTCAACTGATATTTGGAGCATCCTTTAAACATATATTTTATGGATATAGAGGCGTGGAGGCATTTGATAATGCTATGAATGAAAGTGTCTTTGTACGAGTTGGTAAAATGTGGGGCTTTGTTGATCAGCAATTGTTTGGAGGTTGTTTTTGGGTAATTGCTATATCCATTATAGTAGCTATAGTATATATATGTTTTAAACACAGAAATGAGATAAGTTTAAAAAAGGAATTAGAGAACGAGGCACTAGCTAGTAGAGAACCAATAAGCATAATTCGCTGGTCCATAGGTATAACCACGTTGATATCCTTTGTTTTAATTAGTAAGACCGCGGCATATATTACTGCAAGATATTTGTTTGGAATATACCCTCTTATTATTTTGACAGTTGTTTTCGTCATAGATTATATTGATAAATATTTTAAGCATAGATGTATAAAATATATTGTAAGTATTTTACTTATAATTGGTGTGATATTATCCTACACAGTGCAAGAAGAGCCTTCATATCTATATGAAGATAATGCAGTGGTTCCTAATATTATAGAGGAAAAATATGCTGGTACAAACGCCATATATGTTACAGATATAAGTTATCAATATGTTAGTGATAGCTATGCATTGTCAATGCATGATGAGATATACATTGCAGATTATAAAACCATAGATAATTTGGGTTGGTTTGATAAAGATAATCAGATTCTATTGTATGTTAACGAAGGGGCGTTAGACCCTGATAATTTGGAAAGAGTGAACACTATAGAAGATTATATTTCCTATGCTAAGAATGCAGGATATTCTTCCTGTCAATATATAGGTAATACTGAATTTTCAGTGGTTTATGTATTGACAAGAACTGAGTAACTATTAGATGAACAATAAGTAAAAGGTCAATGGCACATTATTAGAATGTGTCCATTGACCTTTATTACATTCTCTTATATGTGATTTTTGTTATTCCATAACCTAGATTACAAATTAAGCTTCAAATGTCTAGGAAGACCATCAACCATTACCGGTGAAAGCTCCGCCTGGATGAGAGGTCTGATGTAGTGGATAAGCTCATCTGATACGTAAGTGTTATCATTGATAATCCACTCTACAGGAACCTTCTTCTCTATATTTGCAATCTTTCTTACATCCTGTGAATTAGTAATACAGATGTATGGGTCATCAGAAACTCGCTCAAGTACGATAACCTTTCCAGTTTCCCCTTCGAATGCAGCCTTAACAGCAGCACCACCAACCTGAAAGGCCTCAGTGATATCTACACGGCTAGTCATGTGTGCAGCGCTTCTTTGCAATGTACTAAGTTCAATTGCACGAGTTTTGACACCTAACTCAGCCCCGATTTTATTAGCCAGGAATTTAGCCGAACCAGATAGCTGCTTATGTCCGAACGCGTCTGTAAATGAAACATGGTCTGCAAGCTCAAATACATATCGACCATCAGCCACCTTTATTCCCTCTGAAATAGCTATAACTATAGAATTCTTTTTCTTGCTTAGCGCCTTAACCTTCTCCATGAAGTTATCAATGTCAAATGGAACCTTAGGTAGGAAAATCATATCTACGCCTTCGCAGTCCTCTGATTTAGAAAGGGCAGCGGCAGCAGTAAGCCAGCCTGCGTTACGTCCCATAATCTCAATGATAGTAAACTGTGGATAATCATACACAAGGCCGTCACGAATGATTTCCTTAGTAACTGCAGCAATGTACTTTGCAGCACTTCCGTAGCCTGGAGTGTGGTCAGTAGTTGCTAAATCATTATCGATGGTTTTTGGTACTCCCATGAATTTGATGTTGCTGTCAACTAGGATTGCATAATCAGACAGCTTCTTGATAGTGTCCATGGAATCATTTCCACCTATGTAGAAAAATGCCTCGATGTCAAGCTCTTTAAGCTTGGCGAAAATCTTCTCATAAACCTCCTTGCCCTCACTTATTGATGGAAGCTTGTAACGACAAGAACCAAGGAAGGATGATGGAGTTCTCTTAAGTAAATCAATATCAAGATCAGTCTTAATGTGGTCAGACAAATCTACATATTGGTCATCTAACAGACCCTTGATACCGTGAAGCATACCGTACACCTTTTTTGCTCCACGATCTTTGGCTGTTTTGTAAACTCCAACTAAACTGGAGTTGATGACAGAAGTTGGTCCGCCGGATTGTCCGACAATAATGTTTCCGTGCAAAATATTTACCTCCTATTTTGAAAATAATAAAGTCATTCTACAATAAAATGTAAGCGCTTACAATACCTAAAATGCTAGGTTTTTGTATTTTTATTTGTACATAGGTTGGAATATATGTATAATGGTATGGAGTTAATGATGAGGGGGAATAACATATGGAAAAAAGAGAGAGAGTTGAAAAACTTAATAGTCTAACTCAAAAGATTATTGCGTATAGAATGATTCCATTTATGGTTGCTGCCATTATTGTGGTATTCGTTGCTAAGGTTTTATTGATTAATGAAGTGATAAAGGTATATCTTATCATAGGTGTTTTGGTATTATTTATTTTTGCGTTTTTAGCATGTGAAAAGAGAGTGGAAAAGATAAAGGAGCGGTGCGAGTTTTTGTGCGAAAGAGAATGGTGTAGTATGCTAGACTGTTCTCTTTATGAACCGGAACGAGGATTCTCAGATGTAGAGTTTAATACCTTTGGAATAATTAAGTTAGATCAAAAGTATTATTCAAATAATTATTTTAAGGGTACATACAAGGGCGTTGGCGTTCGTCAGGCTGATGTTGTTATATATAGAGATGATTATAAAAATGATAATTGGGAGACTACAACATACTTTGATGGAAGAGTATTGGAATTTACAACCGATAAGATTACCGCAAATAATGTAAAAATTTTTTCCAAGGGATTCGATAGCAGGCTTGATATAAATGATTCTAGGGTGGATGTTGATAGACTATTCTTTAATGATAATTTTGATGTGTTCGCTTCAGACCCATCGGAAGTTCAAGAGTTTCTAACTGATAAATTGATGGGACATTTACAGGTTCTTCAAAACATGAATAGGAGTATTGGTGTTAGATTCGATGAAAGGCTGGTATATGTAGCTATCAATGGTGCACGACCCTTCGAAGTAGCAAGTATGGAGGATGTGAGTTATGAAGAAAAAATAGCCGTAATGGAAACTGAAATTCAAATTGCCATAGATCTGATAGAGGGGTTAGGATTGGTGTCAGAGTAAAATCATGTAAATGAAGAGATAGGGAGAGGACAAGGAAATATATATGGATAATAGTGATGCAATTAGAAAACTTAAAGGTATAAGGATGAATATATTAGGGTCTAGAATAGCTCTTCTTTTGGTTGGTTTATTTTATTTGATTTATTTTCTTCTACCTGAGTGGATAAAAGAAGATGAAATTATGACTATCATTACATATATTATGATTATTGTAACGGGGCCGATTGCGGCTATATGGGTAAGTGGATCTGCTAAGCAAAAAGAAAAGAGTAAGGAACTATACGATGATTTATTAAGTTCAATGATAGAACATGCATATTATGAACAGGACCGTGGTTTCACAGACATAGAGGTTGGTACATTTGGAATAATTAAGATAGGTAATATATATTATTCAAACAATTATTTTCAAGGTCATTACAAGGGGGTTGGTGTTCGCCAGGCAGATGTTATTATACAGAACGAAACTTACATAGGTGAAAAATCCAGCATTACGAAGTATTTTGATGGAAGAATCTTTGAATTTAGAACAGACAAAATAAATGTTCAAAATGTAAAGGTTTTTTCTCGAGGATACGAAAGCTGGCTCAATATAAATGACCGCAGAGTGGATGTTGATGATTTTTTATTCAATGATAATTTTGATGTTTTTTCAGCAGAACCAGCTCAAACTCACGAAATATTAACCCAAGAAATGATAGAACACCTGCTGATTCTTCAAAATCAGAACAGAAGTATGGGAGTTAGATTTGGAGAAGGGAAGGTTATCGTGGCTATCAACGGAACTAGACAATTTGATGTAAATAGCATAGACAAGATAATATATGATAAAGATTTTGTCATAGCAAAGGAAGGAATTCAACTAATCAAAGACCTGATAGACGGCTTAGGAATTGGAGATAAGTATATCATGTGTGAGGATGAGTGAGTATGTATACCTTTTAAGCTGCATTGACAAAGAATCGATACGAAGAGAAAAAAGATATATATTGACAGTCAACTCTGGTAATGCTACCATAAACATATCTTAAGGAGAGAGGTGAAAAGATGAGAAGATAATTTACTTTTGATTACATGAAGATTTACTTAGGTATGAGCGTAGTGCTCATTCTATTTTTCGTGTTGCCAAAAGTGGATTATGTTCTCATAACCTCTCTTTTTGTGTTAACAATGAGCCAAGTGGATTCATGCTTGCATGAAAATCCATTTGGCGAATGTCCATCACTGAACATGCTTTGCATGTGATGTGATTGTGCATAAAATTTGAAGAAGTGTGAAAGGCGCAGGTGCATTCAGTGGCTCTTTCTACAAAAAATTAGAGGTTATAGTATGTAATGGAACTGTTTGGCAACAAATGGTTCTTTTTTATTGCGTGGAACCATGAAAGGAGGAAGTTATATGGCACAAATTAATGTAAATAATCTTACCTTCGGTTATGAGGGAAGCTTTGATATTGTTTTCGAAAATGTTTCATTTTCCATAGATACAAATTGGAAGCTAGGTTTTGTAGGGAGAAATGGAAAGGGTAAAACTACTTTTCTCAACCTTCTTATGGGGAAATATTCATTTGAAGGGAGTATTCATACATCAACAAAGTTTGATCTTTTTCCTTATCACATTACAGAGCAACAGATGGAACTTTCTGTGGCTGACTTTATGGAGGAGCTGAAGCCGGGATGTGAAATGTGGAGGGTAATCTGTGAACTTAGTGAGCTTTCTGAGGAAGCAGATATTTTGTATAGACCCTTTTGTACATTAAGTCCAGGAGAGCGAACAAAGGCATTGCTTGCTATTTTATTTTCAGAGGAAAATGAATTCTTGCTCATAGATGAGCCAACAAACCACCTGGATAAAGCTGCACGTGAGAGTGTGAAGGACTATCTGGCTTCTAAGAAGGGATTTATACTTGTTTCCCACGATAGAGATTTGCTGGATGCTTGTACGGATCATTGTCTAGTGTTGAACAGAAGCAGTATTGATGTGCAAAATGGAAATTTCTCAGTTTGGTGGGAGAATAAGGAGAAGAAAGATAAATTTGCCTTGGCAGAGAACGAAAAGCATTTGAAGGAAATTCAGAAGCTAAATCGTGCTGCGTATCGTGTTGCAAGATGGGCTGATAAGAACGAAGGTACAAAAATAGGATTTGACCCAATAAAAGAGCATGACAGATGTCTTAGCACAAGGAGTTACATAGGTGCAAAAACCAAGAAAATGCAGAGCAGAGTAAAACAGATGGAGAAACGTATCCAGCGTGAGATTGATGAAAAAGAGGGCCTTTTGCAGGATATAGAATCCCCAGTGGATTTGAAATTGGTTCAGCTTACGCATCACAAGAAGCGTCTGGTTGATGTGAGGGATTATTGTGTGAGATATAATAACTCCGAGAAAACAGTTCTTAATGAAATATCCTTTGCTGTTGAAAAAGGGGATAGAGTTGTACTGTCAGGGAAAAATGGAAGCGGAAAAACAACATTGATTAAGAGCATCTTGCAAAAATGTAACCCAGATATGATATCTATGAATGTAACAGAAGAAGGAATCTGCCAAGTGGCAAGTGGTCTTGTTATTTCCTATGTTGGTCAGGAGACTGCGGGATTAAAAGGAAATATTGAAAATTACTGCAAGGAGCATAATTTGGACAAGAGCTTGTTTTGTTCCATACTTAGACAGCTTGATTTTGAAAGGGAGCAGTTCGTAAAGAACATAGAAAATTATTCAGAGGGACAGAAAAAGAAGGTGCTGTTAGCAACAAGCTTACTTACGCCGGCACACCTTTATATCTGGGATGAGCCATTAAATTATATTGATGTGTTTTCGCGTATGCAGCTGGAAAAGATAATCTTACAGTATCAGCCTACTATGTTGTTTGTTGAGCATGATGTCAGATTTTGTGAGAAAATAGCAACTAAGGTAGTTGAGCTATAGCTGGGAAGGGAGAGTTGATGTATGAAAAATATATTCGTAGAAGGTATCCAAGGCTCTGGAAAGAGCACCCTGGTAAATAATATTTATAAATCAAAGCCTGGTCTAAACATATGCAGAGAGGGTGACTACTGTCCGGTGGATTTGGCTTGGTGTGCTTATATGTCTAAAGAAGAATACGAAGCTGTGTTGGAAAAGTATAGTCCTATAAAAGATGATATAGTAAAAAATACTGTTAAAGAGCAGGAACATTATGTTGTTACCTACACTAGAATAATCACTGACATTCCTGGGTTTCATAAGGATTTGGAGAATTATGAGGTGTACAACGGAAGGAAGTCCTGGAGTGAGCTTAAATGTATTATATTAACAAGATTTAGTAATTTCACAGAAGCAGGGTATCTATTTGAGTGTTCATTTTTCCAGAATATAATGGAGGATTTGATTCTGTTCCATATGATTAGTGATGATGAAATAATAGAGTTTTATGGTGAGTTATTTAAGCTGGTTGATAAAGAGAAATTTATGTTGCTGTATCTAATGAATGATAATTTGGAGGAAAGCATTAATATCATAAAAAAGGAACGCAGCGATGAGGAAGGAAACGAACTGTGGTATGACATGATGCGGGGGTATTTGGCTGATTCACCTTATGGAAGGAAATATGGACTAAAGTGCTTTGATGATTTGGTTAACCATTTTAAACATAGACAGGAGCTGGAACTAACTATCATAAGGGAAGTGATAGGAGAGAATGCAGTTGTGCTTAGAGCGAAGGATTATGATATGGAGCAGGTGATGTTACACGTCAATACTAAAGAAATTAGCGATGGTGAGCTTAGTTACACAATAAGGCCAATGACATTTCAGGAATATTCTCAGCTAGATGATTTTCTATACGAAGCAATATTCATCCCTGAAGGAGTTGAAGCCCCACCTAAGGATATAATCAAAGCACCGGAGCTACAGGTGTATGTGGAAAGCTTCGGAGAACGTGATGGAGATATATGCTTTGTAGCTGAGGTATCTGGCAGAGTGGTTGGTGCAGTTTGGGTGCGAATCATGGATGACTATGGACACGTGGAGGATGGAGTACCGTCCTTTGCCATATCTTTATACAAAGAATATCGTGGTCTGGGAATTGGGACTAGCATGATGAAGCAAATGCTGATAGAATTAAAGAACAGAGGCTATCAGAAAGCATCATTAGCAGTTCAAAAGGAAAACTATGCTGTAAGGATGTATAAGAAAGTGGGCTTTAAGATTATAGATGAGAATGAAGAAGAGTATATAATGGTGTGCGAACAGTAATTAAGTAATGATACACATCGAAATATGAAATACGGAGGTATATACAATGTTATTTTTATGTTATCCAAAATGTTCAACCTGTCAGAAGGCAAAAAAATGGTTAGATGAGCAGGGTAAGAAATATACAGAGCGTCATATAGTAGAGAACAACCCTACCTATGAGGAGTTAAAAAGTTGGTATGAATTAAGCGGACTTCCCCTTAAGAAATTCTTCAATACCAGCGGTTTAAAGTACAAGGAGCTTCAGCTTAAGGATAAGCTTCCTACTATGAGTGAGGAAGATATGTTACAGTTACTTGCCACAGATGGTATGCTAGTAAAACGTCCACTTCTTGTAGTGGATGATAAGGTATTAGTGGGCTTTAAGCAGGCACAGTGGGAGGAAATGTAACTAAGGTCTGTATAAATTGTGCTTTAAAAAATCCTCGTAGAATGAAAGTAAGTTGTGAATATAATTCTTCATAATTGTCATCTCCTTTCCATACTTTCTGGGCTCAGTATAAGCTTAATCAAAAAGCATTGCTAGCCAAAAAAATATGAAAAGTGGACAATTCTTGCAAAAGGAGCAACACCTTAGACGAGAGGTGTTGCTCCTTTGCTTTTATGAGTCTTGTTTTATTATAGCTATATATCAAGTGATTTATTAATACTCTTGCGGTATTCTGAAGGAGATAATCCCTTAACCTTTTTGAATATTCTGCTAAAGTACAAAGGATTATCATAGCCTACAATGCTGGATATTTCAGTAACATTGTGCTGGTCATCCTTAAGTAGTGCCTCCGCATTATATATTCTTACGGAAAGTATATATTGCAATGGTGAAAATCCTGTATATTCCTTAAATTTTCTGATAAACCAGCTGGTGCTCATACCGTTGCTTTCGGCATATTCCTCTATGCATATTTCCTCGTTGTAGTGTTGGTTAAAGTACATAACGGCAATGTCTATGTCATCAGCAATAGGACTGTTATTGTGCCTGGTATCTGTCATAAGATGGCGGTGCATCATAATAAAAATTGTTCTTAGGTGCATCTCAAGCATTTGTTCATAGTGATCCTTACACATCTGCAGCTCTTGAATCATGGTTCTAAAATGGTTTTGGTAGTCTAGGCCCTTTCCGCAATAAAAAACATGCTTCCCCTTGGTTAATCCGTAGGAGTTCAAAATATTTGTTACATCACTTCCGGTGAAATGAACCCAGTAAACCTCAGTCTGATCCTCACCGTAATATTCGTATTTTTGAGGCTCCTTAGGTCTGTATAAAACCATATGGCCGGCGGTGACAATTTTTTCCTTTCCATCAAAATGAAAATGTGCCTTTCCCGCTGCAATATATAAAAGCTGGAAATCTAATCGCCCTCTGGGACGCCAGGTAGGTAGCTTAGGCTTGGTAAATAGATGATATGTTCCACAGCTTGTGACAATAAGTGGTTTTGATTTGTCCTTAATATCAAGTGTTGAGTTATTTAAATAAGCATTACTTGTGTACATAGCTACTCCTTTCTGATGACACTAATTCCTTTGATGAGTATTAGGTATTGTTTGATTTTGTGCATATGAATAATCGGATATCGAGTCGGCTCAGTATAATTTAGTGCATAAAAATTAATAAATCACCACCAATTTACTGGTTGCTTTATGCTATTGTATCATTTTGTGCATGTTTTGTCTAATCTAAGATATGTATTTTGTATATATAATAAAATATAATAAGCTTACAAAATAAAGAAACGGAAACCAACACAAAACAAAGATGAAAGGAAGGAAGAATTTTATGGAAGAAAAAAGATATCTGAAATGGTATAATAAGGTGGGGTACGGTTCGGGAGATATAGCAGGTAATGTGGTATATGCATTCCTTACCTCCTTCGTAATGATTTATTTGACGGACACAGTAGGCTTAAACTCAGGAATTGTAGGAACTCTGATTGCAGTGTCAAAGCTGTTCGATGGAATATCAGATGTGTTCTTTGGTTCCATGATTGACCGAACAAAAAGTAAGATGGGTAAGGCAAGACCTTGGATGTTTTATGGATTCTTTGGATGCGCGGTAACACTATTTGGAGTATTTGCAATTCCAACTACTATGGGTAAGACAGCACAGTATGCGTGGTTCTTTATAGCATATACACTACTTAACGCAGTGTTCTATACAGCTAACAACATAGCATATGCAGCACTTACATCTCTTGTAACAAAGAACAGCAAGGAAAGAGTTGAGATGGGCTCATTCAGATTCATGTTCTCATTCGGTACAAACCTGTTAATTCAGTCCATAACATTTGGAGCTGTTGAGGCATTAGGTGGTGGAGCAGCAGGCTGGAGAGCCATTGCAATAATATATTGTATCGTGGGTATCATCACAAACACACTATCCTGCTTCTCAGTAAAGGAGCTTTCAGAGGAGGAGCTTAGGGATGGTGAGATTAACGAGGAAGACAGCAAGCTTACACTTGGACAGACCTTTAAGCTTCTTGTGTCAAACAAATATTTTTTAATGATAGTTGTTATATATATTCTTCAGCAGCTACGTGCAGCTATGGTAAGCGTTGGAACATACTTTATGACATATGTACTTCTTAACCAGAAGCTGTTTGGAGTATTCTCCTGGGCAATCAACATTCCACTTATTATTGCACTTGCCATTACACCAACCCTTGTGGCAAAGATGAAGGGAATGTATAAGGTAAACAAGCTCAGCTATATGTTTGCAACAGCCTGTAGATTAGGTCTTGTGGTTGCCGGATATCTTGGAAGTGTTCCTTTGATGCTTTTGTTCACAGTACTTACATCACTTGGAGAGGGTCCTTGGCAGGGAGATGTTGGAGCGGTTATAGCTTCCTGTTCAGAGCATACATACCTTAAGGATGGTAAGAGAATCGACGGTTCAATGTTCTCATGCACATCATTTGGTACTAAGCTTGGTGGTGGTATTGGAGTTGCACTTTCAGGATGGTTGCTTGATATGAGCGGATATATCAATAACGCACCGGTTCAGCCGGATAGCTGTATCAGCATGATGAACATAATGTATCTCTGGCTCCCATTTGCCTTTGACTTAATCATAACTATTATTCTCTCATTCTTAAATGTTGAGGAGGCAAATGCAAAGCTTGAGAAGCATCAAAAGGCAGAGGAAAGATTATCACAGTATATGGATTAGAAATTTATTGAAGGGGTGAACAGTATGAAGGCAGATATAAGATGGTTAGACAATCCGGAGGTGTTTAGGGTAAATCAGATAGATGCCCACAGCGACCACAGCTATTATCTAAGCTACGGAGATTTAGAGAAGAAGGATAATAAGCTTACACAATCCTTAAATGGAAGCTGGGATTTTAAGTTCAGCATAAATCCTATGGAAAGACCTGTGGATTTCTATCAGGTGGATTATGACAGAGACGATTTTGACAAGATTATGGTTCCGGGACACATTGAGTTAGCGGGCTATGACCAGATAAGGTACATCAATACTCAGTATCCATGGGAAGGAAAAAGATATCTTAGAGGGGCGCACAGTATAGAGGGTGCCGGTGATGGTGCAGGAATGTTTAGTGAAGCGGAGTATAATCCGGTAGGCTCCTATATTAAAACCTTTGACCTTGAGGATTATATGCAGGGAAAGAGAATTCGCATATGCTTTGAGGGTGTGGAGGAAGCCATGTATGTATGGCTGAATGGTGAATTCATAGGTTACGCTGAGGATAGCTTTACACCATCAGAATTTGACCTTACTCCTTATATCAGGGAGAAAAATAATGTGCTTGCAGTGCAGGTACATAAGATGAGTACAGCTGCCTTCTTAGAGGATCAGGATTTCTTTAGATTTTTTGGAATATTTAGAAATGTAACTCTTAAGGCAATTCCTGATACTCACATAGAGGATATGTGGATTCAGCCTATTCTTAACCAGGATAATGCAAGTGGTCAGATTAGAGTGGATGTTAAGGTATCAGCTGTTAAAGATGGTTCAAGAAGCGCAAAGCTTATACTTGCTGATAAGCTGGGAACAAAAATTCTGTGTCAGGACATTTCGCTGTCAGACGTAGCTGGTATGCTGGAAGGCTCTGTAACTGTTGAAGTTGAGAAGGTAATTCCTTGGGACAATCATAATCCATATCTTTACAATACCTTTGTCGAGATATATGAAAATGGTCAGCTTCAGGAGGTTGTACCATATAAGATAGGGTTTAGAAGGCTTGAGATAATTAATAAGGTTATGCACCTGAATGGAAAGAGACTGGTTATATTAGGTGTGAACAGACATGAGTGGAATCCTAAAACCGGACGTGTTATGGGCTTGGAAGAAATGATTTTAGACATGGAATGCATTAAGAAAAATAATATTAATGCAGTCAGAACCTGTCACTATCCGGATCAGATTCCTTGGTACTATATGTGTGACGAGGAAGGAATATACTTGATGTCAGAGACAAACTTGGAAAGTCATGGATCCTTCCAAAAGTTAGGAGCAATTGAGCCATCCTGTAATGTACCAGGTTCCATACCACAGTGGAGAGAAGCGGTAATTGACAGAGCAAGAAATAACTTTGAGACATTTAAAAATCACACATCTATATTGTTCTGGTCATTGGGAAATGAGTCTTATGCAGGTGATGATATAGAGGCAATGAATAAGTATTTTAAGGATAAGAATGATGGAAGATTAGTTCATTATGAAAGCTCCTTCTACAATAGAGCTTATGAGGAAACTATATCTGATATGGAAAGCCGTATGTATGCAAAACCAAGTGAGGTAGAGGATTATCTTATTAATAGTGCTAAGAAGCCTTACATCCTGTGTGAGTTTATGCATGATATGGGTAACTCAATGGGAGGTCTGGGTACATATATGAAGCTTATAGATAAATACGAGATGTATCAGGGCGGATTTATATGGGATTTTATAGACCAGGCGTTATTTGTAAAGGATGAGCTTACAGGAAGAGATGTTTTGAGATACGGTGGAGATTTCGACGACAGACCATCTGATTATGAGTTTTCGGGTAACGGAATTGTTTTTGCAGATAGAAGGGAAAAACCGGCTATGCAGGAAGTGAGGTATTATTATGGGTTGTATATTTAAAGCATTAAGAATTGTATATGGGGATTATACATTGGGCGTACACGGAGAAGGCTTTGATTATATCTTCTCCTACTCACAGGGCGGACTTGAATCCATTATGAAAAATGGTTACGAGTGGTTGTACCGTTGTCCTAAGCCTACATTTTGGAGAGCTCTTACAGATAATGACAGAGGAAGTAGCTTTCACATAAAGAGTGGTAGCTGGCTGGCAGCAGATATGTTTATAGGCTGTACTAATGTGGAGGTTATTACAGACGGAGTGTCACAGGGAAAGCCTTGTGCTCCGGACAATAACCGCTACGGTGGAGATGTTCCAGCGGATAACGTGGTAGTGAAATTTGAATATAAAACTGTTACAACACCGGCAACTACGGTAGAAGTAATATATGATGTGAACAGTGAGGGTCGTATCACAGTGAAGGTATCCTATAAGGGTGTGAAGGGCTTGCCACAGCTACCTGTATTCGGATTAAGATTTATTATGCCAACATTAGCTGATAAATATATGTATGAAGGTCTCTCAGGAGAAACATATCCAGATAGAATGGCAGGGGCAACACATGGGGTATATGAGGTAGATGATTTAAGTCTTACACCATACCTTGTACCACAGGAATGTGGCATGAGAATGGAAACTGATTGGGTTGAGATAACCAGACACACAAGCCTTAACAATAGCAGAAAGGATAATAGTAAGCAGGTGCTTAAAATTGAGAAGGCAGATAAGCCATTTGCATTTTCCTGTCTGCCATATACTGCCAGCGAGATAGAGAATGCTATGCACCATGAGGAGCTACCGCCTGCAAGAAGAACTGTTCTTTGTGTTTATGGAGCAGTGAGAGGAGTAGGTGGAATAGACAGCTGGGGTAGCGATGTTGAAGCTGATTATCATATTAGTGCAGAGGAAGATATCACATATTCATTTGTGATTTCTTAGAATAAAAAAGGGGTGTCAATATGAATACAGAGGTTATGATTGAAAGAATTCAGGCAGGAAAGCTTGACGAAAAGCTAATTGATATATATGTGGATGAGGGAATGCTTGATTATCAGAGAAATCGTTATGTTCAAGCAATCAAGCACTTTGAGTACTCTTACGGAGCTGGCGAGGCAGAGCTTTACAGTGCTCCAGGTAGAAGTGAGGTGGGTGGAAATCACACCGACCATCAGCACGGAGAGGTTCTGGCTGCATCAATTAATCTTGATACCATAGGCGTAGCAAGAAAAACTGAGGATGGGTTAATCAAAATCATCTCTGATGACTATGATGAGGTTGTAATCTCCATAGATGATCTGAAAATTAAGGAAGAGGAGAAGGAAACCACAAAGGCCTTAATTAAGGGTGTTGTTGCAGGCTTTGTAGAAAGAGGCTATAAGGTTGGAGGATTTTGTGCTTACGCTACCAGTGATGTGTTAATTGGTGCAGGACTTTCCTCATCAGCGGCATTTGAAACCTTAGTTGGAACTATTTTATCAGGATTATTTAATAATATGAGCATATCAGCCATTGAAATTGCTATTATAGGCCAGTATGCAGAAAATGTATACTTTGGAAAACCATGTGGACTTATGGATCAGATGGCTTGTTCAGTAGGTAATCTGGTGCATATAGACTTTGAGGATCCAACGAATCCACAGGTTGAGAAGCTTGATTTTAATATGAGTGATTATGGATATAGCTTATGTATAACAGATACAAAGGGGTCTCACGCAGATTTAACCCATGAATATGCGGCGATACCACAGGAGATGAAAGCAGTAGCAACCTATTTTGGTAAGTCAGTTCTTCGTGAAGTAGAGCAACTGGATGTGATAAAGTCAATACCGGTCTTAAGGGAAAAGCTTGGGGATAGAAGTGTAATAAGAGCTATGCATTTCTTTGAGGAAAATGAGAGAGTAAAAAAGGAAGTAGATGCTCTTAGGCAGGGAGAAATGGGAGCGTTTTTAGATACTGTAAAAGCATCAGGAGATTCCTCATTTAAATATTTGCAAAATGTATATGCTAATTGTGATGTAGCAAATCAGAATATATCAGTGGCACTTTTAATGAGTGATATAACACTGAAATCAAACGGTGTAAGCAGAGTTCATGGTGGTGGCTTTGCAGGTACTATACAGGCGTTTGTGAAAAATGAGATGGTACTGCCTTATAAGATGCAGATGGATGCTATTTTCGGAGAGGGCTCATGTAAGGCTTTAAGAATTAGAAAATATGGTGGTATTAAGGTGATTGAATAGGAGGGTGTAAGTTATGAATATTTTGGTATTAGGTGGAGCAGGTTATATCGGCTCACATACAGTTTACGAGCTTATAGATGCAGGTCATCAGGTTGTAGTAGCTGATAATCTTTTGACTGGTTTTAAGGAAGCAGTTCATCCTGAGGCAAAATTTTACCAGGGGGATATTCGTGACAGAAAATTCTTAGATGAGGTGTTTTCAAAGGAGAAGATAGATGGAGTTATACATTTTGCGGCAAGCTCACAGGTAGGTGAGAGTATGACCAATCCACTTAAGTATTACAATAATAATTTATGTGGAACAGAGGTTTTGCTTGAGAGTATGGTAGAACATGGAATCGATAAGATTGTATTTTCGTCAACTGCTGCTACATATGGAGAACCGGAGAGTATTCCTATAATGGAAACTGACAGAACATTACCTACTAACTGCTATGGAGAGACAAAGCTTTCCATGGAGAAGATGTTTAAATGGACTTCCATAGCTCACAATCTAAGATATGTATCTCTTAGATACTTTAATGCTTGTGGCGCTCATCCAAACGGAAAAATTGGTGAAGCCCATAATCCAGAGACACATTTGATTCCTCTTATATTGCAGGTGCCAAATGGAAAGAGAGAATATATATCAGTGTTTGGAAATGACTATGACACTAAGGACGGAACCTGCGTGAGAGATTACATTCATGTAAATGATTTGGCTCAGGCACATATTCTTGCCATGGAGTATCTTGCAAAGGGTGGAAACAGCGATATATTTAACCTTGGAAATGGAGTTGGATTTACTGTAAAAGAGGTAATAGATGTAGCACGTCAGGTTACAAAGCATCCGATACCTGCTAAGGAGGAGCCTAGAAGGGCTGGAGATCCATCCACTCTTATAGCATCAAGCCAGAAGGCAAAGGACATATTAGGATGGAATCCAAAATACGCAGATTTACACACAATAATTGAAACAGCATGGAAGTGGCATGAAAATCATCCAAATGGTTATTAGTATAAGGAGGGTTTTGGTATGGATAAGCTAATATCAGAATTAGTAAGCTATGGTATGGAAAATGGACTTATCTCATGTGATGACAGGGTGTATGTAATTAATAGATTGCTAGAGCTATTTGACAAGAAGGAGTTTGTATGGAGTGAGGAAAAGGTTAGGCCGATTCATCTTATTTTGTCTGACATGATGGAATATGCTTTAAAGCAGGGCCTTATGGAGGATGACACCATAACCTCTAAGGATTTATTTGATACAAAAATCATGGGATTAATAACTCCTATGCCGTCACAGGTTAGAGAAAGCTTTAAGAAGCTTTATAATGAGAATCCTAAGTTAGCCACTGATTACTATTACAAGCTTAGTCAGGACACGAATTATATCAGAAGAGATAGAATAATTAAGGATGAAAAGTGGACAACTGATACAGAGTATGGACAGATTGATATTACAATTAATCTTTCTAAGCCAGAGAAGGATCCTAGAGATATAGCTAAGGCAGCAACTGCCAAGAAAAATGATTATCCAAAATGCTTGCTCTGTGAGGAAAATGAGGGATATGCAGGTCACTTTTCGCATCCTGCCAGACAAAATCATAGAATTATTCCTGTACAGCTTTGTGGTTGTGATTACTACTTCCAGTATTCCCCATATGTATACTATAACGAGCACTGTATAGTATTTAATAAGGAGCATACTCCAATGAAGATAGACAAAGCTTTGTTTGGTAAGCTCTTAGACTTTGTGAGACAGTTTCCACACTACATTGTTGGTTCAAATGCTGACCTTCCTATAGTGGGTGGTTCAATATTAAGTCACGACCATTTTCAGGGTGGTTCTTATACATTTGCCATGGCTAAGGCACCTTATGAGTTTAAGTTTGATATAAAAGGCTATGAGGATGTGACAGCAGGCATAGTTAAATGGCCTATGTCAGTTATAAGATTACAAAGTGAGAATCCTGATAGAATAGTTGAAGCTTCTGACCATATATTAAACAAGTGGCGTAGCTATACAGATGAGGATGCATTTATCTATAGCCAGACTAATGGAGAACCTCATAATACTATTACACCAATTGCCAGAATGAATGGCAATATGTATGAGATGGATTTGGTGCTTCGTAATAATATTACCACAGAGGAGTGCCCTTGGGGAGTGTATCATCCTAATGAGAAGCTTCATCACATCAAGAAGGAAAATATAGGGCTAATAGAGGTAATGGGACTTGCAGTACTACCTGCAAGGTTAAAGAGTGAGATGCAGCTGCTTGCTGAAGCAATTGTAGCAGGAAAGGATATTCACGCTATAGATGAAATAGAAAAGCACGCTGACTGGGTGGATGAGTGGAGAGATAATTATTCTATTACCACTGAAAATGTTCATCAAATTATAAAGGATGAAATCGCAAAGGTTTTCGTTCAGGTATTAGAGTGTTCAGGGGTATATAAGCGCACAGAAGAAGGACAGGAAGCCTTTAAGAGATTTATATCTGCTTTGTAATTAATTTTTGAAAGTTTTTGGATAGGAGTTTAGTCATGTACCCAACCTACGAGACGAAAAACAAAGAAATATCCTATGAATACAAAAACTCTGTGCATGTGCCACCTCATTTGCATGAGGCGATTGAGGTGGTGTATGTTACTAAGGGAAGTGTGGAGTTAGGTGTTGGAAAAGAGCTTTATCATATGGATGAAGGGGATTTGGGGATAGTATTTCCTAATACGGTGCATCACTATCAGGTATTTACAGAAGGTACAAACAAAGCCATATACCTATTTATTGAGCCTTCTTTGCTGGTAGGACTTCAAGAGGACTTAAAGAGGTATTGCCCTGAAAATCCGGTTATTCCAAAGAGTAAGCTACAGGATGATATTGTGTCAGCTATAAAAATGCTTACTAAAGCACAAGCAGTCAACTTCACCATGAGTCACGCCTATGCACAGATGATAATGGCGTATGTGGTAACCACAGTAAAATTAGTAGAGAAGGAATTGGTTAAGGATGATGATTTGATTTACAATGTGGTTTCCTATGTGGCAGCAAATTTTAGGGAGAGTATATATCTAGACAAAATGGCACTTGAATTGGGAGTAAACAAATATGTTTTATCCCGTATATTCGCTAAAACATTTCATTGTAGCTTTTGCAAATATATAAACAAGACCAGACTTAATTATGCAGTTTCCTATCTGGAGAATACAAATCTTTCAATTACCGAGGTTTCATTAGAGTGTGGGTTTGACAGTATAAGAACCTTTAATCGTGTATTTAAGGAAGAGTACAAGATGAGTCCTAGAGATTATAGAAAATTTATTCAGGAAAAAAGACGAGAGGAAATTAAATAGAAGCTTTAATACAAACAGGTAGCCAGAGATGGTTGCCTGTTTTGATTTAAGAAGCGAATGAAAAAGGACAAAAAGCCTAACTTAATGTTGACTAATTTGGCATTAGTACTAAAATTATAATATAAAGATATGTTACTGGGGGGAATAATTATGGACAGACAAAGGAGTATAAAACCTATATTTCAGTGGGCTTTAAGCAGGAACAGTGGGAGCAGATATAAATATGAACAGTAAGAAGAAAACAATTTTAATGGTGGCAGTTATTATTGTTGCTTTGTCAATTATTGCAGTGGTAGTATTAATTGCAAATAAAAAAGACGTGTATAGACTAATTGCTATTGATTCAGTAGAAGGTACAGTGGAATTAAAACGTGAAGATAAGCCTGTGAAAATATTCAGTGGTATACACCTAAAGTCAGGTGATAGAGTTGCTACAGGTGAAACATCCAATGCACTTCTTCTAGCAGATGGAGATAAGCACATTTTGGCGGAGGAAAATACCGGATTTTCTATATCTGCTACAGGAAATGAGAAAAAGGGTGGTATTATCATTCATTTGGAATATGGTTCTGCCCTTATTACCATCGATAACAAATTAAACAAGGATTCCACCTTTGAACTGGAAACACCTAATGCAATTCTTGGTGTTAGAGGTACTATTTTCAGAGCTACCTATGATAGAGATTTATTGTGCACAACAGTGGAGATTATAGAAGGTACAGTGGAAATTACATCAGAAAAGCAAGTAATTATGGGTAATGCCGGAGAAACCTATTATGTGGATTCACAGGGAGCAATTCAGGTAGGAACGCCAGATCAAGAGCAAGGAGAAAATCTGGGTACAAATGGTAGCTTGGAGATAGGAACGGATATTGAACCATTGCAAGGTGATGGTAATGGTCCATATGATTCAATACCTCAGGCGGAATTTGAATCCCAGTATTTGGTGGAAAGAATAGAGCTTACTCCAGAGAATTCACATGAGTATTTCCAGGTTATAGAGAGGGATGGAACCTACCATTTTGTCCTTAGGCCAGGATTTACAGCTTACGGTGATGGATATAGAGTTGTGTTAGATAATGGAAGTGAAGCAACAGTTTCGGCAGGAGGGTCCAGATACCTTTTTGTTATGTCAGGTGAAGGTGACCCATATACTTGGATCAAAAGCTGGACTGCAAGTGGAACAATTATAAAGCACAGTATTCCTGATGATTTGTGGTTTAAAGCTGGTGATAAATATATTATTATGATTAAAATGGATAATGGTAATGTATTTACTATAGAAAGATAGTCTGTGAGTAAATTATGATGAGGATGATACGATAATGCTACACACCATCATAGACAATTTAATATTAGTTTTGCTAACACTACTATGTGTCTTTAGGTGTAGCAATCCGGCTTTATTTATAATAGTAGCAGGAGCTTTGATGGTGGTTACTACTATGACATCTTTAGACGAGGATAGAGGTAAGTTTGCTATTATCATCAAGCTAGTTGTTGTAGCTTTGTACGCATTTGCCTCCCAAAGCTTGGTGGGTTTTGTGGCATTCTTTCTCTTAGATGAGTTAAAAAATAAGATTAGGCTTATTATGGCAGTAGTGACATATATGGTTGCTAATCTTTTGATAATCAAAGAGCATGACACGGCACATATTATAGTAGGTGCTATAATTCTAGCAGCTTCACTTGCTATAGTGCTTGGTATAAAGCTAATGCTTACTAAATATGAGGAGCGTAAAATCGCTGACAAAAACATACTAATGAAGTCAAACATCAGCGAGATGCATGAGAAGAGAGCCAACCGAGAGCTTCTTAAGCAAAGCTACCTGGCACAGAAGAATGCCAGACTTATGGAGCGTGAAAATATTAGTAGAAATATTCATAACAGCGTGGGACATTCCATAACAGCGGCAGTTATGACATTGGATGCGGCGGATATGCTCTATGATGTTAGGCCGGAGGATGCCAGGAAGAAGATGAATGAGGCCAATGAGCGAATTAGGGGAAGCTTAGAGTCTATCAGGCAGGCGGTTAGAGTTTTAGACAGTGAGACTGATGGAATCACAGCCTCTGATTTAAAGGCTGCTATGAAGGATATAGTTAAGGAATTTGTTATGGATACAAGCATTGAGGTAGATGAGTTTTATCAAGAGCTTCCTGATGAGGTAAATGTTTCTCATGAGCATAGCGAATTTTTGACAGGAGTTTTAATGGAGCTTCTTACCAATGGGGTAAAGCACGGTGCGGCCACATATTTTAAGGTTGTGTTAAAGGGTGATGCCGGCCATATTAGGTTATCAGTGGAGGATAATGGTAGTAGCGATTATAATGCTGAAAATAGTCAGTTAAAGCTACAGCAGGGCTTTGGACTTAAGAAGATAGTTTCTTATGTGCAAAGGTGTGGCGGAGAGGCTACATTTGCTAATGAGGATGGGTTCAATGCAGTTGTTGAATTGTCGTTGATAGCCGAATAAGATATGAAACATGATGATAAGTTAGATGTTAGGTGAGAGATATGTATAAGGTATTGTTAGTTGATGATGAAAATTTGCTTTTGGACAGTTTAGAAATAATACTGTCCCTAAATGGTATGGAGATAGTGGGCAAGGCCAATGACGGCAAAGAGGCACTGGATATACTAGAGGGCACGGAGTGTGACATAGCCTTAGTTGATATTAACATGAAGGGTATGGGCGGAATCGAGCTTATAGGTCACATGAAAGAGAAGCATAAGGATGTGAAGATACTTGTGCTTACCACATTCTATGATGATGACAATATAACCAAGGCCATAACAGGTGGTGCTGACGGATATTTGCTTAAGGATAGTGGCAAGGATACCATTCTTGGTGCTATCAACCAGATAATGGGCGGAGTTACGGTTCTAGATCAGAAGGTTATGCTTAGACTTACACAGCTTATGAGCCAAGCCGGGCCAGGGGTTAAGACAAGCATGGAAGCTGAAACAGAGAATACTAATGAAGGCGATAAATCACCTAACTTATCAAATCTAGCTCGGGATATAACTCAGAGAGAGCAGGAGATTTGCACTCTTATGGTGGAGGGCCTTACCAACAAGCAGATTGCCCAGAAACTTTATATCTCTGAGGGAACAGTAAAAAACTACATATCCAACATATACGATAAGACAGGAATTCACGACAGAGTCAAGCTTATAGTGGCTCTGAAGGAGTCCTAGTCATATGACTTAAATGTGGCTGCAGTCATAGGAAGAATATGACTGTGGTCACTTTTTTTGTTTTTTATCATTGATATAATACAGATATAGTCAACAGATGGAAGAAGGAGAAGATAAAATGAACAGCAAATTATCCGCATCAAAATTCATACGGAACAACAAAAAGCAGGTCTGGGTGCTGATTATAGCATTAGCACTATCATTTATGACCATGTACATTATAAACTTTTTATTTATGGCATCGGAGGTAAGCTTTAGGCCTATGTGCTTGGAGCAACCTAAGAAGGTGGCCTTTATAAGTGTTAACTATGATACCTTTGGTATATCTATAGATGACTATGAAACTCTTGAGGAGGCTGCAGCAGCAGCTCAGGCAAGAAAAGACAAGTTCATGGAAGACTTAAAAGCCTATCCGGGAATAACAGATGCCTACCAAACTCAGGTTTTAAACTCTACCTATAACGGTATAGCAGGTGGTATTGGATATAAGTTTCCGCTGGTTGAAGTAGATATGATTGAACCATACCTAGACCATATGGGAGCAAAGCTTGTAGAGGGTAGACTTCCGGAAGGCTCAGGTGAGATACTTGTGGACAGCAAGGTATTAAAGAATCAGGAATGTAAGGTGGGAGATTTCTTCAAGGAGGATATTTATGGCAAGAACTTTAAGATAGTGGGTGCTCTTGAATCAGATAATTTTACCACTGTTGGTACACCACAGGGCTTTAACAATACAGGCTGGTACATAGTAGTGCTTTGTGATGAGGAACACTGTGATATGTCAGTTGTAGTTGAGGAGCTAGGGGGAAAGTTTACTGCCTGGGATGAAGTGTTTGATGTAAATGCCTGGAGAGATTTGTATGACAATGATTTGGTGGGTGTCTTAGAGGATATGATCTCAGGAATCCTTATAGTTATAACTGTGTTCCTTACTATAGCAATCGTAGTGGCTTATGTATCATTTATGAGAAGCAGGGTAAATGAATATTGTCTCTACTCATCCATAGGATATTCCAGAAAGGCAATATATTCCATGATGATGAGGGAGCTTATGATGATATTCGGCATAAGCATGGTGATAGGAGCCATTGTCAGTATAGTAGCTATGATACTTTTAGGAGAGAACTTGCTGGCTTATCTAGGTCTTAGCTATCAGATGTTTTATCCAGACCAGATAGTGAGGATAATAGCAGTTTTCGCAGCTATAGTGGGTGTGCTTCAGATACCGATTCTGGCAACACTTTATAAGATTAAAACCATAGATATGATAGAGGAGTAGGAGGAAGATTATGTTTGAGATAAATGATATTAGCATGATATACGATATGGACACAGAGGAGAAGATGTACGCCCTAGATGGCTTTAACCTTAAGCTTCCGGACACAGGCCTGGTTGGAGTGATAGGGCCTAGTGGAAGTGGAAAGAGTACCCTTATGTACTGTATGTCCACTCTAAAAAGCCCTACTGAGGGTAGTATAGTTTACAATGACAGAGAGCTTACTACTCTCTCTAATAAAGATAGAGAAAATCTAAGAAGAAATGAGTTCGGCTTTATATTCCAGAAGCACTACTTAGTTCCATATATGAATGCCATGGACAATGTAGCTGTGGCAGGTACAGGAAATGTTAAGGATATTAAAGAAAAGGCTGCAGAGTATCTTAAGACCTTAGGCTTAAAGGAGCGAGAGTTTAAGAAGAAACCTGCCAAGCTTTCCGGTGGACAGTGTCAGAGAGTGGCTATAGCGAGGGCAATGATTAATGACCCTAAAGTTATATTTGCAGATGAGCCAACAGCATCTCTTGATCATGAGAATGCATTTAATGTTATGAAGATACTTAAGAAATATTCCAAGGATAGATTAGTAATAGTTGTAACCCATGATAGGTCAATACTTAGTGATGTGGATATGACTGTGGAGATGTGGGATGGAAAGCTTAGCCAGGTCACAACAGCATCCCAAAGGGAAGAAGGAGAGGAATAATATGAGGGACATAAAACCATTTTCGTCAGTTTATTATATACGAGAGAATAAGGGTCGTGCCTTTATAGCTATGTTTATGATGTTTCTTACAGTGGGAATGTTAATTGCGGGAAATTATATTTACTCTCTGTACTGGACCTTTGAGCCGGAGATAGAGTTTAATGATAAGGTGGTTTCCGCAGAGTATCTGTCTATAGATGAAACAGGAGAAGACTTTCAGTCCTTTTTAGAGGAAGTGAAAGCAGATGAAAATCTAAAATGTGTAACTAAAACTGGTCGAGGATTTTCTTCTATGCTTCATAACTCAGTGTTAAATCTTCCTATAGGTGGTGATTCTTATACCTTTAATTCTGTGGAGGATATGGAAGCTGTTCTTTCCCATGTTGGAATTAAAGGAGATTTCTCCAACTGTAAGAATCGTAGTGTGGTATTAAGCGAGGAGTTTGCCAAGGATAAGGGCATAGAGCTTGGAGATTTGATAGGGCCTGAGTTTGATGAGGATTTGAGCGCAGAGTGGACGGTGGACGCCATTATTCCAGATGCTGGATTTGCAAGCTTTTACATATATGAGGATGATGAGGCAAATCATGCCAGAGCATATATTTATAGTGATACCATGGAAGGGCAGGAGCTTCGTGCTTACCTAACAAATATGTTGGGAGACAGACAGGTAGAGCTAAAAAGACATTTTAAGGAGAGCATAGACGAGCAGTTCAGAGCATATTTTGTAATATTCTATGCGGTGGTTATCCTTATAGCTGTGGTGCTTGCAGTGACTGTTAACTCAGTTGTAACAGGTCAGTATATGAAGCGAATCTATGAGTTTGGAGTGTATAGAGCTTTAGGCAGAAGTAAGAGAGAGGTAAAGACCAAGGTGGCAGCAGAGATAATCGGTATGAATGTGATGGCATGTGCCATAGGAATTGGAATAAGTTCAATATTTACCTATCTTATCAATGAGCTTTTATACATACCAACAGGAAGATATCTGCTTTACTTCTCGGACCTTGGTATAAAGGGATTTTTACTCTGTGACCTGCTAGTAGTTATACCACTTGTTTTAAGCAAGGGTAGGATGATGTGCAAGGCGGATGTAACGGAGTTTTAGGGGAAATGTGAATAAGAGATTATATACAAGTAGGCAACCGAGGGAGGTTGCCTGCTTTTTTCTTAAATCTTCATGAAACTAAAGGGATAATTAGATATTGACTAATTTGTTGTAATAACTAAAATTATTATATAGATTTATGTTTTTTGGAGGTGTAAATATGAGGAAAAGACTTTTAATAATTATGATGATATCACTACTGGCTCTTTCTGCTTGTGGAAAATCAGAGGAAGGAAAAAACAGAGAGGCTTCCAAGGAAGAAGTAACAGAGGCGAATCAAACTAGCACAGAGGTTACAACGCAAGCTACGGAAGCAACCACAGAGGCTACATCAGAGATGACAACAGAATCCGCAACAACTGCTGAGGCAACTACTGAGGCTATTGATTATTCTGATAGACTTGTTGCTTATGAACTTAAAGAAACTGATAATCCTTACATCAATGAGCTTCTTAATATGTCTGGAGAGTATACAGACAGTGTAGATAACACAGGCACATATCACTATCAGATACCACAGTTTAATGTTACCTCTGACAGTGCAAAGGCATTGAATGAGAGGATAGAGGCTGACCTATATAGGATAATTGAAACAGAGGTTATAAATATGGACGGAGGTTTTTCGCTGATATGCTATAACCTAACCTATGAGGTATTTCGGTATGGAGACATAGTTGCAATAGTAGCTATAGCACCATATCCAAATGATTGTAAATATTATTACGCTTATACCTATGATTTTGAAAATGATAAGGAAGTAACTAACACGGAATTACTTGCTATGAATAATATGACTGTTGATGGATTTGTGGAAGAGGCTTGTAAAATGGAAGAGGAGCATTTTATGACTATGGCAAATAGTGTTGGAATTACAGAACCAGAAGAAATAGAGTTTTATCTGGAACCAGCTAGGGAGGACACAACTGCAGACCTTCCTATGTATTTGGATGAAAACGGAGTGTTAAATGTATACATCCCATTTCCATCTATAGCGGGTGCATCCTACTATTATACCTTGTGTCAGTTTAATTAAAGCAATGGATAAAGTTTTGGAAGAGAGAGAGGTAAAAGGGAAATGCATAATAAAACATTTTTAGCATCATTGGTAATAATATTGCAGATGGCAGTTATCGGTGTATTTGTACACTGTTGTTGGGTGTTGGGACAGCATAAGTCTTTGTACGAAGAGGTGGAGGAGTTTGAGGCTGTTAAAGTAGAATGTGTTCACAGAGAGAAAAGTACTTACCGAACAGTAAAAAGTAAACTAACTTTATATACTAATACATACGAGTATGTAGTAGATGGTGTAACTATTACTAAGGTTGAATCTGGTGAAAGAAAGCCAGGCGAGAGTAAGTATATGTACTACAATCCTAACAATCCAGAAATATTATCAGAATACAAAAGTTATTCGGATGCTATTAAAAGTCTTAGTGGATGGATTGTTTTAGCATCTTTTATACAGGGTGTAATAATTGTGTTGATAATAAGGGCGGTTAAGACAAGCCTTGGTATAGAGCCTAAGGAAAAAATAGTGAAGCCTAAGAAAGTAGTGGGTTATGTAGTTAAGGACGAATATGACTTTTTAAATGATGAACCTTTGGAGAATAATAATGAAAAAGATAATTAAGCTTCAATTACTTTTTTTAATAGCTATACTACTAGTAGGTTGTAATAAAACAACTGACCTGTCAGAGCAATCACAGGAATCTACGAAAGAAGACAATGTTGAGGTAACACAGGAGATTTCACCTGATGCTTCAGCCTATTGGACAACCAGAGGAAGTGAAAAAACAGGCTACTTATCAGTTCCCTATAACTGGACAGAGGAAGAGTATGAATATGAGTTTGAGGGCAACTATTCCCTTATGTTAATTAGTCCTGAGCGTAATGCTATGGTCTCTCTTATAGAGAATAATTATGGCTATGATCCTAAGCAGTATGATAGTCAGGAGCCTGCAGAGTACATTGTTGAATCCTACGTGGCGCAGCATGAGTCTCAAGGTGGAGGGCATATTAGCACGGAAAAGGTGGAGATATCAGGATATACATTTTATAAGGCCATAGATTGTTATCCAGCAGGAAGCTATGCGGATTATGACTATTATTTATACACCTATGTTACATTTACAGGAGACAGGTTCTACACCATAGTGATAGAGGGAGAAGAAAACGCTATAGGCGATATAATTATAAAAATGGAGGAAAGCTTCGCTGGGAGGTTTGGCTTCTTAACAGGGGCAACAGGCCGGAGGCAACGCCGGATGGTGTAAAACAGATTACTGCAGATATCAAGAACGAAGCTGATGTTGCAGAGAAGTTAAAAGGATTAAGCTTTGATACAGTGTGTGAGTTTATAGGATTTCACGTTGAGGATGTGGAGAGGGATTATAGATTATTTAAGGATAAAACTAGCAGAATTGTGAAGTATGAAAATCGGAGGTATTAAAAATGGTAGACGTAAAAGGTAAATGGGCTCTAGTAACAGGGGCAAGCAGAGGGCTTGGGTATTTGTCAGCAAAATTTATGGCGGAAAGAGGCTGTAACTTAATTCTTCACAGTAGAAACTTAGAGAGTTCAGCTAAGGTGTTAGAGGAGGTTAAGGCTTTTGGTGTAGAGGCTTATGCTGTGGCATCAGAGCTTTCAGACCTAGCGCAGGTTGAGGCTATGCTTAAGGAAATTGATGCTAAGGGAACGAAGGTGGATATAGTTCTTAACAATGCAGGGCTTCAGATAGCATATAGAGATGAATACTTAAAAACCCCTATGTCGGATTATGATATAAGCTTTAAGGTAAATACCATGGCTCCTATGATGATTTGCTATCATTTCATCCCTCAGATGGTGGAGCGAGGCTTTGGTAGAATTGTAAATACCTCAAGTGGTATAAACTTAGACCCACAGCAGGCAGGCTACTCTGCAAGTAAGGCAGCCCTTGATAAGGTAACTAGAGATTTGGGCTCAAAGTATGAGGGCACAAATGTTATGATTAACTTGGCAGACCCAGGCTGGTGTAGAACAGACCTTGGTGGTCCTGCAGCACCTAATTCACCAGAAAGTGCACTTCCAGGAATTATTGTAGGTGCATTCGTAGATGATAAGAAGTCTGGAAGATGGTTCGCAGCAGATATGTTCCATGGAATGACTATTGAAGAGGCAGTGGAGAAGGCGGAAAAGGAGATTGCCAGTCCATATTAAATAAAAAAGTTTCAAATAGAACTTTACTAAAGTCAATTAATTGCCGATATATATAATAGCGTGGTTTTTATGTGCCATGACATGCATGCACATTTCCGATTCTGTTATTACATATATCGGCAAATTTTTTTACCACGAAATATTATATTTAACCAAGGAGGGTTTACAAATGGATTCAGTAAAGGAATTTTTCCAGGATTTACTTGATCAGGTACCAAATTTCATCTTTGCAATTGTACTTCTTATAATTGCATTCGTGGCAGCTAAGATTGTTAAGTCGCTTGTGACTAAGCTTCTTAAAGCTATTAACGCAGAGGCGTTTTTGAGCAAGTTAGGTGTGAAGGACACTGAAACTAACAGCTCTATTGAGTTTGTAGCTAAGCTTGCTTACTTTGTAACATTTTTACTTTTCTTACCAGGTGTGTTAGACAAGATTGGTATGCAGAGCGTATCAGCTCCTATTACTAATATGGTTGACTCATTCCTTGAGTTCATCCCTAAGCTTATTGCAGCTGGTATCATTGTAGTAGTTGGTATCTTCGTAGCTAAGATTGTAAAGGAACTCCTTGTTCCAGTTCTTAAGGCAATTAAGGTAGATACTCTTCAGGAGAAGGCTGGTATTACAGCTACTGAGGGTAATTCTTTCTCAAATGTAATCGCTAACGTTGTATATGGTCTTATTGTATTAGTAGTTGTTACTTCAGCTTTAGATCAGCTTGAGATTGCAGCTATTTCAGGACCAGCTAATGAAATCGTAGCAACTATATTTGCTATGCTTCCAAATGTACTTGGTGCTATTGTAATCGTTTCAATAGGTGTATTTATAGCTAAGCTTGTAGCTACACTTCTTCAGAACCTTCTTGCAGGTGTTGGAGCAGATACATTAATCGAGAAGATTACTGGAAATGCTGAGAAGAACATTAATCTTTCTAAGATTTTAAGTGAGGTTGTTAAGTATGTAATCGTTGTAATTTTCATCGTTCAGGGTATCAATGTTCTTGACCTTGCAATACTTAATAACATCGGTGCAACAGTTATTGCTTACTTACCAGCAGTAATCAGCACAATCATCATTCTTGCTATTGGTTTATTCGCAGCAAATGCAGCTGAGAATGCAATTGTTAAGAAGGCTCCTAATGCTAAGGGCGGTGCTCTTACAGCTAAGGTTGCTATCTATGTTGTAACAGCATTTATGTGCTTAAGCCAGTTAGGCATCGCAGGTGCTATGGTTGAGACTACATTTATTTTAATCATCGCAGCTATCTGTGTGGCAGTTGCTATAGCATTTGGTGTAGGTGGACGTACATTTGCAGCTAATACCTTAGATAAGCTTGAGAAGAAGCTTGATGATAAGGAAGAGGATAAGTAAGCTGAGTTTTCAGCACTTATATAAATTCCCGTCTATTCAGTGAGGACAGGTAAAAGAAGTCATGCGTAAGAATACTTGTGTATGGCTTCTTTTTTTGTTAAAATGTAGCTAGTGAAACTGTATTTTCAAATGAATTATCTGATGGGAAAGCTTTATGAAAGACGTAAGATTAGTTGATTTGATGGATGTCAAAGCACTGCAGAAGATTCAGGATGAATTTTCCAGATATACTGGTATGGCTGCTTTGACAACCGATGAAAATGGAATACCTATCACAGAAGGTAGTGGATTTACTAACTTTTGTACTAATTTAGTAAGAACTACAAGACTAGGCTGTAGAAGATGTGAGGAGTGCGATAAGAACGGAGCTGTAATGACTTTGGAGAATAAGCGCGCTACAGTTTATAGCTGTCATGCAGGACTTACTGATTTTGCTGCGCCTATAATGCTTGAAGGACAGATGATAGGAAGCTTTATTGGAGGACAGGTTAGAACCGAAGAAATTGATGAAGAGAAGATGACTGCCATAGCCAAGGAGTTGGGAATTAATCCGGATATTTTTATTGCTGAGGCTAACAAGGCAAGACAGCTGGAGTTTCAAGATGTAGAAAAAGCGGCGAAATTCTTGGAGGGTATAGCTAGTAGTTTGTCAGAAATGGCGTACCACAATTTTATGGCTCTTCAAAAAAGCAGAAGAATGGAAACTGCTGCTAGAGCTCAGGCAGACTTTATAATGGAGTCCTATAATGACATGGATCAGACCAAGATGCCTAAGGAGGTCAGAGACGTTGTAGATTATATTAGGCATTTGGATGGACGAATCGAGATTAGAGAGACTAATTATAAGATTAAGGATTTAAGAGATGTTATATATAAGCAGGTTATTGTATTGGTAGATCAGGATGAGATAGATTTTCGTATGAATATTGATGATGATGTGCCAGCAAAACTTCTAGGTGATGCAGGAAGAATAGGACAGCTTATTGTAAGAATTTTGCATTATTTCCTGACATATAAAACTAGTGATAAATTATATGTGGATTTTAGTGTAAAGAAAAAATCCTATGCATCTATGCTTTGCATATCCATAACAGACTATAATTCAGAAATCCCTGGTGATGAGGGAAAGAAGATACTTAATTATGTGCTTAATGAAGATTTTGCTTATGAACCAGAGGATGCATCTTTAATTGCGGTTAGATTATTAAGACATGTTATTGAGCAGATATCCGCAGAGGTTAAGATGAGTAGAGATGAGGATAACAACGTACATGTAGATATAGCTGTACCACAGTTGGCTGTCTAAGGAGGAGCTAATGATAGACTATACCGTTAATACTGAGGATGAAAGGCTGGAGATTAATGGCCTGGATTACTTCTTAAATTGCATAGATGATTTAATTGAAATCGGTGAGATAGGCTTGTTTGGCGCCTGCAGATTTAATCTTAAGAATTTTTCTGTAGTCAATGATCAGTTGGGACGTGCCAACGGAACCAGAGTTATGAAAAGGTTTTTATATGGCTTGGAGCTTAAGGTTGGAATTGATCATGTACTGTGTCGATTAGGTGGAGATAATTTTGTGCTTCTTTTTCACAAGGCTAGCTTAGATGAATTAAGATATTATCTTAAGGGTCAGGATATTTACGTTAGTGATGAGGAAACTGTATACGTTTCAGCAAGTGCAGGTATATTTATGATACCGGAGGATGTAGTGGATAAATACTATGTTATGGAAGCTATATCTATGGCTGCTAAGACTGCAAAGGATGCAGTAGCTTTAGACTATATTGTGTTTTATGACCATGAATTACAAGAAAAGGATGAAAGAGAAAAATACATCCACAATGTGTTTAGTCAGGCCATAGAGAATAAGGAGTTCAAGGTATACTATCAGCCTAAGGTAAATCTTAAAAATTATATGATGACAGGTGCAGAAGCACTTTGTAGATGGGTTCATAAGGGAGAGATAGTATCTCCAGGGGAATTTATTCCAGTTTATGAAAAGAGTCAGGCTATTTGTAAATTAGACTTTTATATGCTAGAGCAGGTATGTAAGGACTTAAGAAGATGGATTGATGAGGGTAAAAAGGTGGTTAGAATTTCAGTGAATTTATCTAGACGCCATCTTAGAAATCAGAAAACATTGGGTAATATTTTAGAGATAATTGATAGGTATAATGTTCCTCATGAGTATATTGAGATTGAGCTTACAGAGACAACAATGGACCAGAATTTTGACAGTATTAAGAGGTTGGTTGTAGGTCTTAGGGATAATGGAATAGCTTCCTCTGTGGATGATTTTGGCACAGGATATTCTTCTCTTAATATGCTTAGAGAGGCTCCTTGGGAGGTGCTTAAGATTGATAGAAGCTACCTGCCAGATACCCAAAAATACGATGAAAAACGTCAATCTATGCTGAAGCATATCATAGCTATAGCTTCTGATATGGGCTTTGAATGTATAGTTGAGGGAGTGGAAACCCTTGATCAGTTGAAGATGATTAAGAGAAATAATTGCTTTATGGCTCAGGGATATTATTTTGATAAGCCATTACCAGTAGAGGAATTTGAGGAGAAACTAATATATGAATAATAAAACTAAAAAACTAATAGCATCAATTGTTACAATAATAATATTTGTAATAGGTGGTTATTTTTATCTGGCAGCATCAGATGAAGATTCCTCAGGCGCTGGTGAAGGTGTCGGCTATGAATCCCAGGATAATTACAAAAATGAAGATTATGGGGTTGATGAAGAAGCTTCTAATGTAGAGGAGTCCACAGCCCAAACTACAGAGTCAACCACAGTGGAAACAGACCCTGAGGATACAGAAATGATAGCAGAAGAGTCTACTACAGATGATGAAGCACAGCTTGTTGAAACTACATACCAATTTAGAAAGCAACAGAACCTGGATGATCATTTTGCAAAGCATGGATCAGAATTTGACTATGAAACTGCGGAGGAATATCTTGCGGGAGCTAACAGAGTGATTAATGATCCTAATAGCTTGTACAAGACAGAAGCAGAGGATGGAGATCACATTTATTATCTTGAGAGTACTAATGAATTCGTAGTTGTATCAACTGATGGATATATTAGAACTTATTTTAGACCTAGTGCAGGTATAGATTATTTTAACAGACAATAAGGCAAAGCCGATAGAGATTATATCTTTATCGGCTAATTTTAAGTAAAGATTTCAATAATTTTGTAAAAGATTTTAAAAATAAACTAGATTTATTTTTTAAAAGTGCTATAATTCAAACTTGTGCGAATAAATTTAACACTAAGATAAAATTATTAGAGGGAAAAGAGGTTTTAAAAATGTTAGCACAGGTTTTGGCGGTAGTGATTTTTATAGCTATGTTCGTTCTCATAGTAACTGAGGTTTTTGAGAGACACATTATAACATTGGCTAGTGGATTACTAACGCTTATTTTAGTTTTTGGTATAGGAATGCAGAGTATGAAGGCCGTTATGGATACTCTTAACATAAAGAGTATATTTTCTCTGGAATTTTGGTATGCTGCAGGAGAGCATTCAGAGTCGAGTAGTGGAATCAACTGGGCCACCATAATTTTTATAGCTGGTATGATGGTTATGGTTGAGGGAATGGCTAAAGTTGGCTTTTTTAGATGGCTTTGTATGAGAATTGCTAAGGCGGTTAAATATAAGGTTGTGCCTATTTTTATGACATTTATGGTGCTTTCCTTTGTGCTTGCAATGTTTATTGATAGCATCACAGTTATACTTTTCTTAGCAGCAGTAACCATAGAGCTTTCACAGTTACTTAAGTTTAATCCTGTATCTATGATACTTGCTGAAGTTTTTTGTGCTAATTTAGGTGGTTCTGCAACTATGTGTGGAGATCCGCCAAATATTATAATCGGAACATCTCTGGGGTATTCCTTTGCAGATTTTATTAAAAATACTGGTATTATTGCTGCCGTAGCCCTTGTTATGGTGCTTGCATATTTTTACCTTGTTTGCAGAAAGGAATTAAAGCTGGCAGAGACCCAGGAGATAGATTTGTCTACGTTGCCTAGCCCTGAATCAGCCATTAAGAGCAAGGTTGGTTTTGGAGTTAATACAGTAATATTTTTACTCGCTATAGTTCTTTTGGTAACTCACGCTCAGACAGGGCTTACAGTTGCATTTATAGGTGCATTGGTAGCTATTTTAAGCTTACTTGCGTCAGGTAAGTCAGCCTTTAAGCTACTTAAGGATGTGGATTATAAGACTTTACTCTTCTTTATAGGTCTTTTCGTTGTAGTAGGTGGCTTAGAGGAGACTGGAATTCTAGAGGGAATTGCAGGATTTATAGGAAAGCTTTGTGGTGGAAATATGCATCTTATGGTGGCAATAATTCTTTGGATTTCAGCTATTGCCAGTGCGTTTGTAGATAATATTCCATTTGCTGCAACTATGATTCCTGTAATTAAGAATCTTGCCACTACTCAAGGCGTTGACTTAGATGTACTTGCGTGGACTTTAGCTGTTGGTACGGATATCGGAGGTAGTGCAACACCGATTGGTGCTTCTGCAAATGTTGTTGGAATAGCAACAGCAGCTAAGGAAGGACACATAATTAAGTGGGGCAGATACTGTAAGCTAATGGTGCCTGCGACCTTGATAGTATTAATTATTGCAACCCTTATTTTATTCCTGAGATATCTATAAAATTATACAAAAGTTGAAGCGTGAGTTTACATAAATTGGTAGACTTTAAATTTCAGCATTGATATAATATATATAAGCTTATAGGTGGGTTATAAATTATTTAACATTGATAATAAATCTTAATACGCAGATTAGATAAGGGGGACGAAGCTATGGAGCAGCTTATTATATCAGTAGGACGTGAATGTGGCAGTGGGGGTCATGAGATAGCCGATAGATTAGCGGAGCATTATAACCTTAAGCTGTACGATAGAAATCTCTTGGAGGAGATTGCCAGAGAAAAGAACTTAAAGCATGATGATTTGCATCCACATGATGAGGGACATCATAACAAATTATTATATAGAACAGTTAAGGGTATGAACAGTTCACCGGAGCATAATGTAGCACAGCTACAATTTGATTACCTTAAGAAAAAAGCAGATAAGGGAGATTCATTTGTGGTTGTAGGTCGATGTGCGGAGACTATACTAAAATACAACAAGAATCTTATATCTATCTTTGTGTTAGGTGATGAGGAATCTAAGATAGGTCGTCTTATGAAGGAACATGGCTGTGATAAAAAGAAGGCAGCTGAAATTATGAAAGCTGGAGATAAGCGAAGAAAGAAGTATCACAATCCATATTGCGAATTAAAATGGGGAGACTCTAGAAACTATGATATTTCCATTAATGCTTGTAGAATTGGTGTGGATGAAGCTGTAAGAATACTTATAGATTTTATCGATATTAGAAGAAAAAAACAGCACACGAATTTGTAGTGTGTTTTGTTACGACTAAATATAAGTAATAATTCATACCCAATTTGCATATAATAGTAAATGGAAATACTATGCAGGAAGGATGAATTATTTGATTACCATAAAATATATATTGTTTTATATCATAGCTTCCGGGATTGGAACATTTGTATGTAAAATCCTAGAGACTACACCTATGAATGTATGGTTGGCCAGAGGAACGGGTGCCGCGGTGGCTGTATTTGTAGGTATTGGAATATACAAGCTATGGATTAGGAGAGATACAGGTGCTGTGAAATGAGGATTTCACAGCACTTTTTTGTTGATATGAATTGATGAGGTAAGTACTATGATTTTGAAATAATATGAATTTTGCTGTTTAGTGTTTCTGCATTTTGGTGTATAGTTATGTGGGCCAGGTTAAGAATTAGTTAAGAAAAAATTGTTTTGGCAAAGACGCGGTAAAGGAACCCTAAAACCCATAGAAATATTTCTCATATTTATTATAATCAGGAACTGTATTGAAATAATATTTAATATATATACATATACAGGAGGATTAATAAGGTGGATATATTAATTTGGATTATGTTTGTAGTTGAGGCATTTGTAGGCATTGGCTCTATAGTTATGATAGTGGGAGTTATGTTTGCAACAATAATTAAGAAGATATATCGCAAGGCTAAGTACGGCGAAGCGATCATGTAGCGGTAAGCGGCGTAGCAATGAATGGGTTTGTTCTAGGACACTAGTGCATTTCATTGATAAAAAGTTTATATTTCACATCAAAAGGTCTTTCACAAGGGACGGTGTCCTGAGTGGAGGACCTTAATTTTTTTAGTATAATTTTTATACAAAGACCGATAGGAAAGTATTGATTTAGTATAATTATTTATATCAAACATTTGTGAAAGTGTGTTATAATTTAAAAAGTATATGGAAGGGCAATGATAGATTATGAAGAAGCAAAATGCTAATACAAAGGCGCAAAGACAATTTAAAAGTAACAGCAAATGCCCCGTTTCAAATAAATGCGGTGGTTGTCAGTACATTGACAAAACCTATGAGGAGCAGCTTGCCTTAAAGGATAAAGAGCTTAGAAAGCTCTTAGGAGGATTTGGGGAGATGGAGCCGATAATAGGCTCAGATAACCCTTACCATTATAGGAATAAGGTTAATGCTGCATTTAAGAGAAAAAAATCCGGAGAGATTATATCGGGAACCTACGAGGAAGGAACTCATAATATTCTACCTGTTACAAGCTGCTTTATAGAGGACCAGCAGGCAACTAGGATTATGAGTACTATTAGAGATTTAGTCAGGTCATTTAAGATAACAACTCATAACGAGGATACAGGCTATGGGCTTCTTAAACATGTCATGATTCGAACTGCAAGAAAGACGGGACAGATAATGGTGGTTTTAGTAACGGCATCACCGGTATTTCCATCTAAGAACAACTTTGTAAAGGCACTAAGAAATATACATCCTGAGATAACTACAGTGGTACAAAACATTAACCAAAAGCATACCAGTATGGTTCTTGGCGACAGGAATAATGTAATGTACGGCAAGGGATTTATAGAGGATGTACTATGTGGTAAACGTTTTAGAATATCTCCTAACAGCTTCTATCAGGTAAATCCTGAGCAAACAGAAAAGCTTTATATGAAGGCTATAGAATTTGCAGGATTAACTGGAGATGAAGTAGTGCTAGATGCCTACTGTGGTATCGGAACCATCGGTATGGTTGCAAGCGACAGGGCTAAGGAGGTTATAGGCGTAGAGCTTAATAAGGAAGCGGTACGTGATGCTATCAATAATGCCAAGCTGAATGGATGTAAGAATATAAGCTTCTATAATAATGATGCTGGAAAATTTATGGTACAGATGGCGGAGCAGGGCGCCAAGGTGGATGCTGTTTTTATGGATCCTCCAAGAACTGGAAGTGACCAGGCGTTTATGTCGTCGGTTATGAAGCTTGCCCCTAAGAGGGTTGTATATATATCCTGCGGACCGGATACCTTGGCTAGGGATTTAAAGTTCATGACCAAGGGTGGTAAGTATAAGGTTGAGAGAATGGTTGGGTGCGATATGTTCTCGTTTACTGAACATATTGAATCAATTGTGCTTTTGGAGAGAATATAGTGGAGAGAGGTCATAATGTGAGTTATGGGTTGATGAAAAAGAAATTACTACAGAGCTTATACATTTGTACAAGTAGTCAGTTAGTATTCTAAGATAAAGCACAGTTCTGGTTTAGAACTGTGCTTTTAGTTGTATTATTTGATTTTTGTCGAAAACTGTAGAAATAATTAAAAAATCAAGTAAAGCTACATTTTTGCCAATGAATCACAAGTTTCAGGCAAAAAAACAGTAAAAAATATAGTTTAAAAAATAAAAAGTATTGACGAAAAAAGTTTACTACTGTAAAATTCACTCCATAAAAGGTGAATGTTGTGTCACTGCTGACATTGAATATTAATATGCAATAAAATAGAGAAACCATAATGATATTTCATTACAGCTTCTCTATTTTATGTATTAACGGTTGGCTAGGTGATAATAAACTCTTGCTATAAATTGACCATTTGTAGGTGTTCCCTTAAGTGGATTTACACTGTGTCTAAATAACCTGTAGATGCTTTCAGTATTGCCCTGAGTACATCCTACCTCTATGGCGTGTCTGATACAACGCTCAACTCTGGTAGGTGTAGAATTAAATTGCTCAGCAATATCCTTGTAAAGTCCCTTGGTTATTTTTCTCATATAGCTTGGATCTGATAACACTAGCTGCTCCGCGTAGGTGATGTACATAAAGCCTAGTAGGCTAGATGGAATTCCTATATCAAGTAGGACATCCTGAATGTCATCAACCTGAACAGCACACATTTCTCCTTGAATCATGATTGATTCCCCCTTTCGTGATGTAATCATATTACGTCGGAAGAAGAATGAAAATATTATAAAAAACATTTTATGATAAAAAAATGTCACAATAAAATGTCAAGTTTGACATCAGTCAACATATAAGCACAAAAATGAACACTTAGGAGGTACGCTATGCTTTGTACTAGAGTTAGAGACATAATGATATCTAAGAATATTACCATTCAGCAACTGGCTGATATGGCTAATCTTCCTGTGGAGACAGTGAAGAATATTTATTATGGAAAGACTAATGATCCTAAGGTATCCACAGTACTGGCCATAGCCAATGCATTTGGAATTAGTGTTAACTGTCTTATGGGACAGTGTCAGCATACAGCAGAGGAGAGAAAACTGCTACAATATTACAGACTTTGTGGTGGACATGGAAAAAGTCTTATAGCGCTTACTGCAAGACATGAGGCTACAGTTTCAAAGAATGAGCGTGAACACACTGATAAACACAAGATACCATGTCTTGTTCCATCAGGTAGAGTAAATCATGGTTTTGCCTACACAGATAGCGAGGTTATAGAGGTTGAGACTATAAAGCCTAATGCTTATGTGGCTATAAAGATTGTTAGTAATTCTTATGCACCGGCATATTGTAAGGGTGACATACTACTTATAGAAGACAGATACCCTGACCATGGGGAGCGTGCTGTTTTCGTTAGGGACGGCGTGGGATATATCCGAAAGTTTATGGATGAGGACGGAAAATATATCCTAAGATGTGTGGCAGGACATAGAGAGGATATCATCCTAAAGGATTTAGAAGAGGTAGAATGTGTGGGAACCTGTATAGGAGTGTCGAGAGAATAAGACGCTTGAAGAATGTTGATGGATAGTGACGATATGTCAACAATCCTTTACTAAATCTTCACCGAATATTCATTTACATTTATACATATTCTATGTTAAGATATGCAAAACATAGAGCAAATCTCAACCCAAAAGGGAGTAGTTGCACACATGAGTGTGTCCCGTTATTCGTCATCACGTTCAGGGATATGAACCGGATAATGGGTGATAGAATGTATAATAAATTATCAAACAAGACTTTTGGCGTACTTTGATTGAAGTGCGCCAAAGGTCTTTTCTTTTTTGTTCTATGTTAGGAAGGAGAAATGTTTTATGAGAGAAGCTTATCAGATTACTAAAGAAGAGCTGCTTAGTGGAATCGATACAAAAACAGGCCTGACTACTAAGCGTGCTCTTGAAAAGCTAAAGACAGATGGGGAAAATGTACTAGAAGAAACCAAGAGAAAAAGTGTGATGTCTGTATTTCTAGGACAGTTTGCAGACCTATTGGTTGTTATTCTTATAGTGGCAGCGGTGATATCCATGATATCAGGGAACGTGGAGAGCACCATAGTAATATTTGCTGTTATAATACTTAATTCAATCTTAGGTACTGTGCAGTATGTTAAGGCTGAGAAATCATTGGAATCTCTTAAAGCCTTGTCCTCACCTCACGTAAAGGTTCTTCGTGATGGGGTGAAGCGGGAGATTGAATCTAAGAATGTAGTTAAAGGGGATTTGGTACTTCTTGAGGCAGGAGATATGATTGTGGCTGATGGAAGAATCATTAATAACTATTCATTGCAGGTGAATGAGAGCTCCCTTACAGGAGAATCCTTAAATGTTGACAAGAAGGACATAGAAATTTGGGAAGATATGCCTCTTGGAGACAGAGTAAATATGGTGTACTCCGGAAGCCTTGTAACCTATGGCAGAGCTACTGTTTTGGTTACTGCTACAGGAATGGATACGGAGATGGGTAAGATTGCGCGTCTTATGAATCTTACAAGTCAGAAGAAGACGCCACTACAGAAAAGCTTAGATGATTTCGGCAAGAAGCTGGCTATTATCATAATGATAATCAGTGGCGTTGTATTTGGAATCAGATTATGGCAGGGGGAGCCTATTCTTGATTCGCTAATGTTTGCAGTAGCACTGGCGGTTGCAGCTATACCGGAGGCGCTAAGCTCAATCGTAACCATAGTTCAGGCTATGGGAACCAGAAAGATGGCAACGGAAAACGCCATAATTAAGGAGCTAAAGGCAGTGGAATCCTTAGGCTCAGTGTCAGTTATATGCTCTGATAAGACAGGTACCCTTACTCAGAACAAGATGACTGTTCAGGAGCTTTATATGGATGGAGAATGCATTATGCCTGTGGAGCTTGATTTGGGGAAATCAATTCACAGATACTTTTTATATAATGCAATGCTTAACAATGATTCCTCACTTAGGGACGGAAAGGGAATCGGAGATCCTACAGAGTACTGTCTTCTTACTATGGCCAGAGAGGCTTGCTTTGATGCAAAGGGAATCGATGAGGAGTATTTTCGTAACAGTATGGAGAGACTTGAGGAGATACCATTTGACTCAGATAGAAAGCTTATGAGTAGCAAATATTTGGTACATGGAGTACCAACTGTATTTACTAAGGGTGCTTTGGATGTTCTGTTGGATAGAACTGTGAGGATTATGACCAGTCAGGGTGTAAGGGATATAACTAAGCAGGATAAGGAGAAAATTCTAAAGCAAAATGAAGAGTTTTCCAGAAGTGGTCTTAGAGTACTAGCCTTTGCTTACAAAGAGCTTTCATCTGAAGAAAGCTTAATTACTACTGGGGAGAATAATTACACTTTCATAGGACTTGCATCTATGGTTGACCCACCAAGACCGGAGTCTATGGCGGCAGTAGCTGACGCAAAAAGGGCAGGTATAAAGCCAGTTATGATAACAGGTGACCACAAGGTAACTGCTACAGCAATTGCCAGACAAATAGGTATATATGAAGAGGGAGATTTGGCGCTTACAGGGCAGGAGCTGGATAATCTTACAGATGGGGAGCTGTCAGATATCTTAGAGAAGGTTTCTGTCTATGCTAGAGTGTCTCCTGAGAATAAAATTCGTATAGTAGATGCATGGCAGAATAAGGGCAGAATAGTTGCCATGACCGGTGATGGAGTCAACGATGCTCCAGCCCTTAAAAAGGCAGATATAGGTGTTGCTATGGGAATTACAGGAACTGAAGTTTCTAAGGATGCCTCAGCTATGATTTTATCTGATGACAACTTTGCAACTATTATTAAGGCGGTGCTAAACGGACGAAATGTGTACAGAAATATATTAAATGCAATTTTGTTTTTATTATCTGGTAATCTGGCGGCTATATTTGTGGTATTGTTTTGCTCTATCTTTGCATTACCAACACCATTTGAGCCGGTGCACCTATTATTTATCAATTTGCTTACAGATTCCCTTCCAGCTTTAGCCATTGGAATGGAGCCTACAGATAGAAGCTTGCTTAAGAATAAGCCTAGAGACCCGAAGCGGGGATTTTTGACCAAAGCTTTTGTTACTAAGCTTGTTATGTATGCACTGCCTATAGCCATTGTGACTATTGTTGCCTTTTATATGGGATATGAAAAATCTGCTATGACAGCAAGCACGATGGCCTTTGCCACATTGACATTAGCCAGACTTTTACATGGCTTTAATTGTAGAAGTGAGAAGATTATCTTTGAGGTTGGTTTTACCAGCAACAAGTGGAGCTTGTATGCATTTGGAGTTGGTGTGTTACTGTTGGGACTTGTGCTGGTGATTCCGATTTTAGGTAAGCTATTTGTCATATCAGAATTAGGAATAGGACAGCTTAAAGCAATAGTCATTCTGGCATTTGTGCCAACCTTTCTTATACAGCTTGGAAGAAAGCTTAAAAAATGATAAAAATTCTGCAATAAAAATGAGTTGGTGAAACGTACATTGTATGATAATATTTATTTTATGAAAATAAGGACTAATGAAAATGTCAGATAAGGGGGACAGCTATGTCAGAACAAAATTACAATCAGCAAGGATATGTGCAGGGTGGACAGCCACAGGGATATCCACAGCAAGGTCAGATGAATCAGCAGAGCTACGGTCAGGGATATCCACAGCAGGGGCAGATGAACCAGCAAGGCTATGGTCAGGGATATCCACAGCAAGGACAGATGAACCAGCAAGGCTACGGTCAGGGATATCCACAGCAGGGTCAGATGAACCAGCAGGGCTACGGTCAGGGTTACCCACAACAGGCTCAGATGGGGCAGAATATGATGCAGGGATATCAGCAAGTAGCAGGTGGAGGAAGACCACCACAGCCTAAGAAATCAAAGACAGGGCTTATAGTTGGTATAGTAATAGCTGCAATAGCTCTTATAGCAGGAATAATACTTCTCATATTTAAGGATAAAATATTTGGAAATGATGATGAGAAGAAGACTACTGAGGAGATAACCACAGAGTATACTGAACCTACAGAGACACAGACTACTACAGAGGAGCCAACCACAGAAATTGCAGTAGAGGATGAGGGTGGCTTTGAGGATTATGAGGATTTACTTCCAAGCTTCTGGGAGGCCTTTGATTACTGTGATAAAGACATGATGTATCAGTGCTTCTATGTAAAGCATTACGAGTCAGAGCAGGCAGCAGAGACTAACTATAACACTGCAGTTGCTAAGGCTGACAGTGTAGTTGTACATTATTCATATATGACTGTAGAGTATGATTTCAACGGTGAGATGGCTGTTGTAGATGAGAATATAGCTGATAGAGATGTAATTGCAGTTAAGTCCTATCGCTGTCAGGTGCCTATGACTCAGGAAGTTGATGGAGTTACTTATGAGATTATAGACGTTTATGAAGGAACCATATTCCAGCTTGATAATCAGATGTGGTATCTGTCTGTTATGCAAGAGGTAGATGTGCAGATAGTTAGTCAAAGTGGAGGTACTGAGGATCCAAATCCATCTGGCAATAATGGAGGCTCATCAGAGATTGATGAAACAATGTATCTTGGCTACGGCGACCTTAAGGCTATGGGTGATAGCCAGTGTGGTTATGTAGATGTTCCTTCAGACTGGATTAATTTTTATGAGGAAGGTGGAATTGATGCTGCTGAGGCATACTACCAGATGTCAAGCCCAGATACAAGTGCAATTATAACAATGTGTGTATTTGATAATGGCATATCAGCTTATGACTACGCTTGTGCTTTATATGATACTATGGCAGCAGATGGAACAGCAGATGAGGTTATATCTGCTATGGCTACCATAGGTGGATATGAGGCATATCAGGTATACGCTACCTATGGAGATTTCTATCTGGTTACCTACTCATTTGAGACTGAGGATGGAAAGCTTCACTATGTAGCAGTTGAAATGCCGGAAAGCATGGCAAACATAGGACTTAATGTGGAAGGTACATTCAGATTTACAGAGTAATAAGTTATTTATAAATATAATATAGATAAATTGATAAAACATAGAATAATGTGGTAAAATAACCATATTATTCTATGTTTTTTGCTTTTAGAATGTTTAGCTATTAGCATGGATTAAAATGCGAAAATGTAATTAATATATTATTTGGAGGAGGAAAAATATGAGCAGTCAGATAGGAATACCAACCATACTTAAGATAGGCAGTGGGGTGTTAGGGAATATCGGTTCATATCTTAAAAACTGTGGTTTAGATAATGTGGTGGTGTATTTTGGAAATGGACTTATAGACATGTTTGGTAGTCAGGTTATGAAGTCCTTTGAGGAATCGGGGGTGAAGGTGCTTCAATATTGCGAGCTTGATACTGTGGATATAGACCACATAATAGATATTGCTTTTTCTCTAGATGTGAAGACAGAAGCTGTGATTGGAATTGGAGGAGGAAAGGTAATAGATGCGGCAAAGTATATGGGATATCTTAGGAAGCTACCATTTATAAGTGTTCCTACTTCTTCCTCTACAGATGGCTTTGCATCGGCCTCTGCGTCACTTATTGTCAATGGTAGAAGAAACTCAGTTCCTGCCAAGCTTGCTTATGGAATTATAGTGGACACAGATGTGCTTAAAAGTGCGCCAGATAGATTCTTATATTCTGGAATAGGTGATTTGGTGTCTAAGATTACTGCCATTTACGATTGGCAGTACGAGGATAAGATGGGTTATACAACTGTAAATGATTTTGCAGTTATGGTGGCTAAGAAGGCAGTGAATAGCTTTGTTAGAACTCCATTTTCAGATATACACGAGGATTTATTCTTAAGAGAGTTAGTTGACTCTCTTGCTATGAGTGGACTGGCAAATGAAATTGCAGGCTCTTCAGCACCTACTAGTGGAAGCGAGCATTTAATCTCCCATGCCTTAGACAAGATGCTTGAGAATCCTCAGCTTCATGGAGTGCAGGTGGGAATTGCCACATATATTATGGCTAAGGTACATGACCATAGATATGTTCGAGTTGATAAGATATTTACAGATACAGGCTTCTGGGATTATGTGAAAACTCTGGATATTAAGAGAGCTGACTATGAGGCGGCAATAGATATGGCACCTTCCATTAAACCTCACAGGCATGTGTATTTGCATGAGGAAAAGTATAGACAGATGGCCAAGGAATTGCTTTATACTGATGAAAGATTAAAAGAAATATTGAAATAAGGGGTATTTATGAAAAAAACAGCTATAATAGCTGGTTTTTTCTGCGTTTTTCTGTGTTTTGCACTATATTTCTTGATAAATTTTATCAAAAGGTGTAAAATATAAGGGCGTACATTTATTATTTGATATATAAATAATATGACTAGAGGTATAGACATGAGTGAAGGTTGTACACATAATTGTGAGACATGTAAGGTAAGTGGTTGTAAGGACAGAACAGCTCAAAGCTTAGAGATTCCTGCAAACCAGTTTTCAAATATTAAGAAGGTAATAGCTGTAGTTAGTGGTAAGGGTGGCGTAGGAAAGTCCATGGTTACATCCCTACTTTCAGTACTTTCCAGAAGAAGAGGTAATGAGACAGCTATAATAGATGCGGATATTACAGGACCATCTATACCCAAGACCTTTAAGATTGACCAGAAGGCATTGGTTACTGATGAGGCTATATTTCCAGTAGCAACTAAAACAGGTATAGAGATGATATCTATTAACCTGCTACTAGATGATGAAACCAAGCCTGTTATATGGAGAGGACCGATACTTGCAGGAACTGTAAAACAGTTTTGGAGTGAGGTTATGTGGCAGGACGTGGATATAATGTTTGTGGATTGTCCACCGGGAACAGGTGATGTTCCGCTTACAGTATTTCAGTCGCTTCCTATAGATGGAATAGTGATTGTTACCTCACCACAGGATTTGGTATCTATGATAGTTGAGAAGGCAGTTAAGATGGCGGAGATGATGAACGTACCTATTGTTGGTATAGTTGAAAATATGTCCTACTTTATCTGCGATAAATGTCAGGAGAAGCATTACATCTACGGTGAGAGCAATATTGAAGAATTGGCAAGTAATTATGGGATTAAGCATGTAGCTAAGCTGCCTATGGAGAAGAAGCTTAGAGAACAGGTGGATGCTGGTGCTATAGAAGATTTTGAAGGCCAGTGGTTAGATGAGCTAATGGATGCTATTGAACAGTGCTAATAAGCGGTATGGAATTTCTTGTAGGCATATTTAGACAAGGAAGATGCTTGTAGAAGATTAGTACAATTTAATTAGATAATTTATAACGATAAAGTTATGAAATATAAATAATGTTATCGGTGATAACAAAAGATAGGAGGGGTTATATGTCTTTAGTATATACTAATGACAATTGCGTTGGATGTAACAAGTGTATCAGTACCTGTAGCTGTATGGGAGCTAATATTTATGTTGAGGAAGACGGAATTTCAAAAATCCAGGTAGATGGTGACAAGTGTGTTGCCTGTGGTGCATGCTTTGATGTGTGTAAGCATGATGCAAGAGAGTTTAATGATGACACTGAAGCATTCTTCGAAGCCCTTAGAAGAGGAGAGAGAATTTCTATTCTTGTAGCTCCTGCCTTTAAGGCAAATTATCCTAACGAGTACGAGAGAGTTCTTGGTGCTCTTAAGGCAGCAGGAGTTAATAGAATTATCAGTATTTCCTTTGCGGCAGATATCACTACTTGGGGATATCTTAACTATGTAACTAAGTACAATTTTACAGGTGGTATATCACAGCCATGTCCGGCAGTAGTTGGCTATATTGAGAGATACATACCAGAGCTTATTCCAAAGCTTTTCCCTGTTCATAGCCCTATGATGTGTGGTGCTATTTACGCTAAGAAGTATATGGGAGTTACAGATAAGCTTGCCTTTATTAGTCCATGTATTGCTAAGAAGATGGAAATTGATGATCCAAATTGTGACGGTTATATTTCATATAATGTTACCTTTGACCATCTTATGAAATACATCAGAAAGAACAACCTTACAGGTGCTCCTTGCTCAGATGAGATTGATTACGGTCTTGGTTCAATCTATCCTATGCCAGGTGGACTTAAGGAGAATGTTTACTGGTTCTGTGGTGACAGTGTTCTTATCCGTCAGGTTGAGGGTGAGAAGCATATGTATCACTACCTTGAGAAGAATAAGGACAGAATTGCAAAGAGTATGACCCCATACCTCTTTATAGATGCACTTAACTGTGGTGAGGGCTGTCTCTATGGTACAGCTACAGAGAGCTTTAAGAACGAAACTGAGGATCCATTATACGAGATGCTTAAGATTCGTGAGGAGCGTAAGAAGGTAACTAAGGATGCTAAGAAGGATCCTTGGGGCAAGATGCTTAAGCCAGAGGACAGATTAAAGTGGTTAAATAAGCAGTTTGAAAACCTTAATCTTGATGACTTTATTAGAAGATATACTGATCGTTCACAGAGCGTTAAGTATGAGGAGCCATCTAGAGCGGAGCTTGATGCAATCTTTGATGATATGGGTAAGGACACAGATGAGAAGAGACATATTGACTGTTCATGCTGTGGATACGAGAATTGTAAGATGATGGCTACAGCTATACATAATGGCTTTAATGTTAAGGAAAACTGTATCCACTTTATTAAGGATTTAGCTGATAAGGAGAGAGCTGAAATATCAGTTCTTATGGATGAGATTAACGCTCAGAAGGCTGGTATTGTGGCAGCCGTTGAAAGCATTAACCTTGAGTTCGAAGGACTTAATGTGGCAGTTGAGAATATGGAGTCTGGAAATAACTCTAATGCAGCAGAAAGCACTGGTATCTCAGAGGAGATTCAGACTGTTACAGAATTCTGCCAGAACCTTGAAACCTCACTCACAGAGATTTATGATCTCCTTTCAGAGCTTAGAGATAACAATAATCAGGTAGTTGCTATATCCTCCAAGACTAACCTGCTTGCATTAAATGCTTCCATAGAGGCAGCTCGTGCAGGTGAGGCAGGTAGAGGCTTCGCGGTAGTAGCAACAGAAATTAACGATCTTGCTAAGAGTTCACGAGAAACAGTTGAAAGCTCTAACCAAGGCCAGGAGAAGATAGAGAAGGCTATGCGTGCAATTAACGCAGAGGCTAACAACCTTCTCGAGGTTGTTGCAAAGGTTTGTGACAGAACACAGAACCTTGCAGCTTCAACAGAGGAAATTGCAGCATCCTCCACTAACGTAATGGACATCGCTGGTAACATTAAGCAGATGATGGACGAGCTTGTGGCAGGAGTGTAATCAATATTATTTAGAAGTAATAATGAAAAGGAGATGCAAAAAATTTGCATCTCCTTTTCATTATGTTTGACTACCTTTTCTGCTTTTGATAATGTAGATTATCTCATTATGATGTAGGCTGTGTAGATGATGTATCCAAGTAGCATGATGATACCTTCTACGCGATTGATTTTGGTTGATGTCTTACAGAAGATAGTGATAAGCACTGCTACTGCAATTACGATGATTGTGTCGATTATAAGCTCTGGTGCAACTGTGATTGGTGCAAGTACAGCTGCTATACCAAGGATGAACATAATATTGAAAAGGTCTGAGCCGATTGCGTTACCTAGAGAAATTCCAGAGTCTCCCTTTTTGGCTGCTGTAACTGAGGTCACAAGCTCTGGAAGGGAAGTACCAATAGCTACGATGGTAAGACCAACTAAGGCCTCACTCATACCCCAAGCCATGGCAATTTCCTTGGCGTTGTTAACTACCAGGTTGCCTCCGCCGATAATCATAGCTAAGCCTATGATTGCGAAGATTATACTTTTAGGAAGGGACATAATTTCTTGGTCATCTCCTTCCACTCTATTCTTTAGCGCACTTCTAATCATAATACCGATATATGTAACAAAGGCTATTAACAAAATAACACCATCTAAGCGACTAAGCTTTCCGTCTATGATAAGGACAAGTAAGCCAACACTTGCTGCTATGTTCCACCATACATCACGCTTCATAATATCCTTTGGAGTTTCTGCTGGGAATATGATGGCACAAAGGCCAACAACCATAAGAACATTAAAGATATTTGAACCAACTACATTTCCTAAAGAAATGTCTGCATTTCCTGCAAGACCTGCAGTGATACTAACTGATGCTTCGGGGGCACTAGTTCCCATAGCAACAATTGTAAGACCGATAATAAGTGATGGAACCTTAAGGATTCCTGCGATGGATGAAGAACCATCTACGAACATGTCAGCACCCTTTACAAGTAAAGCAAAGCCGACAATCAACAATAAGTACATCATAATGACGTCCTCCCTTTAAAATAATAATTTTGTGTACTGTGCTGGCATATCAGAATCCATGTATGCTCAGCATTGTGGCAAAAAAAATAAAGACTTTTCTGCACAACAAATAATGCAGTAAAAGTCTCGTAACATACGTGAAAGTAAGTGTAATGACCGGACTAAAACAAGTCGTGATGACGACCATTACAACGCATAAATATGCGCTTACTACTCCCTTCTTACTAAGAAAAATGGTAGCATAATTTGACATTTAATTCAATTCTATGATGGTTTAGATTTGGTTAAGATTTGGATAACAAACAGGTACACAGAATGTAAATAATTCTTGATGTAAGATATGCTTGTTGATTTTGTATATATTTGGTATGATGTCAATATTGATTTGAAATTTGGTAGTGATTAATTACACTTTATACGGAGGATAATATGGGATTATTAGAGCTATTTATAGTTGCTGTGGGACTAGCTATGGATGCATTTGCAGTATCCATATGCAAGGGATTATCTCTTGGTAAAATCAAAATGAAGCATATGGCAATAGCAGGACTTTGGTTTGGTGGATTTCAGGCACTTATGCCAGCTATAGGATACTTTGTTGGAAGCTTGTTCGCAGATAGGATTGAGGCTGTAGATCATTGGATTGCATTTGTGTTGTTAGCTATAATTGGTGTAAGCATGATTAAGGAAGCCTCCCAGGAAGAGGATGAGATGGATGCTTGCATGGATCCAAAGTGTATGTTTGTATTGGCGGTGGCTACTAGTATAGATGCTTTAGCAGTTGGTGTATCCTTTGCATTTCTTAGAGTATCAATAGTGTGGTCTGTAATATTTATTGGAGTAATCACTTTTATGCTATCTGCCATAGGTGTAAAGATAGGAAGTGTGTTCGGAGCAAAATACAAATCAAAGGCTGAGATTGCAGGGGGTATAGTTCTAATAATCATTGGAGCAAAGATACTATTAGAACACTTGGAAATAATAGGTTAGCTATAGATAAAAAGGTAACCTTTAGGTAACTCTTAAAGTCTTGAGAAACATTGTAATAATCCGATTTTTTGATATAATATTATTGGGTTACTGATATGAAAAAAGGGGAAGTAATTCTTCCCCTTTCGTTGTTTATATAAAGGGAGTTTGTTATGTTTGATGTTATGATTGCAATGCACGTGCTTTCTATCTTTATGGTATTAAGTTCGCTTATAGTAATGTTTAGGGGAGAGGCTACATATGGTCAAAAGCTTCTTAGTTATTTTATGATAGCTGAGTTGGTACATAGTTCAGGCTATCTTCTTGAACTATTTTCGAAAACTAAGGAAGAAGCTATGATTGCAGTAAAATTTGAATATTTGGGCTCTTCTGTGGTTGCAATCTTTTATATGATGTTCATAAGACATTATTGTGGACGTAAGGAAAGAAGTTTTTTTGAACGAACTCTTTTGATTTTTGCATTAGTTGGCGTAATAATGGTATGGACTACACCTATGCATACATTTTTCTATAAGTCTATAGATTTTGAGGTGGTAGACTTTAATTATCGTCTTGTATTAGAATATGGACCATTATTTTACTTCCATTGTATAATAGCAGTAGTAATTCCATGGGGAGTTGTGGCATGGACCTTGTTTGACAGTGTTAGAAAGGAAAAAGAGAAGAAAAAACGAAGGAATCTATTTATGATAATTGGAGGTAGCTTTATAGCCTTCTTAGTATTCGTAATTTATACCTTGGGCTTCTTCAATAGCTATGATCCAACCCCTGTAACTATGGCAACTATGCTTTCTATAATGACTATATTCGTGTGGAATCGTAAGGATTACAACCTTACCAAGGCTGCGGCGAATAATGTTCTTCAGGCATTGAATGATGGAGTTATAACCTTAGATGAGTATTTCAAGGTAATCAGTTATAATGAAACTGCTGCAAAGGTCTTTCCTGGGATATCAGAGTATAAAACTATTGGAGAAATATCAGAATTTCCTCTACAGGTTCTGGTTGAGGAGGACAAGAATGAATTTATAGTAGATGGCAGAAATTATGAGGGTCATATTAGTAGACTTAAGGATGTTGATGGTGATGTTCGTGGTTACACTATACTATTTACTGACGTTACAGATACAGTAAAATATATTAAGAGTGTTAATCTTATGAGAGAGAAGGCGGAGGCAGCTAACCATGCAAAGACTCAGTTCTTGGCGAACATGTCCCATGAGATTAGAACACCTATGAATGCTATAGTTGGTTTAAGTGAGCTTATTATCGAGGAGAGTCGTGGTAGAAAGATGTATGATTTTGCCTGCGATATAAAGTCAGCTGCTCTTAATCTCTTGGGTATAATCAATGATATTCTTGACTTGTCCAAGGTTGAGGCAGGAAAGATGGAGCTTATTAATAGTGATTACTATGTGCAGATTCTTGTACAGGATACCTTGAACATGATTAAGGTAGCCGCTGCGCAAAAAGGGTTAAAGGTGAATGTAGACCTAGCTCAGGATATGCCTTATCAGTTAAATGGTGATGAAGGAAGGATAAGACAGGTGCTTATTAACCTTCTCAATAATGCTTTAAAGTTTACTAGGCAGGGAAGTGTTAGCTTGAAGGCTTGGGGCGAATTCTTGGATGATGAGAACTACAGAATGTGCTTTCAGGTTAAGGACACGGGTATTGGTATTAAGGAAGAGGATTTAGATCATATTTACGAGTCCTTCCAGCAGCTTGATATGAACATAAATCGTAAGGTGGAGGGTACTGGACTTGGACTAGCTATTACAAAGAATCTTGTTCAGCTTATGGATGGTGAAATCCAGGTTGAAAGTGAGTATGGCAAGGGAACAACCTTTACAGTGGTTATAATTCAGAAGGTGGTAACAAGAGATACCATTAAGGATAATCCGATTACCAGAGAGGCACTTAAGAAAACGGATATGAGAATGTTTGAGTGCCAAGGTCTTCGAGTGCTTGTTGTGGATGATAACATCATTAATCGTAAGGTTGTTGTTAAAATGATGACAGAATATAAGTTTGATATTCACGAGGCTGATAGTGGCAAGAAAGCCATAGAATTAGCTAAGGAGAATCAGTATGATATGATTCTTATGGATCATATGATGCCAGAGATGGATGGTGTTGAGGCCACACGTATAATACGCTCAGAAAGTGAGCTTAACAACAACACAGTGGTTATAGCCTTAACTGCAAATGCTATAGAGGGTGCAAAGGAAATGTACCTTAGCAACGGCTTCCAGGATTTCTTGGCAAAGCCATTTGAGAGAGTGCAGCTTCATGAAATTCTTGGAAAATGGATTGCTCCATCTAAGAAAAAGTATTCCACTCAGCTTGTGCAAGAGGATAAGGTATCAGAGGACGAGTTGGCTGGAATCTTTATGGAGGGTATAAATCTAAGAGAAGCAGTAAAGCGTAATGATGGAGATTTAAAGAGCTACCTAGATTTAATCAATACATTTTACGTGGATGGTAATCAAAAGGTAGTTCACCTAGAAAAGCTTCTTACAGATGGCGATTACCAAAAATATGGGGTAGAAGCTCATTCATTAAAGAGTTCGGCTGCTAATATTGGAGCGGACAGACTTTCTGATACAGCAAAATCTCATGAAATGGCTATAAAAGATGAAAAATTTGATTATGTGACAGAATATCACAATGAACTTATAGTATCATATAAGAAGGTACTTAGTGAGATAGAAAAGGTACTTAAGAAGAAGGAATACGGAGAGTTTGGGAAAAAGGAAGAATAAATATAGTGTTTCGTAATATATTTCTCTTTGACATCTCCTAAGCCTAGTGCTATTATAGTGCGGTAAAGTGTTAAAGGATTTTCTTTGGGAGGAGATTATCATTTTAACCAAAAAATATGCTGATTATATAGGAGGACAGAACATGAAAACTAGAGTTGGAATTTTGGGCTACGGTAATCTTGGAAGAGGTATCGAGTGCTCATTAAAGCAGAATGATGACATGGAGCTAGTAGCAGTATTTACCAGAAGAAATCCTGATACAGTTAAGATTTTAACTGAAGGAGTAAAGGTATACCACGTAGATGATGCTCCTAAGATGAAGGATGACATAGATGTAATGATTCTTTGTGGAGGAAGTGCTACTGATCTTCCAGAGCAGACTAAGGAGTATGCAAAATATTTTACTGTTGTGGATAGCTTTGATACTCACGCTAAGATTCCAGAGCATTTTGAAAATGTTGATAAAGCAGCTACAGAGAATGGCAATGTGGCAGTTATCTCAGCAGGCTGGGATCCAGGAATGTTTTCTATCAACAGATTATATGGCAATGCTATTCTTCCACAGGGTAAGGATTACACCTTCTGGGGTAAGGGTGTTAGCCAAGGACATTCAGATGCAATTCGTAGAGTAGAGGGTGTTGCAAATGGAAAGCAGTACACAGTACCAATAGATGCTGCACTTGAGGCAGTTAGAAGTGGAGCTAATCCAGAGCTTACAACTAGAGAAAAGCACCTTAGAGAATGCTATGTTGTGGCTGAGGAAGGAGCAGATCTTGCTAAGATAGAGGCGGAGATTAAGAATATGCCTAACTATTTTGCAGATTATGATACAACAGTTACATTTATTACAGAGGAAGAGCTTCAGCGTGATCATGCAGGTATTCCACATGGTGGCTTTGTAATTAGAAGTGGAAAGACAGGCTGGAATGGTGAGAATACTCATATTATCGAGTATAGTCTAAAGCTTGATTCTAATCCTGAGTTTACAGCTTCTGTAATAGTAGCCTGTGCCAGAGCTGCAGTTCGTATGAAGAAGGAGGGTATGAAGGGTTGTAAGACAATCTTTGATATACCGCCAGCATACCTTAGCGCAGTAGACGGAGCAGAGTTAAGAAAAGCTTTACTATAAATACAGACGAGGTTGTGCGAATATTCTTTATTGGCCGACCTGCCTAGGGATAAAGCTTCGCTGACACTTAAAACGGTCAGCTCCGCTTTACCCTGTCGCGGTCGGAAGGAAGATTATTGCGCACAACCTCGTATTTTATTTTCTCATTCTATTCTTTCTGCATTTGTTTTTTCTAAATCTTTTTTATAATTATTTTGCTGTGTTTATTCTTCTGGTATTTGCACTTTCTGCAGATTTTCCTTTTATATTATGGTTCCGCCGCCGATTACTAGGTCTTCGTCGTAGAGTACCACTGCCTGTCCTTTGGTTATGGCGCGCTGTGGCTCGTCGAAGACTACCTTTATAGTATCATGGTCTATTTTAGTTACAGTGGCCCATGCTTCCTTGGCGTTATATCTTGGTCTGGCCTTGCATCTTAGTTCACCTGCAATCTCAGGGATTGATATAAGGTTTACATTGTTAGCCTGTAGGGTAGTGGTGAATAAATCCTCATTGTAGCCTAGGACGACTGTATTGCTTATTGGGTCTACCTTGACCACGTACATGGATTGCTTAAGGGATAGTCCTAAACCTCGTCTTTGACCTATGGTATATCTGATAATTCCCTTGTGGCGTCCTAGTACATTTCCCTCTAAGTCAACGAAGTCGCCTTCTGGGTAATTCTTGCCGGTATAGTTTTCTATAAAGTCGGCGTATTTTCCGTTTACCACAAAACATATGTCCTGGCTGTCATGCTTATTTGCATTGATAAAATTCTGGGACGAGGCCAATTCTCTAACCTGTTCTTTGGACATTTCACCTAGAGGAAACAGAGTGTGAGATAGCTGCTCCTGAGTCATAGAGTAAAGTACGTAGCTTTGATCCTTGGTAGGGTCAGCAGCCTTTTTAAGTTCATATCTTTTGGTGGTCTCATTGTAGCTTATTCTGGAGTAGTGACCAGTTACCACATATTCATAGCCAAGTTCTCTGGCTTTGTTGTATAGGTGCTCAAACTTAAGATGTCTGTTGCATTCTATACAAGGGTTTGGAGTTAAGCCATTTTCGTAACAGCTGACGAATTTGTCTACTACCTTTTCCTTGAAATTCTCAGAGAAATTCAGCACATAAAATGGCATATCAAGAGCGGAGGCTACACGTCTTGCATCCTCCACATCATCTATGGAGCAACAGCTATGCTCCTTGGAAAGTCCAATATCTTCATTTTGAAAAAGCTTCATAGTAGCTCCGATACAGTTGTAGCCTTGTTCCTTCATCAGGTAGGCGGCAACGCTGGAGTCTACTCCGCCACTCATGGCGATAAGTGCTTTCTTGGACATAATTGTTCTCCTTTTTTGGGATTATAAAGCAACATTTCTGTAGTAGCATCCCAGGTATTTTGACATAATTTTAATTCATAATTTACCCTAGCTCAAGCATCTTGTCTATACAAACTCTTGCCTTAACTATGGTGTCTTTATCCAAATTGATTTCCTTGCCGGTACCATCAAGTAATGTATTGTACAAATCTACAAGAGTTGTTGCCTTCATATCGTTGCACAAAAGTCTTGATGAAAGCTGATAAAACTGCTTACCTGGACAATCACATGCAAGATGCTCTGCAATACTAATCTCGGTACCTATGATAAATTCTGTTGCATCAGATTCCTGTGCAAACTTCATAATAGCGGTGGTAGAACCTACAAAATCAGCCTGCTCTACAACCTCTGGCTTACACTCAGGATGAACCAGGAAGAGAGCGTTTGGATGAAGCTTCTTAGCTTCAATTACGTCCTGCGCAGTCATCGCCGCATGGACAGGGCAACCGCCATTTAAGAGTATTACATTTTTCTCAGGAACCTTGTGTGCTACGTAGCTTCCAAGGTTGCAATCAGGTATAAACAGAATATCCTTACCAGGAAGCTCACTTACTATCTTAACAGCTGAGGCTGAGGTAACACACACATCACAGATTGTTTTAAGAGCTGCAGTGGTGTTAATGTATGCAACCACTGTTGCTTCTGGATGCTTCTTCTTTACAGACTCTATATATTCTGGACTCATCTGCTCTGCCATAGGACATCCAGCAGTAATATTTGGCATAAGTACAGTTTTTTCAGGGGAGAGAATTTTAACTGTTTCAGCCATAAAACGTACTCCACACATAATAACTGTATCTGCATCCACCTTGGTTGCCATCTGGCTTAGCTGAAATGAATCGCCTACATAGTCAGCAATCTCCACAATAGGTCTGGACTGATAGCTGTGGGCTAAGATGCAAATGTTTTTTTCTTTCTTTAATTTAATTATTTCCTCTTGAAGCTCTCTTGTATTCATATTGTTCTCCTATATATTGTTTTGTACAGTCAACGATATCTTTATATCATCTAGCCAGTGGTATATCACGCCATCCAGCTTGTGGTGTTTTAGGTCAAATAAGCTTGGAATGTCCCACGTCAATTACAACCTTGTAACCAGCCTTAGCTACAGATTTCTTAAGCTCATCTAATCCTTCAGCTGCTTCCTTGCCAGTGCTAAGCTTGTTGTCGTAGAGCATATATTTTTCCCTTACACTTGCTGGAGATAGATTAGGCATAATTACGTTAGCTCCAGCTTTTAAACCAAGTTCTCTGCCATTAGGATGAATGGTTCCTAATGCAGTGGTGGCTGGAATAAGTGCCTTAGGATGACTAAGTCGTAAGATAGAAATTAGCTTTAAGGTCATATCCAAGGAACCACTTTCCTTATCCCTAAAAGGGGTATCCTTGTGAGTTATATATGGGCCTATACCTATCATATGAGGCTTTAACTGAGCTAGAAAGAATATATCTTCCACAAGGTTATCTAAGGTTTGGAAGGGTGAACCCACCATAAATCCAGAACCTACCTGAAAACCAATATCCTTTAGGTTAAACAGACATTCCTTGCGGGTATCAAGACACATATTTTCTGGGTGAAGCTTACTGTAATGATCCTTGCAGGCAGTTTCGTGTCGCAGTAAATATCTATCGGCGCCAGCATTATAAAATGCCTGATAATCTGCTCTGGACCATTCTCCTATAGACAAGGTTAATGCGCAGTCAGGATATTTGTCTTTGATAGAAGCTACAATGTGGCAGATTTTGTCTCTGGTAAAGAATCCGTCTTCACCACCTTGCAATACAAAGGTTCTAAAACCAAGCTTATAACCCTCATCACAGCAGCTTAAAATATCCTCTGGAGCCAATCTATATCTAGTTGCAACTAAATTATCTCTTCGGATACCACAGTAGTAGCAATTGTTTTTACAGTAGTTTGTAAATTCAATTAAGCCTCTAATGTACACATCAGTGCCGTAGATTTCCTGTCTGACAGAGTTGGCTTTACTTCTCAGTAACTCTATAATCTGTGGATCTTCACATTTTAACAGGTTAATTAGCTCATTTTTATACACAGGAGTACCTGAATATAGATGTTCAATTGTTGTGGTTAAATCCAGACTCATAGCCACTCCTTAGAATGTATTAAAATTAAGATATATCATAGCATAAAAGTGAAGAATTGTTAAATACAAAAAACTCATCTTTTAAGATGAGTTTTTGTTATATTTGTCTATTTATTTGTTGGCATTAAGATGTTTGGTAATGAACACAATAAAGTCATGCTTAGGTATAGGCTTAGAGAAGTAATAACCCTGAATGTATTCGCACTCCATATCTGCAAATCGAGTAACCAGCTGTTCTGTCTCGATACCCTCAGCCACGATTTCCATATCCATATCCTTAATCATCTTAACAGTGTTCTCAAGAACTATAGACAGCTTAGGATTTTCCTCGTGATTAACAAAGGTTTTGTCTAGCTTAACTATCTTAAGTGGAAGAGAGGCAACTCTTTGCATATTTGAGTAACCTGTTCCAAAGTCGTCTAAGGAGAAGCTAACACCAGCTTCTGTAAGCTCATTAAGATTCTTAAGCATTACACTGTGAAGATTAGAGGTTGCTGTCTCTGTAATTTCAAGATTAATCTTGTCAGGACTAACCTTGTATTTTTCTAATGTACCAAGCACCTGAGGTACTAAATCCTCATGCATGCACTGGTGTACAGAAAGGTTAATCTCTATGTAATCAATGTTAAGCTTGGCAAAGTCAGGACTTGCGATGAATTCACAAACCTCTTCTAATACAAAGGCACCGATTCTGTGGATAGCTCCACTTTTCTCTGCTGCTGTGATAAATACGTCAGGAGGGATGAAACCATAGGTATCATCCTTAAGTCTAAGTAGTGCCTCAGCAGAATTAAATCTTTGCTCCTTGGTAGAGTATATAGGTTGATAGTAAACCTGGAATTTGTGGTTTGTGATAGCATTTTCTATAATACTATCTAACTTATTAAACAAATCATATCTTTCGTGAGAGAATAAGTCTCTTGCTAAGAAGATGTTACCTGTATATTCCGTATCGTCCTGGAATCTGTCACCAAAATGCATTAATATCTCGTAGTCGTCTACATCATAAGGACATCTGGTTACACATACATAGCATACCAGGTTCAAATTGATATGGTTAACATCTATATTTTTCTGAAGGGCTGAATTGATTTGTTCAGCGATTTCGTTGCTTCGCTCACGCTTGTCCTCGTCAATGGTAAGTCTGAATTTGCCCTTGCCCATGTAGTATAGGTCAGAGTTAAGCTTGGATGATTTGTTGACTTGAATAAGCTTGTTTGCAACAGCCTTAAGTAAATCATTAGCTGCATCAAAGCCGATTATATCTCTGATGGAATGGAAGTTTGCCACATTAATCATAATAATGTCGAAAACCTTCTCATTATAGAAATTACGCTTAATGTCAATGCTGTAAGCATTGGAATTCTGAAGCCCAGTAATAAGGTCGATATTTTCTTCTGGCTTTTGTACTATCATAGATATGAAGAGAAGACCTATGGTGGTAGCAAACATCTCTATAACCACATCAGGCATAAACATCTGTAAAAATGTAGCTGCAAAAACTAATATAAACACAGACATAAGAGCCCAGAAGCGGCTACGCTTAAACACCATTTTATTCGCCCAAATAAAGAAAATTCCGTAGACTGCATAGGCAAAGCCTGCCAGATATATAATTGGGAATAGAGTACCTCTGGTATAGTGCCCCTCAGCATTCATGTAAAATACCTTGTGGGTAAAGAAATTACTGATAAGTAAAATAGTAACAATAATCATAGGTAATGGAAGTAAAATCTTATGTAGAATACTTCTCTTTAGTCGATGCCATATATCTGCTAATGAAATGATATAACTAATATAGATAACAACCATTAAACTATGGAAGAATAGATAAAGGGAATGGGAGATATACTTTATAGTAAGTGAGCCTTTTGCATAGACATCAAGAACTATACTCCAGGTATCGAATACAGTTGTCAAAAAAGCGCAAGCCAAAGTGGCAAGAAAAATTCTATTTTCCTTACCATGAATCATACGTCTTGAAATGGTTGTGGACAAAAGCACAAACATAACAAGGAATGCAGAAAAATCAAATGCTAATAATTTCTCCATAGATTCAATACCTCTTTAGTCTCATATAAAATCATTATAGCACAAATTAATACTATTGGTATAAACCTGTGACATAATGGGGTAACTTTTGGTTACCTTATTTACATATTATGTCACAAAATGTAAAAAAATACAATATTTATGCACAAAAAATATAGTACAATATATGAGAAAATTTACCAGTATTTACTGAAACATAATACTTGAAATAAACCTCATACAGGTTTATTATATTGCAAGAAAGTTAGTTATAACTAATCAAAACCATAGAGAGGAAATCACATCCTATTGTGACGGGTAATGATATGGAAAAATATAATGTAACAGGCATGAGCTGTGCTGCCTGCAGTGCCAGAGTTGAGAAGGCTGTAGGAGCTGTTGAAGGTGTAGAAAGTGTCAGTGTTAGCCTGCTAACGAATTCTATGATGGTAGAGGGAAATGCTACCAGTGATGATATAATTAAGGCAGTGACTGATGCAGGCTATGGAGCCAGCAAATCAGGGATTAATGAGAGAGAAATATCTGATGAGAGAATTGCCAGAGGCAATGAGATAATAGAAGGCATGGAGGAAGCACTGAAGGATAGAGAGACACCAGTGCTTAGAAGAAGATTCATAGCATCTATAATACTTTTAATACCACTTATGTATGTGTCAATGGGGCATCTTATGTGGGGATGGGTATTACCAGATATTATAGCAGATAATTGCATAGCCATAGGTCTTATTCAGTTAATCCTATCCTCAACAATAATGCTAATTAATCAGAAGTTTTTTGTAAATGGCTTCAAAGGCATAATTCATAAGGCTCCTAATATGGATACATTGGTGGCTCTAGGATCAGGGGCTTCATTTGTGTATAGCGTGTATAGTTTATTTGCCATGAGTCACTATGTGATAGCTGGAAAGCTTGAGATGGCTCACTCATATATGCATGATTTATATTTTGAGTCGGCGGCTATGATTTTGGCCCTTATAACTCTAGGTAAAATGTTAGAGGCTTATTCTAAGGGTAAGACCACAGATGCCATAAAGAGTCTTATGAAGCTGGCACCTAAAGCTGCTACGGTTATTAGAGATGGAGAGGAAATGGAGATACCTATAGAGCAGCTTGTGGTAGAGGATATATTCCTGGTCCGTCCAGGTGAAAACATACCAGTGGACGGTGTGGTTATAGAGGGAAGCAGTGCTGTGGATGAGGCTGCCCTCACTGGTGAGAGCATTCCTGTGGATAAGCAGGAGGGAAGCGCTGTATCTGCAGCAACCATTAACCAGTCAGGCTTTATAAAGTGTCGTGCCACAAGAGTTGGGCAGGATACAACCCTTTCTCAGATTATTAAGATGGTCAGTGACGCCGCTGCAACAAAGGCACCTATTGCCAAGCTGGCAGATAAGGTGTCAGGGGTATTTGTTCCTATAGTAATAGGTATAGCCTTAGCTACTACAGTGATTTGGCTTTTGACTGGAGCAGAGTTTGGTTTTGCATTAGCTAGAGGTATATCCGTGCTTGTAATAAGCTGTCCTTGTGCTCTAGGACTTGCCACTCCTGTAGCCATTATGGTAGGAAATGGAGTCGGTGCCAAAAACGGAATACTATTTAAAACTGCCACAGCTTTAGAGGAGACAGGAAAGGTAAATGTGGTGGCATTAGATAAAACAGGAACCATAACTATGGGCAAACCTCAGGTTACAGATATAGTGACAGCTACAGGTGTTGAAGAGGAAGAGCTACTTAAGCTGGCTCTTAGCTTAGAGGTTAAAAGTGAACATCCACTAGCTAAGGCAGTGGTTGAATACTGTACAACCATAAGTCAGGGGATTGGCGCAGGTATAGAACCATTAGAGGTAGAGAGCTTCCAAGCGTTGCCGGGAAATGGTCTTAAAGCCACCTATCAGCAGGTGGAGCTTTACGGAGGAAATTACGATTTTATAAGTGGTAAGGCTTTAGTTCCACAGGAGATGAGGAATATGGCTACAGAGCTTTCAGCACAAGGGAAGACACCACTATATTTTAGCTGTGACGAGAGCTTACTTGGAATTATAGCAGTTGCAGATGTAATAAAGTCAGATAGTATAGAAGCCATAAAGCAACTTCAAAATATGGGCATACATGTGGTTATGCTTACAGGGGACAATGAGGTAACTGCTCAGGCTATAGGTAATCAGGTTGGAGTGAATCAGGTAATAGCTGGAGTTCTTCCTGAAGGCAAGGAGAAGGTTATTAGAGAGTTTATGAGCGATACCAACAAGGTAGCTATGGTGGGAGATGGAATTAATGATGCTCCAGCACTTACTAGAGCAGATATAGGAATTGCCATAGGTGCCGGAACAGATATAGCTATAGATGCTGCAGATGTTGTTTTGATGAAGAGTAGTCTAATAGACGTAGCTGCGTCCATAAGACTTAGTCGTCAGGTATTTAAGAACATAAAGGAGAATTTGTTCTGGGCATTTATTTACAACATTATAGGAATACCTGTGGCAGCAGGTGCCTGGTATTACCTCACAGGACTTTTGCTAAATCCTATGATAGGTGCAGCGGCCATGAGCTTATCCAGCTTCTGTGTAGTGACCAACGCTCTTAGACTGAACTTGTTTAAGGTGCATAGCACTAATAAGGACAAGGAGCTTTCTCCAGATAAGAAATATGTGAGCTTGGTGACAGAAGATACTGTAGAAGATACTATAGAAGAAGTTATAGAGGAAACTGTTGTTGATATGGATAAGGTTGATAAAGATAGAGTTGATATAGATGATGTTGATATAGGTAATGTGGATGTAGATAATGATGATGTAAATAATGTTGATGCAGATAGTGTTGAAGTAGATAACGTAGTTAAAAATGCTATGGTGAATGTAGATGAAGGTGCTAATGACACAGAAGAAAATATTGAAAAAGGAGATGTTACCATGGAAAAGATAATGAAGATTGAAGGAATGATGTGTGGACACTGTGAGGCAAGAGTTAAGAAGACTCTTGAGGCCTTTGAGCAGGTGGATGAGGCTATTGTAAGTCATGAGAAGGATGAGGCAATAGTTAAACTAAATGCTGAAATAAGTGATGAGGAGCTTGCAAAAGCCATAGAGGCTCAGGATTATAAGGTGATTTCAATTAATTAAATTTTGCCTTAGTGGAGAATTTGCCACAATAAAACTTGTAATATAGCAAAAAAGGTATTTTAATTTTGAACTAAAGAATGTATTATATAACAAATAATACTATGGAGGAGAATATATGGAACTAAAGAACGACACAACTGAGAATTCCAAATTTGCTTATGAGGATGATAATCGTCCAAATCCAAATGACAGCTTATTTGGCAGTATAGGTGAGGAGGAGCCTTATAAGATAACTAGTACTTATACAGGCTATAATGATGGAACTGTTAAGAAATCAAATACATCTATAGGAGGATTTATTGGTGTAATAGCAGTTGTAGCAATCCTCATAGGAGCAATTATATTTTTTGTTAAAGGTTTAGGTGGCCCTTACGATGGAAAGTATGAGCTAGCTATAGTGGAGGTTCAAGGTCAAAGAATTACCGTTGAACAGCTAGAACAGTTGTCAGGTTTGACCATTGAAATGGAACTTGAGATAAATGGTAAAAAGGGATATCTCAAAATGGATTATAGCTATATGAAGGATGAAGGGGAAGTTGATGTAGAAATTGATGGAAACAAAATCATTTTGAAGAATGGAAGAGAATCAGTAACATTTACTTATAATGAGGAAGATGATACCGTAATCTTTGAAGAGGATGGGAATTATCTGATACTGGAAAAAGTGAAATAGTATAATCCCCAAATATAATAAAAAATACAGAAGGCAGGTAAGAATTATACTTACTTGCCTTTTGCTTTGTACATTATGCACAAAAAGAATTGTAAAAAATCGATAAAAAACCACATTATACAAATAAATTTGCTACATACAATTGACAATCCCTCGTAAAATGTTATAATGAAAACAGATTTGAAACGGGTTTCACAAGAAAAAGTAACAAGACTACAAGAACTGTAGCCTAAGGAAATGCAACTAGAGTGTTAGACAGAATGTAGAAAGGGGGTTACATGATGGCTAGTATTAGAGAGGTTGCTAAGTTAGCCCAGGTATCACCAGCAACAGTATCCAGAGTTATGAACGGCACAGCAAAGGTTGATGAACAGAAGAAAAGACGAGTATTAGAGGCTATAGAGGAGACGGGTTTTGTTCCAAATGAGGTGGCAAGATCCCTGTTTAAGAAATCTGCTAAGCTAATCGGACTGATTTTACCAAGTATAGAAAATCCATTCTTTGCACAATTAGCAGGAGCCATTGAGAGAAAGGCTGACAAGCATGGATATAGATTAGTTCTCTGCAACACAGGCTCTAATGTGGAAAAAGAGAGAGCGGCTATGCAGATGCTCATGTCCATGAATGCGGACGGAATAATTCTTACCACCAGTAATGATGAGATAAGGGAATATACAGCTAAGTGTAATATTCCGGTTATAGTAACAGATAGAAGCTTTAGTGGTAGTGATGCCTTAAAATACGTTCATTGCAATCACTATCAGGGTGGAAGAATGGCAGCAGAGCATCTTATAAGCTGTGGTTGCAAAAATATAGTTTGTATCAAGGGACCACAGGAGATATCTAGTGCAAAGGATAGATATCAGGGCTATAAAGATATTTGTCAGGAGAAGGGCATTAAGGAGCAGACCATGGAATGTGCCTATGATTTTAACGAGGGCATGAGAGTAACGGAGAAGCTTCTTGAAGAATATAAGGATGTAGATGGCATTATTGCATGTAATGATATGGTTGCCATATCCGCCTACAAGGTACTTATTAGAAATAACATACAGGTACCTAAGCAGGTAAAGCTAATAGGCTTTGATGATATTGCACTTTCAAAGCTGATGACACCAGCTCTTACAACCATAAGCCAGCCTGTTGAGGAAATAGGCGCTAAGGCAGCAGAGCTAATCATCTTTAGGGATGAGAGCACAAAGCAAGAGTACATATATGAAGCAAAGCTGGTGGAGAGAGAAACCACTAGATAATAAGATCCTTATAATATTTTTATATATTTCTAAGAAAACTCCTCAGATAAGATTTTTGCAAGAAGTCTTTGGGAAGGAGTTTTCTAAGAAACAGTTTGAAACGGGTTTCATAAATCGGGTTGGTCACCTGATGTATAAGATAAATGTGAAGTGATGAATAAAAGGAGGGTATGTAACATGAAAAAAGCAGGAATCTTGAACAGCGACATATCAAGAGTTCTCTCCTACATGGGACACACCGACACAATCTGTATAGGAGATTGCGGATTGCCTATACCGGATGAGGTGGAGAGAATTGATTTGGCGCTTATGTTCGGAGTTCCAACCTTTATGGATACATTAAAGGTTGTGAAGGAAGACATGAAGATTGAGAAAATTGTTCTGGCTACGGAGATTAAGGAGCAGAACAAGAAGGTTCTCAAGGAGATTGAAGAGTTGTTTGAGGGCGAGGGTGTTGAGGTGGAATATGTACCTCATACAGAGCTTAAGGCACAGACAAAGGATTGTAAGGCGGTTATTAGAACAGGAGAGACTACTCCATACGCCAACATTATTTTGCAGAGCGGATGTATATTCGCATAAAGTGGGAAGGAGGCATAGGAGATGAATATTGAGATGAAGGGCATCAACAAATCCTTCGGAAGTAATCAGGTACTTAAGGATGCCGGCTTCCTTTTAAAGGATGGTGAGGTTCATGCACTTATGGGCGAAAATGGTGCAGGAAAATCAACCTTGATGAAGATATTAACAGGAGTTTACACAAAGGATAGCGGAACCGTTATTGTAGATGGGGAAGAGGTGTCCTACAAGACTCCACAGGAGGCTGAAAAGGCCGGAATCGTATTTATATATCAGGAGTTAAATGTACTTTTTGACCTTACTGTGGTAGAAAACTTATTCATGGGCAAGGAAATTACCAAGAAGTTTGGTGTGTGCGACATGAAGGCTATGAAGGCTAAGGCAAAAGAGGTTATGGATAAGGTTGGAGTGAATATTCCAGTAGACGCTGTTATGAGCGACCTTTCCGTAGGACAGCAGCAGATGGTGGAAATCTGTAAGGCACTTATGGTGGATGCAAAGGTAATCATCATGGACGAGCCTACAGCAGCTCTTACTGAGAGTGAGACTGAGGGACTTTTCAAGGTTATCAATTCACTTAGAGAAAAGGGCGTATCCATCGTATACATTTCTCACAGAATGGAAGAAATATTCGCACTTTGTGACAGAATTACAATTCTTAGAGATGGTCAGTACATCGATACTAAGGAGATTAAGGACCTTACTATGGATGATGTAGTTCAGATGATGATCGGTCGTGAAATCGGTGAGCGTTTCCCATCAAGAGACGTAGAAATCGGCGGTGAGGTGCTTAGAGTTGAAGGGCTTACAAGTGGAAAGCTTTTCCACGACGTTAACTTCTCGGTTAAAGCTGGTGAAGTTCTTGGAGTTGCAGGACTTATGGGTGCAGGAAGAACTGAGATTATGCAGGCAATCTTCGGTAACCTTAAGAAGGACTCAGGCAAGATATTCATCGATGGTGAAGAGGTAACAATTAAGAATCCTAGACAGGCTATAGCAGCAGGCATTGGATTCATAACAGAGGATAGAAAGACAGAGGGACTCCTCCTGGAGAAGAGTATAGCTGAGAACATTGAGATAGCTAACCTTGACAGAGTGTCTAACCACAATGTGCTTAACAAGACTAAGCAGCAGGAGCTTGTTAAGAAGGGAATCGAGGACTTTAGGGTAAAGTGCTTTGGACCATGGCATGAGTGTAACAATCTATCAGGTGGTAATCAGCAGAAGGTAGTTTTAGCTAAATGGGTAGCTACAAATCCTAAGATACTTATCTTAGATGAGCCTACACGTGGTGTAGATATCGGAGCAAAGAAGGAAATCTATAACGTAATCAATGATTTAGCAGCTAAGGGAGTTGCAGTAATAATGGTTTCATCAGAGCTTCCAGAGGTTCTTGGAATGAGTGATAGAATCATGGTAGTTCGTGAGGGTGAAGTAAGAGGAATCCTGGATGGCGAGACTGCTGACCAGGCAAAGATTATGACATTAGCGACAGGAGGTAGTTTATAATGGAGAAGAGCAAAAAGAGTATTGGCGCCCTAATAGGTGAAAATGGCGCATATATAGCATTAGTATTATTAGTAATTGTAATTAGTTGTATCAGCCCAGAGTTTAGAACAGCTGACAACTTCTTAAACCTTTTAAGACAGGCATCCTTTAACGGACTTATCGCATTTGGTATGACCTGCGTAATCCTTTCAGATGGTATCGACCTTTCAGTAGGTTCAACATATGCACTTAGTGCAATCATCTGTGCAGAGATGCTTGTAAATGGAGTAAATCCGGTATTTGCAGTTATCGTATCACTTATCCTTGGTGTAGTTCTTGGTGTAGTAAGTGGTGTACTTGTAACAATCGGAAGACTTCAGCCATTCATAGCAACACTTATAACAATGACAGCATACAGAGGTCTTGCAAAGATTATTACAAATGCAATGCCTATTTCAAGACTTGCAGATAGCTGTGAGTCAGAGGGTGGAGCATTCTTCTTCAAGACACTTGGTAAGGGTAACTTAGAGTTTGGACCAGCGGCAAATCCATGGTTTTCAATTCCAATCCCTGTAATTATATTTGTACTTGCACTTGTAATCTTCTACTTCATTCTTACTAAGACTACATTTGGTAGAAGAATCTATGCTACAGGCTCTAATGCAAAGTGTGCAAAGCTTGTAGGTGTTAATGTAACTAAGACAAAGATTTCAGTATACGCAATCTCAGGCTTTATGTCTGCTCTTGCAGGTATCATGATGATTTCAAGACTTGATTCAGCTCAGCCAACTATGGGTTCAGGCTTCGAGCTTGACGCTATCGCAGCAGTTGCACTTGGTGGAACAAGTATGAGCGGTGGACGTGGTAGAATCATGGGAACCTTCGCAGGTGTACTTATCATTGCAGTACTTAATAATGGTTTGAACATCTTAGGTATCTCATCATACTATCAGGAAGTTATCAAGGCAATCGTTATCCTTGTAGCAGTATTATCAGACCGTAAGAGATAATCCATAAGATTAGGAGGTATAAAGCATGAAGAATATAAAGAAAATAGTTGCAATCATGTTATGCTTGGTAATGATGCTTAGCCTTGCGGCCTGCAGAATTACAATTGACGGTGAGAGCAATGCAAAGAAAAAGGTAACAAATGGAACTATCGGTTTATCAGTATCAACTCAGAACAACCCATTCTTCGTATCACTTGTAGAGGGAGCAAAGGCTGAGGCAAGAAAGCAGGGCGTACAGCTTACAGTAGTAGATGCTGGTGATGACGCAACTAAGCAGGTTAGTGACATCGAGGATCTTGTATCTAAGGGAGTATCAGTACTTATAGTAAACCCAGTTGATTCAGATGCTGTATCAGGTGCAGTTCAGGCAGCTAAGAATCAGGGAATTAAGGTTATATCAGTAGATAGAGCAGTAAACGGTGTAGAGGTTGACTGTGAAATCGCATCAGATAACGTAGCAGGTGCAGAGCTTGCAACACAGTTTATCGTAGACACACTTGGCGAGGGTGCTGAGGTAGCAGAGCTTCAGGGTATCGCAGGAGCATCAGCAGCTATCGACAGAGGACAGGGCTTCCACAATGTAGCAGATGCTAAGCTTACAGTAGTAGCTAGCCAGGTAGCAAACTTTGACAGAACTGAGGGTATGACAGTTATGGAGAATATGCTCCAGGCTAACCCAGACATCCAGGCAGTTTTTGCAGCAAATGACGAGATGGCACTTGGTGCAGTAGAGGCAATCTCAGGTGCTAACAAGAACATTCTTGTAGTAGGCTTTGACGCAACAGATGACGCTCTTGCAGCAATTAGAGACGGAAGAATGGCAGCTACAATTGCACAGCAGCCAGAGCTTATCGGTTCAACTTCAATTGCAAATGCAGTTAAGCTTATTAACGGTGAGTCAATCGATGCTAAGATTCCTGTGGAGGTAACACTTGTAACAATTGACAATGTAGATACATTTAATGCTAAGGCGCCAGTAGAAATAGTTGGAAATGGTGGAATTGGTTTATCAGTATCAACTCAGAATAACCCATTCTTCGTAACACTTGTAGATGGTGCTAAGGCTAAGGCTGACGAGCTTGGTGTAACACTTACAGTAGTAGATGCAGGTGATGATGTAACTAAGCAGGTTAGTGATATCGAGGATCTTTGCTCAAAGGATATCAGTGTACTTATAGTAAACCCAGTTGATTCAGATGCAGTAGCAGGTGCTGTAGAGTCAGCTAAGGCAAAGGGAATTAGAGTAATCGCAGTAGATAGAGCAGTAAATGGTGTAGAGATTGATTGTCAGATAGCATCAGACAATGTACTTGGTGCAGAGCTTGCAACACAGTACATCGTTGACAAGTTAGGTGAGGGAGCTAAGGTAGCAGAGCTTCAGGGTACAGCAGGTGCTTCAGCAGCTATCGACAGAGGAACAGGCTTCCACAACATTGCAGACTCAAAGCTTACAGTAGTAGCAAGCCAGGTAGCAAACTTTGACAGAACTGAAGGTATGACAGTTATGGAGAATATGCTCCAGGCTAACCCAGACATCCAGGGTGTATTCGCAGCAAATGATGAGATGGCACTTGGAGCACTTGAGGCAGTTTCAGGAGCAGGTAAGGACGTAGTAATCGTAGGCTTTGACGCAACAGATGACGCTATCGCAGCTATTAAGGAAGGCAGAATGGATGCAACTATTGCACAGCAGCCAGACCTTATCGGAGCAACATCAGTAGAGTATGCAAAGAAGCTTATTGATGGTGAGTCAATTCCAGCTTCAGTTCCAGTAGAGGTAACACTTATTACTATTGACAATGCACAGTAGGAGGCATGATATATGAAGGTTTTAAATATAGGTTCTATGAATTTGGACCATGTATATAATGTAGACCACATCGTGCAGCCTGGGGAAACCCAGGCTACCGATGGAATGAATATATTCCTTGGTGGTAAGGGTATGAACCAGTCAATAGCTTTAGCTAAGGCTGGAGCAGATGTGTACCATGGTGGAATGATAGGCAAGGATGGTCAGGCATTTCTTCAGGCCTGTGACGAGTACGGAGTTAATTCCAAGTACATCCAGAAGGTGGAGGGTAAGACCGGACACGCTATCATCCAGATAGATAAGAGTGCACAGAATTGTATACTTCTCTATGGCGGAACTAATGAGAAGCTTACAGAAGAGTATGTAGATAGCGTAATAGCTGACTTTGATGAGGGAGATATCCTTCTTCTTCAGAACGAGGTAAATCTTATTCCTTACATTGTAGATAAGGCTTACGAGAAGGGAATGCAGATTGCTCTTAATCCATCACCATTTAACGAAAGACTTGATGCAGTGGATATGAGCAAGATTAGTTACTTCCTTATGAACGAGGTAGAGGGTGGACAGATAACTGGTCTTACCGAGCCAGACGACATAATCGCTAAGGTTGTAGAGCTTTATCCAAATGCTAAGATAGTTCTTACCTTAGGTGGCGACGGAGCAATCTACGCAGACAAGGACGTAAGATACCACCAGCCAATATTCAAGGTTGAGGCTGTGGATACAACAGCTGCTGGAGATACATTTACAGGATATTTCTTAGCAGGAATAATCGATGGTATGGAGATTCCGGACATCTTGAAGATGAGCGCAAAGGCTTCGTCCATCGCAGTAACAAGAGAGGGTGCAGTTCCATCAATTCCTTATCGTAAGGAAGTTATGGAGGCACTTAAGTAAAACAGGTTATAAAGATCTTAGGATCTGGGTATATAACAGTAAATGGGTATGGGGTGGCCCTCTGAGTGGATGCAGAGGGCGTAAACTCCGGCTCCTGACTGGGAGTGTGTAAAAGAAAAGTTGTAGATGTGCACGAATTTACATAGGAAATATATCAGCTACGCTGATGTAAATTCGGCATAACAAAACTCCGCAGGAGTTTTGAAATATAATAGAAAGGAAGTAGGCGTAATGAAGTTTTTTATAGATACAGCTAATGTGGATGATATTAGAAAGGCAAATGAGATGGGTGTTATCTGTGGTGTTACTACAAACCCATCACTTATTGCAAAGGAAGGAAGAGATTTCAACGAGGTAATCAAGGAGATTACAACCATCGTAGATGGTCCAATCAGTGGAGAGGTTAAGGCTACAACTGTAGATGCAGAGGGTATGATAGCAGAGGGTAGAGAGATTGCGGCTATCCACCCTAACATGGTAGTTAAGATTCCTATGACAGTTGAGGGGCTTAAGGCAGTTAAGGTTCTTGCAGCAGAGGGTATTAAGACTAATGTTACTCTTATCTTTACTGCAGCTCAGGCTCTTCTTGCAGCTAGAGCAGGTGCTACTTATGTATCACCATTCCTTGGAAGACTTGATGATATTTCAACTACAGGTATTGACCTTATCCAGGATATAGTAACTATATTTGAGAACTACCAGCTTGAGACAGAGATTATCTGTGCATCAGTTCGTAACCCAATTCACGTTACTGACTGTGCTATAGCAGGAGCTGATATTGCAACTGTGCCTTACTCAGTTATTGAGATGATGACTAAGCATCCGCTTACATCACAGGGTATTGAGAAGTTCCAGCAGGATTACCTTGCGGTATTTGGAGAAGAGGCGTAAATAGTATTCTGGGCAGCAGCCCGCAAGTATCATATATCCCGCTTCGTCGACGCGTTCGCACTCGTTGCTCACGTAGCGGTACTAAGCTCTATGCTAGGAAGGGTGGCTGGCTTGAAAATGCTTTTCAGCCAGCCACCCTTCCCTAGCCTAATCGCTAAGGACCGACGTTCGCAAATGGTCGACTACGGGGACATATGATACTTATGCGGTCTTGCTGCTATGAAGGTTATTCAAACCCTCTACTGATTTTGCAAGTAATCCTACTGGAAGAGGGATGTATAACCTTGTGGGGAATAGGGGAATGTAAGCGCTTACAACTTTTGTAAAAAAGGTGTAGGAATTTTAGAAAAGTTGTAGTATAATGATTTTCAGTTGATAAAGTAAACTTTAACGAAAGGACTATGGTAACGCTATGAACAAATTAGAGCTTCAGAAAAAAGCTGTAGAGGTTCGTAAGGGTATTGTTACTGGTGTACACAGTGCAAAGGCAGGACACCCAGGCGGTTCTCTTTCAGCAGCAGATATTTTCACTTATCTCTATTTTGAGGAGATGAATGTTGACCCAGCTAATCCTAAGGATGAAAACAGAGACAGATTCGTTCTCTCAAAGGGTCACACTGCACCGGGTCTTTACTCAGTGCTTGCTAATAGAGGTTATTTCCCAGTGGAAGATCTTAAGACTTTAAGACATACAGGTTCTTACCTTCAGGGTCATCCTGATATGAAGCACATCCCTGGTGTTGATATGTCATCAGGTTCTCTTGGTCAGGGTCTTTCAACTGCAGTTGGTATGGCTCTTGCAGCTAAGATGAGTGGCAAGGATTACCGCACTTACTGCTTATGTGGTGACGGTGAGATTCAGGAGGGGCAGATTTGGGAGGCAGCTATGTTCGCAGGACATAGAAAGCTTGACAATCTTGTAGTTATCGTGGATAACAACAACCTTCAGATTGATGGTTCGGTGGCAGATGTTTGCTCACCTTACCCTATAGATGAGAAGTTTAAGGCGTTTAATTTCCATGTTATTAATATTAATGGTAATGATTTCGATGAGATAGATAAGGCTTTTGCTGAGGCGAAGGCTACTAAGGGTATGCCAACAGCTATTATTGCTAAGACCATTAAGGGCAAGGATGTTTCATTTATGGAGAACAAGGCTGGCTGGCATGGAAAGGCTCCAAATGATGAGGAGTATGCTATCGCTATGGAGGACTTAAGAAAGGTAGGTGACGCATTATGTTAGGAGATATGATCGCAACTAGAGACAGCTATGGTAATGCGTTGGTTGAGCTTGGTAAGGAGCATGATAATCTTGTTGTTTTAGATGCAGACCTTGCAGAGGCTACCAAGACTATTAAGTTCAGAAATGCATTTCCAGACAGACACATTGACTGTGGTATCGCTGAGGCAAATATGATGGGTATAGCTGCTGGTATGTCAACAGCTGGTTTCGTACCATTTGCAAGTTCTTTTGCAATGTTTGCAGCAGGTCGTGCTTTTGAGCAGGTTAGAAATGCTATTGGTTATCCAAAGCTTAATGTTAAGATTGGCGCAACTCACGCAGGTATTTCTGTAGGTGAGGATGGCGCAACTCATCAGTGTAACGAGGATATCGCTCTTATGAGAACTATCCCAGGTATGGTTGTTATCAACCCAGCTGATGATGTTGAGGCTCGCGCGGCTGTTAAGGCAGCTTTCGAGTATTATGGTCCTTGCTACCTTCGTTTTGGTAGGCTTGCAGTGCCTACTATCAATGATGAGGCTACTTACAAGTTCGAAATCGGCAAGGGTGTGGAGTTAAGAAAGGGTACTGACCTTACTATTATCGCAACTGGTCTTCCTGTGTCAGAGTCTCTTAAGGCTGCTGAGATGCTTGAAGCAGATGGCATCAGCGCACAGGTTATCAATATTCACACTATCAAGCCTTTGGATAAGGATATCGTTATCGAGGCAGCTAAGTCTACTGGCAGAATCTTCACTGTTGAGGAGCATTCTATTATCGGTGGTCTTGGAAGTGCAGTGTCTGAGTGTGTTGCTGAGAATCATCCTGTTAAGGTTACACGTATCGGTGTTAAGGATGTGTTCGGTGAGTCAGGTCCTGCAAAGGAGCTTCTTAAGAAGTACGAGCTTGATGCAGAGGGAATTTACAAGCAGGTGAAGGCGGCGCTTTAGTTTCCCAACAACTTTATAAGTATGATTGCTTACGGTCCCACAGGTGGTATATCTGTGGGGCCTTTCTTTTTTGAGGCACCAATATGGTGTGCACTCAATAATTGGTGCTCCAGGCATAAGAGTTTCTAAGACTTCGGATTTACATAGTGGTATGCTACCGCCACCGCGCCAAATTCGCCATCCGTGGCTCAGTTGGCGCTCGGTCTGACGTCCTGTCATCCCGTGGCTAGTTTTACTAAGCCGAAGTCAAGAAACTCTAAATGCCCTCCACAAGATTATTGAGTACACACCATAATTTAGGTGCCGTTTTATGTCTTTGACCCACAGATACAGCACCTGTGGGGTAAGCAATCATGTCATGCCTAAAGGCATGATGGTGGTGTGGCGAGGTTACTGGCTTGGGATGTAGGGCGTACTTCTTTGGTGGAGGCCTTGGAGTAAAAGATGCTCAGGCCCCCACAAGGGGCACCGCATCTTTTACTCGCCGATGGCGGAGAATGATATAGGTTAAGGAATATTAGAATAAAACTTCGTTAATAATTGAAAAAAAAATAATAAAATATTATAATGTTCAATGGATATTTTTACATAAAAACAAAAAAGAGGATATTGACATATGGATTACAAGAGTATTAAGAAACTTGAAGCAGACTTGTGGGAGTCAGCAGATTTGCTTAGAGCAGGCTCAAAGCTTACATCTAACCAATATTGCATGCCAGTATTGGGATTGCTATTTTTGAGATATGCATATAGCAGATACAAAATGGTTGAGGAAGAAATATTAAAAAACAGACCTATGCGTAATGGTCGTCAGATGCCGGTAGAAGCAGGTGATTTTGCTGCGAAAAGTGCATTATTTCTTCCAAAAGAATCACAGTATGAATGGCTTGTAAATTTGCCGGAAAATGTAGCTTCATTAGGACTTAAGAATGTTGTAGGACAACCTATGAATAGTTTGGGTGAGGTTGTAAATAATGCAATGGAGCTTGTAGAACAGCAAAGTGAACAATTGATAGGTGTATTGCCTAAAAGTTATATGGATTTTTCTGATGAACTTTTAGGTGAATTGTTGCGTATATTTAACAATAATTTGCTCGATGAAGTAGGTGGGGATGTTATAGGTCAGATTTATGAATTCTTCCTTAATAAGTTTGCACCACAGGTAGCTTCGGATGATGGTGTATTTTTTACACCGAAATCATTGGTAAAGACGATTGTGAATATTCTTGAGCCTAAATCAGGTATTCTGCTTGACCCTGCTTGTGGTTCTGGTGGTATGTTTGTTCAAACGGGAGATTTTGTAAACCAAAAAGGTATGAACGCCAATAAAACAATGACCTTTTATGGTCAGGAAAAAACGGAATATAATGCACAGTTATGCCTTATGAATATGGCTGTACATGGGTTAACTGGAAAAATTAAATCAGGAGATGAAGCCAATACATTCTATAATGATGCGCATAATCTTAACGGTTGTTGTGATTATGTAATGGCAAATCCACCATTCAATGTGGATAAAGTAAAGGCTGAATCTGCGGAAAATGCAGGTCGTTTGCCTTTCGGTATGCCATCTGTGAATGATAAAAAAGAGGTAAGTAACGCAAATTATTTATGGATATCATATTTTTATAGTTACTTAAAAGAAGGCGGAAGAGCAGGATTTGTTATGGCAGCATCTGCTACAGATAGTCAATACAAGGACAAAGATATTCGGGAAAGCCTTGTTAAAACTGGTCATATGGATGTGATTATTAGCGTTGCAAACAAATTTTTCTACACATCAAAAAAATCCCTTCCTTGTTCATTGTGGTTTATTGATAAAGGAAAAAAAGATAATATAAAGAATAAAGTTTTATTTATTGATGCAAGAAATTACTATACTGAAGTTGATAAAACACGAAATGAATGGTCTGAGTGGCAATTAAAAAATATAAATGCTATTGTGTGGCTATATCGTGGTGAAATTGAAAAATACAAAGAGTTGATTAATGAGTATAAAGATAGGATTTATAAATATGTGAGTGAATCAACGGATAAGGAACTTGATGATATATTAATTCAATATAGTGATTTTGGGGATTTGAAGTGTTTACTTAAAGAACATATTGTTGCTAAACGAAAATATGCGAAAGAGTGTATTGATGCTTGTGAAAATCGTAAGAAGAAGGCAGAACAGATAAAATGGGATGAGTATCTTTTATGGTTGGATGAAATATTGTCAGTAGTAAAAGAGGCAAATTGGCTTTATAGTAAATTTAGTGAAGGTGAGTATGACAATATACTTGGTCTATGTAAAATTGCAGATGTTGAAACTATAGAAGAAAAAGGGTGGTCATTGACACCCGGAGCATACGTTGGAGTAGCGCCGGTAGAAGATGATGGTGTTGATTTTGAAGAAAGAATGACAGAGATTCATAGGGAGTTGTTGACATTACAAGTTGAGAGCAATGAGTTGCTGGATACCATCTCTAAAAATTTGAAGGAGATGGGATTATGAGTTGGGAATATGTAACATTAGATAAATTGGGAAATATATCTAGAGGTCGCTCGAAACATCGACCAAGAAATGACAAAGTGTTATTTGGAGGAAAGTATCCTTTTGTACAAACAGCAGATGTAAAGGCGGCAGAGTTGTATCTGACAGAATATACAGAAACTTATAATGAACGAGGATTGGAACAGAGCAAACTTTGGAAAAAAGGAACTTTATGTATTACAATAGCTGCCAATATTGCTGATACAGCAATATTGGGTATGGATGCGTGTTTTCCAGACAGTATTATGGGCTTTGTTCCATTTGAAGGGGTATCAAATGTTAAATTTGTCAAATATGCATTTGATATTTTGCAGCGGGATTGCCAAAAAATATCGCAAGGTACAGCACAAGATAATTTGTCTTGGAAAAAACTTTCAACCATAAAATTTCCGGCCCCCCCTATAGAGATACAGGATAAAATTGTTGGTATATTATCTGTTTATGATGATTTGATTGAAAATAATCAGAAGCAAATCAAGCTTCTAGAGGAAACGGCGCAGCGTTTGTACAAAGAATGGTTTGTGGATTTGTGCTTTCCAGGCCATGAAGATGTGGCGATTGTCGATGGCGTGCCGGAGGGGTGGAAGAAACAAAGAATTTCTGAATTTGGTGATATTATTACAGGGAAGACACCTTCTACCGATAAAGAACAATATTATGGAGGAAACATTCCTTTTGTAAAGATACCAGATATGCATGGTTGTGTATATCCAATAACAACAGAAGTTACTCTTACTACAGAGGGAGCTAATACGCAGAGAAATAAATTCATTCCTAAAAATGGAATTATGGTTTCGTGTATTGCTACAGTGGGTCTTGTGAATATAGCAATTGAGCATTGTCAAACAAATCAACAGATAAATTCTATTATATTAAATAATGAGCAGGATTTATATTATGTGTATTCCACAATGAAACGTTTAAAGGCACTTCTTGAAGGCGTGGGTAGCAATGGTGCAACAATGACTAATGTAAATAAAACAAAATTCGGAAATTTGGAAGTTTTATATCCGACAGAAGATTTGTGTAAATCGTATTTTAACTTTTGCGAACCTATATTTAAAAAGATATATTCGTTAAGTGTAAGCAATAATAAACTTGTACAAGCCCGTGACCGTTTATTGCCAAAACTGATGAGCGGGGAAATTGAGGTGTAGAATATGGTGAAAAGACCAAATTATGATGATTTAGCTGGAATTAAAAATCCGAGGCAATGCAAACAAGAAGGTCAAATTAAAAAAATTTTAACAGATATAAAAAAGATTGAATTAGCGGTTACAACAGATGATTTTGAACAGTTGAAGGAATTTCACCGAGAGTTGGATGGTACATATCAAAACCAAATTAAAAATTGGGGTGTAAGTATGTACAATTATATTAAAGATGTGGGTTTTACCTATGAGTATATAGATGTGGATTCTCTTAAAGATAATTTGAAAACAATGAGGGCAAAGTTACGAGGATTACTGTTTGAAATTGCTCCGGATGCCGAAGCAACAATTCAGGAACTTTTTTCAACGGATGCTCAAGCACCTAATAACAATGACAATATGTCTGAAAAGGAAGATAAGGAAATAGTAAGTTCAGCAGTGCGTTCAAACATGTACGATGTCATAAAGGGACGAAAATTCAATGTTGCTAGAGAATATGCCCGTATTTGGTTTTTGTTTAATTCGGCAGAGTATATTGGACCATGCGTCACACCACTAATTTATCTAATTGATGGTAATATTCCATCTTTTCCTGATAGTTTCAAGAATCGTGCACTAAGTCTAGATGATTTTAATGATACATACGGTTTCAAGTTTAACCCACCGAATGAATCAACAACAGTGCAGGAATTGATTTCATATTGTGAATATGTTGTCACTTTGTGTGATCATTTATGGAAATACGCAAGTATATCTTTGGACGATGAGTCAGAATATCTTAAAGATGAGTTATACCGAACAGTAGAAGGGTGTATGGATGAGCTCGGTTTAATTGCGGCAAAAAGAGATGAGATAACGATTTTTGTGGATAAAGATCCTACCGTAATTGCTGTTGCAGAATTAGTTGATGAAACATTAGCATATGATGTCAAGGCGTTTATACATAAACAAACAAAAGGTGATTTACAAAAGAAGAAAACAATTCTAAAATACCTTGCTGATGATATTGAACCTCAGAGAAGCAAGTTAAATGGAATAAATAAAACACTTGCAAGTAATCTGTTTCAAATGTTACAAAAATTTGTTCGGCATAATAATAGTGATAACCCATATATTAGTACTCTTTCTCCTAAGGAAGTCGAAGATTATTATGATGATATCTACCAGATGTGGTTGCTTTCAAAATTAGAAATAGACAATGTGGAAAGAAAAAAGAGAGTTGAAGATGTTTTGAGAAAAATCAACGAATAGAAAGATGAATGCTATGGAAATATGTTATTAAAAAGGAGGTAAATTTCATGAGCTACGAATATTCAGAAAACATATTAGTACAAGAAAGTTCAGGGCACCTCCTTGAGCAGGAACTTGGCTGGCAGGTTGAGTTTGCTTATAATACAGAAGTTTTGGGCGACAATAGCACCTTTGGAAGAAAGTCATATAAGGATATTCTTTTGGTGCGCTATTTTCAGAAAGCACTCCGTGTTTTAAATCCATGGATAACAGATACACAGGTGGAAGAGGCACAGAAGAAATTTGAGTATCATATGTCTACAGCTTCACTTATGCAGATAAATGAAGAGAAGTATTCAATGATTCGCGATGGTATACCAGTAACAGTAAAGAAACCTAATGGTCAGAGTGAAGAGAAAAAGGCTATGGTCATTGATTTTGAGCATCCTTATGATGAAGAAAGAAATCATTTCTTGGCAATAAAGGAGTTAAAGATTCATGGTGATTTATACCGCCGTCGAACCGATATTGTTGGCTTTGTAAATGGTATTCCACTTTTATTTGTTGAGTTGAAAAAGAATACTGTTGATGTGCAGGACGCATATACTAATAACTATACAGATTATTTGGATACCATTCCACATTTATTTTATTATAATGCGTTTTTAATGCTTTCCAATGGTACGGAGGCAAAAGTTGGTACTTTGGGAAGTAAATATGAATTCTTCCATGAGTGGAAACGTCTGAATGAGCAGGAAAGTGGAAGTGTTGCATTGGAAACAATGCTTCGAGGTATTTGCAATAAAGCAAATTTTCTTGACTTGTTGGAGAACTTTATTTTGTATGATCATTCTGGCGGTAAGACAGTAAAAATTTTGGCAAGGAATCATCAGTATCTTGGTGTAAATGAAGCAGTAAAAGCCTATGAGGCTAGAAAACTGAATGATGGTAAGTTGGGTGTGTTTTGGCATACACAAGGTTCAGGAAAGAGTTATTCTATGGTCTTTCTTTCACAGAAGATTCGTAGAAAATTTGCTGGTTCTCCGACTATTGTTGTGCTTACAGACAGAGAAGAATTAAATATTCAGATTAGTGATACATTTGAAAACTGTGGTTTGCTTGGAAAGACAAAAGCGGCACAGTTTATGGCAACTAGCGGAAGTGATTTAATAAAGAAATTAAAAGGTAATCCAAGTTTTATTTTTACATTGATACAAAAATTTAACCAAAAGGTAGATGAACCCATTTATCCTGATCACGATATTATTATTATGTCAGATGAGGCACATAGAAGCCAATATGGTGTGTTTGCTGATAATATGGTTGCATTGTTGCCGACAGCAGCAAGAATTGGATTTACGGGAACGCCGTTGCTTTCAAATGATAATATTACGGAGCGTACCTTTGGTGGCTATATCTCTGTATATGATTTTAAGAGAGCGGTAGATGATGGTGCTACGGTTCCGCTTTATTATGAAAATAGAGGCGAGAAGATATTAGATATCAAGAATCCGGATATTACGGATAAGATTTTAGATGCAATCGAAGCAGCAGATTTGGATGCAACACAGCAAGAAAAGCTTGAGCATGAATTTGCAAAAGAGATACATTTGCTGACAGCAGAACCACGTTTGTGTTCTGTGGCAAAGGATTTTGTAGAGCATTACTCAGACTTGTGGACAAGTGGTAAGGCTATGTTTGTGTGCCTTAATAAGGTAACTTGCGTTCGTATGTATAATTTTGTAAAAGAATATTGGGAGCAGGAAATACAGGTATTGGAGAGTCAGCGCAAAACAGCATCACAGCAAGAAGCACAAGAACTGGATAGAAAGATTAAGTGGATGAAGGAAACTGAAATGGCTGTGGTTATTAGTCAGGAGCAGAATGAAATCCAGACATTTAAAAAGTGGAATCTTGATATAACACCTCATCGTATGAAGATAGAAAAACGAGAGTTAGATAAAGAGTTTAAGGATAAAGAAAATCCTTTGAGAATCGTATTTGTATGTGCGATGTGGCTTACTGGTTTCGATGTAAAGTGCTTGTCTTGTTTGTATCTGGATAAACCATTAAAAGCACATACATTAATGCAGACAATAGCAAGAGCAAATAGAGTTGCAGAGGGAAAGAGTAACGGGTTAATTGTTGACTACATAGGAATCGTAAAGGCCTTAAGAAAAGCGCTGGCTGATTATACGGCAAATAACGGTGGAGAAACGGATCCAACTGTTGATAAGGGTGAATTGATTACAAGGGTTGTGGAAGTAATTGAAGTGACTGATTCTTTTCTTGAAAGTTATGACTTCTCTTTAAAAGAATTAGTTGAAGCTAAGGACTTTTCTAAACTTGCATTGTTGCAAGAAGGAGCAAATGCTGTTTCTGAAAGTAGAGAGACAAAGAAACAATTTATGACTTATGGGAATGAATTGAGTCGACTTATGAAGTATCTTGCTAGAAATGATATTTCTGCTAAGGAGAGATCATATAAAGATGCAATCATAGCAATATGTGAGGAATTAAGAAAAAAGAGAAAATATATTGATAACACGGAATTGATGGTTCAAATTAATGGTATCATAGGAGAATATATACAAGTTGACCAACAGTCAAGCGGTGATGCATCAAAACGTTTTGATATCAGTAAAATAGATTTTGATTTGCTAAAGAGAGAGTTTGCCAAGGCTAAAAAGAGAAATTTAATGATAGTGGAATTGGATGAACTTATACAGGAACGTCTTGCTTCTATGCTAAAGGCAAATCCTAACCGAGTTGATTACTATGAGCGTTATCGTCAAATTATTGAGGAATATAATAGTGAACAGGATAGAGCCAACATAGAAAAGACTTTTGTGGAACTTATGAATTTAGCGAACAGCATGAGTCAAGAAGAACAACGTTATGTTCGTGAAGGGTTTTCAAGTGATGAAGAATTATCTTTGTATGATATGTTGTTCTCTGAGAATTTGTCGAAGGAAGATATTAAAGCCATTAAGAAAGTTGCAGTGGAATTATTGAACAAGGTAAAGACCAAGATTGCTGAGCTTGACCATTGGACAGATAAGCAGGAGACAAAAGCTGAAATAGATAATTTGATACGTGATACTTTGTGGAAAGAATTGCCAGAAAGTTATGATGAATTGAGTATTTCTACATATCGACAGAGAATTTATGAGTATATATTTACTAGGTATAAAGAAGTGGCGTAATGCGATTGGAGGTATAAGATGAGTATTTGGTTATTTAGAGCTGGAAAGAATGGCGAATACGAGGAAAAGTTTTTAACAGATAATAAGATTTATCTTACATGGCATGATTTAAAAATCAACTTGAAAGATTATAAAGATAGAGCAGCTCATTTGCAGAAATTACAAGAGTTGTATCCTTCTGAGAAGATAAACACATTAAAAAACTGGGAATCTCAGATTTATCCTATTGCTCATCGTATGAAAATCGGTGACTGGATTGTTTTGCCAAGTAAGCGGACAAGTACAATTCATATTGGTAAAGTTACCGGCGAGTATACATATGATGCTAATAATGGTAATCCGTACTACCATTACAGAAGTATCGATTGGTTTGCAAAAGATATTCCAAGAAACAATTTTGACCAAGATATGTTGTATTCATTCGGTGCGTTTATGACTGTGTGTAAAATTACAAGAAATGATGCCGAAAATAGAATTAAAACAATGGAAGCAAATGATTGGAAGGTTCTGGGAGTGTCAAATTCTGTATTTCCAGAAGCAGATGATACACAAGCAGATTCTTCAACCAATTTAGAAGAGGCTATTCAGGATGCTATTGCTAAGTATATTATCCAGAAGTTTAAAGGTTATAAAATGGAAAGCTTAATCGAAGAGATTTTGAAGGCTAAAGGATTTACTGTATATCATAGCAAACAAGGAGCTGATGGAGGAAAAGATTTGTTGGCTTCCGGTGGAGAAATGGGATTCGGTTCTCCTAAGATTTGTGTGCAGGTAAAGACGCAAGATGCACCTGTGGATAGACCGACATTGGATCAATTGGGCGGTGTGATGAATAATGTACAAGCTGAATATGGTTTGCTTGTATCGTGGAATGGATTTAAAGATAGTGTTGCAAGAGAAGAAGGTAATCAGTTCTTCAAAATTCGTCTTTGGGATTCTACGGATGTTATTAAGGAATTGTTTGATAATTACGAGAAGTTAAGTCCTGCCATTAAGGCAGAAATACCACTCAAGCAGATATGGATATTGAGTGAGGAAGAATAGAGAAAGTGAAGAGATAGCTATGAACAAGAAGTGCCAGGTGTTTACGCCTGAAAATTATGTAAGAGAATTACTAGATAGTGTGGGATATACCCATAATTTATATGGAAAAAAAATACTAGAGAATTCCTGCGGCGATGGCAATATCCTGGTTGCTGTAGTTCAAAGGTATATTGATGATTGCCGTGCAAACGGATTGTCTAGAACAAAGATAAAAAACGGATTAGCAAGAGATGTATACGGAATCGAGATTGATAAAGAACAGTATGATAAATGTATCGAAAATTTAGATGAAGTATTGAAGAGTAATAATATTGGCAATGTTGATTGGAAAGTTTTTAATGCCGATTATTTGAAATGGAATACCGCAATAAAGTTTCAATATATTGTAGGTAATCCCCCATATATAACGTATAGTGAATTGAAAGAGGATGAGCAGACATTTGTTAAAAATAGTTTTACGACATGTGTTAAAGGGAAATTTGATTATTGCTATGCGTTTATAGAGAAAAGTATTAAGTCATTAGCAAATAATGGAAAGATGTCTTATCTTATACCAAGTAGTATTTATAAGACTGTGTATGGGCATAATTTAAGAGTTTTTATGAGTCCTTATATTTCAAAAATAAAGGATTACAAACAAGTTAAGATATTTGATAAGGCCTTAGTTAAATCATCTATAATGGTGTTGGATAAACAGCGTCAACAGGATATTTTACACTATCAGGATATGGGTATGGAAACTAAACTGGATATACCAATTGCTGGCTTAGAAGAAAAGTGGTTTTTTACAGAAGAGAACGAAGAAGGACAACATCGTTTTGGAGATTATTTTAAGGTGTCACATGTTGTGGCAACATTGTTGAATAAAGCATATGTATTGCCGGACGGGGCATATACCGAAGTGGACAATGGTTATGTTTGTGATAATCATACTATTGAAAGAGCAGTGGTTAGAAGTACCGAGACACCGAGGACATTAAGATACGAAAAACATGAGAAAATAATATTTCCGTATTCGTATGATGAGAATGGACTGGTGCGTTTTGCTGACGGTGAGTTTGAACGTTTATATCCTGAAGCAACAGCATATCTCAATAAGTTTCGTGACGAGTTAGATAAAAGACAAAGTGATAATAATGCTAAATGGTATGAGTATGGGCGTTCGCAAGCACTAAGTGGTTTGAATAGCCAGAAACTTTTAATTTCAACGGTTGTGACAAATGGTGTAGATGTATATGAGTTAGAACAAGAATGTATACCGTATGCAGGAATGTATATTGTGGAAAAGGAAGATAATAATGAATATACATTGGCAGAAGCAATCGAAATACTTAGAAGTGATGAATTTAAAGAGTATGTTTTAAAAGTTGGTATACCTATAAGCGGTAAATCGGTGAGAATTACGTCAAAGGATGTTGAAAATTATATGTTTTAGGAGGTGCAACTTATGGAAGAATTGAAATATGTTATTGAGGATAGCACAATTGCTGAATTATTAGGTGTGCAAAATTTTTCTACGGATGAGGCAGCAATTCTTGAATTAGTAAAAAATGCATACGATGCAAATGCACTAAATCTAAAAATTATATTTAAGAATGACGAGTTACAGTTTATTGATAATGGTATTGGAATGGATGAAGAAGATATAAAAGCGCATTGGATGCATATTGGGAAAAGTGGCAAAGATTATGAAATAGTTGATGAAAATAATAAAAAGAGAATACAAGCAGGTTCCAAGGGGGTTGGAAGGTTTGCGTTGTCGAGATTAGGGCGAAGCGTATGTATGAAATCTCAAAAAACAGATTCAATAGGGGTGATATGGAGAACGGATTGGAATACTTCTGTTTTGGAAAAAAATGATGTTGTTCGCGAGAAGGGAACAGACATAACTATAGTAGGTCTAAGAGAAAAATGGAATAAAAAGCGTATAGAAAATTTACGTAATTATTTGAAGAAAACTTATCACGATACTTCTATGGAGATTAGAATTATTGCTGATGAATATGATAAGGTTGTTCCGCCACATTTTCCAGAAGCTCAAGCGGGAATTAATTGCAGAAGTAATATTGTTTTAAAATACAGTGATGGTATTTTGACAACAATAGTAAATTCAGATGAATTTGAAGGTGATGCTTTGAAGTACTGTCCTGCTATTGATATAAAAAAATATGAAATAAAGACGGATATAATTAAGGAACTAAAAGGAACTGAACTTGTAGAGCTAATTGATGGTGATATTGATTCTGTTATAAAAGAGTTGGGCGATTTTTCGGCAAATTTCTTTTTTAATTTAACTTCTTCAAATGAAGATAAAGACAAATTTATGTACAAATACTTGGATACTCCGGATAGTGTAGAGAGCGGAGTAATATTATACAGAAATGCGTTCAGTATATCTTCATATGAAGGAAAGAAAGACTGGCTTGGATTAGGTAAAAGATCAAGAAAATCACCAGCAGCAGCTTCGCATCCAACAGGAGCATGGCGTGTGAGAGAGAACCAAATGGCAGGCTTTGTTTTGATTGATAAACGAGAAAATTCAGTTCTTCAAGATATGGCAAATAGACAAGGGTTAGATGAGAATATATATTACCAATTATTTGTTGAAATTATATTGATTGGAATTAAAGAGTTTGAAAGATACAGACAGAGCATTATTAGAAAAATTAATGTAAAGAATCAACAGGAGGAACAAAAGGCAACACCGGTATCTGATCGAGTGATTAGTAAACCTTCATCAGTAAGTGAATTTACAAAGGATGAAGCAAAACAGTTGGCAGCAGAGCTTAAAGGATATAAAAAGGAAGGAAAACAGTATCAAAAAGATAAAGAAGCTGTAGAGGCAAGATACAAGTACGATGTACGTATTTTAAATGTGCTTGCGACAACAGGATTGAAGGCATCTTCAATTGCACACGAAATGAAGAATGACAGAAATGCTATTTTTGAAAGCTATAACAATATCGTAGATGCATTGAAGGAATATGGAATGTGGGAAGAACTTAATTCTATAGAAAACACTCGCAAGTCATATAAGAATGTTCCGTATTTGCTAAAAAATAATGATGAGGTTGGAAAGAAACTAATAACATTTATGGACACAATGCTGGAAGAGGTTGAGAAAAAGCAATTTGAAACGAAATTTCAAAGTGTTGCTGATATATTATCTATTAATAAACAGGTGTGGGAAAGAGATTATGCATGGCTTTCTGTTGAAATATTGATGGATGAAGATATTATTTATCAGATTTCGGAAGATATGTTACAAGTTATTATGGATAATTTAATTTTAAATAGTGTACAGCAAAATGATAATACACAAAAATTGCTTATCACAATTAAAGCAAGTGAATCGAATGGATTTCTTAAAATTAAGTATAGTGACAATGGAAAGGGACTTGATGATAAGTATAAAACGGATCCTAGAAAAATATTAGAAGTGCATGAAACAACAAGAACAAATGGACATGGATTGGGTATGTGGATTGTGAACAATACCTGTATAATGTCAGGTGGAGAAATTCAAAAAATAGAAGGAGAAGATGGATTTTCCATTGAATTTACAATAGGAGGGAAATTATAATGTCTACTTTGAAAATAATATATATAGATGACAATCCAGAACCTGCTTTGGCGAAATATTTAGACAAGTATCAAAGTCATACCTGCAATTTTGAATATTCAGATATTAAATTTAATCCAGATGAAGGTTATGAAAGTTTAATTAATAATCCAGATGTAAAAACGGCAAATATAATATTTATAGATTCTAGACTGTTTGAAAATAGAAATGCTACGACCGGTAAATTTACAGGAGAAGAATTCAAAATTATATTAAAAAAGTATTTTCCATTCATAGAGGTTATTGTTATAACACAAAATGAAGTTGACAAGGATTACGAAACAGTTTCCAAATATGATCCTAAATGCGGAAAATTCCCAGAAGAGTACTATGATGATAAATTACCAGAGTTGTTAGAACAGGCTGTAAGAAATATTTTTGAGGTGCGTAAAATCGCATCCGAAATGGAGAAAAATACAAGTTGGGAAAAGGTAATGGTAGAAAAAATAGTTAATTCAATAAATGGACAAGGCAGATTTGACGAATTAACTAAAAATGATATTGATGATGTGATTAGGATGTTTCGTGAGTTGCAAGAGAAAGTGGAAGGTTAAAATATGGATTACAGAAGAACCAAGTATTGTCCAGTATTAATTGACGTTAAAGAGAAGAAGAAAAAAGTCGAAGCTTTGGTAAAAGATGAACATCCATATGCACAAGATATGCATACTTACATTAGTGATAATTCGGAAAAATTCAAGTTAGATTTTTTAAAGGTATATAATGGGAAATGTGCATATTGTGGAGTATCTGTCGATTTAATAAAGAAAAATGAATTTGAAATAGACCATTTTTTATATGAAAAGGCACCAAAGTTTAAATCGAAGAAAGATGCGGGATATATTGAAAATTTAATTCTGGCGTGTCATGATTGTAATCATAACAAAAGTTCCTTTTGGATTGAGGAGAATTATTTTGATGAATTATATCCAGATGGAGAGGGAATAAAAAATACATTTATTAGAGACGATAATTATAATATTTGTATAAACGATGAATATAAAGAAGATCAGTATATTAAAGATTTTTATGACAAGATTCGGTTGGGTTCGGAATTACATAGACTGGATTATTTATTGTTAAATATAATCGGGTTACAAGAACAATGTAAAGATAATGAAGAGTTTTATGCTGGATTGGGAATGATAAAGAATGTATTAATGGTAAAAAGAAATATTATGTAAAGTATGTTGCACCTAGTGCAAATGGGAAAACAAATAGGGAATTAATGATGAATGGTAACGCACCATTTGATACTACAGGAAAAAGATATGAGTTGCATCATATCGGCCAAGAAAATGACGGTACATTAGCTATTCTGACATCTACAGAGCATCATAATGCATCTTTGCATGGTTATAAACAATCTTCTGAGATAGACAGAGAATCATTTGACAAAACCTGCAAAGAATTTTGGAAAGCAATGGCAACCTACTACAACTAACCTGAGGTAATAACATGAAACACAACAAACCACATTTCAAATATCACCCTAATGTATGGGATATGAACATTTTCTACGAAGCAAAAGAAGGACAAAGTCTTATTTGCGAATGCTGTGGAAATGAAACAAAATACGCCTATGAAACCATGTATTCTAATGAGGATGTAGAATGTTTATGTCCTCAGTGCATTGCAAATGGCGATGCGGCGAAGAAGTTTGATGGTCAGTTTGTTCAGGATGCAGAGGATTTCAAGGTGAATGATGAGAATAAGCGTCAGGAGCTTTATTGCAGAACCCCTGGCTATATGAGCTGGCAGGGTGAGTACTGGCTGGCTTGCTGTGACGATTATTGTGCCTATATTGGTGATGTTGGAACAAAGGAATTGGAACAGATGGGTATAGCTGATGAGGTTTTCGCTGAATTCATAGAGCGTGGCGGATATGAGGATGCCCGTAAGTATATGGTGAAGAAGGGGTACACAGCAGGGTATTTGTTCCAGTGCCTACATTGTAAGAAGTACCATCTATGGGTGGATGCGGATTAATCATAGTACATAATAAACCCAGCGTGGGTACTGCATAGCGCAGTGGCTTACGCTGGGAATTTCATTCTTGAAAATACGAATAAAATATGTTAATCTTGATTTAAGGTAATCTTGCAATACCGTGCCGTAAGAAAGGGGAAATTTTATGGCACGGACAACGAGATTTCAAGATTTAAACTTGAATAATGCTTTTTTATTTGCGGTAGCTATGGAAGATGAGGAAACCTGTAAGCTGTTTATCGAAACTATACTAGGTGAGCAGTTAGGGAATATCACAGTGAAATCCGAGAGAATGATTATGTATAATTCGGATTTTAGATGTGTTAGGTTGGATGTTTTCTCTAGTGAGAGAACTCGTGACTATAATGTGGAGATGCAGAACGAGAATGAATATAATCTTCCAAAGCGAAGCAGATACCACCAGGCGGAAATGGATTTGTCATCATTGAAGCCCGGACAAGATTTCAATGACTTAAAACCTATAGTAATAATATTTGTATGTACATTTGATCCATTTGGTGATGGATTGTACAGATATACATATGAAACCACCTGTATAGAAACGGGAAAACCTTTAGGGGACGAGGTTAAGAAAATATTTATCAGTACCAAGGGTAAGAATAGGGAACAGGTACCAGACAGCCTGGTGAACTTATTGAATTACGTTGTGGATTCCACTGATAAATATGTAAGTTCTATAGCAGATGTGAATGTGCAGAAGATACATAGTAGAGTAAAGGCATTGAAGAAAAATCGTCAGCTGGAGGAAAAGTATATGACATATGAAGAGATGATGAAAATAGAATATTCCAAAGGCGAAAAGGCTGGTGAGCAGAAAGGTACTAACAATATCTTATGTCTTATCTCGCGAATGACCGAAGATGGCTTAGCTACAGATATACCACGCCTGTCCACTGACGAGGAATTTTTGAAGGAGATGTTACAAAAGTATCAGTTATAGTATCATGGACTATAGTTGTTTCTAGGTAATTTCTAAATATCATTAATCAGGGAGATTCGAACTCCCACATAATCCATTAATAAGTAACAAACGGCAGGATTGCAGGATTACCGAATATAAATGTTGAGCTCATCTTAAGACAGATGGGCTTTTTGTAAAGGAGACCCACCATGTTCACAAAACAAGACAATACATTTAATGATATACGCCAGAAATCCCTTGAGGCTTGGCTAACTGAAATGGAACAGCATGATGACATAGCTGTTCGTGGCGGAGTGAAGCTGTGCAGGGATTATATTAAGCTTTTAGAGGACGAGAAGGATAAGCTTAAGCAGGAGAACGAGCTTAAGAATTCCTATCTAAAGAAGATGGCGAAGAAGTAGAAGCGGTAGCGAGAGCTACCGCTTTTTTTATGCCCTGACGACGGGGGCAGGGCGAGCCATGCCGAAATAAAAGCATACTGCGTATGCTCATCGATTCGCGAAATTTACAACTCCTTTTACGAGAGCAAATACATTTTCAGCTCTTAGAAAAAAGTCTTTGACGGCACTTAACGTGCAGTTTTAGGCTAATAAAGTAAAGGGAGGAACTTATGAGTAACATTAAGACTTTACACGAGGTTTATGAAGAACTTGGAGTCACAAGACGTGCTGTGCAAGGGTATGAGAAGAGAGGGTTGGTGAAGCCCTCAGCTAAGAATAAGTACGGTCATTTACTATATGATGAACAGGCACAGAAGCGTATTGCCATCATTAAGGATTACCAGAGGCTGGGTTTTAAGCTGAAGGAGATAGAGTCCTTGATTGATGCATCGGATGAGCTGGTGACAGCAGCCTTAGAACGTCAGGTGATATTGCTTGGGATATGAATATGACCTTCGAAGAACTGGAGCTTATGATTGAACAGGATACAGCCAATACAGTAGCAGCTCTTTCGGCAGAGTGGGAAGCCTTACAAACGGATGTTGATACTTATGAAAAGTATTTGGATAATGTTGATGCTGTTGAGGCATTTTACGAAAAAATATATGATGAGACAGAGCTGCTTTCTATAAGATTAAGAGAATATTGTTTGATTTATGCAAAGCTGATTGTGAATTCTGATGTGCCATATGATGATATGTATGATGATTTAGAAGCAATATATGATGCTTTGTACGAGGATGCAGGAGAAGTGATTTATGATGATATCTATGATGGTATCTTAGATGAAATGTATGAGTATTACTATGATGGTATTCTTGATGATGCTTATGAGGATGCGGAATATAGTGAATGGTCAGAGGCTAGATCTGATGAGTATGGATGGTGGTCAGATACTCGCTCGGATGTATATGGAGAATATTCTGACTATAGGTCTGATTCTTATGGATTGTATTCTGATTTAAGGGGAGAAATTTATGATGAGGATATGGAAAATGCATTGGAAGACATATCGGATTTCGAGAGAGATATTTTGAAAATGAAGGATTAATTTTAGGTTTGTTTACAACAAAAACATTAGTACTTCCTTGATAAAATATGATATTATATCTTACAGTAAAGGGCTTGGTGAAAACTAAGCCCTTAATCAACGGATAAAGGAAGTAATAATATGGAATCAATAGTGTTAAAAGTCATAGTATGCTTTATAGCAGGTATAGGTGCAGGTGTGGGAACCGGCTTTGCGGGCATGAGTGCGGCAGCAGCCATTAGTCCCATCTTGATTACATTTTTAGGTATGGAGCCTTATGAGGCGGTGGGTATAGCCCTTGCCAGTGATGTTTTGGCCAGCGCAGTCAGCGCTCATACATATTGGAAGAATAAGAATTTGGATGTGAAAAATGGATTGGTTATGATGATAACAGTCCTTATATTTACCACTGTTGGAAGCTTTGTATCATCTCTGGTGCCAAGCAATACTATGGGTGGCTTTTCGGTGTTTATGACCATGGTGCTGGGTGTGAAATTTATAGTTAAGCCGGTTATGACTACTAAGGAAATGATGGCTGAGCTAGACAGCAAGCAGAGAGTGATTCGTTCTATAATATGTGGCGGTTTGATAGGCTTTATCTGTGGCTTTATAGGCGCTGGTGGAGGTATGATGATGCTTCTTGTACTTACCACAGTGTTGGGATATGAGCTTAAAACAGCAGTTGGAACCAGTGTGTTTGTTATGGCATTTACTGCATTTACAGGGGCGGCTAGTCATTTTGCCATAGGTGGTATGCCTGATATGCTGTGCCTTGCAGTTTGCGTGCTCTCTACACTCCTATGGGCAAGGGTGGCAGCATTAATTGCTAATAAATCTAAGCCGGAAACTCTTAATCGTGTGGTTGGAGTGGTTTTGATTGTGATTGGAGTGGCTATATTTGCGGTGAAATTAATGTAGCATTAATTCTATCGTCGGAAAATTGAGAGACTTGTGAATATATGTATGAAAAGCATCAAATGTTGAAACCTGTTGATTTTAGCCGAATTTATCTAAATCGCACACAAAAGCACACTGATGGTTTTCACAAAATTTTCACAAAATGTGTAAAATATTAACATTTGCGTAAAAAGTTAGACTATGCAAATTTGGCAACGTGGTAATATAATTTAATTACTCTACAACAATCTAATACTTCTCTAATCTTAACATTCTAAATGCCCAAACCAGCTGTTTAAAGGCTGGTTTGAGGCAATAAAAAATTTTTTTCATTTTGCTCAATAAAATACATTTCTAAATAGTCTTTATATATAGAGCACAAATGTAGTATAATTGAAGTGCTCAGATTAGGAGGAAAGATAATGAATACAACAGAGCAGTTAGTAACAAGAGTTTTAGAAGGGGATATGAAGGCTTTTGAGGAGCTATATAACCTGACTAATAAGCAGGTCTATTACGCATGCTTTAGCTTTATGTGTAACGAGCAGGATGCTATGGATGTTTTACAGGATACATATCTAGCAGGTCTTACTCATTTGCAGAGTTTACAGGATAGAGGAAGATTCTGTCAGTGGATAACTCAAATAGCTGTTAATAAATGCAAGACACTTTTGTCTAAGAAGCAGATTGCTTATGCTGATGATGAGCTTCTTGAGTCACTTCCTATGGAGGAGGATGATTATTTCCTTCCGGAGAATTATGTGGTGAATACAGAGAAGAGACAGCTAGTTCTTAATATTATGAGTGAGACACTTACGGTGGCTCAGTACCAGACTATCGTATTATATTACTTTGATGGTTTGACTGCACAGGAGATTGCAGATTCTATGGGTTGTACTGTAGGAACAGTAACCTCTAGATTGAGTGCTGCCAGAGGTAAGATTAAGCTTGGGGTTCAGCAGTATGAGAGCCAGACAGGAGAAAAGCTTTACTCAGTTACGGCAGTACCATTCCTTACAGCTTTGTTCTGGGCAGAGGCAGAGAATCTTGTTATTCCAAATGTATTAGGCAACATCTTAGGTGCAGCCATTGGAGGAGCTATGCAGTATACTGCACCAGCAATGGCAACAGCGCCAATGGAGTCAGTACAGCCAGCAATGGCAACAGCGCCAGTAGACCCAGTTCAGCCAGTAATACAACCAACCATAACACCTGTAGCTCAACCAGGCTTTGTAGGTGCCAAGCCTGTGGCAACCAAAAAAATTGTGTCCGCTTTATTTGCATCAGCTAAGAGAAAAATTATAGTAACTGCTGTAGGTTTAACTTTGCTTGGTGGTATTGGTGCAGCTGTGATTTTGTCTAATAAGGATGATGATAAAAAGCACAGAGACAAAGAAGATAATATTGTGACAGAGTACAGTGATGCAGAGAATGGTCAGGGAAATAGCAATCCTGCAGACACTAGTGCTCAGGACGCAGCTTCCACAGAGGAAAGAGACCAGGGTGAGGAAATATTAGGTCAGGGCGAGGAGATAACTGCTGAGCCTACTACAGAGGCGTCAAATGGTCTAAGCAGTGACCCACTTCCGCTTATAGCCAATTACGGTGATGAGAATCATTTTGCATTTTCTTCAGATGGGAAGAACTATATCTTTACAGCCACAGATACCATTAAGCTGTTTTCTGCATCTGGTGATTGGGATGAAAGCTACGAGAATATAGTTATTGATGACGCAGTATTTATGCTTGTTGTGGATGAACGATATTTGGTAAAGCTTTTTGATTATACCTATGAAAACTTTAACAAATATTCAGAGGATATGGAGCTTCTGTATAATGAGGGAGATTTATCCCTGTATTATAGACTTGAAGAGTATGAGGATGACCCAGAGATGGAGCCTGATGAAAACTACTATCTTAAGATTAAGGATTTGTATTTCAGAGTGGAATATAACAAGGACAATGAATATGGCTTAACCCTTGATAACTTATGGGTGAAGCTTAAGGAATTTACAACATGCGTGGAAGAAGCCCAGGGTGATGTGACAGATTTAGCTCTTCATGGAAATGTAATGTCCATGGAATTGCTTCCAGGATACAGATTTGCATTTAGACCATCTGAGAGTCCTAGTTGGCATTATATGCCAAATGCTAATGGTGGCAATACTGTTTACAGAGAAGAAAGTACAAGACTAGACTTGCGAATGAACATGTATAGGGATGGGGAGTACTGCTTTGTAAGTTTAGAATATGAAAAGTTTGCAGATACCATAGGGCATCTTGATTATGACAGAAATGTGGTGGATACCGGGCTTAAGTTTGGTGAATATACAATCTATGAGAATACAAGCGATTACTTGACAGATAGAGAGTTCTTTATATGGATACCGGAAAATGAAGAGATAGTTACCATAGAAACTACTGATATTGAAATGACTCCAGAGATAGCTCTTGAGATATTTGAGATAGCTTTTATACCTGTGGAGTAAGTGTGGTGACGATCTTTTCATGAGTTACAAAATTTAATATAATAACTAATAAGCAGGAGCTACTGTAGTTTTGTAGCTCCTGCTTGCTTTATTCCCACTCCAAAATGCAAAATATAGTTGAGTCTTACCACATTAAAGTGTATATTTGAAGTAGAATTTTTAGTCGAAAAAAAGGAGAAACTTATGGGAGAAAATATTATGATAAAGCCCCCTGTGGAGGTGGCTTATAAAGAAGAATTAGAGGCACTTAGAGCTACGGATACTGCCAAAAGGCCGCTTAACTGGAGGATGTCACCCCAGGCAGTGCGCACATTTATACTTGGAAGCAATCAGCCTGTGATTTATCAGGGCAAGGAGATTAAGATAGATAAGAAATATTTCGGCAATGATGCCTTGGTTGAAAGGTGTATAGTTACACTTGCTGGTAACAGAGGACTGATGCTGGTGGGTGAGCCGGGAACTGCCAAAACCATGCTGTCAGAGCTTTTGTCTGCGGCAATTAGTGGTGTCAGCACCAACACTATTCAGGGTACAGCAGGCACCACAGAGGATATGATTAAGTATTCTTGGAATTACGCACTTTTGCTGGATAAGGGACCGGTTAGAGAAGCACTTGTTCCATCTCCTCTTTATGTGGGTATGGAGCAGGGAATTATCACTCGATTTGAGGAAATCACCAGAACTCCTGCGGAGATTCAGGACAGTTTAATTAGTGTGCTTAGTGATAAGGTGTTAAATGTACCTGAGCTAGGTGACGAAGGCTTAATATTTGCCAAGCCTGGCTTTAATGTAATCGGTACTGCCAACACACGTGATAAGGGTGTAAATGAGATGAGTAGCGCTCTTAAGAGAAGATTTAATTTTGAGACAGTTGCTCCTGTTCGTGAGGTGGCACTGGAGAAACAGATTATAATAAGCGAGGTAAATAAGCTGGCTAAGGAGAATCACGTTGAGATGTCAGCTGACGAGAATGTGGCTGAGATTCTTGCATCTACATACCATGAGCTTAGAGAGGGAGTGTCTTCTATGGGACACCAGATTGACAGACCAACTGCAGTTATGAGTACAGCAGAGGCAGTGTCTGTTTACTATCAGTCCATGATGAGCGGATATTACTACGGAGATGGAACCATAAGCATGGATAGCTTAGTTCAGAATCTGGTAGGTGCCATCGCCAAGGAGAATAAGGACGATTTACAGAAGGTTAAGGGATATTTTAATACAGTAGTTCGCGACAAGCAGGATAGAGAGGGCGGCTTATGGAAGAATTATTACGAGGCCAGGAAGTGGCTATAGAGCCTATCTTTCAGGAAGCATTTTCATATTCTAAACAGGTAGTATATTTTCCAATTCGTCACCACAGTCCGGCATGCTCCTATCATTTGTTTAAATGTATGGAGGAATACAAGCCAGAGTGCATTCTTATAGAGGGCCCTGAGGGGGCTAATGAGATGCTTGATGTTATGACTGATGCTGATACTGAGGCGCCATTTGCAATTTACTATTCCTATAAGGATAGTAAGGGCTATGTGTCTAAGGAGAAGGAGGCGTACAAGTGCTACTATCCATTTCTTGACTATTCCCCAGAGCTGGTGGCGGCAAGATATGGAGTGAAGCAGGGGGCAGATACTGCCTTTTTTGACCTGCCTTACGCTGAAATTCTTATAGCCTCAGAGGAGAACAAGGGTCTTCGTAAGAAGGAGGACAAGAATAACTATAATGACGATTATTACTTGGCTTCTAATCGCTTTTTCAAATCATTAGTGGAGCGTACAGGGGTCAGGAATTTCGATGAATTTTGGGAGAAATATTTTGAGCTAAAGGGTCTTACAATTTCCACTGATGAATTCGTGGGGAATATGCTTCATTACTGTGTGCTTTCCAGGATGAATTCTGATGAGAGAAGGCTTCAAGAGGAGGGCTGTTTTGCCAGAGAAGCATATATGCGTAAGAATATTGAAGCTGCTAAGGGAAAATATAGCAGGATTCTTGTTGTTACAGGTGGATTTCATACCTATGGGTTGATGGATAGCATGTGGGGTGATGTGGTAGGCTGTGATGAACAGAATATAAAATCATCTAATGGGATTAGCTCTAACTCATCAGTCTCGTTGAAGTTGCATAATATTCCACAGGATGACCAGGGTGTGTACCTTATGTCATATTCTATGGAGGCAGCAGATGGACTAAATGGTTACGCCAGCGGTATGCCACATCCAAGCTTTTATCAGAATGTGTGGCAGGAGCTTGAGAAAAATGTTACAGATGGGATAAAAGATGGTAATGACAAGGCGATAGTATCTGTTGATAATGGAGACAGTAATGAAGATGAAACCGTGGACCCTGGTATGTGCCAGATATACAAGGACACAGTTTTAAAATACATAGTAAATGTTGGCAAGGCAGTTCGTAAAAAGGAGGGCTACCTTTCCACTTACGACGAGATTTGTGCATACAATATGGCAGATAATCTGGCTATGCTTAGAGGTAAGGAGTACCCTGGTGCATACGAGCTGTATGACAGTGTGCTGTCATCCTTTGTAAAGGGTGAGTACAACTTTGCCACAAGTCTGCCTATGGACATTTTAAGAAGGCAGCTTACTGGAAATAAGATTGGTAAGCTGTGTAAGAACGCCAAAATTCCACCTCTAGTACAAAGTTTTGAGGAGCTTAGCCGTAAATATAAGCTTAAGATTGGTACTAGTGTAAAGAATGAAGTGACATTGTCCATATTTTCTACCAAGAGACACAGGGAAATAAGTGAGTTTTTGTATCAGATGACATTCTTAGATACTGGCTTTGCCATAAGGCAGAAAGGTCCAAATCTAAGGCTTAAAAAGGACAGGAATCTTATTCGTGAGATATGGACATATAAGTGGAGCACTCAGGTTATTGCAGCCCTTATCGATAAGTCGGTGTACGGTGGAACCTTAGAGGAGGCGTGTGTATCCCTTGTAGGGAGCAAGCTTAAGGAGGATATGAATTCTAGTGCCGCATCAGATATTTTGATTCAGATGTTTGAGATGGGACTTTCTGAACAACTATCTGGAGCTATGTTAAGATTAGAACAGCTTCTTGGTCAGGATGAGGATTTTTTCTCATTGGTAAATGCTTTTTCAAATGTAATTATGCTGGATGAGTTAAGCACTCTGTACCAGAGCGATATAGATATAAAGCCTCTTATTATGGCAGTATACCGAAAGGTAATGTACACCCTTCCACATATGCATCAGGTAAAGGAGGAGAACTTAGCTGATACTATGGAGGCGGTGAAAACCCTTAATTCCATATTAAGTCGTAAGGAATATGAGAAGGATTTAGAAAGCTTTATAGATATATTGGAGGGACTTCTTGCTAAGAAGGACATTAACCCGGGGCTTGATGGGGCCATTCGAGGAGTGCTTTATGGAAGAGGAAGATTCACTGCCAGTGAGGTGGGAAATGCATGTGCCGGATATATGTCAGGAACCAAAGAGAAGAAGCTTAAAGCAGCAACATTTTTAAGAGGAGTATTCTTCACAGCTAGAGACTTAGTCTTTGTAGGTGACACCTTCCTTAGAATTATAGATGAGTTTTTACTTGGTGTGGAGGATGCAGACTTTATGCAGCTTCTGCCCCAGTTTAGAATAGCCTTTAGCTATTTTACACCTGCGGAGATTGATAAGCTGGGTGGCAGGGTGGCGGCTATGCACGGCATGGAGAAATCCAAGTTTAAGAAGCTGCAACAGATTACACCTGAGGTGTTTGCTTATGGAAAGAACTTGGAGGAGCAGATTCTTCAGATTATGGAGTTTTAAATGAATAATGAGAGAGATATAGAACAATTAAATAAATGGCGTCTCATGCTAGGTAAGTATTCTAGTGATCAGATATCCTTTGGACAGGGCTCAGCCAGATATATGGAGATGGAGGATGTGCTGGATTATCTCTACTCAAGAGAGTACGGTGAGGACAGTGGTGTCAGAGAAGAAAAGGGGAGTTTGGAGGACTCTAATCCTACGGTTTCTCACTGGATTAACAAGGTGCGTAAGCTGTTCCCTAAGGAAACTGTGGAGATATTAGAGAAGCAGGCACTTGATAGATATGGCATGACAGAGCTTCTCACTGATAGAGAGGTATTGGCTAAGATGGAGCCTAATCAGGAGCTTCTTAAGATGATACTTCAGCTTAAGGGTTCTATGAACAGAAGTGTCCTAGAGGAGGCAGAGCGAATTGTAAAGGCTGTGGTTAAGGAACTTATGGAGAAGCTGGAGCAAAGGATTAAGATTGGTATTACAGGCAAGCTTAATCGTAATAGTGAAAGTGTTATAAAGTCATCCAGGAATCTGGATATTAAGAAGACCATTGCCAAGAACCTTAAGAACTATGACAAGGATAGGGAGAAGCTGATTTTAGATAGAGTTTACTTTAACTCTCGCGTTAGAAAATACAACAACTGGCGTATAGTAATAGCTGTGGACGAAAGTGGTTCTATGCTTGATTCTGTAATTCATAGTGCTGTTACAGCAGGTATATTTGCCAAGCTTCCAATGCTTGATACAAGACTAGTTATATTTGACACAAATGTAGTTGATTTAAGTGACCATTTAGATAATCCGGTGGAGACTCTTATAAGTGTTCAGCTGGGCGGTGGAACCAATATCGGTCAGGCGGTTAGGTATTGCGAGGGTCTTATAGATAACCCGGACAAGACTATATTTGTGCTTATTACAGATTTGTATGAGGGTGGTAGCCTTAACGAGCTGTACGCCACCAGCAGAAATATTATAGAGTCTGGAGCTAAGATGATTGTTCTTACAGCTTTGGATGTAAATGCCAATCCAAATTACAATCGAACTGTGGCAGCTCGCCTGGTGGACCTTGGAGCTCATGTTGCTGCTATGACTCCGGAGCAGTTAGCAGACTGGGTAGGAGGTGTAATATCATGAGTGAGATGATAAAGTACTTCCAAACTATAGATGATGACTACCTAGTTGGTTTGTCAAATAAGGGAATTGTTAAGCGCTCTTACAAGGATTTGGAAAGTGTGGCTGTAGACATAGATGAGACTGATAAGTGCATAAATGTTTCTATGGAGGATGTAAGCTGTAAGCTTTATATGCCTCTTGGTGATAGCAAATGTAGCTGTCCATCTAGAAGTATGTGTAAGCATATAGTTATGGGAGCTATAGCTGTAAAGAGAAAATATGAGTCTGGTGAGATTGGAGATGTTGATGAGCCTTATGGATCGCAACCTGGAATCGAAGGTGCAGATGAGCTGCTAGTAGACCTAACGGAAGCTACAGAACGTGTAAGCTCATCGGTGGGCGATGGGACGAAGCCAGGACAGGAAGCTCAACAGGTGATTGGTATAAAATCAAGTCAGGAACGAAGCTTCTCTGAGCTTGAATCCTACACCCTAGAACAGATAAAAAAACAGCTGGGAGCAAGCACATTTCGCAAGGTGTGCCAGCGTATGAGGGTGGCAGAAGCACCGAACATAACCGTAACATCGGTGGTGACAGTTTCATTTGGAGATACAGATACCATTGTTAAGCTCCTCGAGCCCTTGGCTTATTCAACTTGCTCCTGTCATATGAAAGAGCTTTGTTCACACAAGGCAGAAGCAATAATATCCTACCAGCTACATAAAGGTATATTGACTAAGGATAAGCTGGATTCATATTATGAGGGTACAGATAATCCAGGGCTTGATATAGATGAGATTAAAGAACTGATTGTAAGTATGAAGCAGCTTTTAGGGGAGGTTATCTTCACTGGACTTGCTCGTATATCCCCTGATATGTCAGATAGCTGTGAACGAATGGCCATTATGTGCCACAATGGCAGATTGGCTAATTTCGAAAGTGATTTTAGAAGGCTTTCCGAGAGACTGAATAAATATTTTAAAAGACATGCATCCTCAGATGTGGTAGCACTTATGCACTTTGTGTGTGAAATGTATGGTAATACAATAAAGCTAGAGAATATAGTTGAAAATATGTCTAAGGAGATGTCTGACCCAGTGCCAGACAATAGGGTAAAACATGACATAGATAAAACTGTAAAAACCAATAAGGAACAAGCGGTTAATGTAGACCGCCTACAGCAAATAGCCGGGAAGCTTCGCTCAGAGTACGAGCTGTCAAAGCCTCTTAGCTTAATGGGCATGGGTATGAGACATTTTGTAAGCCAGGCAGGCTTTGAGGGTGAAACAGTATATTTTATAGAGGAGGACAGTGGTGAGTGGTACACATTTACCAATGCCAGACCGACTATCTATGATAACAGAGGAGCCAGAGGGCTAAATGCCAATTCTCCTGCACCATGGGGGTTAAATTGTAGCTTAGATACTCTGTCAGAGCACAGGATAAAGCTTACAAACGGAAAGGTTAGTGTGGAGAATCGATTGTCCTCCACTAGTGAGGCTGTGGCAGAGCTTATTGGAAATAGAGACTTAAATCACGAGATGCTTGAATCACACATTTACAGTGATTTTGGTCAGCTTTTCTCAGAGCTTTTCGGAGACCATTGGTTTGAAAATGAGGATGAAAACAGAGAGAAAAATCACCTTGCAGTAGTTAGACCTGCGGCTGTTTTGGAGGCGGATTTTGATAACATAAGACAGGCATTTTACATGCGTCTTGTGGACGGGGATGGTCAGAGCTTATTTATTAAAATGACCTACAGCAAGGAGGACAAGTATATTATCAATCACCTTGAACGACTTCATAGAAGGATAAAGGAAGGCAGACGCGGTGTGCCTGACTTTTTCGGTAGGCTTTACATAGAAGACGGCGAGCTAAGACTTTACCCTATAGAATACTATGACAGGGAAGAGGAGGTGTTGTAAATGGGCGCAGAGACTATTTTGGAAAAACACTTAAAGGATTGCGAAAAAACAATGGAAGCTTTGTTTCTATCAGGCTTTTCTGTAGCTCATGACACAATTTCGCTAGATATTATAGATAGGGCAGATAAGAGCAGACAGTTGGGTTTGTCTGATTTAGCAGATAAGCTTACCTTACTGAAAAATAATATGGATGAATTAAGGCATAGTCTGGATTTTGCTGATGAGAAGAAGCAGGAGCTTATGAAAATATATTGTCATATCAATAAGTATCTTTCGCTAGGAATAAAAAAGTGTAGGTACGACAAGGTTAGAGAAGGTTTAAAGGAAAGTAAGCAGGAGGAAATGTAGTATGAAGAATGCAAAGGAAATGCAGCTTGATAAGATGTTAGATTGTCTTAGAAGCGCAGGTCTTACACCGGAGCAGCTAGCTCAGGCGGAGGACTATATTGCAGGGGATGGGGAGTGCCCCAATTATGGAATAGTAAATAAGCTGGACGCAAAGGTGAAGGTTAATTCTGCTCAACAGCGAGAGGTGGAAAATTATCTTCAGAAACTGATTAATAGTAAGCGTATGGAGGAGTTTGGGAAACTTTTTAATCTTCTGTTTCAGGTGTATGGTGTCAGCATGAGGTGTATGTTTCCCAGATATCTCTTTGGAACATACTCATCTAAGCTAGAGTTAGATAAGTATGTATCAACGGCTCAGCTGGTTGCACTTATGGCAGAGATGAGAACTAGAGATGTGTACAGAGTAAATACTCAAAGCATCAACGAAGTGATAAATATGGCCAAGAATCCAGTGGTGGTGAAAATGGCCTACGAGCTGGCAGATAAGCAGTATTGTAATGGTAGAATATTGCTTCTTGCAGCATATTTTAAGATGCAGAAGAATACATTTTCAGGGATTACAGATATAGTGGACGAGGACTCGGGTAGTGCAGTTAAGAATTTGGTGGCGCAGATGAATAAGGCATTTGAGCCTGCACCAAAGCCTAGTCAGATGGCTGGACAAAATGTAGGTGGAAATGTGAATCCTGGTGTTTGGCAAAATACATCACAATATGTACCAAATAATCCTGGGATGCAGTTATCATCTCAACCAGCGCAAATTAGTGTAAGTGGTATATTAGGTGGGCTAGTTAAGTTATTTGGTAAGAAGAAGGCACCGTATATTCAGCAGGCCATGCAGGTTATTGGGCAGCAACCACAAGCGATACAACAAATGCAAGATGCAGTACAACAGCAAATTAATCTACAGCAGCAGGCGGGAGTACAGCAATCAACACAGAATGTGCAACAATCGGCGCAGCAAACTGTGCAACAGCCAACTCCAAACACTGCATTTGCTAAGAAAAAGACACTTAGCTCTGAGGATAAAGCTCTATTCGATGAGTATGTTCACTTGATAATAACAAATATAAGAAGCATATTTGAGGGGAATGTTCCTAACTCTGATGTGGCTAAAGTAATGGAATATATTAATAAAGATGTAACTACTAAAACACCTAGACCTAAGGAAATATGCGACATTGTAAATAGGTACAAGATCAATGAGTATTTTGATGCTCTTTTCCTAGGTTGCGCAGTAGCTAATTATAAGATGTCCTACAAGCTTACTAATTTGATTAAGGTGTGTGCTTGTGGCAACAATTTTAATCGCACCATGGACCTTGTAAGAGGTAATAGAGTAGGTGAAGAGATAACTAAGCAAATAGATGAGTGGCGTAAGGATTTTATGCTTGATACTACTGAGCTAATCTGTTGGTGTGCAAAGATAGGTCTTAAAAGTGCCCTTCCTAAGTTAGCACAGGAAAATAGTGATGAGTATATCGCTGCGCTTAAGAAGGTGGATTTGAATAGCTACTCTAAGATGATAGAAGCATTGAATGATATAGACTCACAAATTTATGAGAATAAGTTTAAGTCAGTTGTATCGGATTCCGGCGATGACAAGCGAAGAATGATTGCTGGTGAAATTGCTAAGATCATAGAGGGAAGACTTAAAAAAGAGGATGTGGAAGCTGTTAAGAGCTACTTAATTAACGGAGGAGATATAAACCTTATTTATAGTCTTTCAGACCAGCTTAAAGGTGTCAGCTCCTATTATAATAGCAGTAACTATGTAAACTCTCTGAAAAATTATCACAATGCTTATGGCAGTGATGATTTCTATAAGAGATGTAAGGCATATCTAGCCGTAAAGCTTGTAGCAGAGGATGGTAGTTATTACATTTTCTCGAACAATCTTACCAGAAATAATGGTAGTTACAACAAGGACGAGGTAAAGGATATATTTAAAGGGTTAGATGCTATGGGTGTGCATCTTAATACTCAGGTGGCTGTTGCTATGGGAATCTACGATAATGCTTATTTGGATTCGTTTAAAAGCTCCCTTATGGATGCTTACATAGATATATTCAACACTTACCTGCATCTTCGTGAGGAGGAGATGCTTAAGGCCTTTGCTGAGGCAAATGCGGATGGTAGATACCTGGGTGTGTATGTAATTGGTGTCAATAAGGGACAGTATAAGGATGCGCTATTTGCATATTTCGCTGATGGCTCTAAGCTTGTTAAGGAGGAATTGGCTAATGCCATTTCCGCCAATGAGGAATGGCTGCCTGAGGTGTTGGAAAAGCTTAAGAGTAAGAAGGCAGCAGACAGAGAGTTGGCTGCTACAATTCTTGCCAAGTCAAAGGGTGATTACACCCAGGAATTAAAGGCTGCCCTTGAAGTGGAGAAATCCAAGAAGACAGCAGATGTTATAAGAGGGCTCTTAGGAGCAGCTGCTATGGAGGGAGAAGCTGGTGAAGAAGGGACAAATGGTTCACCACTTACAGCAGATTCTCTTGTTAAGGAACTTCACAAGGGTAACAGAAAGCGCTCTCTTGCCTGGGCTTACGAGGCACCATATCCAGATGTACATTTTACAGGAGATAACGCTGAGACTGTAGCTGATGAAGCTTATATGCAGGCAATTCTACTTGGTTATAACGATATGACTGCACCAAAGTACAATAAGAGAATTGAGACCTTGACTAACAAGCTTAACAAGTCGGAGCTTGCCCTTTACATGAACGAGCTTTATGACCGCTGGATAGAGGCAGGTGCTGAGGCCAAGAAAAAATGGGTTCTCTATGTAACTGCAATCTATGGTGGAGCTGATATGGTGGTTAAGCTTCAGAGACAAATTAATGATTGGGCAGGTAACTCAAGAGGAGCCATAGCTGCAGAGGCAGTTAAGTCTATGGCTTTAAATGATTCTCCAACAGCACTTCTTGTTGTGGACGGAATAGCTAGAAAGTACAAGTATAAGCAGGTTAAGGCTGCTGCTGGGGATGCACTAGCATTTGCAGCAGAGGAGCTTGGACTTACCCGTGAAGAGCTGGCGGATAGAATTGTTCCGGACCTAGGCTTTAATGAGAACCTAGAGAGAATCTTCGACTATGGAGAGAGACAGTTTAAGGTTTACATTACACCGGCTCTTGAGGTTGAGATATTCGATGAGAATGACAAGAAGCTTAAGAATATGCCAGCACCAGGTAAAAAGGACGATGAAGCTAAGGCAGCAGAGGCTTATGCTGAATTTAAGCAGATGAAGAAGCAGATGAAGACAACTGTTACTAATCAGAAGCTTAGACTTGAATATGCTCTTACTGTTAATAGAAGGTGGAAGGCAGTTGATTGGGAGAAGCTATTTGTGAAAAATCCTATTATGCATCAGTTTGCCATAAGCTTAATCTGGGGCGTGTATGAGAAGGAAGATTTAAAGGATACCTTTAGATATATGGAGGATGGAACCTTTAACACAGTGGATGAGGATGAATATGAGCTTTCTGAGTCAGCTGTAATTGGTTTGGTTCATCCGGTAGAGCTAGATGAGGAAATAAAGTCTAAGTGGCAGGAACAGCTTATCGATTATGAGATTACTCAGTCCATAGAGCAGCTATCAAGACCAGTCTACAGAATAACTGATGCTGAGAAGAAGGAGAAATCCTTAACTAAGGTGGCAGGCAAGATGTTAAATCCACTTTCTCTATCCAGTAAGCTTATTGGTATGGGATGGACAAAGGGACCTGCTATGGATGGTGGAGGATTCTACAAATACATCCGTGACGATGCTGATTGTGGGCTGGGTGTGGAGCTATATTTCTCCGGAGCATTTATAGGTGATTACGCAAGCATCAACGAGGATGATGTAACAGTTTACGATGCAGTGATTTATAACACAGAAACTGTACAATATGACAGAAAAGGCTGGGGTGATGTTGCCAAGGAAAGTGCCTTAGATTTAGGTGATGTGCCAGCTAGATACTACTCGGAGATAGTGTATCAGCTAGAGAAGGCAACAGCCACAAGTACAGAGACTAATGAGAATTGGCAAAGTGAAAAGTAGGTAATTTAACAGATGATATGGATTCCGTATTATATGGAATTCATATCATTTGTATTTTGCACTAAAATCCCCTCTAACAACGTAAATTTCATATTGTTACTTTACCTAATTCTTGGTATTATCATTATAGTGGGTTACTTTGTGTTGCAAGTGCCTGCTACAACATATGTGTCGGGGGAAAGATATGTATAGATTTATGGATAAAGAGGAAATAGAAATCAGGCAGATGGATAGCCTTAAGATGCTTCATCTGTATAAGCTTGGTGGCAGTGATGCCATAGCTGCTTACTATGGTGATAATCAGCAGATAAATATGTGTGCCATGGATAAGCATTATGATCTTTTGATGGAAAGGGTGCTCACCCTTTATTCCCAGTGTGAAGATAAGAATTCAATAATTGTAGATGAGGCTGCTAAGAAACTTTTAGAAGCTGCTAACCGCAGAGGAGAAAACTATACCAATTTCTTTAACAGAGTAGGTAGAAAATATAAGGAGCTGGAAGGCCTTGAAGCACCTAGATTTGCTGCGGACGGTGCCATGAGAGAGACTATGATTCCTATGCTACAGTATTACATTAAGGAGCTGTATAATCTTTGGGATGTTAATGTGGAATTTGATAAGAACACCAGAGGTTGGCATAGAAATTGTGTGCTTAAGCTTAAGAAGGGTACAGATACATTGATGCTTCCAGTTAAGATGGAGTTTCAGGAGAATAATTCCTGTACCGCAAGGGTTGGAAACTTCCTACAGGATATGAGTACCATAGAGTTTAGCGTTACATATGCAGACAACAGACAGCTTATAGTATTTGAGTGCCCAGAGCTTGCACTGGTGGGAGAGAATAGAATTGATATTAGTGGTGATGGTCTTAAGTCAGTAACTACAATCAGTGTCAATGGTCAGACTGTATATTATATGGATGATGCAGTTCCTATGGTGGAAATAGGTGCTGAGGGAGCTACATTTAAAAATCTTCCTAAGTATGCAGACATTGATGTGGCAAATAGTAAGGTATATCAGCTTCCTTGGGGAGGATATGTGGTTTGCAGAGTGACTAAGGAGGCAGATGAAGCCACAAAACGTACTGACTATGATACCATTTTCATAGAATCACATGACACTAAGGTTTCGGTGAGACATTTCTCCTATGGATTGGTGGAGAATCTTGCAGATGGCTTAAAGCTTAGAACTGACGGAGCTAATATGCGTAAGCTTTACTACGGTGATAAGCATGGTGAATTAGAGACATTATTTATTCCTGTAGGATATTACTCAGGTTGGGATTACAAGGAATTTTTAGAGAATAAATATTTTTATGAGAGTATGGAGGTTAGCAAGTAATGGGGCTTTTTGATAAGAAGGAAAATGATGATAAGTTACATATTAAGCGTATAGAAAAGGTTATAAATAGCATTAATGATGACTATACCTATAATTTGACTCAGTCTATAGACAGAGCATTTGTTACATATTGTAAGGAGATTTGTAAGGATCCTGTATCTACCAAGATTCAGCCTATAGAGCTTTGCGCAGAGCTTATTGAAACTATCGTGGCCAATAAGGCGGATATTGCTGCAACTTCATATCTTGCAGTTTTGAGAAGAGCAGAAGAAATCTATGCTAGAATATTTCCTTATGGTGAGAACACACCTAATTTTGAGCTAAACGCCATGGTGTTTGTAAGCTTATTTAAGCAGGATGGACTTATAGGTAAGGGATTATTCAATGTTACTCTTTACGCTACATTTAAGGATAAGGACAACTATATTGAGTTTATGGATAGCATTAAGAGAGATGCAAAGTGTAACGAGTGTCTCCATGACATAATTCAGTACGGCTTGTCTGTTAGAGCATTCTTCATTGATGATGAGACCTATACTGCAAATATGAAGGATGTGGCACAGAAGATTCTTCGTTCAGGTGATGTAAAGGCAGTTATAGCTAGCGAGACAAAGCGTGTAGAGCACATGGCAGGTATCTATGATATAGATGAGGCTGATGTGGCTAAGACTGAGCAGCAGCTTGCAAAGGCCAATGCTATGCTTTCCGAGACTGTTGGAATCCTAGAGCAGGCTGATGCTAAGACTATGCAGCTTAGCCGAGTTATGAAGGATACTACAGATGCAATAACTGAGATTAGTAAGAGAGAAACAAATCTTATATCTATGAAGGCAGCTACTGCTAAAGAGGATATGAATGCTGCGTATAATAGCTTCTTAGAGGAGCAAAAGCAGGAGGTTATTATCCAGAAGGATGTACTTCTTGGACAGATATTTAGTGAGGCAGAAAGTAAGCTTAATGAGCTTAGAACTATGGCTAGAGCTATTACAACTGCTGCTAATTCAGAGCTTCTTCGTATTAACACTGAGGCCTCAAGTGCCATGGATAAGATTAACAATATGGTGGCAAATGATAAGGATATCGAGAAGATTCTTTCTAAGGCAGATGAGAATAAGGAGCTTTATGATAGACTTGCAAAGCTAGAGCTTCTTAATAATCAGAACATCGATGCTATAACTAAGGGTATCGAAGCCCAGGCGGCAGCTATGAATTTAGATGGTGCAAATGGTGAGGCTCAGGCAGCAACTACTCCTAATAAGGGTGCTACAGTAGTTGCAGATCCTATGCAGACAGTGCAGATGATGGGCACTCCACAGTTTTCGTCAGCTGGACTTCCACCGATGGAGGTAGACCCACAGGCTATACCAGAGGTTAATCCACTTCTTGATACTAGCATTCCATTTGAGACAAGATACAAGATGGTTATGGAGGAGAAGCAGAGAAGAATTGCTAAGGGAGAGCATTTCCACAAGATGTTTGATGATGTTGTTACAGTGCTTATGGAGGATGCAAATCCGTATATGATTGGACCTTCAGGCTGTGGTAAGACATTTATGGTTAAGCAGATAGCTTCTATTCTTAACCTTGATTTCATAGATATAGGATATATCAACGAGGAGTACGATATCTTAGGCTTCCAGACAGCAACAGGTGCATATAGTACACCTAACTTTTACCGTTGCTACAAGTACGGTAAGATTGCATTCTGTGATGAGCTTGATAACGGTAACTCAAGAGCTACAGTTAAGCTTAATTCCTTCCTGTCTAATGGTAAGGACGCAAGCTACAGCTTCCCTCATGGTGAAAATGTTAAGAGACATCAGAACTTCCGTATTATAGCTGCAGGTAACACAGCGGGAAATGGAGCTGATGCAAACTACAACACCAGAGAGAAAATCGAGGAGTCAGTACAGCAGAGATTTACTCCTGTGTACGTAGGCTATGATAACTACGTGGAGGAGAAGATTCTTGGAGAGTACAAGGATTGGTATCAGTTCTGTGTTATATTTAGACTTGCTACAGATGCATGGAGTAATCAGAATGACTGCGCAGCACCTGGTATTCTTACAACTAGAGATACTGCCAGAATTAGAAGATACCTTGATAATAAGAGTTTGGATATGGGTAAGATTTTGGATTACGAATTTATTCAGACTAAGGATATGGAGTACCTTGCATTCCTTGTACAGCATATGGGAGGTAGTGTTGCTTCTTATCCTGGAGCAGGTGAGATTTACAAGATGTTTGCTGCAAAGGTTAACGACCTTAGACAGAAAGGCGGAGTAAGATAGTATGGATATAAGCTATGGATTAAAGCCAGAGGAATGTCCAAATCTTAAGGTTGAAAACAGAGGAAATATAAATATATTTCGAGCAAGCTTCAAGTCCTTAAGCCAGTTGCATTTGTTTCTAATTGATAATCCTACGGTAAATACTAACATTTTCTATACTCAGAAAAGTATTAATTCCTCCAGCAAGTTTGCAGGGGAACCGTTGGATGTTGCTATCGGATACTGTGTAGGTGGATATGAGAAGGATTTCTCTATGTTTGTAAAGCTTAAGAAGGACATAGACAGGGTAAATATCCGTCATGTTCAGACGAGAAAGGTTCGCCCATCAGTAGTGGGCTCAAGGCCCAATGTACCGGCTTACGTGGCAGGTGCTCCAAAGTCTATGTACCGTATGGACAGAGTTAAGGAGAAAAAATTCATAACCATTTACATAAACCTGGCATATGCCAATGACACCACAGAGGCTCAGATTAGAAACAGAGGTATACTTACCCTTAATCTAATTAAAATTCTGGAGAATAACGATTATGGAGTTAATCTTAAGGTGTTTGAAACCTGTATGGTGGGTAATGAAGTGTTTGCTGCAAGTATAGGTATTAATAAACCTGGCGAACTGCTTAATGTTAAGAAATGTTATTATCCTCTATGTGGTAAGGAATTCTTAAGGCGTGTTATGTGTAGAATTAAGGAGTCTATGCCATTTAAGGAAAACTGGCATATGAGCTATGGGCAGCTGTTAAGTGACAAACAGTCTAGAATTATTATGGATATTCCAGAGAATGCCATTGTAATTAATTCCCCTGCGGAGATGGGAATTATGGGTGAGAATGTTTATGAGGATGCAGATAGATTTTTGGCAAAGCTAAATCTTAACAAGGAGATTGTTGTGCCAAATTATGTGAAGGAATCTAAGGAGGAAGAGGTTAGATAATGAGTGATACATTGATGAGCTATGATATGCTCCAAACAATTGCAAATAATCCTGAGATTAATCTTACAGAGGAGGAACTTAAGGAAGTTGATGAGTGTGTTAAATCAATCGATTTGGCCAACTCTTCAGCTATAATTGAGTATGGTTCAGATGTTCAGAAGAAGCTTTCAGAGCTTTCAGGAACTATGCTTACTAACCTTAATTCACAGGATATAGATGATATCGGTGAGGTGCTTGATACCACAGTTGGCTACCTTAGAGATATTGAGGAGGAGAAGGGAAAATTCTCACTTTTCAAGAAGGCAAAGGAGATGTCTGTTAGAGAAAAATACAGAGAAGCCGAGAAGAATATCGACAAGGTTACAGGTACTCTTCAGCAGCATCAGATTCAGCTTATGAAGGACTGTGCTATGCTTGATCAGATGTACCATATGAACACAGTATATTTTAGAGACTTAAATGTTAAGATAGCAGCTGGTAAGAGAAAGCTTGATGACTGCAAGCATATTGAGCTTCCTGCATTGGAGAAAAAGGCTATAGAGACAGGTCTTGCTCAGGACGCTCAGGCAGTTACAGATATGAAGAATCAGATGGATAGATTAGAGAAGAAGATATATGAGCTTGAGCTTACAAGAACTATATCACTTCAGTCAGCACCACAGATAAGACTTATTCAGTCTAATCAGGCAACTATGGCTGAGAAGATTCAGTCTACATTACTTAACACTATTCCGCTTTGGAAGAATCAGGTGGTTCTTGCCCTTGGTATGGAGCACACTAGACAGGCAGTTAAGGCTGAGAAGGAAATCAATGACATGACTAACAAGCTTCTCCTTAAGAATGCAGAAACCCTTAAGCTTGCCTCTGTTGAAACTATGCAGGCTGCAAATCGTGGTTTCGTAGATGTGGCAACTCTTGATGCAACTAACAAGCTTCTTATCGAAAGCTTAGATGAGGTTGCAAGAATTCAGGCAGAAGGTCGTGACAGCAGAAGCGCAGCAGAGCTTGAACTTGTAAGGATAGATGAGGAGATGAAGAATAGGTTGATGTAGTTTTTTATCGACAATCTTTTTTCTTGACACAAAAGTGTCATAGTGGTATAACAAGTGCATATAATTAAATATATCTAAACCGTTGACGCGGAGATAAAGTTAATTATGCTTCTACAGAGAGCCTGGGTAGCTGAGAGCCGGGTGAAAAACAGGTTAGCAAATGGACCGCTGAGGGCGCAGTCAAATGTGTTATATAGTCATAATTAGATGGCTGGCACAGAGTATTCTGCGACGTGAGGGCATACGTCAGTTGCCAGAGATATGATAGTATCTTGCTAAGAGCGTGAGTACACGAATCAAGGTGGCACCGCGGATAGATTAGAATTTATTCGTCCTTGACAGATGTTATAAGTCTGTCAAGGATTTTTGTTTTTTAGGAGGTGAGTGTTATGCAATTATCTAAAATAATATATCAGAGTGTGGTCAGACGATGGCGTAGCACTCAGACTAATAAGATTTAAAACAAAACTTTAATTAAGAATTCAAAAATATAGATTATGGAGGACAACACTATGACATTTAACAATATCGATTTCAACACATATTTTAAGAACTACCCAGACGCTAACGGCTACTATGGAAAGTACGGCGGAGCATACATCGCGCCTGAGCTTAAGAAGGCTATGGAGGAAATTAACGAGGCTTACTTCACCATCTGTAAGTCCAGCAAATTCATCAGTGAGCTAAGAAGAATCCGTAAGGAGTTTCAGGGAAGACCAACCCCTATATCATATCTTGAGAGACTTTCAGGTTCTCTGGGAAATGTTCAGCTTTATGTAAAAAGAGAGGACTTAAATCATACAGGAGCCCACAAGCTTAATCACTGTATGGGCGAAGCACTTCTTGCAAAATACATGGGCAAGAAGAAGGTAATCGCAGAGACAGGAGCAGGTCAGCATGGTGTGGCTTTGGCTACGGCAGCAGCATACTTTGGACTTGAATGTGACATCTATATGGGTGCTGTAGATATCAAGAAGCAGGCTCCAAATGTTGCTCGTATGAAGATTCTTGGCGCAAATGTAGTGGAGGTAACTCATGGTCTTGCAACTTTGAAAGAAGCTGTAGACGCAGCATTTGAGGCATATTGCAAGGAGTACAAGGATGCAATATATTGCATTGGTTCAGTGGTAGGACCACATCCATTCCCTATGATGGTTAGAGACTTCCAGAGTGTAGTGGGTATCGAGGCGCGTTCACAGTTCTTGGAGATGACAGGAGAGCTTCCTGACGCAGTAGTAGCCTGTGTAGGTGGAGGTTCAAATGCCATGGGAATGTTCTCAGGCTTCCTAAATGATCCAGTTGATATCTACGGTGTAGAGCCACTTGGACGTGGTACAGCTCTTGGTGACCACGCAGCCAGCCTAAAGTACGGAACCGAAGGAATTATGCACGGCTTTAACAGTATTATGCTTAAGGATGAAAATGGTGAGCCAGCCCCAGTTTACTCAGTAGCAAGCGGACTTGACTACCCATCAAGTGGACCGGAGCACGCATTCCTTCATGACCTTGGAAGAGTAAAGTATGATGTGGTAGATGATGAGGAAACCATCGACGCCTTCTTCAAGCTTTCAAGACTTGAGGGAATCATCCCAGCCATAGAAAGCTCACATGCGGTGGCATACGGTATGAAGCTTGCCAAGGAGATGGGTAAGGGTTCAATTCTTATAAATCTGTCAGGTAGAGGAGATAAGGATATGGATTATATTATAGAGAAGTATGGGATTAGGTAAGCTGGAACACATCTTTCCTTGACAATCATAATTATAAATGTTTTAATCTAAAAGGCTCGCATTAACCTGCGGGCCTTATTCTAAGAAATTCACACCTCGGAGGATATATTATGGAAAGAGAAAAACTAGGCAGTAGATTAGGTTTCCTGCTTCTTAGCGCAGGCTGTGCCATAGGAATCGGAAATGTATGGAAGTTCCCTTATATGGCAGGACAGTACGGTGGTGGAGCATTTGTACTTGTCTATCTGTTCTTCTTAATTATTATGGGTGTACCTGTACTTACTATGGAGTTTGCCCTTGGACGTGCATCACAGAAGAGTCCTGTAAAGCTTTATCAGCAGCTTGAAAAGCCAGGACAGAAATGGCACATTCACGGCTACGCAGCTATGATTGGTAACTACCTTCTTATGATGTTTTACACCATCGTATCAGGTTGGATGGTTCAGTATTTTGTAAGGATTGCAAAAGGTGACTTTGAAGGGGCGGATGCTGCTAAGGTTAAGGAAATTTTTGCTGGTATGAAGGCAGAACCTGTAAGTATGGTTGTATATACAGCTATCGTTATTATCCTCGGATTTTTGGTTTGCTCGATAGGTCTTCAGAAGGGACTTGAGCGAGTTACTAAGGTTATGATGATTGCACTTCTTGTGATCATGGTTGTTCTTGCGATTAATAGTGCAACTATGGATGGTGGCGCTGAAGGTCTTAAGTTCTACCTTGTGCCAGATTTTCAGAGAATGGCAGATATCGGCATAGGTGAGGTTATAGTAGGTGCCATGAATCAGGCATTCTTCACCCTTAGCTTAGGTATCGGTTCCATGGCTATATTTGGTAGCTATATAAATAGGGACAGAGCCCTTATGGGCGAGGCAGTAAGTGTTGCTTCCCTCGATACATTTGTGGCATTTACTTCCGGACTTATTATCTTCCCAGCATGCTTTGCATATGGAGTTGATGTAAATGCAGGTCCAGACCTTATATTTATCACACTTCCAAACATATTTAATAATATGGCTATGGGAAGAGTTTGGGGAACGCTGTTCTTCGTATTCCTTACATTTGCAGCATTCTCAACAGTGCTTGGAGTATTTGAGAATATTATTTCCTGTAACATGGACCTTTTTGGCTGGAGTAGAAAGAAGACCTGCTTAATCAACACATTCTTGATGATTATCTTGTCCCTTCCATGTGCTTTAGGTTTCAATGTACTTGATGACGTGGTTGTAGCAGGCAAGAACATTATGGATATGGAGGACTTTGCAGTAAGTAATATCCTTCTTCCTCTCGGCTCACTGTGCTTCGTACTTTTCTGTACACTTAGATATGGATTTGGATTTGATAAGTTTATGGAAGAAGCCAACACAGGTAAGGGACTGAAGGTAAAGAAGTGGATGAAACCATATATGACATATGTGCTTCCGATTATAGTTCTTGTAATATTTATTATGGGACTGATTTGATACTTAGATAAAACACAAAAGCTCACCTATACTGTACGCGTATAGGTGAGCTTTTGTGTTTACTGCATAAACTCGGATAAATCTATAGAGAGATTATGATATACAGAAATATTCATTGAGCTTGGATTATCATAATACTGAGGAACATAATCCTTTGAAGCCAAATATTTGCATACCTTTTTTTCTGTCAAATCAATAATCCAATATTCTTCAACTCCTATTTTTTTATAGGTTTCAAGTTTTATATTATTTTCCCATATTTTAGATTCTTCTGATGTGACCTCGGCTACAAATATAGGAGCCACATGGACTCCATTTTCACTTATTCCATGGGAATCGCTTATTATCATAACATCTGGTAGATAAAATTCTTTATCCTCCTCCAGTAGTTCGTTTACATACAAAGCTACATTTTCTCTAAATACGTGACAGCTGTCCTTATGGGAAATTATATAATTATATACTGTGCATGCAATTTCTAGAACAACCGAATTGTGGAGTGGAGACGTGAATGGTTGTATAACTAATTCACCGCCGATTAGCTCCACATGACCATCCATCTGCTCAATTTGCTCTATTGTGAATTTGTTATTCATATTTACCTCCAAATTAATTAGTAAAAATAATATAGCACACCACATATACTATATATATCAACTGGTAGTTTAAAGATAATTTGCGACTCGCCTGTAAATATGATAATATTTATAGGTGAGTTTTTTATGATTATGGCAACCTGGAATGTTATATGAATATCAAATGTGTCTGTGCCAATAACTTATATTCCGGCCGCGGCAGGGTTTTGCTGAGCTGACCGTTTTAAGTGTCAGCGAGGCAAAATCCCTAGACAGGCCGGCAAAAGAGTAGATATGCACAGACACATAGCTATAAAAGCAATTGACATTCAGGATGTTGAAATAAGGAGGAATATTATATGTCAGATACAAAACAAGCCAACATTACATTATATTGTGCAGGCAGTAATCTAAAGGATTTTAAGGATAAGACATTATCTTTATTCGGCAAGAATGCCATAGAGGCAGTGGGGGATAGCGACTACGATTTCGAGATAAAGCTACAGGATGAATCAATGGTGAAATTCTCAGTAATGAACAATCCACAGATTCTTATGCAACAGAATATGGGCATGGCAAATTTCTTTGCACAGGCACCTCTTGCCAATGAAAGTGTTAAGACAGCAGCCATTCATCAGATAAAGATGTTTACAGCCATTATAGGAATTACATTTCCAATAACTGAGGACAATAATAGAACAAATGCAATCGTTGGCACAGTTCATGGCTTGGCCAAGCTTATCACAGCCTTTGTGCTTTATCCAACTATGGAGCTATTTCACCCAGAGGGCAAGCTACTTATCTCTGTAAAGGGTGAGTCTGATTTCACAGAGTATTATCCAATTATGTGTAGAGAAATGGTTATGCCTAATGTGGAAATGTCAGAGGAGGACAAAGCAAGAGCTGCTAAGAATAATGAGATACTTAAGAGCAAGGGACTTCCTTGTCCAGAGGGTATGCCAGTTTCTGCCTTTGAATCAAAAGCAATAATTCCTGACAAGGAAACAATAATCAAGCGTGCAGTAGCTATATTTGCAGCTGCAGTTAAGAGTGAGGTGTATGGCTCTGGGGCATATGAGAATCCAGATGAGAAGCTGTCTGAACTTCTTGCTGCACTTGAAAGCAGATATGGTAAGCTAGACTTTCTGTCTAAGGAAGAGCAGGCATATATTAATAACAGTGCACCGGCACCTGCTGATGTTAACAAATTCGGTTGGAGATATGAGTGCTGTGCCATTATTTTCTGGGCACTTAAGCTGCTTGATTTAGATGAACCTGATGAGATAGTAGACGCGGCTACATTAGGAGAGATTATCTGGTCAAACGATATGAACTCTCTTATGGAGAAGGCTGAAGTAAGAGAAAAGGCTGAGCTTCTTGATAAGCAGGATCTTCTTCACAGATATGACTGGGCTTGTATCGAGGCGCAGATTAAGAAGCTTGAGCTTAAGGAGATAAGCTCCGAGATAGTGGTTGAATGGCATTATGCACTTAACTGGCTTACAGGAGTTGAAGGTGTAACTGACTGGGATAAGGTGCCTAGAAAGGCGTAATTTTGATATAAGATTTAGGGTGTGGAATCGTCAACATTTTATGGTGAATGAATGATGCTTCCACACCTTTTTTAATTGTTTAATTTTGTCATTTGTGATAATATGTTGATATACGCGACGAAAGGAGTAGGCTATGAAAAATATAATTGGTGCAATCGCTTGTTTGTTGATTTCCTACGCCATTGCAATTGGTGGATATATGGTTACTCACAATTGTGATATAGAGGATTTAAAAACCATATCATCACAGGATAAAAATTTCATAATTGTGTTACTTGTGGCTCAGACGGTTATTGTGTGGTCATACTTCTTTTACATACTTGCTATACGAAAGCGCAATGAGAAAACACTGAAGAAAGAAGAGAATCGCCTTATTCTTCAGCAGAGACGTTACCAGATAATAATAGATAATTCTGGTGAGATGATGTATGAGATTAGTCTTAACAACGATACTTGTATATCTACAGACAAAATTAGAGAAAAGTTTGGCTGGGATATTCCAAGACAGGTGGATAGACTTGATGTGAAAAAACTGTTTGAGATACTTCATGTTCATCCTGAGGATGAGGAGCTGTTTTATCATTCTACATCAGGCCTTATCACCAATAAGATGACTAAGGAGATAACTGTCCGTTTGCAAAAGACCGATGGTGCTTATCTGTGGTGCAACATTATATATATTCCTCTTCTTGATGGAGATAATAATATGGTATCCATCGTAGGTAAGATAGAGGATGTGGATAGTGAGGTTAAGGAGAAGGAACGTCTTGAGCATCAGTCAAGAACTGATGGTCTTACAGGACTTATGAATAAGCAGACCTTCGAGGAGGAGGCTATGAAGTTCCTTATGACTAGCATTTCCACTGGTTCAGCATTGCTTTTTATAGACATGGATTATTTTAAGGATGTAAATGATAAATTCGGTCACACTATGGGTGACAGAGCCATAAGGGATATCGCCTTAAAGCTTCAGATTATATTTGCAAATTGTGACATGGTATCTAGATTTGGTGGAGATGAATTCCTTATATTTGTTAAGAATATTCCTAGAGATACACTTCTTGATAAGCTTAATTGGGCTGTGGAAAAGCTTAGGGAAACATATTCAAATGGAACGGATGTGGTGAATTTATCTGCAAGTATTGGAGTAGCATATTGTATGGCGGATAAGATTGCCTATAGCACATTGCTTGAAGCTGCAGACAATTCCTTGTACGCGGCTAAGGAGCTTGGACGCTGCAGATATATTATTAGAGATGTTTACGAATAGGTGCATATCATGAATGATGAGGACTTATTAAAATCAAGACTTAAGGATTTGGCGAATAAATCCTACAAGCAAAACATTTATACCTACTCAGGCTTTCTTACACCTGCAGAGCTTATCTTGCTAGATGAGCTTAAAGCAGAGATTAGCCATGTGGATTATCAGGTCTTTGGTGGCTATGAGATGGCTGAAAGATGTATGGTGGGCTTTGGCTCAGAGCAAAGCTTAGGTTATGAGGGCATTTGGCCTATTAGAATAATTAAGGTGGAGCCACTTATAGAAAAATTTGCAGATGACCTTAGCCATAGAGATTTCCTTGGGGCAGTTATGAATCTGGGTATTGAGCGAAATGTATTCGGAGATATACTGGTTAAAGATGGTAAGAGAGCATATATATTTGCCACAGATTCTATAGCAGAATTTATTATGGATAATCTTACTAAAATTAAGCACACTAATGTTAGGACTTCTATTGTGGAGCCTGATTCTGACAATATGGATGATTTAAAGCCTGTTTTGGTTGATATGAATGTGATTGTGGCATCACCTAGATTTGACGCTATTGTGGGAGGAGCTACCAAGGTTTCTCGAAGTGAAGCTTTGAATTTATTTAAGGCTAAGAAGGTAACCCTGAATGGAAGATTGTGCGAACGCAACAGTATGACCTTGAAGGCTGGGGATATATTTTCCATAAGAGGCTATGGAAAGTTTAAGTACTGTGGTGAGGGCAATGAAACTCGTAAGGGTAGAGTATATGTAAGCCTTCAAAGATATGTTTAAAAAATAACTTTACACAAGCTTATGGTGGGACTATACTAAAATATGGGTGTTGGCCCAAATACTAGGAGAAGGAGAGCGAGGACATGATAAGTAAATTCATTACTGAAAATGGAACCTTAAGAGAGATTACCGAATATACACCTGGAATGTGGATTAATCTTACGGCGCCCAGTCATGAGGAAAGTCGTGAAATAGCAGATCGTTATAATATCGATATAACTGATGTTCGTGCCGCTCTCGATGAAGAAGAGTCATCACGTGTGGATGTGAATGAAGACTACGTTCTTATCCTCTTCGATATACCTACAGTTGAGATTCGTCATAATCAGGAGGCGTATACAACTATTCCTCTTGGTATTATTTGGACAGACGAGGCAATTATTACAGTGTGCTCTGTGGAGACACCGGTTATAAAGCATTTTATAGTGAATCACTTGCGAGACTTTACCACTAAGAAGCAGGTTAGATTCACTTACCAGATTATATATAGAACTAATATGCTGTATCAGTCATACCTTCGAATCATCGACAGACGTCGTCTTGAGATGGAGGAAAAGATGGGTGGAGTTACTGAGAATGCAGATATTGTAAACCTGCATGAATTGGAGTCCAACCTTGTATACTTCGATACATCCCTTAGAGCGAATCGAATGATAGTTGACAGACTTACCCGTTACAGTGGAATTAAGAAGTTCCCTGAAGACCAGGAGCTCCTGGATGATGTTATAGTTGAGAACCTTCAGGCTATCGAGATGACCCAGATATATCGCGATATCTTAAAGGGTACCAGAGAGTTGATGTCAACAATGATTGATAACCGTCAGAATGAGATTATGAAATACTTAACCGCCATCACTATAGTTATGGCTATACCTACTATTATCTCAGGTATCTACGGTATGAATGTAAATGGAGATGGAATGCCATTCTCCCAGTCACCATATGGATTTGCAATAGTGTGTGGAATCACACTTTTGGTATGTTTGGTGGTTGCATTCTTCTTGAAGAAGAGAAAGATGTTATAAATGAGCCGTGCGCAAAAAAGTCAAAAAGCATCTATCGGGAGCTTGCTCACAGATAGATGCTTTTTGACTTTTTTGCATAGGGCGAATGCCCCACAGTGAGCACGCGGAACGCGTAGCGAACTTGTGGTACGGCTCATTTATAACCAAGTATGAGTGATAATTATGCCCCACAGTGAGCACGCGGAACGCGTAGCGAACTTGTGGTACGGCTCACGTAAAACACTCTAATAAAAATTATACTGTCACTATAATGCACCTGACGAAAACGATTTGTATAATTAAATTATGGGGGTGAGTCTATTGCGAGAATTGAATCAAGAACTACTGAAAATATGTAAGACCATACGTTTTTTATCATTTGATATAGATAACATATGCTGTCAGAGAGATGAACTTAGCCAAGATGACTATTTTTCCCAATATTTAGAACTTTGTGGAATGGATAGAAGAAGCTATTTCTTTGACTACTTGAATTGTCTGCAACCTTATATGATATATGAATATGGCACAACAGGAAACCTGACCTGGGCAAAATGCAGGGTGGATGGTTTTACACATAGGATTTCTAGGTATGTTGAGGTGTCATATAATAGCTGTGGGGAAGGAAAGCTGAATGTGCATATGGGTGTGGAGCAATCAGGTAAACCTGAGGCAGTGAAAAGAACCAAAGATATGCTTTTGTATGCTGATTATTGTACTTCATATGTTAAAGCCAAGGAGTATAATGCTATGAATATTGCTCCTATAAAGGATGATATTTATGGTTTGCACGTATTGTATATGCTTGGATTATCTAAAATTGCCATGAACGTGTGTGGAACTAAGGAGGATGAGGTATTCCGAGTTAGAACCAGTAATATCAAAATGTCTATATCGGATGTTAACAGCTCCTACACTAATATGACATATGAGGAAGTAGATGTGGAAGATTTAGATACTGAAATTAATGTGGTAGTTTCCTCTGCTTGGGAATATGAAGAAAGTGAAGATGAGTTGGAGCGAATTAGATTAATGGAAGAAGAACTAAGATTGGATAATATGACCACTGTGTATTCCAAGCTGTCATCCCTAGTGGATTCATTGTTGAGGACGAATTTTAAGCGAGCCTTAGATGGTGCCATAATAAGATATCTATATGAAATATATCTAACAGAAGAACAAAAAGATACTCTGATGAGGTTTTTGGAGAAAAAATATGGAGATAAGGGACCAGAGTATAGGTTGGTTATAGAAAGGATAAGGGAGTATGCTTGAAAACATGGATATTAAGAAAAAATTTTGCATATTTGTCTGATGACCAAAATGATTTATGGATAGGCATTGAGAAGATGTGTGATGAGGTGATTGCGTGGGAAAGTATTTGAATCCAAATTGTAGTGAAATATTAGAACAAATAAAGAAACCTGAATTCGTTGATAGAAGTGATTTGATAACGGAACTTAATAATCGTATAGATGGATATAATCAATATATGGCTGTTTATATGCCAGAGGGTTATGGTAAGACTGTTGCCACAAAGCTTTTGACTGCGTATTATTCATGCAAGGAGAAGACTAGAGAGAGTTTTTCAAAACTAGCCGTTGGACAATCAGATAGCTTTGAAGAACATTTGAATAAATACAATGTGCTTTTTCTTGATATGTATAAGCTTTATGATAAAGCAGAAAAAGATATCTTATATATTGAACAGCTGGTGGTGGATGAATTAAAAGACAATTATCCATTTTTAAATCGAGATATAGTGAGTTTGCATCAGCTGTTGTATTATATTTATGAGAAAACAGGACAAAGGTGGGTAATCATTATAGATGAATGTGACTATCCTTATCGTGTTTGTACTTCTGTTGAGGACGAGAAAAAGCTGATGAAATATTATGATTTTTTGGTAAGTGTATTTAAGGGATTTCATGCTGATAATTACGTTGCGTTGGGATACCTTACTGGAAGAGAGCATATTAAGCATTTTTGTGGTCCTTTGCGGGCTGGCATAGATCACTTTGTAGAATATTATATGGGTGAGAGTGAGAAGCTGACAAAGTATTTTGGAATCATCCAATAGTAAGGTGATAAGAAGAAAAAAGTATTGACAGATTTGGGTGGGTGGTGGTATTTTTAGTTTAAGCTACTAAGTGGTGGTGAAAATCAAATAAGAAGGATATCGTTATTTGCTAATAGATTCAAACTAGAACAGGGTGGTGATGAGCCATAATTCTAGGATGTTGCGGTGGCATATGGTGATGAAAGATATGTTCTTTCATACAATTATTCCTATAACCTCTTTTTGCAATCAAGAATTGTATCTTGTGTTTTTTTGTGGTTCGCAACTTGTTATTTTATAGCAGTTACGGGCTTTTTTTATTTGAAATAATCAGAAAAATGGAGGAACAATTTATGAACAAGGAAAAGAAAGTATGGGAATGGAAATCAGGAGAATATGTTACTGCAAGAGTAGTAGGAACTAAAGGTTCTGGAAAGAGTACCTTTGTGGCACATTGCATTGGACATAATGATAATGAACCATGTTTGCCACCTTTAATTCAACGCTTGATGGATGAAAAGAAAGAGGTTCATTACATAATGACATCAGATCAAGTGGGATTTGATGTTATGGTAGAATTTAAAGATTATTTTGTAGACAAGAATGACTTCGATTCAGCTCATGCTACTGTAATTGCAAAACTCTTACAGGATAATATGAATAAGGGTGGATATGTAGATTTAAAAAATGAGACTACCAAGAATGAGTTACAAACTAGTTTGAGTGAAAAATTGTCTAACATCAAACAGTGGAGATTTCTATCTGAGGATAATAAAAAAGACATTCTGGTAGAATCAACAAATTTGGTTGTTAAGTTCGTTGAAGGAACACCAGGTGTGTTATATAGAGCTACTAATAAGCTTGATGTGATAGAAATCAAAAGCAATAGAGAGTCTGTTTTTAGAATCATTAAGGGTCAGGTAGAAGAGGAACTTAATTGCTTGGCAAGCGAAATGCTTAAGATATATGAAGCATTTAATAATTATTTAAAGAATACTCTTACTTGTTTTTTTGAAGAAGGCAATAGAATATATTGTAAGTTGTCAGATGAAAGATATTCACAACATTTTGATACGTTAGACACAGCAGCCATATTAGGTTGCCCAATCAATGGAACGTTTACTATGCTGACTCCACTGATAGATAAAATTTATATTAAGATGCCATTAAGTAGTCGTTTCAAAAAGTTCTTCGAGGACTTTAAAGAAGATGATGTTAATAGAAAGCACATTAGTGATACAGATTTGAATTTGTTTCAAGATTATACAACAGGGCTATTTAGTGATAAGGCACCTGCTTGTATAGAGATAATCGATTCAGAGGCAATCTGTGAAGGTCAAGAAGCGGAAATGGCAGATATAGATACATTAAGTCATCCTACTCTGTTGGATGGTAATGAGGATATATTATTCCTTATGAATTCTTTGACAGATGATATATCGGATATATCTAATAATAATCTGTTAGCTAAGGCATTTAAGTATTATAGCAAAAGAGTGCCTGTATATGTGATAAATACAAAGCTTGATTTATATGCATCTAGAATGCTTAGGGATGAAAAATACAATTTCATAGAGAAACCAGATGCAGTGATTGTAAATGTATCACAAATAGTTGGTGCTACATTACGTAATAATCAAAAGTGCTTGGCTAGTAGTTATTCGCTTAATCCTTTGACTTGTGCGTTGAAATATGAAATTCAGTTGCCACAGGTGTATCAAGATAAGTACAGTGTGATACAAGTGTTAAATACAATCTTTGCACACAGATCTCAAAATTCTGGTACTAAATATAGAGTGGTCGAAAAGGGAAGATTAGTTGGCAATAGAAAAAGTTGGACAGTTGTTGATAGAGAGAATTCAAAAATTGAAATTGATAAAGCGCAGTTGAAAGAAAAGGTCAAGGCTTACCTGGATAAATTGGTCAGCACTAAAAAGCTTTTGGAGTCTAGCCTGAAAGACGTAAACTTAAATGAAGGTCGTAGACCATCAGAGAAGGCATATAAAAAGCTTAGAGGACAGCTTAAGTATGGAAGGAATTTCAGTTCTAGAATGGAGGACTCACCTTATTATAATGAGGATTGTATAGCTGTCGGTTTCACATCACAGTTAAGAGATTTTGTTTCTAAAGATTTTGTATATGAATTGTTAGATTCAATTGATGTTGCAGGCAGAACATTAAGAGAAGAAAAAACTGGCACCAGAGAAGCTGAATCAGCGCGATTCAAGGAGTGTATATGGCAGTCCATATGCGAGGAGGATTTTAAAAAGGTGTTTGTTTCTGAGCTGGTTTATAATAAAGTTTTGCTAGAAGCTGAGAGAAATAACGTGGGTTATGGAAATAAGTTTAATGCCCTTTTAAGAAACTGCAGAGAATATTTCTGTAATTGTAGCAATGACTCAGTGTTAGAAGCATATGTAGGTGCATTAGAGCTTATGCTTTATCAAGCTGTTGAGTATACACTAAACAGAAACATGATTTTGGCAAAGGAGGACCCAGCCCATGAGTAAAGAATTTACCATAATGAATTGTCCAGTTTGCAATTTTAGAGTTTTCGATGCAGAGGGATGTGGTACTACTGTAAATATAAAGTGTTATAGATGTAAAAGTATACTGCAATTCTCAAATATGCGTTTAAAGCTTATATCCAAAAAGTAAATATGGAATATGTTTTATAAATAAGAAACATATAAGAAATAGTACCGAGCAAATAGGCGCAGGCTAAGCTTAGCGACCAACGCCGGACAAGGATATATTAATCAGTGGATTAGTATGTCTTTGTTCGGCGTTTTTTAATACAAAGATAAAAGGAGGACTATAATATGAAGATTAAAAATGAGTTTTTTACCATTTCCGGCAACCCTTCCTTCAATATTGATATGCAGGCCACAGGGGATGAGATATACCGTTTGATTGAGGGTGGTAACCTGACTAAACACCAGATAGCTGACATGTTGGGACTTGCCACCACACAGGCTATATATAATTGGCAGAATGGTAGAAATATACCGGATCTTATCCGTCTGTTAACCTTGGGAAATATGTATGACATATGTCCTTTGGAGATATTAAAGCTGAACAGTGGTTCAAAGCTACAATGCGTTCTTAGAAGTAGGGTTAATCAGTTAGAACAGGAGATAGAAGAGCTTAAGAATAAGGAGGAGTATTTTATGACAAGAGAAACACAGAGATTTATGTACAATAATTTGTTACACAAGGGGTTATATGATTTGATGAGTAACATGGAGGGGCAGCATAGAGACAGATTTGTGGCTAGATGGAGATTGCTTCAGAAGGAGCCACGAATCATATACGATTTGTTCGCTAAGGATTGGTGTGATGAAGAGGGGCAGATGGACTATAGAAGATATAAAGAGCTTTGGGATGAATATGATTTTGCAGGTATGCTGGAGAGATTATTTGATGGAGTGTACAAGTCGGATTTTCTGTTGGCATTAAGCAGTAGAGAGAAGGATTTTTGTGATGGTACATATCTTAGAGAGGACAGCATGGATGAGGATGATTACTCAGAAGACGGAGAACTATTAGTTGATGATGCTGATGATGACAATGAGGATTGGGAGGAAGATCTGTCAGAAGACTGCCTTGATGGTGATCCTAATGTCTGGACATATATTTAATTTGAAGGAGGATTAGGGTATGAAAACACAGATTATATATAAGCACAAATGGGCTAGAACAGGAGAGGATTTACGTAGATATTACAAGGGCGGTTCGGCATGTAGAAGTGATAAAGTGGTGCATTTTGAAGGGGATATAGAGGGTGATATTCTGGCTGACTTAGCATTTAGACTTTGGAAGCAGGATGGAATTACTATGATTTCTAAGAGTGATTTTGCAACTATTAGGGATAGCTATAGTGGTAGTAAAGCTAACGCTTTGCAGGATTTGACAATTATTGCATCAGGTGGATGTGACAGCTTAGAAAATCACATGGTTGCCATAGAATTATCTAGGGAGGATATGAGTGACATTTCATTTTTGAATATGGCATCCTCTTGGTTGGAGCAAAGAGGGTATAGAACAATATTTGTGGCAGACAAGAGGTTTAGTCGGGAGAAATTGAACTCGTTCATGTATGAAAGTGGCGCTAGAGGAATGAGAATTTTTGGTGTGGATTATGGTAGATATATTGAAGATAGATTTAAGCTTCAATTTGGCCTAGAGCCTATGCCGGGCACTGTTAGTGCCATAGAGCAGGTGATTAGGCGGGGGAATAGACTGTCCTTTTCCACTATTGCCAACGCAGTGTCCATAATATGGAGCATTTCTATGGGTAGTGATATGCAGCTTACAATTAATCAGGATATAAGTGGTATCATGGATATGGGAAATGAACCCTCCTGGCAGCAGCTGTTTGCTGATATGGTTGGCCTGGAGGAGGTTAAGCTTGAGCTGTCAAGGCTGATTAAGGCAACTGTTGCTGAAGCAAGAATTAGTGGGAATAAGAATAGGAGGGTAGGAATTAGACTAGCCTTGGCAGGAAAGCCTGGCATGGGCAAAAGCACTATTATGGAAATAATCGCTGAAGCCCTAAGACAGGAGGGACTTTTACAGGATATGGGATACGAGATAATTAGCGCTAGATCCTTTATAAAAGGCTATGTTGGACATACCGAGAGGGAGGCGGACCGAGTATTTGATAATTCAGATTTAATAGTTATTGATGAGATAGGCGGATTGCTTACAGCTGGTGGAGGAGATAATTTTGCACAGGCATTGGTTAAGAAGCTGGTGTACTTTATGGAGAACCCGGAATATAGATATAAGCATATAATTATAGCTGGATATGAGTCAGAAATAAGAGAATTTTTAGCATTAGATGCAGGTCTCGAATCAAGAATTAAGGATTTTGTATCCATACCTGATTATAATCAGGAAACTCTGGTTGAAATTGGGTGCAAATTTCTAGACAAGGATGGCTTTGACTATGAGAAAACAGATGTTTCAAAAGAAATTTCAGAATTTGTGGCAGAGCTAGAGGACAATCAGCGCAATGCCAGAGTGGTTAGAAATCTTGCGGAATTGATTAAGCGCAATAAATACGTGGAACTTTATGATAGGGAGGCAGAGGCCCTTTCGGGAATAGTAGTTGCTCCAGCGGATGTGAGAAGAGCGGCGGAGAAATTCTTCGAAGACAGAAGGGTTACTAAGGAAACTAGGAAAGCAATAGGATTCGGAGTATAGAATAATTCAAAGGTAAAAGCTCATAAGCCACTAGGGGATGTGTGCATTTATATGTTGAAAAATAATATATTTAATGCTACACTCCCCTTGTGGTGCCTTTGTAGTGAAAGGTGAAAAGGGAATACGGTGCGAATCCGTAGCAGCCTCTACTACTGTAAGCAGAAGGAGAATACCTGTAGGTCAGCTTGCTGCCTGTCAGGGAGACTTCACCTCATATCCCATATCCGCAACCCATAAATTGACATGCGGCGTCATTGGATGGAGTGTGCTATTTAGCGCATAAATCTGAGAAGACGAGGGTTATGATGTCTGTAAGCCAGGAGACCTGCCATAATAATTATCGTTGACTTTTGTTGAGGCGAAAGTACAAAGAATGGAGTAATATGAAATATTTAAAGAACAAGGTGGCTTTACTTGTTGCCATGATGCTGCTTGTAATGGGACTTGCAGGTTGTGGAGAAAAGGCCAAAGATTCTAATGGCGCTGATTCAGGGGTTACTACCCAAAGCGTTGATTCTGGTGAGGCTAGTAATGTAGCTGATACTGTTTATCCATTTGAGTTTGCAGATTCATACGGAAATGTTGTAACCATTGAGGCTTGTCCTGAAAGGATAGTTTCTGTTGCCCCAAATATGACAGAGATGTTATTCGAGCTTGGGGTAGGTGATAAGGTGGTTGGTAGAACTGACTACTGTGATTATCCTGCTGAAACTGCGAATATTCAGTCAGTAGGTGCTATTGATAAGCCTGATTTGGAGAAGATTATATCCTTAGAGCCAGATGTAGTAATTGCTACAACCTTTACTGAGGAGGGAATAACTAAGCTTGGTGAGGCAGGTATACCTGTGGTAGTGCTTCATGAGGACACAAATATAGATGGTGTTTATGTGCTCCTAAGTGATTTGGGAAAAATCACAAATAATAATCAGAAGGCAGCAGAGCTTATAGCTGATATGAAAACCACTGTTTCTAACATACATGAAAAGACTAAGGACTTGGATAAACCAACAGTATATTACGTTGTTGGCTATGGGGAGTATGGTGATTACACTGCCGGAGGAGACACATTTGTAGGTGGTATGTTAGAGCTTGCAGGCGGTGACAATATAGCTAAGGACATTAGTGGTTGGAATATAAGTCTTGAGAAAATTATAGAATCAGATCCAGATATAATAATCATCAGTGAATGGATGAAGGATGACTTTGTAAATGCACCTAATTACAGTGAGCTTTCAGCAGTGAAGAATGGCAAGGTTTACACTATGGATGTAAATATGCTAGAGAGACAGGGCTATAGAAATGCACAGGGAATATTAGAGCTTGCTAAGATATTCCATCCGGGGGTATTTGAATAATATATGAAATGTAACAGAAGATGGCTTAACATAATCATTTTAATATTAGTAATGTTAGCTGGGATGATTTTTTCGGTGTCTGTTGGCTCTGCAAATTTGTCAGTGTGGGATAGCTTAAGACTTTTTGTGAGCAAGCTACCATTTGTGGGTGATTTGATAGATGTGTCGGATATAGGAGCCACATACGAAATAATCGTTTGGAAGGTACGTATGCCAAGAATAGTGCTGTCTGCCTTGGTGGGTGGTGCACTGGCTGTGGTGGGAGGAGTGTTCCAGGGAGTTTTCGGTAACTCCCTGGCGGATCCACACATACTTGGAGTATCCTCTGGAGCAGCTCTTGGAGCAACCTTTGGTATGCTTAGCGGAGTGACAATAAGCTTTCTTAGTTTGGGAACTGTAGGAATATGTGCCTTTATAGGTGCATTACTTACAGTGTTTTTGGTGTACCATCTTGCCAGAGTGGGTGGGGAGATTTCCACCACAAATATGTTGCTAACAGGTACTGCCATAAGTACTATGCTAAGTGCAATCATTTCTCTACTTATGACCTTTAATGAAGAGCAGGTTGACAAGGTGTATATGTGGACTTTGGGAAGCTTTTCTGCAGCAACCTGGGAGAAGGTTAGATTTCTTGTGGTGATGGTTGCTCTAGGTGTGATTTTGCTTTTTGCCTTTGCTCAGAAGATAAATGTGATGATGATGGGGGAAGAGGAAGCAAAATCTTTAGGTGTTGATACGGTGAAGGTTAGAAGAGTAATTATAGTTATATCTTCATTTTTAGTGGCGTCCGCAGTTTCTGTTAGTGGAATAATTGGATTTGTGGGACTAATAATACCTCATTCAGTGAGACTTTTAAGTGGTTCTAATAATAAGAGTCTTCTTCCATATTCCTTCTTTGGTGGAGCTACATTTCTTATGTTGTGCGATACGGCAGCAAGAACCATAGCAGCTCCTACTGAGATACCAGTTGGAATAATAACCTCCGTGCTTGGAGCTCCATTTTTCATATTCCTGATTCTAAGAAATAGGAAGAAAGTATAGGGGGTATTAAAGTGAAGGATAAAAATATAGAACGTATAGAAGCTTTAGAAAATATACATGTAGATAATCTTTCCTGGCAACCTGTGAAAAAGGCTAGTCCTATATTAGATGAGATTTCTATAGATTTGAATTCGGGAAAAATTTATGGTTTATTGGGACCAAATGGAGCTGGTAAGACTAGCTTTGTAAGACAGTTACTTAAACTACAGGGTGCAACAAGGGGAACTGTGGAGCTTGATGAAATTGATTTGAACGATATTAGGCGTAAGGATTTAGCCAGAAGTATGTCCTTTCTGCCTCAGACAATAAATAATACAGTAGAATTCACTGTGGAAGAAATTGTTTCTATGGGAAGAGAACCCTATAGAAAGGCGTTGTCTCCGTTAAGTGATGAAGACAAGAAAATAATACATGAGGCTATGGAGTTTACAGATTGTCTTAAGTTTAAGGATAAGAGTATAAGGCTACTTAGTGGTGGTGAAAGACAGAGGGTGATGATTGCTAGAACTATAGCCCAGGACACACAATGGATTATACTTGATGAGCCGGTGTCTAACCTTGATATTACACATCAGGTTGGTCTTATGCAGCTTCTTGATAGACTTAGGACTGAGAAGAAAAAGACCATAGTTGCTATACTTCATGATATTAATCTGGCGGCTACATTTTGCAGTGACATAGTGTTGATGAAGGATGGCAAAGTGGTGGCTCAGGGAACAACTAAGCAGGTGCTGACACCTGCTAATCTTGAAGAATTGTATGCTATGAAGTTTGAAGTGGTAGAATCTTCGGGAAAAGGCAGGACATACTTAGTGCCACATTATGGCTGTTGAATGATGTAATTTCTGGTAGAGATTGCAAATTAATTGAAGAAAGTGTATTATTTAATCGGATAAAATAGTTTTAAATTATACAGTGCGATGTTGTTTGTATAATACTAGGGAGGATATATCTTGATATACTTTATTGTTAACGGAACAGCAAGGAGTGGAGAAGGACTTAATATTTGGAAGCAGGTTAGGAATCATCTTAAGAGACAAGGTGTGGAGTTTAAAGCCTTTGAGACAAAGTATGAGGGTCATGCAACTGTACTTGCCCAGAAAATTAGTAAGCTTCCTTATGATGAGATAACCATGGTTACCATCGGTGGAGATGGTACTATTAACGAGGTTTTAAATGGTATTGCTGACTTTAAGAAGATTCGCTTCGGAGTTATACCAACTGGCTCAGGTAATGATTTCGCAAGAGGTTTGAATATTAGCAAGGATCCATTACTTCAGGCGGATATAATAACTAACAGTATAATCACTGAAAACATAGATATGGGCAAGGTTTGGTGGGAAGGCTGTGAGACACCAAGATATTTTGCCATAAGTGCAGGTGTTGGTCTTGATGCTATCGTGTGCAAGAAGGCCCTTACCTCTAAGCTTAAAAAGTTTTTGAATAAGCTTAAATTAGGAAAACTTACTTATATCATTCTCACTATTCAGACCTTGTTTTCTATGGAAACAGCAGAGGTTAAAGCCACCTTTGATGATAGTGAAGAAAAAGAGTTTAGTAAGCTGATATTTGCGGCTGCTATGAACTTTAGAGCTGAGGGTGGTGGAGTTCCTATGGCACCACGCGCAGATGCAAAGGATGGACTCTTATCTATGTGTATTGTACATGGTATTCCAAAGTGGGTTACATTCTTTTGCCTACCATTTTTAGTTGCGGCAAAGCACGAGTGGATACCTGGCTTCGATATTATTAACTGCAAGAAATGTGAGATAAAGATGGATAAGCCGGTAGTGCTTCATGAGGATGGAGAATACTGCGCAGATGTGGACCATGTGGTTATGGAATGTCTGCCAGAGAAGCTCAGGCTTATTGTGTAGTGTTTGCAAGGTGTATCGTTGTATTAATGACTTGTGTTGACATATAGATTTACATGTATATAAACTCGCAGGATTTGTTCCTGTGAGTTTTCTTATGTGGCGCGGGTATGGAAGCTTGCTGCATAAGCCACATACCCAGCCCAGGAAGAAATTCACTAATCTGTGGGTATAGGAGTAAGCTATATAAGTCACATACCCAAGCCATGAAGAAATTCACTAATCTGTGGGTATAGGAGTAAGCTGCATGAATTACATACCCAAGCCATGAAGAAATTCACTAATCTGTGGGTATAGGAGTAAGCTGCATAAGTCACATACCCAAGCCATGAAGAAATTCACTAATCTGTGGGTATAGGAGTAAGCTGTATAAGCCACATACCCAAGCCATGAAGAAATTCACTAATCCGTGGGTATAGGAGTAAGATGCATGAATCACATACCCTAGCCATAAAGAAATTCATAAAAAAATAATAGGAATTAATTACTTCATATGTGGGGAAAATAACGAAAAACACTTGATTTATAAATGTAAATTAATGAAAAAATGTATATTTTGTACAAATTGTATATAAATTACCATAACTAAGTCATATTTCCTTGCAAATTGTCGAAAAATTAGGTATTATATTCAAGATGTGAAAATATAAAAAAGGAGTTATTTTATGGACAACAAGAACGAATTTAAGCCATATGTTCCTGCTGAGAGAATTACCCCAGAGATTACAGTTACGTCTATAATCATGGGTATTATCCTGTCAGTTGTGTTCGGCGCAGCAAACGCATACTTAGGACTTAGAGTTGGTATGACTGTATCAGCATCTATTCCAGCAGCGGTTATCTCCATGGGTGTTATCCGTGTTATTATGCGTAAGAACTCTATTTTGGAGAGTAATATTGTACAGACTATCGGTTCTGCAGGTGAGTCACTTGCAGCAGGTGCAATCTTTACACTTCCAGCTCTTTTCCTTTGGGCTAAGGAAGGTGTTATGGATAAGCCGGGCATTGTTGAGATTACACTTATCGCCCTTATCGGTGGTTTACTTGGTGTATTCTTTATGGTACCACTTCGTAATGCTCTTATTGTTAAGGAACACAATACTTTACCATATCCAGAGGGAACTGCTTGTGCAGAGGTTCTCTTAGCAGGTGAAGAGGGTGGAGCAAATGCAGGTACCGTATTCGCAGGTATGGGCTTTGCAGCTTTATTTAAGTTTATTATCGATGGAATTAAAGCAGTTCCAGGTGAAATTGCTCTTAGATTTAAGGGTGGTTATTGTGGAGAGATAGGAACTCAGATTTATCCGGCAGTTATGTCAGTAGGTTATATCTGTGGACCACGTATAGCATCCTTTATGTTCGCCGGTGGCGTGCTTAGCTGGATGGTTCTTATTCCACTTTTTGTTCTTCTCGGAGCAGATGCAGTTATTAATCCTGGTACTTCTACCATAGGAGAAATATTTGCGGCAGACGGAGCTTCAGGAATTTGGAGCTCATATATCCGTTATATCGGAGCAGGTGCTCTTGCAGCAGGTGGTATCATCAGCTTAATTAAGTCATTACCGCTTATTGTAACTACATTTAGAGATGCCATTAAGGGTATGGCAGGTTCTTCTGCAGCTGATGCATCAGGTGCAATTATGGAGCCTGATAAGGGTGAAGTTCCTCGTACAGCTAGAGAGCTTAGTATGAAGCTTGTAATTGGTGCTATCATCGTACTTACACTTCTTATATGGTTGATTCCAGCTATTCCTGTTAGCCCACTTGGCGCAGTTATAGTTGTAGTATTTGGTTTCTTCTTCGCAACTGTATCATCCAGAATGGTTGGTATCGTTGGAAGTAGTAACAACCCTGTTTCAGGTATGGCTATTGCAACACTTCTTTTCACAACAGTTATTCTTAAGTTAACTGGTGATACAGGAGCACATGGTATGCAGGGCGCCATCGCAATTGGTTCTATCATCTGTATAGTAGCAGCAATCTCAGGTGATACTTCACAGGATCTTAAGACTGGTTATCTTCTTGGTTCAACACCTAAGAAGCAGCAGATTGGTGAGGTAGTTGGTGTTGTAGCAGCTGCATTTGCAATAGGTGGAACTCTTTACCTTCTTGATACAGCTTGGGGCTTTGGTTCAGAGGAAATCGGTGCACCACAGGCTACTCTTATGAAGATGGTAATTGAGGGTGTTATGGGAGGAGACCTTCCATGGTCACTTGTTATAATCGGTGCTGTTATTGCAGTTATCGTTGAGGTATTAGGAATTCCTGTGCTTCCATTTGCAATCGGTGTTTATCTTCCTGTTCATCTTAATGCATGTATTATGGTTGGTGGTCTTGTAAGACTTGCTTTCGATAAGATGAAGAAGAGAGAGGAAGTTAAGAAGGCTATTGTTAGTGATGGTATCTTATTCTGTTCAGGTATGATAGCAGGTGAGGGACTTGTTGGTATCCTTCTTGCATTACTTGCAGTATTCGGTGTTGCAGATGCTATTGATATTTCAGGAAAGCTTGGTCTTTCAGAGGGAGTATCAAGCATACTTGCATTAGTAGTATTCGGACTTGTTATTCTTTCACTTCTTAAGTTCTCGGTATGGAAGAAGAGAAAGCCTGAGAAGGAAGCGACTGAAGAGTAATGAAAAAGAAAAAGGAAGTTATCTCTAAAAATTATCTGGAGAAGATTCCTGCTCGTAAGGAAGGGATTGATTGGGATAAGAATGATGAGAATAAAGTAACACTTCACATTAAGAATGAAGGACTTATGAATAAAATAGCTCAGAAGCTTTTCAAAAAGCCTGAGGTAAGTCACATCTATTTAGATGAGATGGGCAGTTTTGTATGGCCTGTACTTGATGGGAAGATGGATATAATAGCCATAGGAGAGCTTGTAAAAGCAGAATTTGGCGAGAAAGCAGAACCACTTTACGAGAGACTGGCTAAGTATTTTCAGATACTAGATAGTTACAATTTCATAGAGTGGAGATAGATAAATAATAAAGGGGCTATCTTTATGATAGCCCCTTATTATAATGCATAGTGATTAATGTACTATGGTTGTATAGTATTATGTGTTCCCTCTGGAATAGCTATATAGTATGTAGTGTAGTAGTCTTCACCCTTTTCTTGTTCAAGCTCTTCATCGTCTTCTAATCTGTTAAACCAGCTTGCAGGATTATAATATTTTACTGACATAACCTCATTATACATGAAATCACCATCATTCCAATATTCACACAGATATACAGATAACACGTAATCTTCACGCTCATATATAAATTCATAACCTAAGAACCAACTAGTATCTCCTGTTTTTGCACGCTCCACATCCTCAGTCTTAAAGATAATATATGAAGGTGTACCAAGATTATCAATTACCCACTGATAAGCAACATCTCCTGTAATATCCTCACTTAAACCAAAAGCAGAGAATAATGCTCTTCCTGAGCTTGATTCAGTTACAGATTCAATCATCCAATCTCCTGTATCAAAGGCTTCCCCTAAGGTTTCGCATTTACTTTCCTCATTAATTACAAGATTTCCTGTGTTAAACTCAGGATTTGGATCTTCCATCTCTGCATCATCATGTTGCTTTGTATAAATGTAATTATATGATATTTTGCTCCAGTCCTTTACTGCATTATACAATTCATCATAAGTTAAATATATACCATTCTCTTCTAAAGGTGAACTTGAAGCTAAAACCTCATAAGGAGTAAAAGCTTCCATATCCTCTTTTGTAATTGGCATAGTAACATTAGGACCATATATAGGAATCTGGCTTAAATCTTTTTCCTCGTCCCACTCTATATTACCTAAGTAGAACTTTGGACTAAAGTCGTTTATTGCCCCATCCTGTACCGCTTCGGTGTCACTATCCTCTTTGCTATCAGTTTTATCATCTTCATCAGGAGCCTCTGTCTTTTCATCTGATGAAATTATTTCATTTAAATCATTTTTATCATCAGACTTTTTGTCACCACATCCTGATAAAGAAAATGCTAAAAGCATTATCAAAGCATATAAACTTATTTTTCTCATAATATTCCTCCTTAAAAATTAATTCAAGGTATATATTAGCATTCCCACTTAACATTTAAAGAGCAATTTGACGAACGGTATTGTCTCACCGACAAATGGCTATTCGCAAGTAAAACACACCTTAATAGAAAACTTATTGTTATTCTTCTCTATCTTTTTCTCACCGTCATATTTTAAAACTATCTCACTTATATTCCCAAGGCCGATACCATGAATCTTACCATTCGTTTTTAATTCTTCACGCTTTGTATCATCCACAACCTCTTTATATGGGTTGTCAAACTGAATATAAATTAGTTTTTTCGCCTTGGTCACAATAAGATTTATATATCTTTCTTCATTGCAAAGTATATTTGCTTCTATGGCATTATCAACTATATTGGAAAAGAATATACAACTATCTACATCATCCATTGTATTAAAGCCTGACAAATTACCCTTTACATTAAATTTAATATTGTATTCCTCCATAATATTGTGCTTAGCCTTAAGTATCATATCAAGGATTTCATTTCCTGTGATATATATCTTCTTATCTCCACTGGCAATATGAGAAAGCTTTGAAATGTATTCGTTTGCCCTATCATATTCCCCCTTAGCAAACATCTCCTGAACAACTAACATATGATTGTTAAAATCATGTCTGAATTTTATTACATCACTATTGAGTTCCTTATATTCCTTGAAATAGTCATACTCTGACTGAAATTGCTCCTTATATGAGCCAGCTAATTTCTTATAATACTTTGACCTCTTTCTATGAGCCACCGCATATATTACGGCTATATTTATAAGTATCATTACAAAGAGCCAAACTGGTTTATACAGAACATGCTTAATATGTCCTTCCATATAATTAAAGAATGCCACCATAATCGGGTATATAATACATATAATAGTTAAGACAACACCTTCAAGCTTAGTGAGTCTGATAGCTAAAAGCTCTTCATTTACCTTTGCCTTAATAACTAGAAGCAATACCAAAAGTAGAATATCAGGCAAAAATGTACTTATGGTTACATCCATAGTCTCATAGTGATACACAAATTTGTCTAAACCTATGAGTCTTTCTGCTAGGTCAAACATACTTCCCCACTGCACGTACATCAATGCCGCAGGTATGACAAGAATGATATTTCCTATGGTTTTTTCCACAGACAATTTGATAATGACCACAAACATAAATACCAAAACAAAAATAGCTGTGTAATTAGTCAGGTTCTTGACTAAGCCAAACAATATGTTTCCAGCAAAATACAATGCCCCAACGCAAAAAAGTATCCTACGATTCAGCTTTATGGCTGCACCAAAGAATACTTTTAATATGAGTAGCATATTAAGCACTGCTAGCACGTTAACAAAAATAATCAGTAAAGTAATAAGACTATTTATCATAGCAAATCTCTCTCCAATGTCTTTAGTAGATTTTCTCTATACTGACTTTCTTTTCGTCTACTAATAGGAAGAACCACATCATTGCTAAGGGTTACAAACCCTTTCTTTAAGCTCTTATGATGATACATATTTATCAGATATTTTCTATGTATACGGTAAAATCCATAGTCTATAAGAAGCTCTTCATAGTCCTTTAGACTTTTGTAATCAAAGTAACGATTGTTTTCAGTGTAGAGAATAGTGTATTTATCCTCCGCACTAATATACATTATATCCTTGATGAAAATCAAGTGCTCCTGTTCTTTATCCTTTACAATGATTCTTTTGATTTTGTTTTGCTCCTGAATAAAATCTCTTACAAGGCTTTCTATGTCTTCAAGCTTTATTGGTTTTAACAAATATCTATCTGCCTTAGCCTCATAACCCTTTACCGCATATTCAATATATGATGTTACGAAAACAAGACAAACCTCAGGGTATAATTCTTTTATTTTCTTACCAAGTTCTATGCCATCTATATCAAGGAGTTCTATATCAATCAACACAAAATTAGGCAAAGGCTCATTACAGGTCTTTGCTTTTTCCAAACTATCCATAAGCTCTCCTGCCATTGCGTATAAAGAAACCTCTACACTATGTTTATCTGAAAGCTTATTGATTGTATTTTTAATTTCTTCTAAATGCTCTTTATTATCATCACATACAGAAAAACTAAGTTTCATTTTCCTTCTCCCATAAAAAATATAACTCTATCCATAGTACTACATTTGAGAGTTAAAATAAAATCCATTCGTCGGATATTTTATACCACTTGTCGAATTCTACCTATACTCTTGAGTAGGTATGACAAGAAAGTGGCTTATGGTCCGTTTTTTGTTGCGTATTTACCTTCTTTGAGAAAAAAATATTGAAATTATCTCCATTTTTAGTATACTACACAATATGTAGGTTTCTAAGATGGGATAATTTTTGAAATTCGTACATAGATATATTACCACTTAAGTGGATTTTATAGGAGGAACCAAAATGGAATTAAACATACCTGAAATTTACGGATGTTATGTGTTCAACGACAAGATTATGCGCAACAAGCTGCCTAAGGATGTATATAAGGCACTTCGTAAGACTATTCAAAACGACACACATCTTCAGCTAGACATCGCCAATTCCGTAGCAGTTGCTATGAAGGAGTGGGCTATTGAAAATGGGGCAACCCATTACACTCACTGGTTCCAACCTATGACAAATGTTACCGCAGAAAAGCACGATAGCTTTATCGAGCCAACAGGTGACGGACAGGTAATTATGGATTTCTCAGGCAAGGCACTTGTAAAGGGTGAGCCTGACGCATCAAGCTTCCCATCAGGTGGACTTAGAGCTACCTTTGAGGCTAGAGGCTATACTGCATGGGACCCAACATCACCTGCATTTATTAAGGATAAGACACTTTACATACCAACTGCATTCTGTTCATATTCAGGTGAGGCTCTTGATAAGAAGACACCACTTCTTCGCTCTATGGAGACCTTGAACAAGGCTGCAGTTAAGATGCTTCATCTCTTAGGACATGAGGATGTTAAGCACATTTCCATAACTATTGGAGCAGAGCAAGAATATTTCCTTGTAGATAAGGATGTTTATCAGAATAGAAAGGACCTTAAGTTTACAGGTCGTACACTTTTTGGTGCACCAGCACCTAAGGGACAGGAGCTTGAGGACCACTACTTTGGTACTCTTAAGCCACGTATAGCTGCATTTATGCATGAGCTTGATTTGGAGCTTTGGAAGCTGGGAATTCCAGTTAAAACTAAGCACAATGAGGGCGCGCCTGCACAGCATGAGCTTGCCCCTGTATTTGAAACTGCCAACGTTGCAGTAGACCACAACCAGCTTACTATGGAGATTATGAAGAAGCTTGCTGACAAGCACAACATGGTTTGTCTTCTTCACGAGAAGCCATTTGCAGGAATTAATGGAAGTGGTAAGCATGATAACTGGTCACTTACAACTGATACAGGAGTCAACCTGTTTAACCCTGGCAAGAATCCGGCAGAGAACACCACATTCCTTGTGTTCCTTGCAGCGGTGCTTAAGTCTGTGGATGACTATGCAGACCTGCTTAGAATTTCAGTTGCCAGTGCTGGCAATGACCATCGTCTTGGCGGACATGAGGCGCCACCAGCAATCGTATCAGTTTACTTAGGTGACGATTTATATAAGCTTCTTCGTTCTATTCAGAAGGATAGAGAGATTAACCAGCAGGATAAGGTGGAGATGGATATCGCAAAGGTACTTCCACATTTCCTTCAGGATACAAGTGATAGAAATAGAACATCACCATTTGCATTTACAGGTAATAAGTTTGAGTTCAGAATGCTTGGCTCATCTGCATCTGTTGCAGACCCTAATGTATACCTTAACACTGCAATGGCTGAGACCCTTAATATATTTAGAGAAAGACTTGAGAATGTCCCAGCTGAGGAGCTTGATGCAGAGATAAGAAAGCTTATTCAGGATACTATGGCAAACCACAGAAGAGTAATCTTCAATGGTAACGGCTACACTCAGGAGTGGGTTGAGGAAGCAGAGAATAGAGGCTTATTCAACCTTGTATCAACACCTGAGGCACTTGAGCAGCTTACAAGCGAGAAGAACAAGAAGCTTCTTCTTGACCACAAGATATTTACAGAGCAGGAGCTTTACTCACGTTACGAGATTCTCCTTGATAACTATATGAAGACTGTAAGTCTTGAGGCTAACACTATGGTTGAGATGATTCAGAAGGATTTACTTCCTGCAATCGTATCTTATACAGAGCAGTTAGCTAGAACAGCAAGCCTTAAGAAGTCTGTAATAGAGGATGTTTCCTTGGTAAGTGAGGTTGCCCTTATTAAGAAGCTTTCACAGGCTCAGACAGACCTTTACAATGGTATCGAGAAGCTTAAAACTGACAATGCAGCAGCGAAGAAGATTGAGGATCACCTTGAGGCAGCTAAGTTCTATCAGAGCGTAGTGCTTAAGGATATGGCTGATATCAGAGTATTCGCTGATGAGGCTGAGGCAGTAATGCCTGAGAGCATGCTTCCATATCCAACCTATGGACAGCTGTTGTTCTCGATATAATAGATAGCTGATATGTTGGAGATTTCTATACAGATTATATATAGTGATTTTATGGCCGGCGCTTTGTAAGTGCCGGTTTTTGTTTTTTTGAGTTACATTATGGAAATATACAGTACCTTCGTGCTATAATACGCGATGTAATATAAATTTATCTAGGGGAGAAATGAAAATGGGGAACAAAAGTTTAAATTTAAGAATTATTAATCGTGACATGCTAAAGTACATAGCTATGCTTTTTATGTTTATAGGGCATTTCTTGCTTTATACAATAAAAGAATTAAGGCTGATTGGAATACCTGGTAACATAGCAAGTGTATTGGTGCAGCTTGAGTTTATGGCACCGCCTATATTTTTCTTTTTTATAGCGGAGGGTTTTCACTATACCAGTTCTAAGAAGAAATACGCCATAAGACTTTTGGTGTTTGCAGTAATAACTCAGATTGCCTACGTACTATGTCACACTATGACCTTTGATGTTGTTAAGTTTTTCACAGAGTGGAATGTAATAATGTCCCTTTTCTTAGGCCTTGTGGTATTAATCATATGGGAGTGGGAGAAACCATTGCCTGTAAGACTACTACTTATAGCTATATGTTGTGGTGTGAGCTACGGACTGAAAATGGAATGGGCCATAACAGGTCAATTGATTATCTTAGTATTTCATGTGTATAGGGATAACCCGGTTGTACGATTTGCGCTTTATGAACTTATTATGCTTGGTTACATTGTAATAACTTTAGGAGGGTTGAATGCTATTCTTATCCAGTGGAAGTTCTTGGTTGTAACTCTTATAGCTATTATTTTGATTACATTTTTCTATAACGGAGAAAAGGGAAAGCATCCTAAGTTTTCAAAATATTTCTTCTATGTGTTTTATCCTGCACATTTGATGCTGATATACATTGTTAGGCTGATTGCGGGGTAATACTATTAAATAAATGTTTATGAGGTACATATAAAAATGCTAAAACAAGAAAATGCATACCTTAATATTGAATTAAAGGGTGACATCTTCAAGGAAATAAACGATCAATACAATATGGAACAAGAACGCATGAATTCAGGTGATAAGATGCTGTACAGCAAGATGGGCGACATTTATATGGATGTGTTCAAATGTAACGAAAACATAACCTTGACTAAGTCGGAATGCTTTGGGGATATCATTATTGACGATAATCATATTGTTGTAGAATGGGACATAGATGGTTGCGTGGTTGAATTCTATTATGAGCAATATTGGGATTTGATGAATTTGACAATTGGCTTATCAGGTTGCGAAAAAGCCTTGGATGAGATAGCAAAGGCATTTCAAAATTATTATAAGAAGGATTTCAAATATTCTGTGGAGAAGAAGGAAAACGCAATGCCAGGATATGATGGGAGTTCCATAACATACTTGAGATATAATTTGATTATAGAGGATTTATGATGAAATTTAAGAGGAATATATAATGGAAATAATAGAATTTTTTAGCACAGATAATAAAGAGTATTGGCTCTCAAAAATGAAAGAATGTGATTGGAGAGCAGGTCAGTATTTGGAAAAGCTATTGAGAGAAGGAAAACTAAAACAGCTTGTTGGTGAGAGTACAAAGGTTCTTATGCTGGTGGATGGAGAAAATCTAGTATCATTTTGCACCTTTGCTGAAAAGGATGATATTCAGCCAACAGATTTGACACCTTGGATTGGATGGGTTTATACATTCCCAGATTACAGGGGAAAGCGCTATGCGGGAAAGCTGCTTGGACATGCTGAAGCATTGGCGAAAGAGGCTGGAATTAAAAATATCTATATCTCAACCAATCATATTGGGCTATATGAAAAGTATGGTTACGAGTTTTTCCAAGTGATGAAAGATATAGAGGGAGAAGATTCAAGGGTGTATGTGAGAAATCTATAGATTATGGTTTGCAAGATAGATTCTATACATTAAGGGAAGTGTAAATATGAACATAGTACCATTTACAAATATAATTGAAGAATACCTAAAAGAGGACATTGTAATTAACTACAAATGTGAATCAATTGCCAAGCTATCCAACCAGCTATATCAAAAGGCAGATAACGAACTGGAATATATTAGAATGGCTTATGAGTATGTGAGAGATAACATTTCTCATTCAGCGGATATAAATGAGGATGTGCTTACCTGCACTGCTTCGGAGGTGCTTGAGGCTGGTCATGGAATTTGCTTTGCCAAATCACATTTGTTGGCAGCTTTGTTACGCGCGAAATCCATACCTACAGGCTTTTGTTATCAGAAGCTGATTTTGGATGATGAAACAGCTCCGGTATTAATATATCACGGGCTTAACGGTGTATATATTTCGGAATTAAAAAAGTGGATTAGGCTTGATGCAAGAGGTAACAAGGAAGGGGTAAATGCTCAGTTTTCCCTAGACACAGAGCAACTAGCATTTCCTATACGCCCAGAGCTGGGAGAGGTTGATAGTTTTGTGGTATATCCTGAACCTGATGTGAAGGTATTAGAAAGATTGAGAAAATATGACACTAGGAAAGCACTGTGGGAGGATCTTCCTACGGAGCTTGGGTATGGGGTGGATAAAATAGTCGCAGCCTGTGGAAATGATTGTTCAAGCTGTCCTAGATATATAGCACATCCATTTGAAAAAACGGATGAACAGCTACAGCATACAGCCGAGTTGTGGATGAAAATAGGTTATCGTGACCATATCGTATCCAAGGATGAAATATCCTGTACAGGGTGTAAACCCGAAAATTGGTGTAGGTACAAGGTTGTAAAATGCTGTGAGGATAGAGGTATTAAAACCTGTGCAGAGTGTGTAGAATATCCCTGCGCTAATATGAAGGAATGTTTTGAAGTTACCAAATCATTTGAACCACAGTGTCGAAAGGTTTGCATTGACGAAGAATATGAGCAGTTAAAGAAGGCATTCTTTGAGAAAGAAAAGAATCTTGACTGCACTTAAGGTACAGAGATAAAATGAGCTTACATATAAAAGGAGGGTACCATGGGAAGAGAAGAACAGGAAATACAGGAATTAGATAAAGCCAAATCTACAAAAGAAAAGGATAAGGACAGCAAGAAAAGTGGCAAGGAAATCTTCGCCAAATACTTTAGTAAGAGTGCAACAACAATCATAATAGCAGTGATAGTTATAGCTGTGATTGCAGTGGTGCTTATGAATATATTTAAGAAGGAAGAGCCAGTTAAGGAGGTTATTACTGTATCAACCTTGGAGAAAATAGTTGAGGTAAGTGACCTTTCTACATTTAAGGTGGTATACAATGGTGTTGCTTGTGCGGAGGACAAGTACTATGTATCCTATGAGGCTACAGTTGATGCAGGTATCGACTTTGAAAAGATAGAGATTAATGTGGACAATGAGATGAAGAAGGTTACTATCAATCTTCCAGAAGCGGAGATTCTTGATACATATGTGGATATTGCATCTCTTGATTACATTTTCATAGATAAAAAAGCCAACACAGATACTGTTTCCGAGGAGGCTTTTAAGCTTTGTAAATATGATGTAAAGCATGAAAGCGAGAACCAGGATGCTATTATAGACCTGGCTAATCAGAATGCGCAAAATGTTGTTATAGCTTTAGTTAAGCCATTTGTGGATCAGGTTGATCCTGATTATGAGATAGTTGTAGAGTAGGAGGGTAAGGATATGAAGAAGCTTTTGGTTAGTATAATGTTAATCCTTATGACTCTTAGCTTAGCAGCTTGTGGAGATAAGAAGGAAGAGGAAAAAACTGCAAATATGGAGCCGGAGGTTACACAGATGCAGTCAATATGTGAGCTTTCTGTAATGGAGTGCTATTATCACAATGTGGCAAAGTACTATGAGGAGGATGCGGAGGGCTTTTTGTTCTGGGAGAAGGATAAGAAGTTCTGGATAGAGTACAGTGGAATTGTAACCATAGGTGTGGATGCATCTTTAGTATCTATGGAGGTGGATGGAACAACCGTTACAATTACAATTCCAGAGGCAGAGGTGTTGCAGTGTGAGGTGGATGAAAATTCATTATCCAAGGATTCGTTTATAGTAGACTCTAAGTCAGCAGACATAACTGCCGAGGACCAGACCTATGCCTTTGAACAGGCACAGCAAGATCTGTGGAACACAGCTGCAAGTGATACCGCACTTTTGTCACAGGCTCAGGAGAGAACTAAGCAGCTTTTAGAGGATTATGTTAAGAATATAGGAGATGCATTTGGAATAAAGTATACTGTTAAGTGGGTTTATGTTGACACTGAGGGTAACTATATAAGTGGAGATAAGCCAGCACCGGATGTGGAAAGTCCAGAGGATACGAAGTAGAGATTGCCTGATTATAGTGGTTAGATAACCGACCAAATAGCGTATTTTGGTCGGTTATTTTTATTTTAGAATCATTATTCCCCACATAATTAAAAAAACACTTGTTATTCCCAGCGTAATGAGTGTATAATAATATAGTTTTAGAATTGGAATAACTATGCCGACTGATAAAGGCATTTACAATACTTAAGAACTATCAAAGTATATGGAAAGTGAGGCACTTATGTCAAAGGGAAGATATGGAATTCATGGTGGTCAGTATATTCCTGAGTCACTTATGAATGAGGTTAATAAATTAGAGAAAGCATATGAACATTACAAGAATGATCCTGACTTTATTAGAGAGTTAGATCAGCTTTCAAGAGAGTATGCAGGCAGACCATCACTTCTTTACTATGCAGAGAAGATGACTAAGGATTTAGGTGGAGCCAAGATTTACTTCAAGAGAGAGGACTTAAACCACACAGGCTCTCACAAGATTAACAATGTACTTGGTCAGGCACTTCTTGCTAAGAAGATGGGGAAGACTAGAATTATCGCTGAGACAGGTGCTGGACAGCACGGTGTGGCAACAGCTACAGCAGCTGCCCTTCTTGGACTTGAGTGTGAGATATACATGGGTAAGGAGGACACTATTCGTCAGGCCTTAAATGTATACCGTATGGAGCTTCTTGGTGCAAAGGTTCACGCTGTTGAGACAGGAACCATGACTCTTAAGGATGCAGTAAATGAGTGTATGGGAGAGTGGGCTAGAAGAACTGAGGATACCCTTTATGCCTTAGGTTCAGTTATGGGACCACATCCATTTCCTATGATAGTAAGAGATTTCCAGAGTGTTATAAGCCGTGAGGCAAGAGCACAGATACTTGAGAAGGAAGGTAAGCTTCCTGATGTGGTTATGGCTTGCGTAGGCGGTGGAAGTAACGCTATGGGAATGTTCTACGAGTTTATAAATGATGATGGTGTTAAGCTTATCGGCTGTGAGGCAGCAGGTAAGGGAATTGACACTAATGAGACTGCCGCTACAGTAAATACAGGCTCACTTGGAATCTTCCACGGTATGAAGTCTTATTTCTGCCAGGATGATTACGGTCAGATAGCTCCTGTATATTCTATATCAGCAGGACTTGATTATCCGGGAGTTGGTCCGGAGCATGCGAACCTACACGATTCTGGTAGAGCAGAGTATGTACCGGTTACAGATGACGAAGCAGTAAATGCATTCGAATACATAGCAAAGACAGAGGGAATTATAGCTGCCATAGAGAGCTCCCACGCGGTGGCTCATCTTATGAAAATCGCTCCAACCATGAGCAAGGATCAGATTATTATCTGTTGTCTGTCAGGTCGTGGTGATAAGGATGTTGCAGCAATAGCAAGATATAGAGGAGTGGATTTACATGAGTAGAGTTAAGGAAGCATTAATCGGTAAGAAATCATTTATCGGATTCCTCACAGCAGGAGATCCGTCCATTGATAAAACAGAGGATTTTATAGTTGAAATTGCAAATGCAGGCGCAGCCATAGTAGAGATTGGAATTCCATTTTCAGATCCTATAGCTGAGGGACCTGTAGTGCAGGAGGCAAATGTCAGAGCACTTTCAGCACCAGGTGGATGTACTACTGATATGGTGTTTGACATGGTGGGAAGAGCTAGCAAGAAAGTGGATGTGCCACTTGTACTTCTCACATATCTTAATCCGGTTTATAAGTATGGATATGAGAGATTCTGTGCAAAATGTAAGGAGACAGGTGTTGATGGTATTATTATCCCGGACCTTTCATATGAGGAAAAAGGTGAGCTTCTAGAGGAAGCAAATAAGTATGGTATCGACATTATTTCCCTGATTTCAACAAACAGTGGTGATAGAATAAATATGATAGCACCTGAGGCTACAGGATACATTTACATCCTTCCTTCAGAGGATAATGTGGCAGAGGGAGAGCTAAGTGGAAAGCTTCTTGAGACAGTGGGTCGTATCAGAAAGCTTACTGACACACCAGTTGTTATTGAGTTTGGCGCAAATACACCGGAGCAGATTGCAAGATACAGCGATATTGCAGATGGTATTATTATAGAGACTCGTATCGTAAAGCTTATTGAGAAGTACGGTGCTGATGCAGGAAAGCACATTTACGATTACGTTAAGAAAATGGTAGATAGCATTTAGGAGGAGTATAAAAATGGAGCTTATTGAAGTAAGAGAAATATTTAGAAACAAGGAAGCATATTTTGATAAAGAGATTACTGTAGGTGGTTGGGTAAGAAGCAACAGAGATTCTAAGACCTTTGGTTTCCTGGTGCTTAATGATGGTACATTCTTCGAGCCAATTCAGGTAGTATACAATGACTCTATGGATAACTTTGACAAGATTTGTAAGGTAAATGTAGGTGCGGCTCTTATTGTTAAGGGAACACTTATTGCAACTCCGGATGCAAAGCAGCCATTTGAGATTCAGGCAACTGAGGTAATGATTGAAGGAGATTCAACTCCTGACTATCCACTTCAGAAGAAGAGACATACCTTAGAGTACCTTCGTACTATTCCACATCTTCGTGCAAGAACTAATACCTTCCAGGCAGTGTTTAGAGTGCGTTCACTTGTGGCATATGCTATTCACAAGTTCTTCCAGGAGAGAGATTTCGTGTATGTTCACACTCCAATCATCACAGGAAGTGACTGTGAGGGTGCAGGTGAGATGTTCACTGTAACAACTATGGATATGAACAATATTCCTAAGACTGATGATGGAAAGGTTGATTTCAAGGAGGACTTCTTCGGAAAGCAGACTAACCTTACAGTAAGTGGTCAGTTAAATGGTGAGACTTATGCTATGGCATTTAGAAACATCTATACATTTGGACCAACATTTAGAGCAGAGAATTCTAATACAACTCGTCATGCAGCTGAGTTCTGGATGATTGAGCCAGAGATAGCATTTGCAGACCTTAAGGATGATATGATTCTTGCAGAGAGCATGATTAAGTACATCATTCGTTATGTCCTTGAAAATGCACCAGAGGAGATGAAGTTCTTCAATAACTTTATTGACAAGGGTCTTATCGAGAGACTTGAGAATGTTATGAATTCAGAGTTTGGTCATGTGACATACACTGAGGCTGTTGAGATATTAGAGAAGAATAACGATAAGTTTGAGTTTAAGGCATACTGGGGCTGTGACTTACAGACTGAGCATGAGAGATACCTTACTGAGGAGGTATTCAAGCGCCCTGTATTCGTAACTGATTATCCAAAGGAGATTAAGGCATTCTACATGAAGCTTAACGAGGATGGAAAGACAGTTGCAGCTATGGATTGTCTCGTACCTGGTATCGGTGAGATTATCGGTGGTAGCCAGAGAGAGGATGACTTCGAGAAGCTTTCAGCTCGTATGGAAGAGCTTGGTCTTAAGGCTGAGGATTACGACTTCTACCTTGATCTTAGAAAGTATGGTTCAACAAGACATGCTGGCTTTGGTCTTGGATTTGAGAGAATGATTATGTATGTAACTGGTATGGGTAACATCAGAGACGTTGTTCCATTCCCAAGAACAGTAGGAAACTGCGAACTCTAGTAAGCCATGCACATAATGAGCGGAATTGGATGATGGGAGCTTGCTCACAGCCAGACATATTACGGTCATTATGTATACGGCGCACGCCGTAGCTACTTACCAGCTTTGCTGGTAAGGGCGGCATGGCTTATACTTATGCGGCATGGCTTCTATTTATGCAAGCCATGGCAAAAATCAATATAAGGAGGCAATATATATGGGAACTATATATATTCCAGAGGGCTACAAAAGCCCACAGTCCATCAAGGACACAGAAATTGCAATAAAAGAGGTTAAGGATTATTTCGAGAGAGCTCTGGCATCAGCCCTAAATCTTACCAGAGTTTCAGCACCACTTTTCGTTAAGCCTGAGTCAGGTCTTAATGATAACTTAAATGGTGTTGAGCGTCCTGTATCCTTCGGTGTAAAGGAGCAAAATGATGCTCCTGTGGAGATAGTACATTCCCTTGCTAAGTGGAAGAGACTTGCCCTTGCTAACTACGGCTTTGAGGTAGGCGAAGGTCTTTACACTGATATGAGTGCTATCCGCCGTGACGAGGACACTGATAATATTCACTCAATCTACGTAGATCAGTGGGATTGGGAGAAGATTATTAACAAAGAGGACAGAAATATTGAGACCTTAAAGGAAACAGTATTCCGTATATATATGGCTATAAAGCAGACAGAGTATTACATATGTGGAAGATACCATTTTATGGATCCATTTCTTCCTAACGAGATTGCATTTATCACTACTCAGGAGTTAGAGGATATGTATCCAGATAAGACTCCAAAGGAAAGAGAGAACCTTATTGCTAAGGAAAAGGGTGCCGTATTCCTTATGGGAATCGGTGATAAGCTTGCTTCAGGTGAGCGTCATGACGGTAGAGCACCTGACTATGATGATTGGACATTGAATGGCGATATCTTAGTGTACTATCCGGTACTTGATATATCCTTAGAGCTTTCATCTATGGGAATCAGAGTTGACGAGGATGCACTTGACGCCCAGCTTAAGAAGTCTGGCTGTGAGGATAGAGCAAGCTTGCCATTCCAGAAGGCAGTATTAGACAAGGAGCTTCCATATACTATCGGTGGTGGTATCGGACAGTCTAGAATATGTATGTTCTTCCTTCAGAGAGCACACATCGGAGAGGTTCAGTCTTCAATCTGGCCAGAGGATGTGCTTGAAACTGCAAAGGCGCATGGAGTGAATATACTTTAATAATGAGATGAATTTAAGCCTGTACGTATAATTTATATGTGCAGGCTTTTTATTATTATAAAATGGATGAAAAAGGAGAATTGATGGGGTATAATGGGAAATATAGATTTATGCATTTTAAGGTGGAAATGTGATTATGAAATTTGATATAAATAAATTAAACTGGACAAGTGAACCTGAGAACTATACCATATCTCAGGATAAAATAGAAATTATAACTAAGCCACATACTGACGGATGTAAGTGGTTGGCTCATGATGGGCAACAGCCGGATGAATATATTCGTTTTATATCTAACAGTGTTAGATTTGGTTGTGGTTATCGAATAGAATCAGGAAGAAAACAGTATTTTGCTTTTCATAGTTCGCCAAATCGCAATGATGATTATTACATTACGGCGGAAATAAGTGAAGAAGAATATGAACAAATATGTAGAGACTATCCCGAACAAATCAATGCTGATTCAATAACTGCAGCGTTGTTCAAGAACAAATATATTGATGGACATTCTGTGATTTTAGAAGGATGGAATGAATTGTTGAGATAGTATTATGTGGATAGTGGAGATTTGACGCATAGCAAGGAGGGTATATGATAAGACCAAGAAAGTATAATGACCATGATTATTCTATATTGATAAAAAAAGATGAACTAAAAACATTATGCCCAGGAATGAAATACTCTATTTATGAAGATGGAGATGGTAGTATTCATGGTGAAACATTATGTGCTACTTTTGATATAGCAAAAACAAGAGAGGATTATGAAAAACTTTCAGAAGAAAAGCTGGAAGATATTATTTATTGCGGAGAAATGTCAATAGCAAGATAGTAAAGTAAGCAGGATACTATTTAGAAGACTTTAATGATATGATTTTCGTTGAAAACTTTGAATTTGATGGAGAGAAAGCAAATGAATGATAAAACGATGAAAAATCTACAGACGTATATTGGAAAACGGAGTTTGGGTCAATCAGATGCAGAAGTAATAGAGCATATACAAAAGGTAGAAGCAAAAGAGGAAATAAGTCAAGAAGAGTGGAAAAAGTTGGCTTATCCAAGTTGTGCAAACTCAGATGTAGAGATATTGAAATATATATTCGGCAAAGTTACAGACACTAGTATGGCAAAAGAGCTGATTTTACATACAGTAAGATTTAGACAAAAATCAATAGAATATCAACTTAAGCAAGCACAGGTTGTAAAAATACTTTTGGAGTATATTGGCGACTTTGAAAAAGAAAGAATTTTGAATGAAGCGTTGGTTAATGCTGCTTGGTTTGGCGAATATGAAGTAATAAAGTTATTGATAGAAGAAGGGGCAAAACCTGACTATGTTTGTTCAAATGGTAAGAATATACTTGAATTATCCCAAAACGCGGTTGAAAAATTTGGAGATAATAGGGGATATGATTATATAGTGTCAAAGTTAAGGTGAAT
>JAFWZV010000014.1 GCA_017517305.1 Lachnospiraceae bacterium | reverse complement strand
CTCTTCTTCCTCCTTAGGAAGAAGCATCTTTGCCTTGATGCTAATAAGTGTAGCTGCCATAACCAGAAACTCACTCATAATATCAAGATTAGATTCTTGCATAGCATTAACATATTCTAAGTACTGTTCCGTAATCTCAACAATAGGAATATCAAATATATTAAATTTATTCTTTTCAATCAAATGAAGCAACAGGTCTAAAGGTCCTTGAAACTCATTGATTTTAAATTCCAGCTTATTATCCTGCATTACAATATCCTTATTAGTAAATTTCCGTAGGTTATTTTAACACAGGTTAAATTATAATGCAAACCATTCCACCATTGGAATCATTAACTATTTTCTCCATTGTATCCTGAAGTTTTTGCTGACTTTCTTGATTAATCTTATTTATTTTACTTTCTAAACCTTCCTCAACTAACTGTCTTATTGTTTTGCCAAATATACTTACTCCCCATATATCATCTTTTTCCATACCATCCTTCTTAATAAAGGATATCAAATCCTTAGCTTGCTCCTCACTTCCTACAATTGGAGCTATTTCTGTTGTAATATTAGCTTTAATCAAATGTATTGAAGGTGCACTAGCTTTAAGCTTAACTCCGAATTTGTTGCCTGATTTTATTAACTCAGGAGGATCTAGCTTTATCTCTGCCTTTTCAGGAGTCACTGAACCATAACCGGTCTTATTAGATTGCAGAAGGGCCTGACTAACCTTTCTACATTTTCCTTTGGTTTCAGCTAAATCATATATTTCTTTAATAAACTCATACTCATTATTAATATCAGTATCAAATAGTTTTGAAAGCATACCATAGTAATACTTATCATAGAGCTTAATGGATATATTTATATCTCCATCTGCAAGATTAACCTTATTCATTGACATATCCTCAATATATTCATCAGCCTCCTGAGAAAGACTATAAACGTCTCTCATATGATTAATATCCTTAAATATCTTCTTAGATAGCTCAATTAAATAGTTCTTAATTTCGTTATTTGAGTCTAAAGCTTCAACCCACTTAGGAATATTAAAATTAACCGAATTAACTGGGAATGATAAAAGCAACTGTTCAAATATAGAAAATACATCTTTTTTAGTTAAATTATTACAATTAATTGGTAAAACAGCAACTCCATAATGTTCACTCATATCCTTGGACATTTTTATAACGCCCTGATCTTTTGGGTTTACTGTATTCATTAATACAACAAATGGTTTACCTAGGCTTTTTAACTCTGATATTGCCCTATTTTCAGGTTCTATGTACCCACTTCTTTCGATATCAGTAACACTACCATCAGAAGTTATAACTATACCTACAGTAGAATGTTCAAATATTACCTTTTTTGTTCCAATTTCTGCAGCTTTAGTAAATGGAACCTCATAGTCATACCAAGGAGTTTTAACTAATCTTTCCTTTCCGTCCTCCATATGTCCCTCAGCACCCTTCGCCATATATCCAACGCAATCAATAAGTCTAAGCTTACATCTAACATTCTCTGATATATTGGTTTCAATAACATCCTTCGGAATAAACTTTGGTTCAGTTGTCATAACTGTTTTACCACCAGCTGACTGTGGAAGCTCATCTATTGTTCTTTGTTTTATGTATTCATCATTTATATGAGGCAAAACCATTAGCTCCATAAATCTTTTTATAAATGTTGATTTACCAGTTCTTACAGGACCAACAACACCTATATATATTTCTCCATTTGTTCTAGCCTTAATATCGCTATAAATATCCATAAAAATACCTCCATATTATTTTACATATATGTATAAGAAATGCCATTTAGTCGGCATAATTGCTTACAATAAATATATGTAAAAAAACATGAAGGTATAACATATTTTAAAAATTATTTCCAGAGAAGGTCCTTATCCTCTGCAGTTTTCATTCTTGTTAGAAGCATAACCATAGCATCCTTAGCAGAAAGATCATGAAACAGTATTTCGTTGACTGTCTTTACTATTGGCATTTCTATATTATACTTCTCACTAAGTTTAAGTGCAGCTTTAGCAGAATAAACTCCTTCTACAACCATCTTTACCTCTTCTAAGGCTTCTTTATAAGTTTTGCCCTGCCCCATTAGGAAACCTGCATTTCTATTACGACTATGCTTAGATGCACAGGTAACAATAAGGTCACCTATTCCAGAAAGACCTGAAAATGTAGTCTCTTGACCACCAAGAGCACATCCAAGTCTGGATATTTCAGCAATGCCTCTTGTAATTATAGCTGCCTTAGCATTATCACCACAACCAAGTCCATCAGATATACCTGCGGCAAGGGCAATTACATTCTTCAATGCACCGCCAAGTTCAATTCCCACAACATCAGGACTTGTATAAACTCTAAAGAAATCACTCATAAATGTATCCTGAACAAGCTCAGCAATCTCCTTTGTTGAAGCTCCTGCTACAACAGTAGTTGGCATTTCCTTACCAACCTCCTCAGCATGACTAGGACCAGATAAAACAGCAACAGTTGCACCCTTAATCTCATCGCAAATAACCTCAGTTAAGGTCATAAGAGTACTCTCTTCAATACCCTTGGAAACATTTACAATAATTTGATTACTTGTAACATAAGGAGCTATTGTTTTTGCAGTACTTCTTATAAATGGTGAAGGAACAACCATTACAAGCATCTGCTTATCCACGCATGCATCTTCTACATTTGTAGTAAATGTAACACCATCCTGTATTTTAACACCAGGAAGCTTTGTTAAATGTTCTCTATGCTCATTCAACATAGCAATTTCTTCTTTATCTATAGACCAAACAGTAACATTATGACCATTGCCACTTAACAGCTTAGTAAGTGCAATACCCCAGCTACCTGCTCCTAATACTCCTATATTCATAATCTACCTCCTATTTAGGATTCTTTTTTATTACTACTAAAAAGTTTATTTTCCTCATGATTTATAAGTCTTTTAATGTTTGCTTTATGACGATATATTGCCATAACTGTCATAATTCCAACAATAATTATGCTTTCTATCATAGCCGCCTTAGAATCACCATTACTTAAATCAAATGAGTATCTTTCATTAATAGCAGACAATGTATATTCAATAAAAAAGCTAATAACTAAACATATTGATGCTACGGAAACATACTTAGTTATGATACATAATCCAAAGAAAACTAATGCAGCACTTAATATTAAAATTGGATCTAAGAAACCACAGATAACTCCTCCTGTTGCTGCAATTCCCTTTCCTCCTCTAAATTTTAGATAGAATGGAAAGTTATGACCTAAAATTGTTCCAAATCCTGCATAAGCAATATAAAGATATACTTCATTAGGGCAAATCTGATTAAATATCAGTCTTGCAACAACAGCAGCTGCAAAGCCTTTTAGTAAATCACCAAAGAAAACTATAATTCCTGCTTTCTTACCAAGTACCCTAAGTGCGTTGGTGGTTCCAGCATTGCCACTTCCATGCTCTCTGATATCAATACCATTCATTCTTCCATATATATATGATGTCTGAATCATACCAAAGCAATATCCACCGAGTAAACAAAGTATTCTATATATTATCATTTTTCTTTCCTCTCACGTATAATAAATTTAAGTGGTGTTCCTCTGAAGCCGAAGGCTTCTCTTATCTTATTCTCAATATATCTTGTATATGAAAAATGCATCAATTCCTTATCGTTAACAAATATAACAAATGTTGGTGGTTTAACAGAAACCTGAGTAATATAATACAGTCTAAGTCTCTTACCCTTATCAGATGGTGGTTGATTTAAAGCAACAGCCTCAGCCATAATCTCATTAAGCACACCTGTAGCTATACGAAGAGAATGATTCTCTATAACTGCGTCAATAGTTTCAAATAGCTTAGGTAATCTCTGACCTGTCTTAGCTGATACAAATAATATCTCTGCATAAGGCATATATGCAAATTCTTCACGAATCTTATTAGTAAACTTATACACTGACTTATCATTTTTCTCTTCTAGGGCATCCCATTTGTTAACAACAATTATCATACCCTTTCCACGCTCATGAGCAATACCAGCTATCTTTGTGTCCTGATCTGTAATTCCCTCAGTTGCATCAATAACAAGTACTGCAACATTACATCTTTCTACAGCTGAAACAGTACGAATGATACTATATCGTTCTATTTCTTCCTTGATTTTGTTTTTCTTTCTAAGACCAGCTGTATCTATAAATACATATTCTGTACCATTTCTAGTAATCGTCGTATCAATTGCATCTCTTGTAGTACCTGCAATATCAGATACAATAACTCTATCCTCGCCTAAAAGCTTATTAATTATAGAGGATTTACCAGCATTAGGCTTACCAATTATGGCAACTCTTGGTCTTTCATCCTCTATCTCCTCTGTAGCTGATGCATCAAAATACTTAACAACCTCATCTAACATATCTCCAAGTCCAAGCTGTGATGCAGCAGAAATGGGCATAGGATCACCTATACCAAGATTGTAAAATTCATATACATCAGGCATAAACTTCTCAAAGCTATCCACCTTATTAACAACAAGAACAACTGGTTTGCCTGAACGACGAAGCATATCTGCAACCTTACCATCAGCATCAACCAAGCCTTGTCTTACATCTGTTATAAACATTATAACATCAGCCGTAGATATAGCTATCTCCGCCTGTTCTCTCATGCTTTTTAAAATTATATCGTTGCTTTCAGGCTCAATACCACCTGTATCAACTATTGTGAAATTATAATTAAGCCAATTAACATCTGCGTAAATTCTATCTCTTGTAACACCAGGAGTGTCCTGTACTATTGATATTTTATCTCCTGCTAATGTATTAAATAAAGTTGATTTACCTACATTTGGCCTGCCTACAATGGCTACTACGGGTCTTCCCATATCTTAACTCTCCGTTTCAATTATCCTGTTAAATAAATCCATACCGCTAGATTGTACAACAACTACTTTAACTTGTAAAGCATTTTGAAGCTCCTCTAGTGTAACATCATCAAGGAATATATCCTCATCACTTTTAAGTGTATTGCAAGGAAGTAATAATACATCTCCCAAATCCTTATCTTTAAGCTGACTAATAATATCCTGACCGGTAAGTAATCCAGTTACAGTTATTTTCTCACCGAAAAAGTTATTAACTACAGGATATATTTGAAAATCAATATTAGGTGCAACTTTTTTTAGCTTATCTTTTAATTTAAGTTTACTTTCATAGGCTAAAACACCTGTAATTGTTGATACTTTTTTATTGACCAAGCATGGACCATCATTATCTTCTAAGTAATATTCAATAGCCTCATCAAACTCATCATATAATAGTCTGGTCATGCCAACCCCATTTTCTAATTGAATATATCCGTCATAATTATCTGCATCTGGAAAATCCATGCCAGCATTGATATACCATTCATCACTGGCATGAACAAAGTGATTTACACCCTTTTCTAAAGCCAATGCCTGATACTTCTCAACGGTCTTTATAAGATTAATCGCATCCTCCTTATTAAAGCTATCCAAAGGATATAGACCTTCCCTATATTTTGTCAAACCAACTGGTACTATGGATAAGCTTTGCATAACAGGTGTGTACTCAAGTAAATCAGTTAAGGTTTTCTCAAGCTCTTTGCCATCATTTAATCCTTTGCAGAGCACTATCTGTGCATTCATAGGTATTCCGGCATCATATAATCTTTTTATAAATGCATTTACCTTACCAGCAAAACGATTATTAAGCATCTTGCATCTAAGTTCTTCATTAGTTGTATGAATTGAAATATTTATAGGAGCAAGCTTGTATTCTATTATTCTTTCAATATCCTTCTCCTGTAAATTAGTAAATGTAACATAATTCCCTTGCAAAAAGGAAAGACGAGTATCATCATCCTTAAAATATATTGTATCACGCATTCCTTCAGGATTTTGATCTATAAAGCAAAAGACACATTTGTTGTGACAGCTTTTATATTTATCCATAAGAGAATCTGAAAAGGTAAGTCCTAAATCCTCATCTTCATCCTTTTCAACTTCCAAAAGCCATTCCTCACCATCTTTTTTCTCTATTAATATCTCAAGATACTCATCCTCACACAGATAGTGATAATCAAATATATCATTTATTTCTTTGTTATTTATAGATACTAGCTTATCTCCTGACTCTATCTCAAGCTCATATGCAATACTATCTTCAACAACAGATTCTATAGTATGTTTTTTCATAGGAATATATCCTTTCATTTTTATTTTAACATTATGACTGCTGCTAGATTTCCTCTCATACCCTTAGATGCTCTATGAGAATATAATACATCCGGATTACAACAGGTACAAATATCTGGCATTGAGATATTTTCTGGTAATATGCCAGAATTAAGAAAATTAAATTCACATGCCTTATGTAAATCTAGCTGATATTTTCCATTACCTTTATTCAGTAACATTTGATCAAGCTCTGATTTAGAATATTTATTTATAAACTGTTCTGCCACATCTAAGGATATCTCATAGCAATCCATACAAATAGATGGACCTATAGCAACTACAATATCTTTTGGATTAGAACCATATTCATTAATCATAGTCTGTATCATATGAAAAGCTATATTATTAACAGTTCCTTTCCAACCAGAGTGGGCCAATCCCACAACCTTTTTAATCTTATCATAAAAATATAACGGAACACAATCAGCATAAAATGTAATAAGTGGAATATTTCTAACATTTGTTACTAATCCATCTATACCTATTATATCACTTTGTAAAGAATATCCCTTACCCTTATCCTTTTCATCTACAATATATATTTTTGTATCATGAATCTGATCAGAAAACACAAGATGTTCTGGATTATAACCTAGGGCTTTACTAAATCTTTGGTGATTAGTAATTACATTTTCTCTGTCATCACCTCTTGAAAAGCTAAGGTTCATACTGTAGAGATGTTCCTTGCTAACTCCTCCTAATCTAGTTGAAAAACCATGTATAATATCAGAATATTTCTCTAAGGCTGTATACTTTATTACTGGTACAACATCACCTTCACCAGATATATCAACCAAATCAACTCTTGTGGTTCTATTATTTTCATTGATTATTATATTTTTATATTTTAAATAATTTATACTTGTCATCATACTTTTCCTTTTATATAACAAAGTCAAAGGCATTCTCTAGGTGAGTCAATTCATCTCCAAGAATACCTATTACATCAAATCTTATACTTGTATTATCAGGTGATATTTTATTGTAATTCATATAGAACAAAGCTGCCTTGGAGATTTTTCGTTGCTTAGATATTGTAACTGCTTCTAATGGATTACCACTTCCACTACCTGCTCTATACTTTACTTCAACGAAAACTATTGTATCTCCATCTCTGGCTATAATGTCTATCTCAGCTTGTTTTACTTGGAAATTTTTTTCTATAATAAAGTAACCTTTCTCCCTAAGATACTTTATAGCAATTTCCTCATATTCCTTACCAGTTTGTCTTTTATTTGTCATATTAACCATTTGTCCTATCTATCTTAGCTTTTATCTTATCCATTCTATCCACGTATACAAGAATTTCTGCAACAACTCCATAAAGCTCAGGTGGAATACAATCACCAATGTCTAACTTTAGTAAGGTTTCAGTAAGGTTTGTATCTTTATATAAAGGCACATCGCTTTCCTTAGCTGTTGCAATAATTTTATCAGCTAAAACTCCCTGACCTGCAGCCACAACCTGAGGTGCCTGATTAGAGGGATCATATAATAAGGCTACCGCCTTTTTCTTTGGTTGATTATTTTCATTATTCATAAAAACACCTACATTCTAACGTCAAAGGAATATCTCTTAACACTTTTCTCTAAATCATCACCAAGCATCTCTTTTACAACCATGTTAGAAGTGGTTGCAAGAGCAGGTTCTCTAGTAATTACTTCATTTGTAAGATTAAAACCATTTTCACTAATTGCCTTCTCTAACATAGTCATATGTTCATCTATTATTTTAGCACTAAGCTCATCCTCCACATAAAACCGAGTATGGACATTGGTTCCATGTAAGCTAACATGAACATCTGTAGCACCTAGATGGTCCATATCAAGATGAAGTAAAGCACTAACCTCTTCTTTGGTGCTTTTCATATTACGTTTATTCATATAAACATAAAGATCTGAATTCATTTGATTATTATCCAGTTTAACAGGAAGCTGTGCATATGCAAACATATTGTTTAGATTTTGCATAAAATCTATTCTTTGTTGCATACTTTTAGCAGCTTGAGACATATTTTCTCCAGCACTACTATTTGCGCCTGCTGAAAATGCATCCATTAACTTAGATGTTTTATCATACATACTTTTGTAAAGTTCATCTATTTCCTTAGGATTCTCCATATCCTTAGGTTTCAATGATAGCTTGTCTTTAACTGCTTCTGATAAAACCTCATTATAAGAATCACCAGAAAGTATTTCTTTAATATTATCTGATGTTAGGTTTAATTTGTCTCCATTAGATAAAACCTCATTAATATTGTTTAGTAACTGCATAGGAGTCTCCGATTTATCAACAACGGTTTTAATAACTGATTCATCTATTCCTGCATTACTTAAATCTTTAACTAAGGCCTCTACTTTTGTTGAATCAATGCTTAATCTCTCTGAAAGCTTTGATATAGATTCAGACATTTGATTTGTTATATTGGTCAGATTTTGATTGGCTGTATCAACAACAGTATTTGTATTGTCTGAATTTACTACGTTAGATAAATTCTCTTCTTGAGGTACAGATTCTATTCCTTGTATTATATCAGCAACATTAATATTTGTAGCATCAATATTATCTGATAAAGCTCCCAATATATTAGAATTAATACTTATCATCTGATCTGAGGCCGACTGTGAAGATACTCCCATTTGATTCATAATTTGATTTACAGTTTCCTTATTATATTCAATTATACTGTGACTTAAATTAGTAATATCCTGAGTCAACTGATGACTATTAGTTATATAAGACTCATACTGCGATATGTTAGCTTCATTCACAGTTATACCAAGCTTATTCAAATTAATAAGAGTATCTATAGATGTGTCAGGATATTTATAGGCTTGTTGCATTATTTTCTGCATAGATGCCTTATCAACAGGCATATTATTTTTCATTAATCCCTCAGCAATTTGATAGTTCTTATCTGTAGGAGAAATAGAGTTAGCATCAAGAATCTTGAATATTGCATTATCCTTCATAGCTTGTGAACCATCACCATAAGGTTTTATAAGCACATTAGAGCCATTATTTTCTTTCACCATAAAAGTAAGGGAATCTCCTATATTCATACTTATAGCGTCAGTCATCTGTGCATATAATGTTTTACTATTATCAAGCATAATGCTAACCTTATCGTTGGTTATATCAAGGATTTTGCCATTGAATATTTGCCCTTCTTTAGCCATAGAAATCTGGGCATTAGCAGTAACAGCACCGCCATCTGAAACATTAGGTGTGTTAACCTTTATTCCGGTACTGTTATTTGTGGAAATATTAAAGTTTATAGTACTATCTGATATATTCATATATTTCTCCTTGACTAAGAAATTATACTACTGTTGATTTAATATTTTCTTTAGGAATGTCCTTCTATGTATATCACAAGGTCCATCAGCCTTAAGCTTCTTAATATGATTAGGAGTTCCATACCCTGCACTTTTACCGAAATCATAGCCAGGATATATCTCTTCATAAGCCTCCATCATTCTATCCCTTGTTACCTTAGCAACAATGCTTGCTGCAGCTATGGAAGCTGACAAAGTATCTCCCTTTATTATAGGTACCTGCTTAATATTTATATCGGGTATTTTAACTGCATCATTTAACATCAAATCAGGTTTTTGATTAAGATTTCCAATTGCAATTTGCATAGCCTTATATGTTGCCTGTAAAATATTAATTTCATCAATTATTTCCTCTGACACAACACCAATGCCATAGGCTACAGCTTTTTCAAGTATTATATCATACATTTCTTCTCTTTTCTTCTTAGAAAGCTGCTTTGAATCATTTAAGTACAAAATCCTCTCATTATCAGGAAGAATAACTGCAGCAGCAACAACCGGTCCAGCTAAGGGACCTCTTCCAACCTCATCAATACCACATATAAATTTAAGTCCCATATCTTTGTATTTATCTTCAAATGCATACATAAGCTCTGTTCTGGCTATTTCTTCAAGTAAAGCCTCATGCTTTTTTATGGCTTTTTCTACAAGTGCTGACACATTTCCTCTATCATCATTATTATACTTATCAATAAAAGCCATTAATTCGTGCTGATTATTATAATCTAATGCTTTGTACTCTGAATTAATTTCTGTAAATTTAACTATGCCACTCATCATATTCCTCCTTAATGTAAATTAAGGACTATACACACATAAGCTATTATTTATAGTGTATAGTCCTATTATTAATCTACAATACCAAAATCTCTCAATGGATATATTCTGAATACAGCCTTACCCAGAATATCTTCCCTTTGTACATTACCTACAGATGACATTCTACTATCCTGGCTGTTGTTACGATTATCTCCCAATACAAAATATTCATCTTCACCAAGCAAAATAGTTTGACTTGCTCTTCCTATATTAGACGGAAGAATTCTTTCCTTTCCATAATTTTCCTTTAAGAGCATATCATTAACAAATATATTACCATTTTGGTCGATACGTACTGTCTCTCCAGGAAGACCAATTATACGCTTAATATATGTTGTATCCTTATCATAATAAAATACAACTGCATCAAATCTTTCAGGATCACCAAAGGTATATGACAATTTATCAACCCATAAATTATCACCATGATGAAGTGTTGGCTCCATAGATGAACCATCAACTACGGTACGACAACCGACAAAATTAATAATTAAAAAACATGCAAGTACAACTATTCCAATATATACAATAAGGCTTAATAATTCCTTTACTATATTAATATCCTCTGGCTTTGTCGTCTGCTTCTTTTTCTTCTTTCTACGTTTTTTGGACTTATTAGGTTTATCATCAGAGGTCTCATCTTCTATAGTTGTTGCTGCTTCTTCCCCTGAAGAAGCTTCGTCTTTAGCCTCATCATTGTCTTCTTTAGCTTTTTGCTTTTGAGCTTTTTTAGCTTCTTTAGCTGCCTTTTTCTTTGCTCTCTTTTCTTCCTTTTTCATATCCTTTTCTAATTGTTTCTCAGAAAGAATATCTTCTATGGATTTTTCTTCATCCATTTTAATTTCAACTGTTTCTTCAGCTTCCATTAATTCCTTACTCATAATGGTACTCCTATATATTATTCCGGTAATTCAAGACTTATATTACCCAATTTGCCACTTCTAAAATCATCAAATAGCATAATTGCAGCTTTATTAATATCTGGCTCATTACCTTTAATTAAGCATTTTCTTATAAGGGCAATCTCTGACAAAATATCATAACAAGAAAGCTCCTCATTAATATTATACCTTTCAGATAAAACATTACAATAATTATTTTTTAAAAATTCTATGAAATTATATGCCAGCTCTGTTTTATCGATTATCTCATCATTAATTGATCCAATATAAGCAAGTCTTTTACCAATTTCCTGATCTTCAAATTTAGGCCATAAAATACCAGGAGTATCCAGAAGCTCTACATTCTTGCTTATCCTAATCCATTGCTTGCCCTTTGTAACACCAGGTTTGTTTCCAACCTTTGCACATGCCTTCTTAGCGTAGGAATTAATAAAGGTAGATTTTCCTACATTAGGAATTCCAACAACCATAGCTCTAATTGGACGATTTAAAATCCCTCTTTTTCTATCTCTCTCTATTTTTTCTTTACAGGCTTCTTGAATCATATCAGTTATTGTTTTCATACCTGTATTTTTTCTTGAATCAAGACAGAACACAAAATATCCTTTGTCTTTATAAAATTTTTCCCATTTGGATGTTATATTTTGATCTGCCAAATCAGACTTATTGAGCAAAATCATTCTATATTTATTGTTTGCAAGCTGATCAATATCTGGATTTTTACTGCTAAGAGGTATTCTTGCATCCACAAGCTCTATAACAATATCTATAAGCTTTATATTTTCCTGCATCATACGTTTAGCTTTTGTCATATGACCAGGATACCATTGAATATCCTTCATTTTATTTTACCTTACCTTTTTTATCGTCAGATTTTATTATATAGCTGACTTTTCCAAGAATTTCAACCTCTGAAATATTTCCAACATTAGAATATCTAGAGTCCTCACTATTGTTAATATTATCACCAAGAACAAAATATTCTCCATCACCTAGTTTAATAGATTCTGAGGCTAAACCAGCTGTAATAATTTTTTCTGTGAATGGAGAATTCTGCAGAGGTTTATCATTGATATAAATATACCCATCTTTTATTGTAACTGTCTCTCCTGGCATTCCAACAACTCTTTTTATATCAAAATATCCATCCTCTTCAATAAGAGAATAAGCAACAACATCATATCTATCAATATCTGAAATATTATAAGCAAGTTTATTAACTATTACAATTTCTCCATCCTCTAGTGTTGGATTCATAGATGGACCAATTACAGTAACTGTCTGAAATACAAAAGTTATTAACGCATATCCAAATATGGCTCCTGATAATATTACAACAAACCATTGGAAAAGATTATTAAATATATGCTCTTTATTATCCGAAGACTTTACTGATGAAATAAATTCATCATCATCTCTTTTTTTTCTTAAAATACTCATATTTTTCTCCAACAATTATTATAAAAATGACTGGAGAAAAATAATCCTCCAGTCATCTAATTAATCGTAACTCTTATTTGATAAGCTCTTTAACCTTAGCCTTCTTACCTACTCTCTCACGTAAGTAATTAAGCTTAGCTCTTCTTACCTTACCTCTTCTGATAACTTCAATCTTCTCGATTGTTGGGCTATGAAGTGGCCAAGTCTTCTCTACACCTACACCGTTAGAAGTCTTTCTAACAGTGAAAGTCTCTCTGCTACTTCCACCCTGCTTCTTAAGTACAGTACCCTCGAAAGCCTGGATTCTCTCCTTGTTACCCTCCTTAACCTTAGCGTATACCTTAATAGTATCACCAACGTTAAAGCTAGTTACTTCTTTGATCTGAGCAGCTTCTATGCTCTTAATGATATCGTTCATGTGTGACCTCCTAATATTTATTAGACGTTCTTATGTTCACTGACACAGAGGACCATCCCTTTTCACAACCACACAAATATAACATATTCTTATAATTAAATCAAGTATGATTTACTTCTTTTTGTAAAAAAATGTTTTTAAAGTTTCAAATCCAAGTTCTTTAGCCCTTAATATCTGTTCTGTACTTCCGATGAATAAAATTCCATTGTCTCTTAAAGAGTCATGAAAATTCTTGTAAACCTTGTCTTTTGCTTCATCTGTAAAATATATAACAACATTTCTACAAACTATCATAGACATATTAGTAAAATACTTATCTTCCAACAAATTATGCTTTTTAAAAGTAACGCATTTTTTAATCTTATCAGATATAGCATAATTTTTATCATCAACCTTCTTAAAATGAGCATCTAAGTATTCTTTAGGAAGATCAACAAGACTCTTAGCAGAATATATTCCAGCATCAGCAAAGGCAAGAACATCATCATCAATATCAGTTGCTGTGATTTTAATCTTATCTAAAGAAAAATATTTTGACATTATCATAGCAATTGTATAAGGTTCATCACCTGTGGAACAGGCTGCACTCCAGATGGAAATATTTTCTCCATAATTTTCTTTTAAATATGGAATGATTATTGATTCAAAATGCTCCCATTGCATAGGATTTCTATAAAATTGAGAAACATTAATGGTCAAATAACCAACAAAGGTACGAAGCAAGACATCATCTTGCTTCATACCCTGGAAAAAACTTTCAAATCCATCGTATCCCTTACGGGCTACTAATGATTCTATTCTTCTTTTCATCTGGCGTTCCTTGTACAAGCTCAAATTAATGTTTGTTAATTTATAAACATCTTTTTTAAATTCCTCGTACCCGTATGCCATATATTACTCCTCTGTAGCTTCCTCAGTAGTATCAACTGGAGGTAATAAAGCCTTAACACTAAGACTAATCTTCTTCTCCTCTTCCTTGAAATCTACAACCTTAGCTGTAATCTCCTGACCAATCTGATATACATCCTCTGGCTTCTCAATATGCTCATTAGAAATCTGAGAAACATGTAATAATGCATCAACACCTGGCTCTAACTCTACAAATGCTCCAAATGCAGTCATTCTTGCAATCTTTCCAGTAACCTCAGTTCCAATTGCATACTTCTCAACTGCATTAGCCCAAGGATTGTTATCATCAAACTTTAAGCTAAGAGCAATCTTATCTCCATTAATATCCTTAATAAATGTCTTAACTGTATCTCCAACCTTAACAACTGACTTTGGATCGTCAATTCTTCCCCAAGACATCTCAGAGATATGAAGAAGTCCATCTGCACCACCTAAATCGATAAATGCTCCAAATGGTGTAACATTCTTAACTGTACCTTCAACAACATCACCAACATTAATTGTCTCAAATAACTTCTTAGCAGCCTCTGCCTTACTTGCAACAAGAAGCTTCTTTCTGTCACCGATAATTCTTCTATTCTTAGGCTTAAACTCAGTTAATACAAACTGAATTTCCTGACCCATGTACTTGTCTAAATTCTTCTCGTAAGTGTCTGAAACAAGACTAGCAGGAATAAATACCTTACACTCGTCTACCATAACACTAATACCACCAGAAACTACCTCAGTAACCTTTGCAGTAAGAACTTCCTCGTTGTCAAATGCCTCCTGAAGCTTCTCGTATGACTTCTCAGCAGCAACCTTCTTGTATGAAAGAAGAACCTGTCCCTCACCGTCATTGGTCTTAATAACCTTAACTGTTATAGGATCTCCAACACTAACAACTGTTGTAAGATCTAAACCTGGAGTATTTGAATACTCTGCTCTTGTAATAATACCATCAGCCTTATACTGAATATCAACATAAATTACATCTGACTTTACGCCGATAACCTTACCCTCAATAACGCTACCAGGTCTAACAGCATTACCATTCTCCTCTGATTGATTTAATAATTCTTCAAAACTTAATTCTGACATACTGTTTTGAACCTCCTTAATAATATGATTTGGGGTAGATGCCCCCGCTGTAATACCTACCCTCTTAGCGGATTCAATAACAGTTAAATCCAAGTCAACGAGTGTCTGAATGTAGTAAGTATTTTTGCATTCTTTTTTGCTTATATTATAAAGCTTTTGTGTATTCGAGCTATTTTTACCACCAATTACTATCATAGTATCAACTTCCGAAGCTAATTTACTAGCTTCCTTCTGCCTTTCCTCTGTAGCATTGCAAATAGTTGAATAAACATAAACATTATAATATTTTTTTGTAAATATTTCAACTAATTCTTTGAATTTTATGCTATTAAATGTAGTTTGAGCAACAATAACATATTCTTTATTTTCTTCTAGTTTAATATTTGAAGCCTTATCAATGGTATCTAATATAATGGGTTCACTAACAGACCAGCCCTTTATGCCTACAACCTCTGGATGGTTTTCATCTCCAATTATAATAATTCCCTTGCCTTTAGCACTTTCCTCTGCAACTATTTTATGAATTTTTTTAACAAATGGGCAGGTTGCATCTATAATTTTTACTCCATATTCCTCTAGTTCATCATATACATGTTTTCCTACACCATGAGATCTTATAATTACCTTATGTTTCTTGTCATTTTGAAAATATTCCGAAAGAGATTTATTTTCATCTATGACAACTACTCCCTTTTTATCAAGGTCATTAACAACCTCTTCATTATGAATTATTGGACCATAAGTGAAAACTTCAACATCTCTATCATTATTTATTTCATTATAAACAGTATCCACAGCTCTTTTAACGCCAAAGCAAAAGCCAGCTGTTTTCGCTAGTACAATCTCCATATTAACCCCTAATTATAATTTAAAATATTTAAGCTATCTTTTCAGCTTCTGACATGATTCTAGCAACCACTTCATCAATGGTCATATATGAGCTATCTACCAAAACCGCATCATCTGCCTGCTTTAGAGGAGCAATTTCACGGTTCATATCACGTTCATCTCTTTCAATAATATCTGCCTCTATTTTATCTAAATCCGTTACTTCACCTTTTTCAATAAGCTCTTTATATCTTCGATTAGCTCTTTCCTTTGAAGAAGCAGTAAGATAAATTTTCACCTCTGCATCAGGCAATACATTTGTACCAATATCTCTTCCATCCATTACAACATTATAATCTTTGGCCATCTCTCTCTGTAATCCAAGAAGTGCCTCACGGACAGGCGCTTTTGCTGATGACTTTGATGCCATATTACCTGTTTCCTCAGTTCTCAAAAATGGAGTTACATTTTCTCCATTAAGATAAACCTGTTGCGCATCATCCTCGTATTTTATAGCTATATTAATACTTTCACAAGCAGATTTTAATTCATCATTATTCTCTATATCAATATTGTTTTGTACAAGATAATGAGCTATAGCTCTATACATTGCTCCAGTATCAACATATATATATCCTAATTTCTTAGCCACCTGCTTAGCTATAGTACTCTTTCCTGCTCCTGCAGGACCATCAATTGCTATACTTGCCATAATTTATTCTCCTTACCAATAAAATATTATATCATTAACGTTGATTTAACAATTCAAACCTGCTAAATATCCGGTAGACCAAGCAATCTGAAGATTAAAGCCACCGGTTAATGCATCTAAATCCAAAACCTCTCCAGCAAAATATAATCCTGATGTAAGCTTTGATTCCATTGTTCCAGGATCAATCTCCTTTACTTTAACTCCACCTTTGGTAATTATAGCTTCATCCCATCCTCTTAATCCTGCTATTTTAAATGGAACATTTTTTATAGTCGCAAGAAGCTTATGTCTCTCCTCTTTAGTAATTTCATTAATTTTCTTATCACCATCTAAGTCACTCTTGTCAATTATAACCGGAATAAGAGACCTAAGCAATAATTTCTCCAAACCATTTTTTAACTGCTTATTAATAAATATATTAAAATCTTTAATAATTCTTTCATCTAATTGTTTCTCATTAAGTGCAGGCTTTAGGTCAATTGTTAAAGTCAAATTCTTATCTAAATACTTATGAATATACGCACTTGCTTTTATAATAATAGGACCGCTAACTCCAAAATGAGTAAACAACATCTCACCAAAATCAGAGTATATTTTCTTTCCGTTAGCATAAATTGTTGCTGAAACATTTTTTAGAGAAATACCCATCAATTCCTTACAACAAGAATCCTCTAGTTCAAAGGGAACCAAAGAAGGTTTGGTTTCAACAATACTATGCCCTGCTGTTTTGGCAAATTTATATCCATCACCACAAGCACCGGTTCTTGGGTATGAAAAACCACCAGTTGCAATAATTACACTATCTGCATAAACAGCTTTTCCGCCATTTATATTTACACCTTTACAGATATTATTATCAATTATAACGGAAGAAACCTTAGTATTAAGTAAAATCTCAACACCATTACTCTTCATTTCTTTTTCTAATACCTTAATTACATCAGAAGAATGATCTGATACAGGAAACACACGATTTCCTCTTTCCACCTTATATGGTAAACCTATATTTTCAAAGAAATCCATCACCATATCATTGGAAAATGAATAAAACGAACTATATAAAAACTTGGGATTTGTAACAACATTTTGAAATAAATCTTCAATATCACAAGCATTTGTGATATTACATCTTCCCTTCCCTGTTATAAAAAGCTTTTTTCCAAGCTTTTCATTTTGCTCTATCAAAGTTACTTTTTTACCATTTCTAGAAGCAATAATTGCTGCCATCATTCCAGCAGCACCGCCACCAACAACTATAATATTTTTCATTACATAAGCCTCTTCATATCTTCTTTTCTCAATGTAATAATTAACGGACAATCTGCCTTTAAAGGTTCATCCGGATCCATTGCCACATTAACATCATCGTTTTCCTTAACTGCAATGACGTTAATCTTATATTCACGTCTAAGATTAAGCTGACGTAATGTTTTTCCAATCCATTCTTTTTTAGGCATTAATTCTATTAAGCTAACACTATCAGAAAGCTCAAAAAACTCCAAAAAGTCTGCACACATAAGCTGTTTTGATATTCTTTTACCCGACTCTCTCTCTGGAAATACAACTCTATCTGCACCAACCTTATCATAGATGCTACCTGTTACATGATCTCTAGCCTTAGCAATTACAAGAGGCACGCCTAAATCCTTAGCTGTAATAACTCCCATTATACTTGGTTCAAGATAATCTGCCATAGCAACAATAACAGCATCCATATTAGCAATTCCGGTACTAATTAAAGCATCAGTATCACATACATCAACATTAATTGCACAAGTAACATAGTCAGATAATCTATTGATTTTTTCTTCATCATTATCAATTACCATAACATCAGCACCTAATTTACTAAGCTCCATAGCTATACTTCTACCAAATCTTCCAAGTCCTATAACTGCAAATGATTTCTTCATTACTACCTCCTTAATTAACCTACAATTAAATCTGCCTCAGCATAATGCAGAGAATTTTTAATACTATATTTGTTACTAAATGCTATAAACATAGATATAGGTCCTATTCTTCCCAAATACATACCTATAATTATAATTAATTGTCCTACTGTATTTAAATCAGCTGTAATGCCACGTGAAAGACCAACCGTAGCTATGGCACTAGCCACTTCAAACAAAGAGTCCTCCATAGTAAAATCATTAGTTATCATCAAGAGTATGGATAATACTACAAACGCAATCAAGCTTATAAGTACAACAGCTAATGATTTTCTAATTAAATCCTGATTAATACTTCTATTGTATACAACTGCTTCATTTCTACCCTTAACAACTGCTGCAACAGCAAAAAATAAAACAGCAACTGTAACAGTTTTTACACCTCCAGCAGTACCTACAGGTGAACCACCAATTAGCATAAGAACAATAGAAACAAGCACTGATGCACCTTCCATATCACCCTGACTAAAGGACACAAATCCTGCAGTTCTTAAAGTAACAGACTGAAACAAACTATTAAGAACTTTATCAATTAGGCTCATATTACCAATAGTCCCTTTATTATTCCACTCAAACAAAAGAACTAATGCTGCTCCTACAAAAATTAATGAAAATGTAACAGTTAAAACTAATCTAGTATGTATACTTAATTTCGAAATGAAATCTCTTAGTCTTATCTCTTTTTTGAATATTTTTTTTGAAACATCTATAACATCCCACCACACTACAAAACCTATACCACTGTTAAAGATAAGCATCATAGTTGTAACCAAAACAAGAGGTGAGCTTTGATAAGGAATCATACTACTTGGTCCAATAATATCGATTCCTGCATTACAAAAAGCAGATATAGAATTAAATATGGAGTACCAGATTCCATTTGCAACTCCAAATTCCGGAATAAAAACAATCATATATAGCAAGGCACCTATTAATTCAACAACAAAGGTGCCTATTATAATCTTTTTTACAAATTTAATTACACCCTGAAGATTATTAAGATTATACGCATCCTGAATAATCATTCGCTCCTTTAAATTAACTTTTTTATGAAGCATAAGCATCATCCCACATATTATAGCAATGATTCCCATACCACCAATCTGTATTAATATAAGTATAACAACCTTACCAAACAAGGTCCAATAAGCAAAAGTATCCACAACTACTAAACCAGTTACACAAACAGATGTGGTAGCTGTAAATAGCGCAGTCAAAACATCTACTCTACCTCCTACATTTGATATAGGAAGAGATAAAAGAATTGTTCCTACAAGTATTACAAGCAAAAAACCAAGTATAATCTTTTTAGTGGTAGATATACTTTTCTTTTTTTCATTTTTAATATTCTTTTTAACCTGACTATAATTTTTATCATTAACAGCTTCTTTACTCATATCATTGCTCCATTAATATTTTTAAGAGACGGAACAGGCTAACCTACTCCGTCTCTTTTGTGTTTATATATCTATGAATTATACTGGATAAGTCTTATTCTCAGTATTTGCAATTGATGCATCTACACCAGTTTCCTGAGCTTCTCTATATTTGAAGAAGTCCATAGCAACCTGTGGGAATAATGCATAAGTAAGCACATCCTCATCCTGCTTCTTATACTGAGCCATTTCTTTCTCAAGCTTATCTAACTCATTCTCGATAAGATCTGCTGGTCTACAAGTAATAGGCTCCTGATCGCCAATTACCTTCTTTCTAACCTCTGGGTCAACTGGAAGTACTGACTGACCATACTCACCAGCAACAAGAGCCTTAGATTCCTTAGTACACATCTTATATCTCTCACCAGTAACAACATTAAGCACTGCCTGAGTACCAACGATCTGTGATGAAGGCGTAACAAGTGGTGGCTCACCATAATCCTTACGAACACGTGGAACCTCCTCAAGAACCTCCTGGAACTTATCCTCAGCGCCCATTTCCTTAAGCTGTGATACGAGGTTTGAAAGCATACCACCAGGTACCTGGTAAAGAAGTGTCTTAATATCAACACCCATTACCTTTGGATTAAGAAGTCCGCTAGCTAACCACTCTTCTCTCATTGGCTTAAAGTAATCAGCAATTTCAACGAGAAGATTCTCATCAAAGCCAGGATCATATTCTGTACCTTCAAATGCCTTAGCCATAACCTCTGTAGCAGGCTGACTAGTACCAAGTGCCATAGGGGACATAGCTGTATCTATAATATCACAGCCTGCCTCAACAGCCTTCATATAAGTCATTGAAGCGACACCTGAAGTATAGTGTGTATGAAGCTGAATTGGAAGTGAAGTACTCTCCTTAAGTGCAGTTACAAGCTCTGTAGCCTTATATGGAACAAGAAGACCTGCCATATCCTTGATACAGATAGAATTAGCACCCATTTCCTCAATCTGCTTAGCCATGTTCTTCCAATAATCAAGTGTATAAGCCTCACCTAATGTATATGAAAGAGCTATCTGAGCATGTCCATTTTCCTTATTTGCAGCCTTAACAGCTGTCTCAAGGTTTCTAATATCATTCAAACAATCAAATATACGAATAATATCAATTCCATTTGCGATTGATTTCTGAACAAAATACTCTACAACATCATCTGCATAATGACGATATCCTAAGATATTCTGTCCTCTAAAAAGCATCTGAAGCTTAGTATTCTTAAATCCATCCTTAATCTTTCTAAGTCTCTCCCATGGATCTTCCTTAAGGAAACGAAGTGATGCATCAAATGTAGCTCCACCCCAGCACTCTACTGAGTGATATCCAACCTTATCCATCTTCTCGATGATAGGTAGCATCTGCTCTGTAGTCATTCTTGTAGCAATAAGTGACTGATGAGCATCACGTAATATGGTTTCGGTAATCTTTACCGGTTTCTTTTCTACTGACATTTCTCTAACCTCCTGTAAATATTATTATACACCAAATATAGCAAGGAATGTTCCAGCTGCAACTGCAGTACCGATAACACCCGCAACGTTAGGTCCCATTGCATTCATAAGAAGGAAGTTAGTAGGATCATATTCTGCTCCAACCTTCTGTGAAACTCTTGCTGCCATAGGAACCGCAGATACACCAGCAGAACCTATAAGTGGATTAACATTACCCTTAGTTGCCCAACACATAATCTTACCAAATATTACACCTGCAGCTGTACCAAAAGCAAATGCAACAAGTCCAAGAGCAACTATCTTAAGTGTACTTAACTGAAGGAATGCCTCTGCACTTGTAGTTGCACCAACAGATGTACCAAGTAAGATAACTACGATATACATAAGAGCATTTGAAGATGTCTCAGTAAGCTGCTTAACAACTCCACACTCTCTAAATAAGTTTCCTAACATAAGCATACCAACAAGTGGCGCTGTAGTAGGAAGAATCATAACAACTACTAAAGTAACAATGATTGGGAAGAGAATCTTCTCAAGCTTTGTTACAGGACGAAGCTGTCCCATCTTAATATGACGTTCCTTATCAGTTGTAAGAAGCTTCATAATTGGTGGCTGAATAACTGGTACAAGTGCCATATATGAATACGCCGCAACTGCTATAGGGCCCATAAGAGTACCTCCCATTCCAAGCTTACCAGCAAGGAAAATAGATGTAGGGCCATCAGCACCACCAATAATAGAAATTGCTGCAGCTTCCTTTCCGTTGAATCCCATAAGGAATGCTAAGAAATATGCTGAATAAATACCAAACTGTGCTGCCGCACCAAGTATAAAGCTCTTCGGATTGGCTATCAGTGGACCAAAATCCGTCATAGCACCAACACCCATAAATATAAGTGATGGTAAAATACTCCACTCATCAAGTAAGTAGAAGAAATGTAATAATCCGCCCTCTTCCATGATACCAGGGTACATATTAACCAAAAACATACCAAATGAAATTGGTACCAAAAGTAATGGTTCAAATCCCTTTACTATTGCAAGATACATAAAGAAGCACGCAACTAAAATCATAACATAATGCTTCCATGTAAGAGTTGCAAAACCGGTCTGAAGAGCAAGATTCTTTAATACGTCTGAAAAACCGCCCATTTAGCGTTACCTCCTATTATTTTAGGTAAATATCTACCGGTAATTAGTTTAATGTTGCTAATGTATCACCAGCTTCAACTGAATCATTAGCTGATACATTAATACTTGCAATAGTTCCATCCTCAGGAGCAACAACTTCATTCTCCATCTTCATTGCCTCAAGAACAAGGATTACATCACCCTTCTTTACAGCCTGTCCAACACTAGCCTTAACACTTAAAATCTTACCAGGCATTGGTGAAGATACAGTAACACTTCCTGCTGCACCACTAGCTACAGGAGCTACCGCTGGTGCTGGTGCTGCTGGAGCTGCAACTGGTGCTTTCACTGCAGGAGCTGTTGCAACTGCACCTGCTCCTAACTCTTCTACTGCTACGTCATATGCTGTACCATTTACGGTAATTCTATAATTCTTCATCTAAAATATCCTCCTAATTAGTTGTAATTACTTTCTAACTCTCTTAATTGAACGAACAACTAGCTTATCCTTGCTTATTGCTCCATTTCCACACTGTGACTCATATGCATAAATAGCAGCTGTTATAACCGCTACAAGCTGTGAATCATCAACCAGATTTTCTGTATTTACTGCAGCAACTGGTGCAGTAGCTTTTGGTGCTTCAGCCTTTTTCTCAGGCTCAACCTTTGGCTTTTTAGCAAAAAGTGCTGGTAAATACTTAAATAATGAAATAATAAATGATATGAATATAAGAACAACAAATACTGTTCCCATACCAATCAAAGTATTCATGGCAGCCTGTCCAACAAGCTCTTTATTAGAGTAGACAGCAGCTACAACCATTTCTTCCTCCATATATGGATATATACCTTGCTGATATAGACTTAATTTAGCCTTATCAACACCAACCTGATATAAGTCTTCCATATTAGTAACACCGTTAATTTCAAATATCTGCTCCATAGTTATACCGTTCATAGTAGCAGCATATTGAATGCCAGTTGAGAATACTTCAAAGGACTCTAATCCCTGCTCAGTTAATAATTGATTGAGCTGAATATAATAATTCTGATTCTCAACATATTTAATAGATATCTCAACATCTCTATTTTCAGCGTTGTTAATCAAAACTACTGTAATATAATCTTTATTGTTAATAATTTTAACATCCGCTTCCTCTACTGAAATAGTACCACTACTCAGTGCAGCGAGTGTTGTTGAATAATCTTCAAAAGCACCTACTTTATCAGTTTCCTCAGCCTGTTCAATACCCTTAATCGCTGATTTCTCATAATCAGAGCCACTATTTATATAATAGTCAACATATTCATCAGAAATATTTTCATATGTCATAAATGAAGTCATTGCATGAACAGCGATTTCTGTATCATTGTACTCAAAAGGCTTATCATATTTTTCATCACATCCAGCAAGTGAGAACATAACAGCTAACATGGAAACTAATACTAATAATTTTTTAATTTTCATTTAGTTGTCACCTCTCCTTATACTGCTCCGTGCTTCTTGTAAGGTCTATCCTCGTTCTTAGTATAAAGCATATCAAGTGCAGCAATTATTCTCTTTCTAGTTGCATCTGGCTCGATTATATCATCGATATATCCTCTCTTTGCAGCAGCCATAGCGCTTGACTGTAGCTCAGTGTACTGCTTCTTTAATTCTGCAACACATGCCTTCTTGTCATCAGCTGCAGCGATTTCCTTCTCGTACATAATCTTAACAGCCATCTCTGGATCCATAGTACCAATTTTAGCTGTTGGCCATGCATATACCATATCAGCACCAATTGCCTTTGAATTCATAACTGTATAAGCTGTACCAAATGCATCACCCATCACTACAGTAACCTTAGGTACAGTAGCATTTGCAAAAGCATATGTAAGCTTAGCAACTGCCTTAGCAATGTTCTTCTCATTCTCTATTGTTGCAACAAATCCCTTTGTATTAACCAGTGTTATAACAGGAATATCAAAAGCATCACAGAAGTTTACAAAATCAGCTGCTATATTAGCACCATCTGCTGAAAGCATTTCATTACCACCCTCAACCTGGTTAGCAACACAACCAACTGTATCTCCGTTTAACTTTAAAAATCCAATAACAACATCCTTCGCGAAGTTTTTGTTAACCTCAAAGAAAATATTATTATCAGCAATATTCTGTAAAACAGCTCTTCCATCCTTCACAAACCCATCAAGATTAGGTATTATTCTATTCAAATCATCTGTACAATCTGAAGAAGCATCTACCTGATTGTTTGAAGGAAGCATATCTATAAGAGTTCTAATCTGAGCAATAACAGAAGCATCATCCTCACATACATCATCAACAAGAGAAGTGTTGTTACTAAGATAATCTGCACTTGCTGTATCAAGCTTAGTTGAATTATTTCCCTCTAAAGCATTAGGACTATTTACAAAAAGCTTAGAACCCTCTGTTGTCATAAATGTAAAGTCTGTAAGGGCAGGAATAAGTGCAGTACCGCCACCACAATTACCAAATACAGCTGTAATCTGTGGGATTAATCCTGAAGCTAAAGTCTGCTTTAAATAAAGCTCACCAAATGCATTCATAGCATCTGTAGCCTCCTGAAGTCTAAGTCCTGCGCAATCAATAAGACCAACCACAGGTGCTCCTACCTTCATAGCCATATCGTAAATCTTAGCAATCTTTTTAGCGTGCATCTCACCAATGGCACCACCAAGAACAGATGCATCCTGGCTATAAACATAGACAACCTTGTCACCTATTACTCCATATCCAGTTATTACACCATCTTTTGGAGTATCAGTTTCCTGCATGTTAAAGTCTGTGCTTCTAGCTGTTACGTAAGCACCAACCTCAACAAAGCTTGCGTCATCAAGCAAAGCATTTATTCTATCACTTGCTGACATAGTAAGTTTGTTACTCATTTTACGTCCTCCGTTTATATTTATTTTAGGTCTTATCTGAAAATAAAACCAATTTAATCCGATTATAATAATAACCTTTTTTACATATTATTTCAAGCTAATATTATAACATTTTTCATTCTTTACCATTATTCAAAAGTAAATTAACTACCGTAAAAAAACTAAGCCCTTTCAACAATGAAAGGGCTTACCATTTAATCTTCTTTTAATTTGAATTTTCCTGAATATAACGATGTTTTATTTTCATCTGACGACTTCATATTTTCGTCATCAATCGCACTTCCAAGAGTTTCATTATCATTATTTCCCATAACTTTATTTTCTATAGTTTGACTATCTTCACTAATTTTATGAGTTTCATAAAATTTATTGTTGAAAATTGGATCATCATTATAATGATTTTGCGGTATATCATTTAATCTTTCTATTCGTTTCTTTTTGCTTTCGTTATATTCAGCAACAAAAGCCAACGTAGGAACAATAATCATAATTAGACTAACAACAAAAACAAGAATATAATAAATTCTTTTTTGCGAAGTATCAATATCAAAATATATTACATCGTCTGAATCATATTGCAATAACCACACTGCCGAATCATAATATTCTCTAATCTCTGAATCAATTTTCCTAACAGTACCACTAACAACAATAGGCTCTGGAGGAACATCTGTCTCACCTGATAAATATCGTTGAGATGCTTTAATAAAATCCTCAATTTTATAATATTCGTTAGTAGCTCTCTTAGTACAAATTGACACCAATGAGCCATCTTCCAAAACTCCAACCGCATGCCAAGTAACAGTTCTTCTTCCTCTACTACCTCTAGTTGTAAGCTCAGCATACCAATCAACACAATAATACAACTCAGCCTCTACGTGTTTTCCAACTTTTATTTCTCCCCGGCTTAAATCATTTATGTTCGTAGCTTCACCCGTAAAAACATACCCTAAATCTTTTATAGATATTAATAAAAACAGTACACCAAAAACAAAAATTGCCCCCAAGGACATTTGCTTCTTTTCCATTATGCAATCCCCTTATCATATATTGTAATCCCATATAAAACAAACTTAATCATCTTTTTCACAATTTAGAATTTTATATAAATTAGAATAATCTTTTCCCTCATTTTTAATTTCGGCAATATTCACAAGCTGATTAGACAATAATTTATACACGCGATAATACTCTTTATCCAAAACAGATAAATGCTTTTGAACAGTATCAATATCACATCTTTCTACTGGTCCTGTTAGAGCAGCTTCACAATTTGTCTCATAAAGCTTCTTGGCATTATTAAAAAACAATGGTTTAAGAGCCAAATCAACCTCATCATCATCGAATCCACATTGCATTAATAGCTCTTGAGCCATATGATATAACCCAATAACTAAATTGCTTGAAAACACAGCCGCCCCATGATACTTAACTTTATCGTCAGGTGATATGATCTTAACCTTATGTCCTAGATTTTCAAAAATATCCTTTATAACCTCTAAATACTCTATATCACCTTCAATTGTTATAAAAGCATCGTCAAAATCCTTGTAGGCTTCTTTCTTTGAATTAACTGCATAAATCGGATGAACAGAATACATATACGCTTCAGAAAATATACTCTTCATCTGGGCAGATGATAACGCTCCACTTGTATGGCAAATAATTTTACCTCTAGCAGTTTCAGAGCATTCTTTAATCAAATGGACAACATTTGTAATTTCACCATCTGGGACAGTAATAAACAAAACATCCGATAAAGCAACTATATTTTCAATAGAATCGAAATAATCGGAATTAGTAAACTGCGCAGCATCAACAGCACTTAGTAAATTTTTACTATAATATCCTACTAACTGAATTTTATCAGATTGATTTAGAGAAAAATGCTTACCAAGGGTATATCCCATTTTCCCTGCACCAATGATACCAATTTTCATAATTTATTTCCTTTACTTTTGCTCAGCTAAAACACCTTTGTTCTTAACTAGGTAGTCAATAAGAGATATAACGGTAAGGGCTAAAGCTACATATATTAGCACATTCTCAATTATTGCAACAGCACTACCACCAAAGTCACACATTACAACAATGATCATTACCATTTGAACAACTGTCTTAACCTTACCCCACCAGCCTGCAGCAATAACAATTCCGTTATCAGATGCAACAAGTCTAAAACCACTTATTATAAATTCTCTTGCAATTATTATAATTACAACCCAGGCTGGAATTCTATCAAGCTCAATCAAAGCAATCATAGCAGAACAAACCAATAACTTATCTGCTAGGGGATCCATAAACTTACCAAAATTAGTGATAAGGTTATATTTTCTTGCTATCTTACCATCCAACATATCAGTCAAGCTTGCAATTATAAATATACCCACCGCTATCCACTTTCCATACGGAATTGCATCAACCATAAGTGCAACTAGGAAAAATGGTATTAAAATCACTCTTAAAACTGTTAATTTATTAGGTAAATTCATTAGTCTACTACGCCTCCTATTAAATCATAAGGTCCAGCCTCATCTATTTTTACTTTAACAATTGTACCAGAAATCAGCTCATAATCACAGTTAACAAATACAAGTCCATCTACATTAGGTGCATCTCTGTAAGTTCTTCCCACATAAACATCATCGTCAGGTGAATAACCTTCTACAATAACATCAACTATAGTACCAACTAATTCCTGATTCTTATCATAAGAAACCTCTTGCTGAAGCTCCATTATCTCATCTCTCCATATATTTGCCAAATCAACTGGTACCTGGTCAGCAAATTCAGCTGCAGGAGTACCATCTTCTCTTGAATAGGTAAACACTCCTATTCTATCTAATTCCATCTCATCTACAAATTCCAAAAGTCTTTCGTGATCATCAACTGTTTCTCCCGGAAAACCTGTTATAAGAGATGTTCTAATAGCTATATCAGGCACCTTACTTCTCAGCTTAGAGATAACATTTTTAATAGATTCCTTATCTGTTTTTCTTCCCATCCTATGTAATATATTATCCTCAGAATGCTGAAGTGGCATATCAATATATTTACAAAGCTTCTTCTCCGTTGCAAATAAATCAATTAGCTCATCATCTATCTCTTCCGGATAACAATACATAAGTCTTATCCACTCTATTCCTTCAATCTTTGCAAGTTCTCTAACAAGCATTGGCAAAGATTTTTGACCATAGATGTCAATTCCGTAACAGGTAGTTTCCTGAGCAACAAGAATAAGTTCTTTGATACCTTGAGATGCCATATAATTTGCTTCATTTATTAGCTTTTCCATAGGAACACTTCTATATTTTCCTCTAATATGAGGAATTACACAGTAGGTACAATATTTGTTACAACCTTCTGCTATCTTAAGATAACCCATAAAAGTTCCTGATGTTATAACTCTGTTAGAATCAACAATAGCCAATCTATCCAATTCATCATAGACAGATACCTTCGATTTACTATTATTAGACTTTTCTAGCTCTTCAATAACCTGAATGATTTTATCAAAACTGGTTGTTCCAATACAAGCGTCAACCTCAGGAATTTCATCAAAGATTTCATCCTTAAATCTTTGAGCAAGACATCCTGTAACTATAAGGTATTTTAAACGTTCCTTTTTTAGCTCTGCCATCTCAAGAACAGCATTAACACTCTCCTCCATGGCATCATGAATAAAGCTACATGTATTTACAATAACTACATCTGCTTCTGACTCTTCATTAGTAATATTATATTTGTTATCACGAAGCAAACCCAACATTGCTTCACTATCACATAGATTTTTATCACATCCAAGCGATACCATTAATATATTCATAGATTAATTTAAACCTGCTTCCACACAATTATTCATAAGCATTGCAATTGTCATAGGACCCACTCCGCCCGGAACAGGAGTAATCGCTCCTGCAATAGGCTCAACTGATGCATAATCAACATCTCCGCAAAGCTTGTTATTCTCATCTCTATGTATACCTACATCAATAACTGTAGCACCTTCCTTTACATATGATGCATCAATCATTCTAGGTTTTCCAATTGCAACAACCAATATATCTGCTCTCTTACAAACTTCCTTTAAATCCTTAGTTCTTGAATGACAAATTGTAACAGTACCATTTTCTCTAAGCAAAAGCATACTCATAGGTTTACCCACAATGTTACTTCTACCTATTACTACACACTCTTTACCTGAAATCTCAATATTTGAACGCTTAAGAAGCTGAATAACACCTGCAGGTGTACATGATACAAATCCCTTCTGTCCAATACTAAGAGCGCCAACACTTGCAGGATGGAAACCATCAACATCCTTAGACGGACTAATAGCATTAATTATCTTCTCTTCATTAATGTGCTTAGGTACAGGTAACTGTACAAGGATACCATGTACATTATCATCCTTATTAAGCTTATCAATTATGTCAAGAAGCTCTGCTTCTGTTGTCTCTTCAGGAATCTCATAGGCAAGTGACTTAATTCCAATATATTCACAGGCTTTTTTCTTATTTCCTACATAAACTGTTGACGCAGGGTCATTACCAACCTGAATAACAGCTAGACATATTTCTTTGCCCTTAGCCTTTAATTCTGCAACCTTTTCTTTAAGCTCATCCTTAATCTGCTGGGAAATAAGCTTTCCATCAATAATTTGCGCCATTTCAATATCCTCCATTTACTTTATAATTATGTATTTTATTTATTATAAGTTGTATACCATTCAAATCCACCAATATCATCATGTACCATAAAATCACACATATAATATTCTTGTCCATCAACGATAAAAATATAGTAGGTAACCATAGAGTTTTCCTTCACCTCTGGATTTCCTAACACTTGAACAACATCCTGAATATTAACGCCTGTTTCAGTGAACAAATGCTGCTCTTTTCTCAAATATGTTGCATCATCTGAAAGATTGGCAATCTCATCAATATATTTCATATCATACTCATCTTCTGTAGTCATCCAACCACTTTTACCTTGATGATATGAACCCAAATAATTACCATCCTCATCATAAGCCTCAACAACTAAGTCTTTCCAATAATTTCTTGTATCTATAGCAGTATACAAATCACTTATTTCCTTTGTAACAGTTGATACATTTGCTGTATTAGATGATTTATAATAAATTCTTGCAAAATAATATATATATGTTCCGTCTGATACTGAAATATCAATATTGTACTTTTGTTCCAACATTGATACATCAGAACCAACCACTTCATTAATATAATTATAATATTGTATATCAAAATTACTGCCTTTATTCTCTGTGGAACCAAAGGATGAACCATCTATTAAGATTTCATTCATATAGCTTGTTACATAGTATTCAAAGCCATACTCTTTATCTTCAAAATAGCATACTGTCTTTTCATCTCCTGACTCTTCGGTCTTTATCAAAGTTGCTTCTCCATACTTTTCTTTTGCAAATTTTACAATTTGCTTTTCTGATGCAGCTGAACAACTCACAATGAATAACGGTAACATAAAACACAAAAAAATTACAGATAGTCTTCTCCCCATGTAAACCCCCAAAATATATCAATCACTAGAACAATCCATTAATAACACCATTGTCATCAACAAATATTCTTTCCGCTGCAGGAACCTTAGGAAGTCCAGGCATAGTCATAATTGCACCTGTAATTGCAACCACAAAGCCAGCTCCAGCACTTACATAAACCTCACGAATATTAACAGTAAATCCTTCAGGTCTTCCCAATAGTGACGCATCATCAGAGAGCGAGTACTGATTCTTAGCCATACATACAGGCATATTGCTCATACCCATAGCTTCAATTTTTGCTATAGCATTGGAAGCTTCTGATGAATAGGTCACATCCTTTGCACCATATATTTTAGTTGCAATTGTTGATATCTTATCTTTAATGGATAAATCATCCTCATATAAAACCTTGAAATTACTTTCTTTGGTCTCTAAGGTATTAAGAACTGCATTAGCAAGGTCTATTCCACCTTCACCGCCCTTTTCCCATACATTAGCAAGGGCGAAATCACAGTTTCTTTCCTCACAGAATTTCTTAACAAACTCCAGCTCCGCCTCAGAATCTGTAATAAATCTATTAAGAGTAACAACAACAGGTACACCGTACATTTGAAGATTCTCGATATGTTTCTCAAGGTTAACAATACCCTTTGAAAGAGCATCTAAATTCTCGTTGTTAAGCTCAGCCTTAGCTACTCCTCCGTTATATTTTAAAGCTCTTATAGTAGCAACCAGCACTACAGCATCTGGCTTAAGTCCTGCCATACGACACTTAATGTCGAAGAACTTCTGCGCACCAAGATCTGCACCAAAGCCAGCCTCGGTAATTACATAATCTGCAATCTTAAGAGCTGTCTTAGTAGCTCTTACGGAATTACATCCATGAGCAATATTTGCAAATGGGCCACCATGTACTATTGCTGGAGAATGCTCTAATGTCTGTATAAGGTTAGGCTTTATGGCATCCTTAAGAAGAGCTGCCATAGATCCTACACAATTAAGTTCTCCCGCTGTTACAGGCTCATTATCATAATTGTATGCAACAATTATCTTTGATAATCTATTCTGCAAATCATTAATATCCTCTGCAAGACAAAGAATTGCCATAATTTCAGATGCAACAGTAATTACAAATCCATCCTGACGAACCACACCATCAGCTTTTTTACCCATACCAACTATGATACTTCTAAGGGCTCTGTCATTCATGTCAAGGCAACGCTTGAATACTATTCTCTTAGGATCAATTCTAAGAGAATTACCCTGATGAATATGATTATCCATTACAGCCGCAAGAAGATTGTTTGCTGAAGTAATAGCATGGAAATCTCCAGTAAAATGAAGATTCAAATCCTCCATAGGAACAACCTGTGAATAACCACCACCTGCTGCACCACCCTTTACTCCAAAGCATGGTCCTAAAGATGGCTCTCTTAATGCAATGATAGATTTCTTACCAAGCTTATGCATTGCCTGACCAAGTCCTACAGTTACTGTAGTTTTACCCTCTCCTGCTGGAGTTGGGTTAATAGCTGTAACAAGAATAAGTTTTCCATCCTTGTTATTCTTAACCGAATCCATATACTCATCAGATAACTTTGCCTTGTACTTTCCGTACATTTCAAGGTCATCCTCCGTTATACCAATCTTAGCAGCAACATCTTTAATATTAAGAAGCTGTGCCTGCTGTGCAATCTGAATATCTGTTAACATATTATAAACTCCTACTTTCTCATTATTTTATAAATTATTTTCCACGTAATTATCAAATTCTTCAAGGGTCATTAAAACCTTTCTTGGTTTAGTACCTTCTTCAGGTCCAACAACACCTGCCTCAGAAAGCTGATCCATAATTCTAGCAGCTCTATTAAAGCCTATTTTATATACTCTCTGAAGCATTCCTATAGATGCCTTATCCTTGCCAATAATAAATTTTCCAGCATCTACAAAATACTCATCCACATCAGGTTCAGCTCCTCCAGAACCAGGAAGTCCTGAAGCGCCTGTACTTGAAATTTCCTGAGTTATCTTATCATCATAAGCTGTCTCACCATTATTTGACTTAAGGAAATCCACAACACCTGCAATTTCTTCATCTGACAAGAATGCACCCTGAACTCTAACAGGTTTTGGATATCCTGTAGGATAAAATAGCATATCTCCCTTACCCAGAAGCTTTTCTGCACCATTCATATCAAGAATTGTACGAGAATCCACACCTGAGGATACTGTCATAGCTATTCTTGATGGAACATTGGCCTTAATAAGTCCAGTAATTACATCAACTGATGGTCTCTGTGTAGCAATAACAAGATGAATTCCCGCAGCTCTAGCAAGCTGTGACAATCTTACAATAGCATCCTCAACCTCGTGGTGTGCAACCATCATAAGGTCAGCAAGCTCGTCTACAATAAGTATAATCTGTGGTAACTTCTTTAAATCCTCATTACCATCCTCAAGACCAGTAACTGCCTTAACCTTCTCATTATATCCCTGTAAATTTCTAACATTATATTGTGCAAAAAGCTGATATCTGTTAGTCATCTCCATAACTGCCCAGTTAAGTGCTCCAGCCGCCTTTTTAGGATCAGTCACAACAGGAATTAACATATGAGGTATACCATTATATATACTTAATTCAACCTGCTTAGGATCAATCATGATCATTTTAACATCTTCAGGCTTAGCCTTATAAATTATACTCATAATAAGAGTATTGATACAAACAGATTTACCTGAACCTGTGGCTCCAGCAACAAGCAAATGAGGCATCTTAGCAATATCAGCAACCACAACCTGACCACTTATATCCTTACCAACTGCAAAAGCAATGTTTGAGTTGAAATTCTTGAAATTTTCTGATTCTAATAAATCCCTAAAATATACTGCTGAACTTTCCTTATTAGGAACCTCGATACCTATTGCGGCTTTTCCTGGTATAGGAGCCTCGATTCTAATATCAGCTGCAGCAAGATTTAATTTGATATCATCTGCCAATCCAACAATCTTATTAACCTTAACTCCCTGTTCTGGTTGGAGCTCATATCTTGTAACAGATGGGCCACAACTATAGTCAGTAACCGTAACATTTACACCAAAGCTTTCAAGAGTGCTCTTTAACTTCATAGCTGTTTCTCTAACAGAAACTTCATTATTAGCACCAGCTTTACCTCTTCCAGATTTCAAAAGGTTAATAGGCGGAAATACATATTCTCTCTTAATTTCATCCCCAGAATCTTCAATAGAAGCCAACTGTCTTTCAAATAATTTAGCAGAAACATTACTATTATCTGATATACTCATAGCACTGGCACTAACACCATTTATATCTTCTGACACAGACGCAGTAGCCTCCATAACCTCAGCTTGAGATTCTTTTGTTCTTCTTGGCTTTCTCTTTGGAGCAACATTAATGTTTTCTTCTGCACTACTTCCAAAATAATCACTATTGTCATTAAACCCATCATCAAGTGTTGGTTTGATTTCAGTAACTGGTTTATTAAAGAAATCTATTCTAGTTCCACTTACATCTATAGGAACATCACTTCTAATTGCATCGCCCAATGTAAAATCATCTGTGGCCTTTAATGGTTTAAGCTCATGAACTTCCTCTGACAGAACAACATTATTCTTCTGCTTGTCTTTCTTTTTCTTGGTCTTCTTAGTATCCTTAGATTCTAAAACCATTACATTGCCAAGGATATTATCCTTTTTTAGACTTCTGATCTCATCACCTGAAAGCTTGGCTAAATCTTTATCTATGTACTCATCATCCTCGTCTCCATCATCATCTTCAAAAGAAACCATCCTTGCTTTCATGGAATCAATTATAGATACATCCATAACTACAATAATACCAATAATTATAAGAAGTACTGTAACAATCACACAACCCGTAAATCCTATAAGCTTATGTAAAATTACAACAAGTCCTCCTAATAAAACTCCTCCACCTTGCTTATTTAAGGAGCCATTTTTGTATAAGCTTTTTACAGTTTCACCATCAGCGCCATTAATAAGCTGACATATAAATGCAAGGGCAATTATAAATATAGCAACACATAGTACTCTTTTTATAACCTTTTTATGAGCTCCGTTGGAAAACAAAAATGCCGCTGATAAAAAAATATACAATGGTAAAATATAAGACACAGTTCCAACTAATCCAAAAAGAATTTTGGAAATGAAATCACCTATAACACCACACCATCCAAAATTACTACAAATCAAAAATACAGCAACTGCCAAATAAATAAACACATATATTTCATTCTTTCTAGATGGTCCATCATCCTCATCATTCAATGCTGCCCTGGCTGCAGCTTTTCTTTCCTTAGTGTATTGATTATTAGCAGTATTTTTACCTCTGGAGCTTGTATTAGAAGCTCTTTGTCCGCTAGAACTCTTATTTCCAGAAGACTTAGCCTTATTATTACCAGTCTTATTAGTAGCTGCCATAACTTATCTCCTTTTACATATGTAAACTTTATGCTATGTAATGTAGCATAAAGTATTCATAAATTTATTCATACTAAGTCATTTTACTATTTTTCCTATGATTTATCAAGTCATATAACTCATTAAGAGATTCTTTAATTCCACCAACCTTATCAATAACTCCTACTTCCACCGCTTGTTCTCCTACCAATATAGAACCAATGTCCTTAGTAAGCTCTTTGGTATTAAACATAAGCTCCTTTAATTTATTTTTTTCTACCTGTGAATGCTCCACAGTAAAGTCTAATATTCTATCTTGTAGTCTTTCAATATATTCAAAATTTTGCTTAACTCCTAAAACCATTCCTCCCACTCTAATAGGATGTACAATCATAGTTGCAGTTGAAGCAATATATGTTACATCCCCAGAAACTGCTAAAGGCACACCTATGGAGTGTCCACCACCCAAAACAAGACACACCTTAGGTTTACTAATAGAACTTATCATTTCAGCTATAGCAAGTCCTGATTCAACATCTCCACCTATTGTATTTAATAATACAAGTAAACCATCTATATCATCATTCTCTTCAACTGCAGCAAGCAATGGTATAATATGCTCGTATTTACTGGTTTTCGTCATAGGAGATGAATTTTCATGACCTTCTATCTCTCCAATAATATTCAGAAGATGAATTTTATATCCATTTTTATTATTATTTAGAATTATCTGTCCAAAATCCTTTATTAATCCGTCATTAATTGTATTATTTTTTGAATTGTCATTTTCTTTATTATCTAACTGTTCCATATTATTCTCCTTATAATAGTGATTTAATTATTAGAATTAACAATAATACAAGAAATTATGTAATAATAAAGAAATGCACAAAAAATTAAGAGATTACCAGCTTCACTTACCTAAAGCTAATAATCTCTTAACCTCATAAATATGAAATTTCACCCCAAACGAAAATCTTCTTGACACCAAACTCAATTAGATTAACTAAGGTGATAATAACAAAAACAGGTAACCTTTTGTAGCCACTAAAGGTTACCTGTTTTACATAAATTCCAAAAAATTTATTTTTTTACATAGTTAAAACAATATCATTTTCGTCCATCAACTCTGATGCCTTAATATAATTAGCGTCCATGGCCTTTCCATTCAATGTAAGACTAGTATATCCACTCTGGGCACCATTTGGATTAAGAACCTTAATATTAAGCTTCTTACCTCTAAAGTCCTTAGTAATGCTAAACTCCTTCCAATCACTTGGAATAGATGGAGCAATTTTGATACCATCAAAGTCTGGTCTCATACCAAGGATACCCTCAACACAACCTACCATAACGGTTGAAGCTGTACCAGTAAGCCAATGAACATGTGAACGTCCTTCAAATGGAGATTCAGAGCTTTCAGTAAACTGACCATGACAATATGGCTCAAGCTTACGAATCTCAGCTTTATCATTCATAGAAGCTGGTGAACTATTTGTAAAGTATTCAAATGCTCTATCACCATGTCCCATAAGAGCTTCTGCAAGAATTATCCATCCCTGTGGCTGTGAGAAAATACCACCATTTTCCTTGGTTGATGGATTGAATAGTAACATTAATGCACCTTCAAAAGCATGATCAACATATGAAGGAGCCATTACTCTACATCCGTAAGGAGTACTAAGCTCTCTATGAACTGACTCAAGGGCAAGTTCAGCCTGCTCCTTAGAAGCAAGTCCACTAATTACAGCCCATGATTGTGGATTAAGCCACATATTAGCCTCAGGGTCTTTCTTAGAACCGATAATCATACCGTCTTCCTTATAACCTCTGATATATCTATCCTCCTCCCAGCACTTAGACTGGATAGTATCACCTAATTCTTTCTGAATCTTATCAAGATAAGCAATGTACTCTGTATCCTTCTTCATCTCTGAGAACATACGAAGCACTGTCATAGCATAATAAAGCTGCATTGCTACAAATGTAGACTCACCCTTCTTGCCAAGTCTTAAGCAGTCATTCCAGTCTGCATGAAGTCCTGCTGGCATATTATTGTTGCCAAGACGATTCATAGAAAAATCAATTGCTCTCTTAAGGTGTTCATATACTGTACCTTCACCGCCGTTAGCAAAAACAATAACCTCATCAATAAAGTCCACATTGCCAGACTCAGCAATATACTTATATACTGTTGGGAACAACCATAAAGCATCATCTGCTCTATATGCAGGATGTCCTGTAGCCTGAACATATGATGGATCATCAGGTGTATCCTCATGACCAGCATTATGATCAAACTTAACAAGAGGAAGTCCACCACCATTATCAACCTGGGCTGATAACATAAAACGAATCTTATCAAGGGCCATCTCAGGCTCAAGGTGAATAATACCCTGAATATCTTGAACTGTATCTCTATAACCATATCCATTTCTAAGGCCACAGTAAGAGAAGGAAGCTGCTCTTGACCAAATAAAGGTCATAAAGCACTGATATGCATTCCATGTATTAATCATGGCATTAAAGCTCTCGCTTGGTGTATTAACCTGTAAGTGAGAAAGCTTTCCATGCCAGTTATCAATTAACTCTTTAAGCTCTGATGCTGTCTTAGCTGAAACGTCAGCATAAGAATTCATTACCTCATTAATTTCTTCGTCATTCTTCATACCAAGAACAAAGGCAAATTCTTTACTCTCACCAGGCGCAAGTGTAAGCTTTGTCTCTAAAGCACCACAAGCATTAGCATTATAATTAAGCTTATTACCACAGTTACCATTTACTACTCCAACTGGATTTGCATAAGAATGATATCTACCAATAAACTCTTCCTTATCACCACAATAACTAGCAACATCTGTTCCTGCAAGTCCAAAGAATCTGTTAAGAACTACACTACCATTAATAGCACCCTTATTAACATTTTCATTAATAACCTGCTTAATTCTATTACCTTCAAAATAAGTTTTTGTAATAAACAAAGTATACTGAAGGTTTACCTGATCCTGCTCATAATTATTATCATTAGTAAATTCACAGTAACCAAATACAGAAAGATTTCTAGGCTTATCTGAATTATTAGTAACCTTAACCTTCCATACCTCATGTGTCTTATCTAATGGAACATAATACAATGCTTCTGAATCAATACCATCATAAGAAGCCTTAATATTAGTGTAGCCTGTACCATGATGACATTCATTCTTGTAAACTGATAAATCCTTACCAACTGGTTGCCATGAAGCAGACCAAAAATCATTGTTATCATTATCTCTCAAGTAAATATATCTTCCTGGCTGATCAAAATTATTGAATACATATCTAAGTATTCTTCCGTTTGCGCCTGACTTAACGAAGCTATATCCTCCGGCATTATTAGAAATGATTGCACCATATTCTGGTGAACCCAAATAGTTTGCCCATGGGGCTGGTGTGTCTGGTCTATCTATAACATATTCCTTGTTAATCTCATCAAAATAACCAAATCGCATGAAATGCCCTCCTAGAATTATAATATATTGTACGCCCCAACTTAATGGGGCATACAGATTCATTATTTCAAATAAATATTATTCAGCATCCTTTAAGCTAAGGCTAACCTTACCCATTCTATCAATTTCAAGAACCTTAACTCTAACATCATCGCCGATATTAACAACATCTTCAACCTTCTCAACTCTGTTGTTAGCAAGCTTAGAAATGTGGATAAGTCCATCCTTATTAGGTGATAACTCAACAAATGCACCGAAGTTCATTATTCTAACAACCTTACCCTCGTAAGTCTTGCCAACCTCAAGTGGATCAACGATTGAACGAATAAGCTTAAGAGCTTTGTCCATACCTGCCTGCTCAACGCCACAGATTGAAACTCTACCCTCATCATCAATATCAATCTTAACACCAGTTTCCTCAATAATTGAGTTAATAGTCTTACCTCTCTGACCAATAATCTCACCAATCTTCTCAGGATCAACTACAGTCTGAATAATCTTTGGTGCAAACTCACCAACGTTTGGTCTTGGCTCAGCTATTGCTGGCTTCATACAAGTATCCATGATAAACATTCTAGCCTCACGACATCTTGCAATAGCACCTTCAACGATAGGTCTTGTTAATCCATGAATCTTGATATCCATCTGAATGGCTGTAATACCCTCAGTAGTACCAGTTACCTTAAAGTCCATATCACCGAAGAAATCCTCAAGTCCCTGAATATCAGTAAGAAGAACATAATCATCATCTGTATCACCAGTTACAAGACCACATGAAATACCTGCAACCATCTTCTTAATTGGTACACCTGCAGCCATAAGAGCCATACATGATGAACATGTTGAAGCCATAGATGTTGAACCATTTGACTCAAATGTCTCAGATACAGAACGAATTGCATATGGGAACTCTTCTTCAGTAGGAAGTACAGGAATAAGGGCTCTTTCAGCAAGCGCTCCATGACCAATCTCTCTTCTTCCTGGTCCTCTAGATGGCTTTGTTTCACCAACTGAGTATGAAGGGAAATTATAGTGATGCATATATCTCTTGTTAGTTACTAGCTCATCAAGACCATCTAACTTCTGTGCCTCTGAAAGTGGAGCTAAAGTAACCACATTACATATCTGAGTTTGTCCTCTAGTAAACATAGCTGAACCATGTACTCTTGGAATAATATCAGTCTCAGCAGCAAGAGGTCTAATCTGAGTCATCTGTCTTCCATCAGGTCTCTTACCATCCTTGAGAATCATCTTACGAACTGTCTTCTTCTGATACTGGTAAACAGCCTCATCAAGAACAGCTAACCAATCCTCCTTATCAGCAAAGGCTTCCTCAAGCTTGTCCTTAATCTGTCTAATATTCTCTTCTCTAACCTGCTTCTCATCAGTAAATACTGCAACCTCCATCTGCTCTGGAGTAACAATTTCCTTAATTGCAGCAAAAAGCTCATCTGGAATAGCACAGCTTGTATACTCATGCTTAGCCTTACCACACTCTGCAACTATCTCATCGATAAATGCTATAACCTTCTGGTTCAACTCATGAGCAGCATATATTGCCTCAATCATCTTAGCCTCAGGAATCTCATTAGCACCTGCTTCAATCATAATAACCTTATCTCTAGTTGAAGCAACTGTAAGCTTAAGGTCCGAAACAAGATTCTGAGTTGCATTTGGGTTAAATACGAACTCACCATTAATCATACCAACCTGAGTTGTTGCACATGGACCATCAAATGGAATATCTGAAATAGCTGTAGCAATTGCAGAACCAAGCATTGCTGTAAGCTCTGGTGAACACTCAGGATCTACTGACATAACCATATTATTAAGAGTAACATCATTTCTATAATCCTTAGGGAAAAGTGGTCTCATAGGACGATCAATTACTCTTGAAGTAAGAATAGCATTCTCACTAGCCTTACCCTCTCTCTTATTAAATCCTCCAGGAATCTTACCTACTGCGTAAAGCTTCTCCTCATACTCAACTGAAAGTGGGAAGAAATCAATACCCTCTCTTGGCTTCTCTGAAGCTGTAGCTGTTGATAAAACAACTGTGTCTCCGTAGTGCATAAGTGCTGCACCATTTGCCTGCTTTGCAACTCTGCCAACATCAACTCTAAGAGTTCTACCTGCAAGCTCCATCTCAAACTTCTTGTACATAATACAAAATCTCCTTAAATTAATTTTTTTCATTAAGACGCCGAAACAACTGAAAATAGCACTTTTGACTACATAAAATGTATTAAAAAATACCATTTTCAGTAGTCTCGGTTGGGTCTTAATGCAATCTCCATAATTATATCATCAAAGTATATGTTCTTCAAGCATAAAATAAGGTGATTATTGCATATTTTTACAAATAAAAACATACTTAAATCACCTCAAAAAATTACAATTATTAACGAAAAAGCAATGCTACAACACTGCATTTTCGTTTAAAGAAGTAATAATCTTAGATTTAGTTGGTTCTAAGCTATTACCATACTTCGATAGTATCTCCTGTGCAGATTTTAACATATCAGAATGATTATATATATCTGCCAACATAAATAGCATTTCACCACTCTGTCTAATACCAAAGAAATCTCCTGGACCTCTAAGCTTTAAGTCCTCATTGGCAATAAAGAAACCGTCATTGGAATTTTCCAAAACTCTTAGTCTATCCATAGACTCCTTGCTCTCCTTGCCATTAATAAATATACAGTAAGATTGTTTCTTGCCTCGACCAACACGACCCCTTAGCTGATGAAGCTGAGCCAATCCAAATCGCTCTGCATTTTCCACCATCATAACTGTTGAATTAGGATTATTAATTCCTACCTCAATAACAGTTGTAGAAACCAGTACATCTATATTACCCGCAATATATTCATCCATTATAGAATTCTTTTCATCTGCCTTCATCTTTCCATGAAGCATAGCAACTCTTACACTAGACGGAAGATTAGCCTTCATAGTTTCTGTATATTCAGTAACATTAGTAAGGTCCATAGTATCACTTTCTTCCACCATTGGACATATCACATACACCTGTGAACCTTCTTCAACCTGTGACGCAATAAATCTATAGGCTGTATTTCTATAATTAGTTCCAACAACACAGTTCTTTATTGGTTTTCTACCTCTAGGAAGCTCTGATATAACAGATATGTCAAGGTCCGCATACATTATAATTGCCAGTGTTCTAGGTATTGGCGTTGCACTCATTACAAGAGTATGAGGTGAATCGCCCTTATTAGACAGCTTCTTTCTCTGATTAACACCAAAACGATGCTGTTCATCTGTGACAACAAGCCCAAGATTGTAATATTCAACCTTATCCTCTATAAGGGCATGAGTTCCTATTACCAAATCTATATTTCCAGATTTTAATCCTTCATATATATGACGTTTTTCTTTAATTGGTGTAGAACCTACCAAACAAACTGTATTTATATTATACTTAGCAAATATTTTACTTATCTCCTCGTAATGTTGCTTTGCCAGAACCTCTGTTGGTACCATCAAAGCACCTTGATAGCCTTCTTTGATACATGCAAATAGTGCAGCCTCAGCCACAACTGTCTTTCCAGATCCAACATCACCCTGAACCAGACGATTCATAACATTGTCACTACGCATATCAGCCAAGATATCCTCAATAGCCTGTTGTTGTCCTTTAGTAAGACTAAATGATAGATCATTTACAAATTCAGCAACATTCTTGCCCTGAACGATTCTATGAGTATTGGTAAGCTTTATATTCTCCTCCTTAAGCTTGGACATATCATACAAAAACTTATAAAACTCATCAAATGCAAGTCTTTTGATAGCATTCTTAAGAACAGTTTCGTTCATAGGAAAATGAATATTTTCATAGGCTTCACTAATATCCATTAAGTTATATTCCTTTTTTACCTCATCAGGAATATAATCTGTCAAGCTATAAATCATCTCTCGGGTACTAATAATAGCCTTTTGAAATGTCTTATTGGACAATCCCGAAGTAAGTGGATATACAGGTTGCATCTCCTGTCTCATATCCTGATATTGAGACAGCTTGTAATACTCAGGCATATTCATTACTCGCATATTATTCTTAACCTTTACTGTACCAACAAATACATATGTATCTCCCCTGTGAAGAACATTCTTCAGATATGGTGAATTAAACCACGTAATTTTAACGTTACCTGTTTGATCCTTGACACTGATATTAGTAAGTGTAAGACCTCTCACCTTCCTAGTATCCACATAAGAAGAAATAACAGCACAAATAGCCTGGCGTTCTCCTATTACTGTATCCTTAATGTCAACCGGTTCTCCATAGGACAGATAATTCCTAGGATATGTATGAATTAAATCATCTACAGTATGAACTCCAAGCTTAGCAAATGCGGCAGCAGTTTTTTCGCCTATTCCTTTAATTGTGGTTATGTTGTCACTTAATTGCATGTTTTCTCCCAATAAAAATAAGCCATATACTATACATAAAGTATCATATATGACTCTAAATAATCAATATTTGTTTTACATTTTAATCACTATCCGTTTCGAACTCTATCTCATAATACTGCTCGTACATATATACAATAGTTCCATCAATTGCATTTACAACTACATACGCTGATGTACTATAAACATCACCCGCAGACAATATCCAAACTGGAATTATAGAATATTTCCCATGATTAGCTTCGTCTTTAATCGGCACATATTTCAATTCCATATTATTAAACAGCTTGTAATCATATATACCCTCCTGTTTAATAATTTCTTCTCTGATAGTATTTTGAATTCGATCAAAAGATAGAAGATTTACATCACTACTACTCACCTCACCTAACTTATACGGTGCACTATATGAAAAATATACAACTCCATCATCATTTACACAAACATACATAATTTCGAAGCCATATCCAGGCCATTGCACCCATCCACTATATTCTTCAGACATAGAGCTCATATATTCACTTTGTGGATGACTATTTGGTAAGGTCCAATCTCTTGAGTCTACCGTCACACCATATATATTTCTATTCATCACAAATGTATATCCATTATAAATCAATTCATGCTCATCATTCTTATATGCTGTGCACGCCAAGGGATATGTATCAACTATTTCAAAATCCCCACATCCAAGCTTATCTACAAATCCGTATGCAAGTTCTTTTGCATCATCCTCATTTATTTTACATTTATTTTCTGCGTCAGTATCCTTATTCATAATTTGAAATCCAACAATATCATATACTTCGCTTTCGATATTAACATTATAATCATCAGGACGCATTATTATATCTGTATTTTCATCACCACCCATAAATTGAATAATCACATTTCTATTATCATACTTTGTATAATAGGAATAACTTGAATAATCTGTTGTTAAAGAATACTCTTCTGGTGCCAATTCGTAATATGTATATAACTCTTGTAAGGTATTTTTTATATCCTCTTTCTCATTGTCCTGCAATATATCGCTTGATTGCTTCAAACAATCTTCGTTATAAGTAATATATTCTTCCAGCTGTTCCTTTGTCATCTCATCATAAGTAACAGGATAATCATATACAGCTTCACTAGTAATAGATGCTATAAATTGCTTCTTATCTTCATCACTTGGATGAAACTCAGTAGCTTCAATAACCTTCATAGACGAAACATCGGGAACTAAAATATTTGCTCCTATTGTTATTCCTTTATCAGAATCAACCTTCTCAGTCCATGAATCAGGTACACTTAGCTTGTCTTTTATTTTTCCTGTGGACATATCTACCTTTGAAGATTCAGTTTGGGTATGAATACCATCATCTACATAATCAACTTCTTTATTCTTACAGGCTGAACATCCCAGAATTATTATTAATATAATATTTAACAAATATATTTTCTTCATAGGTTTTCTCCTTTGAATACAATTCATCACAAATATTATATTATTAAAATGTATCTAAATTGTATCAAAACATATAAAAAACACCCGAACAATAACTTGCTCGGGTGCATAATTAAACATTATTCAACTGAAATAATATAATAATATACCGGCTGATTACCAGCATGTAGCTCTATCTCGTAATCAGGATGTTCCTCTTCAAGAGTAGCTACAAGAGCCTCAGCATCCTCCTCAGATACATCCTCACCATAGTATACGCTAAGAAGCTCTGAATCCTCATCAGACATCTCCTTAATTAACTCCTTGATAACCTCTACTATATCGGTGCCAACTGACTTAATACCAGTATCATCAATACCCATAAAGTCACCAATCTTGATTTCCTTGCCATCTACAGATGTATCTCTGACCGCATAAGTAACCTGACCAGACTTTACTGCTGACATTGCCTCAGTCATACTAGCTTCGTTGTCCTCAGCAGACATACTCTCCTCAAAGCCAATCATAGCTCCAATACCCTGAGGTATTGTCTTTGAAGGAATAACCACAACGTTCTTGTCATCTTCGATGGATGCAGCCTGATTAGCAGCAAGGATAATGTTCTTGTTATTAGGAAGAACAAATACAGTTTCTGCATTAACATTAGCTATAGCACCAAGAACATCCTCTGTACTTGGGTTCATAGTCTGACCACCCTGGATAATATAATCGACACCAAGATCAAGGAAAATGCTATTTAAGCCCTGACCTACAGAAACAGCTACAAAGCCATAAGGCTTCTTAGGCTCATCTGCCTTAGCCTCAACTGCGTCAAGCTCCTTCTCTGCAGCCTTCTGTCTATCCTGCTCCATAATTACCTTCTCGCGGTGCTCTTCTCTCATATTATCAACCTTCATATTAGTAAGCTGACCATACTCCAGACCCTTCTCAAAAGCCTGACCTGGATGATTAGTATGAACATGAACCTTTACTATCTCATCATCAGATACAACAACAAGAGAATCACCTATAGAACCCAAGAATTCCTTAAACTTAAGCTCTATATCCATATTCCATTCCTTCTCAAGAAGGATAATAAACTCTGTACAATAACCAAATGTGATATGTGAAGTATCTATATCCTCAGAGCTTACATTTGTAGATACATTTACCTTAGGTGCTGACATAATTTTATCATCAACAACCTCCTTACCTATAAGTCCATTGTATGCACCTATAATAAACTCCATAAGACCCTGTCCACCAGAATCTACAACCCCAGCCTCTTTTAATACAGGAAGCATATCAGGAGTCTTAGCTAGAACTTCATTACCATATTCTATAACCTTCTCACCCATTTCTACAAAGTCAACACCCTCAGCAGCTACTTCAACTGCCTTTTCAGCAAGACCCTTAGCAACAGTAAGAATTGTACCCTCCTTTGGTTTCATAACAGCCTTATATGCTGTCTCACAGCCTCTTACAAATCCATCAGCAAGAACAGTAGGAGTAATAACCTTCTTATCCTTTATCTCCTTGCAAAAGCCTCTTAAGAGCTGTGAAAGTATAACACCAGAATTACCTCTGGCACCTCTAAGTGAACCACTTGATATAGTCTTAGATAAATCAGCAATGGAAGGATTGTCTAATGCACTAACCTCCTTAGCTGCGGCCATAATAGTAAGAGACATATTAGAACCTGTATCACCATCTGGTACAGGAAATACATTAAGCTCATTAATATAGTCCTTGTTCTTCTCTAAATTATACGCACCTGCAATAAATGCTTTCTGAAGCATATTTGCATCAATCTTCTTAATAGCCACTTTAAATTTCCTCCTACTAATCTATAACCCTTACACCTTCAACGAAGATGTTGATTGCCTTAACAGGCATTGAAGCCATCTCTTCAACTGAATACTTAACAGTACTAATCAAATTATCACATACAGTTGAAATACTTACTCCATAAGCCACTATGATATGAAAATCAATTGTAAGCTCATTATTCTCACCAATAACAACATTCACACCCCTGCTAATCTTATCTCCTTTAAGAAGCTTAGCAATACCATCCTTCATGCTAATAGCTGCCATACCAACAATACCAAAGCAACCAACTGCAGCATTACCAGCATACTGGGCAATAACTTCATTCTCAATAATTATTTCACCGTTCTCGTTAGACATATATCCACTCATGAACATTACCCCCTTATATTATTTATAACAAACTATTTATTATTTGATGTACTACAGTATAAAATGTCATACTTTAATACGCACAATATCATGTTAATTATACCCATAACAATTAATTTAATCAAGTAAAAGTAACAATTTCTAACAAAATGAAAAAATTATGAATTTTCTTCTTGCATATTATAATGTTTTTTGTTATTATATGTACGTTGTGAGTTTACGGAGGTAAACAAAATTGTTTTGTCAAGGAGGTGCTAACAGTGGCAAAGTGTAGTATTTGTGAAAAAGGTGCTCATTTCGGAAACAACGTGAGCCATTCTCATAGAAGATCAAATAGAATGTGGAAGTCAAACATTAAGTCTGTTAAGGCTATCGTTGATGGATCAGCAAAGAAGATTTACGTTTGTACATCATGCTTAAAGTCAGGAAAAGTTGAGCGTGCTTAATTTAATTGGTTTATGGGCATAAGAAAAACCGGTCGTTGACCGGTTTTTCTTATGCTATTTTTTTATGAACACTAAAAAAGATGTGCGCATTTTAGTATAATGGCCAGCCTGCCTAGGGTCGGTCCACGCTGACACTTAAAACGGTCAGCTTAGTACCGACCCTGTCGTGGCTGGGATAAAAGTTAATGGCGCACATCTTTTTAATTGTCAACATTAATAATAAAAGTACAACTTTATCTTATATCATTGAAAGCTGTATTCTCTTCTTCTCTAAGTCTACTGCAAGAACTGTTACATCGACTACATCTCCTACGCTTACCACCTCTAGTGGGTGCTTGATGTATTTGTCGCTCATCTTTGATATGTGTACAAGACCGTCTTGGTGTACTCCGATATCTATGAATGCTCCGAAATCGATAACATTACGTACAGTTCCCTTAAGCTCCATTCCTTCTTTAAGGTCTTTCATCTCAAGAACGTCACTTTTTAGGATTGGCTTTGGCATTTCCTCTCTAGGGTCACGTCCTGGCTTTTCTAGCTCGCTAATAATATCTATAAGTGTAGGTTCACCTATTCCTAACTCTTCTGCAATCTTCTTAGTATTAGTTACCTTCTTAGATATTCCCTTAAGTCCGCCCTTCTTTAACTCTTCATCAGAAAGTCCAAGCTTTGCCATAAGTGCTTTGGTAGCATCATAGCTTTCCGGATGTACTGATGTATTATCAAGTATTTCATCTCCACCGTTTATTCTAAGGAAACCTGCGCACTGCTCGTAGGCCTTAGGACCAAGCTTTGCCACCTTAAGAAGCTCTTTTCTGTTTTTGAACTGACCGTTTTCCTCTCGATAAGATACAATATTCTTAGCAAGAGTCTTATTTATTCCAGAAATATACTCAAGTAGTGATGCCGATGCTGTATTTAAGTCAACTCCAACGCTATTTACACAATCCTCTACTACACCAGTAAGGGCATTACCCAGATTCTTCTGATTCATATCATGCTGATACTGACCAACACCAATTGACTTAGGATCAATCTTAACAAGCTCAGCAAGTGGATCCTGTAATCTTCTTGCTATTGAAGCAGCAGAACGCTGCCCAACATCAAAATTAGGAAACTCCTCTGTTGCAAGCTTACTAGCAGAATAAACAGATGCTCCTGCTTCATTTACAATAACATACTTAACATTCGCCTTTATTTCTTTTAAAAGCTCAACGATTACCATCTCAGACTCACGGCTTGCAGTACCATTTCCAAGAGAGATAAGTGTTATTCCATACTTATCTATAAGCTTCTTTAAAACGGCTTTTGCCTCTGCAACCTTATTCTGTGGTGCAGTTGGATATATTACAACTGTATCAAGTACCTTTCCTGTAGGATCAACTACAGCAAGCTTACAGCCTGTTCTAAATGCAGGGTCCCAACCCAAAACTGTCTGACCTGCAACAGGCGGTTGCATAAGAAGCTGATGTAGATTCTTTCCAAATACATTTATAGCACCTTCCTCCGCCATCTCAGTAAGCTCATTTCTTATCTCTCGTTCTATAGATGGTGCTATAAGTCTTTCATAGCTATCCTCCACAGCCTCTGCAAGATATTTTGCACTATCATGGTCTTCTACAGCAATAATTTGCTTCTTAAGATATTTTATAATATCAGCTACAGGAGCCTCTATCTTAACAGTAAGGATTTTTTCAGCCTCACCTCTATTTACAGCAAGTATTCTATATCCTACCATCTTCTTAATTTCTTCTTCAAATTCATAGTACATTTCGTACACTGACTTTGCTTCCGGATCCTTTGCAGAAGATAAAAGCTTACCCTTATTTCTAGTTAAATCTCTAATCTTAGTTCTATAATCTGCTTCATCAGCATAAATCTCTGCAAGAATATCCTTAGCACCCGCTATAGCATCCTCTGCAGTAAGAACCTCTTTTTCCTCTGAGATATAAGCTTCAGCTTCTTCTAAAATTGTCTTATTAGTCATCTGCAAGCTTATAATATTTGCAAGTCCCTCTAATCCCTTTTCCTTTGCAATCGTTGCTCTAGTTCTTCTCTTCGGTCTATATGGTCTATACAAATCCTCAAGAGCCACCATTGTCATACACTCTTCAATCTGCTTCTTTAATTCATCAGTAAGCTTACCCTGTTCTTCAATAGTAGAAAGAACAGTCCCCTTCTTATCTTCAAGATTTCTAAGATATGTAAGTCTCTCATCTAAGGTTCTAAGTTGCTCATCATTAAGAGAACCTGTTACCTCCTTACGATATCTGGAAATAAATGGAATTGTATTGCCCTCATCGATAAGCTCAACCGTCTTCTCAACCTGCCAAACCTTAACATTTAATTCCTCTGCAATAATCTTCTCAATATTCATAATTTCTCTCCTGTTCATATATATTACAAGCACTTGAACCATATAACACATTGCAAATGCCTATAAGCGAATTTAATTAAATAATTTATTACATAACATCCATGCTTTTATATTCAGCACTTTCGAAATGTTTCAAATATTCAGGGTCTTTCTTCATTTCAACCATCTGTTTAAATGCATGAAGAATCATCCTCTCCTTATTACAATTGTTTGGATTTTTACCTATATCATGAAAATAATTATATTTATTCATTTGAGCAAAATATAAATCTAGCAAAGAAAAGTCACCACATTTTACAGTACCTTTAAGAGTTCTATTAACTACATAATAGTTAAATTCCTCTAACAATTCCTGTTCTTGAAGCATATCCCGCCACAAGGTTGCAGCAAATTCTTCAGTTTCTCCCACTGTTAATGCAAGAGCCTTTAAGTTCTCAAATGATTTAATTTTACCAGCGTTATATAGAATCATATCAACCATCCTTTTTAATTAGTTTTTTTCAAGCCATAACGCCACTTAACAATTGCAACTCCAATTATTATTACATAACCAACCACACTAAATATGTCTGGTATTTGATTAAGAAAGAAAAAGCCTAAAATAGCCGTAGTTATTACTATTGAAAAATCAAAAACTGATATTTCCTTAGCTGGCGCAAAGGAATATGCCTTTGTTATAAGTACCTGACCACCAGCCGCACTAAGACCGCATAAAATCAAGATAAATACTTGTTTAGCACTCATAGGTGAATAGTTAAATATTATATATGGAAGTGTACACAAAGTAGAAAAAATGCTAAAATACAACACTATAATCATACTTCTCTCACCCTTAAGACCTAATTTTCTAACATAAGTATATGCCATACCAGCTGCACAGCCACCTAAAAATCCTATGAATGAAGGTATTACTTCCACATCAAAGGATGGTTTAATAACAAATAGTGCTCCAATAAATGCAATTATAACCGCTGACCATTCAAACTTATTTGCCTTTTCTTTAAGTATAAAAAAGGAAAATATAATAGCAAAGAACGGAGATAACTTATTAAGAATTGATGCATCTGATATATTCAAATTATCCATAGCATAAAAATTACAAAAAACTCCAATAGTACCAGCCAAAGAACGAAGAAATAAATCTTTAAAATTTCCTTTCTTAAATTTAAAATTTCCTCCTGACTTAGCCAAGGCAGCAAGAGCAACTATAAGAGCAATCACATTTCTAAAAAAGCTTTTTTGAATTGAGGGTAAATCACCAGCTAATCTGACGAATAAATTCATCAAGGAAAAACATAGCACAGAACCTAATAGACAGGTCACTCCCATTGCATAATTATTTTTGTTCAATTGCTGATGTTTTATATTACTTATAATCATATTATATTATTGTCCTATCATATATATATATTTAGGATGTATCTAAGTAATTTCCAAAGGCTATTTACAAATTACCACTTCAACCTCATTCATAGCCTTTTCATACAATTCCTCTATCTTGCCAACTAACGCCTGCTCGGATTCTAATATTTTATCAAGCTTAGGTCTAGTAACAGGATGCTTAGCAACAAAGGTTGTACAGCAATCCTCATAAGGTTGAATGGAAGTCTCATAGGTTCCAATCTTCTCAGACAAATCTATTATTTCCTGCTTGTCCATACCAATACATGGCCTCATAACTGGAAGCTTATCGGCAGCTAAATCAATAACAGATAAGCTCTGAACTGTCTGACTTGAAACCTGGCCAATACTCTCACCAGTTATAATACATTGACAATCATTTGCCAAGGCAAGATCCTGAGCCATCTTATAGAATACTCTCTTCATAATAATAGTAAGCTCATCATGAGGACAGTTATCATATATTGCAAGTTGAACATCTGTAAAATTAACTATATGAAGCTTAATAGGACCCGAGTACTGTGATACAAGCTTAGCCAAATCAACAACCTTCTGTTTTGCTCTCTCACTAGTATATGGAGGGGCATGAAAATACACTGCCTCCAGCTCAACTCCTCTTTTAGCTATCATATAAGCGGCAACTGGACTGTCGATACCACCTGATAAAAGAGTCATACCCTTACCATTGGTTCCAACAGGTAGCCCACCTGGACCTGGAATAGTCTTAGAATAAATATATGCTACATCTCTTACTTCAACATTTATCATAACGGCCGGATTATGAACATCTACTTTCATATCAGGGAACTTATCAAGAAGCACTGTTCCTATCTCGCAATTAAGTTCCATAGAAGACATAGGATAACTCTTATTAACCCTTTTTGCATGTGACTTAAATGTAAAATCCTTGTATGTAAACTCATTTTCAACATATAAAACTACAGCTTCAGAAATTTTGTCAAAGCTTATATCTTCTACAACAACTACAGGACAAATACCAACAACACCAAACACCTTCTGTAATGCAGCTATCACATCATCATAATCGTAGTCAGAGAGGGCTTCTACAAATATTCTTCCATACTCTCTCTTAACTTCAAAGCTACCATGTCTCTTAAGCAAAGCTCGCATTCTCTTACACATAATCTCTTCGAATACATATCTATTTTTGCCCTTAGTGCCTATCTCGGCATATTTCACTAGAAACATCTTATAATTCATACTTAACCTCCAATATGGTTATATTAATCTCATCAAAAAACTATTTTCTAATATATCTTCTAAAAACCGGAAGTATCTCCTCTATACACTTTACTGCATATTCAACCTCTTCCATAGTATTTGACTCACAAAAGCTGAATCTTAATGTAGATTCAAGCCTTTCCTTCGGAAGATTTATAGCTTTTAATACACCACTTACATTTGTCTTATTTGAGGAACAGGCCGATCCAGAGGAAACATAAATTCCCTTTTCCTCTAAAGCATGAAGCATTACCTCACTTCTTATTCCAACAAATGTAATGCTGGCTATATGTGGAGCCTCACCGGAATTATCGAATACATTTTCAAGCTTGATTACCTTATCAATAAATGTATCCTTTAAATTCTTGATATGTTCCATTTTATCATCATGATTCTTATACATAAGCTCTGCAGCCAAACCCATACCTGCAATTGCAGGAACATTCTCTGTACCGGAACGCATAGCCTTTTGCTGACCACCACCATACATGGTTGGTCTAATAAGAGTCTTATCCTTAATATATAATACTCCCGACCCCTTAGGTCCATGGATTTTATGACCGCTAATACTAAGCAAGTCCACACCAAGCTTCTTAGGTGAAAATCTTAGCTTTCCAAAGGCCTGTACCGCATCCACATGAAGAAGAATCTGTGGATTATATGCCTTAACTATCTTTGATATATCTTCTATAGGTTGAATTGAACCAATTTCGTTATTAACATACATAACAGACACTAGTATGGTGTCCTCACGAAGCGCAGCTTTTAACTCATCAAGTTTTACAATACCCTTCTCATCTACACCAATATAGCTTACCTCATAGCCTTCCTTTACAAGAAACTCTAAAGTTGCACTTACAGAGGCATGTTCAATATTAGTTGTAACAATGTGCTTTCCTGCACGTCTGTGAGCCATGGCACCACCGATTAAAGCAAAATTATTTGCTTCTGTACCACCAGAGGTGAAAACTATCTCTTTTTCCTGACACTTAAGCTCTGTGGCAATTTGTGTTGTGGCTTTTTTTATATATTTCTCTGCCTCAACACCTTTCATATGAAGAGAAGAAGGATTACCATAATCCTCTTCTAAAAGCTTAATCATAAGCTCTTTGACCTCTGAATACACTTTAGTTGTGGCAGCGTTATCAAAATATACTTCCATCTTAAATTTATCTCCCTTGTTCAAAAAGAAACATTTATAATACTATATCCTACTCATCTATCTCAAACATTATAATTGATATCACAGCAAGTCCAGCTGTCTCTGTTCTAAGTATACGATTACCAAGGGTTATACACTTAGCTCCCATATCAATAGCCATATCTACCTCTTCTTTTGCAAAACCACCCTCTGGACCTATAAAAACACCAAGATTTTTCTTGCCTTTAATATCCTTTATCACTTGTCGAGAATATTCCAAGCCTTTCGCCTCTTCATAAGGAATTATATTCATGTCTAAGTTCTTTGCATATTCTATAGCCTGTTTAAAGCTCATAAAATCTTTAACTTGTGGTATAATTCCTCGTCCTGATTGTTTACCTGCAGCTTCTGCAATACCATTATATCTATCAAGTTTCTTAGAAGCCTTCTTTTCATCAATTTTCACCACTGATCTTTTGGTAATAACAGGAATTATCTCATATACACCAAGTTCAACAGCCTTTTGAATAATCAATTCCAGCTTATCTGACTTAGGCATACCCTGAAAAAGAGTAATCTTAGTGGAAAGCTCAGCAGAATTCTTGAGAACATCTTCTATTCTAGCTGTAACTGTATCATCATCCATATCTGTGACAGTACACTCGTAATCAATACCATTACCATCGCTGACAAGAATTCTCTCACCTTGACGAATTCTCAGAACATTTTTTATATGATTAACATCACTGCCGGTAATTATTATATTGTCTGAAAAACCATTGCAATTATCTACAAAAAAACGATGCATATATATTTTCCTTTTTTACTTTATTAACATATTTCAAACTAATGTATTTTATCATATTTTGTACATATGTTCAATTTAATTTAAAAGATTGATTCCAAAGAAAAAAGGAGAACATTGAAGTTCTCCTACATTTTTTATTAACTATCTATTATGGTACCCATTCCACAGTACCATCACTCCACAATATATCATATCCACCCTTTTCGCAATTAGGTGTCTGTGAAATAATATATCTTTCTTCCTCAGTAGCTGGTGCTGCTGTTGTTACCGGCGCTGCTGTTGTTGCTGGTGCTGCTGTTGTCACTGGCGCTGCTGTTGTTGCCGGCGCTGCTGTTGTTGCCGGTGCTACTGTTGTAACTGGTGCTTCTGTTGTTAACTCCTCTGTGGTTTTTTCTTCAGTGGTTTTTTCTTCAGTGGTTTTTTCCTCAGAAGTAGACTCTTCTGTAGTCTTTTCTTCTGTTATGGCTTCTGTTGTCTCAACGGTTGTAACCTCTGTTGTGTCTGTATCAACTTTATTATCTGAATCACATGCCACAAGACCTATTAATAACAATCCTGACACCAATAAAACAATTATATTTTTCTTCATATGTATACTCCTTATACTCTAAAATATAATATTTGTATCACAAATCATATTATAATATACACCATTTTCTGTAATAATTTCAACTGTATATTCTCCAACCGGCAGCGAAGTCTGATTTAAGTACGCAACATACCCATAATCACTAACAGCTCCGCCCTTGTAATCCTCATCAACAGGAAAAGCCTCTACAACATAAATATTCGAACCAGAACTTAGTCTTATATATATAGGAGAATCATCTGAAACATATGCACAATCAACCTGACCGCTAAGCTTATAATATGATTCAAAGCTAGATATATTGAGAGTTGTACATTCACTATTATATTCTGTACATGTTTCTCCAAAGGTTCTAAGTGGTGCCGGCATTACAGGCGCAAATCTAACAAGCTGAATAAGATTTCTCTCTACTAATTCAACTACGCACACATTCGTACTCTTATCATACATATAGTCCATTCTATATGGCACATTCTTGCTAAAATAACAATATTCAAATTCATGAGCCAAAAACGGAAGTAAAGTATTACCAAATGAATCTCTAAAGCAAAGAAGCTTATCACCATCAGTACTCATATTTGTTGTTTCAACAACATTTTGTTCTACAATGGGTGCATCAGTCACCGGTGTTAAATATTTATAAAATAAATGTTCAGAATAATCATATTCAATTTCATTATGTCTATTAAGAGGATACAAAATCTTATCTATATCTCCTTGAAATGTATCATAGGTTTTATAACTAAGAGTAGTAAAATCAGTATGGTCCACTCCTGCTTCATCAAGAATTAAATCCTGAACCATAGCCGCTCCCTTGTTATTCCAATGTGAATCACCTACATGATACAAAATATCACTCTCTGCTTCAAACAAAGCTTTAGCATCAACGTAATTGATTCCATACTTATATAGCTTTGGAGTTAATAAATCTAAATTATTATCCTCATTAATAACTTGATAGTAATATGGCATATACTCAGGATACAGAGTATTCTTATTAGGAGCGCAAACAAATACAAAGCTGCCACCTAAGCCTTCAACATACCCCTGCATAAGACTAAGGCTCTTTGCCATATTGTTAAGTCCTCGATTTGAGGATACATTTGTACCTTGATAATCTTCTAGTGATACCTTTAGGTAGAGCCAGCCATCCTGGCCCACAATAGCAAGTTCCTCACTGGACTCACCAAATACATTAGCTTTAACCACTGCATTTGCAGTAACCAGTTCCTGTCTGTAGGCGAAATGATCAGAATAGTAAGCATCTAATTCAGGAAGAAAATTTATATTAAATCCTTCATCATCTACCAAAACTGGCTTGGGGGTCAAAACCTTATTCTCTGTAGTTTCTGGCTCTTCATACCATATAAGTCCTACAAAGGGTAATGCAATTATTATCAAAAATACTATTATAAAACCAATCTTATATGTTCTCATAATGCCTCTTTAAAATCTAAAATATATAAATGGATTATAGGAATCTGACGCAAGTGTAATAATGCATAGAAGCAAACATCCTAACAAAAATACACCTGATATTATATAACAAATATTATATAAACATTGATTCTTACTTCTGTTTTTTAGTTTAAGCATCAATTTATCCACCCAAGGAAACGCAAACAATAAACCAATAACAAACGCAAAAATCTTATATGGAGTTAGCTGTGCAAGCAAATATATATTAGTTACTCCATCCTTAACACCTATATAAAACATTTTAGACATTATATCTAATGCCTGCGACAAAGTGTCAGCTCTAAATATTACAAAGGCTAACACCACTATGAGCATCGTATAAATATATCTCACTGATTTGAATTTTATATTATTAATATTAAAATTCTTTGTTTCCTCTAGCACAGAAAATGTTCCATGCACAATTCCCCATGCGATAAATGTCCAGTTGGCGCCATGCCAAAAGCCTGTAAGAAAGAATACAATATATTTATTTATTACCGTTCTTACCTTTCCCAGTCTGTTTCCACCTAAAGGTATATATACATATTCCTTAAACCAGGTAGATAAGGATATATGCCATCTTCTCCAGAAATCTTTAATACTTATAGCACTATATGGATAATCAAAATTCTCTTTAAAATGAAATCCGAACATTCTACCAAGACCAATAGCCATATCACTATAGCCACTGAAATCATAATATATCTGCAACGCGTAACCAATTGCCATAACCCACGCTGCCAACATTGTCATATTTGTAATATCTAACATAAGATTGTCTACAACCTGTGCAATAGCATTTGATATAATAACTTTTTTTGTTAAACCAATTATAAATCTTCTAATTCCACATTCAACATCATCTAAGGTTTGTTTCCTATCCGTTATCTCTTTCTCCATATCGTGGTATTTTATAATAGGACCCGCTATAAGCTGAGGGAAAAAGGATATATAAAGTAATACATTGAAGTAATTCTTCTGGTACTCACAATCCTTCCTATATACATCTATAACATAAGACATAGCTTGAAAGGTAAAAAAGGAAATACCTATAGGCATAACCAATTTAGTTAAAGGAATATTTGTATTAAAGCTGTTATTTATATTGAAAATTATAAAATTCACATACTTGAATACAAATAATACTCCAACATTAATAATTACTGATAATATAAGCCATAGTTTTTTACATTTTTTGTGCTTTCCTATTATTAAACCAAATATGTAATTTACAAAAGACACTCCTATCATTAAAAATACATATACTGGCTCTCCTACAGCATAAAAAACTAAACTAAATATAATTAGTAATAT
>JAFWZV010000013.1 GCA_017517305.1 Lachnospiraceae bacterium | reverse complement strand
GTACGAGAGGACCGGGATGGACGAACCGCTGGTGTATCTGTTGTATTACCAAGTGCATAGCAGAGTAGCCAAGTTCGGCAGGGATAAACGCTGAAGGCATCTAAGCGTGAAGCCCCCCTCAAGATAAGATATCCCATCTTCGGAGTAAGACCCCTTGAAGACTACAAGGTTGATAGGCTAGGAGTGTAAGTGTGGTAACACATTCAGCTGACTAGTACTAATAGGTCGAGGGCTTATCCTTAGAGGTTTCTTAGAAAACGGGAGAATATTTGAAGAGATAAAAAATCTCATCTGTGTGAAGTTCTGAAGGTACAATATTATAGTTTGATAGATTAAAGAAAGAATTGGACTTATGTTCAATTCTTTTTTTATGTTATTGTATCTATAAGATTTATGTTATATATTATATGTGTATTAATGATTTGGAGGTTATGTTATGTATTGTAATGAATGCGGAAAGGAATTAAAGTCTACTGATGCATTTTGTATTATATGTGGTACACCAACTGGTGTTAAAAAGACTAGTTCAAGAAATAATGAAATAATTAATTATAGTATGTGTGATCCAAATGGATCATTTATGTATAAAAGTCAACAAAGCTTTTATTATGGTATGAATGACAATGCATCTGGTAAAGGCGACAAGAAGAAATCATATAAGAATCAGTCTAATAAGAACAAATCTAATAAGAAATTTTTAATTATTGGCATAGTGGCGTTAGTTTTTATTGGATTAGCTGTTACACTTATTTTGATGAATAAATTATCACCACAGAGAAAGATAATAGATGAATATTTTGAAGCAATTAATGATAAGGATGCAACTAAAATATATGATTTGTCCTATACAGATGAGCTTAAGGAAGGTCTTCCAATTTATGATAAGGATGAAGATAAATTGTTTTTCTTTACAAATATTAGATTGATGGGCTTTTCAAGGGGATTATATGAGCTTGATGCTTTCAAATTTTTGTCTTGTGTAACTGATGTATATGAACCTTCTAAAAATGATTTAAATCTTGGTAATTCTAAAGATAGGGCTTTAGATGGTTTAGAGGTTTCCTATGATATTATAGATATTAAACCATTGGAAGATTTTGATTTATACTCCGATCTTTTGGGACATGAAGAAGTGGTTGATATGGATGAGCTTGAAAGCATAGTAAGTAGATATAACCTTGAAACAGGTGAACAGATTAAGGTAGATATAGATGATGCATATGTAGCACAGGTTAAGGTTAGCTGGGAATATGATGGTAATTTATATGGTATGATGAAAAGCTGGTGGAAGGATGATGAATTTAAAGAATTTGTCTCTAAGCGTGGCTTTGAACAGTATGATACATATGATAAGGCTATTAAATCTATGGAAACCATTAAAGACAAGGATAAGGTTTATTTGCTTTTGTTATATAAATGTGATGGCCAGTGGTACATTTATAATGGTGATAAATTAGCTAGCTTAGCAACCCAGTATGAAAAGGGCAAAGCAACTTTGTTTTTGTATTAGTTTAATATTATTTCTTTTACTTGATTTGTGTTGAAAAGTGTAGTGATTTGGTGTAAAATCACATTGTTATGCTTATAAGAATATTTTTTATTTATAAAGAGGAGAATGAAAATGGATAACAATTTTAACAACAATGGTGGCATGGATGAAGAAAGGACCGTATTAATCCAGCAGGATAGTATGGGAAATCCATCAGTACAGGCACCACAGGGAGTTCCAATGCAGCCACAGTTTAATCAGGCACCACAGGGAATGCCTTCACAGCCACAGTTTAACCAGGCACCACAGGGAATGCCAATGCAGCCACAGTTTGGTCAGGCACCACAGGGAATGCCGATGCAGCCACAGTTTAATCAGGCACCACAGGGAATGCCAATGCAGCCACAGTTTGGCCAGGCACCACAGGGAATGCCAATGCAGCCTCAGTTTGGTCAGCAGGCAGCTCAGTTTGGTCAGGCAGCTCAGTTTGCTCAGGCACCACAGATGAGCCTTAATAATGGTGGTAATAACAATGCTCCTAAGAAGGGCAAGGGCGGAATGATTGCAATTATATCAGTATGTGCAGTTGCAGTTATTGCCATAATAGTTGGACTTGTATTGATTCTCGGTGGAGATGATAAGGACAAGGATAAGAAGACAACAGAGGCAACCACAGAAGCTACAACCACAGAAGCAACAACAGAGGCTACAACCACAGAGGCAACTACAGAAGCTACAACCACAGAAGCAACAACAGAGGCAACTACAGAAGCAACAACAGAAGCAACTACTGAAGCTCCAGTAGCAACTGGTGACGGTTCAACATTAGTTGATGTTTCTTCAATGGGATTCACAACTAATGATTGGAAGAGCCTTGAGTTTGCTTTAGATGGAAAGGTATATACATGGCCTATTACATATGCACAGGTTAAGGAGGCTGGATACTCAGTTGATTCATCAATCGAGGCAGAGACTCTTGAGGCAAATTACTACTCATTTAGTGAGTGGGCATACAATGCAAATGATGATTCAGCATTTATGATTCAGTTCAAGAACTTTACTGATACAGATAAGACTGTTACTGATTGTGATATATTAAGCTTCGAGTTCTATCTTGATGACTATGAGGATCAGGCATTTACTTCATTTACTTTATGTAATGGTATTACAGTGGGTACATCATATGAAGATGTTATCGCAATTATGGGTACTCCAACAGATGAGTATGTAAGTGAGGATTCTGAGTATGGATATCGTACAGCTACCTATGATGCAAATGATGAGATATATGCAAATAGCATTAATTTCACATTTATGAATGGTGTTGTAAATGATATTGAGATTGTGAACTACGAATAAGATTTAATGTAATATTATGTAAGGAAACCACTCTGTAAAAAGGGTGGTTTCTTTATACTAAGATATTCTTGAAATGTATAAAAGTATGTTCTATAATTTATAAAGCAACTATTCTCCATTAGGAGACGGATGTATCTATATTACAATGTAATAATATATCGCTGCTTAAATTATTTGAATATTACCCCGTAAGGGGACGGAGATGTTCCTTGTGTATATCTGACCTCTGGGTCTCATTTGTTGATTTTTATACCCCATAAGGGGACGGAAATATGTGAATCATTGCCTCAGACACAAAGTTCACAAAATTTATAAAGTAAATACCCCGCAAGGGGACGGAATAATGAAAAATGAAACCACTCTGTAAAATCAGGGTGGTTTCATTTTTTGTGTGAATTGGAGAAATATACTTTTGATATATTATATACATAGCCTTTTTTAGGAGGTGATTATTATGAAATGTAAGCTTTGCTTTGAAACAATAAGCTATAAAGATAATAAGATAAAAAATGGTTATATCTGCAGGGACTGCTATGATATGCAGTTAGCTTGTGTGAAGAATAACCTCAAAGAATTGAGAGATAAGGAAATATTTGGCATTAATACAATAATCCACAAGGCAACCTCTAATTGTTGGTTTAGATACGGAGAATTTAAGCTTAGCAATGAAAGTATATGTGTGAAGGATTGGGAGATAAGCTTAAGAGATGTGGAAGCTGTAAGGCTTGATTTTCAACCCTTGTACCAGTCTAGATTGTGTAGTGGAAGTGTTGCTTACGGAAATATTATCTTGGAGATAGAAACAAAGCATCCACACATTGTTATAAGAGAGATAATACTTTCAAAGGACGTTATATATAGTATTTCCGGACGAAATATATTCTACAAATTTGATGGTATGTTACAGACCATTGTAAGCATGCTGCAAAAGAATTTACATAACCAGGTGTATAACGCAAGAAGCATATATAATTATTTCAAGCAACAGGAAGAGGATGCCAAAAGGGAAGAAGAACGAAAGGCAAAACAAAGACAATACAAGCAAAATACAAGAAATTCAAGACACGAAAAACACAGAGAAAGAACTTGCAGTGAAAACAAATTGGCTTTGGAGGAAGCTATGAAAACATTAGGCATATCCAAACCATTTACCATAGAGCAATTAAAGAAAATAAGAAAACAACTTGCCGTTAAGTATCATCCTGACCAGGGTGGTTCTGTAGAAATGTGCGCTAAGATAAATGCAGCCTTTGATCTATTGAAGGATCATGTGGCTGCCTAAAGGGGGGTATAGCCTATGAAAGAATATATAATAGAATTAGGAAGAAAAATAACATATCCCTTTGTGAAAATCAATGAATTTGTTATTGATATAAGAGATCGCGAACTGCCAATGACCATTGGGGCTGTGGTAGGCATGGTGTTACAGGTGGTGTGCATATTTGCAGACCTAATAAACTGTGGATTAAATATAGGAACAATAATAAAAGCTGTGCTGATTCATCTGTTGGTGGGGTTACTGGTTAGCTTTCTGGCGATGGCATGGGATATTGTTGTGGCAGTAGTTGATGTTATTACATATTTACCAAGGCATATTAATAAGGTTTGTTTCAGTAAAAAATATGCTAGTTTTAAAAATAATTACACCTATAACTGTGGTGTTGGACATAAGGAAAAAGCCAAAAAGGAAAAATACGGCTTGTGGTATTTTATTAGGAAGGCAAAGAGGAAGTCAAAGCTGGGCATTAGGTATATAGGTGCTTAAGTAGACTGTTGATATATAGAAGTGAGGATGATTATTATGAATAAAATGATGATTTTGCACTGTATTAAATTGTCGAATTAAGGTATAATATCATAGGTTGATTATATATGTAAAGAATAAACCTATAGAGAAAAGGAGGTTTTTGTTATGGGAAAATATTATGATGAAGATTATGAGGACGAGTTTTTTGGAGCTGTAAAAGCTAAGGGCAAGAAAAATAACAAAGGTAATAAGAGTAAGATAAATAATAAGGTGGATTATATGGATGAAAAACCGGTCAAAAAAGAAAAGAGTATAAGTAGAAAGATTATTTTAAATGTTAGTACAATTAATGAACCTGAAGTAAATATGTATTATGATGCTAATTTTGAATGTAATGGTTTAATATCTCTAGAACCAATTACTAAGTATGTAATATATAAGCTAGCTGAAGAGGTAAAAACCGTAGATGAGATTATAATGGTTGCGTCAAAGTTTGCTAGGGATAAAAGGACAAAAGATCCTCTATGGAATAATGCTAATTCAATAGAAGTATTTCAGGATAGAATAAAGGGATATCTGGGTGAAAATTCAGAGCAAAATCAAAGATATGAAGACTACATACAAGCCAACAACAAGGATAAGGATGGCAATGTATTTATATGTGATGAAAGTAGCAATACAAAAAAGCTAAAGAAGCGTTACAAGGATTGTATGCCAAAATTTACTGTTATAGATTTTGAAGATGGTAAGGATATAGAAGAGCTACTCAAATTGAAAAATGCAATATTGTCAGATGTGAATGATGGCTTGGAACTATATGTTGATACAAAGGGTGGAAACAGAAATTGGATATTCCAGTTTGATGCTATTATTGGAATGATTAAGGATAAGATAATCAAGCTGGAAAGATATGAAACAGACTATGCTAGGGGAAAACCAGTACCTAAGCATCAATTTGTAGATGCCAGAAAGTACTATGAGATGCATGAGCTTTTGAATGCATATAACCTGCTTACTAATTATGGAATTGGTGATGGACTTTATGAATTCTTTAAGAATAATGATGATGTTGATCCTGAAATAGTTAAGCTTGCAGGATTATTCAAGAATGCCATGGAATCAATAGCTATATGTAAGATAGATAAGCTTATTGAGGAATTAAATAATATCGAAAACTTCAAATCCGACCAAAATGACATTATTGAAAAAAGTAGATTCCGTTTGATTATTAATGAGCTATATGAGGACACTAAGGGCATGCTGGACCATGACCCTCTAGATAGATTTATTGCCATAATTGAGTGGTGCAAAAATAAAAAGATGTACACACAGGCTATTAATATTATTGAAAGTAGTTTGATGAAGTATCTACCAATTTTAAATTTCGAAGACCAAGCTGATGTAGGTATAAACGGTACATTTATTACTATTAAAAAGGGTGGAGATTTGAAGGAGCTTGACGACCTTAGCTATCAGGAATATAGTTCCTTAGTGGAAGAAATTGCTAATAGAAGTGAGCTTAGTGGTATTGAATATCTTATGCGACAGGCCACACAGGCTATTTCCAATAGAATTTATCGCCATAAATATAGACAAAAGAATGGATTCGAAGAAGTATATATTGCTAATGATTTGACTGATAATTCCGAAGAAAATAAGGGATTTGATGAGTTCTTGTCTTATAAGTTTGACGAGTATACTACAATAGAAGATATAGAAGGCTTTTTCCTTAGTGAATATGGTTTTAGAATCAGCGGTAGTGGTGATTTTAATGGATCCTTTAAGATATATGCTGGTGAAAATATATATGAATATAGCTATGTTATTCCTTGGGATAAAAAGAAAAGCTTTATTATGCTTTCATATCTGTATCAGTATATAAAGAAAAAGAGAAATCACATAGACCATGTTAATACTGATAAGATAGTAGATGACTCTGCTGAGCTAAAGAGTGCTATAGAGCTATTAATCGAGGAATTGAGAAAGCTAAAAAGGATTGTTTTACGTAATTAAAATAGATAGTGAGATGATAATATGAATAATACAACAGAAAACAATGTACTCATACTTGGTATGAGTACATTTAACCAATCATTACAATTAAATCATTACTATGCTGATAGTGCTTCAGGTAAGCATTATAGATTTGATGGAGTAAGTCAGCTAGAGGCAGGAACAAAGTATTATATTAACTATCTTGCAGAACAGGATAAGAAGTTAGATAAGATAATAATACTTAATACCAGCGCTACAGATGGTGCTCTTGCAAAATGTAAATTAGGCAAGGATGTCAATGGATTTTTGATGGAGAAAATAGGTGATAAAGAGACTATATCACCATTCCAATTCTACCTTAAGAGAATAAAGGATTATCTGGAATATGGAGACATAAAGGGAGATTATTCCTCCAAATTAAATAAGGCTATGGATGAGTCTGGTCTTAGCTTTGATGAAATGAAGAATAAAGCTGAGGAAGCAATTAAGGAAAATAGTGCATATAGCTATGGGGAGGCAAATCTTAAGAAGGACGCTGTAGTTAAGATTTTGAAGGAGCATATTAATAACAAGAAGAAAGAGCATGATGATAAACTGAAGGCAGATTGTCTTGTTAAGCTTGATAATAATGCTATTATGCCTAATTTTGACTTTGAGTTAATGATTAAGGATTTCCAGGAAAAGCTGATTAAATTCAGTAAGGATATAGGAACAGTTGAGAGAGAAATAGCATCATATGTTATACATTTGACATATGATATCCTTGATTCAAATAATGGATTTGCTCAGGGTAATGATAGGGATTTGAGTAAGCTTCAGACATTGTATAAGGATTTGAAGGATGATATTTTCCACAATATTTCCTTGGAAAAGGTGGAGAATAATGAGGTTAAACCTGAGGATATGGTGGTACATAATATCTGTCAGGAATTGTTAAAGCTGACAGAAGCTGGTGCGGCCGTAAATGTGTATGTTGATGTGCAGGGTGGAGACAGAACCTTTATCCAGACAGTTAATGCGGCTATAGACCTGTTGGGTAATAGAAATGTAGAAATCAAGGATATAGTAGCTACAGAATTTGATGGTGGTAATGTAATTCACAAGGTAAAATCAGTTTCTTCAAACTATGCAATATATAACTTAGTATCAGGTATGGAGGCCTTCGTAAGATATGGTAAGGCAGACGAGCTTGTAGCTTATGTGGATAGAATAAAGCCACAGCTTATAGAACGCTGCAGGGACAAGCTGTATGATGATGCCCAGGTTAATGAAGCAATTAGGCGAATTGAGAAATTAGTAAGTGTAATCAAAAGCATAGATGATGCTATCCAAACTGCGGATGTGGTTGGCTTTAGAAATGCTGTAGAGGAATTAAAGGGTAATCACAATAGTGATGAAACTGCATTTGAGATATTAAACGAGGACAGCTATGAGGATCCCCATATTAAGATAATTGTTGAGGATATAAAGAGGGAATATAGTATTCTCCTTCAACCGAATAGTACTGTTCTTGATATGGTGGAATGGCTTAATAATAAGGGCTTTACATCTATTGTGTTAACTCTTATAGAGGGTAGAATGCCTAAGTATTTTATAGGTGAAAAAGAGTACATAACTCTTACAAAGCAGATGGATTATGAAGATAAAAAGAAGATAGTTAATCCTCAGATAGCGAAATTTACGCCAGTTGAAAATATTATTATGGAGAATGCATCAGATAAGTGCATAGAACTGTTTGGAAGCGAGTATAGGGAGCTTGCCATAAATGCTATGTTGGAGTTGTATGTAGACAAGAACTATGCACATATCTCTAATGAATCATTCATAAGAAATAATTGTGCAACAGCGTTATTTAATTCAGTTCCAGATAAAAATGAGATAAAAAATGTAATCTACAAAGAACTGATGAAACCCATCGGTAATACTAATTCTAAATTTGAGGCAACTAGACGAACAAAGATACAAACTCTAAAATGTATAGATAATGGAGTAGCATTTTCAGCAGTTGACGATGGCGCAGGTATGCTTTCTGTGTTTGAGGCTTTGGTAAAATACTATGTTAAGGAATCAGGTTTAGCTGATGATTTTGACTTTGAAGCATATTATGAAAGTGTAGAGGCACTTACAACAGACAACATAAACCCAATTGAAGATGTTATGCTTCAAAAGTATAACAAGCTTACTGAGGGAATTGATGACGAGGATGAATTTGTAGAGGTTTATAGTAGTCTAAAACACTTAGAGTGGCTATATACAAATGGCAAGGAGATAACCAAGGAAATGGTTACATTTAACAGTAACGAATTTTTCTATAAAAACATAGGTGGTAAGCTTCTTGATATATATAAAACACATCCTAGGTGCTTTCGTATAGATGCGGATGGTTATGCATATAGGACTTTGATGGGAATTAAGAATCCAAATAATACTTCTATAAAGGATGCAACAGGGGAGATTGGTATGTCCGATATGGTGAAGAATAACCGAAGAATCTTTGAGGAGATACTGCTTATACAGCATGCACTTAAGCAGGAGAGACACAATACTAATCATGCAACCGAGAAGGTTCCAAGATTGTCTAATAGTATAATAAGACGAATTATAGGGATCTATATAAGAAAGCTTAGAGAACTTGAAATGCTTGAAGAGGAGGGAATAGATTATATTCCAGTATAAGAAATTATTTTTGGATATAGAATGGTGGAACAATGGTCCTATAGCTGATGTGAATAAAAATCCTGCGGTGACTTTATGTGCCCTTAGCCCAAGTGAAGATATAGGAGATATTAAGACATATTTTAGGACTATGAAGCCCGAGGGCTACCAGCAGATACCGGAGAAGGTGTTAAAGAAATTAGGCCTAACCCTGCATAATGTGAAGGACACTCTACCTGAGGAAATAGTATTCACTAATTTATTCGTGGCATATAAGGACATAGAACGTTTTGTAGTGTGGAATCGTAAGACCTATGATTTGCTGATGACTAAGGTAAAGGCATTTGGGATAAATGTTAATCCTCACAAGGTTGTGGTGGTTCAGGAGCTAATTGCTGACCTGAGTGATGTGGGAATTATATCATTTCAGAGAGCGTTAGAGATAGCAGGTATTAGCTACGACACCAAGCTGTTGCACCAACCTAGATTTGATGTTACGTATCTTAAGGAGCTGTATGATGCAGTACTAAAGGAATATTCTATAGTAACAGGTGGAATGGCTAAGTCTGGCTCTAAGAAGGGTGCTACCAAGGTGCTTTATTGGAAGGATGCAGAAAAGTTGGAAGAGCGTAAGCCAGAATATGTGCATTGGGAGAATAATGAACATATTACACCTGAGGATGTTGTGGCTATGTGTGAAAAACTGAGTTTGCATGGAGAGATACTTGGTGATGGCATACTTCTGGTTAAGTTTAAGGCAGGGGTATGGAAGATACATTATGAGGGTGATAAGGTTCTTGGAATTCGTTGTGCTACACATAAGGCGATAAGACAGGCAGACGGAGCTTTGGATGGTATAATGCAGCCAATGGAAGTGCCTAAGGAAAGATTAGGCCAGCTGCTTAATTATATGAGGGAACGCAATGAAGTCTCTAAGAGAACCTTTGCCAAGAAGAGATGGGAAATGCTACTTGACAAGGCAACTCCAACTATAATGTGATTATGGAGGTGTTGATGATGAAAATTACCAATGAATTATTTGCAGATATATTTAATAATTTAATGTTTAAGGATATGCCGGATTTACATTTAGACCCAGAGTATCTTCAGGATATATCTAAGGAAGGACTAGTGGAGCATTCAGATGGAGTACTGGATATGTCTGATGATGTAGTGTATAAAGTACATACCGGCAAGAAAAATAACTGTCAGTTTGCCTTAAAATGCATAGGAAACCACAAGGAGAATGAGGAAGAGGATTCAATGCCTTTACCAATCCTTGCTATGGGCTATGCATCAGCGGCATATAATTATCAGCTGTGGGAGCGTGAAAGCAAGAAACAGGAAGTAGGCGCTGAGGCGCTAGGCGATTATAAATTGTTACCTCTAATTCCTATATTTCTATATTTTGACGAAGAGGGGTATAAGGGTCCTACAAATTTAAAACAGTTATACCCAAAGGAATTTGCTAAAGTAGTGAATGACGTAAAGGCTCATGTGTTTGATGTAACAGAGTTGCCAATGGAATTAAGGGAGAAGCTAATTTGATATGGAAGATAACAAAATTGAGGAGATATTACAACAAATAAATAATAAGCTAGGATTTGATATTAGAGAGTATAATTCCAATGATAATTTATTAGAAGAAGCTCACGAAAGAGATGATATACCCAATCCATTTGATAAGTTGACACTTGAAGAATTACTTTTCATAAGAGAAAACAATTATTTTTTGTCTAAGTAATTGTTTAATGTTCCGGATTGACAAGAGAAATGTAATTGCTTTAGAATATAACAAGAATGTAAAGCAGATTGAATGGGTAATTCCCCGAAAGGGGACGGAAACACTTGTATGATTTAATTTAGGACTACTTCCATCTATGGTTGAATTCATTAATTCCCCGAAAGGGGACGGAAACTCGATTCTGTTAGGTGTAACAAGCTTGAACTAATTAGCGTTTGAAAATTAATTCCCCGAAAGGGGACGGAAACGAGAGTCTATCCTGGTTATCCACTATGTCTGTGTTGAGTTTGAGACATTAATTCCCCGAGAGGGGACGGAAAAACCACTCTGGTAATCCAGGGTGGTTTCATTTTTTGTGTGAAAGGGCAATATTCCAAGATGTTAGAATGAATTTGTAAGATAAAAAATGAATTAAACGAAAGGTAAAAATGGTGATTATATGAAGAATACAAGAGCATTTGCGTACGCATTATATATGATGATATCAAGCTACTTTATGTCAGTAAGGGATGTTATGCCTGAAGAGATAAAAAGTCTCAAGGAGGCATATATCCTAGATGCCATAAAGCGAACTAATTTTGATATAGAGGAGAAATGTATGTCTTACGTCACAGAAGTAATCGAAAGAGTACTTCCATGGAACTGCTACCTGATGGAAGCTGATGTTTGCATCTTGGAACTTGGGGATGATGAGATCAGACTAAGCTTCCAGATGGGAGGTATTAGCCTAGAACTTACCGTGCTGATAGGAGAGTGTCTTGCGGATGTAAGATGCTCTTGGCAGAAAAATTGTACAGAGTTAGAAATGTGCGCCTAAGGGCGCATATTTTGATGATATGGGAAGATAGATATACATTGATGATTTTGTAACGTGGAATTAACAGTGAAAAATATGTTGAATTATAATATTATGTATATTATAATCTTGTTGTGTTCAGGATTTTCATAAAGTTTTGCCCGGATATGCATGAATAAAGGATTATTGCGAATAATGATAATGTTTATCGCTAAAAACAGTCGAAAAACATCGCTGAAAATTTTTGCCCGGAAAAACGGGCCTGGAAGCCTTATAAATCAAGGGCTCCAGAGGGCAGGGTTTTATGAAGTACCATACCTAGAAGGAATTGACACTACGAATCTCAGCTTCATCAACATTATTCTCTTTAGTTTTATGAAGTACCATACCTAGAAGGAATTGACACTCTCTGTCACTGCATCCCAATTGATGTCCTCTTGTGTGGTTTTATGAAGTACCATACCTAGAAGGAATTGACACATACATCCAGAAAGCGTATTAGGGTCCGAGAGATTCATGTTTTATGAAGTACCATACCTAGAAGGAATTGACCCATAGTTGGAATATATATTCCATGTCTTGAAATTGCGTTTTATGAAGTACCATACCTAGAAGGAATTGACACT
>JAFWZV010000012.1 GCA_017517305.1 Lachnospiraceae bacterium | reverse complement strand
CGTTCATCCTGAGCCAGGATCAAACTCTCATAAAAAGTTTTTAATCCAGGACTTCATTTTAAACTCTAGCTTAAATAATGTCCCTGTTTTACTGTTTGTGTTTCCATTCTGTTGAATGTAAGATTTGTACTAAATCTTTTGAAAATCTCTTAAAGAATTTTCAGGGTTATCATGTTATTAATTTGTCAAAGGTTCTCGATTGTCACTTAACGCGACAACGTTTAAAGAATATCATAATCAATTTTCATTGTCAACAACTTTTTTGATTTTTTATATTCTTTTTTGTTAATGTCTGTTGCTGTCATCTGACAGCTTGTTTAATATACCACCAGTATAAATTAAAGTCAACACCTATTTGTGTATTAATTTAAAAACAATATTTTGTCGCTTTATCAGGATAAAGTCAATGTGGTACTTTATAATATAAAAGAAAGAACCAACTTGTTTGATTCTTTCTTCTATATATTAATATTACATTTAATCTGGTCTAATACTACCATCAAGAATTGCTCTAACATGAGTGAAATCCTCTGCATACCAATTCTTAATCTTGTTCTCTCCTATGTAGCAATCATAAAACATCTTAGTAATATCCGCACCTTCTTTAATCTTAAAATTAGGACCAAAGTTGAAGTTTCCATTAATATTACTTTCAAAGAACATATACTTAAGATCATCTATATGTCTAGTATCAAAGTTTTCAGGAAGCACCATATCCTTTGGAAGCTTTGCCTCTGAAAACATATATTCCATAGTTTTAACTTTCTTTGTATTCCACTTGTCACCAAAGCTAAATCCATATGGAAGCATACACTGATAGAACATGTAACTCATAGATTCAACATTACTAGTATCAAAATACTCTCCCAAGCTAAAATCCTTAGGGATAACTGAACCTGCAAACATAAGTGTCATATCAACAATCTCTCTGGTATCAAACATCTTTCCCAAAGAAAAGCCTTCTGGAAGTGTAATCCAAGAGAACATTCCACAACAACTACTAGCATTAATTGGAAGCTCTATCTTGCCACCCTTGTAATCTTTAGCATTGAATTTCAATATTTTCTTACCACTGTAGCTTAAGTCCTGCTTAAACTGCATAGGATTGTAGAGTACCCAGTTTTTGTTACCAGTTTTCTCCTGGAACCATTCAAAATGAGATACTCCTCTCTGCTTTTTAAATTCTTCACGCTCACTCTCATCTTCAATATAGATAAAGTATGATGCTCCTTCAAAGCTTATGTGTGTCTTACCTATAGATGTCTGTCGCTTAATATCCTCTTCTGAGGCTTTCGTTCCAGCGAATCTATTAGACCCACCACCTGTAGATAACTTAAAAGCCATAACAACTGTAACCTTCCTTTTTTATTTATTTTTATTTACTCTCAAATCTAGAAATTAAAATTGGCAAATCTATCCTCTTCTTCACGCTTTTCAAGTCTTGTATCCTCTGCCACCTTTACTGCCATGTCAATCTGTTCCTTCATTGACTCAGTAATATTTGTCTCTTCCCCATAATTAAGATATGCCAATACTGTAAGCATCTCAGACTCTGTGTCTGTGTAATAGCCTGTACCAGCCTGCTTCATATCACCAAGATTCTTTACTAATTCATACAACTTATTAGGAAGTGTTCTATAATCCCACTTTCCACCATTTGCAAAATTATCCCCTAATCCTAACATAACTTCACCTTTCTATATTATTATCATCTGACCATGATTATATCTGAATATCTTACCTAAATCCCCTAATCATAATTAGTAGATAGTTTTTTTCATATTCCCCTCTAGTTTATCAAATATTTCAAATATAAACAAGACACACTTACATATTTTATCTGTATTTTTTATGGAATTATATGCATTTTTATAAATTTCTATTGTTCTAAACAAAAAATTATCTCCTCCGTTTCAAATACCTACATGTAATTTGTTACATTGAACATACATGCCCACATACTTGTACTTAAGCTTTTGTACTAAATTTTATACACCAAAAACCTTATAAACTCTAAAGTTTTCCTTGAAATCTGTCAAAATTAGGAGTAGAATGATAAAGGTTTGTTGGCTGAATTATAAAATAAGATTATAAGAAAGGATATATGCAACTGTCCTAAAGTTCAGCCAAAGAAAATTTAATATATGGACAGGGCACTTTTTTTGTGCAAATGCATAGGTGATTTTTATGGGAAAACCTATAAACAAGTGGGTCAGCGCTGCTATACCTGCACTCTTACTTCACTGTAGTATTGGTACTGTGTACTGTTGGTCAATTTTCAGTCAGGAAATCGCTGATTATATTGGACATTCAAAGGGCGCAACTGAGTGGGCATTCAGTTTTGCAATCTTCTTCCTTGGTATGTCAGCAGCATTCCTTGGAAATGTAGTTGAGAAGGACATTCACAAGTCTTCACTTATTGCTACTATCTGTTTCGCAGCTGGTATGGCAGGTACAGGTTTCTTCATCTATTACGGTGGACAGCACAAAGGTAGCACATTAGCGCTTGTTGGTATTTATTTATGCTACGGTCTTATCATGGGTATCGGTCTTGGTACTGGATACTTATCACCAGTTAAGACTCTTATGCTTTGGTTCCAGGATAGAAAAGGTCTTGCAACAGGTCTTGCAGTAGCAGGCTTCGGTGCAGCTAAGGCTATCGCTTCTCCTATTATGCAGTCATTACTTGCAAACCTTGGAGATGGCGGAATCTATAAGATGTTCTGGATTTTAGCATGCGTATACTTCGTAATGATGTTTGTTGGTCACTTATTATTACATAAGCCAGCTGGTTGGGTTGAGCCACAGGGCAAGGAAGCTAAGAAGAGCATTCTTTCAGTTATTAAGACTAGAAAGATTGGTAACTACATCGGTATCTGGTTAATGTTCTATATCAACATTACATGTGGTCTTGCACTTATCTCTCAGGAGAAGATGATTATCAAGTGTTTGGGACTTGCAAGCTTCGTAGGTATCATTTCAACTGTATCAGCTATATTTAATGCTGGTGGTCGTCTTGGATTCTCTGCTTGGGCAGATTCCATGAAGGACAGAAACACAATTTACAAGTTAATCTTCATTATCTCTATCGCTCTTACTGCTGCTACTATTGTAACAGGTGGTATCAAGAACGGTGAGGGTAATACAGCACTTATCGTATTAGTTCTTGCTCTTATCTTTATGGTAAATGCAGGCTACGGTGGTGGATTCTCAAATGTTCCAACACTTCTTTCAGACCACTATGGTATGGGAAGTATAAGTGCATTACATGGTATCACACTTTCAGCTTGGGCATTCGCAGGTCTTACAGGTAACCAGATGGCTGCTTGGATTGTTAAGACTTTCGGAGAAGAGGTTCCTCTTGAGCATAAGCTAGATGATGGGACTATTGAAACAATTATGGTAAATCCAACTGGATATCAGTATGTACTTTATGCTACAGTAGCTCTTTACATCGTTGCATTGATTCTTTCACTTGTATTAGTAAAGGCTCCTAAGGAAGGCGAGATTCCAGCAGATGCTATGATTGGTGATCCTAACGACGTTCACTAATCAAATTGAATTGAGCAAACTCATAAGGTTGTTACTCAAAAAGTAACAACCTTATTTTTATACAAAGAAAAAGGACTGAGTTCTGAATTATACAAAACTCAATCCTAATTTCTAATCAATGAATCTTACATACTGCTCACACTAAATTTCTCAACAAGCTTCTCATATTCACCTTCTTCAATAATATCTAACATATATTTTACTACATCTGGATCAAACTGCTTGCCTGAATTAGTATTAAGCTCATCCTTTATCTTATCCATAGGAAGCTTATCTCTATAGCATCTATCACTGTTCATAGCATCAAATGCATCTGCAACACAAAGTATTCTACCAACCAGCGATATTTCAGAACCCTTAATCTTATTTGGATAGCCTGTTCCATCATATCTCTCATGATGCTGAAGCGCACCGTCCTGAATACCATTGATAGCAGTCATATTTTTAAGTAAATCAGCACCTATAACGGTATGTTCTTCTATTCGTTTACGTTCCTCTGGAGTTAAAGCATCTGGTTTTTTAAGGATCGAATCAGGAACCAATAGCTTACCACAATCATGCATTAATGCTATGTAGAAATAATTCCTTATCTCATCCGCATCTAGTCCCATTCTTCTTGCAATTTCCTTGGTATATATAGCTACTCTCTGAGAATGACCCTTTGTATAAGGATCCTTAGCATCTATAAAAGAGATAAATGTATCAATAATCTGCAGAATTATTTTTTCATCTCTCTTCTGTCGCTGCTTATAGCTAATAAGACATATCTTTACAATAACGTAACATATCAAGCCAATCAACCAAGCATATCTAAGATAAAGCAGCACCCAATACATACTTGTATCTTTGATACCCATCTCAAAATATCCAAAAACCTTAAATGTTTTGAACTTTAATATATTCTTGGATACACATACGAATCCAAAAGGCTGATCATTCTCACTTTCAACTACACCATTATAATCCATTGGTGTTAATGTCAAAGTAAGAGCATCATTGTCATAAACATACTCGCCGTTCCATAAACTATCAATCTTGCCCTCTTGAGGCATATAAAGAACTACCTTCCAACTATGAAAGTTATACTTTCCAGTATTGACTATGGCACCATCATACTGTGCCCCCTGCACGATATTCCCATCTACATCATAATCATTCCAATGCTTTGAAATAGTCATATCAATTGTGACATTATCGTCATCGGAATTTCCATCCTCTACAGTAATCTCAACTTCGGTATTGTTAAATTTCTCTACTTCTTTCTCAAGCTTAACAAAACCCAATTGTATAAATATAATGCTTACTACAAAAAATATTGGTATTAAAAATTTTCTTTTCATAAGTGTATTACCTCTCTTCTCCAATACATATTTTACTATTTTTTTTACTACAGTACAACATAAACATTAAATATTTTACAAATTATCCTGGAATAAACAAAAAAGCACTAGTATTATCTAGTGCTTCTTAGCAGGGGATGAGAGAATCGAACTCCCACCAAAGGTTTTGGAGACCCCTATCATACCATTTGACCAATCCCCTATATTTAATTTAAGCACACTCTCTGGTGTGCTTTATTAACATATTATATTCTAAAAATGTACCTTCAGAACTTCACACAGATGAGATTTTCATCTCTTCAAATATTCTCCCGTTTTCTAAGAAACCTCTAAGGATAAGCCCTCGACCTATTAGTACTAGTCAGCTGAATGTGTTACCACACTTACACTCCTAGCCTATCAACCTTGTAGTCTTCAAGGGGTCT
>JAFWZV010000011.1 GCA_017517305.1 Lachnospiraceae bacterium | reverse complement strand
CTCTCTACAGCTTGCTTTTTCTCACAGTCTGGGCCTGTGACTGATTTTCCTCTCCACAGGCCCAGCTTCTGTCTGTTGCTCCTTCACCTCTTCGACTTTCACGGGCCTGCGAGCAACTTATCTTCTCTCAGGCCCATGTCCGCGCTCTCTACAGCTTGCTTTCTCTCACAGCCTGGGCCTGTGAACAAATTTCCTGCTCCATGGCCCATATTTTGCCATACATCTACTCTTTAAATAATTCATGTAACAAATTCACCTATTACCTCATTTTATACCAACAGAATTATTGTAATAATCATAGAATTTAGATATAATTATAGTGTATGCGTATATACATAGCTTCAAGGCAATAAATGTGTGCATTGAATTCAACATATAATAAACAATAAAGGAAACAACTATGAATAAACGTAGCTTACGAATACTTGAATATAATAAAATTTTAGCCATGCTGACAGAGTACGCAACCTCTACCATGGCTAAGAAGCGTTGTGACAGACTGAAGCCTCAGCGTGATATTAATACCATCAATCAGCTTCAGGAGGAAACTAGAGACGCCCTTCTTAGACTTATGAGACAGGGAAATGTGTCCTTTACAGGACTTACTGATATAGGTGCTTCTATAAAGCGATTAGAGGTTAAGGGTTCTCTCACTTCCAGAGAGCTTCTTGATGTGGCAGCAGTTCTTAATACTGCCAAGGAGGTAAAAGCCTACGGAGATGGCTCAGATCTTGCGGACACTGTAACCTCTAAAAATCGAGGACGTGGTAATTTAGGACATATGCTGGGCAACAATCATACAGATTATGTCAGCACCCATTCAAGCACAGGTCAGACAGGTCAGACCAATGCCCAATCAAACGCCAGCCAGACAGCTAACTTTGACGATGACAGTCAGACCACCCGCTTCGACTCCCTTACAGAGCGCTTTAACCAACTTATTCCTCTGGAATACATTTCTTCAGAGATAAGACGATGCATTCTGGCTGAGAATGAAATTGCTGACGACGCTTCATCTGCTTTAAAGAGCATTCGTCGCAACATTCAGCTTACCAACGACAAGCTTCATCAGCAGCTAGCTAAGATGATTAAGAGTGAAGAAACTGCATCTAAGCTTCAGGACTCACTTATCACTATGAGAAATGGTCGTTACTGTATACCAGTTAAGCAGGAGTATCGCTCACAGTTCCCTGGTATGATACATGACCAGTCACAGTCTGGCTCCACTCTTTTTATTGAGCCTATGGCTGTAGTTAATTTGAATAACCAAATCAAGGAGCTTCAGAATGAAGAATTCCTTGAGATTGAAAATATATTGGAGAAGCTTAGCGAATTAGCAGCACAGGCAGTGGAGGACATTGCCTACAATGTGGAGCTTCTCACAGAGCTTGATTTTATATTTGCAAGAGGCAAGTTTGCCAGAGCACTTAAGGGTTCTCAGCCTATATTTAACACTGACGGAATTATAGACATAAAAGCAGGTAGACACCCACTTCTTGAGAAGCATAGCGTAGTCCCTGTTGATATTCGTCTAGGCAAAGACTACACCCTTCTCATAATTACCGGACCTAATACCGGTGGTAAAACTGTATCCCTTAAGACCTTAGGATTATTTACCCTTATGGGGCAGGCAGGATTACATATTCCTGCTGCCGAGGGTTCAAAATTAGCAGTATTTGAGGATGTATTTGCAGATATTGGAGATGAGCAAAGTATTGAGCAAAATCTATCCACCTTCTCATCTCACATGAGCAATATTATTTATATAGTCAATCATGCAGGACCTAATACCCTCTGTCTCTTCGACGAGCCAGGTGGTGGTACGGACCCTGTAGAGGGTGCTGCCCTTGCCATATCTATTCTTAACTTCCTTAAGAATATGGGCACAAGGGTTATGGCCACAACCCACTACAGCGAGCTTAAAACCTATGCTCTCTCAACTGATGGCGTGGAAAATGCATCCTGTGAGTTTGACTTAGCATCCCTTAGACCAACCTACAAGCTTATGATAGGTGTTCCCGGCAAATCCAATGCATTTGCCATATCAAGGAAGCTGGGACTACCAGACTACATTATCCAATCCGCCAAGGATCAGATAGATAGTGATGCAATTGATATGGAGACACTTATCTCCAACTTAGAGAAAAGCAAGCTAGCCATAGAAGCAGACCAGAAGGCTATAGAAACCTACAAGAAGGAAATCGAGGATTTAAAGAAATCCCTTGCAGATAAAGAAGAAAATCTTGATACCAAGAAGGCTGAGATTCTTCGCAAGGCTAGAGAAGAGGCTAGAGAGCTTATTGAAGAAGCCAAAGAGGTTGCAGACCAAACTATTCGCGACTATAACAAATGGCGCAACAACCCTAACAAGGCAGATATGCGTACCATGGAAGAAAAGCGTAGCAAGCTTCGCGACAAGCTTTCTGATTACGACAAAAACCATACAAAACAGCAAACCAAAACCGGCAACCACACAGCTAAGGACTTCCATATAGGAGATACTGTGGAGGTTATCAGTATGGGTTGTACCGGAACCATTAGCTCACTACCTGACAAAAACAATATGGTGAATGTTCAGATGGGAATCTTAAGCTCTCGTCTTCCTATTTCAGACCTTATTATTAAGTCAGAGCCTGGATTTACCACAGATGCTGCTGCCTATAAGCCAAAGGCAAGAACTGCCATCAATAAGGCAATGCACATTTCCCACGAGGTAAATGTTATGGGAATGACCGTAATGGAAGCCATCGGCATTATAGATAAATACTTAGACGATGCATGCCTGGCACATCTAAGTAAGGTAACCATTATCCATGGCAAAGGTACTGGTGCCCTAAGAAAGGGTATTCACGATTATCTAAAGAAACAAAAGCACGTAAAATCCTTTAGAGCCGGAGAATTTGGCGAGGGAGAATACGGCGTCACCATAGTAGAACTTTAAATATTGTGGGTCGAAAAAACAGTTGCGATACCATACATATAATCATAGGAGGAAACATGGACAAGCAAAGAATTCTTATAGTAGATGATGACGAAAATATAGCAGAGCTTATATCCCTATACCTTATCAAGGAGTGCTTCTCCACTGAGATAGCCAACAACGGCAAGGACGCATTAAGGCTGGTTGACACATACAACCCAGACCTTATTCTTCTTGATATAATGCTCCCTGATATTGACGGATATGAAATATGTACAGAGGTTAGAAAAACTAAGCAGACACCTATTATTATGCTTTCTGCAAAGGGTGAAATATTTGACAAGGTTCTAGGCCTTAAGCTAGGTGCTGACGACTATATGATTAAGCCATTTGACTCAAATGAGCTTGTAGCCAGAGTTAAGGCAGTGTTACGAAGAGTTGTTACACCTATATCTGCAGAACCTGTAAATATTGGACATACCGTAATAGACACCGATAGGCAGGGTGAATATGTAGAATATGACAACCTTCTTGTTAATATTACAAACTACACTGTTACCCACGAGGGCAAACCAGTTGAGATGCCTCCTAAGGAATTAGAGCTACTGTATTTCCTTGCGAAAAAGCCTAATCAGATGTTTACTCGTGACCAGCTTTTAGATAAGCTATGGGGCTATGATTACATAGGCGATTCAAGAACTGTAGACGTTCACATTAAGAGACTTCGCGAGAAGCTTAATGAGAACTACAACTGGTCTATCTCCACTGTATGGGGAAAGGGCTACAAATTTGAGGTGAGACAGTAATATGAAGCATTCCCTATTTGACAAAATATTCTTAGGATTTTTGGTGTTTTCATTAGCTGTATTTATTTTGGTTGTTATCTACTCTACAGATGCTTCACAAAACGCCCTTATAAAAGAAAAAACAGCGGTTATAACCAACGAAACAATTCTTATAGCTGAATTATCAATATCAGGCTATATACAAGGTGCACTTACAGAGGAACAACTACAAAGCAACCTAGATTACTACAGTTCTACTCTAGATGTAAGTATATGGATTCTTGATTCTAGAGGAATTGTAACTTACCATTCACTAGCCCAGGGACATCCTGAACCACCTAAGAATATTTTCTTTTTAAACCAAGATTTTGATATACTTGAAGCTCACAACTATACAGGTACATTCTATAACACCTTCGAGGATGATGTAATAAGTGTAACCATACCACTACTTACTGATAATCAGCCAAACGGAATGATTATTGTTCACTCCACATTGGCACAGCTGGCAAATGTACAAAGTGACATTATCCGAGTTATCTATGTACCTTTCCTAATAATGCTTATTATATCCTTTGCATTGCTTGGACTGATATCTCAGAAAATCATGAGACCTATCAGACATATCAATACTGTTGCTGAAAGCTACTCAACAGGTAACTTTGAGGTTTCCATGAACATTAAGTCTAAGGACGAGATAGGACAGCTGGCATCCACCCTTGAATATATGGCCTCAGAGCTTTCTAAGTTGGATGAATATCGTAAGGATTTCATCTCTAATATATCCCATGATTTCAGGTCTCCACTGACCTCCATAAAAGGATATGCTGAAGCTATGCAGGATGGTACAATACCTCCTGAAAAGCAGGGTAAATATCTTGATATCATTGTGGATGAAACCAAGCGACTCACAAAGCTTACAAGTAGTTTGCTAGAGCTTAACAAATTTGATTCTTATGGTATATGGCTGGTTATTAAAGATTTTGATATTATCAAGCCTGTTAAAGCTGCTATGCGTTTCTATGAGGGAAAATGCGTAGAGAAGGGTATAAATCTTATACTTAATAACCACTGTCTCAACACAATGGTTAAGGGTGATCAAACCAAGATTCAGCAGGTAATTTATAACCTTGTAGATAACGCAATAAAGTTCACCCCTTCCGGAAAAAATATATACATTACTTTAACTGAGCTTAATGAGAAAATATTAGTATCTGTAAAGGATGAGGGTTGCGGTATTCCTTCCGAATCCCTTAAGAAAATCTGGACTCGTTTCTACAAGGCAGATACCTCTCGAGGAAAGGACAAGCAGGGAACAGGACTTGGACTTTCTATAACCAGAGAAATCATCTTAGCACACAATGAAAATATTAACGTTGTCAGCACAGAGGATGTGGGAAGTGACTTTACATTTTCACTTGCTAAGTCTTCTGAGGATAGCACGGAGGAAGAAAGCTAGATATATCATCTTGCTTTTTGCAGAACAGTAACAAAATAAGCAAGGAGGTTATGGGGACTATAAACAGTCATCTTAACCTCCTTGCTCTTTGTATGGACACTTATTCTGGAAATCTCACTCTATACTCTATTCCTTTACTTTTAGCTATATATGTTAGTTACTTAGACCCCCATGTATCTACATTCTCACCCATAGCTCTAATACCTAATATCAAGTCAGCACCGTCCTCTTCGTCCACAATCACTGATTGGCATATATAATAATCAATCTCACCATCCATAAGCATTTTTGTACATCTTGCACTCATAAGCCAATTCATCATATGGGATTTAGGATCTCCTCCATTTCCTCCCAACATTCCCAGTGCTCCTCCTACGTCATCCATAGTAACGTATGACTTCACTCTATCAGCACCAACTCTAGGCAATTCTTCCACATATTCTAAAGACTTAAATGAGTTCTCGCTTACTATCATCTCGTAATCCGCTTCCACTACATCAAAGCTTTCGTAGCCCTTTGAAGTGACATATATAAAATATTCATTAGACTGATTCTGTCGCATATATCCCTTATCCAAAAGCTCCTCAGCAGAAACATCTGAAGTTACACCATCCGATAACACGAAATCTGTATAAATACTAAACACGCCATTTCCCATTATCACACCATTTACATCTGTATCCATAGAGTGCATGTAATGAACATCTTTACCTGCATCTCTCCAGTTGTCAATTCCACTCTCTATTGAAAATGTATAATACTGTCCATTAATTATCACTCCACCAAATTCTGCCTTATCACTGTCTGTCTTTTTTTCTTCTGTTGTAGCTTCTGTACCAGCCACCTCTGTAGTTTCAACATCCTCTGTAGAAGCAGCATCCTGAGTTGTTGTAACCTCTGCTGTGGTCTCTGTTTTCTCTACAGACTCCTTATTTCCACATCCTGTCAAAGACATAGCCAAAACCATTGCGCCAATCAAACCACCCAATTTCATTTTTCTCTTCATAACTCTCTCCTCCTGGTATTTTAATATCATCAAGTTCAATAAAATGATTATAACATCTAATCTCAAGTTATAAATACTTTTTTTAAGACGATATGCTAATAGTGCAGGTACATTTCGTGCATTACACGAACTAAACTATATCTCACTGTCTTTTCATCAATTATGTAGTATATTCCTACTGGATAGCATCATCAAAAAAGAGGCATCCACAAGGATACCTCTTAAATCATACATAAATTTTTACTCTTCTGTGTCAGCCTGAGCCTTTTTTATATCAAGGAATAATTCCTCAAGCTGCTTAGGGTCTACTACATTTGGAGCGTCACTCATAAGACATGATGCATCCTTTACCTTAGGGAATGCGATTACATCTCTGATTGAATCCTCCTTAGCCATAAGCATAATAAGTCTGTCAAGACCATATGCAAGACCTGCGTGAGGTGGCACACCATACTTAAATGCATTTAACAGGAAGCCAAACTGCTCATAAGCAGCCTCCATGCTAAAGCCAAGTGCCTTAAACATCTTCTCCTGAATATCATTCTGGTGAATTCTCACAGAACCACCACCGATTTCAGTACCATTTAATACAATATCATAAGCCTTTGCACGCACCTTACCTGGATCAGTATCAATATACTCAAGATCCTCCTCCATTGGCATAGTAAATGGATGGTGCATAGCCTGGAATCTGTTCATATCCTCGTTCCACTCAAGAAGTGGGAACTCAGTAATCCATACAAACTTGTAAACATTCTTATCAAGTAAGCCAAGCTGATTTGCAAGCTCGACTCTAAGAGCTCCAAGTACGTCGTATACAAGCTTAGTCTTGTCAGCTGCGAAGAGAAGTAAGTCACCATTCTCACCGCCCATAGCGCTAATAAGTGCAGTCATCTCCTCATCCTTCATAAACTTTGCAAATGAAGACTTGACAGTACCATCCTCGCCTATAGCGATATAAGCAAGTCCCTTAGCACCGTAACCCTTAGCAAAATCTACAAGAGCATCTATCTTCTTACGAGGCATAGCACCCTGTCCCTTGGCATTGATACCACGAACGCTTCCACCAGCCTGGGTAGCACCCTTAAATACTACGAACTCACAATCCTTAACTACATCTGTTACATCGCAAAGCTCCATACCGAATCTAAGGTCTGGCTTATCTGAACCGAATCTATCCATAGCTTCCTTGTAAGTCATACGCTGAATAGGAAGCTCCACATCAACGCCAATTGTATCCTTGAAAAGCTTAGCTAAAAGTCTCTCATTTACATCGATAACATCATCCACGTCTACAAATGAAAGCTCCATATCTATCTGAGTGAATTCTGGCTGTCTATCAGCACGAAGGTCCTCGTCACGATAACATCTTGCTATCTGGAAATATCTATCATAGCCTGAGCACATAAGAAGCTGCTTGTAAATCTGTGGTGACTGTGGAAGTGCATAGAAGTTGCCTGGGTGTACACGGCTTGGTACAAGGTAATCTCTAGCTCCCTCTGGTGTTGACTTACAAAGTGTAGGAGTCTCAATCTCCACAAAGCCTTCCTCTGCAAGGAATGTTCTTGTAAGAGTTGCCACCTGACTTCTCATCATAAGATTCTTCTGAAGGTCTGGTCTTCTTAAGTCAAGGTATCTGTATTTAAGTCTAAGCTCCTCCTTAGTCTTTGAATTCTCCTCAATTGGGAAAGGTGGTACCTCTGACTCTGAAAGTACTCTAATATCTGATGCGATAATCTCGATATCACCAGTTTTCAAGTTTTCATTTACTGCACCGCCACGCTTTGCCACCTTACCGGTAACAGCGATAACAAACTCACTTCTAAGCTTCTCAGCCTTAGCGTAGGCTTCAGCACCAACATTTGCCTCTTCAAATATAATCTGAAGAATACCACTTCTATCTCTTAAGTCAGTGAAAATAATTCCACCCTTATTTCTACTTTTCTGAACCCAACCCATAACAGTTACTTCACTGCCTACAAGCTGGTTACTAACCTCTGTACATCTATGACTTCTCTTAAGTCCCTTCATTGACTCTGCCATAAATTAAGTCCTCCTAAATTACTACTTATTTGTTCTAAATGTGTAGTCACCCATTATAATAACTACCACTACGACAATTATTTAGTCACTATATAAACCTGTGTTTTCTACGTATTTAGTTTTTAAACTCTGTAGCGTAGAACTCCTCAAAAACCTCATAGCCCTCAGCCATAAGTAGCTCCTTCTGGAACTTCTTATTCTTCTTCATAATAGCAATGTTAATCTGCTTGCCAGCCTCTCTCTCCTTCTTAGCCTTATCTAAGATTTCAAGAAGTCTGTCTGAAGGCATATTCTTCTCTATTAAGTAAGCTGTCTTAGCACCCTGACTTGGCACCTTGTACTCTCTTTCAAGAAGAAGCATTACTATACGCTCAAAGCCGATAGAGAATCCACATGCTGGGGTCTGCTGACCAGTAAATCTACCAATCATCTCATCATATCTACCACCGCCACCTACAGAGCCACCGAATTCATCCATAGAAATCTCGAATATAGGTCCTGTATAGTAAGACATACCTCTAACTAAGGTTGGATCAAAGCTCATCTTAAAGTCTGCTGACTTAGTATTATCAACTGAGGCAATAATAGTCTCTAAATCCTCTGCAACCTTTGGATCTAAAACCTCTGCTAATGTATCCTTAAGGAATCTTACGCCTTGTATATCATTTGTAACCTTCTCAAATAAATCAAGGTACTTAACAACTGACTCTTCAGGGTAACCATCCTTTATAAGCTCTTCCTTAACTCCATCAAAACCAATCTTGTCCATCTTATCAAGAGTTATGAATACATTGTCATAATCTGCCTCAGCAAAACCGCTGTATGCAGCCATAGCCTTAAGAATCTTTCTGTCATTAATTCTAATTGTAAAGTTCTTAAAATCAAGCTTTCCAAGAAGAGTTGTAGTAGCAAGGATAAGCTCTATCTCAGCTAAGATAGTTGGCTCTCCTAAGATATCTATATCGCACTGCATAAACTGACGATATCTACCTCTCTGTGGTCTGTCAGCTCTCCATACATTTCCCATCTGAAGTGCCTTAAATGGACTTGGAAGCTCATTTGCATTATTTGAGTAATATCTTGAAAGTGGTACAGTAAGGTCATAACGAAGACCACCATCCACAAGGTCTATCTCTTCCTTTGCAGTCTCAAGGTTAAGCTTTTCGCCTCTTTTCATAATCTTGAAGATAAGCTTCTCATTCTCTCCGCCCTGCTTGCTGCTAAGGTTTTCTATATGCTCAACACATGGAGTCTCCACTGAAGTGAATCCAAATGTCTTATATGTTTCCTTAATCATTCCTATAACATAATCCCTAATCTCCATCTCCTTAGGAAGTATGTCCTTCATGCCCGTAACAGGCTTTTTCTTCATAGCCATAATAAAGCTTCCTTTCAATATAATTCTAAAAATATACGTATGGGGGCATTTTATGTATTACATGCACGCAACAATCAAAAGCACCAATGCGCAAACAATAACTCCTATACCACCCTTTCTTGTCTTAGCTAGTTGCTCTTGGTTATCTCTGAACTCCTTCTTAACCATTATCTTTGGACAAGCAATCATAAGTATACCATATATTGCAAAAAAACCTGCAAAGATGTATGGCATCATATCGTATAACTCTGGACTTAACATATTTATTTCCTCCTCTTATCTATAAGTTTTTAAACTCCTTCTTCTTACGCTCTAGCATCTCGTCAAATCTAGATATATAATCATCCACTGACTTGCAATTTTCCACTCGCTCCACACGATTTTCGGCGTGGTATGTAACCTTAGTAGATGCGCCAGCACCAGCTGCTATTATATCTGTTATCTCTTCCATAATCAAGATGTTGTAGAGACATTCTAAACCTTCCTTCGAGTAGCCAACATTCTCCAGATTACCACCTATATTCTTCTGTCGATATAAGTAATATGGCTCCATACCAAGCTCTGTGGCAACATCAGATACCATATCAAGCATCTCATTAACATCCTGATGGATTTCCTCAGCATACTCACCAAGCTGTTGTTTAAGGTTAGCTGCACGCTTTATGGCAAGGGAATGAACTGTCAGACTCTCTGGAGCAAGCTCCTTAATCTGAGCCAATGTATTCTCCATGCTCTTTATATCCTCACCAGGAAGTCCTGCAATAAGGTCCATATTTATATTATCAAAACCACATTCTCTGGCAAGCTTAAAGGCTTCTACAGTTTGCTCAACAGTGTGAGCTCTTCCGATAACCTTCAAGGTCTCGTCATTCATAGTCTGTGGGTTGATACTTATTCTACTAATATTATGGTTCTTCATAACCATAAGCTTTTCCTTGGTAATACTGTCAGGTCTTCCCGCCTCCACAGTAAACTCCTTACACTGGGACAAATCAAATGTACTGTCAATATGTGTAAGTAGCTCATCAAGTAGCTCATGGCTTATGGATGTAGGTGTACCACCACCTATATAAACAGATACAAGTCTCTTATCTTTATAAACCTCAGCTATGTAATCAAGCTCCTTCTTAAGAGTCTTAATATACTCTGCTGCCTTCTTCTCATACTGTGCTATAGGATAAGAAGTAAAGGAACAGTACAAGCATCTGGTAGGACAAAATGGAATTCCCACATACAGACAGTAATCATTGTCTACATCAATATCTGAGATAAGTGATAGTTCCTTCTCAGCCACCTTAGTAGCAAGCTGTGCTTTCTTATCTGAAACCTCATAAACCTTAACATAGTTTTCTACTGCCTCATCATATGATGCTCCCGATTTAAGCTTTGCCATAGCAATCTTTGTTGGTCTAACTCCTGTAAGGTCGCCCCATGGAAGAGTTCTATCAGCATATCTACTTAGCAAATGATAAGATGCCAGCTTTAGCTTATTCCTAAAATCTGCCTTATCCAAGTAGCTACCCTCTATAGTTTCCATATCAGAATAATCATCTAATATAGCAAGGGATGTTTCCGCCTCATCATATCTTGCTACAAATATAAACTTAGGCATATCCTCTCCCTCGAGCTTTTCCACTATCTTAACGCCTGGGAAGAATGCCATAATCATAGCACGCAAATCGTTATTATATTCCTGTGAATTTTGTTCTAATAAAATCATTATCTAATTCCAATAACCTATTTATGATTGAATAATTCTGCTATTAATAAGCAAAATAAGGATTACCCATCTTTTCCTTCTTAATAGTTGTTCTGTCATTGTGTCCCGGATATACCACAACATCCTCTGGAAGTGTGAGAAGCTTTTCACTTATATTAGTCATAAGTGCTCTCTCATCACCTGTAGGGAAATCACTTCTTCCTATGCTGTAGTTAAAAAGTGTATCTCCTGAGAAGAGAAGCTTTTCCTCTGGGAAGTAGTAGCACATGCCACCCTTAGTGTGTCCCGGAACATGAATACATTTAACTTTAGTTCCAAGAATCTCAAGCTCTGGCTCTCCATCTATTAACTCATCTGCCTCTAGAGACATAGAGCTACCAAACATCATAGAAAGATTAAGCTCTGGCCTCTTAAGCACATCTGCCTCTTCACTTGAGGCATAAACCTTAACCTCAGGTAATGCTTTCTTTAAGCCCTCTACTCCACCGATATGGTCCACATGACCATGAGTAAGTAAAATGTGCTTAAGCTTTATATTCTGCTCCTCATACATCTTTACAAGATAGTCAGCTCTCGCTGCAGGGTCAACCACTGCTGCTTCCCTGGTATCCTGGTTAACAATTGTATAGCAATTGGTTCCAAGGGAACCTAATATATTTGTTATAGTAACTAATTTCGACATGTAACTCCTTTCAAATAAACGCAATGGCCACTTAGCCTGAGGTTCTCTCAATATCTATAATTCCCTCAATATTTCTAATCTTATCTATTACCTTATTAAGCTGCTCCTTAGAGCGTATCTGGAACTTAACGGATAGAGTTGCCTTACCCTGCTTATTAAGTCTAACATTAAGTCCAGTAAGATTAATATTCTCCTCGTTAAACAGCTTAGTCAGCTTAAATATTAAGCCCTGACTATCGTAGGCATAAACGTTAATCTCTGCAGTGTAAAGGCTTGTGGCCTGAACTAAGCCTGGAGCCCAATCTGCCTCTATTAGTCTTGCTCTGTCAAAGTCGCTCATATTAATTACATTAACGCAATCTGTTCTATGAATTGATACACCACGACCTCTGGTTACATAACCAACTATCTCATCTCCTGGAACTGGGGCACAGCACTTAGAAAATCTTACTGAAATATCATGAATTCCCTTAACCACGATACCATCCTTACTGCTGTTACTATCTCTTCCCGGAGTATTAATCTTATCTACAATCTGCTCCTCAGTTACCTTATTTGCCTCATCCTGCCTATATTCCTCAAGAAGACGGTTGACTACCTGTCCCTCTTTAATTCCACCATAGCCTATAGCAGATACAAGGGCATCCCAGTTGGCAAAATTGTACTTCTTAAGCACCTTTTCTCTAAATTCCGGCTTAAGTATATCTGATAAAACAATAGACTTACTCTTACAGTAATTTGCTATAGCTTCCTTACCACGCTGAATATTATCGTCCTTGTTCTCCTGTCTAAACCACTGGTTAATCTTGGTCTTAGCCTGAGTACTCTTAACTATAGAAAGCCAGTCACGACTTGGACCCTTGGCATTCTGAGAAGTAATAATCTCGATTCTATCACCATTCTTAAGCACTGTCTCTATAGGCACCTGCTTACCATTTACTCTGGCGCCAATAAGCTTATTACCAACAGCAGTGTGAATAGCGTATGCAAAATCTATAGGTGTTGAGCCTGCTGGAAGTGTCTTAACGTCTCCTGCTGGCGTAAAGCAATATACCTGATCTGCAAATAAATCCAAATCAGTCTTTACAAAGCTCATAAATTCCTTGTTATCAGTTGTATCTGTCTGCCATTCAAGTATCTGACGAAGCCAGCTAAGCTTTTGTTCCTCACTGTTTGCCTTATTATCTCCGCCCTCCTTATATTTCCAGTGGGCTGCGATACCATACTCTGCAGTTTTATGCATCTCAAAGGTACGAATTTGTATCTCAAATGGTCTTCCTCCAGGACCTATAAGTGTAGTATGAAGGGACTGATACATATTTGCCTTAGGCATAGCAATGTAGTCCTTAAATCTTCCTGGAATTGGCTTATACTTTTCATGAATAGAACCAAGAGCTGCATAGCAATCTCGTACATTATCAACCTTTATACGTATAGCATGAATATCATATATCTGGTCAAGAGTTTTATCCTGAGTTTTCATCTTCTTGTAGATACTGAACAGATGCTTAACTCTTCCGTCTATCTCTGCCTTGATACCAGCCTCCTTCATGCAATCCTTAACCTCAGCCACCATCTGGGCGATAAAGTCCTCGCTAGCCATAAGTCTACTCTTTATCTCTGCCGTAAGGTCTGTGTACACATCCGGATACAGATATCTCATAGACAAATCATCTAACTCTATCTTAATCTTGGATATACCAAGTCTATGCGCAAGAGGTGCATATATATCCATAGTCTCCCTGGACTTTTCTATCTGCTTAACAGGAGACTGATACTGCATAGTTCTTAGATTATGCAATCTATCTGCCAGCTTAATAAGTATAACTCTAATATCCTTGGCCATAGCAAGGAACATCTTACGAAGATTCTCTGCCTGAATCTCAATCTTATCCTGAGATAAATCAAGTCTGGTAAGCTTTGTAACACCATCAACCAAGAGGGCAATTTCCTCAGAAAATTCCTTGGCAATCTCCTCCTTAGTCATAACTGTATCCTCCACCACATCATGAAGAATACCTGCAATAATTGTCTCCTTATCAAGCTCAAGCTCTGCAAGTATAAGAGCAACACATAAAGGATGAATAATATAAGGCTCTCCAGATTTTCTCTTCTGATTCTTATGAGCATCATCTGCTATTCTGTATGCCTTCACAATCTGAGAAATGTCAGAGGAAGGATGATACTTTCTAATAGTATCTATAAGCTGCTGAAATAAAACCTCAGGAGGAGTAAAATCCTCAGGCTTTGAAAGCTGCTTTTTAATTGGATCTGGCGCTATGTACTTTTCTTCTGACATCCTAATCACTTCCCTTACATTTTCTTACAAATATAATCCCCTTTATAAGATAAATTATTGCATTATCTATACAAATAATTATTTCTAACAGCAAATCACTGTTTTACTCTCCCTCATACTGAATTACTGATTCAACATCATAATCCTCCAATACTTCTCTACCCTTAAGGTCAACAAGCTCAATTAAGAAAATCATCTTAACTACCTCTCCACCAAGCTGCTCAACAAGCTTAGCTGCAGCCTGAATGGTACCTCCTGTTGCAATGAGGTCATCAACTAAAACCACCTTATCCCCTGGCTTAATTGAATCCTTATGTATCTCTATAGTAGCTGAGCCATACTCCAAATCATAACTCATCTCCACAGTCTCTCTAGGAAGCTTTCCCTTCTTACGAACAGGAATAAAGCCCTTATTATTCATATATGCAAGTGGTGCACCAAATATAAAGCCTCTTGACTCTGCACCCGCTATATAATCATACTCTACGCCCTCTAAAAGCTTATTAAGCTCATCAATAGCAAGCTGCAGTCCTTCAGCACTCTCAAGAACGCTGGTTACATCTCTAAATATTATACCCTCCTTAGGAAAGTTGGGAATACTTGTCATATAGTCTTCTACCTTCTTCATAATCGTGCACTCCTTATTATTATTCTTGACTAGGCCTTCTTGTACCTAGTAGGCATAAGCTGAATTGTAGTCATACCCTTATATTCATTAAGCTCTGGGTAATAGGTTATATCAACCATCACATTATTCGGCACACCTTGTATCATTTTATCACATTCTTCGTCACTAAACCACATTTTTATGTTTTCTATAAAAGAATTTGCATCAAAATCCATGGCTTCTATGGTATGTCCTTCACTATCCATAAACCATATTTTTATATATTGATTATCATTGCCTATAAACCTTACTCTTTTTATCTTAAGATTTGCCTGTCCAAAAACTGGTTTTGGATTACCTGTTCCATAAGGCTCCAGCTTGTCTAAATCCCTAACAAAATCCTTGTTAAGATAGGAAAATGGCACTGCCACATCCACCATCACCTTAGGAATTAGCTGTTCCTCCTTAAGTCCATGAGTGGCATTAAGTCTATCTCTAAGTATATCCAGATTACTCTCTTCTATACTAAAACCGGCAGCCATAGGGTGACCTCCCATCTTAAGGAACAGCTCTTTATGCTCGCTTAATTTGGCGTGCATATCATAAGGCTCTATAGACCTGCCTGAACCCTTTAGAAATCCCTTCTCAGAGCGAGTAAATACAAGAGTTGGCTTATAATATTTCTCCTTAAGTCTTCCTGCCACAATTCCTGCTAAGCTCTCATGAAGCTCTGGCATATATACCACCAAAACTGTGTCTTCCATATATCGGCTTTCCACAAGCTCCATAGCCTGTTGCTTTCCCTTTTCAGTCATATCCTTACGGGAAATATTAATTTCCTTAAGCTCACCTGCCATTGTAATGGCAGTTTTTTCATCCTGAGATAGGAGAAGCTCCAATCCCCTCTTTGCACTATCCAATCTTCCGGAAGCATTGATGCATGGACCTATAATAAAACCAAAGGTACTAGTTGTTATTCTCTTCCCCATCAAATCATGCACCTTAAGTAATGCCGCAATACTCTTATTCTCAGTATTTTTCACTAGAGTTAGAGCACGCTTTACAAAGGCTCTATTCTCATCCTTTAAGGGCATAACATCACATACTGTGGCTATTCCTACCATCTCCACCAGCCAATCCTCTACCCAAGGTCTACCAGCCAATTTAAACATATGTCGTATAAATTTATAGGCCACCATAGCTCCACATATTTCTTTAAAGGGATACTGACAATCTGGTCTCTTAGGATCAATAACTGCATCCGCCTCGGCAAAGGTTTTAACACTATTTCCCTGTTCATCCACAGCCACAGGAGGCTCATGGTGATCAGTTACTATCACTGTCATCCCTAACTCTCTAGCCAAATTCACAGCATCAAATGCTCCTATACCATTGTCACAGGTAATTAGGGTATCTATACCGTCCTTATGGGCGTCTCGAATTATTCTCTCATTGATTCCATATCCATCCGTCATTCTATCAGGAATTTCATAGGACACATCTGCCCCTAGCTCCTTTAGTCCTTCCAGCAAGACGTAGTTAGACATAACCCCATCCACATCATAATCGGAAATAATTCGGATAGACTTCCCTTGGGATATCTTATCCCACATTATCCTGCAAGCCTTATCCATGTCCTTCATAAGAGCAGGATCATATTGGATACTTAAATCACAGTTAAGGTATCTGTCTATTTCCTCCCTAGTTGCCACATCCCTATTCACCATTACTCTGGCAACCACTGGATTTATATTAAATTCTCTTCCTATAGCATCAAAATCTGCTCTCTTGCCATGTATTCGCCAAATAGCTTCCATAAGTGTCCTCATTTCTACTAAGTCAAATAAAGCACTATAGCGGTAGCTCTAATTAAAGAGCTGCCGCTACTAATGCACCATATTAATCTATTATTATGCCGCTTCCTTCTTCTTGAATTTCTTCTTAAGAGTAAGCCAAAGTGGTCCTGTTATACAAATTGATGAATATGCACCACATACAATACCTACCATAAGGGTAAATGTAAACTCCTTAAGTGAGGCAACTCCCATAATGTAAAGTACAAGTACTGTTACAAAGGTTGTAAGTGATGTATATATTGATCTTGAGAAGGTCTGAGCAATACTTGTGTTAACTATATGCTCGTAACCATCCTTAGCAATATCCATCAGCTTCATATTCTCTCTAATTCTATCGAATATAATAATTGTCGCATTGATAGAGTAACCTACTATAGTAAGCATACATGCAATAAATGTATTACCTACAGAAAGCTGTGCTACCGAGTAGAACATAAATACAACCATTACATCATGAATAAGTGCCAAAACTGCACTGACACCAAATCTTGCATCAGAGAACCTAATTGCAATATAAATCAACATCAGTATAGATGAAATGATAATTGCTACAATTGCGTCACTTCTCATTTCCCCACTTATTGTAGAGCTTATACCATTTGAGTTTGTAACAGTCGCACCAAACTTCTCTGCCACTGCTGTTTCTAATGCTACGGCCTGAGTATCACTAAGCTCTGCTGTCTTGAAGATAACCTGATTAGTTCCCTCTACAACCTGAATCTGGATAGTACCTACCTGAACATCTATTGCCTCAGCTATAACAGGAGCTACCTCTGTCTCTGCTCTGTGTAAATCATATGACTCAGTAAATTCTACTGTAGTTGAAGTACCACCTGTGAATTCCAAAGCAAAATTAAGAATCTGTCCATTCTTAGATTTATTTATAGGCAAGAATACAAGTCCAACAATTATAATTACTGCTGAAATCACGAAACAAATCTTTGAATTCTTAACATAATTTCTTATCTTAGGCTTCTTCGCTACACCATAGAACTTTTTGTTCTTAATTCCAAGATTAACAGCTATATTAAGAAGCATTCTTGTTATAACCAAAGCAGTAAACATAGAAAGAATGATACCTACCATAAGTGTTACTGCAAAACCCTTAATACTACCTGTTCCAAGAGCCATAAGCACAAAGGTTGCTATTAAGGTTGTAATATTACCATCAAGGATTGCTGTAAGAGCCTTTGAGAAACCTGCTTTAACTGCATTTCTTACATTTTCTCCTGCTGCAATCTCTTCCCTAATTCTAGTAAAGATAATAACGTTAGCATCAACTGCCATACCCACTGAAAGCAAGATACCTGCTATACCTGGAAGAGTAAGTGTTATACCTCTTATGCTTAAGATGAGAAGCATAAGAATAACATATGCCACAAGGGCAAGAGCCGCCAAAAATCCTGGTACAAGATAAACCACTATCATAATAAGACATACAATAACAAATCCAACTGCACCTGCCTTAAGGCTTGTAGAAACTGCCTCCTTACCAAGCTTAGCTCCTACAATATTATACTGAAGCTGCTTAAGCTCAAGAGGAAGAGCACCAATCTTTATAGTATTAGCAAGCTGCTGTGCATCCTCTAGAGACCAATTACCACCTGATATAGTACACTCTCCACCGTCAATAACAGAAGAAACTGTTGGAGCACTAACAACTGCTCCATCGTATATAATGTAAATTGGTTTTCCAACATTTGCAGCTGTTGCCTCTGCAAACTTTGTTCTTCCTGTATCAGTAAATGTAACACCTACAACATACTCCTGCTGCATGCCAGAGTTGTCAACCATTACATCCGCATTCTTAACATCTGCACCATCTACAGCAGCCACAAAGGCCTGTCCCTCTACCCAAAGGTTGTAGTTTTCCCCATCTAAGAAGAGAAGCTGTCCTGGCTGTCCCAAATCATCAAGAATTGCATGAGCATCATATTTCTCTGTGTCAACAGGTATCTCAACAGTGATTCTATCTTCACCTTCCTGATATACCTCTCCCTCAGAGCTATATCCGTCAACTCTTCTCTGAAGCTTGTCTATAGTTGCATTAATTTCTTCCTGAGTTGGAGCTTCATTTGTTATCTCATAGGTAACAGAAAGTCCACCCTGAAGATCAAGTCCAAGTGGAATATCACTTGCTTTTCCTAATCCATTGTCGCCTACTCCGTACATAGCCATATATATACCACCAGCTACTAAAGCCAGGAATATAAGTAGGGCAAATACAGATTTAATCTTTGCTTTTCTCATGATTTATTCTCCTTCTTCTAGGTCAGCCAAAGCCGCCTTTATCATAATTGCACATTCTACTCGTTTCTGTTGTAGCTTACAGCCTATGTCGTAAGCATCTAATATACTTCCATGGAATTGATATGCATTGGCAGCACATCCTCCACTACAATAAAATCTTGCAAAGCAGTCCTTACACTTATCCTTAGCGTATACATTACAAAGCTTAAACTCTTCAACAAGCTCTGTCTTCTCAATTCCATTATACACGTCACCCAGCTTGAATCCGTCTATACCAACAAACTGATGACAAGGATAAAGCTCACCCTGTGGTGTTACAGCCAAGTACTCTGTTCCAGAGCCACAGCCGGATAATCTCTTATATACACATGGACCACCATTTAAGTCAAGCATATAATGGAAAAATGTTATAGGCTTACCAGCCTTATGTCGCTCTATAATATCAAGTGCCAGCTTGTCGTATTCCTTGCATATAGCTTCAACATCCTCTTCTCTAATAGCATAAGGGCAATCATCAGGAGATACAACAGGTTCTATAGATATCTCCTTAAAGCCTAGGTCTACCATATGCTTGAAATCCTCTGTAAAGTCCAAATTATTTCTAGTAAATGTACCTCTTACATAGTAGCTCTTATCCCCTCGTTTTTCCACGAAGTTCTTAAACTTGTCGATAATCACATCATAGCTTCCCTTGCCATTTCTAGTAGGTCGCATAAGATCGTGAATTTCCTTTCTGCCATCTAAGCTTAAGACAACATTTGAGATTTCCTTATTACAGAAATCAATAATCTCATCATTTAATAATACTCCGTTGGTAGTTAAAGTAAATCTGAAATTCTTACCAGCTTCCTTCTCCCTGCTTCTACCGTATTCCACAAGCTTTTTGACCACATCAAAATTCATAAGTGGCTCACCGCCGAAGAAGTCTACCTCTAGGTTAACTCTATTGCCAGAGTTTTCTATCAAAAAGTCTAGGGCCTTCTTGCCTACCTCATAGCTCATAAGCTCTCTTGGATGACCGTTATATGAGCCCTCGTCAGCAAAGCAATACTGACAAGCCAAATTACAATCATGAGCAATATGTAGACAAAGTGCCTTAACTACTGTCTTTCTCTTCTTAAAATCAATCACCACATCCTTATATACATCCTCAGTAAAAAGCTGACCTGCTGCTTTCAACTCTTCTATGTCTGAGTATGCATCCAAGATGTCTTCATTGGAATACAAATCTTTATATTTATTTTTTATCTCTACCGCTATCTCGTCCTTAGTTTTGCTCTCATACATTTCCACCATATCGTAGACTAAATCATCTACCACGTGCACAGAGCCACTACACACATCAAGAACGATGTTATAGCCATTATTCTTATACTGATGTACCATTCAAAAACTCCCTTGTACATAGCCATATGTCATAAAGGGGACTATCCAAGGACGTCCCCTTTATGACATATGGTTATGAATTTTATGAATATTACTTATTCTCGCAGCTCTGGTTACCAACTGTGCAAGAAGTCTTACATGCTGACTGGCATGAAGTCTGGCACTCGCCGCATCCACCCTTAACAACTGTATTCTTTAAAGTATTGTTAGTTAAAGTCTTAATTCTCTTCATAAGATTCGCCTCCTAATAGTTTTTCTCTCATAATAGCACTTAGGATATGTAATGACATTTTCCCTTATACTCATATACGTTAAGCATTATAACACATACTTTCCATAATTAAAAGAAAAATTTTATGCAAGCATACCTCCCAAGGTACCACCACCCAGACATAGAAGAACTAGACTTAAAACATTTTCAGAAAGCAAGCTTTTGTCTCCCCCAACTATGGCAGAAACCATGAAAAGAACAACCAAATATATTGCTCCCACCAAAAGTCCCCACATGAATTTTCTTTCTCCTATAACCTTTCCAATGTAGAATCCTCCCAATCCACAGGATAAAACATATATTACGGTTACCCCAAGTGCTATTACATTCTCACTTACATTAAATTTAAACATTATAAATGCAAATAAAGCTATAAGTATAGTCGTAGCAAAAAATGAAACTAAAACCGCTTTGATAATATGACCCACTTTTTGATTAAACATAAAACCTCCACCCATACACTAGATAAAACTAATATATGTGCGGAGGATATTTTTTATTCAATGTATTCTGCTATTATTTATATTATTATGCACCAAGTCCCTCTACAAATGTCACCGGAAGGGCGAACATTATTCCTGTATTTGGCTCATCAAGTCCTACAACCTCCTTGATGGTCTTTCTAGCAATCTGAAGCTCCTCATCATTCATAACAAATAACATAACCTTAACTGTATCCCCTTCGTCATCTTCAGCCAAAAGAGTTTTAATCATACTAAATATTGGCAGGTCGTCCATCTTCTCTATAACGCTGGCCATACCTATGCCATCTAAGATGGTACCACCATGTACACCCTCCTCAGTTAGTTCCTTGCAAATCTCATTCATCAAATTCGCTTTCTTAAGTATTAACACAAGCAAGTTCATCTAATCATTCTCCTTTTATATCTCAGTATATTTATTCCCTAGATTAATTCCTTAATATCCGTAATTATTCTGTATATTTTCTTGGCTAGTGGTTTTACCTCATCATTAGGTTCAATTAAATCCACCACCATCACCGGATAGGTTCCTGCTGCAGAGGCGGATTTTATTCCATTAATTGAGTCCTCAACTGCAATAGTTTCCTCAGGTAAAGCTTTAAGCTCTTCACAAGCTTTAAGAAATATATCTGGTGCAGGCTTACCATGCTCCACCATATCTCCGAATATAAGGGCATCAAAGTAATCATATATTCCATGGTCCACCAGATACCCTGTGGCTCTTTCTCTTACTGTAGATGTGGCAAGTCCAATTTTAATCCCCTTGGATTTAAGATACTGTAGTGTATCCTTTACTCCCACCTTTAATTCCACACCATGTTCCTTTATATGAGCATCCATACGGGCCATCATCTTCTCTCTATACTCAAAATAGTCTATTCCTCTACCTACTATTGCTTCAAATTTAGGTTTATTGGTATATTTGTTACCACCTGCTATAGCCAGACAAACCTGCTCCATCTCTTCATCAGTGATTCCTCTTGCTCTACCTTCTTCAAGCTGATAACGTCTATATAATTTTTCTGTGTCTGTAATGACACCATCCATATCGAATACTACTGCCTTAAACATATTATACTCCCATATCCTCTAATTAACTTGCCAGGCAAATAGTATAACACCTGCCTGGCAACATTTCTAATCAATCTTTACACATATAGCTGAATAATTATCTGTTTTAGTCATATCAGCTCTCTCTAACACTAGCTGTTCCATAGCCTCAAGCCAGCTCTTAGCACTATCTGTAGTCTTGAGAAGACTCATCATCTCCTCCTCAAGAACATATTCCCAAAATCCATCTGTCATAAGAGCAAAGCTTTGTGATTCACCTCTCTCAAGAACAGCGCTTAAATCAAAGTTCTTTGTACTCCACTCTGCGCCCATAACTCGTAATACCTTATTCCTATCCTCATGGTGACGCATATCTGCCTCAGTAATTTCACCCATATCCTTAAGTATCTGAACCATACTGTGATCTCTGGTTCTCTCGTACTTATCACCACTATCATAGAAACGATACAGTCTGCTATCTCCTATATGAGCCCACTTAATCTGACTCTCAGTAACCACAAGTACCACCAAGGTAGTTTTCATAGCATTAGTCAATCCGCGCTCCTCCTGAAGCTTAAGAAGACCTTGTTGTGCTTTATTAAAAGCATTAGCTAAAAAATCCGGTCTATCTCCATAAAGCGAAAACTCCTCTGCCACAACATTTGCCACATAAGAGGATGCTACCTCTCCACAATCGTGGCCTCCAAGGCCATCACAAAGAACAAAGCATTTGTCCTCACCGTATTCAGCCTTAGTAATGTAATCCTCATTATTATCTCTACCACCTGGAGATGAATACATATAAAAATCGATCATAATTACCTCCATTTACAAACTTCAAAAAAATACCAATAACTATATAAATTGTACTACATTTTCTATAAAACTACAAGCAAAGAAAAGAGACTGCAACAAGGTTACAGTCTCTCATAAATGCTATAAATTATTTCTTCTTGCTTTTACTTCTAATAATTAAGAAAATTATAATCACAAGAAGTACTGCTACGATAGCTATAATAATTCCGAAGTCAAACTCCTTCTCAGCCTCAAGCTCAAACTCGTATTCTGCTGATGAAACATTTCCAGCCTCATCCACAGCCTCCATATAAAGCTTATACTCGCCAATCTCTGTTACGCTAAATGTTGCTGTGTTACCATTGATTGTAACCACCTTATCATTCAATGTTACAGATGTAAGAGTATCCTCCTCAAGCTGAAGTGATACTGAGATATTGTATGGTTCAATTCTGCTCTCTTCATCCTCAACACCAGTTACAATAAATACAGGTGCCTTAGTATCAAGAGTGAACTTAACCTCCTTCTCAACTAAGTGTCCAAGCTCATCCTCCGCAGTAATAAGAAGTATATATGAACCATCCTCTACTGCATCCTCACCATTGTATTCCTGTCCATTCAAGTACATGTGAACATCACATACAGTAAGGTCTGATACAAGCTCATCCAAATCCTTATCCCATACAAAGGAAGTAAGGATCTTATCCTCATAATCAGACAAATCTCCGATTACAGGATCAGTCTTATCAATTATGAAATGTACTGACTTAGAATCTGTATTACCTACAATATCAACACAGGTAATGGTTAAATCATATATACCATCTTCGCTGAAGGTTTCATTGATAACTGTTGGGTTAGCAGTTGCACTATAGTTATCTATAGTGAGTGGTGTAACCTTTCCAGTATCGTCAGTCACACTTCCAGTTATAGTTACCTTCTTAGAAGCGTAGAACTTATCTGTAATAGTTGATGCAATAGTAACATCCTTATCTGTTACATCATAGTTTGCTACACCTTCAAGTGTTACTACAGGAACCTCTGTATCTATAGTAAATGAGCTTGAAGTAGTTGCAGTATGACCCGCACTATCCTGTGCATTAAACTCAATACGATAAATTCCAGACTCAGCAAAGGATCTTGAAATTGAAGTATTTCTACCTGTTGGAGTATATGGAATCTCCTCAATAAGCTCCTCGCCGAAGCCCTCACCAGACTTCATATAAATCTCTACTGTTCCGGTAGCATCGCTCCAATAAAGCTCCTGCATATTAAGAGAAACTGTTACTGGATTAGATGATGAACCACCATCTCCTATACCACCAATGCTAATGCTTGGTGCTGTCTTATCAATTCTAAATCTAACTGTCTTTGTTGCACTAACATTGTTAGCCATATCTACTGAGTAGACATTAACAGTATACTCTGCTTCATCAGTATATGAGAAGCTTCTATGTGGAGTCTTGTCAGACTTACCAACAACAGGAGTCTCATCTGGTACTGTCTTAGTCATCTGATAGTAGAATCCATTTGCATCCTTATTATCATCTTTCTCTGAGAACGCAAGTGTAGTATTAGCTGTAAACACTCTAACACCATCTGACTCACTGTAGTTAATTGCACCATTTAACATTGCGTTAATAACTGGCACCTTAGTATCCTTAATAAATGCAACTGAATCAGCTGTTGCAGCATTGCCAGTACCATCCTTAGCCTCAATCTTCACTGTATGTAAGCCATCTGTTGATACTGTATAAGTTCCTTCCTTAACACCAGTCTCAGAATTAGTCTTCCAAGTTACTGATACAGGAGTTCCATTGTCAGTTACAGTAATGTTAGCTGAATGCTTCTCTGTACATGTAAGTGCAACTGTAACATTTGACTTGTAGAAGTAATCTGTCTTACCTGCTGTACCAGCGCTGATTGTAGCATCAACTACTGGAGCTGTGCTGTCGACGGTGAAGTAAGCATTCTTCTCGATAGATTCCCAACCAGCCATATCATAAGCCTTAACTGTTACCTTGTAGCTTCCATCAGGAAGAGTTACCTCATATGAGGCATTCTTAGTCACTTCTGTTGAATCATAATTTATTAAATCATCATCTACAGTTTTTGAATAATAAGTGGTTCCATCCAACTGATTTACATCAATCACAATCTTATCAATAGCCAAATTATCCCAAACTCCAGCATCTATCTTCACTGCAGAACTTAATGGAACTGAATTGCTTTCATTGCCATTAACCTTTACTGATGTGATTCTAGGATTATGACCATCAATCTTTCTTACAATGTAATTATTATTTTCTAAAGCATTTCCTGCTTTATCCACTGCACTAAATGTAACCTTAGTACCATATGCATTTTTTGACTCAGGTACTTTTACATTGGCAGTAGCGCTAAGTGCATCTGCATTATTAATCACAACTCCATTACTAGTTGGCTCAAGAATATCATTAGCAGCTGTATTTTCAACAACATATGTAATCTTTCCTTCTTCAAATGTAGATTCATCTACATTCTGTGGACCTGTTGTGAATTTAGCATCTAATTCAATATAATTTTCTCCAGCTAATGCCTTATACCACTTTCCATCATCAGCAACAAAGGCTAATCCTGTATCCACATCTGTCATTACAGGATCTGTAGCATCATAGAGGAGTGTTCCTAATCTATAATAAACCTCATTTGGATCTACATTAACGTCTACAGGCGTATGATTATCTGTAGCCTTAACGTGAACCTCTTCAAGTAATAAGTTTAAGGTATCCTCAGCTACGCTACTTGGTATAACAATTGTGGCTGTTACACTATAACGTTTTGTAACTGGATCCTGAGTATTTTGCTCTTCTGTAAACGTAGCCTGAACCACTGGATCAAAAGCTGTACCAGTTGGATTAGCAGTAGTTACATCTTTAATTGCTTCTATCAAAGTAATTGGATATCCTGAAGAAGCAGTTATTGTCAATTTGAACAATTCGCTATTACTATAGTTACCAGCTCCAGTAAAAATATCAACTGGCTGATTGGTATTTCCCACAGTAAGCAAAGCACTGTCTATTCTAAGAGTCTTATCAGAAATAATAATTTCTGGATTAGATGTCACCCTACAATTAAGGTTAACATCATCAATTACCTCAACTTCAAACAATAATCTATTTGCGTCTGTATTTGCTAATAATGTAATTAAATCTCCTGTTGACATATTGAGATAATAATATCCATATGATTTAGCATTTGGATCCTCTGGCAACATATCGCCCACTGGGGTTCTAACATTACCTGCAGCATAATAGTATGCTTTTACAGAAGGCTCTGTATCAATGTTTTCCTCAACCTTAACATATAATCTATATTCTTCACTCTTTCCTGTATCCAATGAATACTGGCCAGACACTATCTGGTCTGCAGGTAATGGTTCATATACACTAGTCTGAGCATTTTTCTTATAGATAAATATGTTGGCATCATTAGCACAGGTTACTACTGGATTTGTTATATCATATACTAATTTATCTGAAGAAACAGTAACGGTTGCATTTCCATTAACAGGATCCGAATCACAAGCATATACCTTTACATTATCATATATTCCTTCTGTTGCAGGAATCATAAATTGATGTGAATTAGTATATACTCCCTTAGATTTATTAGATGCTTCCGCGTCAGAGAATGTATAGTTAGCTATCTCAACATCTGTTCCATCTGTATAAACATTATTATTGTCTGTATCTGAATATACCCATATAGATCCCAATGTTTTTCCTGAGCTAACAGTAACATCAAGCTTCTGCTGGTAATTACATGGTGTAATAAGACTTCCACCTTCTACGTCATTAACCTTCCATGAGGTTATTTTAAATGATTTATCAATAAAACAAAGCTTTGCTAACTTAGCATCATCGCCAAGACTATTACCATTAACATCATCCGCCTTATTTCCAGCCGCATCAGTAATCGTTCCTCTAAGCTCGTAAATCACACCTGGAGTAAATGTGAACGTACTATTATTTATGTTAGTAGTTTCGTAATAAGGGTAGCCTGGCATGCCAGTCGTTTTTTCAGCAATTACACTTCCAGAAAGTTCAACATTAGTTTCAGTATCATATAACTTAAGGTTTAAGGAATCAAGATGATTAGCTTCTATCAGGGAGAATTTAACCTGATAATTCGTAACACCTTGTCTACTCGCATCAATATACCATACTCCATCCTCTAACTCGGCACTAGACAAAAATGGATTTCCAGTAGAAGGGTTCGTTCCTTCAAGAGCTACTGATATATCTGCCTTATATTTAGGATTTGTATTATCTATTTCAATCACATCACCTAAGTAATAATAGTTTGTCTCGTCTGTATCAATTCTATATTTTACAAAGCCTGCATAGCGACCATCCTCTTCTGCCTTATCTTCATAAAGCTTTGTTGAATGTTCAAAAGGAATAAGATTTGTCTCAGTATAACTTGTTACATCTGAACTATTTCCTTCTATATAGTAATACGATATCTCTCCAATAAATACATCAGGAGCCGTAACCACACCAAACTGTACTAAACTTGCATCGTTTGCAACACTTTCTGAAGTATCCCAGCCATAAGGAATGTCAGCAGATGTCTGACCTACAAGCTTGTATTTTGCAAGCAAATACCACTTGTTATTAGTGTCACTTGCTGTATCTTGAGGATTATTATTCCCATATGAAAAAGAATTTACCTTCACGTATATGGCATATGTATCATCTACATTATCAACTGTTAATCCTTCAGTAGGAAGTTTAAGCGTGTCATCAGTTGCTGCCAAATACGGATCTGGAGTAGCACCATTAGTGTACACCTTTACCTTGTACTCATATCCAACATTAGAATTAGTATCATAACTCAAGCTACCACTAACATTAGCTTTTATGGTAGCAGAATTATATGAACCAGTACAATTCCAATAATACATGTTATTAGTTGTATCATCTCCAATAATATGATAATGAATAGCATTGACATCTGTATTATCCATCACTACTGTATCATCACCATTCTTTGTGAGTAAATCTGTCACAGTAATATCAAGTGTATACTCCATGGTACCACTTGACGCCTTAGTCGGATTCTTTATTCCCGAATGCTCATAAAATGGTGTAAGTGCCATAATAAACACTAACCACATTGCTATAAGCCTAGCTATTCGGTTGTCCTTTCTGAATAATCTTTTCATCTTATTCCCCCTTAAATCTTTTCGCTTGTATGTACAACTACGATATTGTAGATTACTTTTGCCTTGTGGGCTAGTTGTCTTGTTTTCTTGGATGCAAGTACTGTTGTTGAATCGCTTGCCTCTGGGGCTTCTCCACGAAGCACATCAGTGGCTGGCTCATCATCCTCATCATTTGACCTTAACACGTCTGTTGCATCATCGTCAACATCCATTTCCGACGCTTTTGGTTCATTTCCTGCATTATCTGAGGTTAATACATCTGTTGCATCCTCATCTACTTCCGACTTAAGCACTACTGTTTCATCTTCATCCGCTTCGGATTTAAGTACATCGGTTGCTTCCTCGTCTGTTTCCTCTGTCTTAAGCACATCCGTTGCTTCCTCGTCTGCTTCCTCTGACTTAAGCACATCCGTTGCTTCTTCGTCTACTTCCTCTGTCTTAAGTACATCGGTTGCTTCTTCATCTACTTCCTCTGACTTAAGTACATCCGTTGCCTCTTCGTCTGCCTGATCTCTCAGTACATCTGTAGGTGTTTCACCAACATCTTCAGCAGCCTTAGCAATCTCATCATCCATCTTGGCGCTTGCTCCTAGCACTGCAGTCTCCTCTGGATCAAACTGAGGTGTGAATGCAGGTTTCTTCTTCTGAGCCTCTCCCTTGCCAAGGTTGTCTGTAGTATCATCCTGATTGTTTGCTCTGGTCTCCTGAGATACTGTATCTCTAACCTTTATCTTGCCAGTATTCTGATTATAATACTTCGCCTGTTCCTTCTTAGAAACATTATTTTCAGGGGTCTTACCCTGTCTTTTTTCTTTTATGCTCTTCTTAGCAGCTCTACCTGATAATTCTCCGATTACCTTCGGTATCTTTAACACTATAAATAATATTATGGATATTATAAGGAAGATAATAGCTAATATCAGTCCGCCATAGAAACACATTTCATAAACGCTACTCATATCTATCACTCTCCCATCTCGCCAGCTTCATCATCCTGGTCATCAGCATCTGAAGCATCTTCTGTCTTTTCTTCCTCATCGTACAAACCCTTGGCCAGCTTATCCACTGTGTCCTTACGCTTGTTCCATGTTCTATTTGTAGCCATATCCTTTACATCCTGACCCTCTTCGTAGATTGCAAGAAGATCCTCAACCTCCGATGCACACATCTTCTTCCAATTTGCAGGATCCTGGTTGATGTCTACACAATAGGAGTAAATGTAATCTAGATGGTCTGCATATACCTTATTACTCAAAGCATTATTCTTGCCAAGAGTTGCTTCAATTTCCTCATAGGTTGCTATTACATTATCGTAATCTCCTATATTTGCATAAGCATCTGCCTTTCCAGACATTACATTATAATAGGATGTATTGAAAATGTTGTCGCTTTCACCTCCAATGGTGATGCCTTCATTCTCAGCTAACTTTATATTAAGAATGGTCAAGTACTCTTCAGTGTAATTGATTACAGCTGTGTTGTACTGTTCCTTCAAGTTTTCATTGTCTGTATTCTTAGCCAAATACTCATTAATTACTATCAGGTTTTCATAGTATGAATAGAAATAATCATTGGTATCAAGAGTAGTACCTGTGTACTCCTCCAAATCATCTATGGCCTGATTCATAATCTTGTCCGCATTCTCTGCCACTCCGTCCTCTGCAATATAAGTAGCATATATACGTCCAATAGTCTTATAATTAATGAACTTGTTGTCATTCTGATTAGTGAATTCATTCTGGTTATAAATAGCAAAGCTATCTATCTTCTCCATTAATTCACTTGCATTAACATTAGTGTCTGATAACAGTCTTGAAACGGAGCCATAATACTGACCTAATTCTCCATAATTTGAATCATCAGGGTCTATCATATTAAAGTATTTACTAGCAAGCTTATAATCTCCTAATTCATCAAAATATGTCATGGCAAGCTTATAAAGGACCTGATCATTCTTATTCACCGAATCATGTCCCGCCTTAATTCTATTTGCAACAACATTAAGACCTGTCTCAAGCTGTAAATCTGTGCTTCCGTCAACTCTTATCTCATTGGAAGCATCAACATATACCTGAATATATTTGTCATAAGCCTCTGCGTCGCTTCCATCAAGCTCAAAGGCCTTCTTGTATTCCTCAGCAGCTGCAACATAATTGCCCTCTGCTCTATATTCATTACCTGTCTCAATATAAGCATTATAATTATCCAGCTTTATCTGTTGCATACCCGCATATCCAACAAGGGAGGTTACTCCAGCTGCCACTGTCAATACTGAGGTTGCAACAAATGCTGCTAATCTATTCTTATTCTTTTTCTTATACTCATCGTCCAGCTCTGTATAATGCTCCAATGCATACATAAGCTCTGAACAATTCTGATATCTATCATTTGGATCAGGCTGAGTACATTTTAAAATGATTTTCTCTAAGCCAGTTGAAAGAGCTGGATTCCACTCTCTAATAGGCTTCATCTCATAAGGTGGCTCACAAGGATTTTTGCCTGTTACTATATGATAAAGTGTAGCTCCAAGATTATATATATCAGTTCTGGCGTCAGTCTTATATATACCTCTACCCTGTGAATCTCCAAACTGCTCTGGTGCTGCATATCCTCTTGTTCCTAAGGCAGTAGTATCTGCATTGTTCTCAATTATGTACTCCTTTGCAGTACCGAAATCAATAAGCTTTACGCCTCCCTCTGGCTTTATCATAACATTGGAAGGTTTCATATCTCTGTATATTACAGGTGGATTCATATTATGTAAGTAATCAAGGGCGCTGGCAAGCTGGAGTCCCCACTCTATAACCAAATCCTGTGGCTGGGCTCCTTCTTTCTTTAGTCTGTCCTGAATAGTGGTACCCTCTATGAAGTCCATAACAACATAGATTGTTCCCTCCTGATTAATAATATCTACTATTCTAGGCAGAACTGGATGGTCAACATTCTTAAGAATGTTAGCCTCTCGCTCAAGTCCCTTAAGCAAGGTTGTGGTAGACTTTGAACCATCATTCTTTATCTCCTTAACAGCCCACTGCTTGTTAAGTCTGTTATCTCTTGCAAGATAAACAATGGACATTCCACCTCGTCCAACCTCTTTCCATATTTCATATTTTCCGTCTAATACAGTACCTTCCTTAGTCATCCTTGTCCATTCCTTCCAATTATGTAACTCAATCTTATCCCCATATCAGCTGTAGTTACTGTAGCTGGTATCTTAAGCAGTTTTTACAACTGCCACTGTAATATTATCGGATTCTTTTCTATTCTTTACAGTCTCTGTAAGATATCTACATCCAAATTCTATGTCCTGCTCTGTCTTAACCTTGTCGGGACCTATTTTTTCAATCATTTCCTGCTCGGTTATCTGATGTCTAAATCCATCTGAGCAAAGCATATAAACTGCGTCCTTTACTGCATGTCCCTTTACAAACTCTGGCTCAACTACCTGAGATGCTCCCACACATTGCAAAAGTACACTTCTTCTAGGATCTGTCTTTGACTGCTCCTCTGTCATTCTTCCTGCTGCAATTTCTCTGGCAATAAAGGTTTGATCCTTAGTTAATTGAAGTACCTTATCTGTCATACAATACACTCTACTATCACCTACATGCACTATATAGTAATCATCATTAAATAAGAGTATTGCCGACACAGTTGTTCCAAGCATTATATTATTCTTCTCTCCATACTCACCAAGTCTTTTGTTCTGAGTCTGGATTATGTCGTTCCACTGACTAACTAGTCTCTCCTCGTTAATCCCCTGTGCATTTATATCATCGATAAGAGTATTGTCAAACCAGTCACTGAAGGCCATTATAACCTCTTTACTGGCTAATTCTCCCTTAGACAATCCTCCCATTCCATCACATACAATAGCAAATGCAACCTTACCCTTCTTGGTTTCTACCACCTTAAGAGCAAGGGAGTCCTGATTAGTCTTTTTACTTATCCCCACATCAGTGTGGTACGCCGCTATGTATTCCATATTACTCTCCCTTTCTAAGTAGGAATGTAAACTCTTCATCACCAAGCTGAATTACTGTCTTGTTCTTAAGAAGAACTTCCTTGCCTGGCTCAAGCTCCACACCATTAACATAGGTATGGTTAGTTGAATTATTATCTATAATGTAGTTTACGCCATCCTTCTGAATAATTGTACAGTGTACTCTACTAATGGCTGTATTATTCTCGATAGCATAATCTGCCTTTGTCTTTGACTTTCCAATAGTGAATTCAGGCTTTGTAATATTAACTGCCTCACCTGTATTCTTTCTAATAATATGTGGCACTGGCTTCTGTCCTAACTGACCAGTAATATTGCCCATAGTAAACTCACCTGGCTTTGGAGCTGGTGCTGCATTAGGCATTGGTGCTGTTGGCATCACTGGTGTTGGTGCCGCTGGCGCTACTGGTGTTGGTGCCACTGGTGCTACTGGTGTTGGTGCCGCTGGCGCTACTGGTGTTGGTGCCGCTGGCGCTATTGGTGTTGGTGCCGCTGGCGCTACTGGTGTTGGTGCCGCTGGCGCTACTGGTGTTGGTGCCACTGGCGCTACTGGTGTTGGTGCCACTGGCATCACTGGTGGCTTAAGATCTTCCTCTTTAGATTCCTCCACCTTTGGCTCCTCCACCTTTGCCTCTTCTACCTTTGCCTCTTCTACCTTTGGCTCCTCCACCTTTGCCTCTTCTACCTTTGCCTCTTCTACCTTTGGCTCCTCTACCTTTGGCTCTTCTACCTTTGGTTCCTCTTCCTTTGGTTCTTCAACCTTTGGCTGTGGAACTGGTGCACCTGGCATTGGCTGTCCCATTGGTGGCTGACTTGGCATTGGTGGTCTTCCTCCCATCATTGGTGGCTGGCCTGGCATTCCTTGAGGTGCAGGTGCTCCTGGCATCGGTTGCCCCATTGGTGCTCCTGGCATTGGCTGTCCCATTGGTGGCTGACCTGGCATTGGTGGTCTTCCTCCCATCATCGGTGGCTGGCCTGGCATTCCTTGAGGTGCTGGTGCCCCTGGCTTAGGTCCTGCTCCTGGCATCGGCTGACCCACTGGTGCCCCTGGCATCGGTTGACCCATTGGTGGCTGACCTGGCATTGGTGGTCTTCCTCCCATCATCGGTGGCTGGCCTGGCATTCCCTGTGGTGCTGGTGCTCCCGGCTTAGGTCCTGTTCCTGGCATCGGCTGACCCATTGGTGCTCCTGGCATTGGCTGGCCCATTGGTGGCTGACCTGGCATTGGTGGTCTTCCTCCCATCATCGGTGGCTGGCCTGGCATTCCCTGTGGCGCTGGTGCTCCCAGCTTAGGTCCTGCTCCCGGCATCGGCTGACCCATTGGCGCTCCTGGCATTGGCTGGCCCATTGGTGGCTGACCCTGCATTGGCTGGCCCATTGGTGCTCCTGGCATTGGCTGGCCCATTGGTGGCTGACCCATCATAGCCTGAGGTGTTCCTGGCATTGGTGGTCTTCCTCCCATCATTGGTGGCTGGCCCGGCATTCCCATTGGCGCTCCTGGCATTGGCTGGCCCATTGGTGGCTGACCCATCATATTATTCATAACACCAAGCTTATTAACCTTTACCCCATTGTTAGTTGCTGGTGCCTTACCTGCATTCATACTGCTAAGACCGTTGTCCTTGCTTACGAAATATCCAATTTGTTCAAGCTCTTTGTCAGCTAAATCCTTAAGCTTACCTACTGTAAAATCATCAGAATTCACAAGTGTAATAAGCTTTGCCACGTAATTATCTTTATCCTGCTCATCATATCTAAGCTTTGAAAGTATTTCTCTAAAAAGCTTCGGAAGCTCAGCCATAGGCATCACATCCTGCTTAATAGGAAGAAGTAAACATTTTACGCTGTAATTCTCCTCATTAACATATATGTAACTTAAATCCTTTACTATATAGCTTACAGGTACACCTTGCGCTCCCACCTCGAAGGCACCTGATAAGCCACTCATAATGGCCAATACTGATTTCTTATCTAGAGTTTTTTTGGTCATAGACTCAAGAGTATTTCCATCCTTCACGTAAGAAGTAATGCTTCTAATTCCATCTTCATCTGAATACTGAAATGGAACTATAGTAGCAATCTGAGTAACCTTATCAGACACTCTTTCATCATAAACATCTGTAGCCTTAAGCTCATATCTAACTACATCTACGTTATTCTGCTTTGTAACTGTCAAATCTACCTTCTTCATAAATTTCCTCCCAATATATCATATATTATTATCTAATCTTGAATATGAACTCCTCATCTCCAAGTCTTATCCTTGAATCATGTGTGAGGATTTCCTCCACGCCATCCTCTACCATCTTTTCATTAACATATGTATGGTTAGTGGACTTATTGTCCTTTATATAGCAAACTCCGTCCTTCTGAATTATTACTGCATGCTGACGGCTAATTGCTCCATTGCCATCAACTGTGTAATCAACTCCTCTAGATGCTTTACCAATCTTAAACATAACTTTTCCGAGCATAATTCGCTCTTCAGTATTTACTCTAACAAGATAAGGCATAGCCTTAGGTGCATTTAAAATAGATGCTCTTGGTGCCTCTGCTACAGTTTTGCTTAAGATGGAATTGCTCTTTGGCTTTTCCTCCTCTTCAGGCTCTACAACTGGCACTGGACCTGGGCCCTCTAACTTCTCTGTCTCACCCTCATGCTCTGCGGCACTTTGAATAAGGGCTGCTCTATTTACCTTAACAACATTCTTCTTAATAACCGGTGGTCTGTTAGCACCAAGCACATGATCCAAATCATCTAATGTCTTGATATCACCCTCTGGTTCTGGATTTGGCTTTAAGGTTGGAACTGTTCCAACTAATTCTTTAATTCTACTCTTAATTATATCAACGTCTGTTTCCTTGCTCTGAGGTGCTTCTACAGGCTTTTCTAACACTGGCTTTGGAGGCTCCTCCTTAACCTCCTCTGGCTTTGGTGCTTCCTCATCTGGCTCTGCAATGGTAGGAATTTCTTCCTCCTTAACAGCTGCCATTCCTGCTGGAAGAATGCTATCAAGCTCCTCATCTGCAACCTGAGTATCCTCAACCTCTTCTTCCTCGTCATCGCCGATTTCTGGAAGTACATCTGCATCATCCATACTGCTCATAAAATCTGATACATTAGAAGTGTCCTCTGTCTCGAATACAGGCTCCTCATTAACTACTTCTACTCCATCAGCATCTATAGCCCCAGTCTCTTCAAAGCTAAGTCCAGCTTCCTCCATAAGAGCTTCAGCAAGTCCAACCAAACCTCTTAAAGTAAAGCTGTCACCATTAATATATGTAAGAAGCTTTCCAACATAAGAGAGATCTTCTTCTACATCATATCTCATGTTAGCTAAAAGCTGTCTTACGAAGCTCTTAAACTCTGTTGCAACAGCTGCCTTGCTCTCTATAGGTAAGCAAATATACTGAAGCTCCATATTTTCATCAACATATACATAATTTCTGTTGAGAAGAATATATGACAACTGAATTGCCTGCTCCTTAAAGGATATAAGATTTGCAGCAACATTTCTCACCAAGAAAAGCACCTGCTCGGCCTTCATCTCTGAGACAATTCGTTCCTCCAAAGATACCTTTCCAGTTATATCATAGGTGAGGTAATCATAATCATCATCTTCCTCGTAGATTATATCTACAAGCTCCTTAAGATTATTTTCCTCGCAATAATCAAGCACGTCTTCATCTAGCTCACACTCTTCACCCATAGTGTAAGTAAGATATTTTTCTTCTCCAATGTTTCTTGCCTTGAAGTTAAATACTCTCATAACTTCCCTCCTACTCGTATATATATTAGTATGCTACTCTTCACTTTCGTCGTCTTCTTCACCCTCAACAGGAACTCCATTTGGACCACCGATAATCTGAGTATCGATGTGCTCCTCATAGGTCTCAGTAAATATGTGAGTACCCGCATCCTCATCATCTACATGGTAGAAATAATAAGTATGCGCCTCTGGGTAGAGAACCGCATTTATACAATCCAATCCAGGGTTACATATAGGACCTACAGGCAATCCCGAATTAAGATAGGTATTATATTCTGAGTCTATAGATAAATCCTCATATAAAACCTGACTCTGATCATACATACCATCTGTCAATGGATAGAGAACTGTAGGACACATCTCCAAATTCATACCTGACTTTAATCTATTATCGATTACTCCGGCAATTGTAGCTCTCTCTGTAGCCACCTTAGCCTCTCTCTCAACAATAGACGCTCTAGTCACAACATCAAAGGATGAATATCCAAGCTCCGCAGCTCTAGCCTTCATATCCTCTGTATAATAGTTATCAAAGGTTTCTAGCATCCACTCAACCAGGGATTCTGCGGTTGTATCTTCATAAATGTCATAGGTTGCAGGGAATATATATCCCTGAAGCTTATACTTTACAGGAATACCAGCAGGTATATCCTTCATGTATTCAAATTCGTCTGAGGTTACAGAGCTTACTTCTCTAAGGAACTCCTCAGATGAGCATATACCCTGCTCCTCACATCTTGCAGCTATCATCTCGATAGTGAAGCCCTCCGGAACAACCAATTGATCAATAGGAAGTATCTCTTCATATTCCGGACACATAACTGCCATCATATCAAGAGTATTCATACCTGTATTAAGTGTATAAGTTCCGCTCTTTAATCTTCCTCTATAGTCAGAATCCTGAAGTCTCTTAACAAATGCCTTTGGATACTGAATAAGTCCCTTTTCCTTAAGTATATTAGCAATCTCCTCCGCAGATGCTCCCTCTGGAATAGTAACTACTACATCCTCGCCATCTACAGTATCGAATCCCTCTAGTTCATATTTGTAGGCATCATAATAGCCCTTAATGTAATCCTTTACAATAAGGCACAATGCTACCGATGCTACAATCAAAATAATTCCCTTAATAATTCTAATTATGTTATTCAAAATTCCAGTCCTCTTTACATTTTAGTTTACATAATATTTTAAAAAATTACATACTTGAAGTAATTTTACAATAATGCTATTATATAGTAACACCTTTTCTTGAAAATATCAAGAAAATATAACAATCAGAAAGGACTTATAACAATGGCTAATCCAATAGTTACAATGACAATGGAAAATGGTGATGTTATGAAGCTTGAGCTTTATCCAGACATCGCACCTAACACTGTTAAAAATTTTATTTCACTTGTTAAAAAGGGCTTCTACGATGGACTTATCTTCCATAGAGTTATCGAGGGCTTTATGATTCAGGGTGGTTGTCCTGATGGAGTTGGTACAGGTGGACCTGGTTACTCTATCAAGGGTGAGTTTGCAGACAATGGTTTTGAGAATAACCTAAAGCATGAGCCAGGTGTACTTTCAATGGCACGTTCTATGATGCCTAACTCAGCTGGTTCACAGTTCTTCATCATGCATAAGACTTCTCCACACCTTGATGGTTCTTATGCTGCTTTCGGTAAGATTACTGAGGGTATGGATGTTGTAGACAAAATTGCAACTACTCCAACAGGCTGGGGAGACAAGCCAATCCAGGAGCAGAAGATTGCTTCTGTTACAGTAGACACTATGGGTGTTGACTATGAGGAGCCAGAGAAGTACTAAAGGTACAAAACGGTTCCACTAATATACAAAAGCTGTGCGAATATAATTTACTGGCCGGCCTGCCTAGGGTGGAGCCGGAATGTAAATTTTCTCGCACAGCTTTTTTCATTTCCATCAAAAACTATTCTGGTTTTCTTCCACTATTCACTTTCTTTGTTTTCGTCTTCTGCGTCTTGGGTTTCTTCCTCTGCGGAATCTTCTTCCTCTTCTATCTCTTGGGATTGGTCCTCTGCGGATTCTTCCTTATCATCTTCTTCTGAGGTTTCCTCCTCATCATCTTCTTCACCCTCAAGTTCAACCTTCCACTCATCAGGTGCCTTCTCAGGTACAGGCTCCAAATATGGTTTTAAACAATTCAACATAAAATATGCATAAATATATGCACAAAATCCAAACCCAAACAAACCAAAAGCAACCACTGATATTGCCACCTGATAATAGAAGCACCAAACAATCACAACCGTTAACACCACAAGCAAAAGTGTAGTTGGAAAGTTCTTGATTGAAAGAAGGAACGCATTTCTTATCTGTACTGATGTTTTATTATCAAACTTAGCCTGAAGTGGAAATACATACATAGTGATAAACACTGCTACAGCAAGTAGCACAACGCTTACTGCAATCATAGGCTTTGCAATACTAACTCTTGCATCCTGCCACTGCTTTAGCCAAAACCAAAGGTCTACTCCGAATACGAATAAAACTACTGCCATAATAAGCCATATTACTATTGACTGCTTAAGGTTTTCTTTGTAGCTCTTGATGTAGTTTTTAAACACATAACCATCATCTCCCTGAACACCCTTCATAGCCGCATAATAGGTAGCGGTCATAGAGGTTCCAATAGTTATTATAGGCAAGCTTCCTATAATAAACATTAGGGATAGTATCATTGCATCTCCTAATCTATTAAGCAATCTGATAAACATATTATCATAATTCATTCCATCTACTGACATGTCACATTAACTCCTTTGTTCAAAATCCTTATAAATCTTATCATAAGAGAGAAACAATTTCCACCCCATTTCCAAAGTATAAATCTCAACTTTTTGTGAACTTTAGTGTGTAACTTTATCGTGTTTTTTCCCTATATCTATTGACAAATGCTTCATTTATCAATAAATTAAGGAATATCTTATTTTTTATACATCGGAGGTTTACTATGAAAAAGGCATTTGTAACCAAAGAGATGGTGGAAAATATTGTTAAGGATTTTCCTACACCATTTCACATATATGACGAAAAGGCAATCAGAGAGAATGCAAGAAAGCTTAAGGAAGCTTTTTCATGGAACAAGGGCTACAAGGAGTATTTTGCAGTAAAGGCGACTCCTAACCCAACTATTCTTAGAATTTTACACGAAGAGGGTTGCGGCACTGATTGCTCATCTTACGCAGAGCTTCTTATGTCAGAGAAGATAGGTATCGTTGGTGATGAAATTATGTTCTCTTCAAATGATACTCCTGCTGAGGAGTTTGTATATGCAAGAAAGCTTGGTGCTACCATCAACCTTGACGATTATACTCACGTACAGTTTTTGAAGGATACCTGCGGTATTCCTGAGACTATCTCCTGTAGATACAATCCAGGTGGAACATTTTCAATTTCTACAACTATTATGGACAACCCTGGAGATGCTAAGTATGGTATGACCAAGGAGCAGCTTTTCAAGGCTTATGTAGAGCTTAAGGAAGCCGGTGCCAAGAGATTTGGTCTCCACTCCTTCCTTGCCAGCAACACTGTAACCAATGAATATTATCCTACTCTTGCCAAGCTTTTATTTGAGCTTGCAGTAGAGCTTAAAAATGAAACCGGCATAGAGCTTAGTTTCATCAACCTTTCAGGCGGTATTGGAATTCCTTACACTCCAGACAAGGAGCCTAATGATATTATGGTTATCGGTGAAGGTGTTAGAAAGGCATTCGAGGAGGTATTAGTTCCTGCTGGTCTTGGAGATTTAAGTATCTTTACAGAGCTTGGAAGATTCATGCTTGCACCTTATGGTCATCTGGTTACTAAGGCAATTCACGAGAAGCATACTCACAAGGAGTACATTGGAGTGGACGCTTGTGCAGTTAACCTTATGAGACCTGCTATGTATGGTGCTTACCACCACATCACAGTACTTGGTAAGGAAAATGAACCTTGCGATTATATGTATGATGTTACAGGTTCTCTGTGTGAGAACAACGACAAATTCGCCATTGACAGAAAGCTTCCTAAGATTGACAAGGGCGATTATCTGGTTATACACGATACTGGTGCCCACGGCTTTGCAATGGGTTATAACTATAACGGAAAGCTTAAGTCATCTGAGCTTCTTCTTAAGGGGGATGGTTCTGTTAAGATGATTCGTAGAGCCGAAACTGTTGAAGATTACTTCGCTACACTAGATGGATTCTGGGAAGCGTAACACATAACAAAAGACGGTGCGTATATAGTTTACTGGCCGACCTGCCTAGGGTGGTCGGATTGTAGATTATCTCGCACCGTCTTTTAATTTGTCTTATCTTTCATCACTGAGCCGTATAAGTATACATCGTATTTCCCTGCTTGCTTAGCGACTCTTCAAATTCATCTCTGTATACTCTCACCTCTTCATCAAGAATCGGGTCGTAGTATCTTACAGCAGCTTCATTGTAACTAATCACAAGTACGTATCTGCCGTCGTCTATGCAGGCGGCAAATGGTATATCTCTATCTAGGAAGTATAGGGCAGTTGATAGGTCTATACCTGATATGTTGATTCCAACTCCCAAGGTATACTTTTCAAAAGCTTCCTCCCAGCTACTACAAGCTAGTATTTCGTCAAGCTCCACTCTATTTCCCTCATATTCCATACAGATATATGCACAGGTTAGCAAGGATTGGTCTATAGTATTACATGGCACCTCGTAGAGCTGATCAGCTACAGTATTATAAGAATCCGCAGCTATACTTCTATATACGGTATTACCCTTGCTATCCACTACCTGACCGGCTGCCATTTCATTTACAGCTATTATAGCTGTACCTGCACTAGCATATTCTCCTACATATCCCACATTGTTAAATACATAGAAGGATTCTGGATTTGTGCTAGTCTTAACCTCCATAGCCTTATATCTATCATTAACCTTTCCTTTGGTCATAATATATCTGTTGCTTTCGCTAATGTATATATAAGAAGGGAATATAAGATGCTCCTCATCAAAGGCTGCCATATCATAGACAGTCTTCTTAATCATTGCATTTTCATCCTCTCTAGGCTTATAGGATATAAAGTCTGGCTCTGCATCCTCGAAGAAGTTGTTTCTCTTAATTCCTCGTGTCAGATAAATCTTATCAGACTGAACCTCTGCATCCATAATGTACACACTGGATTTCTGATATTCCTTAAGAACCTCACCTATTGGACTTATTATATTTAGCTTGTAGAAAGGCAGTATCGCCTCTCCATCAGAAGGCACATAAACATCTCCCACATCAGCCACGCCCATAATAAGATCATCACCAACAAAACCTAAGGCGTCAAATCTATCATTTTCCCCTCCAGTTTCATAGGTTACATCACCTGTAGCAAAGTCTCGAATTACTATAGCTGTGGTATTTTCTTTCAAGCTATTATTTGGATAAGCCACAACTCTTCTGTTCTCTGACACAGCATATTTGTCAGAAGAAAGTCCCTCTGACAGTGTAGTCTGTTCCATAGTCATAAGATCCACATCATATATTGCTCCATCTAAGAGATAGAAGAAATGTCCCTTCTTATCATAGTAGGTAAAGCGTCCTGTCTCCTGTCTCATTATGTCAAATGGTTCGTCAACCGCCACGAAGAACAGCTCCTCGATCTTGTAATCTTTTGGACTGAAATGATATAGGGAGATTCCATTTTTACCCTCATGGTCACCACGGCACATGTAGCCGTAAACCACAAAATACATCTCTCCATCATCATCCATGCTAACAATATTTATATCCATATTTTGATTCATACTTCTAATATCAGTGTAGTTTCCCTGATTGAAGCTGAATACACTGGTAACACTGGTTGTAGCATAATCGTAATACCAAAGCTCTCCCTCTCTGACAAAGGCAAGCTTTTCATTGTCCTCTGCAGTTACATACTCTATATCATCATCACTAGTAACACCGAAGGCTATACTGTTACTATCCTTGTAAATATATTCTGTATCAAACATAGACTCCTGATATCTATGATAATCAAGCAGCTCTACGCTTCCATTACTTTGGTTATATACCCCTGTATAATACTCATCCACATTATAATAGTGAGTGGCGCCACCGGATTCTGCCTCCATAACATACTGTAGATGCACAACTGTATAATCCTTGTCTATCTCTGTTATGGTTGTAGCAACCTCTGTAATAACATTTGGCTTAAGCTCACCAAAGGTCATAAGCTTATAGGACGCCGCTATATCTACATGAGATAGGTCATCATAATAATCAAATCCGGTATATTGCAAAGCATCATAAACCACGTTATTGGCAACAGCACTGGAGGTTTTCTTAATTGCAGTATTGTGGAATTCATGTGCATACTCAACTATCTTGTGAGCACTGTTTTTCTCCAAATCCACAACTCTTGTATAGTATCTTGCTGTTCTACCATCCTTACCCTCTACCATAAACACAAGAACATACTCCTGGTTTTCCTTAAGGTCCATTCTGAACACAACATTACACTGCTTATATCCACTAACCAAAGAGCCTAATTCCAGCTCTCCCTCTTCAACCAGAGAGTCACCAGCTATACTTCTTAGCTGATAGGAATATTTCTTGCCGAATTTGTATTCGTCATTTACAAGCAATGTTACACCATGTTGTTCATTAAGGGGTACTATACCTTCTCGCATAAGACTGGTGGACATGGTATGTGTGTAGCCAAACATTCTATTGACCACATCACCCTCCACCTGGCAATATACAATAGGCAAGGTAGGCTCACCCATTTCCTTAGCCACCTTGTCAATTCCTGCGTTGTTTAATTTATTTACAAAAAAAGCAGTCACAGTCGCCATTACAACAAAGACTATGACTTTCAGTATAATATTCTTCTTCATAAGCTAAAAGAATTTTCTCCTTCTTTTATATCTATTTCGTCTAATATAGATTTCATTACACATCATCACATCTATCAAATGTCTTAGATGCTGATCATTTCTATCAAATGTAACCTTATTGAAAATTTTTCCAGATAAACCAAGTATAGTCTCCTTATCTGGGTATGGGGCAAACATTGGACTGCCCTCGTATTCCATCTTGTCGCATTCATCCTCCACCATAACCATTATCAGCCTAGCCTTAGCAGGATACATCTGCATAAGATATTCTCTGTCCTCCTCAAGCTCTGCCTCATCAACAAGCTGAAGCTCCGGAAGCACCATTCTCTGTCTTAATATATCTTCTCTCATATCCACCCTCACATAATTTATTTTCATAAGCAGACTATGGAAAATGTATCATCTCCCATAGTCTACTTATAATAATATATGTGAGTTAACTATAAGTTGTTAATCTCCAAAAGAAATTCCTAATGTCTTTGCCTCTGCAATTATCTTATCATCAGGTGATACATACTTAAGCTTTCCTGCTGTCTCGCTAAGCGGAATTGCATCAACCTCATTGTTCTTCATAACTACAAGCTTACCGAAATCCTTCTCCTTAATAAGCTCTGCTGCCTTAGCACCAAAACGACTTGAGATAACTCTGTCGTAAGGAACTGGACTTCCACCTCTCTGAGTATGTCCAGGAACTGTCACTCTTATGTCCATACCACAGAATTCTTTAATCTTATCAGCTACCTCATAAGCAACTGATGGGTACTTCTCAGCTGCAGCTGCAATAGCTGCCTTTCTCTCCTTCTTAGGAAGCTCTGCAACCTCCTTAGAAATTGCTCCCTCAGCTACTGCAAGTATGGAGAAGCCCTTTCCAGCCTTGGTTCTCTTCTCAAGAGCCTTAGCAACCTTCTTTATATCGTATGGTATCTCAGGTATAAGGATAATGTCTGCTCCCGATGCAATACCTGCATGAAGAGTTATCCAGCCAACCTTGTGACCCATAACCTCAACTATGAATACTCTGTTGTGAGAAGCTGCTGTTGTATGAATACAGTCAATAGCATTTGTAGCTATATCAACTGCGCTCTGGAAGCCAAAGGTCATATCTGTTCCCCAGATATCATTGTCTATAGTCTTAGGGCAACCAATAACATTTAAGCCCTCCTCACTAAGACGATTTGCAGTCTTCTGTGAACCATTACCACCTAATACTACAAGGCAATCAAGCTTGAGCTTTTTATAGGTCTCCTTCATCTTCTCAACCTTGTTATAGCCCTCTGGAGTTGGCTCATCAATCTGCTTAAATGGTGTTCTTGAGCTTCCAAGAATTGTTCCACCCTTAGTAAGTATTCCAGAAAAGTCATCAGCTGAAAGCTTCTTATAGTTTCCATAGATAAGGCCCTTGTATCCCTCTAAGAAACCATATACTTCAACTTCATCAAATGTGTTATATAACCCCTTAACAACACCTCTCATTGTTGCATTAAGTGCCTGGCAATCGCCTCCACTTGTAAGCATACCAATTCTCTTCATAGTAACTACCTCCTTTTCTTCTTGTCTCTTTCATGCACAGAATGCGCATATTTACATACTGGCCGGCCTGCCTAGGGATAATGCTTCGCTGACCTTAAAACGGTCAGCTGCGCATCACCCTGGCGCGGCCGGAATAAAATTTTTTGGCACATTCTGTGCTGTGCATCGTTTACATCGAGATTAATTATGCATCGTCCACAGTCGGGTTGACCTTATAGGTCGATTCGACCTTCTAGGGCTCTAAGTAGCGTAACCTCGTCTATGCATTCTAGATCTCCACCTACAGGGACTCCGCTTGCTATTCGGGTTGTCTTTATTCCCGATGGTTTTACTAACTTAGAAATGTACATAGCAGTGGCTTCTCCTTCTACACTGGAATTTGTGGCGATGATGATTTCCTCCACATCCTCTGCTTCCAGTCTAAGGATGAGCTCCTTTAGTTTTATGTCGTTTGGTCCCATACCAAGGGCAGGATTCATTACTCCGTGTAGTACGTGGTACACACCCTGATACTGACCACATCTCTCATAGGCCGCTAAGTCCCTAGGACTTTCCACTACCATTATTAACTTGTGATCTCTCTTAGGGGATGAGCATATTGGACACTCTTCCCTATCAGTTATAGTATAACAGCTTTTGCAATATTTTATGTTGGTCTTAGCATTTATTATAGCCTCAGAGAGACTTTTCGCTCTATCCTCAGGCATATTGATAATATGAAATGCTAATCTTTGGGCAGTCTTCCCACCTATTCCCGGAAGTCCCGAAAGCTCTTCTATAAGCTTACCAACCTGTCCTCCGTAAATGTCCATTAGAAAGGAAAACCTCCGCCTAAGCCACCAGTAATCTTGCCCATCTCCTTCTGCTGATCCTCATCCTGCATTCTAATAGCTTCATTTACTGCAGAAATAATAAGATCCTCAAGCATCTCGATGTCGTCCTTGTCAACTACCTCCTCATCAAGATGTATAGAGGTAATCTCCTTCTTACCATTAATCTTAACCTTAACTACTCCACCACCTGCTGAAGCCTCATACTCCTTCATCTCAAGAAGCATTGTTGTCTCCTCCATCTGCTTCTGCATCTTCTGTGCCTGCTTCATAAGGTTATTCATATTACCAGGCATCATTCCTCCTGGATATCCACCTCTTCTTGCCATTTTTTAATCCTCCTATTTCTATTTTTTATATTCTATGTTATCAAAATTAATTTTTGACAAATCCCACTTTCTAATATTGTCAGATTGCATCTCTCTCCGACCGGTTTTCTTGAACACTACGTGTACATCTCTCTCTGTAACAGCCGCAATTTTCTTCTCTAAATCCTCTACATTTTCCTTGTCATTAAAATATCCCAAAGCTAGTTCATTCTCAGGAATATCCTCCAAAAATATATCTATGGTGCTTGGTGCTGTCTTAGATGGCACAACACTAGCAAGGCTTAAGAATTCTCTTACAGGCTTAATTACCTCTTGCTTCACCAAAACCCAAGCCTTACATATCTGCTTAAGCTCCAGAAGCTCTGCTTCCTTGTAATTCTCATTTATGTTTTTAATGATTTCCTGTTCAAGCTCAGGATTATCAGTAGCACTTGACACCACAGGAGCACTTTGTTGCACCGACACTTGCTGTGGAACAGTCCCTTCAGGAAGCTCCTGAGCAGTTACATAAACAACCTTTTCTCCACCGGCTACTCCCTGCTCTAATCTGGCTTCTATATCTAAAAGTCTCTCCTTAAGAGCCGAGTCATCCTGCCTCATCTGAGGAGTACATAGCTTAATTATTGCCACCTCGAGGACTATTCTCTTAGTGGAAGCATATTTTATCTTTCCTGCAGTATCCTGCATTATATTGATAAAGCTAATTAGCTTTTCATCTTCTACATCAGCACCTGCTTCTATAAGTCTTGGCAGGTTCTCCTTTGTCACATCCACTGTTGCCTGAGAATTGAATTTCAGCATAAGTAAATCTCTCATAAATGCAGTGAACTCATTTACAAATAGGGATAAATCCTTACCAGCCCAGACTGCGTCATTAACCACCGTCAAGGCTCCCTTGGTATCCCTTCCCTTAACACAGTTAAATAAGTTAAGGTATATATCTAAATCTACAGAACCTACTATTTCAAGTACCTTGTCATAGGTTACTTCCTCTCCAAGATTAAAGGCTATACACTGATCCAAAATACTTAAGGCATCTCTCATTGAACCATCTGCCGCCTTAGCCACGTAATTAATAGCCTCTCTGGTAGCAGGTATTCCTTCTCTCTTAAGCAGCTCCTCCAATCTATCTGCAATGATTTCAAGGGATATTCTCTTAAAATCGTATCGCTGACATCTGGACAATACTGTAACTGGTATAGTCTGAACATCCGTAGTTGCCAGAATAAATTTTACATATTCTGGTGGTTCCTCTAAGGTCTTAAGAAGCGCATTGTAAGCAGCATTAGTAAGCATATGAACCTCGTCGATTATATACACCAAATATTTTCCTGCTGAGGGTGAATATCTCACCGCATCATTAATCTGTCTTACACTATCTACACCATTGTTAGATGCCGCATCAATCTCTATAACATTCATGGATGCTCCGGCAGCTATTGCCTTACAGCTCTCACACTCATTACATGGGCTTCCGTCTACAGGGTTCTCACAGTTGACCGCCTTGGCAATAAGTCTTGCTATAGTAGTCTTACCTGTTCCTCTTGTACCGCAGAACAAATAGGCATGGCCCACTCTATTATGTTTTATCTGATTCTTAAGGGTGGTAACAATATGCTCCTGTCCCTTAACCTCCTGAAATTCATCAGGACGCCACTTTCGGTATAATGCCACGTATGACATATGGCTACCTCGCTCTCTATATCTAAAATTAATTATTTGCCATATCTGAATCTAAATATCTGATCTAACATTCTAAGGGTTTTAAAGTTACCCTTCGCAGTAATCTCACCTGACATAAATCCCTTCTGGAAGGTCTCCTTGCCAGATACTATCTTTCTCATAAGGTCACTGTCTGCCTTAAGCTTAACATCTGCATCACAGTCCTCACCATATTCACAGGTAAGCTCCTTGCCCACCTTAACGATAAGATTCTTCCCAAGGTCAGGAATCATCATAACATATGAGGCTGTAAAATCCTTCTCTGGATAGTAATTCTTGAAGAAGGCTTCCACTATATCATCCTCATAAGTAGTTTCCTCCTTAGGCTCATCACCGCCCAGCATCTGTTTGAACATAGCTGCAAGCTCCTCTATGTCCTCCTTCTGCTTCTTTACATATCCATCATCTGCCACAAATTTAGACAGCTGCTCGCTTTCCTGAGGGGTGAGGTTAATGCTCTTAGTCTTAATCATGTTATTCTTAACAGCTGTACTACTTGTAGGAAGCTTAAGCTGTTTCTTATTAATCCATCTATAGAAATCCTCTGCCAGCTTCTCAATATATGCCAAATAAGCAGAATTTCTCTCTAGTACCTCATGACTTTCTACATAGGTCGCAAGGCCTGGAACTGATATTCCACCTAATACATCCCATGCTTTTCTAAGAGATATCTCCCCGTCCTGCTCACCATATGCAGTAGCTACCACAACCGGCATCATATATATTTCCTTGATTTTCTCTTTATCTCCATACAACCAACACATATCAAGAAACTGCTGCATATATCCACCAATTCCAAACCACTCTACGCTAGCAGCAAGTATTACACCATCACAATCCTTTAGAGTATTTGGAAGAGTCGCTATACCAGCCTTATCCTCATACATATTATATCTTGTAACATTAACACGAAGCTCCTCGAGAACCTGAATGATTCTGTCAATTACAAACAAGGTAGGATCCTCTAATAAACCTCTTCCTCCGTAGTATACATTAACCTTCAATTTATTCACCTCTGTTAAGTAAATTTTTTAACTCTACACCTAACCAATACTATACCAAAAATATGGGGTAAATACAACAAAAAATCAGCATCAACCATATTGTTGATGCTGACCTTAATCCAGCCTTATATTAACTGTTTATGTTATGTATTATATTTTTTCTTTTCTATTCTAAGGTTAAATCCTTTACATTAACTCCTAATGCTGACAACTTTGCTTCAATGCCTTTAATTTGATACTCAAGCTCATCGTTTGATATACCTGCATTGGCCTTTTTGATTCGCTGTAATGCCATATAGCTATCAATTGTTATAGTAACTAATTCCTTATCTGTCATACCTTCCATCCTTCCACCGCCCTTCATATTGATACCAATATTATAGCGGATTTATTATATCGTTGTAAAGTCCTAATTAATATGTTTTTTCGTTTTAAACAACAAAAAACTCTTCATTTGCAAAATTCACCAAATCCCCCACTCTTATTTGCTCTTGTTTTAAAGGTTCTAGCCTGACCGAATTAATAAACGTACCGTTAGTAGACTCCCTATCCTCTACAAATATTCCATTACTCCTAAGGTATATGCAAGCATGAACTCTGCTAATTTGTGTGGTGGGAATTCTATAATCCGTCTCCCTCTTTCCTCGACCCACTAATATCATTTCGTCGTATTTTGACACCACAATTTCCTTCAATGCCCCACTGGTAAGTGGTACCAATTTGGTTATTGTCTTGTCATTTTGTTGTTGCATGATTTCTTTTGATATAGTTTGTGTGGATTCACCCTGTGTAGTATTACACTCTCCCTTATCAACCACAGCTTTATAATTACTCTCTAAACTATATTTAAAGTCATCTATGGAAAATGTATCCTCACAGATTAAATCATACATTCCATACATATACTTAACGCCCTCTTCATCCCTATGGTCAAATATTTTCATTATGTACTCTAAAAAGCTCTTTAACTGGGTTTTAATACTTATCCCATAGCCGGGAATATATATAAGTCGCAAGGATTTTTCACTCCAGTTGTAAAACATATACTCAGGCTTTAGAACCACATCATCTGGCTCAAGCAAATACTCTCGCAGCCTATAAAGTAATCCCTCCAGCTGACTCATTATTATTTTAAGAAAGCCTCCATCTGGTCTGAATTTAAGGAACAATCTATCCAAAACGTAACAGGAGCATGTGTTGTATTTGAGGGTTAGCCTTCCATCTATCTCTATGCATACAGGTCTAATAATACCTGCTATGTCATTATTTTCTATCATCTTTAAGCGATAGCATTGTGGAGATGATTTTTCCATTAAATCTTGTTCTCCATTAACCTGTATGTAGTTATTTATCCCCTTACTCACATAATACATCTCCATATAACTGCCACCTCCTTAGTCTGTCAGTACAAACCCTCCATTCCCGTTTACAGCCTGTAGAGAAAATAAAATCTGCTTCTACATATATATCCCCATCGCTGTGTTGCGTTACATATAAATCACTATATTCATAGACCTTCATCTGACTATTCCCTAGAATGGTTCCCTCCTCCACGCCTTTTAGCATCATATTTATAAGCATCATTATTATTCCAATTACTATAGGCATAACGAAGCACATTTCAATAGTAATACTCCCCCTGTTATGAATGTCTAATATCCGCATCTTTCGCACGCCCCCAATCCCTCTACCTGAGATTTTTTAACTCTATAAACGGTTCTTTTTATACCCAAGCAGTCAGGATAACTATGGTATCTATCCCCCTGATTGGTAACCAATACCGCTTCCTTAACGTTCTGTCCACAGAATTGGCATGACGAATAGCCTTCCATCTTGGCCTGCTTCTTAGACATAGGTGTTATAGATAAATCCAAGTGACTGCATCCTCTTGAAAGGTGATATACTTCCCTATTATCTGTAATATACACGTATATTTCCTCTGGAGATAGCTCATCTCCTTGATCCTTATCCCCATCACCAATATAGGCTCTCTGTCTAATTACATATTCCCTTTTGCCAGACAAATCTCCTATTATGGGCACATCTATACCCACACTATAATTAACCCTTAAACACACGTAACCTTCCTCATCAAGGTATGTGCTTCCCCAAAAGCTGACACCATCTACACCGCCTACAACATAGTCTTCTACAAGCTTTTTGTCATCTATGTATTGCTTTAGCTTTACAGCAGGCACCCCGTAATTACATTCTGTTATATATGATAGCTCTGCCATATATTCCACAGTTTCAGCTGCTGCCTCATAAATAATTGCTTCCGCCATCCTAAGCCTTATTCCATGAAACATAACAAGCACCGCAAATATAAATATTGGAAGAGCAAGAGATGCCTCTATAGTTGCGCTTCCCCTATTATCATTTCTCATATCTAATCACCAACTTAATACTTCCTTAGCTTCTACAGCCCTTAAGACTTTCTACCCGTGCTTTGCGCCCTTTGGAGAGGATTTGCGATGATAATTGGACGGATAGAAAACCTTAAGGGCAGCAGACATTAATCAACTACTAATACCCTACGGTTTTACTGTAATAATAATCTTTGCCATCATAAGAAATGTGTACATCTGCAGAGAATCCTACAGATGCATTATTCATATCAAAATTTGGATATTGTTTTTTGGTATTTAACTCAATCACATCCAACATTCTGTAATAATTATCCTCCATGTTCATAGACAACAATATGAGCAGGTAGTCTTTATAGCATAGTCCTGACTCAGACTCCTGACCTTCCAAATTTACACTACTTTCCAAATCGTAAAGATCTGTTTTCCAGTTAGTACTGTTCTTTAGAAAATCCATACTTTGGCCTTCTAAAAGGCACCTTACATCAAAAATGGCTTCTACATATGCCCAACACCCAGCAATTAAATATCTTAGTATGGGCTCTGGAACCATTGTTGCCATAGATAGTGGCACTGATAGCTTTGCAATCTCTCCCATCTTAGCTGCATCAGACACCAGGTAGGCATAATTTACGGGAAGTCTAATGCCTATAATCCTATTTACGGTTCCCTTTAAATTACTTTTGTCAGAATCCATGCCACATATTATGTACTCTAATTCAAAGTTAAAAACTGTATCCTCCTGAAGCTGTTTTGTGGCACAGTTAAACACTGCAGAAGCATATGCCACTCCCGCTCCTCCACTGATAAGGCTGTCCTTCCAGGAATCGTACTTGCCAATATCCTCCCTTAGAACATCCATGTCATCAAAATCATTATCTATCTCATAATTAAGAAGCTTGAATTTTTTATTCTCCAAGGAAGGAACTCCATACAGCTCTACAATTTCGCTACTTATCGTCAAATCCTCAGGAGCCACTATAGCCAAAATACCATCCTCAGTTAGGTTTTCTGTAAAGTCCCTGGGATCCTCCACATCACCTCCGGGAATATCTGGTATAATTTCTTCATTTTCCTCAGCCGCCTCAATATCCTGATATACATATTCCGATACTGTTCCATCCTGTCCTCCTGTAGACTCCAGGATACTATTAGCACCAGACTCAATAAGTGCATATCCACAATACTCTTTTATCTGTTCCTTAAATGCCTGACAATCATTCTCCAAAAGCAATTCATAATCGCTTACTCCAACCTGACAAACCTGAAAACCATCCCCCAAATTATATTGAATATCTCTAATTAATTGTTCCTCCAAATAAGCCTCACCACGACCACCACAATACTTATCAAAGAGGAGAATATGATAATTCTCGAAGATATAGCTGTTATAGCCTGCATTAACACCAGACATAGCAGACCTTACTGCCACCGCCCCTTTTGCCTTGGCAAGATGGTGACTAACCGCTCTTAAAGCAGACAGTCCCAGAAGCACCATTGCCGTAATCATAAGACAACAAAATATTGTGACGCTTCCCTTATTTTTCATGCTCTCCTCTCCTTTGTTTTTTCTTCATACCAGATACAAGCTAGTAGATTTTTTCTGCACTATTCTCTATAGAATCCCATATATCATCCACCAAATCTTCTATCTCATCCTTAAATATAGCCACCATAGAAATCAGCACTACGATGATTAGAATTATCTCCACAACTCCCATTGCTTCCTCAGACTTAACAAATGATTTCATTAATTCCATATCTTCTACCTCCCTTAAAATCCCACAAATGCAGGTGTCATAATTATCATCATTACCACCACTAGGAGAATTATCATAGGAAACACCAGCTTGGTAGAAGCTTCCTCCCCCAGCTTTTTAGCAGCTTCCTTCTTTGCCTCTAAAGCAATGGTAACCTCCGTTTCCATAAGCATCCTCAAATCCTTAGTTCCCATCTGAAGGTTCTGACTTATATGACGCATTAAGCTAACATATACAGGTAAATTTAACCTTGCTCCTAACTCTTCGTAGGACTGATACTCAGCTTCCCCGTTATCTATCTGATTAAGTGTATAATTAAGCTCCTGCGTCAATAAGCTATTCACATTTTCTGCTGCATTTACATACTCACTAATCGCCCTTTTTATGTTCATGCCTGCCTCTATATAAAGCCAAAGACTATCCACAAAGAAGGGATATTCCTGCATAAGCTTAGCATCCCTTTTGTGCCCTATCTCCACAAGTCTGCTTATGCTAATTGCTATTGTAATCACTGCAATAAGTACACCCAGCATTAATATACTTCCACTTTTTGTCTTGTTATTATCAAGCTTTATTTTCGCATCCCCTACTTCATCAGGAATCAAAAATTCCCTTTCTTCTACAGTATCCTGTTCTATGTTACTTAGGCTTTGAAATATCTCCTCCTTAACAAGCTCCTCGGCAGTCTTCTCCTGCTTACCTACCAGCACACTAAACTCATAGGTAGCACTGTAATCATAATATGATATAGTCATCTTAAGAAAAGCTTCCTGAGGAATTTGCTGAAGCTGAGCTTCTATTCTCCCTCTAGAGGACAAAATTTCAGGATTCATAGACTCCCAGCTTATGGCAAATACACCCTGACTGTCAGATAATGGTAGCTCCATATCTTTAGAAATCACTGTTCCTTCAGCAAAATACTCCTCTCCAAGCTCTGACGCTACCGTATCGGCCTTGGCATAAAATTCCGACTCTGATAATCTAACAGGAGAAACGTTAAGCACAATAGTTTGCTCCTGACCTGACATCTCATAGTAGATTTCCTCTTTTATTACATCGCCCCCGTATTCCTCTCTTTCAATAATATTTTCCTCATCCCCAAGGAATTGGTTTAAAATGGTACTCCCCAGTCCAATTATGTTAGATGTAAATAAAACTCCTAGGCCTATAGCAAGACTTCTTGCAATAAATCTGTCAGTTATACGGCTAATCCCCTCAGGGGATGCAATTTGATTTTTTCTTAGTTGCAGGGCAAGTTTATGTTCTAGTCCTTCTAGAGGCACGACATTACTAAGTAATGTCCAAGCACTATGCCCCATCCCTAGCATCAAAGCCACAAAGCTTGCCCTAAGTCCCTCTCTGTCCTTATATTTGCTGTAATGCTTTCTGCTAAGTATGGCTAATACTACAGAAACAATTATAATCACCACATTAATACAAATCATTTTTACACCTCGATCTCCGTTATTTTATTAATGGTCAAGCCACATACAAGCACCATAACAAGTCCTACAGTAGCTACCAATATTCCAACACCACTGTTATATAAGCTTTCTATGTAACCACCATTTGTCAGTCTCATATAAAGTACAATTCCAAAGGGCATCAAAAGCATAATATGTCCCTCTAAGCTCTTGGCTGACACCATGGTATCTATCTCTCGTTCCACAATTATTTTTTCATTCAGCTTTTTCTTAGTTTTGTGAATGATAGTGTTGATATTTCCACCAAACCTTTTGGCGGTTGATACCAATCTTGCAAACTCTATAATGTCTCTATGCTGACATCGTTCCCCCATTTCCATAAGAAGCTCATCCACATCCTTATTCAACCCTAAGCCATTTACTATCAAAGCAAGCTCCCTGGGTATTATGCTAAAGCTGTCATCCTTAACTATGTCCCCATAAGCCTTTCTTATCCCCTGCTCTAGGGAATAACCGGCATTTAGCTCTCCCGAAATCAAAATAATGAATTCTTTAAACTCCATACTTAGTTTCGATACCACTGAACGCTTGTATTTTTTTCTATCATTCTTCCAGATATATACCCCCATGGGAAATAGCAATGGGGCAACAAATATTCTGTCATAGAATATAATTGCAACTACCAGGCAGCACATTATCACTTTAAATATCTCCACAGTAAACCACTTCTTATCAGGCTTATATGCGTAATATTCCATCTTCCCCCTCCTCATATAACTCCTTTGCATTCCAACGTATAAGCTTGTCCACATTAATTAACTGATTTACCTTTCTAAGACTACCAATAAGCTTTCCATCCTTTTCACCGGTTTCTACAAACTCATAAAGTGTATTTAACATAACCTGTCCATCCTCCACACCTAACACCTCACTTACCTTTAGCACCTTTCTAGACCTATCCCTAAGCCTTCCTAGATGAATAATAATATCCACTGCCTGAGATATCTGCATCCTCACAGCCTGAATTGGAATATTGGCTCCTGTCAGAACCATAGTTTCTAATCTGCTAATCATATCTTCTGGAGAATTTGCATGACCTGTGCTAAGACTACCATCATGACCTGTATTCATAGCCTGAAGCATATCGATGGCCGCCTGGTCTCGAACCTCTCCAACAATAATTCTATCTGGACGCATTCTAAGACTGGCCTTTATTAAATCTCTTATAGACACACTGTTTTCACCCTCCACATTGGCATTTCTAGCCTCTAATCTAACCAAATTGTCCACCTGTTCTAGATTTAATTCTGCTGAATCCTCTATTGTAATAATTCTTTCATCCTTGGGAATAAAGCTAGACAAAGCATTGAGAAATGTAGTCTTGCCTGAGCCTGTACCTCCTGATATAAAAATGTTATACTTTCCAAGCACAAGTGCCTTCAATACCTTGCCAAAGCTATCATCTATAGTTCCTAGTTCTATAAGCTTTTCTATACCAATTCTATCCTTAGGAAATCTTCTTATAGTTATGGTAGTTCCAGACAAACTGACAGGACTAATTACTATACTAACCCTTGAACCATCCTCTAATCTTGCATCCACTATGGGACTTGCCTCATTGATTCTCCTATTGCAGGTAGCCACAATCTGTTGAATAAGAGAATGCAACTTTTCTTCTGAAGCTATCCTTTTATTGGTTCTAATAATGCGTCCCCGTTTTTCTATGAAAATAGGTGCTGTACCATTTACCATTATTTCAGACACCTGATCATCCTCCAGATATTCCGTTAAAACATCCAGCCTTCTAAAGGAATTAAACAGCTCTTTTCTTAGATTCACCTTCTCTTTTAAGGGAAAATACTCATCCTTAGTTTCCTCTAAAATACATCTATCTATAATTTCAGCTATTTCCCAGTCCTCTAAGGCCATGGTCATATCTATATCCTTCACAATTCTTTGCCTAAGTTTTTCTCTAACCCCAAGCTCCATTCTCACAGTTCTCCTTCACTAATAAAATCAAGCATCATATCAGAAGAATAATGACATTTTGGCACCTTAAGAAACTGTAACTTATTACCTAACTCAACATAATTATTGTTTCTAAGCAATTCCTTAAAGGCTTGTAGCTTTTCCATAGCTTCTTCCTCCTCTATAACTGGTACATAAATTCTGTCCATCACCTGCAAAATATTTAGATCTGACAGAACCGCCCCACCTATATCAAATATTACTTTGTCATAATTCCCTCCAATTAAAAGCTGCTCCTTAAACCATTGAAAATTATCTTTACTAAGCTGTCTAATATCCATATAGCTTAATATTCCTTTTATCTCTCTAAAGCCATATTCGTTGGGTTTTAGTTTCTCCATCAGACTGTGAAGCCTTGTATTTTCACATACTATGTGATATAAGATGTCCTCACTGAGACCTTCTCTCGTTCCAAATTCCTCTAATGCCACATACAAAGCTCCCCTGTATCTAATAGATAAACCTTTAGCTAAAGATGTTTTTCCACATCTACCTATAGGAGAATAAACCGCATAAAAAGCCTTGTCCTGTACCGATTGCGGTACCAGGCTCACATTTAACCTATCTAAGATATAACTTGCTATAGCCTGTGCACTTTGATACTTATATAAATATCCTTCATCAGCAGTCATATCTACACTTATTGGAATTAGGATAATACCATTATGTCCCTCCAATATTTCATCTATATATGGCTTTGTATCTCCTCTTACCTGTCCCACCAGTAATCCATCCAGATAGTTTTTTTCAAGATATTCAACCACTGCTTGCAAAGAAGAAAATGCAACCAACTTAAGCCCACCTATTCTATGTGAATTTATATATTCCATCAGATTAACTACATAATGATAATCCTCATCACATATTCCTATTCTATATTCCAAGGTTAACTCCCCCTTTGCATATGTACCAAATAAAGCCACCCAGAATAAATACTGAAAATGCCACCTTAGTGTGCCCATATTTCCAGCCAGATGATTTAACCAACATCCTCACTATCCTGGTAAGCACCAAGCCTCCACCATATATTCCACACAGGAGAAAGCTATATATTACAATCCATACAACATCCAAACCTACAAATACGCCAATAACACCAAGAAGCTTTATGTCCCCTGCCCCCAACACTCCCCAGACAAACAACACCATCAACCCAATCACTGGAATCAAACCACCAAAAATCCCTAATATCAGTCCCTTACCACCTTTCAAAAAACCTATCAACACTAATCCGTATATCAGCCAAGCCAAATTATACCAATTAGGAATTTTCCCAGTCTTAAGGTCAAACACCATAGCCACTGTCACAAAAATTAAAATATTAATAACTATATATGCGCTCAGAATGATTTCCTCCTATATTAGATTTTGCAGTGGCAAAGAGTGTTCAATTTTTCTGTTCATCTAATTATTCCAATTTTCCAATTATTATTTTATGGGGATTTCCATGTAGGTAACCTAAACTATACGTAGTGGTAACCTGGGTTTTACATGAGAATTAAAAACCACTGCAAAATCTAGAATACTAAGTTCAGCATGAGCTGCTGACCGTACAAAAAATATATCACCTTCGTACAAATATCGTAAAGGCTAATTTTTTACACCAATGTTAGGTTTTTACACATTTTGTGAAAAAACTGTGAATTTCTCTCTTATGAAAAGCTTGCTGTACGCTTGTCACAACATTTATGAATCCCTTTTATTTTCTAGCTTTAGAAGCCTTCTCAGCAAATTTAAAAAACAAAAAACCGAACCGAAGATTTCTCTTCGATTCGGTTAATATTTCCGACGATAGATTTTTATTTTGCTCCGTTTACAAGCTCATCAAGCATCTTTGGAAGCATCTCATCCATATTCTCATCTGTAAACTGACAGGTTCCTACCTTCCTGTGACCACCGCCACCGTACTTAAGCATAAGGCTTCCTACGTCAACATTTGAAGTCTTGTTAATAATACTATATCCAACTGCTGCTGAACAGCCCTTACCACCCTTACCATTTACTATCCATGCTGAGATATTCTGCTCTGGATAAAGGCTGTAAATCATAAATCTGTTACCTGTGTAGATAGGGTCCACGCCACGAAGATCTGTAATAATAACATCCTTCTCAACTCTTGTGTGAGCCTTAACCATCTCCTTAAACTTCTCAGTCTGCTCATTGTAAACCTCGATACGCTCCTTAACGTCAGAGAGGTTAAGAATCTCCTCTGTAGTCATAGTTCTGCAGGCATCAATAAGCTCCTCCATAAGCTTATAGTTAGGAATAGTAAAGTTTCTCCAACGTCCAAGTCCAGTTCTAGGATCCATTAAAAATCCGATAAGAATCCAACCAGTAGGATTAAGAATCTCGTCCACAGTAAGGTTACCTGAATCAACCTTATCAACTGCTTCCATCATATCATCAAACTGTGGAAATCTTTCCTTTCCACCATAATACTCATATATAATTCTAGCACATGAAGGAGTAATTCTACTCTCACCCTTGTACTTTCCCTCAAGCTCTAATCTCTCATGCTCACTTGAGTGGTGATCAAACCAAAGTCCACAACCCTCTACAAATGGTACATTTGCCAAACAATCATTCTCTGTAACAGGTATAAGTCCATCCTGCAAATCCTTTGGATGGGCAAATGTCCAACAATCAATAATTCCTGCCTCCTTAAGAAGCGCTCCACATGCTAATCCATCAAAATCTGAACGTGTAACTAATCTCATTCCCTAACCCCTTTTCTAGTGTATTTTCGTTAAGTAAAAACTATTCTCCAGGATATTTTGCCTTCCCAATACCCAATTGCAAAAATCCAATTCTATAGTATCGTATTTTGTTGTTTTTTTCAAGAATATTCTACCATAGCATAATAGAATAATCTCCCTGTCTTGCTTCCCTTTCCTTCATCCTCTTATGTAAGGTGTTAAGAACCATCTTTTTATTGCCTGACCATGTAGGCGCAATAAGTATATTCTTTGGTCCGTCACCTGTTACCCTATGGATTACTATCTCAGGATTAATTCTTTGCAAAGCATCTATAACCAAATCAATATACTCATCCATTTCCATAGTCTGGAACTTTCCTTGTCTGTAATCCTTCGCTAAATCTGTGTCCTCCAACACATGAAGTAGCTGTAGCTTTATACCGAAAGGTTTTATCTTACTATGGCTATCTTGTTCAAATACCCCCTGCTCCACATAAAACACCGTCTCTAACATTTCTTCTTTGGTCTCCCCAGGAAGTCCCAAAATCACATGTGTAATATAGGGTATGCTTAACTTATGAAGCTTTCTCACAGCCTCCTCATACTCTGATAATGGGTAATGTCTTCTAATATATTCTGCCGTTTTGTCATGAATGCTCTGAAGACCAAGCTCTACCCAGATGAATTTACTATGACTATCCAATTCACTGCAGAATTTGTCCTGCAGTTCCCGTAGCACCTCCATAATCTCTTTACCTAGGCAATCTGGCCTTGTTGCTATGGAAATTCCTACAACATTTTCCTCTTCTAAGGCCTCTGTCCAGATTCTTCTAAGATATTCAGGATTTCCATAGGTGTTAGTGAAGGCTTGAAAATATATAACAAACCTATCTCCTGCTTCCTTATTAAAGCGTGACTTCCCTTGAACTATCTGCTGCTTCACAGAGAGTATTTTCCTACCAGCACTAGCTTTTCCATCTGTCTGGACAGCTAACTCATCACCCAGGCTCTCATCAAGCTTCACAGCAAAGTCTCCACTTCCACCTTTGCTACAAAATATACATCCTCTAGTATCAAGATTTCCATCTCTATTTGGGCAAGACAGTCCTGCATTCACTGCAATCTTATATATTTTTTGGCCGTATGTATTTTTAAAATATGCATTTAATGAATAATATGGCTTGTCTAGCCAATCAACATAATTCATTTGAATTCTCCTTATCCTCTTGTTGATTTCCTTTGGACTATATAGCTTTTTTCTTCCCTACAGCCCATGTTTTTATTGTTTCTTTCTGATTTTATTCCTCCACCTGGGTCTATTCTAACACATTTCCTCTATATGCCCAAATATAATATTTTCTCAGTCTTGTGTGAGTATACAACACCTCATATCCACAAAAAATTTCCAGTGACTCTTATTTCATCACTGGAAATTTTTCTACCACTCATATCTATGTAGCTGCCCTTCTTTCTCAAGGCCAGGAAAACCCTGTTGCCTAAGTGCCTCATATACCATAATTGCAACAGAATTAGAGAGATTAAGAGACCTCTCCTCCGGCATCATTGGGATTCTCACACAAGTATCCTTGTTCTCCAAAAGTATCTCCTCTGGTATACCTCTACTCTCAGGGCCAAACATAATATAAGCATCCTCTGGATAATTAACATCTGTATATTTTTGTTTAGATTTAGTTGTGGCCATATAAACTTTAGCATCAGGATTCTTTCTCTTAAAATCCTCATAATCCTCATAAACTGTAACATCTAACCTAGGCCAATAATCAAGACCAGCTCTTTTAAGCTGCTTGTCATTAATCTCGAAACCGAGGGGTTCTATCAAATGCAGTCTTATACCGGTAGCTACGCAGGTACGACCGATATTCCCTGTGTTTGCAGGCATCTCTGGTTCAAGCAAAATAACATTAAGCATTAAAATCAACCCTCTTTATATTTTATATTATTTATCTCTAAGTCTTCCTATAAATGCAGCCAGCCTCTTCATAGCCTCTCTAAGCTCATCAATTGAATACGCATAAGAAATTCTAAGGAAGCCCTCACCACAATCACCAAAGGCAGTTCCCGGCACTACCGCAAGTTCCTCCTCCTGAAGAAGTCTTGTGGCAAACTCATCGGAAGTCATGCCAAACTCCTTAATACATGGAAACATATAGAATGCTCCAAGTGGCTCAAAGCAAGGAAGTCCCATCTCCTCAAAGGTCTTCATAAGGAAATGTCTTCTCTGGTCGTATGAGGTCCTCATACGCTCAATATCCTTGTCCCCCTCCTTGATAGCGCTAATAGCTGCGTACTGACTAGTAGTTGGAGCACACATAATTGCAAACTGATGAACCTTAGTCATCTGCTCTGCAATAAGCTGAGGTGCAAGGGCATATCCAAGTCTCCATCCCGTCATAGCGTAAGCCTTAGAGAAACCATTTATAATAATTGTTCTCTCCTTCATACCTGGAAGGGAACCGATGGTACAATGCTGTGCGTCTCCATATGTAAGCTCTGAATAAATCTCGTCTGATATAACAAATATATCCTTCTCCTGACAGATTTTAGCTATAGGCTCAAGGTCTTCCTTGGTCATTATAGCTCCTGTAGGGTTGCTAGGATATGCAAGTATAAGAATCTTAGTCTTGTCAGTTATAGCCGCAAGAAGCTCCTCTGGAGTAAGTCTAAACTGATTCTCATTCTTAAGTGCTATGGTCACAGGCACACCACCTGCAAGCTCAACACAAGGAACATATGATACATAGCAAGGCTCTGGAATAATAACTTCATCCCCTGGATCAAGCATAGCTCTAAAGGCAAGGTCTATACCCTCACTACCACCTACGGTAATAAGCGCCTCCTTCTTGTAATCATAGTCCACATTATATTTTCTCTTATACCACTTACAGATTTCCTCTCTAAGCTCAAGGAGACCTGAGTTTGAAGTATAAAAGGTTTTACCCTTTTCAAGAGAGTAGATACCCTCTTCTCTTATATGCCAAGGTGTATCGAAGTCAGGCTCACCAACACCAAGAGATATTGCATCTGGCATCTCGCTTACGATATCGAAAAACTTTCTGATGCCTGATGGCTTTATATTTGTAATTGTTTGTGATAATGGATTTCTCATTATGGTACTATTGCCAACCTTTCATCTTTCTTAACCATGTCAAACTTTATGCCATGGTCCTTATATTTTTTAAGTACAAAATGTGTTGATGTACTGATTACTGTCTCCATAACAGCAAGCTTCTCAGATACGAAGCGTGATACCTCTCTAAGAGTCTTACCCTGAATAATTACTGTAAAGTCAAATGCACCTGCCATAAGGTAAACTGCATTAACCTCCTCGTAGTTATATATTCTCTCAGCAATCTTGTCAAAGCCCTGGCCTCTCTGTGGAGTAACCTTAACCTCAATAAGGGCTGTTACCTTTTCCTCTGCAACCTTATCCCAGTCAATCATAGTATGGTAACCACAGATTACCTTACTATCCTCCATGGCCTTAATATCCGCGGCCACCGCCGCCTCATCTAAACCAAGCATACTGGCTATATCTTTAACTGTAAGTCTACTGTCATTTTCAAGAAGCTTTAAAATGTCGTTGTTCATACTCTTACCTCGCTTTTTGTTATTGGTTATTTCCACACCACTTACTTATCTTACATTAGTATGCGGCTATAACCTTATATATTTCATCACCCTTAATAGGTGCTAAAAATCTTTTTTCACCCTCAGTATTAAGCACCACTATTCGATCCTTATTCTGAGTAAGTCTTCCTATAGAAGACGCAACATATCCCGCCTGGTTAAGCTTATTAACTAAGCCTTCCCCGTCTCTTGCCACCACAAGGACAGCTCCTGTTCCCTCTAGCATATAGGGATTTATATCAAAATAATTACATATTTCTACAGTTTCCTGCCTTATAGGAATGCTTCTATGTTCAACCTTAACACCTAGCTTTAGGGCCTCTCCCAACTGCCAAAGTGCTCCATATACGCCACCGTAGGATACATCATGCATATAAACCACTTCTGTTTCCTTAGCACAAACCTTCACCCCGGCTACCATATCCCCAATGGAATATTCGTTCTCAGAAAAACTACATTCTTCAATATAGCTTCCTGCAAATCTTTCCTGCAAGTCCTTGCATTTGTCATCCACAATTAGATTGGTTCCAAGAATAGCTGTGTATCCAACCATTACTATATGATAGTCTGCCTTAGCTTTCAGTGGTAATACAGCTTCCGCTGTAACATTGCCAAGTGCCTCCACCAAAAAGCTTGGTCTACTATAAGCTGAGCTTATCCTAGTGTTACCTCCGACAATCTGAATACCCTGTTTATCTGCCATGGAATTAAATTCCCCTGCAAATTCCTTAAGCATAGCCTCATCGGTATCTATCGGAAGCATATAGCAAAGTCTTACTCCAGCTATGTCGCCACCTGACACACAAATATTATTAATGGCCTTTACCCACGCTATATAAGGGGACTCTGCCACAGCCTCTGACTGAACCATATATCCTGACTCAGCCTTAACTAGGGAATAGTCCTTCCCCACTCCGTTTCCTACAATTACAGCCTTATTATGTTTTCTAATATGCTTTGTTACTGAACGAGTAAGGTAAAGCTCACCTAGGGTTCCCTGTTCCATATAAGTCTCCTGACCAACCGCTTTGGTTGAAAATTTTTATCCTGCGTGTTATCCTATTGCTAGGCAACAAGAAGACCTAATACCATAGCTACACATACAGCTATTACGATTACTAATGAAATTGTTCTCATCTTTTTCTTGTTACTAAAATCAATCATACTTACCTCCGAAAGGATATTACCTTATGAAATACATTAACTGGTTTCTTATAGTTTTGTTATTCTGGGGTGCCTTCGTGGTGGCTAGAGGAATTTCTCGCTCTAAACAAGTCACATCAAGGAACACCAGAAGCTTTTGGGAGCAGGAATCAAGGGCCAATCAGGTTAGAAAGGCTGATATTTCACAGCTTGCTTATATTGTATTAGACCTTTCTCTTCTCCCTATGGATGCTCTCCTTCCCGCCTTGTCCCATAGGGCCAAGGAGCTTGAAGCACTGGCATCCGAAAAGATTATTAATCTTTCTATGTACACTAACACTCAGCTTAAGCTGATGTATGGACCTGCTAATCTAGAAGCCCTATCCTATTACGATGGCAACTACCTTAAGCTAATAAGACTTCTTAATTCAATCGGCAAAGAGCTGATAGAGTTGGGAAATGTGTCTGCTGCCAAGGAGTTCTTAAGTTTTTCCTTAAGCATAGGCTCGGATATAAGTGAAACCTTCACCTTACTGGCTGAGATTTACAAGTCCAAGGGACATAATAATGATATCGACCTTCTTATAAAGGTGGCTGAAAACCTTGATACCATTAACAAATCCTCAATAATAAACAAATTAAATAATATCAAATCAAATGTGAAATAGCAACATCATTTCTGTGGGGCTGTGCGAATATACTGTACTGGCCCAGCCCTTACTCCACCTTACCACATAGGTAATTGATGAATTGCTGTGCGGTTCTTCCTGATACGCCTCCATGTGACATTTCCCATTTGTTTGCTTCTAGGATAAGCTCTTCCTCTGTAAGAGTTATCTCTGGATATCGCTTGCTAAGCTCTGTTACTATGTAATTGAATTCCTTCTTAGTCGGTCTAGAGAAGTTTATGGTTACACCAAAACGATTTACCAAGGAAAGCTTTTCCTGCATAGTATCAGACTGATGCATCTCCACGTTGTAATCTGACCTATCATTCCAGGTTTCCTTAATAAGGTGACGACGATTTGAGGTAGCATATATTAATACATTATCTGGCTTACTCTCAAGTCCTCCCTCAATCACCGCTTTCAAATACTTGTATTCAATCTCAAACTCCTCAAAGGAAAGATCATCCATATATATTACAAACTTATAGTTTCTGTTCTTAATATGTGATATTACAGCTGATAGGTCCTTAAACTGATGCTTGTATATCTCTATCATTCTAAGTCCCTGATCATAGTACTGATTAATAATAGCCTTAATACAGGTAGATTTTCCTGTTCCGCTATCACCAAATAACAGACAGTTGTTAGCTCTTCTACCAGCCACAAAGGCCTCTGTGTTATCAATAAGCTTTTTCTTCTGAAGCTCGTAGCCCACAAGGTCATCAAGCACAACTCTATCTGTGTTGTTAATTGGGATAAATTCTATATCCTTGCCATCATCATGCTTAATTCTAAAAGCCTTATTCAAACCAAACATTCCCACTCCGTACTGCTTGTAAAATGTGGTCATTATGTCAAACACCTGATTTTCATCAGCCGCAGCACTTATGGAATCACTTATAAACCTTACCTTCTCGCTGACATTTTTGTTATACATCTGTGATTTCTTAGGCAGTGACTGATAATTGGTTATAGTAGAAAAACAGTCAATTCCTAATTCACTCTCCAGCTTAGAAAAATCAAAGTGAAATAACCTCTTAAATATTGCATAATCACTTACAGCAAACTTATTTACAGAGCCTTCACCTGCTCCAACCTTCTCGCAGGTCAGAGTAAATGAGTTTTCATTTGTCACCAGCAAAAATGCAAGATAATCCTGCCACAAATTTTTGTTAAAGCCATAGCTTGTGGCTAAATCTAATATTCTCTTTATCTGCTGATAAATTCTTGTAATTAAGGTTGCATTGTCACACACTCCTAAATCCTTGTCATGAAATATCTCAGCTACTTTATAGAGAATACTGTCCTCTCCTAAATCCCTATATAATACTAATCCGGATAATTCCTTATACATAACAATCTCCTTAAGTCAAATCAAGTCTCATCTGATGTGTCAGCTGGCTCTTCCTCCTTTGGCACCTCATCATTTTTCTTCTTAGGAGTAAACATTCTACGTCTAGACTCCATAAGAGGAACCACATCCTCTGACACTTCCTTGTCATCTATATTAATCTTCTTGTACTTAAGCTTTCTAAGCACCAAACTTCTAAGATATGCGTAGAGAACAGACACAAGTGGAATGAATAGGAACATTCCTACTACACCCATCAAATCTCCACCTACAAGCACTGCAAGGAGAACCCATATAGCTCCAAGCCCAATATCTCCTCCCACAAGCTTTGGATATATAAAGTAATTCTCTATAAACTGAAGTATAAAGAATAACACTATAAACCATATTACATACTTTGGTGCTTCCACAAGAATCAAAAATGCACTGATAAAGCATCCAATAAATGCACCGAATACCGGAATCAAAGCTGTAAAGGCCATAAGCACACCTACAGTCAGTGGATATGGCATACCAAGTAAGCTCATTACTATTACAAACATACCACCCAGAATAATACCTTCTCTAAACTGGCATGTAAAAAACTTTGAAAATGTAGTATTTGCAATCTTTCCAAATACCATAAGCTCATCTGCTGTATTCTCCTTAAACATAGCGTAGATAAGCATCTTTGTCTGTCTGCCAAGCATTTCCTTCTGAGCAAGAATATACATGGAGAACACAATACCTATAAATATATTTACTACTGCGCTAACTATGGATGAGAATATATTTACTGTTGTGGACAAAAGTGTACTACCTCCGTCCTTCATAAATAATCCTAACTCCTCCCAGTTAATCTCGATATTATTAATAGCCTCCGTAATCTCTGGGAACTTAGTAGTGTACTGAAGTATCCATGCCTTTGTTCTATCCACAAAGCCTGGAAGCTTGTCCTTAATCTTGGTAATGGTATCACCAACCTCAGGCACAACTACGAATAACACTAAACCCACCACAAGCAATGCTAAAACATATGAAATAATCATACTTATTGGTCTCTTATATTTATAGAGCTTGCCTGACTTTTTCTTGAATAAGCCGTCTTCAATACTCTTCATTATTATATTAATAACAAATGCTATTCCACAGCCTATTAAAAATGGCAATATAAGTGCTATTAGTCTTCCTAACAAGTAAGCTATTACACTTGTATGATTAACCAAGTAAATAAGTACCACTGTAAAGGTTATTATACTGAGCACCATTTTCATGGCCTGCTTTTTTTCCTTCATGTCAAATCTCCTTTATGCTATATATGGAAATGATTCCCTATTTTTGCCTCTGCTATGCTATTTTGTCACAAAGGCTCTGGCTGTGCTGCCAGGAGCACTACTTCCCTTAGGGAGAATAACTATCTGAATTGCTTCTAATCTCTTTGAGAGACCTGCTGTTCCTGCGTCAGCTCCATTTTGAGCCCAGCCTAACCATCCAAAGCTTTCTGCATGAACTCTATAATATACATCATAGTGCTCAGCCACCTCTCCGTATAACTGAATTCGAATTCCCTCTAATCGCTTAGACTCACCACTAGTTCCTGACATTTCTCCATCCTTACGCCAGGTCTCTGGATTGTCCTTATCTCCCTGCCAACCATACTGCTCCACGTGAGTGGTATATCTTATTCCACCCTCATAGCCTGTGTTGCCAAGATTTATAGTGATTCCCTCCAAACGCTTTGAAAGACCACTAGTTCCACTTATTGAACCATCATACACAAAGCCCTGCCAGCCAAATTGTTCAACATGAGTTCTATAATTAACAAGTCCCATAGCTGCATCTGCAGACTTTGAATTTTTACCGTAATCTATGTAAGAATAGCCAAGTATTCCATAGCCAGGGGTCTGACCCTTTTCAAGAATCAAAATCTGTATTCCCTCTAATCGCTTAGACTGTCCTGCTGTTCCTGATTCCTGTCCGTTCTTAGCCCAGCCAAGCCATCCGTAGCTTTCAGCATGAACTCTATAGTATATGTCAAACTTATCTGCATCTGCACCAGTAAGCTTTATTCTAATGGCTTCAAGACGCTTGGACTCTCCACTGGTACCAGACATCTGTCCATTTTCCTTCCACACTGTCTCCCAGCCATAACGCTCTATGTGAGTCTGATATGCAACACCTATATCATAGGCTCCAGTATTACCCAGCTTAATTTCAATTCCCTCTAATCTCTTAGATTCGCCTTCCGTTCCGCTCATGGAACCATCATATACAAAATTCTGCCATCCATAGCCTTCTACATGCGTTCTGTAATCAACTCCTACAGCATCTCTATGGGCACTATAGTCGTAGGCACCTGATGCCATAGGATGGTCCTCATGATACTCGGCAGTATCATATTCTGCGCCTCTTGTATGATCCTTTATTGTGAATAAAGTATAATCTGTAAGGAAATATGCCCAACGGGTTTCTGTTTTTCCCACATCCCAGGTTGCATCCAGGCTATACCAATACTGACCTAGTTGAACTATATTCCAACCATGAACATCATTTGCCACAACTCGAACATTTAAGCCCATCTCTCCCAACAATCTATACATAGATGTAGCAAAGCCCTGACATACTGTTCTGTGATTAATCATTCCGCTATAGGTAGAATGGTTGTTGGCTCCCTCAACATACTTAAAGTTTGTGGTCATCCACTTGTAAACCATCTTTACCTTCTCATAGTCATGCATGTTTTCCCAACCAGCAAACTCATTATTAAGAAGTCTTGCCACCTCGGCGTCGATTAGCTTCTCCTGCTGCGGTGTGGATAAGTATGATGCCTTAATGTTAAATAAAATACTTCCATCATCCTGATAGTCGTAATATACCTTATTGCCGCCCCAATTCCACACAAGATAGGCACCCTGATTGTATACTCCTGTCTCCTTAAAGACTTCATCCTTTATAATGCGATAAGCTGTTTCTGCAGAATATCCTGCACTGTTTCTAAAATTAAACTCAATTGTAGACTTTCTGGCAGCCATTGCCTCACGGACATATTTTCCAGCCGCTGCTACACTACTACACTTTACATAATCCGCTGTAGCCTCCACACTATTGGCGCTATCTACAATTTCATCACCATTAGTCTGAGCGGTCAAGCTATCTGAAGCGGCAACAGCTTCCTCATAGCTACCAAATGCATATTCATTGTAGTCTGTAAAGCTTGTCTCCTGATTCTCTGTAGCCTCCACCTGTTGATTCATAATTGCAGCATTTGCAACTATGCCCTCACAAGAAAATGCTACTGAGAAAATCATAATCCCAGTCAGTAACCACATAATTACTTTTTTACTTCTTCTCAACATATAATTCTTCCTTCCTATAGCATTGTATTTTATATACTTCCCTAACAGGGTATAGTTTCTCACTATAATATTTCATTATAACAAGTCTTACCATTTTTATCTACCTAAAACTTAATTAAGAATTATAATTTAAAATGTAAAATATTCAGTCTTTCAACTTTATTAAATTCTTTTTGTGTGATAAAATGACGGTAATTGCAGTATTTTCTTGTGGAGGAGGAATAAATTATGGGAAGAAAAGCTTCTAAAGCAACTGACAATATATATTATATGGCTAGAAATGCCGCTGCACAAAATGACGAAATGTATTCAAGTCGTGAAAAAGCAGCTGCTAAGCTTGGCATTGAGAGAAGTCGTCTAGCCAGAATCGAGCTAGAGCAAATTGAACCTTATGCTGAAGAGGTGGATGTTATGGCCTGTGCCTACAAGGCACCTCATCTATGTACCGATTATTGCAACAACATTTGCCCTATTGGTATTAGAAAGCTTGAAGAACAGGCCAAGGCTAAGGAGCCTGAAAGCATCGAGCGTCTTGTACTTAAGTTTTTAAGCTCTACTCAAAGTATGGAAAATATTTCTAAAATGCTTGTTGAAATCACCCAGGACGGTAAGGTTGACAATGATGAAATCAAAGATTTACAGGATGTTTTCGAAGCAATGGATACAGTAAGTGCAAATCTAGACGCAATTAAAATGTGGATATTAACTGATCCTAAGTTAAAGCCTTTCTTCAATTTCGATGGAGATACGCTAAGATTAAATAATTAATATGTAGCAAAAGCGAAAGAGATGCAATTATTATTGCATCTCTTTCGCTTTGTCGTAAACCTCTCTTTTAGGTAATCCTCTATCTTTTGCTACCTGCTTTATGGCTTCTTTTTTCTCTATTCCTTGACTCATATAGTGAGTTATATGCTCCTCTATAGTCATATTGTCCCACTGGCTTCTGGCTTCCTCAAGACTACTCTCTCTGCTTAAACCCTCTACTACAATTATACACTCACCCTTAGGCTCTGTAGCTTCGTAGTGAGCTATGGCATCCTCTAGAGTTGTTAAGAAGAAGGTCTCATGCTTTTTGGTAAGCTCTCTACAGATGGTTGCACGTCTGTTACCAAGAGCATCCAGTAGTTCTTTTAATGTCTTAACTAATCTATGTGGAGCTTCGTAGATAATCATTGTTCTAGTCTCAGCTTTAAGCTCCTCTAGTATATATTTTTTCTCCTTTTTATCTGCTGGCAAAAAGGCCTCAAAAGAAAATCTTCTGGTAGGTAGTCCTGAGGCTATCACTGCATTTACAGCAGCACAGGCTCCTGGCACAGGAATAACTTTAATCCCAGCCTCGTAGCACTGCTTAACCAGCTCCTCTCCAGGGTCAGATATACCTGGCGTTCCTGCATCAGTAATCACCGCTAGGTTCTTACCCTCTAACAGCTTGCCAACCAGTTCTGTAGCCTTCTCGTATTTGTTGTGCTCATGGTAGCTGGTCATAGGCGTCTTAATATGGAAATGATTCAAAAGCTTTATGCTATTTCTAGTATCCTCTGCTGCAATTAAATCAACCTCAGATAGTATTCTTACTGCCCTATATGTCATATCCTCTAAATTGCCTATAGGTGTGGCCACTAAGTATAAGCTTCCACTCATATTTTTCCTCCATTACTTCTGCATATCTACACGGTCTAAATCTAACTATCACAGTTCTTACAGACTAATTTAATATCCATCTCCGTATCTACTTAATAAATCCTCTGTATAAGTTCCATCTTCATTATATACCACCAAGGTTGGTTCTACCTTAAGCATAGGTCTACCACCCTTAAAGCTTTCTATAAGCACCATGTTAGGTTCCTTACCCTTATGAGGTTGCACCATGCACATACGCTTTGGTTCAAGCCTATACTTAGACAGTAGCCTAATTATCTCTGCAAGTCTAAATGGCTTATGAACCATAGCAAAGCTACCACCCTCTCTAAGAAGGTAGCCGGCTGCCTTAATCACATCCTCTAAGCTTACTAATATTTCATGCCTTGCAATGTTCTTTGGTTCAAATTCATTCTCTAATCCATGACTTTGAGTTATATATGGGGGATTGCTTGTTACAACGTCAAAAGAGGCCGCCTTAAATAAATTAGGCACCTCTTTTATATCGCCCTTTACTATATCAATCTTACCCTCCAGCTCATTATAGGACACACTTCTTGATGCCATATCTGCACTGTATTCTTGAATCTCAAGTCCTGTATAGTGAGTACATTTGCCACGTCCCTCCATAAGAAGAGGTATAACTCCTGTACCTGTACCTAAATCTATGGCTCTGCCCTTCTTACAACCAGTGGCAAAATCAGATAGCAAAACTGCATCCATACCAAAGCAAAAGGTATCTGGATTCTGAATAATATGATAACCCCGACATTGAAGATCATCTAATCTTTCTCCCGGTTTAAGTAAATCCTTATGCATCGTCTAGCTTTGACTTTCCTTCCTGTCTCTCAAGTGCTTCAAGCTTCTTAAGCTCTGCATCACTTATTCTATCTCTATCATCATTTCTTCTCTTCTTAGGCTTAAAGCGAAGGTCCTCAATCTTGAATTCCTCCTGTTCCTTAGAATCATCCTCAAGAGTGAATACAAGCATTACCTTCTGACGAAGTACATTTACGGACTTAACCTCTCCTCGTCTTCCATCAGCTGTCTTAACAACATCACCAATATTTGGCAATCTGTCATTAAGGTACTCATAGGTGTCCTGCTCATGCTTTAAGCAACACATAAGTCTTCCACATACACCTGAAATCTTTGTAGGATTCAAGGATAAATTCTGTTCCTTAGCCATTCTAATGGATACTGGTATGAACTCTGAGAGATGCTTATTACAGCAAAGCTCTCTACCACAGATTCCAATTCCACCTACTATCTTAGTCTCATCTCTTACACCAATCTGACGAAGTTCAATTCTAGTCTTAAATACTGCCGCCAAATCCTTGACCAACTCACGAAAATCGATTCTTCCATCAGCGGTAAAATAAAACAATACCTTGCTATTATCAAATGTGTACTCCGCGTCTATAAGCTTCATGTCAAGCTTATGCTTTGTAATCTTCTCTAAACATATGTTATACGCTTTCTTATTCTTTTCCTTGTTGTCCTCATATTTCTTGTGATCCTTATCCTCGGCAATACGAATAATAGGCTTAATGGCAGAGCTCATCTTCTTCTCGTCAATTTCTCTTCTACCAAGCACTACCTTACCATATTCAACTCCTCTGGCAGTCTCAACAATTACATACTCACCCACCTGAACATTAAATCTAAGCGGATCAAAAAAATATATCTTACCGTTTTCTCTAAAACGGACTCCTATAACTTCCTTCATTATATATCTCCTGGCTCTATTTTCTAGTTTGTCTAGCTTTTATTCTGCTTCTTCTAGTTTTCCTTCAGTGTAAGAAGCAGAAGCTCCATAGTTACATCAAAATTAGCATTAACATCTAATCTCTTCTTCGCCGTAGCAATAGCATCTATTTTATTCTCAATATCCTCATAGGACATAAGTCCTGCCTGCTTTCTCATAGTTGTATATTCAGACTTAAACATTAGCTTGTCCGGCTGACCTGTTACCTTAAGCATTAAGGCATCTCTGTACCACATCATCATAAGGTCTAGGTAATTATCCATGGAAAGCTTGAATTTTTCAATACTACTCATAGCCCAAGCAAGATCCTCCACATCTAAGGTATGAATTTTCTTCATAACACTTACCACAGAGTCTATAACCTGAACGTATTCATCATTATTAGCAAGCCTAATAGCCTTACCTAGGTTACCCTGAGCAAAGTCCAGACAGAAGTAAGCTCTGTCCTCAGAAAGCCCCATATCTCTCACAAGATACTGAAGCATGTCTCTCTCCCTGATAGGCTTAGTATTAAGCACCATACATCTAGATAATACTGTAGGCAAAAGCTTATCAATATTAGCAGAAAGTAAAATTATCACTGCATACTCTGGTGGTTCCTCTATGCTCTTAAGAAGTGCGTTCTGAGCCTCCTTGTTCATAAGATGTGCATCTGGCACGATATACACCTTATATTTATATCTATATGGCTTAGTGGTGATTGTACCGACAATCTGCTCTCTTACCTCCTTAACAGAGAAAAGACTGGCATTCTCATGAGTACACATTATGATGTCAGGATGATTTGATGAATCATACTGAATACAGGACTTACAGCTTCCACAAGGCTCTGTTCCACCAGCCTCACACTGTAAGGTTTTGGCAAATGCCCCTGCCAGCATCTTCTTACCGCTGTCAACCTCACCATTAATAATATAAGCGTGACTTACCTTGCCAAGCTCTATACTTCTCTTAAAATGTTTAATTATATCCTCATGTCCAACTATTGATTTGAAATCCATAAGTCACACCCCCTAGGTTGAAATATCTAGCAATAACCCTCTTATGTCATCAATCTTACTCAATATAGCAAGATTATCCTTCTCTTCTTTTATAAGTTCACTTGCTAGCTCGTCCAAGTTCTTATCTACCTGTCTCACTATACCGTAAACTCTATGCCTACCCCTTCTGTCCAAGAAGTTTTCCCTAGAAAACTCATGGGAATGGGATACAACCTCATTCATAAATTCCTTGATGGTAGCACGATACTTCTTCATATCCTTAATGTCCATATGCTTAGCAATTCTAGCACCCTGCTCCTCAATTTCCTTCATCAAAGAAGAAAGCTTCTCCTGAAGCTGATCCTCCTTAATATTACTGATGAGAGTAAATTTGAAGTCTTCCCCGCCAGTTTGGGTATTCTTAGGTGCTTCCATCTGGGTAAGCTGTTGTAGCTGGTTAATCTTTATATCCATATTTACTCTCCTTTCTTTATTATTTGCTGTCTTGTCTTTGTTGTTACTTGTCTTTGTTATTTATTGTTTTGCTTGTCTAAGTTGTTTTATTTTTTGTCCTCGCAGATTGGGTATCATACACTATTTTCTTCTCTCATACCCAACTTCACCAAAAACCATAGCTATATATGGAATTACTAACAGCATTTCTCATTATAGATTTAAATTGCTACAAGTGGCTCCACATAATCCACTATTTTAGCGTGTATATCCTCTATGCTCATAGTAGCATCTATAGTCTTTATTCTATCAGGGTCAAGACTTGCAAGTTTTCTATACCCCTCAGCCACTCTCTCATGGAAATCTACAGCCTCAAGCTCCATTCTATCAAGCTCCGCCTGATTCTTTTTACGGCTAATACCTACCTGTGCAGGTAAATCGAGATGAATAGTAAGCTGTGGCATAATTCCCTGAATAGCATAGCTGTTAATCTGGTAAGCTGTCTCAACTCCAAGACCTCTTGCCATACCCTGATATACCGCAGAGGAATCCACAAATCTATCGCTGATAACCGCCTTTCCAGCTTCAAGCGCAGGCTTAATAACCTCTGTTACAAGCTGAGCTCTGGCTGACGCATAAAGAAGAGCTTCAGTCATATATCCCATCTCAGCATAATCCTTGTTAAGGATTATCCTTCTAATATCCTCACTTATAACTGTACCGCCCGGCTCTCTGGTTATAATTATCTCATAGCCCTTATCCTCTAAGTAAGCCTTAAGCAGCTCTATCTGCGTACTTTTACCGGAACCATCCGGTCCCTCCATAGATATGAATATACCTTTCATATTTTCTTGCATAATGTATCCTCTTGTTTTCTCTCATCTTATATATCGAACAAAATATCATTTTTATAAACGGGCCCACCACACCCAATGATACATAATAAATTATAGCATTTTTTTAATAGATTTACCACAAGAAAATAAGTGGACTCCCTTTCATAAGAAAGTCCACTTATTTTAAAGGATTAGCATTTTAATAAACGCTTATCACTCCATTTATTTTTGATTAAAGGTTAATTTTTCTTCCTCTTCCACATAGAAGGTAATGTTTCCTGAGTAGCTTGTATTATCGCCCTCAACATTCCACTCACCTTCACCAAAGCTATATGGAGTATTGGCCTGAAGCTTAACTGCCACACCTGTTGGGATTACACCCTGCTTAGTCCACTCTGAAGCAACTCTTATTGTTGTGGTAGTCATATTACCTGCAACATCCCATACCTCTATAGTGTATTCTGTAACACCACCCTCAGACAAAAGAGTAAGAATGTTATTCTGTGTGATTAACTCATTTGCAGCTATTTCCTTACCATTCACCACAACTCTAGTAAGATTATCATCAGTCAAGGCTATTTCCAGCTTGTCTCCATAATATACTGTATTGTTTACAGCTCCTACAGAAGGTGCTACAAGGTCCACATATAAGCTCTCCAAAAGCATTCCAGCTGTTTGCTCACCAGTTTCCTTGTTCATAAGGTAAATATACTTACTCTCAGTAGACGAATTAATGGTTAACTGCTCTTTGTAGTCCTTTCCAAAGATATCTGATATGAGATATCCATCCTTCGCCTTTACAACTATCTCTGAGGTATAATACTCATTTTCTCCCTGTGTTCCCTCTATAGCATATGGGTTTTCAGGCATTGCAAGATAGCTTATAGTGAACTCATCTGTCACTGTCACTTCTTTGTAAATTCCCATGGCTTCGAAAACTGCTTTAGCAACATATTCTCCCACTGCAGTAGGCTTTACAGTTGTATACTTAGAATCATCAGCCCCTGCCGCCTTATAGTATATAGTTGCATTCTCTACGCCGTTAGTATTAGAACCTATAATAGGATTAACATTTACACCACATATCACATCTAATACTTCAAGAGTACCTACGCCATCCTCAAAATCCTTAATGGCAAATTCATCTGTTGCCACCGCTTCCTTGTAATATGGAACAGATGCAAATGTAGCTCTTACCACATAGTTTCCTATATCTTGTGGTTTTGTAGTTGTATATGCTGAATCGTCCTGTCCCTTAAGCTTATACTCTATAACAACATCGCTAGTTCCGTTAGTTGATGATTCTACAACCGGTTCGTAGGACTGTCCATAGTACACATCATCAATCTTTACAGAGCATGAACCTGTCTCATAATCTTTAATAGCGAATTCATCTGTTACCACAAGCTTATCGTATACAGGTGTTGCAGGAAATGTTGCTCGCACTACATAATCACCAACCTGGGAAGGCACTGTAGTCTGGTATGCAGAATCTTCTTCCTCCGCCTTCTTATACTCTATTACAGGATTATCTGTATTTGTTTCTGAGCTGTAGCTTACACTGATATCAGTTCCCACATATACATCTTCTACAGAAATCTCACCAACACCCTGCTCTAGGGCCTTTATCTCAAATGTATCATCAGCTATAAACACGTCATACATATAGGTAGCAGCAAAAATCGCTCTTGCCTCATACATACCCACAGCTGTAGGAATTGTTGTTGTATACTCAGTCTCACCCTGAAGTCTATATTCTACTGTTACATTCTCAATTCCATTCTTAGTTGAATTGACAACCGGAAGGATGCTTGTTCCAACATACACATCCTGTATATCAAGAGTTCCATCTCCTGTCTCAAGAGCCATAATATCAAATGTACCCACTAATTCAAGCACATCATGAGACTCTGTTGCCGGATAAGTTACTCTTATGTTATATGCGCCCACCGCTGTAGGCTCTGTTTCGTTATACGCATCCTCATCATCAATTATAAGCTTGTACTCAACTACAGGCTCAACACCTAAGTTTGTAGTTGTTGAATACTGTGGCTCAATAGGAGTTCCAACATATACATCCTCCACAGAAACATTTCCTGTTCCCTGCAGATACATAATACTAAAGGTTGTCTCATCTACTGCTTCCTTATATTCAGCAGTTGCTGGATAAACTACCTTCGCATTATAATCACCTACGGCTGTTGGAGCTTCTGTCTGATAAGCCTCTTCTCCCTCACTTTGGAGCTTGTAATATACCGTAGGAGCTTTACCTGTGTTAGTAGTTGTTGTACACTGTGGTTCTAACTCCTCACCGTGATATATATCAGCAACTGTAATTTCTGCTAATCCGTCCATTTTCTCTAATATAGAAAAATCACAGGTCTCGATAATTTCTTTGTAATGTCCTGTGGCAGGAATATAAAGCTTTGCCGTATAATCGCCTATGGCAACCGGATCATTAATAGTAAAGTCATCTTCACCCCTTACGGAATATGTAATTTCAGCCTGTTCTATAACAGCATTATTGGTTGTAGTTGAATACTCTGGTTCGATTTCCTGTCCCTCATAAATATTAGGTACATCAAAGGTTGCCACACCATCCTCTAAATCCTTAACCTGAAAATCTATAGTTTTGCTATAGGCAGCGTAATTGTAGTTAGCATCATAGGAAACTCTAACAGTATAATTACCTGGTGTTGTTGGAGCTACTGTAGTATATGTATCACTTCCGCTAACTGCATATTCAATGGTTGGATCACCTGTATATGCTGTAGTTGATACTGTCGGTGCTATCTCATCATTAACATAGAAGCTTTCCGCCATGGTAATATCTACAGTACCAGGTACAAGCTCTGTAAGGTCCGGTAAATCAATCACTATCTCACTTACCTCAGTGCCCTCAGCAGCCAAGGTGTAATCTAAAGAAAGTACATTATCTACTAAGCTTGTACTTATTGTTCCATTACCGGATGTTTTTGTCACGCCATAATTAGTTCCTGTTGGAGCACTATAACCTGGAAGTCTTCTGTAAGTAACTGTAGGAACAGCCTCTTCATACCAATACTTATTGCCTGATACATTATCTAAAACAAGCTCCCAACCGTCGCCAGGTTTAACAGTAACCTTACATCCGTAGTTTGATGCTATGGAGCCTGAGGTGATATTATATACATATCCACCATAACTGAAGTCATATGAATCTGTATAACCAGGTGCTTCATAATCGCATACTAAGTTAACATCTCCATCTGTTTCTACATAAGTATTAGGAAGTACAAATACATATTCCGTCTTAGAACAAGCAGCTTGATCAAGAACAAGCTTGTCTTCAACTATATTTCCATCTAAAGAATAATAGCCACTTGTAATATTTGATATTTCTACTGTGCCATAGGTACCCACACAACTATCATCGATATTCAAAACGGTTCCATTTGCAACTAAATTGTTAATATAACCCTTATCATTTTTAATAGTTGAGCCTGTCATCAAAGAATCCTGAACATAAACTGTACCATTTATCGAGCCCATTGAATTAAGCTCAAGTATAGCTGATCCACCACTTTCTCTATCCCCAAAATATACATCGCCTGCTATAGACGTTTGCACTGTCATTGTAACCGTGGTATTGGTTTCTTTAGGTGCTATTACATAAGAATCTGTTGATGCACTTGAAATCACCGTGCTTCCCTCAATGCGTATGGGATCTGCTGCATTGACCTCAATACATCCAATTCCTATTACATTAATCGCTATTATTACCGTTAATAATATAGCTACTACTTTGTGAATACTCCTTGCAATTTTCATATGTACCCTCCCTAGTATCAACTCTAAAAAAACATCCAACCAGTTTGGTAACTCATTTCGAGTAACCTTTTTATAGTACACCTTTTTTATATGCATTGTCAATATATATTTTCGAAAATTAATGTTACTATTTTTAGTCTTGGTTATATGCATGGGCAGCATGATTCCAATACAACCAAAAGCCCACCTGTTACCAGATGGGCTTTAAACTCTTATATCATTTATTTCCACTTAGCTCCGAGTTGCATACGAACTACGGAACGCTTCAGGGCAAGCTCTGCACGATTTAAATCCTGAGAGTCATCCTTAAGACGTCTTTCTGCTCTTATCTTTGCTTCCTCGGCTCTTTTTATGTCGATTTCGTCAGGCCACTCTACACTTTCAGCCAGCATTGTAATTGAATCTCCAAGTACCTCTGCAAAGCCTGATAGAAGAGCTGCCTCCTTAGTCTCGCCATTTTCTTCTACGATTTTTAATACTCCCGGTGAGATTACCACTGTCATAGGAATATGCTTAGGATATATACCTAAGATGCCCTCTGTGGTGTTAAACTCTATAAAGGAAACCTGTCCCTCATAGAACACTCTGTCCGGAGCCATAATTTTAACATCCATTAACTTGTCTGCCATAATTCAAATACCTCACTTTCTATTTTAAGAGGTTATTTGCACTTAGCAACAACGTCTTCGATGCTACCTGCATTAAGGAAGTAGCTCTCTGGAACATCATCATGCTTACCTTCGAGAATCTCCTTAAAGCTCTGTATAGTGTCAGAAAGTGGAACGTACTTTCCTGGAAGACCAGTAAACTGCTCTGCTACATGGAAAGGCTGTGAAAGGAACTTCTGAACCTTTCTTGCTCTGGCAACAACAATCTTATCTTCCTCTGAAAGCTCGTCCATACCAAGAATTGCAATGATATCCTGTAACTCCTTGTACTTCTGAAGAATCTCCTGAACACCTCTTGCTACCTTGTAGTGTTCCTCACCTACGATACGTGGGTCAAGGATTCTTGATGTAGACTCAAGTGGGTCTACTGCAGGGTAGATACCAAGCTCAACTATAGAACGTGAAAGAACTGTAGTTGCGTCAAGGTGTGCAAATGTAGTTGCAGGCGCTGGGTCAGTTAAATCGTCCGCTGGAACGTACACTGCCTGAACAGATGTGATAGATCCGTTCTTAGTAGAAGTGATTCTCTCCTGAAGAGCACCCATCTCAGTCTGAAGTGTTGGCTGGTAACCAACCGCAGAAGGAACTCGTCCAAGAAGAGCTGAAACCTCTGAACCTGCCTGTGTAAATCTGAATATGTTATCAATGAAGAGAAGTACGTCCTTACCACCCTGATCTCTGAAGTACTCAGCCATAGTAAGTCCTGTAAGACCAACTCTCATACGAGCTCCAGGTGGCTCATTCATCTGACCGAATACCATGGTAGTCTTATTAATAACACCTGACTCAATCATCTCATGGTAAAGGTCATTACCCTCTCTTGTTCTCTCACCAACACCTGTAAATACTGAATATCCACCATGCTCTGTAGCGATATTTGTAATAAGCTCCTGAATAAGAACTGTCTTACCAACTCCTGCACCACCGAAGAGACCGATCTTACCACCCTTCTGGTAAGGACAGAGAAGATCTACTACCTTGATACCTGTCTCAAGGATCTCAGTCTCTGTAGCCTGCTCCTTGAATTCAGGTGCCTTTCTGTGAATAGGAAGATAATCCTTTACTTCTGGTGAAGGCTTATTATCTATAGGCTGTCCTAATACATTGAACATACGTCCAAGTGTTTCCTCACCTACAGGAACTGTAATAGGACCACCTGTAGCAACGGCTTCCATGCCTCTTACGAGACCGTCTGTAGGACCCATTGCTATACATCTAACTGTATCATCACCGAGATGCTGTGATACCTCTGCATAGAGAGTACCGGCATTTTTAGTCTCAATTGTTACCGCATCATAAATCTCAGGAAGCTTTCCTTCTGGGAACTTGATATCGATAACGGCACTAATAATCTGGGTGACTTTTCCTACGATTTTATCTGCCATTTCTTTACTCCTTTTGAAATATCAAATGTGCTGACTACGAAATAGCGTCAGCTCCTGCAATAATCTCAGTAAGCTCCTGAGTAATTGCACTTTGTCTTGCTCTATTATACTTAAGTGACAGGCTTGCTATCATGTCCTCTGCATTGCTTGTAGCAGAATCCATAGCCTGCATTCTTGCACCATTTTCACTGGCTACTGACTCTAGGAATGCTCCAAATATAATATTTGACATATACTTTGGAATTACTTTATCAAGAACATCCTCCGGAGTTGGCTCAAAGTTCATTAAGAGCTTATCATCAATCTCTTTTTCCTCAAAGTCTTCTGCACTAAGAGGTAGAAGCTTTCTTAATACAGGCTCCTGTGTAACAGTATTCTTAAAGTTTGTATAGGCAATGTATATCTCACCTATCTCCCCTTGAGTATACTGTGTAAGAAGCTCCTTAGTCATCTGAGTAGCATCTGAAAACAATGGTTCATTAATAACCTCTGAGTCATCCTTATGAATGCTAAAGCCCTTTCTAGTAAGGCCCTCGATACCCTTCTTACCTACTGCATAAACATAGGTCTCATCCTTCTTGAAGTCTCCATTAGTAATAAGCTTAACTATATTACTGTTGTATCCTCCTGCAAGTCCTCTGTTAGAGGTGATAACAATGACTGCCTTTTTGTCACAGTCGTTATCTCTAAGGTATCTATGGTCCACATTCTTAGTCATTGAAAGGATAGAACAGATGGTATCATAGAGCATATTAAAATATGGTTTATTGCTCTCTGCTTTTCCTCTGGCCTTCTGAAGCTTTACTGTAGCAACAAGCTTCATCGCCTTGGTTATCTGCTGAGTGCTTTGGACGCTTTCCTTACGTCTCTTTATGTCTCTCATTGATGCCAAGACTTTTCACCTCACAAACTAAAATGTTTCTTTAAACTCGTTAATTGCCTCTACAAGCTTAGACTCAAGCTCATCAGTTATCTTCTTCTCAGTCTTAATAGTCTCAAAGATTTCTGGATACTTAGTAGCAATATGCTCAAATAATCCACTTTCAAACTCAAGTACTCTATCTACAGGAATATCAATAAGGTATCTCTTAGTAGCCGCATAAATAATTACTACCTGCTTCTCAACTGGCATTGGCTTATACTGTGGCTGCTTAAGCATCTCCTTGATTCTCTCACCCTGTGCAAGTCTGTCCTTTGTATCTGCATCAAGCTCTGAACCGAACTGTGAGAAGGCTGCAAGCTCTCTATACTGTGCAAGCTCAACTCTTATAGGTGAAGCAAGCTTCTTCATAGCGTTAATCTGTGCAGCACCACCAACTCGTGATACTGAAAGACCTGCATTTACCGCTGGTCTAAAGCCCGCATTAAACATCTCTGTCTCAAGATAAATCTGTCCATCTGTAATAGATATAACATTTGTAGGAATGTACGCAGAAACGTCTCCTGCCTGTGTCTCGATGATTGGAAGTGCAGTAAGTGAACCGCCACCAAACTCATCTGAAAGCTTTGCAGCTCTCTCAAGAAGTCTTGAGTGAAGGTAGAATACGTCTCCAGGGTATGCCTCACGTCCTGGTGGTCTACGAAGAAGCAATGAAAGTGTACGGTATGCTGTAGCATGCTTACTTAAATCATCATATACAACAAGTACGTCCTTACCATTCTCCATCCATTCCTCACCAATAGCACATCCTGAATAAGGAGCGATGTACTGAAGTGGTGCAAGCTCACTGGCTGTAGATACAACAATAGTTGTATACTCCATAGCACCATACTCAGTAAGAGTCTTAACAATATTAGCAACTGTTGAAGCCTTCTGTCCGATAGCTACATAAATACAGTTAACGCCCTGACCCTTCTGGTTAATAATTGTATCAATAGCGATAGCAGTCTTACCAGTCTGTCTATCACCGATAATAAGCTCTCTTTGTCCTCTTCCTATTGGCACCATGGCATCTATAGCCTTAATACCTGTCTGAAGTGGAGTATCAACAGACTTACGAGCAATAACACCTGATGCTACTCTCTCAATCTGTCTTGTCTTAGTTGTCTCTATAGGTCCCTTACCATCGATTGGCTGACCTAATGCATTTACTACACGACCAAGCATTGCGTCACCAACAGGTACCTCAACAACTCGACCTGTAGTCTTAACTATGTCTCCCTCGTTAATATTCTTTGAATCTCCGAGAAGAACGGCTCCAACATTATCCTCCTCAAGGTTAAGTACCATTCCGTATACCTCACCTGGGAATAAAAGAAGCTCGCCCTGCATAGCATTTTCAAGACCATGAACACGTGCTATACCATCAGCAACCTGGATAACAGTACCCACGTCTGATGTTTCAAGCTGAAGTTTATAATTTTTAATCTGCTCCTTAATTACTGAGCTGATCTCTTCAGGTTTTAAATTCATGGACAAAAAACACCTTCTTTCTATAACAATATTTTTGTAATCACAATATTTTCATGTATTAGAATTTTACGTGAAATGATTTCTCTTTCATTTACGCGTTAGCCAGTGTTCTGGACATATTATCAAGCTTTGTCTTAATAGAACTATCCACAACTCTGTCCTCAATTATAATTACCAGTCCACCGATAAGAGACTTGTCTACTGAGTAGTGGGTCTCCATAGTATCGTAAACTGTTGTTTCTATAAGTCTTTGCTCTATAGCCTGCTTTTGAGAATCACTAAGCTCCACAGCACTTGCTACTGTTGCAACACCTATGTTCTTCTCCTTCTTTACCTGCTTAACAAAATAATTCAGGATAGAAATAAGTTCATTAACATGTCCCTTGTCAACCACCATAGCTATAAGACCTGTAAGCTCATCTGCCACCCTTCCATCAAATGAATTAGTAACAATATTATGCTTTTCATCCTTGCTTACCTGTGGATGACTAAGAAGCTTTATAAGCTCCGGATTATCTATAAGGATATCTATAAGTGATATCGTCTCTTCATAGAGTTCGTCAAGCTTACCTTCCTCTAAAGCAAGCTCAAAAAGAGCATTTCCATAGGTTATATCTACTTGCTTTGCCATGTATTATCACCCATTTCCTTCAAGGTAGCTTCGATAAGCTCAGCCTGCTTTGCATCATCAAGATTACCCTCTACAAGCTTTCCAGCCATAGCAGTTGCAACACCGATAATCTCCTGCTTAACCTCGTCCTTAACCTTGTTCTTCTCAAGCTCTGCCTCTTGGTTGGCTCTCTTAATAATACGAGCAGCCTCTTCCTTAGCTTCAGCTACAATATTTTCTTCATTCTTAACTGCCTTCTTACGAGCTGCTGTAAGAATTTCTTCAGCTTCATCGTCAGCCTGCTTAAGCTTCTCATCATACTCTGCCTTAAGCTTCGCTGCATCTGCTTTATCCTTAGCAGCACTGTCTAAGTCTCCCTTAATCTTCGCCTGTCTGTCGGCTATGACCTTCTTAACCGGCTCAATTAAAACATATGATAAGAATAAAAACAGTAAGAACACAGCTAAACCCTGTATTAATATGTCAAACAATAGCTGGGCATCAAGACCAAATATACGTCCCTGGTCTGCCTCTGCCATAAGCGATACATTTGCCATACTAAAACTAGCACCTCTTAATGTCACTGTTAATCCTCCTTTCGGTTCCTAAGGTATTAATCCTTAAAACCTACATATTTGAAATACTTAATCTTACTTGAAAGGCTTAACGAACATAAGAAGAAGCGCTACAACAAGACCATAAAGACCTGTTGTCTCAGCAACCGCCTGTCCAAGAATCATAGTTGACATGATATCACCCTTTGCTCCCGGATTACGACCAACTGCTGATGCACCATAACCTGCTGCAATACCCTGACCAACACCAGGTCCGATACCTGCGATAACTGCAAGACCAGCACCTATAGCTGAACAACCATTAATAAATCCTTCATTATCAATATTTCCCATTTTAATGTCCTCCATTTAATTAAATATTAATTTTATTAATTTGCTTAAATAATTACGTTGCTAAGCAACCCACAGATTACCCAATTCAAGTCAGGCAATCTATCCATCCACCTCTCTCTTCTGCGCCACAAAGGTCATAGTCAGCATACAGAATACATATGTCTGTATTGCACCTGAGAACAGGTCGAAGTATACGTGTAGAGCTGATGGTATACCTAACTGGAATAACCACGGAAGCATTCCGTAGTAAAGTGCCATCATAACTGTTCCTGCCATTACATTACCGAAGAGACGGAGCGAAAGCGAAATCGGTGTGGCAAATTCACTGATTACGTTAATAGGGAAGAATAAGAATATAGGTTCAAACATTCCCTTGAGATAACCCCATTTCTGGTATCTAATGGCCGCATACTGAATCATTACAAATGAAACAAGCGCGATAGTAAATGTTGTACCAAAGTCCGCTGTAGGCGGTCTTAAGCCAAACAAGCCGGATATATTCGAGAATAGCACGAATACAAACAGCGTACCAATGTAGTTGGTATATTTTTTACCACATTTGCCCATAGTACCATCAACAAAGTTAACCAATACACTTACAGCAAACTCAACTCCTGTGGCAAATTTGCTAGGGTTATCCTTTGTCTTTAGTACACTTCTTCTAGCACAAAGCGCAAGTATCACTATAGACAGAAGAACTATAAATGTACAAACATGGGTGGTGGTAATATATACCGTAGTGCCAAAGAAGTTGATTGGATAAAGCTGATGTATATAGAAATCCACCTCAGGTCTTACCATAGGCAACTCAATGGCTACACCATTAGTCATATGTTCACCCTCCTTTATGTTATTTATTTTTATTAAAGAGTTATTAAACCCTGTATATATTTCAAGAGTGCTTTGCACTCTATCAATCTAATTTCATACTTAATCCAGTAGACCTATATTTGCTTTTCTACCTAGTATAAACATTTTGATTCATTTGACTCATGGTTAATGAAAATCAGGCAAATGCTTCTTAATGAAAGGATTAATAAGTGCTGATATCTTAAGGGAAAATAGTCCCATAACCGCCCCCACAAATGTAGCTATGCCTACAAAATAGGCTACAATCATAATTATTGCTGAAACGACAAGCCTGAACATACTTTTAGAAGTCATATACCCTCTAGCCTTGCCCTCATCTACACTTAAGGCTCTCTCTATAGTATCATACATATTATATAGCTGAAAGCTTGCTCCTAACATACCACCTACAACGCCTACTACATACATCCATATAGGTCTTGCAAATATAAGCCCTATACCAAGTATCACCATACCACTTACTATTATGCCCACATAAAGCTCAAGCAAGGTTCTAGTCTCTGGCTTTGCGCTCATACGCTTAAGAGTCTTTTTTATTCCCATTATCATCACCTATATATCCACGAACTAAGATAAAAACGGATCTAAATCCAGATATTACTCCCAACACAATAAACCAAACCAGAAGGCTCGTTCCGAAAAATTTGTCGATTGCCATGCCTATAACAATACACAAAAATATAGTGACCAACATAGTAATTCCTATCTGGGAAATTAGGAATAACATCTTCACTACTTGATTATGGTTTTGGTTCATGATACACCTCTCCATTTTTTACCTACACTAAAAGTTAATTATATATGATTTTACCCTATTTTTCAATGAAATAGTTAGCGCAAGGGGAAATATTTTTAAATCTTATCCAATGGACTTTTTATGTGTGTTTTTTTCGAAATAGTTTGAAAAATCCTTCGCATTAATATAAGATAAATAAAGTCATTTATTTTTATGGAGAACTAAATTATTATGACCAATCAAAAAACAATAACAACTTCAGAAAAATTAATAAATACAAAGCTTATGGACGGCAACATCACTGCAAATGTTAAGGAAGCTGCAAAAATATTACAAAGTAAGGGTCTGGTAGCATTCCCAACAGAAACAGTCTACGGACTGGGGGGAGATGCTTTAGACGAAAATGCTGCCGCCAAAATCTACACCGCCAAGGGGAGACCTAGTGATAATCCTCTTATAGTGCATATTGCAGATACTAAGGATGTATATGAGTTAGCTACAGAAGTCCCTGAAAAAGCCACCATGCTAATGGAGGCATTCTGGCCAGGACCACTTACTATTATCCTACCCAAAAAGACCATAGTACCTGACGGAACCACTGGTGGACTTAACACTGTGGCAATTCGTATGCCATCACACCCTGTTGCCTTAAGCCTAATCAGAGAAAGTGGATTATATATAGCCGCACCTAGCGCAAATACCTCTGGCAGACCATCCCCTACCTTGGCTAAGCATGTTATGGAGGATATGAATGGTCGCATAGAAATGATACTTGACGGGGGCGCTGTGGGAATTGGAATAGAATCTACGATAGTAGATTTGACTGGTGATGTACCTGTGATTTTAAGACCTGGATTTATTACCAAGAGTATGCTGGAGAAGATAGTTGGAGAAGTAACTATTGATCCTGCACTAATAGAGCCAGATCCTAATTTAAGACCTAAAGCCCCAGGAATGAAATATACCCATTATGCTCCTAAGGGTGAGCTTACCATTGTGGAGTCTGATGCTTTTGAGAATAGTGGTATTACCTTCACCCAAGGGCATGAAAAAGCCAACAACTCTGTAACTACAGAAGAGTCCATAGATAATATTGTAACAAAAATCAACGAATTAGTTGATGAAAAGGTAAATGCTGGCTTCCAGGTAGCGGTTATTACAACCTCAGAAAATGCTAATAGATTTAACTGTGAAAACATACTGGTCGCTGGAAACAGGGCCCAAGGAGAAACCATAGCAGCAAAGCTTTATCAGGTTTTAAGACAATGTGATGAGCTTGATGTGGACTACATATTTAGCGAAGCCTTTAACGACGGAGAACTGGGTGGTGCAATTATGAACCGACTGCTTAAGGCTGCAGGACACCGAGTAATAAAGGTGTAAAACCAGAAATCATAAAAATGTATAAAATATAGGGCTGTGTGCGAACAAACTTTATTTCGGCCGCGACAGGGTCCCACTAAGCTGACCGTTTTAAGTGTCAGCGCGGTGGGAACCCTAGGCAGGCCGGCCAAGAAAGCAAAATGCACACAGCCCTTTAAAATTATTCTTCTATCATATTAATTCTTCTAATATGTCTCTCATCATTAGAAAATGGTGTATCAAGGAATGTATCAACAATTTTAAGTGCAAGTCCAGGACCTGTAGTTCTAGCGCCCATAGCAAGAATATTTGCATTGTTATGCTCCTTTGTAGCCGCTGCCGAAAAACAATCTGCGCAAAGAGCAGCTCTGATTCCCTTCACCTTATTTGCAGCAATTGATATTCCGATTCCTGTTCCACAGATAAGAATTCCAAGCTCGCACTCACCATCTGCAACTGCATGAGCAACCTTTTTTCCGTACTCTGGATAGTCTACAGAATCATTGCTGTAGCATCCAAAATCCTTATATTCAAAGCCTCTCTTCTCAAGATGAGCCTTAACCTCCTGCATTAATTCATAACCACCGTGATCACAGCCTAAAGCTATCATAATTTTTCCTCCGTTTTCATAATTAATAAATATATTTATATTATTTTTCTTTTTATTTACAACAAGGATAGGGTATCACGAATCGAAGGGTATTTCAATCAATTTTGTTTTTATTTCATTATGTTTAGCACAAAGATTCCATAACCTATCCCATAGAGCCGAATATATACGGACCTAGGGTAGCAATACACATCCCTACAACGCAAAAGAGACCGAAAACTTAATTTCGGTCTCTTTTGCACTGCAGGTTTCCCTGCCTTTAAAGAAAAGATTTAATTTATGAAATGAACTATGTTTAGTATAACTCATAATTTTTAACAAATTATGTACAAACTAAAAACTTTGTGTAAGAATTTTTTGTATTTTTTATATTTTTACCATAGCATTACAGGTTTTTGTTCACAATTAAACATATGCACCAATGGTGATGAGCATCCATAGTAGGCATCAAAATCCCTTGCAATATCTATCATATCCATCTGGCTTACGTCCACAATAAAGCACCATGGTTCAATGGATAATTCCTTAATTGCTTCTACAACCCTACTTACCACATTTTCTTCATCAACCATATTCCATTGTTCTATATCTGCCGGATACATGCAAATTCCAACCTGTAGCTTATCATGATTAGCCTTAAACACAGCTAGCTTATCCTGTAGCTTTGATACAAAATCCACTTCACTTTCTGATAAATCATTACAACCCAGACAAAAGAGAATTCTTTTATCCTGACTATCCTTCTTATCTGCATACTCTACATCCATCACAGGCAATCCAAGAGCTAGAAGCTTTTCCTCCCATATAGCTTTTGTATCACCACCTGCAAATTCTGTAAGCTTATCAACATAAAGCTTTCTCATATGTTCCGACTGAACTATAACATTATCCGCACACACAACACCTGGCGCTGTCACATAATGCTTCATATTGTACAAAGCCGTGGTATCCCTTTGCCCAAATTCCTCAACTACATATGGAGGCACATATATCAGCTTTTCAGTATATTTCTGAAGATTCTTAGCATAAAATTGAGAGGGAATAGTAAGGCAACCATTTTCTCCATCATATGGATCCTGAATAAATATAATGTCAGGATGATGTAACTCAAGAGAATAAGAGCTCCAAGCTGTCAGCTTTACATATTCAGGATATGCTTCACTCTTCACAGCAGCTATAATCTCATCATCCGTCATGGTAACCTGTCCATATCCATTTTTCCATAGTAACGGTACAGGTACAACATAAATATCATTTTCTGCTTCTGCTGATGCAGCCGCATACAAGGACTCAAATCCTCTCCATTGCTTATGACCTGTAGTGACAAAAAGAATTTCTTTTTTCTCAATTATCTGACTTGATACTTCTTGTACAACTACAGAAAATGTCTCTCTTAGATTCACAAGCTGTTTTGATAGCAAATCACCTTTTATATCAGCCTCCGCTGTCAATATTTCATATACGCCAAACAGTGCCTCACAAAATTGTTCCAAAGAAGAAACCACTATAGCAGAACAAAGGTTATTCTCCCCCTTAACGCTCTCTATCAGTGTTCCTAGGTCAATGGCCAGCTGCTGACACTCTGGTAGAATAGCTAACACTTCATCATATAACTTGCCTTCTACTCCACCTTCTACTGATGTAAGCATCATATCAAGCTCTGCCACACACTCCTCGGATATGATTTTTAGGGAGCCTGATTTATCTGACTCTGCATCTCTTTGACGCAACATACTCTTATTAAACTTAAATTCCGGCAGTTCAAAATCTGCCTCCTTCTGAAGATTCCTTCTCTGCCCTTCAAAGTATGGATAATCGTGTCCATCCCACACCTTATGCACCTTAAAATAATCTCCATATCTATTCTGCAATACAAGATGATAGTAGGCAGGTACCGGCATAGTGGTCATTTCAAAGGGTAGGCGAACTGTTTTCTCATAATATTTCTTAGGCAGTCCCCTCCCTCCCTTTAATACCCAAGGAAATATCTGTCCTATAGTATCAGCTTCCTCCTTAGGAACACGAGCCATCTGTTGTTCAGCTATCTGATATAATCTTATTCCTATATCACGAGAACTTAAGGTAGGATTTATAGTTGTGTGATACATTGACTCCACCTTGCCAAGCTCTAAGCTCATATCAGAAAATGTCTTATTTCCCTGAACAATTAGGTCTGCCAATGCCAATAAGTATTTTACCTCTTCACACCTTTTTTGTTCCTGCTCCTCATCCTTATACAAGTAATCAAGCACAAAGATATCTACAGTTGCTATATAGGGAAAATTGTAATACTTATCAAGATGCTCCTTATCAAAGCAAATCTGATTTCTATTAATAACTCGCGCAAGGAACAACCAATGGCCGTCCTTGCGCTCATAATCATGAATTGCAAACTCTTTGGGAAGCTCTCTGTCTGCCACCTGCCTAAAACGATTATAATCCTCTCGTTTCATACAAATATCCAAATCATCATCCCAAGGCACATATCCACCATGTCTTATGGTGCCAAGGAGAGTACCCCAATCTGCAAAATATGTAATATTATATTTTCTACAAATTCTGTCTATTTCCGAAAGAATATGAAGCTGTACCGCCCAAGCCTGTTTGATAGCAGTTGGGATGTAAAAGCCACTTCGCACCTCATCTCTCAAGAATTCTGTTGTTATATCCATAGTAAAACCTCATCATAGCATAGCGCTTGGTTCCATTATTTCATCCTTTAATTTCTGCCCAAGTCAAACACGAAGCTTTCCTTAAAATTATCCTTGCCTGAGTTTAGTGCACAGGTAGTCCCGCAACAGCCACCTGAGGCAATAAATGCCTTACACTCTGACAACAGCTTTAAGGTTGTAAGATACTCCTTACCCTTAAGCCAGCCCTCATTTTCTCGTTCCTTTGCCTGATCTGCAAGTAGCTCTCCAGCTTTAATCTTAAAGCGCTTTTGGTCAATGTATGTAAGTTTATCTCCGCATAACTGCTTCATTTTCTCTAATATATCCTCATCCTCTGTGGATAAGAAAATGTTGCCGTATTCACCACTAGCTTCAAGCTCAAGGATTTTCTCCATAACCTGCTCAGGAGTAGCCATAACAGAATGTCCAGGCACTGCGCTGGTTGTATAGTCTGTTCCTCTAATCAAAACGCCTATAGTTTTCTCTGGCTCAAGAAGTACACCCTCCCTAACCTTGTCAATTTCTACCCTTACTCTCTCATTAATGAAATTTGTATTCATAAAGCTAACAGGCTCACATTTTACAATCTGAGTCATAAGCCATCTAGCTGAAAATGTAATGGTACTGTACGGAAACTCCCACACATTACAAGCCTCTGACCACTCACTTGCCTCCTCACCATAAGGCTGAACAAAAAACTTACTCCAAATATCATCTCTTGGCTTATCTGAATATATATTTCTGTCTGACTGAGTTAATCTTATAACCGGTATGAATCCATTTGCCTTTGCATAGGCATATGGTGTCTGCACCTTATCACATACAGACATCAATCCCTCCATAGTCATGCCCGGGTTCACAAGGAAGAACTTTTTATCAGGATGCTTGTCACCATAGCTCTTTCTCTTGGCAAAGCAATAAACTACACTCATAACCTCATCATAGGAGAAAAAGCCCTCCTTTACACGCTGATCCCAGCCAGCCATGTTGGACATAAACTCCATAAGATACATAGTTTTACCCTGAACTACATCAGGAGGCAACTGGTCTATGCTGTCAACATATATAATTTCATCACGCTCAGGAAAAAGTTTCTTAAAATCCTGCCAGCCCTCTCCTGCTAAGACAATCTTTCCACTATATCCACTAAGGGCATCTTTAAGCAAGATAAATGCATGCTCAGTAATCTCATTTAACACAACATTATCATAAAGTTCAAAAGGTCTTATATCAATAACATCATTTACCGCTGTGTAGTCATGCACATAACCAGAAAGTCCCTTTTTTCTAATCAGACAAACCGGTTCTCCTAATTCATTTAAAGCAGGTATAATTCCTCCCATAGCTAGATGAGAATTAAGCCTGGCATCCTTAAACATTCTACGAGTAAAATATACAAATCCATCCTGTCTCAAATAACCTAACATTGCTGTACTTTTACTCAAATAAATAGGTTCGTCTAAGAGACCATTTACAGCCACAACATCGTTATCATGACCTCCCTGACCATAAAACTCCTTGGCCTGAGCCACCGCATCCTGCTCAGTTTCCGCATATAAATGAAATATCATTCCTTCAACTAATTCAAACATATCCTTTTCCTACTCCCCAATTCCCATTATTTTTACATAATCCTCTGTCTTGTCTCTCATAATGTGAAATCCCTTTTCAAGCTCCTCCATAGGATATCTGTGAGAGATAAGCTTCTCTGGCGCAATACAACTCTTGGCTAAACACTGTACCACATAATTCCAGTCATCATTATCATCACCGGTAAAGGAGGAATTCCAGGATCCGGTAATTTTTAATTGATTTCTAAGTATCTTCCAATAAGTAGGCTTATCAAATTGCATATCTGAATAAGGATTACCTACATAAACTATTCCACCTGCAGGCTTTGTAGCTTCAACTGCTTCAGCCACCACCTGATTTTTACCTACGCATTCAAAGAACAAATCCACTCCGTAGCCCTCAGTTTTATTCATAAGCCACTTATGGGCATCATCTGATTTGCTATCACAGTAATTCTCCTGAGGAATCCCCAGCTCAACCAACTGCTTTTTCTGAAATTCCTTGTTGCCAATGGCATATATATTTCTAACCCCTGCCTGTTTTAGGAACATAACCAACAAAAGTCCTATGGTTCCAAGTCCCCATACAGCCACTGTACTATTATTCAAAGTCTCTTCAGCCACTGAGCCCATAAGGGAAAACCCACGTCTCATGGCATGAACTGCCACTGCCATAGGCTCCAGCATAGCTGCCTGTTCAAAGGTTACATTATCCGGTAATTCTATAAGATTAGACACTGGTGCAGATACATATTCTGCAAATCCCCCGTCTCTTCTAGAACCCAGATAGCTGTAATTCCTACACATTTCATACTGTTCATTCTTACATGGACCACACTCTCTGCAAGGTATAAGAGGAAATATACCCACTCTCTTACCTATCCAATTCGCATGCTCCTCATCTGCCACCTGAACTACCTGACCAGAAAATTCATGTCCTGTAACAAGAGGATGAACATGAGCACCTGTCTCATATGCACGAGGAATATCAGAGCCACATATACCTGCTGCCTTAACCTTAATTAACACCTCTCCTGGCTGAGGTATTGGATTATCATGCTCCTCAAACTTGAAATCATTTATGCTGTGCAATACCCATGCTTTCATCTCAACACACCCTCTCTGTAAATCCATTTTATAATTTATCTACAAGTTCAATAAATCTATCCATATCTGCTTTGGTTGTAATTTTAAAATTACCCTCATCACCTGGCACCATAGCAATATCCAACCCTGCCATTATGGCCGGCTCAGTGGAACCATTGATAGCTAAAATTTTATCTGGCAATAAAGCCTGACATGCCTGATAATATTTATACAAATCAAACACCTCTGGAGCCTGTCCTGCAAACAGGGTGCTTCTATCCAAAAGCTTTGAAACTGTATTTCCATCCTGACTCATATACACCGTATCCTTCATGGGAAGAACAGGCATAACCCCATCATGGCCTTTAAGTCCATCAAAGCACCTGCTGATAAGCTCTTCGGTAAGCAATGGTCTAGCCGCATCGTGAACCATTACGCAAGAGCCCTCTGGGGCACATTTTACAATGTCAGACAAACCATTATATATGGATAACTGACGATTAGCACCAGGCAGAGAAAAGCCTTTTAGCTTTCCTTGATTTATACCCTGCTTATCTAATTCGTTAACAATCTCTGACTGCCAACTATTTTCAGCAACTATCCAAACCATATCTATGTTAGGAGAAGCAAAAAATGTGTCCAAGCAATATGTAATTATCATCCTATCCTTAGCCACAAGGTACTGCTTAGGCATATCAGCACCAAGTCTAGTCCCTGTACCTCCAGCTAAAACCAGAGCTATATTCATATAGTTCTCCTAAAACTCAATATTTCTAATATCTTTAATAATCTCTCCATACTCTCTGTCCTTGCCAAACAGCACAGTTGTACCAAGAACAAAGCCCTTGATACCCTTAGGGGCAAACTCCTTAATCTTATCCATACCACAAGCTCCATCCCAGTAAATCTCAAAATCCATATCGTCCTTGAGAGAAATAAGCTTATTAATCTTCTCGCCTACATATGGGAGATACATCTGTCCCGCATTACCAGGATTTACAGACATAAGCAGAACCTTCTTAACGATACGAAGCATCTCCATAACTGTCTCAACACTAGTTCCTGGATTAATAGCTATACCAGGAATCATTCCAGCATCTATAATAGCCTGAAGTGTTGTAGATGGATGATACTCCGCTTCCGGATGAATGTACACGGTATCACCAGGTCTTAAGTTGTTAAGAAACAATCCTATACGATTATTCGGGTGCTCAATCATAAGATGCACATCAAGAGGTGTTTTAGTTGCACCTGCGATGTATCTCATGTCATTTAAGGACATAGCAAAATTAGGCACATAACGACCATCCATAATGTCTATATGAAATGAATCGATACCTGCCTCGTCTAAAAGCTTTACTTCTTTTTCTAAGTTACCAAAATTTGCGCACATCATAGATGCGTTAAGTTCAAAGTTCATATGTATACCCCCTCGTAACTACAAATCTTCTCTATGCAATATTATATCATAGTTTTTATATCTGTCATCCTTCCGAAGAAAGGATCCTCTACAACAAGCGATAAAAAGTCTTTATCAGTTATGAAAACCTTGTTAATTAATGCAAAAAATGTTTCATCCAGCTTTTTATTGCATTCCCTCATATCCTCTGAAATCAGTCCTATATAATCATCAAAATAGTCCAATACACCCTTCTGCATTCTCTCAACACATTTCAAATCCTGCTGTGTTCGAGTTTCAGCCGCATATATAGCATTACCATTTTCATCAAATTCCGACACGGATGGTTGGAGGGATGTAAGTAGAGTCTCTAGGATATAATAGCTATCAAATATTACACTATTGTCCTTTTCCTCTTCTGAATAAAACGGTGAAATATCCAACCCTTTATGTTTCATAAACTCAGGTTCTAGCTGCAAAAAATAAAAACCCTTCATATGTTGACTAAACAAACGCTGAAGATAAAGTTGGGTAGTTCCCTTCGCCACAAAGTCAAATATAGCAAGTTCTCCATCTTCTAGACCCAAGCCATTTATATACCTATTATAATTCTCACGCTGTAATATTGCCTTTTCAAATATTTTATTATTATATTCTTCCATCTTAATATCAGACGCATCAATGCCAAAACGCACCCTCATATTCTCTTCCACAGAGCCAAAATATTTCATACTATTTACATAGTCAATATCCTCATTTTGTTCCATCCCTGCCCGGATAGCTGCTGTTCTTGATGTAAGAAAATATACAGAATTTGTTGTTTTATCTATATTTTTGTATAGTTTTTCCACCAGATAACCATCTCTGGCACAGAATAAAATTTGATTTAATCCTTCTTCATTAACTCTATTTTTCAACCAGAAAACGAAATCAGAAATCATAGGCGCACAGAACAAATACCCGATATCATAGGCATCAGAAACACACAGCTTACGTTGTTCTTCATCAAACCAAAAGGCATTACCAAACATTCTAGCAATAAAAAGCCCAACCCTTATTCTATCTGACAAACTTAACACATACGGCGTCACACCTAGCTCTCCTAACGCGTCAAAAAGTGTTGCACCATTATATAAACGAAATGTATCTATACCTCTCGACGCTGCCATTTCAATATCCGCAGTCTCATCATCTCCGATATGTAGCACCTTAACATTACCTGTCTTAGCAAGTAAATGATCGTACAAATTATTAGTTTTAGATGTGCCTTCCTCACAGGATAATAAAAGCTCATAGGCACCTGTTACCTCAAATTTAGAAAGTATTTTCTCAATCTGCCATCTTCTGTAATATGTGTCTGAAGTAATATATACTCTTTTCCCACTACCTACTATATGACGAAATACTTCACATACATCTGGTCTAGCAGTTAACAGAGAATAATCCAACTTCCATTCTAGTAAGGCTAGCTTTTCTGCAAGTTTTAAATCCATGCCAGCCTGCCTAAGCACCTCCAAATAGATTTTTTCAAGGGTTGGTGCACCATTTTTTGATATATTTTTCTCTACTCCAAGACGAAGTTTGGCAAATTCTGGTATGCGAATCCCTTCATCCTCCAAGCTTCTTTCCAAAAGAGAAAAAACATCTGTATATGACAAAACCTTTCTCATAACTAAAGTGTCAAACAAATCAAAGCTCACCGTATCAGCCTTCTTTACCTTTTCCCACAAAGCCTCCTTAGATTCGCCCTCTATATGTGAAAAATTAAAGGTTACCCTGCTGTTTTCAAGCAGATTTTTCCCTCTTACATCAAATAAAGCAATCTCATTCTCCTTGCAAAAATCGCCTATCCTCTTAGCGATAGCCTTGCATGAACCAGGGCGCGCAACCACCACAATTAGCTTCACACCCCTAAGCTCTGCTTCCTGCATAGAAATAATGGGATAACCATACATTTCGCCTTCTTCACAGAAGCCATCCAACAGACCAACAATATTAACCTTGTCACCCTGCTGGGAAAGAAACCTTTCTGTTTCTGTGCCAAGGCCATATACAGCGACTTTAGAAGCCTTATAACATTTCAAAATATCATCAATGTTTTTCATCTTATGCATCACCTATCATATCTTTTACAAGGGTTAGTATATTTTCTTCAAAAACATTTACAGAAAAATGGTTATTGAACACAGTTTCTGTCGCTTTACCCATTTGCTTTATATCCTCTATATGCTCTACACACCATACTATCTTTTTACTTAGCTGGGTCTTATTCTCACTGGCAAAAACCAAACCATCTAAACCATCTGTAACGTAACCAGCTGTGCCAGTTGCATCTGACAAAATACAAGGAACACCAAAGGCCATAGCCTCAGCCGCAACGGTAGGCATAGGGTCCTCCCTTGAAGGACAAATCATAACATCTACATCATTAAGAATCTCCTTAAGCTTCTCTCTGTCCACTTTTCCACACATATTAACCTGAGGTATATCCTTAATAGTTTCTCGAATTTCATTGGCCATAACAGATGAATCCTGTCCAACTAACAAGAATTCACATTTTTCTCGCAATTCAGCTGGAAGCATTCTGATAGCATCGATTAATAAATCCTGCCCTTTTCTCCACTCTATATAACCTATTGTCACGAAATGTATCTTATCCTTTGAACGAAACCCCATATAACAAATCCCCTATCTCTAAGCTCGGTCTATATTCCTGCATAGCTGCCCTTGGAACAGGGCCCACAGAAACAACCTTCATATTACTTGTATCAATAGATTTTAATAACTCTTTATCAATTCCACCATAAAAAAATGGAGAATCATGCAACCACCAAATAACAGGTATATCTTTTTTTCTACGACTTAAAAATACATGGTAATTTATGGTATTGCAGATAACCAGATCAAAGTCCTTTATCCACTCCACCTCCTCCATAGTATCCCTTTGTAAATTTTCGTCAACAATAACAGATATACCTTGCATTAACACATCCTCTCGTAAAGGGCCATCCAACATAGATGCAAAGACAACCTGGTATCCACCTTTATGAAGTACCTTCGCCCCGTGTAGCAATGCTAGCGAGGGACCACCAAGGGTTAAATCATGGGATAAAAGTAGCACCCTCTTCTTCTCATCATTAGTTGAATTCACACCCCAATATTTAATCTCTCTCCTAGGCGTAGAAGCTGGCAAAACCTTGGGAAGGTCGTAAAAATGAAATATCTTAGTTTCATCTACTCCTAACTCCAGCAACTGATTTTTCATCTCTACAAAATAAAAACTTAATATAACAATCGTATCATAAGGTAGTTTAACAGCATCCTGAGGGGTCATCACATTAACACCATCTATCTGTGTTCCCACCTTCATAGGAGAATTATCCATAAGGGCTAAAACATCCTCCTTAGGAAACCACTTTTTATATCTTTCATAATAATCCCCTGTTCCAAATAGTAAGTATTTCATATGCCGTACCTCTCGTAACCATCAAACTGCTTGTAGCTTATTCTACTTTTCATTTTTCATCTTCATAAAAAATCTAACACAGGAATCCATATCATTACAGAGTATTATCCTGTCTGGTTCTACATTTTCATTTTGTAGCTGATTTGCTATCTCTTCTGCATAGTTCTCACTGCAAACCACTACAGTCGCATCCTTGGTAGCTATGAGCTCAGCAGGTGAAATGATTTTCACACCGCCTTTTTTAGTTCCCCACAAACCTGTATTATTATCCACATAAGCCTTTGGACTTAAGCCCCGACCTACCAAGTATTTATAGATTATCTCACCTAAATTACCTGCTCCAAATATGTAAAGTTGCTCATCATCGCTTAATCCCTTTAACATCTCACAGGACTTGCTCCAGCGAATATCATCCTGCTTAAGGTATTCGCCAACATGATCAGCTGATTTTCTAATAGCTTTAATAAAATCAAGTTCCTTTTTATTCCACTGTTCATCAGGGATATCACATTCCTGCATATCAGCATATATACTGTCATATGCATATTCCAAAAATTTTTGCTTATCGCTTTCTTGTAGATTCTTGTAAAACCATCTTTCATTTCTAATCTTCCAAAGGTAGTAATATGACTTATAGTTGTCCCACAAGCCTCTTTGCTTCAAATTATCCTTGATATATTTAAACTCTGTCTCAACAAGCTCTACTCCTCTTGGAGAGTTGCATGATGACAACAAATTATCCTTTCTATAACAATAAAATGCATCCTTCATAAAATATATCGACTGTGCCAGTGCTGATGTCAAAAATAAGAATCCAAAATCCTGATAAGCAGCTCCCTTTGTTTCATTCTCCCATATATTATTATCTAGCAGAAACTCTCTTTTATATATGCCTGTCCAATAGCTTCCACCAATAAAAATCTTATCTGGCTCTGATTTAGAAGAAAGAATTTTTCCATAGTTATCTGCTTTATGTGACACACAGGTACGTATAGTAACCTCTTCACCATTTAGCTCAAAAAAGATATAGTTATCCGCCCTAAGCACATCACAATTCACCTTTTTCGCACAAGCATATTCCTTCTCATACATATCAGGCAATATATAGTCATCCGACTCAACAATACCTATATATTCTCCCTTTGCCTCACGAAGGCCCATGTTAAACTGAGCTCCAACACTACCCACATCGCAGCTCAGCATCCGAACTCGTTTATCTTTGCTTTCATATTCACGAACTAATTCCCTTGTACCATCTGTACTACCACCGTCGATAACCAGGATTTCTATATTCGAAAGTGTCTGGTTAAGTACGCTTTTAATAGCTCGGTCAAAATATGGCATTCCATTTCTTACATACATTAATACTGATACTGCTGGCATAGTGTGTCACTCCTTTCTGTTATACACTCATCGCATCTATTAAATTACATTTTTCTAATTTAACATCGTAGGGGTCATCAAACTTGAATTTATCCTTTAATTCTTCAGACATCTTTGAATTCTTTCGATAAAATAACCTCATACATGCAAGTGCAAATTCTTTAGATACATTCATTTTGTAATAATCTGACCCTAAGCTTTCAACCATTTTTAGAATACAATTCTGTGTACAAGTCAACAATTCGTAATCATATTCAGTATCTTTCTTCAATGTAGGATTTCCATTTTCGTCGAATTCATAAAGCTGTCCTTCAGTAGATGAATATAACATTTCTAAAAATAGATGCAATTCTCCTAAATCTGAAAGAATATAAACTATGTTATCTTTTTTCTCGTATACGTTTCCATAGACCGAGTTTACCATCTTCTCATCTGGTATGTATCGATTTGGAATCCAGGAAGTTCCCAGAGAAATCAGCTCTATCTGATAATTTAACAGTTTTGATAATCCACTAACTAAGGTTCCTTGTGTCACAATATCAACTATTGCCATTTTTTCATACTCATCTAATTTCATATCAGAGATATATCTTAAGTACCCATTTTTATTAGCCTGGGACTTCAAAAGAATTTCTTCATTATACTTATTTAGCTTATCTTTTAATCCCCGTTCTCCCCACTTTTTTATGCCATCATCAATTGCAAGATCCAGTTCATCATTCACCTCAATATGAAATTGAAGCTTCATAAAGTCCTTAATATTTGTATTGGTGTCTTCATATAACTTTCGACTGTAATTCTCTATATCCTCAACACAAGATGTTGCTGCACTATTCATCGCAGAACGAGACGCATAAAAATATTCCCCACGTGGTAGCATATCTCCTAGCTTATCTCTAATAGCCGAATACAATTTATTTAGAAAAAAACCATCTCTTGCTGCAAATAAAAGTCTATCATATCTATTTGCGACTCTTACTATCTCCGACATAAATAGTATGGTAATAGGTAGCAATATACATGCCAAGCTTTCATATCTATTTATACACAATTTACCATTTGATTCAGCTAATCCCAAAGGATTATTGCATAATTCAGCTATAATCACACCAAGTAATCGCCTATCATCCCTTGTTTTAAGCTGATCAATCAAAAAACCGCAAGAGGATTCTGCAAACATATCATAGCCTTTTTTTATATAGAATGTATCTATTCCGTATTTTCTTGCAGTTATAATGTCATACTCATAATTATCACCTATATGAAGAATAGAGAGATTTCTTTCTTGTTCTACAATATGCTCAAACAAGCTTCCCTTTGCTTTAGACTTCCCTATGTCAGATGATATAAGTAAAGAGACATTTGTTTTTATTCCCAAATTAGACAGAATTTTCATCATCTCATCTTTTGAATAATACATATCAGATGTAAAATACACCTTTTTCCCTATGGATATTGCCCACTCCAATGTTTCAACCATAACTGATCTTTTTACTAATAATTGTAAATCAGTTTCAAATTCAAGAGTTTGGGCTCTGTTTACAATACTATCCGATATCTTATTTTCAGTTTTAAAAACTTCATATATTTGATTAATCGTTGGTGCTTCATATTCATTATTACACTTTTCTTCTGCTTGAACACGCCACTTTACATAGGGAATAGTAATACCTTCTACTTTAAGTTGCCTCTCCACCATATCAAATACATCTTTTAGCTCTAGTGCAGTTCTTGTTATTAAGGTATCAAAAATATCAAAAGAAATCACATCATGGTCTTTGATAGCGTTTTGAAGTTGCTTTAAATTACAATCCCAGTAGGCATTGTTTTTATACCTTTCCAGCCCTTCTAATCGATTCCCCATCATATCATAAATCGGATAATGCTCTGGCACTAACTCTTTTATACGTTCGTAAACTATAGCTGTTGAAGAAGGTGTTGCGGCAATTATCATCATGTCAGCGGTTTTCAAAGCTTCTTCAAGAGAAATAACTGTTTTACCATACACAACTTGTCCTATAAAATCTTTGGATACAAGATTCACAAACTTGTAACCTTTGACACTTTCAATAAGCATTTTGGCATTGTTTCCCGTGCCATAAATTGCAATATTATGGTCTTTATATTTTGAGAAATGCTTATCAAATTCTTGCTGTATTTTTTGCATAGGTTGTCCCTTTCTTATAATAAGGTTACTATCATCTTGTCTTTTCCCATACCAACTCTGTTCTTAATGGCCAAATTTTATCCGACTTTATCCCCTTGGCTATCAATTCGCTTTGAACATCCATTTGAATGTACTCATTCTCTATCGCTATCAGTAACACATCAAATTGAATATTCAATAGTTCCATAGGATCCTGCACTTCATATTTTCTTTTAATGCTACTATAGTTTTTATCAACCCATAGAACAACGTTTGTCTCCTGTTCTATTTCATCCCTATACAAGCTACCCTTTTGTCCAGCTCCATAAATTGCTACTTTAGTATTAGCATTTATTATTTTCCAAGGTGTAACAAAACGTCTCACCATCTTAATATTATAATCAGACAATGCAGCATCTAAAAACACATGCATAGTATTCATACATATCTGATCAAGGATTTCTTTTTTAGATATAATATTCCCCAGCAATTCATTGTAGCCCTTTTCTAACAATGGCAAACCACATAGCAATTCTTTTTTAGGAGAATGACATATTGAAGTGGCATGCTGTCTATAATTATGACCAGCATAACGTGTCACAACAATTTTTTTAGCATCAACCAAAACCTTGCACAAAGCCAATCCATCTTCATTAAAACGAATTCTTTCATCAACATATTCTAGACCTTTCTTTGCACAATCTATTCTAAATAATTTATTAGTAATAAATTGGGTGATTATTTGTTTTTTGCTTACTTTGTCGCAAATATAATCTGGCAGTATCTTACTCCTTATATCATCACAATTATATTCTCCTTCAGGCACAACATCGAAAATATTAGTTACCTTGTCACCATCCCTCATTATACTTCCAGATGTAACCATATCCACATCCGCACCAAATTTACTTGTTAAATTTTGAATGTGATCAGGTTCTAGCCAGTCATCGCCATCCACAAATATAACTGCTTCTCCTGTAGATGTATAAAGACCCTTTTTTCTTGCTGAACTTTGCCCACCATTTTCTTTAAATATCAGGGTTACATTATCTCTATCCTTGTACTCTAAACAAATATCTCTTGAACCATCTTTAGAACCGTCATCCACAACAATCACTTCACAATTGTCATATGTTTGACTCATAATGCTGTCCAAACATTCTCTAATATACAATTCTTCGTTATAAACTGTAACTATAACAGATACTTTAATTGACATACTGCACCCCTTTTTACTTTATCGTATATATCAGCCTTAAATCATCAATTCTACAAAGCTTCCATGATTAAATTTTCCAGAGAAACATAATTAGAATATCCCTTAGCCTTTAATACTTCTGCCATTTCTTCATAATAGTACGGCGTTGCTATAATAATTAAATCCACATCTGGGAAAACGTCGTCTGGTGTAAAAATCTCATACTCTGCACTGAGTTTTTCTCCCCTCTGATCAATAATTCCTTTTATTTTTATATTTCCTTCCAGCAAATCAAACGACAGATGTTTAAAAAATATACCACAACCATATATCAGAACACTTTTTATACCCTTATGTATTAGTTCCTGAGCCAAGCTTCTTCCCTGTTCCTTTAAGGAAAGCCAATAATCTGCCATGCGAAGATAATCTTCATTCTTCTTACGAAGAATTTGATTTTTTCTTAATTCATCCTCTTGAGCACAAACTATAGCTGGTGATAATTCAATATCTGGTAATTCTGTTATTTTTTCTTTCTTGACCTCACTTATTGCATCCAAATATTCATACTTATTTTCTTCATCTGGTTCAAGATGCATGCCCTCTCCCCACTCATTCCACGCATTGATAAATGTTATATCGTTTCCATATGCCATATTCTTAGCAAAAAGCTTTCTTAAATACTGTTTGAATTTTTCAGGAGTTGCCCCTTTAATTACGCATCCATTTTTCCCTCTTCGTGGAGTATCGTCATAACCTACAAACCCTCCAAAATAAGTTTTTATATCCTCTGGTTTTTCTGCAAGCACAGTGTCCCACGCAGAGTCATAGGAAAACATCTCTAGCTCCTTTGTCCAGTTATCCATAACCCTCATTTTTCCTATACTAGATTTAGGTTGCAATTTTACAGCCGCATCTATGTACTTATACACACTATAGCTACATCCTGCTCCTATAATATATATTCCATCTAAATCATTTTCTAATGCTAGTTCTCTCCAATAATCTAACATATCGCCCAAACATGTTATCTTGCTGGTTTCGTATATCATAAATAAAGGTTTATTATCTATTCTTATATATCTGCTATCCTTAAAAAATGGTAGTAAGTATTCAAAATGTTGCTTCCATTGCTCTCTATTTCCATACTTCTGTTCCAACAGAATACCATTTTTACCTTCTGCATTTGATGTCTCGAATTTATCAGACCATACATTTGCCATGGATAATCCTCCCGAAGCAACCAAATTGCTCCATGATCTTGCCCATGTCTCATTAGCCCAACAAAAACAAAAAGGCATATTAATATCAGACCACTCAAGAAGTTTTTCCACAGGTTTTTCTAAAATCTGACGCCCATCCTTAAACCAATAGTGGTACATACACATGCCATCCACACCGTATTTATGCATTAACTCTGCTTGCCATTGCATAGTTTTTTTGTCCATCAAATCATAGTAATATCCATCTAATGGTACATGAGGCTGATAATGCCCTTCGAATAAGACTTCTGCATTCTTTGCACTTACCCAATCTGTAAAGCCCTCTCCCCACCATTCGTCGTTTTCTTTTACTCTATGAAATTGTGGTAGGTACATTGATAAGACTTTCATAATATATATTACCTCTTCAGCTACTTATATTTATGTGCATGGTAAAAATAACTCCTTAACACCTATCTCCATGCTATTCCAGACGCATCACACAATAATTCAGATAATTTTAGAATAGGACAATTTACTTTCTTTTCCATCTTATTATTAATTTCATCAAAATAATATTCTGCTGTAACGATAAGAACATCTATCTCTGGAATATCATCATTGGGTGATAATAACTTGAAATCTCCTAACACATTCTTATTACCATCAATCACACAGATTACATCTATTTCAGCTTGGGTTAATTCCACATATAAACGTTCTCCCAACTCTTTCATACCATATATAGCAACTCTTTCATAACCCTGTTTTTTCATGTATCCTGCAACATCAACTCCTTGTTGTTTTATATCCATCCACAAATTAAAGGTATGATAATACAAAGATATTTTTTTAATTAAATCTTCTTTCTTGCTGCTATCATTATGCTTGGAGATAATATAATCCATAAAAAACATCCCCAAAACAAAAGATAATAATATGATTATAGCAATTTTCATATATCTACCACCTTACTAACGGTTTTAATATTTCTCCCAACGATTCCTTTGTTTTTACGCAATCGAAACCAAACAAGTAATTTCCCCATTCTTTTTGCTTTTGTAAATTTCCAAAATATCTATCTGATGATATCTCTACCAGTTCATCCAGATAGTTATAATCACGTTTTCTTTTCATAAAATTGTAATTCAATTCATTTGTATATGTTATTCTTTGCTGATAAAAATACACAGGCTTATCAAGACATAATGCATATGCTACTCCAGTTGAGTATCCATTTACAATTACCGCATCCGAGAGCTGTAATATCATTTTTAGTCTGCTGAGAAAAAACTTATCATATATATATCCTGCACATACCACCTCATAGCCTTGCTTCTTATATACATCTGCTAGACCTATTCTAACATCTTGATAAAATAGGCAAACCATAACCTTATCAAAATCCTTTTTTACTTTATTTATTTCTAAAATAAAGTTGTCCATATCATATTTTGCATTTGCACCTGTTATACTATGACTAGGAAACACTAACAAGGTCCTACCATTTTTTTGTTTTCTACGCTGAATTTCTTCATTCGAACAATAGGAATCAGCATATGAGATATAAGGACCTACTGGTATAACTGTTTTTTGCGTTAACTCTTGAATGACTTTTTTCCTATGCTCACTAAATGCAAGTACTGTTTTTACAGGGTGTATTACTTCATCTATACCAACAAATCGATTACCAATATTACTACCATGCTCTATAGCACAATTCAGTACTTTATCTTCTTCTATTTCAACATATTTTTTTATATGATATGCATGTCCATACATATCATTAGTAGCCACCCTATCCGAAGGAACGTTATTATTGATTTCTACGCTAAGCTTTTTTAAATTCTCAATATATAAATTAGGTGCTTTATCAATAATTTTATTTTTCTTAATTCTTTTGAATTTATCACATATGGTGCTAGAAATCCACATCGTCACTACCTACCTACTTCAAATATTTTTTTGTAAATTGCTCCACCATAACTATCAAATTCCTCATTTTTACCCATTTTTTTCATCATTTTCAATCTATAAATTAGAATTTCCAGATTAGACGATGTATATGGGAAAAAGGAGTATTTTTTACTAAATTCATCCACTTCTAGATTCATCTCCCAATTTATGCTTTCATATGAATCTAACAATAAACGTTTCGTCTTATACTCTTTGGTCAAGGTGTTAAATATAACTATTTCATTATGTTTATTCTGCATATAAATGCATTTATCTTTTTTCTTAATTGCTAATAATTGTCTATTCCATTTTTCACCGATAGAATTATCATAATAATTACCATCAGTTTTTATCTTTATTATTTCTTTTTTCTTTGTTATAATATCGTATGATATTAATTCATTATTTGATATTGAAGCAAAATAACATGTATGGTCAACTCTTACAAATAAATTAAAAATATCGCTCAAGTCCATTGCAATAGTGGTTATTACCTCGAAATCACTCTTAAAAACATTATAACGCCAACACCTTCCGTCTTCGCATACAAATATAGTATCAACATCTGATTTTTCTACACTTACAATGAGTCCTCCATCAAATTTCACATACGAAGTATCGTTGGTCAACATATCAAAGCAACAAAAGTGCTCTGTATTCATCACTTGCCATAAAATTTTGTCATTGTATGTTATATGGTTTTGAAAAAAACTTTTCCACTTTTCTTTTTTAGGTATATATCCTGACAGTTCTTTGAATTTTTTAAACCAATTATCAATCACCAGAAACTCTTCTTTATCAAGATCAAAACGCAAAATCCGATTATAGTTTACTGGCATAATAAATACATATCTATCACGATACACTAACTTGCCAAACTTACACTCACGTTCTTCCCAATAAGCTTCATTCTTAGGAAAATCATATGTTAGCATTTTTTTCTTTTCAAAATCATATACATACAATTTATTTGTGCTTCTTGGACAAAAATACAGTTTATTTTCAACTCTCAACACATCATATATTAAATCGCCTACTACTCCTATTTCTCCTGGAAAACTAGATATAATCTTTCCTTCACCTGTTTTTAAATCTGCCTCTATTAAACCGTTGAACCACCCTGATGGAAAGTAAATTTTGTCTTCCTGTGATATATCCCAATCCAAAAACCATAATTGTCTTAATTCTTCAGCATAACTTCGCATTTTTTGCCCTCATTTCTTCATTAAATTACTTTCAAACTTATAATTTAGTCTTTAAAATTCACCAATCTCTTCTCAACCAAGCCAGCTTCAAATAGCTTTTCTATAATCGGAATAATATCCTTTACAGGAATTCCTATTATATTGCTTATATCAAACACATCATTTTTTCCATCCGCATAGGCTATAAAGTCGGTCATGGCTTTCACCTCATTATAGCTACCTTTTTGACTTATGGTTGGATATAGTCCTCTTTTACCTAGCTGTGGTTCACACAATACTGTAACCTTATAATAGTCGTTTATCTCCATAGCCCGAATCCACTCAGTCATCACATCATAGCTTCCCTGAAAACCCTCAGGTGATACTAGGTCCATATTATCAGCAGATGTGTGATATTCATTATACTCACCATACTTACTTCTACAAAATCCTACTACTGGAAGATCAATTCCAGGAGCATTATACTGTCTTTCATCTGAACCACGACTTAGGTAAGAATAGTTATATACATTTCCATGATGGCTTAAAATATTCTTTAATCCTTTGTCTGCTATAGTATCCGCATATCTTGATTCTATTATAGAGTATGCTCTATCATCACCCACACATGATAACACTACTCCAGCAACCAGTTTTTCTTTCAAATGCTGATACTTCTTACTCAAATACGTGATAGCACCAATAGTTTCAGGATTCAAAACAAATCTATAAGTATATCTCCTATTTTCCATGGCATTAACATACTTGATAAGCTCTGCCAACACCGCTGGACCAGAACACTCATTATTTGCCATGGAAGGATGACATATATAACTAGTAATCATTATCTCTTGATCGCTCTTGCCTTGAATCACTAAGTCTGCATATGTAAGACTACCATCTCTTAGTTCACTATCTATATACATATGATACTTACCTGGACGTAGAGAATTCTTTTGAATTTCACTCATACAAAAGCCATATCTCTCTCGATAATATGAAGTCACGTATGGAATTACATCTGGTTGCTCAGGCTGTGTGTAAATATTTTTCTTTAATTCTTCTAAATCTACCCATCTATCAATTGGTGTTGAGTAACCTAAAATGTGAAGATTGTTATCTAAAAAATCTATTATTTTGTCACCATTTTCGTCCTCTATATATCCAGCTCTAATTTCCCACTCCTTTGGTATAGTCCAATCAAATACTTGCGTTCCTGTAGGAATTTCATAAATATTTAAGTTCAAGCCTGTTTCGGATATATATTCATTTATCATTGCTAATGTTTCTCTTACGCCATTTCCAGTCAAACTTCTGCATATGGGGAATATTGATGCCGTAAAGCTATATATATCTTGTCCTGTCTTGCTCATAATTCTATCCTCTCATGTCTCTACACACATATGTTTTACTAATCTTAAACATCCTTTACCATCAACAACCTGTTGCATCTTGATACTAATATCTCTTCTTAATTCTACATCTTGTCGTAAGACATCTATTCTTGATATTATTATCTCCAAACAATCCTCCATATGCTCTCTAATATCTCCAGCATAATGAACCAGTCCCATATCAGATGCTATATCAGCAATCTCAAGCTGATTATCTGCTAATGTATACATAATTGTAGGTATTCCACAAGCACACAACTCGTATGTGGTTACTCCTCCCGCGGAAACAGCTATATCACATGATTTCATATAATCCGACATATTATGAATATTATAATGAAGCTTTACATTCTTGCAGTTATACCACTCTTTTTCTAAAGTCTCTTTATTTTTATTAAACCTTCCTATAATCACATGAATATCTGTCTCTTCAAACCATTTTTGTGTTCTTAACGCACATAAAAAATTTCCTGTTATATTATAGGTATCTGTTCCTCCTGATGAGATTAATATACTATTTATCTTGTCATTTGCCACTCGCTTAACATCTTGAAACTCTTGTCGCAATGGTGCATATTTGCAACCTAATAGAAACTGTGTATCGCTATACTTGTCCCCATATAACTGCTGATATTTTTCCTCAGTGGCAAATATATTATAATTAATAAGAACTTGAACAGGGTAAGGAAATGCCAACATATCATCTATGTATATTACATTTGTGACTTTATTTAATTCCTCTAAATAATGCTCTGTTACATAATAAGAATCAATTAAAAGTTTCTCTATGTCATATTTTTCTATAAGTTGCTTCATAAGACTTGTTTCTTTATCCAAATCATTCCATACAGAATTCAAGCAAATACCCTCGAAGTTTTTCTCTTCAATTAAATTCTTAGTTCTATCATCAGCAAATAGAAATATCACTTTTTCTCTTTGTCTACGCAACTCTTCTGCAATAGAAAGGCAACGCATAACATGACCTGTTCCAATTATTTCATTTGCATCTGCACGGATATAAAACATATCAACCTCATCATACTGTCATTATTTCTACAATCTTATCTATAACGTACTGCTGTTGTTCCTCAGTCAACCCAGGGAATATGGGTAAGCTTATAGCTCTTGCATAAAACTTTTCAGCATTCTCACAGCAACACTCATCATAACCATTCCTCTGATAATATGGATGCTGATATACAGGTATATAATGCACATTTACCCCTATTCCAGCCTCTCGCAACTTATCGAATACCTCTTTACGATTATCTACCTGTATCATATATAGATGCCAGCCACTCTCACATTCTTCAATTTGCTTCGGTGTTATAATACCTTCTATTCCAGCAAAAGCCTGATCATATCTTCTAGCTATAGTTCTTCTTTTCTCCAGGAAAAAATCCAGCTTATCCATCTGGCTACAGCCCAAGGCACAGGATATATCTGTAATTCGATAGTTATATCCTAACTCTAACTGCTGATAATACCATCCACCTTGATTCTCTGTCATAAGTTCTTCATCTCTGGTTATTCCATGGCTTCTAAACAGCACCAGTCTCTTATATAACTCTTCATCATTTGTCACAACCATACCACCCTCGCCAGTAGTAATAGGTTTGACCGGATGGAAGCTAAAGCATGTCATATCTGACTGACTACCAATCATCTTACCCTTATAAGAAGCACCAAGAGCATGAGCCGCATCCTCTATCACTGTTAGATTATGTTTCTTAGCTATAGCCCATATTCTATCCATATCACAGGGTTGTCCAGTATAGTGAACTGGAATTACAGCCTTTGTTTTATCAGTAAGTTTTTTTTCAATTTCTTCCGGAGCTATATTATATGTTTCAGCATCGATATCAGCAAAAATAGGAGTTCCACCACAGTAAAGCACGCAGTTCGAAGAAGCTGCAAAGGTTATAGGAGAAGTAATTACCTCATCACCTTCTTTTATGCCCGCTGCCAAGCAAGCTATATGAAGGGCTGCTGTTCCACTATTAACTGCAACTGCATATTTTGCTCCTACATAATCAGCTACTCTCTTCTCAAACTCAGTTATCTTAGGGCCTGTTGTAAGATAGTCTGATTTAAGAACATCTATTACCGCTTGTATGTCATTATTGTCTATTGCTTGTCGTCCGTATGGTATATACATAATAATCTAAGACTCCTTTACATGCCTATAAATTGTTTAATTTATTTGCTCGTGACCAAAATAATCAACAAAATTAACATTAATAAAACTATCTATATTCTCACTTAGTCCTTTCGCTATATCCCTTAATTTATCTTCATTCATATTCAACTGATCCAGCTTACTATACTCTTCAATTAGTTCTAATGGGTCAACACTATACAATGCTGCAACTTTATGAATCACCTGCAGATAGCTTGTATGAAATCCAGCAACTCCACAAATAGTATCAATTGAATTTATACCTTTATTCTTTATATAAGGTGCAATTATTTTATTACTAAACATTAATAATCTTTTGTAATTTATATTAATTTTAGCCCCCTTTTTCATACTACATATTGTGAATAACTCTGTAGATGCATTTCCTGAGCTTCTTCCTAATCCCTGCAACGACGTATCAATTAAGTCGAACCCGAGTTCTTCTGCCAATAAACTATTTGATAATGCCAAACCTAGATTATTATGACCATGAAACCCTAATCGAATTTGTGATTTTTCTCTTATGGCTTTATAATACTCCACAATATCATTCGGCAACATACTACCTGCAGAATCTACCAAATAAACAACATCCGCACCATATTGTTCAGATAACAGAACCTGTTTTACAAAATCCTTCGGATTCATCGCATAGGATTTCATATAATTTGCCATAACTTCCATTCCATATTTTTTTGCTTCTTGAATATACTCTTTAGACTCTTGAACTCTATCAACATTTGTACCTATTCTAACAAAATCTAACCCTAATTCTTTTGCTTTTCTAATATGTTCTAATTTTGCAATACCAGGTATACAAAACATACCTACTTTAGCTTGTTTTATGCTATCCTTTGCCGCTTCTAAATACTCCCAATCTGTGTTAAGTGCAATTCCGTTTTTATGAGAACTAGCACCCATTCCCATACCATGTCCAATTTCGATATACGGATATCCTAATTCATCTAATTCTTTACCTATAATTTTTACGTCAGCAGTAGAAAATTGAAAATTAACAGCATAACTTCCGTCTCTAAGGGTTACATCCATTATCTTACTCATTACACACGCCCCCTCGTCAAAAAACGCGGTTCCTTCTTTAACATTTCACAAATAAAATCATAATATACTTTTGACTCCATTGCATTTATAATACCACGTCCAATGCAAACACTTTTACAAATCCCATTTTTCTTGCACAGCGCATCTAGATAATTAAAACTTGGTGCATCCTCCAAAACATCTTTATCATATACATAGTGAACAAAATAATCTTTTCGTTCTTTATCCCTATCCTTAATAATCCCATTAAATGCTTTATTATACCTATATGGAACATTATTTTGCCTTTCAACATAATGAACGAAGGTTGACCCTGAATCAAAATTCATACATACGATTTTCCCCTTACGATTTAAGAATCTTTCCCAAAAGCTCCCTTTCCCAAAGGATTCATTCGTTGGATTTTCTGTATAATATATTTTTTCCTTTCCATATGCCACAATTGAAAAATTAGGATCCTGTGACCTTACAGAACCTTCCTTTTTTCTAAGATACTCAGAAAATATTCCACATTTTGTACACGTATTATTTACATCAAAAATCTCATTATTACAAAACGAATATGAAAAAGCTGGTAACACCAATGTACCTTCTTCACCTATAACTTCAACTATTGCATTCAAAAAGTTTTCGCACAATTCATCTGCATTTGAACAATTTTCCATCTTTCCAAAAAAACCGAGATTACTGTGCACAAAAATACTATCACCTTCATTTATATTTAAGTTTTTTAAAGCGTCAACTATATCGTTATATGTATACCCCATACTACACTCCAATTATATTTTTCTACAATATCCTATATACCATTTATAATCTAAACCAAAGCAGTCACAGTCAATCTTTCCAAATACAAAATCCTTAAACTTTTCTCCAAACGTCTTCTCAATATCCTCCTCATTTTGAAATATTTTTTGAATGGAGCCATTTCTAATTTTGAAATAATCATTTCTTATCTCCATAAATCCATCTTTTTCAATTCCATCTTTATAAACAAAGCAATCCTTACATGGTATGGAAAATACCAATATACCATCTTTTTTTAGAACTCTTGCATATTCATTTATGTGTGACACAAAATCCATTTTGTCATCTAAATAATAACACACATTCCAAGACAGCAAACAATCAAACTTATCATCTTCAAATCCAAGATTATTATTTACGCCTACTCTTATATCGAATTCTCCTATATTCTCCAAATCTTTTTTTAATTTTTTTACTATTTCTTCTGAAATTTCCGTTCCACATATCTCTTTAAATCCCTGTTCTTTGAAGAAACACAAATGTCGTCCATCTCCACATCCTATATCAAGTATACTTTTATCATCATAACCTCCTAGCTCTTTTTTTAAATCTAACTTAGGAAATTTTCCTTTAAACATCCTAATTACATACTCAGCTGGATATGCCATTTTTTCTGTTCGCAAATATTGTGCTGTCCAATAGCTTGTTTGTTCATTTAACATATAATCCCCCCACTTCTAATTTATATCGCTTAGGATTTCAATCAAACCTTCGATTGTAGCAAATCTTCTATCTTCAAAGCTGTCATTATTCAATTGAATTCCAGCCTCTTCAAGATCACTAATCAACTCTATAAACTCAAATGAATCAATATAACCCAAATCAAAATAGTTTTCCTTTGCGTCTCTTACTATCTCACTCTCTGTTTTTCCTGTATGGTCTACAAACCATTTTACTATCCAATCTCTCATATTCATTACTATTCCTCCATCACAATAATTCTTGCTGGTGATCCATCAACACCTTCAATTTTTAAAGGCAATGCGACAATTTGCATGTTACTCCGTTCATCCAGCTTATCTGTGTTAGTAAGATATTCCGCAATTATTACGTCATTACTCAACAATAATTTATGAACAGGAGAATCATTCTCTCCGAGTTCATTTATGTTACTTCCCGAGTCAGGCGATGGCGTATCCAAAGCTATTAGTTTTAGCCCATTTTCAACAAGATACTTGGCAGCATCTATTGTAAAATACGGGAAGTCACTATAATAATCTTTTGACTTCCACTTCTTGTGCCAATCGAATCTAAATATCATTCTTTCAGATATATCTATTTTTTTTATATCTTCTATGCCCACACATGTCCCTTGTTGGAACCTTGTAAAATTCACTACTTGAACTTGTCCACACAAAACATTTAAATTCAATTTATCAACACCATATGTATTATCAAAAAAATGTAACGGTGCGTCAATATGAGTACCAGAATGACTCCCTAGTTTTATTGTAGATGTATTCCTTCCCACTTGTGATAATTTCCCTAAAGCACGTATATTAACCTGTTCATGCCATGGTGTTCCACAAGTCATACAATCGTTATCTAATTCTAGTGATAAATCAATTATCTTCATCTATTTTTGTCCACTCCTATAAATTCTAGAATCTCCCCATTATTTCCATTCAAAAAAAATATATCTAATATTTTACCATTAACTAACAGTTTTTCTATATCTGTTACTTTATATCCTAATTTATGATATTTTTCTCTGTCTTTATCAATATTGCTACTCCAAAATGCCAATGATGAGTAACCAAAATTATCTAATTTTCTATTATATGTAGAATATGATGGCTCAACATATATCTTCACTTCTGTATTATCCATTATAGGCTTTAAATATACGTAATCATCCTTTCTTTTGAATCCAACATCAAAAAATAATTTTTCTGTAGCACTGGGATCGTTTGACTTTATAAATATTTTTTTATCACGTACATCAAGCATAGGTTCATCATTGGTGCAGTTTGCGTAAAGGGTTATTTCAATCGGAAGTTCATTATTACACTTCATCATATACAAGTCATGTTTGATTTGTGTCTCATTAAACAACTCATTTTTACATTCAATATTCAATAAATCCTTCTCTTCAAAATCAATATCATATTTTATGAACTTATTAAAAATCGACTTTGCATCACTATATTTACCTGAATAGGATATATGATCTAGTTTAATAATCATCTTATATTTCAAACTCCTCAACCAATTTCAACTTATCAATTTTCCCATTTAAATTTTTTGGCAAAGAACTTACTCTTCTAAAGTAATCAATTCTATAATTTTTTCCTAACTGTTCATATATAATAGTGTTAATTTCCGTTTCAGCTAATTCTTCACCACTATACCAGCAAACAATTCTTTCCTCGTTCATTAGCACTACAGAGCCAACACAGACTTCATTAACATCTGGTATTTGTTCAATAATATTTTGAATATCCTTTGGATTAATATTAATTCCACCCTTTATAATTAATTCTTTCTTTCTTCCAGTGATAAATAATTCATTGTTTTTACATGCACATAAATCACCTGTTTTATAGTATCCATTGTATAAATAATTGGATATATCATCATTAACATACCCTTTAAACATCCATGGAACCTGAACGAGCAATTCACAATCTTCAGATAAAAGTACTTCAACATCATCTAGTTTCTTCCCAACCGATTCAAAATCACTTAATGAATTATTTGCTGTAGTTAAAAACAAAGTTTCTGATAAGCCATAACTTTGATACACAGTAACATTATATCTTTCCTCAAACTCTTTTTTTAGCGCAATTGGTAAAGGAGCAGTACCTACAGATATGGTTATTCTTCTATCTTTAAAGTATTCTGTTACTTTCTGTCCTCTATCAATTTTCATAATTAAATGAAGCATTGTGGGAGATAGCCAAAAAGTATTAACCTCATAACTAATTACTCTGTTCCAAAATTGGGCAACATTTTTTACGCTGAATCTTGGAAATAAAACTATTTTTCCACCAGTTATAAATGGTAAGATTATGGAATTTAGTATTCCCGCCATATATGTCATTGGCATCACATGACACATCTTGTTTTCTCTACCATAATTTAATTTTTTTCCAAAATTCAATGCACTATGATACAAATTTCCTATAGAATGAACAACTCCTTTAGGATTTCCCGTACTACCCGATGTATAAGTAATTAAAAAATCTTTATCATAATCTATCCCATTAAATAAATGCAGAATTTGTTCTCTTGTGATAAAATCATACTTTGTAATAGTATATTCATTAATGATATTACTATCTTTATGATATGACTTAATTAAGTCTATTTCTCTTTGATTTTTATCAGGATCTATGGCTATAATTGTTGAATTTCTAAACATTGCAGCAAAATAAAGTATCAATAAGTCAAAGCTATTATCCATTACGACAACATTACTATCATCCAAAATATTACTTCCAACATAATATGCCCTTGAAAAAAGTTCAAAATAAGAATATTCCTTATTTTCTATAGAGTCATATATAAAAGCATCCGAAAAATCAATATTATGTAATTCTGAAATTATCTTATTTAAAATACTTTCTTCCATCTATATCAACTCCTACAATAGGTTTTTATCAACCTTATATATATCCTTAATCAACAAGCTATACAAAGTTCTAAAGTTATGACATTTACTGTAATTCTTACATTCATATACTCTATTACATCATCTTGAATAGTATGTATGTAATTATAACTAACTACACAAGTAGGTTTTAATTTATACACCTGTTCCATAGTAAGTGAATCACTTAATAAATATACATTCCCCCGAGCTGACAACCATTCATATAATGAAAGCATACATTTGTTATTCGTAAGAAATACTACCACTCCCTATACGATTTTCCATATGGTATGTACATAACCCTACTCCTTATTTTCTATGATTATAATACCTTCACTTTAGACTTACCTCTTATTACTATCTTATTCTCATTGTTCTTAATTAAATTATCTATAAGAACATGGCCTTTTTCGTCAATAAATTCAACTACACATGTAATTTCGATTATGTCATCCAAATATACAGGAGCTAAAAAATTTAAGTCCTGCCCTAAATAAATTGATCCATTACCAGGAAAATCCATACCTATTATCTTAGATAGCAAACCCGCTATCAGTATTCCTGGAACAATGCATTCACCAAATCTAGTATTCTTTGCATAATCTGGATCAAGGTGTATAGGATTTTTATCGCCTGTCAGCTCTGCAAATCTTATCACCATTTCCTTTGTAATCTTAAATTGTTCAGAATAACTATCACCAATTTTAATATTCACTATTTCTATTCTCTCTAAAATTTTTTTCTAATATCAACAGTTCTTTACTTCTTTCTTTTATCTTTTTTGCTGGTATCCCCACATTAATACTCCACGGCTCAGTATCCCTTATGCATAAGCTCATAGAACCAATGCTACTTCCTTCGCCGACAATTACTCCAGGTAATATAATTGATCCTGCACCAACAATTGCATGTTTTTTAATTTCTACTTTTTCTTGTGTACTAAATGGTTTGTATTCTGCTGGGATCATAGGATTTGTCATAGAATTGCCCGAATAATCATCTGAAACACCATAAACAGTAACTTTAGATGATAATCCACTATAATCCTCCATTACTATTCCTTTATCCCCTCCATACAAGCCACAAAAATGAGAGATATGAATATAATTTCCAAGCCTTATATTTCCACTTAATATACTAAAATCATCTATTCTTACATTATTTCCTATCTCTAATTTCTCAGGGCTATATAATATAACGTGTCTTCCAATGTATACATTTTCACCATATGATTTTAGTCCCAAAGCCTTCAATTCATCTTCTGAATAAAACGTATTCATCATAACCTCCTTGCAACTAACTAATATACTCTTCTTTTAGTGGTATGCCTTTTTTCAAAGTAGTAGCTGCCTTCTTACCAATTACCTTTTTATATTCTCTAGGATGTAAACCATATCCTGGTCTTATTACCCTAATGTTTTCCTCCGTAAATATTTCTCCCTGTTCAATATCTTTCACAACAAAAATTGATTTTCTAGAATTATAATTACTTTGTTCTTGTTTTGTACAACCATAATAAATGGTTCCCTTGGCTTTTTCTACCATACGAATATCTTCTACCATTTTCGCAAATTCATCTGGTTCCATAGAAAATGTGGAATCTGCATTTTCCACCTCTCTACTTATACAAAAATGTTTCTCAATAACACTTGCTCCCATAGAAACAGCCACAATCGCACCAATATCCCCCATTGAATGATCTGATAAACCAACTGGCAAAGAAAACCGGTTCTTTAAATCTACCATTGTATTTAAATTCATATCGTCTGAAATAGCAGGGTATGCACTTGAACATTTTAACAAGATTATGTTATTATGATATTTTTTTATAGTTGCAACTGCTTCTTCAATCTCTTCTAAAGTCCCCATACCTGTAGACATAATTATAGGTTTACCCTTTGATGCAACATATTCAATAAGTGGAATATCAACCAACTCAAATGATGCTATCTTATAAAATTCAACTCCTAAATCCTCCAAAAAATCTACGGCTGTTCTATCAAATGGTGTGGATAAAAACTCTAAACCTATCTTCTCTGCTTCAGCTTTTAACTCTGCCTGCCACTCCCATGGTGTATATGCTTTTTTATACAATTGGTATAAATTTTCTCCTTTCCACGTTCCTTCATCTAGATAAAAAAATTCATTGTTGCAATCTATTGTTATGGTATCAGCTGTATATGTCTGAATTTTTATACAATCTGCTCCAGCTTCTTTAGCCGCATGAATAATTTCCTTTGCCCTATCTATGCTTCCTGCATGATTTGCAGACATCTCAGCGATGATATATGTTTTTCCTTCTTTGATTTTATTGTATAAATTCATGCTCTCCACCGAACTCCATTCTACTATTCCTTAAGCAACTGATACTTTAACTCTGCCAATTTCCAATCAACTTCATTATCTATATCCTGAACTTCCATTTCATCTACAATTATTGGAACGGTATTCTCCATAATCATATTCTCTGATTCTTGGAATCTTTCTACATTCAAGAAATAAAACTGGCCTGCGTCATGATACAACTTTTCCAAATCTTGTGAGCGCTTTAATCTATTCTCTGGCCACTTAAATGATACCTTTTCATCTTTAATTATAAAGCAACGCTGAGGTGGAAATGAAAATGCAACTATAGGGATTACTGTGTCCGCTTCTTCCTTTGTAATTTTGTCAAAACCCTCTTGTAGTTTTTCCTTAGTTACAAACGGTGCAGTAGGATATATACAGCATACATAATCAAATTCCGTACCCAGTTCTTTATAAGCTCTCAGCACCTCTAATATTACCTCATGGGTTGTGGCCATATCATTAGAAGCTTCCTCTGATCGCATAAATGGTACCTTTGCACCATATTTTAATGCAATTTCTTTTATTTCCTCATCATCCGTAGAAACCATAACTTCATCAAATATATTTGATTCTAATGCTGCTTCTATAGAATATGCCATAATAGGCTTTCCACAAAAGTCCTTTATGTTTTTTCGTGGTATTCTTTTGCTTCCACCTCTTGCAGTTATAACTGCTAAGCATCTTTTTTTCATCACACATGACCCCTAACTTTTTTGTGTTATTTTAGGAAAACTCTGTATGCACCCATTGTCCTAATGCTCTCCAACACATTTCAACAATTTTCTCAATTCTTCCACGCTAAGCCATTCTTTGTTAGTTCCTGAACTGTACTCAAACCCATGCTCCACCTTCTTGCCACCTGGCGCAATTTTATCCTCATTCCACCAGGAATAATGCGGGTAAATTATATAATGCTTATCGTATTCATATGTAGTCATAGAGTCCTCTCTTGTAACCATAACCTCATGAAGCTTCTCACCCTCACGTATACCTACCTCTGGCATATCGCAACCTGGAAGCATAGCCTGTGCTAAATCAGTTATCTTAAATGAAGGTATCTTAGATATAAATGTTTCTCCACCCTGAGCTTCAGTAAGGGCCTTGATGACAAGCTGCACACCTTCCTCTAAACTAATCCAAAATCTTGTCATACGGTAATCTGTAATCGGAAGGGACGTGCCACCATTTTCAATAATATTTCTAAAGAATGGTATTACGGAACCTCTACTTCCTGCTACATTTCCGTATCTAACCACTGAGAAATTAACATCCTTTTCTCCTGCGTAAGCGTTTGCAGATATAAACAGCTTGTCTGACACCAGCTTTGTACCACCATATAGATTTACTGGATTAACTGCTTTGTCTGTAGATAAGGCAACTACACGTTTTACTCCACAATCTAAGGCTGCATCAACTATGTTCATTGCACCATTAATATTTGTCTTTACTGCTTCCATAGGATTGTACTCACAGGCAGGAACCTGCTTTAGTGCTGCAGCATGAATAACGTAATCCACTCCATCAAATGCACGATACAACCTATCTTTATCTCTTACATCACCTATAAAAAACCTAAGCTTTTTAAACTGTGGATGATTCTTGTATTCATTCTGCATTATAAACTGCTTGTACTCGTCTCTTGAATATATAATTATTTTTTTAGGTTCATAATTATCTAATACATATGACACAAACTGATGTCCAAATGAACCTGTTCCCCCAGTAACTAATATTACTTTCTCATTTAACATATATCTTATTATCCTTCCTTGTATATATTGAAAAATCGTGCATCATATCAACTACTTTAACTATATCATAATCCATTTAATTTATATAGAAAAAGTACTTTTTTCTTACAGCTTTCGCCATCAAAAAAGACGAACTCCACACCTCTATGCATAGAATTCGCCCTAATATATCTCATTCGACTTCCATGTCATGAATTGTGATACACCTTATAATATTATATCGACATTTCACGACTATTTATTAACCTTTTTTATTCTATTCCATCAAATACCTAACTTCTAAACTTACCTCTGTTACATTTCCCATACCGACAAACATTTTCAAATTATACAAATGCCTCCAAGCGCTTGCTGGCTTCTTCTCTAGACATTTCGTATTTTTCCATAAGCTCATCTATAATCTGCCCATCAGAAATACCTAATCCTCTGAGAACAGTTATAAGCTTAGCTATTCCCTGATTTATTCCTTGCTCTATTCCTTCCTCCTTTGCACTATCATACATATCCTGTATCGCCTTACACATATCAACCTTCTCCCCTTTCTCACCTAGCTCCTTTTTGACAAACTTGCCTACATTCAAAACCTGGTCATACACTATACCCGACTCATAATCCAGATTGCTGAAATACTCCTCATGCTGAAATATGTAATTTTTCATTTTATCCTTATCTTTATTGCATTTTACCATACCGATAAACATTTGTAAATCCGTTTTAAACACGGATATATCATCCACATCATAGGGATTAAGCAGGTTGATATGATAGTTAGGCCCGCAGATTGCCCCACAAAATACTAGCCCGTATCTATTCTCTTTTCCTACATCTCCACATTCTGTAACATCACCGGCTTACCTAAGGTCTCACACTTATGCGCCACACCATCAGAATCACCATAATATGCGTCACAAAGCTGTATAGCTGTTTCCATATCTGCAGAATCATCATATATTCCCCAGCCGGCATTCTTAAAGCTCTCCACCACAGAATTGTATCTATCAAACAGCTCAGGCTTTAAGGACTTAATTGATTCTGCAAGCTTAGGATGAGGTCTCCATATAAGAGCAATCTCCTCCTTGTTCTCCTCAAAGACTGGCAATGTTCTCTCAACCTTATCTAACATTTTCTCTCCATACTGCATAAACGCAGCCACTGAGGTGTTATATAATATACTCTTCTTAAGCTCCCCATCCCCTCTAAGTAAAACCTTCTTCCAAGCCTCAGGCGCCTCTGACACCAATGATATTTTATCCACAGACGCAAATTTCTTCTGCTCTGCATCATCCAAAGGAGTACCAAGACCAACTATCTTCTTTTCCCAGATTTCTCTTGTATCCTCTCCTGCAAACTCTGTCAAGCATTCTATATATTCTCTGCGCATCTGCTCAGACTGAACTATAACTATATCTGCATGAACCACCCCTGGCACCTTACAGAAATAATCCATAGTCTTTCTAGGCTTTTCTTCTCCATCCCCAAGCTCTGTAAGCTTAAACCAAGGGATATAAATCAGCTTATCAGTAAGTCCTTTTAATCTCTCCGAATAAAAGGCTGGCATAATATTTGTAGTATAATTACACTCATCATAGGGATTCTGGATAAATATTACATCCGGATGCTCCTTGGCTATATCATACTCCTCATAGTTTACTATATCCAAATATTCAGGATACAAGTCACCCTCATAATGCATAGCCTTACTGCCACCTACAGCATTACGCTCATAATATGGCACCGGCATAACATAAACTGAGGTTTCAGGTTCATCCTTTGCCGCTCTCCACACACTGTCAAATGCATCCCATGCATCAGCCTTGCAGCCTATGAATAATATCTTCTTATTCTTAGGTATATCCTGCTCTATACTTACAGCTATATTAACCAGAACCTCATGTAAGAAGCTGTCCAAATCCTCCACATCGATATAGCTATCCGGATTTTGACTAACCTGATGCACCATCTCGAACACCTGATATATAACCTCACAATACTGCTCCAAATGTCCCACTGTGGCAAAACCTAGTCCGTAATGCTCCTCAAGCAATGTTCCTATCTTAATGGCACTATCCTGACAGGACATAAGAAGCTGGTTAGCCGCATCATACTGTTTGCCCATTATAGACTTAAGCACTACAGCATGAGCCTGACTCATTAGGCCAACAAAATCCTCAGCCTGCTTCTTAGGGCTTACATAAGAATCTCTTACAGGATTTTCCAAATCCTCTTTTTTAAATGTATACTTAAAATGATAGTCAGGAAGTAGCTTCATCAGAAATTTTTCCTGACCCTCAAAGTAAGGATAACCATGGGCGCCTCCCTGTCTACAGATCTTCATATAATCTCCGTATTCAATACGGAGAACTCCATCATAGGCCACTGGAACGGGAAGCTCTGTGTTCTCAAAGGGCATCATAATAGCATCCTTAAAATACTCCACTGGATACTTGTGATCACCATCCTGCACCCAAAAGTGCATAAGGGCAACATACTTACTTTCGGTATTTGTATATTTTGAAAACAACCTATCAGTAAGCTTAAATAATTGTTGCTTCACATTCTTCTTATAATTAAACTTAACTCCACATAATCTCTCTATATCTCTTAAAACATCCTTACATTCTTCTAAATTATCATTATCTTTGCTTATAGATCCAGCTGTCAGCATGGTAACCTTTGCAAGCTCCTGTCTCTCTCTTTCCTTTTCCTCATCCTCACATAGGTAATCCAGCGGAAATATATCCACGCCTACCGAATAGGCACAATCGTGATATTTCTCTAAATAATCCTTATCAAAATTAAGTCTATGGCTGTTAGCTATTCTGGTAATGTGCTCATAATATGTATCCTTATCATTATCAAAATTTAGCCATACATATCCTTCTGGAAGCTCTCTTTGAACAATCTTGTTAAATCTGGTATATTCATCTCTAAGCATACAAATATCAAGATCATCATCCCAAGGGATATAACCACTATGTCTAACTGCCCCAAGCAAGGTTCCACAATCGGCGAACCATCTTATATCGTGCTTCTTACATATATCATCAATAACCTTAAGCACCTCTAACTGAGCTGCCCAGGTTCTTTTAATCATACCGGATACATAAAATCCCTCTCGTATCTCATCCTCAAAATATCCCTTTGGAAATTCCATACCATAAACCCCCTATAACCAAAACAAGCTGGCTCGCAAGCGAGCCAGCTATATTTGGTTCAATAATGTTAATTACTGAATAAGTGAAAGTACACCCTGAGTAGACTGATTTGCCTGTGCAAGCATTGACTGTGCAGCCTGCTGGAGAATGCTAGTCTTAGTGTAGTTAGTCATCTCTGATGCCATATCAGTATCTCTGATTGTTGACTCAGCTGATGTTAAGTTCTCTGAGTAGTTCTCAAGGTTGTTGATAGTGTACTCAAGTCTGTTCTGCTTAGCACCAAGAGTTGCTCTGTAATCAGAAACCTTAATGATTGCACTTCTGATGTTAGTCATAGCTGTTGAAGCACTTGTGTGTGATCCAACCTCAACTGCACCACCTAAAAGGATAGATGCTGAAATCTCCTCGATATCGATATCCATAGTCTCACCTGACTTAGCTCCTACCTGAAGCTTCTTGCCTGTGAATGAACCGTTAAGAAGAGATGTTCCGTTGAACTCAGCCTTTCTAGCGATCTCATCGATCTCTGATGAAAGCTCATCGATTTCCTTCTGGATAGCGTTACGATCCTCAGTTGCGTTAACGTCGTTAGCTGCCTTAGTTGCAAGCTCGCCCATTCTCTGAAGGATTGAGTGAACCTCATTTAAGTTACCTTCTGCAGTCTGGATAAGTGATACACCATCCTCAGCGTTAGTAACTGCCTGGTTGATTCCTCTAATCTGATTTCTCATCTTCTCAGAAATTGAAAGACCTGCTGCATCATCAGCTGCTCTGTTAACTCTGTAACCTGATGATAACTTCTCTGTTGACTTTGCTACTGCCTTAACGTTCTGTCCTAACATTCTGTTAGTGTTGATTGCCTGCATGTTGTGCTGTACTACCATAATAATTCCTCCTTGAATATAATGTCGCTTCCTTGCGACATGTACTAGTGGTCCTTGCCACCGTTAAAATGTTATATGTAATTCCCTTAAAGGGTAACTACCTAAGTTGATTTTGTAAGGTTTTGTTTGTTTTTGTTCCTTACATTATATATATCGGAGTCTTTTTTATATACTTAACCCCTTTTTATACATTTTTTTAAAATTTTTTTAAAAAATTATTTTTTTCTATCATATAATATAGAATCGTTCACCATACCATTGGACATGGACTTATAATACTTATTAACCACCTGCTTAGACTGCTTCAGCTGCTTAACTCCTCTAAAGCTTTTGGCGAAGGCTGTCTCTAATGCTGATTTGTTCCTAAGCTCTGCACTTTCTATAGACATTCCAAGGTCCACACACTGCTTTATAGACTCCTGAATATCTTTAAGCTGAACCTTGTATAGCTCCTTATCCTGAATTATCTCACTGCGAACTCTCTCATATACTGCAGTAAAACCCTTGTCAATCTCATTAACATTAGATATAAGGATATCCTTCTTCTCTACTATAGCACCAAAGGCTTCCTCATCAAATTCCTGAGCGCTTGCCAGTTCTCCCTGCTTATTAGTTAAATCCAGAATCTCCTGCAAATAGTTTTTCTTCCTCACCAGAGATTCCTTCATTATAGTTACATATGTTCCTGTCTGGTTCATAAGAACACCTCGCTTTGAACTAATTAGTATCTAACACAAGCTGTGGACCCTTGGCCTTAGCCATAACTTCCTTCCACACATCTCTCATACCACGAATTTCCTCTAAGGCCTTCTGTAAGGTTTCCATATCCTTCTCCATATTAGCCTTAACTAATAGATTAAAGATATAGTCATACATTCTCTTAAAGTCCTCCGCAACAGGATACTTAAAATCAAGTGTAGTCATAAGCTCTACAATTATAGCTCTACATCTTTGAATATTAATATTAGTATTCTCGTAGTCCTGCTTCTCCAAAGCATCTACCGCCTTGTTAGCAAACTTTACCGCTCCATCATAGAGCATCAGTGTAAGCTCAGCCGGTGAAGCTGTAAGTACCTTATTATTACCGTATGCCTTCGCTGCATTATATGCTGCCATATAATGTACCTCCCAATTCTAGTTATGGGGACTGACCCTTTAAGGTCAGTCCCTTATAAATTACATACCCATTAAGCCTGCTATATATGACTGCTGCTGCTGGAGAGCTGCCATAGCACTTTCCATAGCTGCAAACTGATCATAATACTTATCCTCAAGCTTCTGAAGCTTCTCCTGCCACTTGTCAACCTCGTCCTCATAATCCTTCATCTGCTCTTCCATGGTAATATCCTCGTAGAAGGTCATGGAACGACTTGAGCTTGTACGCTTCATTGATGTAGCAAGTGAGTCATAAAGCTGTGTTCCTATACCAGGATTGCTACCTCCTCCTGCAAATACCTGCTGGAATATCTCTGGATTAGCTTCAAGAGCCTCCTTAAGCTTGTTAGTCTCTGATGCATAAGCTGTATCATCCTCGTCACCTAAGATGTGAAGCTTACCATTCTCAGAGTAATCACCGGTTACTATACCAAGTGACGCTAATGAAAAGCTCTTCTCTGTGCCATCATCCATAGTTACCTTAACTGACTTATTAAGGATGCTTCTCATATTAGAGAGAAGGGTGCTAATAGTAGAATCTCTTCTTAAGATACCCTGCTTAGCCTTTTCCTCCCACTTCTCAATCTGAGTATCTGACAGCTGACTTCTCTCCTCCTCAGTAAGAGGCTCGTAATCGGTGCCCTTCTCATTATAGAGCTTGTTCATCTCATCTATAAGCTCATTATACTTCTTAACAAAGCTCTTAACGCTATCGTAAATCTTATCGGTATCCTGAGCTATACTAATGCTGATAGGTGAATCATCTGTAAATGCACCTGTAGCCTTATCATACTTACCAGTCACTCCTGTAGCTGTTATAGTAAGACCGTTAATATTAAAGGTATTGCTATCTCCTACATACTCTACACCATTGTACTCAATAATAGCATCCTGAGCATCAACCTTAGTAGCTGTACTTCCAAGACCTAATATCTCAAGAGCATTAGAATCTGAGGATGTGATATCGAAATCATTCTCAGCTCCTGTAGCTGAAGCATTAATGTAGAATCTTCCATGAGTAGCATCAAAGCTAGCTCCTACACCCATCTTAGAAAGTCCTGCTGTAAAGTCTGCAATTGTAGTCTTCTCATCTACCACAAACTCCTTACCCTTAATGCTAAAGGAAGTTCCAACTGCTATTCCTATATCAGCAAGCTTTGTGCCTCTGTTAATATCAGAGCTTGCAAATTCCTTTCTATAATTAGCATCAAGTGTGCTTTCTATAGTAGGGTGATTTTCATCATCCTTATTCTGCTTAAATCCAAGAGTACCATCAATACCAAGAGCATCTGACTTAATGGTAAAGGTAGTTCCTTCCATGGCAAAGTCCTTGTTCTCCTTGCCAGTTGAGTTAGTAAATGTAATCTTGCCATCTACCATGCTTGCCTTAAGTCCCTCAAAGCCCTCAGTTGCCGCAAGCTTCTTATTAAGCTCTGCAAGATTAGCTACGCTATTCTCACCATCACCACCAAGTGTAAAGGTTAAATCCCCTGTATCGTTGCCATTACCAATAGTAATGGTCTTGCCTGCAAGATCTAAGCTGTTACCTGTAGCATCTGTCATATCTGCAAAATTAGTTGATGTAGTTATATCTGCATATGTAACATAGCTTTTGCCTGCTGCCTTAATATTACCTCCAGTAAGATAAGCAGATGAAGCAAGCTGTTTAACTGATACAGAATGTGAGCCATTAGGCGCTGATGAGCCTGCGCTTACCTTCACCTTGGAGCTGTCACTTGAGGTAGCCTTCTTAGAGCTATATGTACCTACACTCTTAAAGTTGAATACATCACTCTTATAGAAGTTATAAAGCTTAGTATTAAGATCCTGCCAAGCCTCCTGTTTCCACTCTAACTTCTGTTGTTCCTTCTTAACCTTATCTACCTTGGTTGAGCTGGCCTGAACTAACTCCTTAACCATGCCCTCTGTATCCATACCGGAAATAAGACCTGTCATTCTAATTGCCATAGTCTATCTCTCCCTTCTATCTCTTCTCATCTACCATAAGACCTGCAAGCTCCCATGCCTTAGCTATCATATCAAGAGCCTTCTCTGGTGGTATCTCTCTGATAACCTCATCAGTATCCTTATCTCTAACTGTTATAGAGATACGGTTAGTCTCCTCGTGATACTTAAAGCTACAGCTTGTACGTCTTAACTGATTGTTGATGTTATCAACTGCTGATTTAACCTGCTCTGAAGTAACCTCCTTGTCCTTCTGAACAAAGCCTGCCTGCTGCTCCTGATTACCCTGCTGTGAGTAACCACTTCTTGAGTCTGTCATAACAGGTGCTACTATGTCTGGTGTAACTGTAGTTGCTCCAGACCCCATATCTGTCACCTGTATCTCCGGCTTGCTTACCTTCTGTGTGCTAGTGCTATAACTCATGGCACCTGCACCGCCAATTCTTTCAATTCCCATATCTTTCCACCTCCATGTGTATTGTTCCCATTCCTTATTTTGGGATATGATAAAGTTTATATGTCTCTTTAACTAGTTATTATATAGGCTTATCAAGGCATACGCCCAGCATTAGCCTCTTTCTGCTATCTCTTATATCGACAACTTAACAAATAAATTTTATACTTAAATCTAATAAAACTCAACATTTTTACCTGTTTTTTCTTAAATTTATTACAAATCTATCTGTTTTAACACTTCGTCATTATTCTAATATACAGCAAAATGGGTTGCGCCAATAAACTTTGTTCCGGCCGCGACAGGGTCGGGACTAAGCTGACCGTTTTAAGTGTCAGCATGGACCGACCCTAGGCAGGCCGGCCAAGAAGAGTTTCTCAATACAATTCTTTACAAAAAGGAACGAGCGAATACTTTTCCTTCCGGCCGCGACAGTGGTCGGGACTAAGCTGACCGTTTTAAGTGTCAGCGTGGACCGACCCTAGGCAGGCCGGCCAAGAAAGTAAATTCCTCGTTCCTTTATCATAAAGAACTGTTAAAACAGCTTCTTAAGGCTCTCTATATCAATAGACGCAGCTGTTGCTCTATTCTCCTCCTGAATCTGAGTATAGATTTCCTTTCTATACACAGGAACACTCTTAGGAGCATTAATTCCTATCTTAATCTGGTCACCCTTTACCTCAAGTACAGTGAGTTCGATATCACTGCCTATCATAATGGATTCTCCCTGCTTTCTTGACAGTGCTAGCATACTACTCACCCTCCTTCTGCTTCATAGCCTCTATGGCCTCATAAGCATTAAACTTTACAGGATACTCCTGATTCTCAACTATAACCTGCATAGCCTTTCTCTCAACAGTATTCACAATAATTGGTGCCTTAAGATTGGCAGTCATCTTCTCTATATCTGATGGTATAGAAAGAGTTACGAATATAAGTAAATCTGCATCTGCAGGATCTCCAATATTCTTCATAAGCTCATCCTCTATAGTTGGAGTGTAATTATCCATAAGATCTAGTGGATTAATTACTGGAAGCACCATAAGTGGCTCCTCCATAGACTGTAACCAGCTAATCTTAGATCTCTCCTCACGCTCTGAATCATATATAAGAGCGAAATTTTTAAGATTTTCAAATCCAATAATACCATTAGGGAAGTTGATTATCTTGTCATCCTCAATATCAATAGTTCCAAAAAATTTAGTCTCTGCTACCATGTAAACACCCTCCTTAATATTTTATAAGTAATCAAGCAATGTAGTTTTCATTATGTTACTTGTAGCCGCTAAGGCTGACTCGTACACAAGCTCTGCTTGGTTAAATTCTATAATTGCTGAATCTGTCTCTGTATCCTCATTCTTAGACTTTAACTCCTTGAATGCGGCAAACTGTTCATCAACTCTTGTACCTATCATCTCCAACTTACTCATACGGCTTCCTATATCTGACTGCATAGCTGATACCACTGACATATAATTCTGGAAGTTTGTAATATTATTGGAGAAGGTCTTCTGCATATTTTCCTTCTTAACAGCTATCTCGGCTTCCACATCCTTAATCATTCTGTTAATCTGATCTACCGCCTCTTCACTAGAAAAATACTGTACATCCTCTAACATCTTCTCTAATCTAACCTTTGCCTCCTCAGCCTCTGTCAAATCTGTAAGTGCATAGATAAGGTCGTTGATATTATTGCTCATCTCCTCAGAGATAACCTGATTACCCTCTGTGTTAACCTGAATACTCTGATTAAAGTTTACCTCATAGTAGATTGCCTGTCCCTCTTCAGGTCTATCGTAATCTACCTCCTTAACACTTCCATCAGTCTGTACTGTATACTGAGTACAATCAAAATAATGCTCAGGTCTTAAATCTCCTGCTAAGAAGCTTGTCTTAGCATAGGTTACATCTATAGTTTCTGCTGTCTTAAGTGTATTATATACATTCTCACCGAAGATTAGCTCTCCTGTTTCCTCTATAAGATGAATGTCATCCGGACCAACATTGTAGTAATTATCCACGTCTGCCTCTGTCATAACAGTAACTGCAAGGGTGAGATCTATATCTCCCCCTGCTGTATTAGTAGCAGTTAAGGTAAGTACATTCTCACCATCATTATTAGTGTCTGTAATATTCTCATATGCAAGATTAAGTCTGTAAACCTGCTCTGGATTAGGTATTTCATAAGTTACTGAGCCATCAATATAAGCATCTACCTGGGTATAATCCACACCATCTAACACTACATTCTTTGTATCCATAGCAGTTGGATCAAAGCTCTGAGTAATATCATAGGAATACTTGCTTACATCCTCTGTATCTATAAATGTTAAGCTTCTGTCAGTCTTGTATCCTGAGAAAATATATCTACCTGCATAGGTTGAATTACCCTCCTCATAAAGCATCTCCTGAAGCTGCTTTAAAGAATCTATTATTGCATTTCTATCATCTGAGTTAAAAGAATCTGTAGAACCCTGTACACAATAGGTTGTAATATCCTCTATTCTCTTAGTAATGTTATCAAGAGAGGTTGTGGATATATCAAACCATGAGGTTGCATCAGGAATATTCTTCTCCTTATACTGCTGAAGCTGATTAACTGTTGTTCTAAGCTTCAGTGCTCTAATTGCAATAACAGGATCCTCTGATGCCTGAGATATCTTCTTACCTGTTGTCATCTGCTGTGTAGTTTTATTAACTGCAGACATACTCTTTTGCATATTTCTAAGCGAGTTGCCTGTAATCATCTGATTAGTTATTCTCATACAACCTACCTCCTATGGATTCGTCTATCCGTCATATTTTGTGTCTGAAGCCTTATACTCCAGTCTGATTAATTAGCTTATCATATACCTCATTCAGAACTGATATAACCTTTGATGCAAGATTGTACAAATTCTGGAATTTGGTTAAATCCGCTGCCTCTTCGTTCTCGTCTACACCTGATACCGATGTACGCTGGCTATCTATAGTGTATTTGATGTCGTCCTGATTAGCAGCAAATGTATTAGTCTTTGAAATGTCTACTGCCATAGTTGTGGTTATAGACTGCATAAAATGTGATACAGTACCCTGTGAAAACATGGTCATATCTGTCATACCGTATATAAACTTATCAACTAATGGTCTTGCCTCCACATCACCCTGTGCTATATCATCTGCATAGGATACTGCTACCTTAGCAGGATCCTTCTTCCACTGCTGATTAAGCTCCCAGTTAAGAGCTGTAAGTCTATAATAAGAAGAATCTGTGGATTTAAGCGTTCCTGCACCCTCCATAGTGCCCTTAAGCACAAAATCGTTACCTTCTGCATCCTCTGCTGTAAACATATCAAGTGCTGGATCACCATTCTCATCAACACCCTCTGTTACAATAGAGTTCATATAGTCAGAGAAGGTTCTAACCATCTCATTAAATCTTGCCATATAATAAGGAATACCTTTAACAGAAATGTATTCTCCTATCTTAGCAGTTTTTCCTTCTATTCCCTGTGGGAACTTGGCTGATATCTCAACGCCCTTCTCATCAAACATGGTCATATTGTTGAATTCAAAGTTAGTAAGATACCCATCTGCATCATAATCTGCGGTCCAACCGTCATACATATAATCCTTACCATTAAGGTTTATAATACCCTGCTGAGGAATATTCAGATTATAAACATGTATAGGTGTCGGAATATCAAGAGCAACACTGGAAGGATTCTCTGAAACTGACTTTACGCTTCCTTTTAAATTCTCTCCATTATTACCATCTCTGATTTCGAAAAGTCCCTGAAGCTTACCCTCTGTGTGAAGTGAATCAAAATGCTCTCCTGCTGTGCCATCTGCACATTTCCAGAATACATCTACTAAACCCTCTACATCTGTCTGGTTAATATTTTCGCTTCTTGGAACTACCATTAACTCGTTATATTCCATTTCATCAACAAGAATTGCTCCATTGATACGAACAGATAATGCTTCTGCATTGGAAGGAACCTGGTCATGACCTACGCCATACATAATAGATTTTTCAATTACCTCTACATCAGCGTACTCAGAAAGAGTATCGATACAAACTCCTCTCTTATCTCTAAGGTCATTTGCATTACCACCCTTAAGCTCAACATTAATAATCTGCTGTGTAAGCTCATATATCTGCTTAGCTAAGGAATTAATCTCACTAACAGCAAGCTCTATCTCATCATTGATAGTTTTCTGAGTGTTCTGGAAATTGTTAGCCATCTCATTCATCATATCTGTAAAGCCGTCAGCTGTAAGTGTATATGAAATTCTTGTTGTGTAATCTGCTGGGTTGTCTGCCAAATCCTGAAGGGCCTGCGACATCTTAGACAACCACTCAGTATAGCCCGCCTCACCTGTCATCTCGTTCATGTATGTCTGAAGTGTGGCAAGATTATCATTCTGTGTATAGTACTTATTATACTTAGAATTAGCTGCCCAATACTTGTTGTCATAGAATTCATTCCTAAGACGGTCGATGCTATCTCCAGCAACTCCAGTACCCATCATACCATAGCTTTGGTGTAGTCTAAGTGGATCTGTAGCGGATACTACAACCTGCTGTCTGGAATAACCCTCTGTATTAGCATTAGAAATATTGTGTGAAGTTGTATTCAGGGCTGACTGAAAATAGTTAAGTCCTGAAAGTCCTGTATTAAGTCCTAAAAATGTTGATGGCATCTACGTCACCTCCTATACTCCAAGTGTATTGATAAGATGTTCTATCATCTCTGATACTGTGTTGATATATCTTGAGGATGCATTGTATGCATGCTGGAACTTAATCATATTAGAAAGCTCCTCATCTGATGATACACCAACAACTGTCTGTCTCAAATTCTCTATATCTGTTACGGATTGCTGCTGAGTCTGTGCCATATTGTTATATGTATAACCTCTGTCAGCTAAGTCCTCCATCATTCCTGCGTAATAGTCCATAAAGTTACACTCAACCAATGAGTTTGGACTTACTGTAGCAAACTTTGTGTTCCAAAGCTCTAACATAGCATCCACATTTTCCTGAGCCTCTTCACCAGTTATCATGGTAAGTGGTAAGAGGGATGGATTCTGAAGAAGCTTATCGTTAATCTCAATATTACCAGCTGTATAAAGGGAGTAGAAATCATCCTCGCTCTCCTGGTTATATACCATAAAGGTTTCTATAGAACCATCCGCCATACGGAAGGTCTGCTCTGTATATCTAGGAGTGCTCTTTCTAACGAAAAGCTCAGTTCCCGGATACTCATTGCCTACACCCATTCCCATGCCTGCCTTTTCTTCATCCAAAACCTTAATAACGGTTCCATCTCCAAGGGTAACCTCTTTGTTAGGACAAAGGAGATCATTGAATCCTGTTACTATGGCATGTACCAATACATCAAACTGTGCCATCAGATTGGTAACTGTATATGGCTCTACGTATTTGTTAAAGTAGTCTAGCTTCTCTACATATGTATTCATATCCTGCTCGTACTGGGCCATTGCATCATCATATTCTGCGGTAGTTGCGAAATCCTCTGCCACAGGCTTGTCTGGCTTAGAAGGTACATCTGTGTAATTACTTACAAAATATCCTCTGGACATCATAAGCCCTTTAAGGGAACCTATGTCAGTATTACTTTCCATACTAGGTAGCTTATTAATATTGTATAAAGCAGTCTCATCATCCACCCAAACCGGCATCATAAAGTCTGTTGCATCCTCTGCAAAATCATACTGTGCCAGATACTGCTCACTATCACAAACCTTGATAGTTCCAAGCTCGTAGGTCTTGCCTCTTGTAACAAGGCATCTACCTTCTATATATAACTCAACTGTTCCATCTACATTGTTAACTATCTCAGTCTTAACAAGTCCACTAAGCTCGTCTAGTAAAAGGTTGCGGGCATCTCTGTAATCATTAGCACGTTCTATACCTGATGCCTCACAAGCAAGAATAGTATCATTGAGCTCTAATACCTCATCAGCTATCTCGTTAATTCTCTTAACCTGATTCTGAATCTCCACATTAAGATTTCTCTGATAATTAATAAAGCTTGATCTTATATCCTGCACTCTATCTAAAAAAAGCTGGGCTGTTGATATAAATGAGCTTCTGGTAACAATACTGTTAGATTCCTTCTGAAGCTCCTGTAAGCTAAGCCACAGCTCATTCATTGACGTATTAAAATCCTGACCCTCCAGCTCTCCAAAATATGTCTCAATCTCTGAAGCGGTCTCATACTGTGCCTTGTAGTAGTTCATTCTTCCACTCTCTGCTCTATAAGCAGCATCTGCGAAATTATCTCTAGCCTGTTTAATCTCTGCAGTTACTACTCCAAGTCCAGCCTTGTTCTCTCCGAAGACATTGGTTGTTCCAAGTCCTCTGTATGTTCTATCAGTGAGCATAACCTGCTGACGGCTGTAGCCCTGGGTCTGTGTATTCATTAAATTGTGTGCTGTCGCATTAAGTGCATATTGGCTAGTTTGTAAGCCTGTAACACCTATGGACAATCTTCCCATTGTTCCGCTCATGAAAGCTCACCTTCCTAAATCAAAATAGTATCTAAAATAAAAAATTACTGCTTGGTATCAAACTTACCAGGCATGTCCATACTTCCTGCATATCCGCCCTGACCTCTAAACATATCGCGGCTGTACTCCGCAGTCTCAGGGGCTCTGTTCAAATTCTGTAAAAGATTAATATTGTACTCTATCATAGACAGAGATTCCATAATCAAATTCTGATTGTGGGCGTTAACATCCTTTAGCTTTCTAGCTATCTTAGCTAGCTTTTCATTAATCTCCACTAGAGGCTCTCTAAACTCTGGCTGGCCATCTAAAAAGCTAACTACATCTGATATCTTAAGCTCTGATGCCTTCTTATTAAGTACACTGGCGATATTGGCCATAGTACTGTTTCTCTTGCTCTCGTAGCTTGTAATAACATCTACCAAAGCCTGCTCCTTGTCAGTTGTTGCTTTAAGCCTGTCAAGGTTGTTGGAGATAATGGATGATGTCTTCTCCATAGACACCTCAAGAAGTTTCTCATACACAGCATACTCCTCATTAAGTCCTGTTATTAAATTCTCGATTAAGCTTGCCATAATAAGTTACTCCTTTACCTATCTCCAACTAAATTGACTTTGCCTTATACGCACTAATAAGCTTATCAGCAAATGCCTCTGAGCTAACGTTGTAAGTTCCATTCTGAATTCTAGCCTTAATGTCATTAACCTTGCTTTCTCTTACATCAGGCACATTAGCCAAAGCATTCTTAGCTACCTGCATATCCTTGCCCATGCTAGAAAATGTAACCTCATCCTTGAAGCTTGCATAACCGGTACCATTCACTGAGCTAGACTTCTTAGTGTTCTTAGAACCATAGATTTGATTAACCATGTTGTAAGTACCTATTCGCATAACTATCCCTCCTTGTAAATTATTCTTCACTTAGTTTATCGGTTTTTTTCAGAATTACATAACCTTTTTTCAGGATTTTTTATGTACTAAAATAAAAACAAACCGAGATACTTAAGTCTTACACTTAATATCTCGGTTAATTCTTCCTTAAACTTAACATGTAATCGGTTACCGTAAGTTACCTAATTATCAATATATAACAATATATTGTCTTACTCCAAAAATCTCATCTTTCCAGCCGCACTTCCCTTTGGCTTTTTAGCTTCTACCTGTTTTCTGAATGCATTATTCATAGCATCTGCCAAACCACCTGCACACTCATTACAGAAACGTCCACTATGTACCATCTTTCCACAGCGCTCACACTCAAGTCCTACCAAGGAATCATCTGTAAAAGAAAGTCTCTCGTCACGCACCCACTTTCTAATCTGCTTAATGGATACCTCACACTCTTCAGACACAACATTAATATTTGCACCAGGATGCTCCTCTATGTATTTTTTAACTGTCTGAAACTGCTCCTCCACCTGCTCCTTACATGGCATACAAAGCTGCTCTCCAGTTACATAGTGAAATATTTTTTTACATCTTTGACAATTTCTTAAATCCATACTAATAACCCTTTCCTATACATACACTTGTGTAATATACTTCCTTTATCCCCATACTTTGAAGCACTCTTGTACATGCCTCAACTGTGGCTCCTGTAGTATAAATATCATCTACTATCAGTGCACTCTTATATTTTACTATTTTTCCAGAAGAAATAAAAGCCCTTTTTAAGTTTTCCTCTCTTTCATGATTGCTTAGACCTTTTTGAGGCGTGGTTTTGGAATCCCTGAGAACAAGGCCTGTATCCACAGGTAGCTTTAACCTTCGCCCAAGCTCTGCACCTAATACCTCAGCCTGATTATAGCCTCTATCTCTTAGCTTGGACTTGTGAACAGGCACTGGCACAATTACCTCTGGGGAAGCAAGCAAGATTTCCTTTCCCCTCTCCCTGACTATTATGTCAGCCAAAAATCTACTATAACATCTCATATTATGATATTTAAAATCTGACAAACACTTTGCCATATGCTGATTATAGCTAAGGCAAGGAAAACCTTTTACATAATGTCTTTGCATGGTTGCACAATCACCACAGCAATCCGTCTCTTGATCATTTATCTCCTGACCACATTTTAGGCATACAGGTGACTTTATAGGATTTAGCTTTGACATACATTCATTACAACAAAGCTCTTTCCCTCCTATGACCCTTCCACATAGAGGACAGCTTTCTGGATACAGGACACGACTAATACCCTCTGAGATAGCCCTTATCTTATCTATCATAATCCATCATCTCCTGTATTCTAAGATCTAAGGATGTAAATCTCTTCTGCTCCTCTAGGTTATCTATCATCTGATTCACCAGATTTATATTTCCCACTATTACCACCATCTGCTTGGCTCTGGTTATAGCAGTATAGAGAAGATTTCTATTAAGAAGCTTAGGTGGTCCTGACAGAAGTGGTATTATTACAGCAGGATACTCACTTCCCTGAGATTTGTGTATGGTGACCGCAAATGCATGCTCTAGCTGATTTAAATTATTATAGCTATACACTGCTTCTCTACCATCATCAAATAGCACAGTCACTTCCTCATCATAGTCGCTAATCTCAGTGATAGTACCAACATCTCCATTAAATACTCCCACTCCCTCATCAACTACATAACCTGCTGCTTTACCCTTATTGGAATAGATTTTCCACTCCTGCTTGTAGTCATTCTTTATCTGCATAACCTTGTCGCCTTCTCTGAAAACCACGTCATTTTTTATCTTCTGAGGCTTTCCTGGCTTCTCAGGATTAAGCAATGCCTGAAGCTTTTCGTTCATACCAGACACGCCCACATCTCCTTTTCTCATAGGGGTTAAAATCTGTATCTCCTCAGGATTAAGCTTGAGATATTTTGGCAGATTATCTGACACCAAAACCTTAACCTCTTCTATAATATTTGCCACTCCATTCCTAGGAATAAAGAAGAAATCCTTGCTCTTGTTATGAATCTCAATATGCTCTCCGCGATTAATCTTGTGAGCATTGTAAATGATATCGCTACCCTCACCCTGTCTAAATATTTTAGATAGGGTTGTAACCGGAAAGCAACCTGAATTAATTATATCCTTGAGTACATTTCCTGCACCCACACTTGGTAGCTGATGCACATCTCCCACTAATATGAGTCTTGTTCCATGAACTATAGCCTTAAGCAAAGAATGAAAGATAAAGGAATCCACCATAGACATCTCGTCCACAATTATAGCATCACACTCCAAAGGATTACCTTCATTTCTACCAAACTTTAATGCTTGGTCTTCCTTGTCATCCCCTGAATCTATAGCACCATTAAATTCCAGCATACGGTGAATGGTTTCTGCAGGCCAGCCGGTTTGCTCTGTCATACGCTTGGCAGCTCTTCCTGTTGGCGCGCAAAGCTTTATCTCCATACCCTGTGAGGTAAAATACTTTATAATTACATCTATTATGGTGGTTTTTCCTGTTCCAGGACCTCCTGTAATAACAGCAACTCCCGCCTTTATAGCCTCCTTTACCGCCTGCTCTTGTACCTCATCTAGCTCTATGTTATTTTTCTTCTGGATTACGCTAATATTATTATCCAGTTCTTCCTCATCAACATCATATTTTAACTGTAAATCTAGTAGCATTCTAGCGCTGTTAAGCTCAATATAATAGTTCACAGAACTGTATATAACCAGTACTCCCTCTATATTCTTCTCAATTATCTTGCTTTCTGTAGCCAGCTCCACAAGCTGAGAATTCATCAGCTCATACATTTCCTCGTATACTGTGCTTCCACTTTGTGAATCAACATACTCCGCATAGCCGTAGGAAAAATCATCATAGGAATTACCCTGCAAATCCCACTCAGACCCTTTGGTAAGCTCTATGGCTTTTCTAATCAATGTATCCTTAGGCAAATACATATGTCCCTCTGCCTGTGACATATTGAGCACGTAAAGCAGCGAACTGCGCAATCTGTACACAGAGTTTGATGGTATACCCATCTTTCTTGCTATCTGGTCAGCTATTTTAAAGCCTACGCCTGATACATCCTCCGCAATCTTATATGGGTTGCCCTTTATTATCTCGTAGACCTTATCTCCATAATTTTCATATATTTTAATTGCAAGATTAATAGATATTCCATATTGACTAAGGAATATTATTACCTCCTGAAATTCCTTTTTCTCTGCATAAGAAACTGCAATGGTTCTTGCTTTTCTCTCAGAAATTCCGCTTATCTCAGCAAGTCTTATTGGCTCTTCTTCAATTACTCTTAGGGTGTCTGATTTGAATTTTTTAACTATTCTTTTGGCTAGGACCTCTCCTATACCTTTGATTATTCCAGAGCCAAGATATCTCTCGATACCCACTGTGTCCTCTGGGAATTTAAGCTCACATGATGTAAGCTTGAACTGTATGTCATACTTTGAGTGATTAACGTATTCCCCTTCGGCTATAATGTACAGACCTTCTGCCACGCCGAATACATTGCCTACGAAGATTTCCTCTCCATCCTCCCCGGATACCTCAAACACTGCGTAACCATTTTCCTCATTAGAATATATTATCTTTTCTATGTAACCTTCTCTTGTCATGCTCCTCCAAGGCCTTTCTAAATATATACACTAATTATCAACTGTTATATATAACAACATGAGGCTACTCAGTGGTAGCCTCAGTTAATGATGTTGGTCCCGAATTACGCTTCATAGCGTCGTACAACTGCTGGGCAAGTCCTACACCACCCTGGTCCACAACACTTTTTGCGTACTGCTGGATCTTCATATCTCCAAAATATGTTTCATATTCATTCTCTTCTTCGTCAGCCTTTATGATAGTTTTCTCCATAGATTTGTATACCTGTTCTATCATATATGCTTCAAACTCCTTACAGGCAGCCATCATCTCCTCATCAGTTGCCTTGGTTTTATCGATAGCTCCAAGAGCACCCTCTAAGCCACTGGTCTGAGTTTGGGCAATAACGTTGCTGTAATCAGAACCGGATATTCCGTTTATAGTCATTTAGATCACCTTCCTAAGTGTATAGATAGTTGAGCCATCCTCGCACCTCCTCTCCGCTTCGAGTCGGTTCATGGCTTCGCCTATCTATGTTCCACTGAGATAATTGAGCCACTCCTCACCTCCCCTACACTTCGTTTCGGGTCGGTGTGTGGCTTCGCCACATAGTAACATCCATATGAAGCCTATGGTAAGCAAGCTTACCTCGGTTTCATATGCACATTACTGCGTGGCTCAATTATCTCAAGTTATTAGCCTGCTGCATCATATCATCTGAAGCCTGAATAGCCTTTGAGTTCATCTCGTAGGCTCTCTGAGCTACAATAAGATTAACCATTTCATTGGCAACATCAACATTTGATCCCTCAGTGTAATACTGATGAGTCATACTTGGCTCAAGATTTGGATTTCCAAACTCTGCCATAGCCTCACCTGAAGCAGCTGTAACTGCAAATGCATTACTTCCAGCCTTTGAAAGTCCTGCAGGATTGTTAAACTGATATAGACCTAATCTAACCTGATATCCATTATCCGCCAATGGAGCAAAGTTGCCATCTGGATTAGGGAAACCTATGTATCCATTTTGATCTATCTCCACATCAGAAGCATTATACCTCTCTGGAAGAATAATGTTATTACCAAACTGATCAAGCACCGGACAACCATCTGCTGTACAAAGAAGGTTTCCTCCCTGTACAGGAGATACATTCAGTGTGCCATCTCTAGTGTAGAGAAGCTCTCCAGCTGCATTTCTAATCTGGAAAAAGCCATCTCCCTCTATAGCCACATCAAATGGTCTTGTGCTGGCATTAAGATTACCCTGTGCAAAATTACTGGTAATAGCTGAAAGTCTGGTACCAAGTCCTACCTCTGCCGCAACCGGCTTGTCCTCACCTACATTATTAGTAGATGTAGACTGCAGGTTTTGGTACAAAAGTGACTTAAAGCTTGCCTCCTGTGTCTTATATCCTGTTGTATTAACATTTGAAATGTTATTTGCAATTGTATCTACATTTAACTGCTGCGCTCTCATACCTGAGGCTGCAGTCCACAGCGAACGCATCATACCTATGCCCTCCCATCATTATATACGACCAATATCGTTAACGGCCTTGTCTAGTATCTTATCAAGACTCTGTACCATCTTCTGATTAGTCTCGTAAGCTCTTGTAACTGCTATCATATCCACCATCTCGGTAACCATATTTACATTAGACATCTCTAGATATCCTTGATTAACTGTAGCTTCAGCATCAATAATATTTGTAGCTCCCTCCACTGGCTCATACATATTCTCACCATAGCTGGATAAAGCCTCGTAATTATCAAAATCCACTATCTGAAGAGTGGATATATATGTGTCATCCACATATATCTCACCAAGTATATTTACACTTACCTTGGCAGTGTCTGCTCCTGGAATCTGGATTGGATTGCCACCATCACCCAGCACCATATCTCCATCCTTAGTTACAAGAAAACCATCCTTGGTTACAGTGAAATCTCCATCCCGAGTATATCTGATGTGCTGCGTTCCACTCTTGTCAGTTGTGCTGATGGTAAAAAATCCCTTTCCAGATAAGGCAAAATTGTATAAATCCTCTGTCTGTCTAAAGCTTCCCTGTGACATATCGTAATAGGTCTCACCAATCTTTACACCTAAGGTTACATCTCCCACACTTCTTATAAGGTCTGGTCCTTCAATTCTGTCATTAATCTTAACGGCTAACTGACTGTCAAAGGACTGAGATGTTGCCTCCACTTTCTTAAATCCTGTGGTGTTGGCATTTGCCATGTTGTTGGTGATGACATCCATACGTTTTTCTTCATTACGAAGACCTGTCCAGGCTGTATAAAGTCCTCTTACCATCCCATCTACTCCTTAATTCTTATCACTCAAAAACTCAATGTACTTACCAGTTCCGATAGCTACAGCTGTAAGTGGCTGCTCTGCTGTCATAGTGGTAATACCGGTATTCTCCTCGATTAAATCCTCTAATCCATGGAGAAGAGCTCCTCCGCCTGTAAGGACAATTCCTCTATCTGCAATATCCGCTGCAAGCTCTGGTGGTGTTCTCTCAAGAACTGAATGAACCGCATCTACAATCTGGGCTGTAACCTCTCTTAAAGCCTCCTCAGTCTCATCTGATGAGATGGTAACTGTCTTAGGAAGTCCTGTTACCAGGTTACGTCCTCTAATATCCATAGTAATATTCTCAGGTCTCTTATAGCATGTACCTATCTTAATCTTAATCTCCTCCGCAGTTCTCTCACCGATAAGAAGATTATGTCTCTTACGCATAAACTTTACGATAGCATCATCAAAGTCATCTCCTGCAACCTTGATAGAATTACTAACTACAGTACCCTCTAAGGATATAACTGCTATATCTGTGGTACCTCCACCTATATCTACAATCATATTGCCACATGGTCTGGAAATGTCTATACCTGCTCCAAGGGCTGCTGCCACTGGCTCCTCAATTATATACACATCTCTAGCACCTGCCTGATAGGTAGCATCCTCAACTGCCTTCTTCTCAACCTCTGTTACTCCCGAAGGAACGCATACGCTAATACGTGGTCTTCTACCGAAGAAATTCTTACCTACCGCCTTCTGAATGAAGTACTTAAGCATCTTCTCAGTAATGGTATAGTCTGAGATAACGCCCTGTCTAAGTGGTCTGATTGCAACTATATTGCCAGGAGTACGACCAAGCATAAGTCTTGCTTCCTCTCCTATAGCCTTAATACGATTAGTATCTCTATCATATGCTACAACTGAAGGCTCCTGAAGTACAACGCCTTTTCCCTTAACATATACTAAAATACTGGCTGTCCCCAAATCAATTCCTATATCTGAACTTGCCATAATAGCTCCTTTCCCGCTACTTTATATATCGTCAATATTTTATAAATCCTTAGCTTTTCTCATAATAATTAATGAAGCGGATTCTCCGGATAGCCATTCTATGCTAATCTCCGTAATATCCATAATATCATCAAGCTTCTGGATGTATCTTCTCCAATTCACAACTCTATCCTTGGTTATAAATGGTTTTCTTACTCCATCAAGATTATCAAACTTATCATGCAAATCTGTAATAAGCTCTCTACTGTCATGACCTGTAAAGTCACAGCCCATAAGCTCATTCATTTTCTTATTGGAGAAGAGCACCTCTCCAGAATATGCATCTCTTACAAATATAGCCACATTAAAGTTATTATATGTTTCTATAAGATGCTTATTCACATTTCTTATATTATCATCGCCAACTGCATTCTCAAGCATATTTTTTATTACAACTGCAATGTTATTAGTAAATCTAAGCTCATCACTAGTCCAAACACGCTCTGCACTTGATTCTGCCAAGAATAGTATTCCATATAGCTTATCACCTAGATCTATAGGATGGGCAACAACAGCCTTTACGCCATATTTCATGAGAAGTAGCTTGGCAGCTTCACTTTGATTAGAATTATCTGCCACATAACTGCCATCGCCCTCAATAATAAGCTTTTCCACCATATACATATTATCAGGCAATGTACTTAACAAATCCTCACCAGGAACCTCACCACTGGCGTTCCAAAAGCTTCTTAATACATAATTTTTAGTGTTTCCATCCAAAGTATATAAGGCAGCCTTATCTATGCCCATATTAATTCCAACATTACGAAGAGTTTCCTCCACAACCTGATCCACGGTATCTATCAGCTTACTATTAATCTTACTCAAAGCATCTGTCACTATACTTTGTCTTGTCAGCTCTTCTAAAAGCTTCTTGCCAGCACCCTTAGATTTTGTTGATTCTATATCTATAGCGATAGTCATTCTGAGATCCTCAGAAATCATATTGGCAATCTCCCAATGGCTATCATAAACTTCTCTAAGCTTAGCAGTCTCCTCCTTGGTATAAGAGCCTACCATCCAAATACCCTTAAGCTCTGTATTAACCTTAATAGCCGCAGCAGAAATCTTACCAATTCCTCCCTCTTCCCTATCTAAGATAGTTGGGGCTTCATTCTCCAAAACAGTCTGCTTTATATGCTTGTAATATTCCTTGTAAGCCGGTTTTTCAAAAAGGTCGTAGAAATCTCCCAGATTAGTTGCAGGACCTGTAGGTGGGAACACAACCTTTCCCTCCACATCCACAAAAACCGAATAAAGACCTGTAAGCTTGGTAAATGTATCCATCATCAGCTTAACCTTATCATCTGTAATAAGCTCGTCCAGCTTCTCCTTGCTTACGTTTTCAGCCTTCTGCTGATTCTTATTCATAGCCTTAGTTACTCTTCTCGTAGTATCTGCTGTTACCTTTTTCTCTGCTCTGCTATCTGTAATATCTTTAATGTAGAACTCTACCTTGAAGAAGTCATCTGAAACATCTGAAACGGATATCTCATTTTGCACATAATAAAGCTTTCCATCGTCTCCCACCATTCTGTATTCGTGAGTATAATCATCAACCTTATTCTGTACCGCATCGAGTACAGTTCCAATAACCTTTTCTCTGTCTTGAGGATGTATGTAATCCTCTGAAAGCTTCATGCCCTTATTAAGCATCTCTATGTTCATTCCCAGCATATTCGCATTAGGAGATACATATTCAAGCTGGCTTTTTCTCTCATTAATGTGACATGTTTTAACTATAATTACATATCCAGCCTTCTGGATTGCTTTTCTAAGATATTTATTCTCAAGTACCATCAGTATTCCCCTTTCTGCGTAAACTAAAACAATCTTTATCTATTGTGTTTTCAATATATACCATGTCATATAATATGCTTAGCAATATTCGTGCAAAAGGCTGTTGCAGGTTATGCAACAGCCATCTTTCCATAATTAGTCCTTATAATTCCACTAAGAGTTAAGCTCTGGGAAAGCTATGTCTGTTACTTCCTTAGCATCACCAACAGCCTGTACAACATTATCAAGTGCAAGCTTAAGCTGTGCCATATAATCACTTACGTTCTCACACTCACGCTTAACATTCATTCTGGTTGTATAAGCCTCTGTTCTAGCCTGTGATCTTAACTCCTCACACTCTGCCTCAGCCTGCTCCCTCATAACTCTAACCTCGTACTCAGCGTTAGCTCTAAGGGCAGTAGTTTCTTCCTCTGTTCTTCTCTTTAAATCATCGCAATTTGCATAAGTACTGTCTCTTCTCTCCTGACAAGCACTTGTAGTCTCAGCCTTCATCTTCTCGCAGGTTGATACTGTCTCTGCATGCATTCTCTCGCACTCATCAGTGGTATCAATCATCATCTTCTCACAAGCAGCCGCTGTATCTGTCTGAAGCTGCTGACACTCCATCTCAACACTTGACTTAAGTGCCTGGCACTCAGCTTCTGTCTGTCTAGCCAATGCATCCGCATTCTCTCTAGCCTCAAGAAGAGTTCTTGAAATAGACTCATATCTTGCTGCTGATTCCTGATCTCTAGTTGTATATGTCTCCATCTTCTCTCTAAGCTGAGCAACCTCAAGTGAAAGCTCATCATTAACCTTCTTGAGATTCTCAATAGTTGCTGTTGATTCACTAATATTAGTTTCTCTCATAGCATGAAGATTCTTAACAGTCTCGCTAAGCTTTAATATATTAGCCTTAAGGTCAGCAACCTCCTTCTCATGAGTTGCCTGTGTTTCCTCTATATATGCATCTACCGCCTTCTTGTCGTAACCACCAAAGGAAGCTGTTTTAAACTGTACATCCATTCTTTAATACCCCTTTCATAAAATGTAACAATAATTCCCTCCAATTATAACATAACTAACCACATAATGCACTCATTTTTTGCAATGTTTAGTCATTTTTTGTTTGGCTATTTTTATATATTTTTATCGCATTTAAAAATGAGATGTGTTATTATAAGCCTATCATTGATTTTATGAAAGGACATTATTATGGCAAGATTTTTCAAAAAACTTACTATTTTTACACTATGCTTTAGTATGATCTTTTCTCTCACTGCCTGTGGCACTGATGTAGAGAAGGTTTACCAAAGCTACATAAAAAGCTTAATTGCTATAAATTACATGGGCGCCACCGAAGATTACATGAAAGCATCAGGTGCCTCACAAGAGGAAGCGGACAACCTATATCAGGCAAATATAGAGTATTTAGCCGACAACATTATTACATATTATGGCATCACTATCACAGACGCTCCAGAGCTAAAGGCAGATTACATAGAGCTGGCAAAGCTCATCTACAGCAAATGTAATTACTCTGTTTCCAAAGCCAGAAAGGACGGTAGTGTTTACCTGGTAGATGTAATCATTTATCCTATGGATTTATTTGCTCAAACCTCACAGGAGGTTTCAACATATGTAGAAACCTTTAATCAAGGAGTGGATGACGGAAAATACGACGACTATACACTTACTGAATACGAGACAGAGTTTTCAAAGGGCATGGTGGAAATCCTAACCAACGGAAGCATCAATATGACATATTGCGAGCCAGTCACCATAACCGTAGAAATAATCGAAGATGGTGACACCTACTATATCAGCGACCGAGACTTTATGCGTATCGACGCTGCTATGATTGCAAGCTCTATCCCAGAGCCAGCAACTACTGAGGAGTAAAAAAAAGCAACGAGCCAGTGGCTCGTTGCTTTTTTTACTCTACCGTTACTGACTTAGCTAAGTTACGTGGCTTATCAACATCAAGCCCCTTAGCTTCAGAAGTATAATATGCAATAAGCTGCAATATAACAGCTGTTGCAAATGCTGTAAACTCTGGATCAAGCTTTGGTATACGGATGTGCTTGTCGCAGATTTTGTCATCATCAACCTTTTCATCCATGCTAATAAGGATTACGTAAGCGCCTCTTGCCTTAACCTCACGAATGTTAGAGATAACCTTCTCATATACATCCTCTTGAGTTGCTATGGCAATAACAGGAACATTTTCTGTAATAAGGGCAATAGTTCCATGCTTAAGCTCCCCTGCAGCATATGCCTCCGCGTGAATATATGAAATCTCCTTAAGCTTTAAGGATGCCTCAAGACTCATAGTGTAGTCAAGGCCTCTACCGATGTAGAACGCATCTGGAGAAAGCTTAATGTGGTTTGCTACTCGCTTAATATCATTCGCCCCCTCAAGGGTCTCCTCGATTATGTTAGGAGTGTTAACAAGCTTGGTCATAAATTTCTTGGTTTCTGAATCAGACACAAGCTTCTTTACCACACCCATTCTGGCTGCGATTAAGTACATTGCAGCAACCTGAACTGTGTATGCCTTTGTGCTGGCAACTGCAATCTCAGGGCCTGCATGAGTGTAGAGCACATAGTCGCTCTCTCTGGCAATGCTTGAACCCTTAACATTTACGATAGAGATAACCTTTGAACCATTTGCCTTAGCAAGCTTCATGGCCTCAAGGGTATCTATAGTCTCACCTGACTGAGAAAGCACTATAGTAAGAGTTTTCTCGTCGATGATAGGATTCTTATATCTAAATTCTGAAGCTATCTCCACCTGAACAGGTATACGAAGCTTTGCCTCTATAAGATGCTTTCCAACCATACCTGCATGCATAGCTGTACCGCATCCAATAACTGTCACCTTATCAATATTTTCAAATACTGAATCTTCAATTCCGTCATCAGTAAAATCAGGCATACCATCCATTACTCTTGGAGCTACAGTATTTCTAATAGCATCCGGCTGCTCGTAGATTTCCTTTAACATAAAGAATGGGTATCCGCCCTTCTGAGCACTGGTAATATCCCAGTTTACAGAAAGCATCTGTGGCTTAACCTCATTACCCTTCATATCTCTTACATCGATACCATCCTTTGTAAGTGTCAAAAGGTGATATTCTGGCACTACAAAATAATCCTTAGAATATGCAATTAACGCTGTAAGGTCAGAAGCAATTACTGAGCCCTTATCGCTTGTTGCTGCCACAAGCGGACTAACGTTTCTGATACAATAAATGGTGTCGGGAATATTCTGGAACATAATACAAAGTCCAAAGGCGCCTGATAATACCTTTACAGCCTTCTTAATAGCCTTAACAGGATCTCCCTCGTAGAACTTATTAATAAGAGCTGCTACAACCTCTGTGTCTGTCTCAGATACAAGGTCATCTGCAAGACCATATTCTGTTATAAGCTGACGATAATTCTCGATTATACCGTTATGAATAAGCACAACCTGACCACACTTGTGAGGATGTGCATTTGCATCAGTTACTCCGCCGTGAGTAGCCCATCTGGTATGTCCTATACCGCAGGTAGCAGGATTCTCCATACTAGCACAAAGCTTCTTAAGCTCCTCCACCTTACCAGTTCTCTTCTTAACAGTAATTTCTCCATCATTAAGAAGGGCAACACCAGCACTATCATAACCACGATACTCTAATGTTTCCAATCCACCAATAATTACATCCTTTGCAGGTATATTACCTGTAAAACCTATAATTCCACACATATATTTAATTTACCTCATATCTTTCCAACAAAAATAGACCCAAATAGCTTGAGTTATCTTGCCTATTCTTTAATTTGATTTAACCAGCATAATAATTATATATGCTCATCAAACATACATAATGTCATACACTGCACTGATTGTCTAAATTTGTTTTGAGGTTACCCTCATATTTGTTCAGACATAACACGCTCAGTTGCGTGAAAGAGCATCCGCCGAATATTCGATAAACTCTTTACCTCGTTAACCTTGTTCACTCCCACAAGGTGCATGGCGCTAAGGTTCTTAACCTTTCGAAATCTATATCCTCCACCTATAGACTGAGTTATTATAGCATATCTGCTACATTATTGCAAATGTACGCTCATTTTTTAAGCTTGTCCCCCAGCTTTTCATATGCTACAATTCGACAAAAGGGGGGGTAATTTTTATGGGTTATTTAAAGGAACAAAACTATCAAAAAACTAACAAGGGTATCAAGATTGCCGGACTAATCATAATGCTAATAGGTATTGCACTACTGGGTGTAGGTATATTTTGGATTGCTACCTCATCCAATATGTTTGAGGGTTCCACAGGAATGTTCCTAATCATACCTGGTATATTTCTTACCATAGTAGGATGTACAGTTCGATTCTTCCTGGGAAACAGACGTCAGATTATGGCATATCAGATGCAGGAAATGATGCCTCTTATGCAGGATGGTATGAGGCAAATGCGACCTATTATGAAAGAAAATCTAGAATACATGACTCCAATAATGCAGGAGCACCTAAAGGATATGGCTCCTACATACGGTGAGGTTGCAAGAGAAGTTACAAAGGGTGTAAAGGATGGTTTAAATGAATAAAAGTAGAGGGCTACAATCATAAAATGTAGCCCTCTATTCTTATATACCTATACCGTTGTAAATCAAATACAAAAAACCATATATCAGTGGCTGATGAATCAGATATATTATCAAGGTTTTTCTTCCTATAAAGGCAAGAGGAGGAACCGGATTTTTCTCAAACCATTTTGGAGTCTTCTCCTCCTTAAAATATCTCCCCAGAAAAGCTCCAGCAAAGAATAAAAGCATCCACGGAATAATCGCCCAATGGTCACCTGCCCCATGTCCAGTCTTAAAACCTAATATAAAGAAAAACAGATTCTTAGGCACCTGCGGAACATCCACCATAAAGAGTCCCGGCCAACCGAAGTAACCGTCGTATATCCCAAGTGTCAGCATGTGTATCAGAAGAAATCCCAGAAATCCCACAGATGTAGGAATTTTCTCCATAAGCTTAGCAGACAGTCCGTACAACAGCATGGAAACTCCTAGAAGATGGAGTATTCCAAAATACACCTTAGATGCTGGCATCACTACAAGCATAACAACCGACACAAGCATACCGCACAGAAGAGTTTTAATTCCTCTTTTTATGTTGCTTCTGCTTAAATTACAAGATATTCCCGCAAGCAAAATAAGCGTACCAACAAATGCATCTCTAAAGGTGTTCATATACTCTGACCTAAAGAAAGCATAATTACCACCAAACACCTCACTTAAATCATAAAGCAGGTGGTAAATCACCACAAAAATAATACAAATTCCTCTGATGGTATCCAGCACGTAGTAACGTGGCTTGCTTTTAACCCTTTCTTTATCTATATAATTTTCAGTAATCAATTCACTCATGGCACTCCCCCAGTAGTGTGACATTTTATACAGCGTTATTTTAACATTTTATACTATAGAAATCTACTTATTACACAAAATAAAGCCACCCTACTTACGCACGGTGGCTTTAATAACTTCTTTAATAAATATTAGCTAATCATAGCTCCTGCTGGCATATCCTTCTCTGCTGTAAGAAGTGCAAGATTTCCATCGAAGTCCTCTGCACAAAGAAGCATACCCTCTGATAAAACTCCTGCAAGCTTTGTAGGCTTAAGGTTAGTAATTACAACTACCTTCTTGCCAACCATCTGCTCTGGAGTATAGTAATTCTTAATACCAGATACAATCTGAAGAACTCTTCCCTGAATCTGTACCTGTGAGCAAAGAAGCTTCTTAGAATCCTTTACCTCCTCACATGAGAGAATTTCTCCCATCTGAAGCTGCATTCTATCGAACTCCTCAATAGTAATCTGCTCCTTAACTACTGCATCAAGAGTAGGAATCTTAAGCTCAGGTCTTTCCTTTTTCTTAGGCTTTTCTTCTTCCTTCTTCTCTTCCTCTACCTCAACCTTAGATGGGAACTTCTTCTCAATCTCATCTAACATAGCTGCTGCATCAATTCTTGCAAAAAGAATCTCTGGCTCAGAAGTCACCTCGTTACCTGATGGATAAAGTCCGAACTGTGAAAGCTCAGTTACTCTTCTCTTCTCAGTGTTAAGCTGCTTTAAAATCTTCTCTGATGTCTCAGGCATAAATGGCTCAAGAAGTGTAGCACCTACAGTAATACTCTCCACTAAGTTATATAATACTGTGTTAAGTCTGTCCTTCTGATCCTCTTCCTTAGCAAGAGCCCAAGGCATAGTCTCATCGATGTACTTATTACATCTCTTAAAGAGATTAAATATCTCAGTCATTGCATCAGCAACCTTAAGCTTGTCCATAGCTGTATTTACCTTAAGTCTTGTATTAACAACTACTTCACGAAGCTCATCATCTACTGGCTGGTGCTCACCTGCATTAGTTACTACACCGTCAAAATACTTGTTAGACATAGAAATAGTTCTGTTAACAAGGTTTCCAAGTGTATTAGCAAGCTCTGCATTAATTCTCTCTATTACAAGCTCCCAAGAGATAACACCATCATTCTCAAATGGCATCTCATGAAGAACAAAGTATCTAACTGCATCAACACCGAAGAAGTCTACCATGTCATCTGCATAGATAACATTTCCACGAGACTTACTCATCTTTCCATCACTCTGGATAAGCCATGGATGTCCAAAAATCTGCTTTGGAAGTGGCTGTCCTAATGCCATAAGCATAATAGGCCAGTAAATAGTGTGGAATCTCAATATATCCTTACCAATAAGGTGAAGGTCTGCTGGCCAGTAACGTCTATAAAGCTCATCACTTTCGCCATCTACATCATATCCAAGACCAGTTATGTAGTTTGATAATGCATCTATCCATACATAGATAACATGTCCTGGGTCAAACTCTACTGGTATACCCCACTTAAATGAGGTTCTTGATACACATAAATCCTGAAGTCCAGGAATGAGGAAATTGTTCATCATCTCATTCTTTCTAGACTCTGGCTGAATAAACTCTGGATGTGAGTTAATATGGTCAATAAGTCTATCAGCATATTTGCTAAGCTTGAAGAAATAAGCCTCCTCCTTAGCTGGATGACACTCTCTTCCACAATCAGGACATTTGCCATCTACAAGCTGTGCTGATGTGAAGAATGACTCACATGGAGTACAGTACATACCCTCATACTCACCCTTATAAATATCGCCCTGGTCATAGAGCTTCTTGAAAATCTTCTGAACCTGCTTTTCATGATCAGGATCAGTAGTTCTGATAAACTTATCATAGGATGTATTCATTAAATCCCAGATAGACTTAATCTGTCCTGATACCTCGTCTACGAACTCCTTAGGAGTGTTAAGACTCTCAAATGCCTTGATCTCAATCTTCTGACCATGCTCATCTGTACCAGTCTGGAATCTTACATCATAACCCACAAATCTCTTGTATCTTGCGATACTGTCAGCTAAAACTACTTCGTAAGTGTTACCTATATGAGGCTTTCCTGAAGTATAAGCTATAGCCGTTGTAATATAATATGGTTTCTTTGCCATGTTTTATTGTACCCCCTTAATTAACCTACCATTAATTTGAATTTCTGAACTTCTTTGTCAGAATCTACTACTTGAATCATGCCACCTAGGTCCCTTATCTTACCGTCAAAATTCTCATAGCCACGTAAAACGTACTTAATATCTTCTATAGTACTAAAGCCATCTGCCGCTAAGGCTGCAATAACCAAAGCCGCTCCAGCTCTAAGGTCAGGCGCCACAAGACTAGCTCCTGTATATCTTTCAATACCATTAATAATAGCAGACTGTCCCTCTACCTTAATTCTAGCTCCCATACGAGCAAGCTCATTAACATATTTGAAACGATTCTCAAATATACTCTCTGTGATAACACTTGTTCCCTGTGAAAGAGCCAATGTAACCGCCATCTGAGGTTGCATATCTGTAGGGAATCCAGGATAAGGAAGTGTCTTAATCTGTGTACACTTAAGTCTTCCATCTGCCATAACTCTTACTGAATCATCATACTCTATAACCTTTGCACCAATCTCGTTAAGCTTAGAGGTAATAGCCTCCAGGTGCTTAGGAATAACATTCTTAATTAATATATTGCCACCTGTAGCGGCAGCCATAGTCATAAATGTACCTGCCTCAATCTGGTCAGGAATAATAGAGTAGCAAGTACCCTTAAGCTTCTGCACTCCACGAATTCTTATAACATCAGTACCGGCACCCTTAATATTAGCACCCATACTGTTAAGGAAGTTTGCCACATCAACTATATGTGGCTCCTTTGCAGCATTCTCTATAGTTGTCTTACCCTCTGCAAGAGCTGCTGCCATCATAATATTAATAGTCGCACCAACAGTTACCACATCAAGGTAAATATGATTACCTACAAGCTTTTCTGCCTTGGCAACAACCTTTCCACCATTATCTATATCAACTGTTGCACCGAGAGCCTCAAAGCCCTTGATGTGCTGGTCAATAGGTCTAAGTCCGATATCACAGCCTCCTGGAAGTGCTACCTGTGCTCTGTTAAACTTTCCTAGCAATGCACCAAGTAAATAATAGGATGCTCTAATCTTTCTTATGTACTCATCATCTACACATAAGTACTCATCATCCTGTATACTTCCGCCACATATTGAAACCGTGTGTTCATCTATATATTTAACCTTGGCGCCAATATTCTCTATAGCCGCAAGAAGCACCTTTGTATCCTCAACATAAGGAACATTCTCGATAATACATTCCTCATCTGTGAGAACAGCTGCAGCTAAGATACCTAATGCAGCGTTCTTAGCTCCTGCAATGGTGACCTCTCCCTCAAGAACCTGGCCGCCCTTTATAACATACTTTTCCATTCCACACCTCGTAGTCCTATAGTTAGGACATTTTACATAGTCTTATAAATTATACCACATTCGTAAAAAATGTAAATATAAAAAACATTCTACTTACTATGTTTATTTATCTGCTTCGCAATATATGCATCGATAAATTCGATTTTCCTCGTCAGTTAACTTGAAAATGTGAGGAATATCCTGTTCTACAGAGGTTATACAACGTGGATTCTTACACTTTTTTATATTTGTAAGCCTTTCCGGAAGCTTAAGCTTCTTCTTCTCTATGGTCTGACCATCCTTTATAATGCTAACTGTAATGTCTGGGTCGATATATCCTAACACATCAAGGTTAATATCATACATCTGATGAATCTTAAGAATATCCTTTTTGCCCATCTTGCTACTTTTTACATTCTGCAACAAACCGATACTACAGTCCAGCTTATCTAATCCTAAATCATGGTATACAAGAAGAGCTTTCCCCGCTGTTATATGATCTAATACAATTCCATTCTGTATACTTTCAATCTTCATTACACAGTCACCTCCAACATAGTCATAATAAGAGCCATACGAACATATTTGCCATTTAAAGCCTGTCTAAAATAGCATGCTCTTGGGTCGCTATCCACATCTGTAGAAATCTCATTTACTCTTGGAAGTGGGTGAAGAATAGAAAGATCTGGCTTTGCAGTCTTAAGCTTACTCTTATCTAAGATATAAGTATCCTTCAAACGAATATAGTCAGCCTCGTTAAAGAATCTCTCCTTCTGGACTCTGGTCATATAGATGATGTCAAGCTCATCCATAACCTCCTCCATAGTGGTAACCTCTTTATACTCTATATTATTCTTCTTAAACACTTCTGTGATAATATATTCTGGAACCTTAAGCTCATTTGGAGAAATAAGCACATACTTTATACCCTCGTATCTGGATAAAGCCTTGATAAGTGAGTGTACAGTTCGTCCAAACTTTAAATCTCCACATAAGCCAATAGTAAAATTGTTAAGTCTCCCCTTCTCTCGCTTAATTGTAAGCAAATCCGTAAGGGTCTGAGTTGGGTGATTGTGTCCGCCATCACCAGCATTAATAATAGGTACCTCTGATACAAAAGAACCAAGCAATGGAGCACCCTCCTTAGGATGTCGCATAGCAATTATATCTGCATAGCAGCCCACAGTTCTAATGGTATCTCCCACGCTTTCACCCTTTGCTGTTGATGATGAATCAGCAGAAGAAAAACCAAGCACATTACCACCTAACTCCATCATAGCAGCTTCAAAGCTAAGACGGGTTCTTGTACTTGGTTCAAAAAATAGAGTTGCAAGCTTCTTACGCTTACAAGCATCCTGATATTTTTCCTTATCATTAATTATATCTATAGCCAAATCTAATATGTCATCAATCTCTTGAACTGTTAAATCAGTTGGGTCAATTAAATGCTTCATCAGTATCTCCTATCCTCTGCAAAAAAGCAGATTTTTACTACGTACTATGATATAGCTAATATTCCGTAATGTCAATTTGTTTTCCTTGATTTATGTATGTTTTTATATAATAAAAATATCTTTTCAACCTTCCAAAATGATGACAATCAACAGAAGTAAATTACTTTGATAATCAAAGGCGGTAGTGAGCAAATCACTACCGCCTATACTAATGGATTTTTTATCTTTTGCTTGTTATTCTTCTTTTACGGCCATACAAAGCAATCCCCAAAATCCCCATACCGCTTACGAACAGTAGAGCTACCCACAACCAAAGGTTGCTATTGTCGCCTGTTGCAGGTAAGTTAGGATCAGCTGGCTTGTTCATATCTGCTAAAGCCACCTTTGCATCTTTCAGTGCTTTCTTTGCATCTTCGCCAACAAGGGATTTCTCGTAGTCGGAAAGAGCATTGTATGCATGGTCAGCCGCCTTAATATTCTCTTCATCTTCCTTCTTGATGGTGTCAGGAAGCTTGTCAATAAGCGTTTTAACTGCTTCTACATTGCCAATAACCTCAAGGGCATCATCGATACGCTTAATCTCGGCCTGAATGGCCTTCTTTTCATCTTCGGTGTAGTTGCCATCATTGTCCTCAAGGGCTTTCTTTAAGTCAGTTTTTGCCTTTTCTAAATTGGTGTTATCTTCCAGTGTTACATTATCAGCGGTAACATCCTTAACCTTTTCGGTATTCTCAGTATCGGTTGCCTTAGCTACTTCGTCGATGGTTTCAAGCAAACCTTCTGCAATAACTTTGTGCTGTTGTAAGGTTTCTTTTTCGCCATCATCAGAGGTGTCTGGATCGGCAATCAATTCATCTAACATTTCTACCAATTCTTCCAGAGCAGGGGCATCGGCAGAGGTAACGTTATGGTTACCAAGATTTTCAGTTACTTTCGCCAACTCCTTAATAGGCTTCATGGTTACAGTAACGGTAGTGATGTTGCCTGCCTTATCCGTTGCCTCCATGGTGTAAGTAGCTTCCTTGTTACCTTCTAAAGTGATATTTTCAGATGCAGGGTTACCATTCAAAGTAATAGTAACAATGTTCTTATCGGTAACGATGACCTTCTGCGTAGTGTAGTAAGTCTTACCATTTTCAATACCATTGATTGCGGGTGGTGTAGCATCCAATACCACACCATCGGAATTGATATGTATCACATTACCGCCATTATCGGTAATCTTTGCATAAACTACATACTTGTTATCAGGATTAATTTTAAATGTACCTTTGTAGTCAACCCAATCAGTAATTGACCTTACCTCATCAAGCTCCAATTCTGTGTTGGAAAGATAATACTGGATGGTCTTTACGCCACCGCCCACATCGTCAGCGGTAATGGTTACATCCTGCGTTTCCTTAAAGAACAAGCCAAAGGTAAGATTGTTCCAGAATGAAGTCCACTTATTTCCTTTAATATCAATTACAGCAGTAGGGTCAGCTATATCATTAAAGCTTCCCTCTGCTATTGTTAGCTTAACATCCTCGGTTACCCCTGTCAGTGTTAAGGAGTTTGTTGCAAAAACGAATCTGTCAGTAACATCAACGCCGTTATTGTAAATGGCAAATCTCTCGCTCCTGCTGTAGCCCTCTTTTAAGCCAAGTGTTATGAGGACATCATCCTGGTAGGAAAGGGATGTTTTGTCAGCTTCCATAGTATATCCAATCTGCTCGTCGGCAGAAGGTAATGTAACCGCCAGATTTCTTCCTTCAGCTACAGTAACTTCAGTATAAGGTGAGGAATAATAATAATCCTTAGCCACATACCTTACATAATATGTTCCCGGTGCAAAAATCATATCCGGGTCAGTAATCTTGGTATACGCACTATTAACACGTGTAGGTTCTGTTGCATATTCCATCTCGGTAGTAAGTCCTGAGATATAACCATCGTTCTTACCCTTAATGGTTTCTCCTACGCCGGAAACCTCCGGTGCTGTCTGCTGAGCATAAATAGTATACTCCACTTCAAGGGGTACGCTACTATTCACAGGAAGCTTATAGTTTCCGTTAGAAAGACCTGTAATCCTTGCAGTCCACTTACCTGGATTTATACCGGCGCCATCCACCGTCTCAACAACTGAAACCAAAACCTGACAGGTATCGCCATCGGCAAGATTTGTTGCCGTTACCTCCGGTAAAGTAAGCTGCCCCGTATAGGTAAGATAATTCACACCGCCCCAGGCAAATTCAATCTCCTTTTCCCTTATATCAAAAGTCCTTTGGGTTTCATATGCAAAATTACCCATTCCCTTTATGGTAACAGTATAGGTATCTGCGTCTTTTAAACCTGCCTTATCCCAGGAAAGTGTATAATCCGTATTTTCTGTAAGTGGTGTACCTCCGTAGTTCACAGAAATGTCAGGCTTGCGCTCAGTACCATTATAATCCACACTTGTAGGATTAATTGTGATAGTGGTACTATCTATGTCCTCCGGCGAAATTGTAAAGTTTGTGGTTATTGTTTTCCCCTCTATCAAAACAGAGGCTGTGGCTGTACCCACATCTGTGTTCTGACTATAAGCAATTGCCGAGTTCTCAACTCTCTCTCCACGCCAACCATCAGAGTAGCTGATTGTTGCAGGTGTAAGTGGACTTCCGTTATAAATCTGTAGATGTGCGCTCAATGTTGCTTTCGCCTCATGTCCGCAATTACTCTGTGCATTACAGCGTTCAGTGATTACGTTCTGATTACTTTCATAAACAAGGCTGTGTTCACATTCTGTTCCACAGGTTTTACAGGCACCATCCTCATACTCAGGATGTAAGTCGTTGCACACAACCAAACGGTTTTCGTTCTTGTCGAAAATAATTCTTCCCACATCAGTTTTGAATTTTGCGGCATCAATTTCTGTAATGGAATATTCATCGGTTCCAATAACAATGGTTTCTCCTACACCACGATTGGTTGCATCAAAGGAAGCCCCGTCATTCAGTGCACCGGAAACAGTTATATAAGAAGTTCCATACTCATTGCTATTCAAATAAATTGCATCATTGATTGCCGAAGTTCCCGAAACTAACCATTTGGAGCCATGTGCCACATAAATACCTACACCTTTTTCGGCATTATTTTCGGATATGCTTCCGCCACACATTTCAAAGATTCCAGAATTGTGGAGCACACCGCCACCATAACAATATTGCTGGTAACTTGTAACTTCATTTTCAGAAATGGTACCTCCAGTCATATAAAACTTGCCGGAATTGTCTACACCGCCACCCATACCTGAAGCTATGTTTTTCGTAATGTATCCTGCATATATGCTTATGGTTCCGTTATTGTTACATACGCCTGCACCAGAATATGCCGTATTCTCAGAAACCAAGCCACCATACATATTAAAGTTTCCCCGAAAAACATATACACCGCCACCAGATTTTGGAGTATTATTCTTTACAATACTTCCACCATACATATTAAATGTACTGTTTTGGGATACCAATACCCCGGCACCAGAATAGTCACTTCGATACCCTTCTGTAATCTTACCGGTCTGCCCAGCGCTACAATCGCATAGATTCAGTGTGGCATTTTTATTAATTGTTACAACACGAACTGTGTCATTTCCACTGACAGAATGTCCATTTAAGCAAAGACTTATCTGGGTTCCTTCCGGTATCTCCCATGAGCTTGATAAGGTAACATCCTTGTCAAGATAGTATGCACCTGCTTCTGTAGGCATTGAATTAGCAGATTCCCACTTTGTCCAAGTGATATCAGAACAAGCTCCTGTGTGGTCGCCAATATCTGTGTGAGTTGCCCCGCAATTAGGATGACTGTGTTCACCTGCAGCAAAAGCAGTTAAAGGTATATATGCCAGCATCAGTGCCATACAAAGCACAATGCCAAGGAGTTTTTTAGTAAATTGTTTTTTCACTTTCATATCCTTCCCTCCTCTTATAATTCAGGTTAAGGTATCGGCCCATCGCCGTTATTATTCTTATGCCACCTTTTCTTCTAAGAACGCCAGCATAGATTCTATAGTCTGCTTCGCGATTGCTTCAAAATCAAAGCTAGAAACGAACTGTATGGCTTCCTCTATCTTTTCCTGTGGCACATCATATAGCTTAAAGGTGGTTTCCAAAAATCTCTTCACCTTACGCTCCATAGTAAAGTACATATCGCATGGTATGGTAAGGAAGCCTCTCATAATCCCACCGGATGCAATCTCAAGCTCGAAGAAATCCTTTGTTTCAAGGTTCGGTAAGCTTGGCTTAAATATTTCCTCTAGCTTGTAGGTTATCATCTGCTGAATGATATCTGTTGTAGTGTGCAATGAATATGCAGATTTGTAAATGTCTCTAATATGCTCGCTGGACTCCGCCATATGTAATTGCAATGTGGTTTCTGCAGCATAAAACAGAATCTTGTCCTCGGTTTTGCCTTTCAACAGGTCCGCAGTTGCCTTGAACTGTCCTTCCAATACATATTTCACAAGCTCGGCAAGGATATCTTCCTTGGTCTTAAATAAATTCATAAGGGAACCTATGTTTATATCCGCAAGCTTGGCTATTTCCTTAACCGTTGTTGCTGTAAATCCCTTTTCCAAAAATAGTTTTGCGGAAATGTAAAGCACTTGCTTTCGCATCTGTTCCATATCTCCACGAGGTCTGCGTTTTGTTTTCTCCGTAGCCATTCATTATCCTCCGTTTTCCCCTATGTAAATGCCTTGTACAGGTCAGCAATATCACAACATTGCTGTACGTTATATAACGTATTATAAAACTGGTTTTATTATATTCTATTCTTTATCAAATTACAATGTTTTTTGCAGTTTTATAGGGCAAATGTATAGATGAAAGCCTAAAAGAGGTAAAACAAAATCGCACCTGCAGTTTAGCAAGTGCGATTCTTATATTTCTACATATTATCTATAGTCCGTGTATGGGCAACCTTCTTGCTATCAAAGATTTCCCTAATCTTATCCTTATCTCGTCTGTCACACACCAATACATACTGCTTCCTGTTAGCACGAATCTTAAGAATAATAATGTTGCTATCATCCTTTTCATTCACCAGCTTGTAGCTTTTCATATCCGCCCACTCTAAGAAGGTAGTTCCTACTATAGCTCCCTCCTCTGTGATTCCACTTTTAATTCTTGTGGAGGCTATGATAAATGCAACAAAGGCTAACACTGCCGGTACAAAGGTATATATTTTAAAATACACCAGCACAACAAAAACCACTAGGGCTATATTTGCATATATTATCTCCGTATTGCCAGTCTTTCTCCTGATTCGACTTTTCACTATTATGCCAGACTGACGCTTAACTGTTCCTACACAAACAAAAAATGCTGTTATAAAACCTAGGAACAGTACAAATGCCAGTACTCCTATCCATACATCCATAATCTATCTCCGTCTATCACATCTTACAAATTCTATTCATACAATCCATACACTAGAAACCAACTATTCGGGCATATACAAGATTTCCTGCCTCCACTGCCCGGATTTTTCCAAGAAACTTTCACCGACAACAAACTCACGGGCATATACAAAATTTCCTACTTCCACTGCCCGAGGGAGGTCCTAGAAATCCACATCACATATAAATTCATGGGCAGTGTAGAAAATTTCATCCCTCACTGCCCAAACATCTCATAATGTTTTCAATTACAAACAAATTCTCGGGCATATAGAATTTATCCTGTCTCCACTGCCCAAAAGCTTCCCAATTTGCCAATAGGCTCTCCAAGAAGTCAAAACAACAATCACCCAACTAATCCTTAAGAAGTGTCACCATAACCGCCTTCTCAGCATGTCTTCTATTCTCAGCCTGGTCAAGAATTATATCCAGATTCTTATCAATTATGCTCTGGCTAATTTCAAAGCCTTCATGCATTGGCATATCATGGAATACAACTGCCTTGCTTCCCTCTACAAACTCATCATTAATCTGGTATGGCATCATCTTAGCCATAGTCTCTTCCTTCTGCTTAGCGTATGCAGGATTGTTAAAGAACTCCATGTCTACCCAAGTATCTGTGTAGAGAATATCCATATCCTTAACATATGTCTTAGCTTCCTCGATACTCATAGCTGGGTCAAGCTCTACGTAGTGGCCTGTAGCCTTTGCAGCCTCATAGAAATCATCACCACATACAGTATCATTAACAAGTGGAGTAAGTCCATAAATTGTACCCTTCTTCATCTTAGCAAAGAACTCAACAAGTGAGTTAAATACATTATTCTTAGCTCCTATGTAAAGAAGCTTAACATCTAAGCTTCCGAAATGCTCAATAATAGTAAGAGCATCTGCAAGAATCTGACATGGATGGTATGAGTTGTCACAGCCATTGATAAATGGAACTGTTGCGTGCTTTCCAAAAAGCTCTACGGTCTCATTCTTAATAAGTCTTGCCATAATAATATCAACATTTCTGCACACATACTTTATCTCTGATACTGGCTCACCAAGCACAAAGTTTGAATCTCTCCATAGCTGGTTAAAGTAGCTTCCACCAAGCTCTGTGATACCTGTTGTAAAGGACAAAAATGTTCTAGTTGAGGTCTTCTCAAAAAGTGTGTAAAGCTTCTTACCCTCTAATGCCTTAGAGTATTTCTTTGGATCCTTCTTCATATCGAGAGCAAGGTCTAATATTTCCTGTAACTCCTCTGCAGAGAAGTTCTTAAAATTAAGCATATTTTTCATATTATTATTTCCTTTCTACCCAAAAGCCAAAAGCCTATAAATAGCTCTTAAGCTTGTCTGCCATATCTGTCTTCTCCCAAGGTACATCGATATCATTTCTACCAAAATGACCATAAGCAGCAGTCTGCTTGTAAATAGGTCTTCTTAGGTCGAGCATCTTAATAATTCCTGCAGGTCTTAAGTCAAAGTTCTCTCTAATAATCTCAACTAGCTTGTCATCTGCAAGCTTTCCTGTGCCAAAGGTATCTACCATGATAGATGTTGGTCTTGCAACACCGATAGCATATGAAAGCTGAATCTCACACTTATCAGCAAGTCCTGCTGCTACAATATTCTTAGCTACATATCTTGCTGCGTAAGCTGCTGATCTATCAACCTTTGTACAATCCTTACCTGAGAAGGCACCACCGCCGTGACGGCCATATCCACCATAAGTATCTACTATAATCTTACGTCCTGTAAGACCACTATCTCCATTAGGTCCTCCGATTACGAATCTTCCTGTTGGATTGATAAAGAACTTAGTATTCTCATCCACCATCTCTTTAGGAAGCACTGGGTCAAATACATATTTCTTAATATCTGCATGAATCTGCTCCTGGGTAACCTCTTCACCATGCTGAGTTGAAAGTACTACTGCATCTAATCTAAATGGCTTGCCATTTTCATCATACTCAACTGATACCTGAGTCTTACCATCTGGTCTAAGATAAGGAAGGGTTCCGTTCTTTCTAACCTCTGTAAGCTTAAGTGCAAGCTTATGAGCAAGTGAAATTGGATAAGGCATAAGCTCTGGTGTCTCATTTACCGCGTATCCAAACATCATACCCTGGTCACCAGCACCGATTGCCTCGATTTCTTCATCACTCATAGAATTTTCCTTTGCCTCAAGAGCCTTATCAACTCCCATTGCAATATCTGCACTCTGCTTATCAAGAGCGGTAATAACTCCACAGGTATCACAGTCAAAACCATACTTTGCTCTGTCGTAACCAATCTCTCTAATTGTCTCTCTAACGATTGACTGAATATCAATCTGTGCCTTAGTTGTAATCTCACCCATTACAAGAACAAGGCCTGTTGTACAAGCAGTCTCACATGCTACTCTACTCATAGGATCCTGCTCTAAAATTGCATCAAGTATTGCATCTGAAATCTGGTCACAGATTTTGTCAGGATGTCCCTCAGTTACTGATTCTGATGTGAATAATAATTTTTCCATTTTAAATTCCCTCCGTATTTTTACTATTCTTTAATCCGTCATACCGACAGCCAGGCAGGACAAGTCCGCTAGCGCAATTTATCTCCCTTACAGAGATTTGACTTTTGATATCTATATAAAGAAGAAATCCGATTGTAAAAGCCACAATCGGATTTGAATATCATATGCTCAAATCCTCTTATTGCTCGATTACTTACTGTACTCGCTCAGGTCGGCACCTTCCATCGATTTTTAATCTCCGGGGTTGCCGTGGCTTCATAGTCCCTTATGACTCCACCACTCTGAATAAGAGAGATACGTTTACAATACTCTATAAGCTTTTCGTTGTCAACAAAATTCTTGCAGAATTCCTTATTATACTTTATTATGGAACATATTTCTAATTTAAAAATATAATTATTAAGGAGCTAATATGGATAATAATGTTACAAATCCCGTGACCTTCTTTAGAAAAAAGGTTCATCACTCTGGCTTTATCAATACCTTTACTCTAAAGATTATTGCAATAATTTGCATGACTATAGATCACATTGGCGCTTGTCTTGGAACTACTTATTATAACGGAAACTACTATCTGTCAGGCCTAATGTCTATGAACACCTATACCTTACTTAGAATAATCGGGCGTATAGCATTTCCAATCTTTTGTTATCTGATTGTAGAAGGCTTATTCTATACAAAGGATGTTTTCGCTTATGTTTTGCGATTACTAATATTTGCTTTATTTTCTCAGATTCCATTCTCCCTTCTTACCAGGGGAGAGGCCCTAAGCTTTAGCAAGAATCTAAATGTATTCTTTACCTTAGCTATAGGCCTAATAACTATCTCCGGAATGGAATATTGCAAGACATGCTGTAAAAAGAATATTGTCAATAAACCTATGTGCGTATTTCTAGATATGGTTGCAGTGGTTTGTGCCGTATCCTTTGCTGATACTATTAACTGTGATTATGCAGGCTACGGTATAGTGGTAATTGTTATATTTTATGTACTTAAGGACAGACCATTCTTAATTACACTAGGGTTACTTTTAGCCACATTGGCCATGTCAGAAATGATGGAATTATTTGCACTCATTGCCATGATTCCTATCCTTCTTCATAATCACCAGAAGGGACCTTCTATGAAATATGTATTTTATTCATACTACCCAGTGCATATGCTAATCATATATTTCATATCTACATTACTCAAATAAATCAGCACAAAGCAATATAAAAAGGAGCTACTTCAATGAAGTGGCTCCTTTTCCTAACTCCTTATGGTTGAATGGTAATTCTCTTACCCTCATACATTTGTCTAATATATTCCTTAGCCTGCTCAACAGTCGCGTAATCAGGCTCCATTACATAAACAGTTCCACCTAAGCTGTAGGTTACATTTGCACTATCATAACCATTAACACTATACTTTAGAACCTCCCATGGTTCCATGTTATTAAGCTGGAATTTTACCAGATTTGATATTTCCTCATAAGACATACTTGTAATCATACTATCGGATATTGCATCTAATACCTCTGTATAATTCTTAAGCATATCTGAGGTTGCCATTTCCTTAATTATTGCTTCTATAACAGCCATCTGGTTCTTACCACGCTGTCTGTCTCCATCTGAAAATGCTCCTCTGTTACGAGCAAACATCAGTGCCTCATAACCATTTAACTCATTATAACCCTGTGTGTAGTGAAGGGTATCGTTCTCCATGTAGAAATCATACTCTGAATAAACAGTTACTCCACCTAAGGCATCAACTATTTCTATAAATCCTGTAAAGTTTACCTTTACATAATCGTCAATATCCAAACCATACAACATCTCTAGAGTTTCAACGGAAACATCTATTCCGTAAGCACCTGCATGAGTAAGCTTATCCTTCTGTCCATTGGATATAGAAAGTGGTACATAGAAATCTCTTGGAGTACTTACAAGAAGCACCTGTCTTGTCTTTAGGTTTGCCACAAGAAGAATGTTTACATCACTGTTACCATTTACTTCAGGCACACCCTCGCAATCATTTCCGCTTATGTAGATAGCTACAACCTCATCTCCAGAGTACTCTATATCCTTTTTCTCTTCATTAACCTCTATCTCTTCTACAATTTCAACACTGGATATAGACTTTATTCTACTTTCAAAGTCCTCATATCCTGCAGTATCTGTCACAAAGCTTATGTACGCACTATTTAAAATTATTGCTCTAACCTCTCCACTATAAAGAGCATCCGCTATTTCAATCACATTATTATATTCTGTTATACTGATTTCCTTCTTAAGGTCAGAATTAATATCTCTAACAAACTTATCTGTATTATCTCTATCAAGAGTTCCCAATATACCAAACTGGTAATCTGATATATCCGCCAAATCATCAGCAGGATCCTCTGCCAAAACATACACATGGATATTACTTATCTGTGTAGATACTCCTGTCATCTTAGACAAGGCACTAAAGGTTATATTCATATAAACACAAGCAAGCACCATAACCAATGTCATTGCAAAGGCAAGAACCTTGGTTATTACTCCGGGTACTAACCACCTCTGGCACATGGCAAATATACCTATAACCACCAGTCCTATTAGTATTAAAATTACCAACAGGGGAGTTGGCAATACATTTAATTTAATGGCAAATACTGATGTAACTATTGTCGCTATCAGCAATATAGTACATATAACATATCCCATAATCTTTAAGGTTTTTCTTGTTTTATTGTTCTTATTTTTCTTACTATTTCCCACAACTATTTCTCCTATCCACAATATTCCACTAGTATAGCTTTGTATAAGTTTTGTGTCAATAAGTCACAGCATAAAAAATCGGTAAAATTCTGTGAACTTTTACCGATTTTAAAATTATTGCACGAATTATTATCTAAAATGCAATGTGTCTTTTCCTGTGTTAAATTCTGCTCTTTATAGATTTTGCCAAAGCCTGCTGCTCTGATGCCTCTGTCTCCATAGTCTTCCAAGACATATTCACACCATCATCAGTATTTCTAGGTACCAAATGAAGATGGAAATGATTTACAGTCTGTCCTGCTACTGCGCCATTATTCTGGAGCACATTCATACCCTCACAACCAGTTTCCTCCTTAATTGCCTTAGCAGCAACTGTAGCAAAGGAAAAAATCTTAGCAGCTGTCTCTGCGTCCAACTGGAAGATGTTATCATAATGCTCCTTAGTTATAATTAAGGCATGACCCTTGTTAGCAGGTGCCACGTCTAATATACATCTAAACTCTGATGACTCGTAAATAGTAGCTGAAGGAATTTCACCTTTAGCAATCTTACAAAATATGCAATCGTCCTTAATCATGTTCTAACTCCTTATGTATATGTGCTTTGCACATTTAATATTAAGCCTTGAAGCCTCTATTATAGGTATCTCCCAAAGTGCTTTCACTTAAGGTACCCTTGCCATAGGTAAGTCCAGCATATACCTGATGAGTATTCTTCATAACAGGTCCTTCTGTATCTATACTATGAAGCTTCTCAAAGCCTACCTTAAGATTATCCAACATCCCCTGACATCTGTCAAGCTCATCAGGACTTCTTTTGGCCTCTGAGCTAGCTAGCTTTCCGTAGATAAATCTGAAAACTAAAAGCACCTTTTTACCCAACGCATCACCTGGATTTATGCAGGACATAAGCTCATTGTGAGACTTTTTAGCCATTCTAATATTCTTTAAATATTCATCCTTATCCCCTGAATTATATGCAGTAATAGAATCAGAAATGTATACATTTACCACATCAAAAAGTACCAGTATAAGTCCGCTATGATTACTATTTGTGGTTCTTAAAGTAAATTCCTTAATCTGTTCCTTAGTCATAGGCGCCTCCTACTAATTCTGTAAAAGCTGTAGCACAGACGCAGGTCTCTCATTAGACTTCTGCATCATGGATATAGCTGCCTGCGCAAGCACATCCTGCTGAGTATAATTAGTCATTTCCTCAGCCATATCAGTATCTATCATTCTTGAATATGCAGCTGTAATACTTTCCTCCTGTACCTCAAGATTGCTGTATACATCATTTAATCTATTCTCGTAAGCACCCATCTTTGAACGAATGTCTGATACCATCTTAACAGCTTCATCAATTGCCTCTATAGCCTCTGAAGCATACTCATTAGTGTACATTATTAGTTTATCTACACCTAAACTCTTAGCATCCATCTTAGGTATATCAAGATGAACCTCATCTCCAGAGTAAGCACCTGACTGAATAACCATTATTCCTGCTGAGAACACTTCTATCTCCACAGTACCAGTGCCTTCCTCTAATGTATCAGGATCTGCTGTTATCTTCATCTCAAAGCCGTTTCTATCTGTAACCACCAGATCATTGCCATAAGCATCTATCGTAGCCGATGCGGAAAAGCCCTCATCAGTTACAGTAAGGGTAGCCTGACAATCTGTGCCATATACAACCTGTCCATCAGTAAGACCAAGAAGTGCTCCAAGCTCTTCATTTGATACACCTATCTCAAGTCTTTCCTCTGAGCCATAGTGCTGATTTCTAAACATAACCGTTGCTCCTGAAGAAAAGTCCGCCTCTGTAGCACCACCATCTGGTGATGCAAAAACGTCCACATCTATCTTACTAAGATGAGTCTGAAGAGTACTAAATACATCTGTCATTGTCATGCCCTCTTCAATCTCAACCATAAATCCATTAATATGAATTGTTCCTGCCTGTTCCTCGGTAATTGTATCACCTGAGTCAAAAAGACCTGTAGTAATAGCAGCCTGGGTAGCCATAGCTGAAATCTTCAGCTCATACACTCCTTCATTAACCTCTTCAGAGAGATAGGTTGTCTGCACATTGTAATCTGATGAAAGAGTCTTTCTAGTAAGGTCACCATTAAGAAGCTCCTGACCATTAAATGTAGTTGTCTCAGTTATCTGATTTAACTCCTCAATCAAAGCATTAATCTCTTCCTGAATAGCATCTCTATCCTCTTCAGAGTTTACATCATTAGCAGCCTGAACTGCCAATTCTCTCATACGTCCAAGTATAGAATGTATCTCGTTCATACCACCCTCAGCGGACTGTATAACTGATATACCATCATTTGAATTAAGCGATGCTCTATCTAAGCCCCTTATCTGTGAGCTCATCTTAACTGAAATTGCAAGGCCTGCTGCATCGTCTGCAGGGCTTGTTATCTTATATCCTGATGAAAGTCTCTCCATAGACTTTGCAATGTTCTTATTAATAGTTGCAAAATGGTCGCTGGCATTAAGTGCCAATGAATTGTGATTAATTCTCATGTCAATCCCTCCTGAATGGTTATTCCGATTTTAAAGCCAGCAAGCAACAACTGCTTACTGGCTTTCTGTTGTTTCTAGCTATTCATTTTATCGGAGAATTGCATAGAATTCTTAACCTTGCATTAGTATTTTTACCTAGCTACTGATTAAACTTTTTACCAACATTCATGGAATTCTTCATAACAGAACCACGCACAATTTTTCCCATTCCATATTTGCTTCTAATGGAGTCCATAGCAGCATCTACCTTCTTCTGCTTTTCCTTTTCCTCATCCACGAATAAAGACAGCTGTTCCTCTTCATCCTTTGATATATTAGAAAGGGCTATTCCCATAAGTCTAAGTGGTGTTTTCCCATCCCATAAATTTGCAAATAAAGTCTTGGAGGTCTCATATACCTCTTCAGTCACATCAGTTGCATCAGACAAATTAAGCTGGTGAGACTGATTCCTAAAATCATCCGACCTTATCTTCACAGACACACAATATGCCTTTGCTCCCTCTCTTCTCATTCGTGCGCATACACTGTCTGCAAGGCCTAGCAATATTTGGTTAGCCACCTCGTAGGAGGTTATATTCTCCTCCACCATGGTTACCACGCTATAGCTTTTTGCCTCCCTCTCCTCTGAGGAAACAGGAGACTCATCTATTCCATTAGCAAGAGCATATATATGCTCTCCAGACTTATCTCCAACAAGCATTTTAATAAAGCTCAAATCGGACTTTGCAAGCTGACCTACAGTTTTTATTCCTGCATCTATTAAACGTTTAGCGGATGCCTTCCCCACTCCAAATAAATCACTAATAGGAAGAGGCCACATCTTTGTCTCCACCTCTTCCTGATTAAGTAATGTATGTACTTTGTCCGGCTTTTCAAAATCACTGGCCATCTTGGCAAGAAGCTTGTTAGCTCCTATGCCTACATTCACAGTAAAGCCTAATGTATCTCTAATTTCATCCTTTATGTCATGTGCCGTCTTAACTGGATCAGGATATATTTTCCCTGTGCCTGTCATATCAAGAAAGCACTCATCTATGGAAAATTCCTCCACGCAAGGAGCGTATTTTCTGCAAATGTCTTTAAAGGCCTTAGAGCATTCCTGATAAAGCCTAAAATCACTCTCCACCACCACAAGATTTGGACACTTTCTAAGTGCCATGGAAATAGGCTCACCTGTATTTATACCATATGCCTTAGCAGGTATGGATTTTGCAGTTACTATACTGGTTCGCCTCTCAGGATTTCCACCCACACAGGAGGGAATAAGCCTCAAATCAGGTTCTCCTAACCTGACACGCCTTGCCGCCTCCCAAGATAAAAATGCACTATTAACATCCACATGAAATATTAATCTATCCATATTACACTATCCCTGCCATAGCCTTCACTACAGCCACCGATACCTGATATAGCTTTTCTGAAGTAATTCCTGAGTATGCCGCCAAATCAACAGTAGCAACACTACCTACCTCTACGCCATCAGCATTGTAGCCTGCTGCCATAAGGGACTCCTTAAATTTAGCTTCTGAATCCTTAAGAGCAAAATTTCCATCACTGCCATCAGATACAATCTGTCCATATAGAGCGCCATTTTCATCTGACTTAAGACTTACCATAAGCTCTCCGTAGAAGTCAGTCTTCATACTAACCTCTACAAGTCCAGGATTTGTCCCATCCTTCTTAATGGTAAGATTCATAACCTTAGTTCCCTGCTGGGTTTCTACAGGTATGCAGAACTTGTCCTTCTTAGCCATACCAGACATTATATTAAAGCCTGCGTTAACAGTTTTTATAGTAGCAATATCCATCTTATCAATGGTAGTTGCTGCACCCCACTGATACATAAGCTCTGTTAAGTTTGCTCTAAGGTCCTCATACCCAAGAGACATTTCCTCACTGCCGCGAAGATGCTCTAATATTTTATCCATAGCTATGTTATCAGCAAAATCAGCTATATTAACCGGCACCTCTTCTCCAACCATAGAATCCGCCATATTCTCAGTTTCCTCATCTATGGCTTCCGCCTTGGTATTGGTGTTAAATTTCATCTTTCCAAGAAGCTCTGACACAAGAGAATATACTCCACCTGGCTGATTAAGCATAGCATTTACAGCTCTAATATTTACAGGAGTAAGCTCCAGAGAATTATCCTCCATAAATCTCTCAACATTATCCTTAAGCTGTTCTAAAGCTTCTGCAGGAGAAAATGCACCTGCTATCTGCTCATCCATTCTCTTACCACTTACATTTACCTCCTGAAGCATACCAAAGCTATCATCAATACCCACATCAACCCCTGCTGCCTTGCGACTTCTCATAGCAGTTATAAGGTTTCTCACAGTTAATCTTCCACCATTGGCAAATAAATACCCTGCCTCACGGTCTCCTGACTTTGCAAGCTTCTCCATAACTCTATACATTCCAACATAGGCCTCTCTTTGGTCTGGTGTAAGCTCGCCCTGCTTCTCCATATCTCTAAGGAAGGTGGCAAAATTCTTAGCCTCAGTAACTCCGTTGTTGTAATTCTTATCCTTAATCTTCTTATTAAGCTCATCAATTGGCACATCAAGTGGATTAATTCCATCCTTAATCATACCAATAACTGCCTCAGGGTAAAATGTATTAAGCATATCATTTACCTGACGGTCATAATCTATAATTTGATTAATATTATCCTCAGTAATCTCAAGCTGATTATATCCTAAAATTCTTACAGCTCTCTCAGTCTCATAGTTAACTGGCATATCCATCTCCTTAAGGATATCCTTAACATTTGCAAATGCCTTAGCTATGCTGTCACCCATGTCACGTCTAGGAGCAGTTCCCACAGCCTCATAGCTTCTTCGAACAGCTTCTATCTCTCTGCCTGAAAGCTGACTAGCTACCGCCTGACTAGAAGCACCCTGATTAGTCTGCCCATCCATAGCACCATCCTCACCAGCCATAACTGGTGTGATTTTTCTATGCAGTCCCTCAATGGTAAAGGACTCACCCATAAGTGGTGCAGCTATAATGCCCTCAGGTGCTTTGCCAATAGCACTTACCTTGGCACTTACCTCCTGATAGAGATTAATATTCTCCTCTGTCGGGTCAACTCCTGCCGCATAAAATGCTTCCTTGGCCATCTGACTTTCAATATTCTTAAGCATAGATACCACCTTAGAAAGCTCTCTGGTATCTACATTCATATCCAGCTTAATTAATTTGCCAGCCATAGCACTAGTCATAGATAGACGAAGCTCCTCCATCTGACGCATAGCTGTAACTGCCTTTTGATCTGTAAACATAGACTGGTCAAGCTCTGCCACAGAATTATCCAATATATTAGTAATACCCTCATTGGCCTGTGCCAAATCACCAGACAATTCACTGTATTTAAGGACTGAGGCTATAGTTACAGCCTTTCCTTTAGTAGCCATCTCATACACCTTTTTAGGGTCAATGCTTCTAATATCCTCATAAAGCTTACTAGCCTTTGTAGCCACATCCCATTCACTAACAGCTACAATCTTCTCTGGTATACCTGCCTCATTGGCAGTCTTACCCATAAATGGCTTCATATCCATATATTTCTTAAGGTTATCAGTAGTTACCGGAACATCATTACTCATAAGAAGCTTAGTAGCCTCCATAGTTTCATCATCCACCGAAAGACCTGCCTGCTCTATAACCTTAGAAAGCTGAGGCTCCATATCTGCCATTAGCTTTTCATTTGCCCCAGCAGCAAGCTTTATTCCACTAAAATGCGCCTTATACAGATTCTCCTTAGATAAATCCATATTATTCTTAAGCAAATAAATTGCCTCATTATCTGTAAGTCTTATATCCTCTCCTGAAGCTAAATCATTAGTCTCAATCTGAATCTCTGTAATATTAGAATCAGGCATATTATCTGCAGGCTTACTCTGTGCCACAAGCACATCTCCAACAGATACACTCTCAAGCTCAGTACCGCCTACAGTAACATTTCCTCCAACCATGGTCACCGAATTAGTATTACCCTTATCCATAGCAATTTTAGCCATAAGCTCTGCAGTTTCTGCCGTTTCCTGATTATATCTTAAAGTATTTACCATGCCCATAAGATCAGTCATGCTGGCAGTATCCACGTCTATTCCCATCATCTCAAGCTGACGCAGCTCCTCTGCGGACACAGTCTGGCTAACCTTCTTAGCCTGCTCCTTGGCCTCCCTCTCCTTGGTTGCCAAATCCTCTCCTGCCTCCTTGGCCTGCTCCTGCTTGTCCTTCATATATTCCTTAAAGTTTTCCATAGTAGTGCTTGGCTTTTTATTCTTCTCTCCCTGCACAAACAAAGATAAGGCATCATCATTGCCAGCCTTAGTTGCCTGTCCTCCGTTATTTACAGAGTCCGCTTCCATACCGTAATTGGAATTGGCTCCAATGCTTATGCCTGCCCCTACATTCTGATTTATATTAGTATTGATAATTCCGTTATGTACCATAAAAAATCCTCCGGATTTCCATATTATTCTTTTATAAATATCGGAAAAACCAGAGGATTTCTAAACTCATTTTTATATTTATTTGTAGTTTACTTCTATACGATGTAATTATATATGAGAACAAAATGACATAAGCTTCCAGCCATGACAAAGAGATGGAAAATCTCGTGAGTCCCAAAGAATTTGTGTCTTAAATTAAAGGCCTTAACTCTAGGTGTCTTCATAGCATAAAGCACACCACCTACAGTATAGATTACTCCACCAACTAAAAGCCAAGAAAATGCTTCCCTTGTCATGTTATTTACAATAGGTGAGAAAGCTAATACACACAACCAACCCATAGCAATATACATAGCTGAGGACAACCATTTTGGACAGGTTACCCAGCAAAGCTTAAAGATTATGCCTATAATTCCAACCGCCCAAACCAGTGCTAATAAAAATGTACCAATCTTGCCCCCTATAACTAGCAGACAGATAGGTGTATATGATCCGGCAATAAGCACAAAAATCATAGCATGGTCAAATTTCTTAAGTATAGTGTTGATTCTATCTCCCTTGTCAATGGAATGGTAAATGGTGCTTGCACCATAAAGCAAAATCATACTTACTATAAATATAAGGCAACAAATCGCTGAATCCTTCCCCTTAGATAAAGCCTTAATTAGTAGTGGTGTTGCCGCAAATATAGCCATAATCATAGCAATAAAATGAGTTATAGCACTGCCTGGATCCTTTAATTTTTTGATTGTATCGCTCATACAAATCGCCCCTTTCTCCTTGTGATGTAGTTTTCGTTACTACGTCATCTTTAGTGTAAAACTACCACACTAAATTATGAAATGCAAGCAAAGAATTATTTATTCACCTTTTTTTCACAAATCATTCTACATCCACATAATTAGTCGGGTCCACCGCCACATCACCAATTCTAATCTCAAAATGAAGATGTGGACCTGTGCTATTTCCAGTATTTCCTGAAAGTCCTATGGTTTCTCCCTGCTTAACCTGTCTACCAACCTGAGCATAGGCCTGACTAAGGTGTCCGTAGCGAGTTATAATTCCATTTCCATGGTCTACATAGATGCTTATTCCATAGCCACCATTCCAACCTGACTGTATTACCACTCCATCTGCTGCAGCTGAGACTATGGAGCCTGAGGATACTGCCAAATCAATTCCCTCATGGGCTCTTCCCCATCTTGGACCAAAAGCTGAAGTAAACTCATAATCCTCCACCGGCATAATGTAGGCAGGCTTTTCCTTTACACCTACAGCTATAATCTTTGGCTGAGCCTTATCTACAACTACATTTTCTATTATTCGTTGACTAGCCTTGCCATCGTGTATAGTATTCTGAACAGTAATCTGTCTGGTCTCATTTTTTCCCTCTGCAAGAACTCTGGACTCTCCCTTATAAAGAGCTGCATCCTCCACGTAAATAGTTTCCATAGGTAGCTCCTTAGTTAAGGTTCTTCCTGGAATTATAATTGAGCTTGCCACAACCTCTTCTTCCTCTAATTCAACATAAAATCTTCTAGCTAATTCCTCCTTGGACACCAGCTCCTGATTCTTAGCTATGGACTCTGTACTTATGCTTATATCCTCATTAATAATCTCTGCTCCCTGAGCGTATTTCTTAGCCTTTACCTCGTTATAGGTCTTTTCAATAACCTCTGGACTTTCCGCGGTTATTCCCACTAATCTATTCTCAATGTACACTCTATATACCTTCTTATCTGCATAGTTGCATATTGTCATTATTACCAGGGTAAGCATGGCCACCAATCCAGTAATATAATATCTTTTGTAGGAGTTTTTCTTAAATTGTTTCATTTAATCATCTCCTAACATTTGTGTAACATTTTTGTAACAATTCTAATTTTAGATACATTCGCCTTGAAAGTAAAGAAATACCATCCTCTAAATATTTACATCAAAAGACACTTTTCTTTCTGTGGAAAATGTGCTAAATTTCTATTATAAAATCAAGTTATTAAAACTTAGAGGTGGAATTAATGGCACAGAACCATATCGAAATTTCAGATATACCATCAAGCTTGTCCAATAAAGTAAAGCAAAACCTTCGTTTTAAAACAGGTAATTTTGTTTGGCGAGTAAAATTTAATATACCCTTAGACCCAAAGACTGTTAACAACAACACAATGTATGTTACCAATTCTCAAAATCAAAAGCTTCGCTCTTATATTAGCTACAATATGGAGAGTGGCCAAATTGAAATCGAGGGTATTGAAGCATATGCAACCAGTGAGCAGTACACTCTTCACATAACAACTCAGGTAAAATCTAAAGGTGGACAATCTCTTAAGGAGCCTGTCCAGGTAAAATTCAAACTTTAACCCATATATGTCCCAGTAGGGAAGTCATATATGGGTTTTTATTATAAGGCAGTCTCAGTAAAACTTTTTTTGTTATCATTCCATTTTCTTAAGAATTTTTGTCAGCATACTATTGTATAGAGAATCAGAGACCGCTTATTTTCTCTCTTTTACATTTTATTCTTACAAATTGTCCATTGTGAGTAATTATTTTTGTCCATTTTGACAACCCTTTTTGTTGCTTATGAGTCTAGACATAGTTTGTGCGATATGCTATTATTTTATGTAATTATTCTTTATTTTTATAAGATGATTACCCAGTTATTTTTGAGATTATAAATTTCATTCGTTTATAAAAATTAATTGGGTTTTGGGGACAATTTTTATAGGAGGATTAATTTATGAGTTATTCAGCTAAAGTTGTAGACTACAAGGGTAAAGATGTAATTGAGCTTGTAGCCGGCAAGTACAGAGCAGTTATTGCACCTTTCCTAGGCAGTAACGTAATGAGAATGCAGGACACCGACAATGAAATTGAAATTTTTAGATATGACGAGGCTCTTTCCATAGAGCAGCTTCAAGCTTCTGCGGAGGTTTATGGCTTACCAACATTATACCTTCCTAACAGACTTGCAGGTGGAGTGTTAAAGGTTTCAGATGCAACCTACAACTTCCCACTGAATGATCCATTAGGAAACCATATCCATGGCTTCCTTCATAAGAGAGAACACTCTATTGTAAGCGCAGAGGTTAAGGGTTCAGTGGCAATAGCTAAAACTCAGTATATATATGATGACAAGGATGAGTTTTTCTCAATCTATCCTGTCAGCTTTATGGCAGAATATACATTTACACTTTCTGATGAGGGACTTTTCTATGAGTTCACTATGACTAATACATCAGACAAGCAGCTTCCATATGGCGTGTGTAACCACACTGCTATGAATGGACCTTTCACTAAGAACGGCGAGGGTCTTGACATGAGACTTTACGTTCCTGTAGGAGACAAGTGGGAGCTTTCTAAGTCATGTATTCCAACTGGAGGCTTCCTTAGAATGACAGACCACGATAAGCAGTATTTGACAGGCTCTCAGATTCCTGTTCTTCACGATATTGATAACGACGTATTCTTCGCTGAGGAGGGTACTCTTGATGGAAAGCCTTTCTATGGCGCAGTTGCAACAGATGTGAAGTCTAAGAAGAGAATCTGCTATGAGGTTTCTAGAGACTTTAAGTTCTGGGTTATCTGGAACGACCATGGCGACAAGGGTTATTTCTGTCCAGAGCCATGTACATGGATTATTGATGCTCCTAACCAGCCTCTTCCTGCTGATGAGTCAGGATATATGGAGCTTAAGCCTGGCGAGCGTAAGACTATTAGTCAAAAAGTATATACAATGTAATTAAAAAACAGGTAGCGCCTTAGCGCTACCTGTTTTTACTATTGTTCCATCAGGGCTGTGCAACTTTAATTACTGGCCGGCCTGCCTAGGGTGGGTCCACGCTGACCGTGCACAGCAATGGTCAGCTTAGTCCCCACCCTGTCGCGGCCGGAATGTAGTATATTGGCACAGCCCTGTTTTAATAGCTCATAGTGTATTTCTTAAAATCTTCCAATTTTAGTAATCCAACTCGTCGATGATTTCCTTCACTTCATCCTTGTAAATATCTTCAACGTCGATATAAAGCAGGGTGTTATCGATTCTACACAGATACATAAAGTCTCCATTTGAAGTAAGAGAATATATATCGTAGTTGCCAAAGCCATAGGAGCTTGTCACTCTTTTTGATCCTGCTCTATCTTCAAAATATTCTTTGTTTGTTTCAAACATATTTTCAGCCTTGCTTACACTGGATAACTCATAAAATTCTATCTGGTATTCTTGATTTGACTTAACAGCTAAATATGCCTCGTCGATACCATAGGATGCATATTGAGAGGTAACATCAACTATGACATAGCCCTCATCTTCTAACTCATCACAGAATTCATTTGCAGTCATTGATTCTTTTTCCTTATCTATTACTATAAAGAATACTGCTGCAGCTGCAACTACCAATAGCAAGGTGATTAATAATACTATTTTTAATCCTTTTCTCATCTTTAATTTCCTCCTTATTTTTTCTCCTTCACCTAATATTTTGTGAATTTTGATTACTAGGTTAAGCATAACACAAATTGAGTCTTTTTCAACTTGTTTCTACCTTTATTTTATTCTGCACAAACCAACAATTCTTGTTGTCTTTTAGGCTTTTTTATTATATAATATTGGCAGTGTTTATGAAAGGAAGGTACATAATATGAAATTCGGTTATTTTGATGACGCCAATAAGGAATATGTCATCACATCACCAAAGACTCCTTATCCATGGATTAACTACCTTGGAACACAGGATTTCTTCTCATTGATTTCTAATACAGCAGGTGGATACTCCTTCTACAAGGATGCTCGTCTTAGAAGAATCACTCGTTATCGTTATAACAATGTTCCAATTGATATGGGTGGTCGTTACTTCTATATCAATGATAATGGTACAATCTGGAACCCAGGTTGGTCACCAGTTAAGACAACTTTAGACTCATACGAGTGTCGTCACGGTATGGGTTATACAATTATCACAGGTTCAAAGAATGACCTTAAGGCTGAGGTTACTTTCTTCGTACCACAGAACTACGCAGGTGAGGTTCAGCAGGTAGTACTTACTAATACTGGTTCTGCTGAGAAGACTTTCAGCTTATTCTCATTTGCTGAATGGTGTCTCTGGGATGCACAGGATGACTGCACTAACTTCCAGAGAAACTTCTCTACAGGTCGTGTAGAGGTTAAGGATTCAACTATCTACCACAAGACAGAGTACAGAGATAGACGTGATCATTTCGCATTCTATACTGTTAATGATACTATCGATGGTTATGATACTGACAGAGATGCTTTCATCGGTCTTTACAACGGTTTCCACAACCCAGAGGCTGTAGAGGCAGGTCAGGCTACTAACTCATTTGCAGATGGTTGGGCACCAATCGCTTCACACTATAAGAAGATTACTCTTGCTCCAGGTGAGACTAAGACTCTTATCTTCATCCTTGGTTATGTTGAGATGCCAGTTGATGAGAAGTTTGAGGCTGATGGAAAGACTATTAACAAGACAAAGGCACTTGCCATGATGGATAAGTACAACACTCCTGAGAAGGTTGCTGCAGGTCTTGCAGAGCTTAAAGCTACTTGGGATAAGCTTCTCGGAATCTTAAATGTTGAGACTCCAGATGACAAGGTTAACCGTATGGTAAATATTTGGAATCAGTATCAGTGTATGGTTACATTTAACCTTTCACGTTCTGCTTCATATTTTGAGTCAGGTATCGGTAGAGGAATGGGATTCAGAGATTCTAACCAGGATGTTCTTGGTTTCGTTCATCAGATTCCTGATCGTGCTAGAGAGAGAATTATTGATATTGCTTCAACTCAGTTCCCAGATGGTGGATGCTACCATCAGTATCAGCCACTTACTAAGAAGGGTAATGCCGACATCGGTGGTGACTTCTCAGATGATCCATTATGGCTCATCCTTTCAGTAGCTGCATACATCAAGGAGACTGGTGATTGGGGTCTCTTAGATGAGATGGTTCCTTATGATAATGATATGAGCAAGGCTCAGCCAATGCTTGATCACCTTAAGGTATCATTCTACAAGATTGTTAACAACTTAGGCCCTCATGGTCTTCCACTTGCTATGAGAGCTGACTGGAACGATTGTATCAACCTTTCATGCTTCTCAGATACTCCAGGTGAGAGCTTCCAGACTTACACTAACCCTAAGTTTGCTGCTGAGGGTGGTTACTCTAAGGTTGCTGAGTCAGTATTCGTTGCTGCACTCTTTACTTACGCAGGTCCTAACTATGTAGCAATTCTTAAGCATCTTGGTAAGGATGATGAGGCTGCTGCAGCTCAGGCTGAAATCGATAAGATGAAGGCTAATATGATGGAATCAGCATGGGATGGAGATTGGTTCCTCCGTGCATACGATGCTTACGGCGAGAAGATGGGTTCTAAGGAATGTGAGGAAGGACAGATCTTCATCGAGCCACAGGGCTTCGCAATTATGTCAGACCTTGACCCAGAGGTTACTAAGAAGACTCTCGCTTCTATCGATGAGCGTCTTAATACAGAGCATGGTCTTGTACTTAATAACCCAGCATTCACTAAGTACTACATCCAGTATGGTGAGATCTCAACTTACCCAGGTGGATACAAGGAGAATGCAGGAATATTTACTCACAACAATGCATGGATTATCTGTGCTGCTGCTTACGCTGGTGAGGGTGATCAGGCATTTAAGTACTATTCAGAGATCGCTCCAGCATTCACTGAGGAGCATTCAGAGCTTCACAAGACTGAGCCATATGTATATGGACAGATGATTGGTGGTAAGGATGCAGGTTCTGATGTAGGACAGACAGGAAAGAACTTTGGACAGGGTAAGAACTCATGGCTTACAGGTACTGCTGCATGGAATATGGTAGCAATTTCACAGTACATCTTAGGTGTACAGCCAGACTTCGATGGTCTTAAGATTGATCCTTCAATCCCTTCAGCTTGGGATGGTCTTACTGCTTCACGTCAGTTCCGTGGCGCAACTTATGACATTAAGGTTTCTAATCCAGATCACGTATGCAAGGGTGTTAAGAGCATGACTGTAGACGGCAAGGCTGCCAGCGGTAATGTTATCCCAGCATTCGGAGATGGTGCAACTCATACAGTAGAGGTAGTAATGGGTTAATTCTCATTCTTCCTACATAGAAAGAGACAGGTGTTTTAAATCACCTGTCTTCTTTTTTAGTTAATTATTAAGATATATGTACCAAATAAAAAAGAACCGTAGGTACGGTTCTTTTTTATATTCTACTATGTAGATTAGGATTACTCCTCAACACCCATGTTCTTAAGGTAGTTCATAACATCCTCTACTGTTGCGATTGAATTTAAATCATCTGAAGGAATCTCAATGCTATACTCTTCCTCAATAGCCATGATGATCTCATAAAGATCAAGTGAGTCTGCTGATAAGTCATCCTTGAATGATGTAGCTGGCTCAATATCAGCTGCATCTACATTTAACTGGTCTGCAATGATCTCTGTTAATTTTTCTAACATAGTCGTATCTCCTTTTGTTCATTTATTATATTGTTCAATATACAATAGGTAGTAATATATGTCAAGTTTATCTATGTAATTTTCGCGACAATTTTTTCATTATTTTTGACTTATTTTACTATTGTTGTGAACACTTTGCATAAAATTCTATATTAAATCACTGTAATAACTTGTCAAATTCGTCTAATGGCATAGGTTTCGCAAAGTAATAACCCTGTGCCACATCACATCGAGAGTTCTTAAGAAACTCCACGTGTTCCTTAGTCTCAACACCTTCAGCAACAACCTGAAGATTAAGATCCTTAGCCATATCAATAGTATGATTAACCACTATCTTACCCTTGTCAGAGGAAATCTCATTATCCAAGAAATCCTTGTCCATCTTAATAGTGTCTACTGTAATATTTCTAATCATATTAAGAGAGGAAAAGCCTGCTCCAAAATCATCCACCTCAAGCCTAAAGCCCATCTTCTGTAAGCCAGACATAACTCGATTAAGCTCCTCAGGATTATCTAAGAATAAGGATTCTGTAAGCTCTAAGGTTAACAAAGATGAGCTAATATTATATCGGTTGATAAGTCTTGTAAATATAGCTTCCAAATCATTGTGCTTAATATGGTATCTGGAAATATTTACAGACAGAGGAATTGGCTCAACACCCATATCTATCCATCGTCTAAGAGTCCTACAAGCCTCTTCCCACATATATTCATCCAACTTAAGAATAAATCCGTTCTTTTCAAATAATGGAATGAAATCCATAGGAGGAATAATTCCCTTCTTAGGATGTACCCATCTACAGAGTGCCTCTGCTCCTACCATCTTATCATCTGACAATCTGAACTTAGGCTGAAGGTACATCTTGAAATCCCCATTTAAAAGGCTAGCCTGCATATCTTTCTCAATTTCATTAGCCTTGAGCATATCTGCTCTGTATTGCTCATTAAAGAAGGCACAGAATTTTAATATATCTCCCTTTATGGTCTTTACAGCCATAAGGGCTCTGTCACACATCAAATTAATAGGTACCTGCTTGTCCTCCACCAAATATATTCCAAAGGAGGTATTAATATCAAAATCAAAATCATTACGAGATATTTTCTTACGAAGCTTCTCAATCTGCTTTATTATTTCCCCCTTCTTCTGGTAAGGAATTATGTAAGCAAATAAATCTGAATGCATTCTTCCATAGTTATCCTCAAAGCCAAAGCTATCCTTAAGTACTCTGGCAATATGAAGTAACACCTCATCGCCCTTAGTCATACCATATATATCATTAATAGTTTTAAATCTGTCTATGTCAAATAATACAACAGCAAAGTCCGATGATGGATCTTTCTTAATGATTTCCTCAGCATTCTTGAAAAACTTGTTATTATTAGGTATATGGGTCAAGCTATCTGTATCTCTTCTGTCCTGATCCATATCCTTCAGATACTTCCACTTAGCATCAGAGGTTATATCCTCCTCCCCAAGCTCAACAAGCTTAGCATAAACCGCATTGCGACCATCAAACCAAGATATGTCTGAATACATCCATCTAACTCTTTTATTGAGAGTTTTCATATAGCAGTCGTATATAGCAACATTGCCTGTCATAGCTGAAAGCATACAGCCAGAGCAAGGCTGTTCACTGGTACAAAGCGCCTCATGGCAAAGCTTCCCCGCAATATTGCCAAAATACTCTATAGACTTTTTGTTTTGATACAATATCTCATGAGTATCCTTATCAATAATAATGGCTGCCAAAAATCCTACATTAAGAATAGAATCAATTACTCTTAATCCACTTTCATTATTCAGTTGTTCCTTAATATCAACAAATCTCATATAACCTGTCTCCCTAAGTTCTAACTTTATAATCACGAAAGCCCCTACATAATTCAACTATAGCACTTTGGGTAAAAATGTCAATTGAAATCGGTTACAAAATAGACTATTTCTGTATGAAAATGTATAATTTTTAATCAAAAATAATACATAATGTATAATTTTTTCTAGTTGACAATATTATACTATTATATTATGATAATAGTAATAATTATCGTTATCGAGGAGGTGATTACATGAGTACCCCTATTAAATATAGCAGTCAAAGAGAGGCTATCTTAAGATTCTTAAAGACTAGAAAGGATCACCCTACTGCTGATGTAGTATTTCAGCATATTAGAGAGGATATTCCTAATATAAGTCTTGCCACTGTTTATCGTAACCTCAATCAGCTTGCAGCTGCAGGCACTATTTTAAGGCTAACTACCAACGGTAAGACTGATCACTTCGATGCCTGTGTTGAACCACATTTTCATTTTTGTTGCAGAAGCTGTAATGCTGTAAAGGATATTGATATGGAGCCATTTCCTGAGCTGACCAAAAGAGCTACTGAAGCCTCCAACTATAAGATTGAGGATGTAACTGTTTTATTCTCAGGACTTTGCGATGAGTGTCTTACTGAAAAGTAGCATACATACCACCAACATAAAACCGACTACAATTAGGATACCCCTACTGTAGTCGGTTTGTTATTTTGATTAGTTTTACTGAATATATATAATAGGATTTACTACTTCTCCATCCTTAGTCATCTGGAAATAAAGATGAGTGCCCTCCTCAGTATAATAAGCAGTTACTGGAGCAATCTCTCCTAAAGGCTGTCCTAATACTACCTCATCACCTTCAGCCACACTTACATTCATAAGCTGACCATAGCTTGTTACATATCCATTTCCCATATTTACATTTACGATTGTGCCATGCTCCTTGTCCTCTACAATAGATTCAACCACTCCATCATAAGCGGAAACAACCTTTGTACCCTCGGAACCAGCGATAAGCATACCAGGATTACACTTATAGGACTTTAATGTTGCAAAATACACTGTAGTGTCCATACTATAAGGAAGAATTACATCTCCATTTAAAGGCCAAGCAAGACTCTGCTCACCATCATAGCTATAGTTAGTCGCCACATCTTCCGGGGTTTCTGTATAGCTTGATGCCACAGAAACTGTTTCCTCTGGTTCTGTCTCCTCTTTAGCATCTGTTACTGTAGCCACAGCTTCACTGTCTGATTCTTCAATTTCTTCTGTAGTATCCGTTGCAAGAATCTCCTCATCTACATAGGTACCATAAACTCCATTTGCATCGATGTCATCTCCTGTTAATACTCCATCTGACTCCGCTGGAGCAAACTCTTCCTCTGTAATTTGAGCTGGCTGGTTAAGATCAATGGCCTGCTCCTTCTTAAGCCCCTGACGATTATCGGAATAATTGTACACAAGTAACAGTCCGGAAAAAGCAAGGATTCCTGTTCCAAACGCAATATAAAATGCTTTAGATCTAAAAAACTCTTTAAATTTATTCATATATGCCTCCTACATTTTTAATGCTTTAATTGTAGTATGAACATATATGGAATTTTTATTCAAAGTTGTAATTTATTTTATAATTTGTCCAGCGGTATTAATAACTGCTTGTTCAAATGCGTCTTGTATAGCCTGATAATTTTCCATACCATATTTATTCATATATTTATTTTCATCAAAATATTCAAAGGAAAGAGTGGATTCCTCCACCACTGTATTCTCACCCATAGCAAAATATATCTTGGTTCTTACAGCCACCGCCTGGGCCTCTATAAATTCCTGTGTGGCTCCATAATCCACAACTCCAGGAAGTATACCAACTATGTACTGTTCCACGTCCATAAGCACATTTTCCCCATCAATATAGATAAGTACATCTCTACCGGAATTAATCATATCCACAGAAATAGCCTGATGTCTTCCATTAATAGCTAAAGTCAACAGGCAGGGTAGCATAACAATTATAATCACTCCTGCTAAGCCAACTGTAAGCTTTTCCCCCATATGCTGTGTTCTCCTTACAAAAGTAGTCTACAAATATAAATATGCACTGAAATAAGGAACTATACCTTAGAACAGTGCATAAATTTTCATAATATATAATGCTATAGTTTACTCTAGAAAGCCTTCTCTTGCTAATACCTCTAGGGATTTCACCTTATTTTCATGGGCAGAGGTTTCTATAAGCACTGTAGCCTGGCTCATGTACTTATGATATGCCTCATAAAATACACCCCTATTAATTACTCCATCACCCCATGCAAGATGTAGGTCACTTATCAAATCATTGTCGTTAATATGTACATGCTTAATATATGTACCAAGAGCTCTAGCCCACTTCTCAGGGGCTACCTTAGAAAGGGCTGCATGGGCATAATCAAGACATATACCAAAATTATTATTACTGCTAAGTCCTTCAGCCATGGCCTCCATAATATCAGGAGTTGTATCAAACATATTCTCCAGATAAATATTAATATCCTGGTTTTGTTGCAAAATATCATTCCAAAGCTTTATGTTCTGCTTAATAAAGCCTTCCACATATGCCTTAGAATTAAGAAATGGATTGTAGTTAGTATGAAAAACTACAGCCTTTACGCCAAGCTTCCTAGCCACATCTAGACTCTGGTTTATTCTAAGTAAGGAAATCTCCCTAATTCTCTTATCAGGACTAAAGGGAATTACATCAAAGAATGCCCCGTGCATAGTACAATAATTTGGCAAATCATACTGTTTATAGTTTGCACAAACACTTTCTAGCTTATCCTTATCATCAAGAATATCTGGTAGAAAAAAGTCATTGTACTCAAAACCCAAATTATACTGTGCTGCCAGCTTTAGAGTTTCTTCTATATTATTAACATCTGGAATAATCAGAACTTGCTTCATAGGCTTCCCCCTTTTTCTTATGCTAATAATAACATTATTTTTACACTCAAACAACAAATATCTGATGCTAGTCATTATTTTTATAACCATAAAAATAATGAATTTTATTAAACCTTATCATATTTTTGCGATTTTGTCATAATTTTGCACTTTTTGTGAACAGAAAACCCCGGTACTAAGTACCGGGGTTTTCTCCTATACTATTCTAATAGCACAAAGGTCTATAACTTAACCTCTACCTTCTCAAGCTTCCAGATCTCCTGAGCGTACTGCTCGATAGTTCTGTCAGATGAGAACTTACCAGCACATGCTGTGTTAAGCATAGCCATCTGAGCCCAAGCTGTCTTATCCTTGTAAGCCTCATTTACTCTCTTCTGAGCATCTGCATATGAATCAAAGTCCTTAAGAGTAAAGTAAACATCCTGCTTAACAAGAGTATCATAAAGTGGTCTGAATAACTCCTTATCCTCTGAGTAAGTACCATCAACTAACTGATCAAGTACCTTCTTAACCTTTGGATTTGAGTTATATACGTCCATAGGGTAATAACCACCCTCACGCTCGTACTTCATAACCTCTTCTGCTGAAAGACCGAAGATGAATGCGTTATCAACGCCAACCTCCTCAACGATCTCAACGTTAGCACCATCCATAGTACCAAGAGTAGGAGCACCATTTAACATGAACTTCATGTTACCAGTACCTGAAGCCTCTCTTGAAGCTGTAGAAATCTGCTCTGATACATCAGCAGCTGCAAAGATAATCTCTGCATTTGAAACTCTATAGTTCTCGATGAATACAACCTTAATCTTACCCTTGATTGAAGCATCGTTATTTACTACGTCAGCTACAGCGTTGATAAGCTTAATAGTAAGCTTAGCAGTCTTGTAACCAGCAGCAGCCTTAGCACCAAAGATAAATGTAGTTGGAGTGAAATCCATATCTGGATTAGCCTTTAACTCATTGTAAAGGTGCATAATGTGAAGGATGTTAAGCTGCTGTCTCTTGTACTCGTGGAGTCTCTTAACCTGTACGTCGAAGATTGAGTTAGGATCAACCTCGATACCATTGTGCTCCTTAATGTACTCAGCAAGACGAACCTTGTTCTTATACTTAATATCCATAAACTCCTTCTGAGCCTTCTTCTCAGTTACGTGCTTCTTAAGCTTAGCCATCTGAGAAAGGTCAGTAATCCAACCATCACCAATCTTCTTAGTTACCCAAGAAGCGAGAAGTGGGTTACCATGGAGAAGGAATCTTCTCTGAGTAATACCATTTGTCTTATTATTGAACTGGTCTGGTCTCATCTGATAGAAATCCTTAAGCTCTCTCTTCTTAAGAATCTCAGTGTGAAGCTGAGCAACACCATTTACAGAGTAGCTACCTGCGATTGCAAGGTGAGCCATCTTAACCTGACCATCATAAAGAATAGCCATATTCTTAACCTTATCCTGATTTCCTGGATAAGTATCCTCAATAAGCTTAACATATCTTCTGTTAATCTCGTCAACGATCTGGTAGATACGTGGAAGAAGTCTTGAGAATAAGTCGATAGGCCACTTCTCAAGTGCCTCAGCCATGATAGTGTGGTTAGTGTATGCACAGGTTCTGCAAGTGATATCCCATGCCTCATCCCACTCTAAGCACTCCTCGTCAACAAGGATTCTCATAAGCTCAGCAACAGTTACTGTTGGGTGAGTATCGTTAAGCTGGAATGTAACCTTGTTAGGGAGATCTCTAATATCTGAATTAGTCTCCTTAAACTTCATAATTGCTCTCTGGATAGAAGCTGATACGAAGAAATACTGCTGCTTAAGTCTAAGCTCCTTACCTGAGTAGTGATTATCATTTGGATAAAGAACCTCTACAAGGTTTCTAGCAAGGTTCTGCTGCTCAACAGCCTTCTGGTAATCACCCTTATCAAATGAATTAAGGTTGAACTCCTGAATAGCCTCAGCATCCCAAATTCTAAGTGTATTTACAACATTGTTGCCATATCCGATTACTGGAAGATCGTATGGTACCGCACGGATTGACTGATAGTCCTCATGTACGAAATAGTTCTTACCATCTCTGCACTCTGTACGTACGTATCCACCAAACTTAACCTCTACAGCGTACTCTGGACGTCTAACCTCAAATGGGTTACCATCCTTTAACCAGTTATCTGGCTTCTCAATCTGATATCCATCCTCAATTGCCTGTGCAAACATACCGTAACGGTATCTGATACCACAGCCGTATGCTGGGTAACCAAGTGTTGCAAGTGAATCAAGGAAACAAGCAGCAAGTCTACCAAGACCACCGTTACCAAGTGCAGCATCTGGCTCCTGGTCCTCGATGAAGTTAAGGTCAAAGCCCATCTCATCAAGAGCTTCCTTAATCTGCTCATAGCTTGTTAAGTTAATCAAGTTATTGCCAAGTGCTCTACCCATAAGAAACTCCATTGAAAGGTAGTATACAGTCTTAGCGTTTCTCTCCTCGTACTCCTTATGAGTTGCAATCCAGCGATCGATGATATCATCTCTTACTGCATATGAAACTGCCTGGAATACCTGCTGTGGAGTTGCTTCATCAATTGTCTTTCTAAAAAGGTTTTTAACGTTGTTAATGACCTCTTTCTTGAAGCTCTCCTTGTCAAAGTCAGCCATCTTCTTCATTTTGTGCCCTCCTTAATAATTTCCAACAATTCTTCTTCAGTCTAGTAAAAATTCATTGGGGTGAATTGTTAATTCTTATATTTTGTTGGAATAAACCATTGTCTAGTTTATCAAATTTTTGCAGTTTATACAACGTTTTAATTTATTTTCGTATATTCTTACCTAGAAAATGTATTTCTGACAATTTTTTTATATATTTTTCCTATAAGTGTTTATTCACCCTGTGTTTTGAAATGGGTTGCATAGTCTCTAATCTCGTACACTGGCAATTCTCAGGAATTTTCTGGGCAATGACGAGAGGTTTTTTCCTATATGCCCGGTGTTTTGTGGAGGGCTCCAATTCTCAGAAAATTTCTGGGCAGTGGCGGTGAGAATTTTCCTATTTGCCCGGGGTTTTGCTCCCGCCGGAAGTTCTCAGGAATTTTCTGGGCAGTGGCGACGGGGATTTTCCTATATGCCCGGGATTTTGTGGCGGACTCCAATTCTCAGAAAATTTCTAGGCAGTGGCGAGAGGTTTTTCTCTATATGCCCGGGATTTTGTGGAGGGCTCCAATTCTCAGGAAATTTCTGGGCAGTGGCGACGGGGATTTTCCCTATATGCCCAGGTTTTTGTTGTTGGCTCTAGTTCTCAAGAAATTTCCGAGTAGTGGCGACGGAGATTTTCCTATATGCCCGGAATTTTACTCCCGCCGACAATCCTCAGGAAATTTCCGGGCACTGGCGACGGGGATTTTCCCTATATGCCCAGGAATATATAATGGATAAAAAGTTATCAGATATTTTCCTGGTAAGTAAAAGCTGCGCGATATCCTTGGCAGGCTATCGCGCAGCTTTTTTTCTCTTGAATTTTTCGTTCTTGAGTGAGGTGCAAACTGAAGTTTTATTAAGAGATACCCTATTTTATTCTATGTGACATCTAATGTCTCACATCCCATGATGTAATTTCATCTACAAGTCCCTGCAGATTGGATTGATGAAGATAATGATCCCCTGAAATGATTGACACCTTGCTATCCTTATTCGTTATTACGTCCTTGTGAAGCTGCT